>CANMXU010000001.1 GCA_947501935.1 uncultured Alteromonadaceae bacterium
GCCCAAAAGTAGGACCGTTCGATTTTCTAAAACCCAGTACTCCATTCGGTCAAAACATGCTTAACTGAATGGTGTTACCGTATTAACGAGGCTTAAAGTCATCACTTGTTAAGTGATTAATTGAATAATTTTTTTCTGCTAGCAAGGGCAATTAAAGCAACTGCAAAAATTAATAAACTAGAAGGTTCTGGAACTGGACGAGCAGATGGGGTACGAAAGTAAAAAGTATCATATGACGTACCGGTTAATTGAAGAATTTCCATCGCTTGCGTGAACTTCTGAATATCTGACAAATCATCAATATCTTCATTTAAAGGGGCTGTCCAAGCCCATTCACTAGCAAGAGATAAGCTTATATTGAACTCATCTGTATTATCAGGAACGCTATATAAATCATTCCAATAATCAAACGCATGGATATAAGAGCCATCTAGGCGTGTGAACATAGAAGACAATTCGCCAGAGAGAGCTAAGGCTTGCAGTAGGTCGAGTTCAAAATCTGTAGCAAAATCCCACCCAACATGTGTATCAGCTCTATACAAAGTATTTACGCCGCTATCAAGGTAATATCTTTCAGAATTAACTTCTGATGCCCATGCAATATCATATTTCACACCATTTTCATGTTCATAAGTTACGTAACTATCCCCTGTTAAATCAGTCATAATAGGTGTTGCATAACTAATGCTAGAGAAAATAAAAGAACAAACTATCGATAACTTTATAATTAACTTAATCATTAACAACCTCTACAATGAAAAACAACAGTATATAAAAACGTGCTATACCGTTATCAATACAATAAACAAGCCAATATTTATTTAACAATAAAAAACAACAACTTAAATAAAAGAAAAAAATAACTTTAAAAGTCAGTGTAAAAAATACTTACACTGCTCAACCTGTAACAAACTTGTACTATTGTATGTTTTTTGCTTGCACTTGAATAGTACGTGACGTAGTTACATTACCGACACTACAAGTACTGGTACTATCAATAGTATAATACTGAATGCCACCATGGCTTATGCCGTCATCACAGTCAATAACTACACTTCTACAGCTTTCAAGCCCTGTTGTGGACGAAAAATTCAGTTCTGTAGGCTCTAAAGGACATGCTATAACTCCTAGATTATTTAGTGGAAATAGCTGTGCAAGTTGCCATTGTATACCGGCCTGCGCCGCAGCATATGCTCGGGTACCAACCACTTCATACACGACAGTTTCAGAACTAGAGCTTTGCATTCGCACTAATGCTGCACCAATTAACGACAAAACCACAATCACAAAAATAGCGATAACTAAAGCACTACCTCTCTGGTTTTTGGCTTTAACCTTCAATGTTGAAATATAACTATTTTCAGCTGGCTTATGGAACATTAGGCACCTGTATTTCATGATTAAAGACTATGCTTTCATAATTACGTACAAAAGAGAGCTTCATCGATATCATTGAATTTCTTAGTAATGTTGCTTCGCCAATATTAATATCAAATGAGCTAATATATTCAGCCATTAAAACGCCACCAGTTGTTGGTGGTTGGCCTGTTACGGTATAGCCTTGGTAGCGTACTATTTCACTATCCTGCAAACAATAACTCACCGCGTCATTAAAAAAATATAAACGATTGGTAGGTGAATGCTGAGCAAAAGATTCAGCACCTGCGAATGCTATTTGCCATTCATCTTCAATCTCATCGTTAGTATGAGTTAAGCCTGAAACAACTTTGTTATTATTCCCATATATGTCATCTGGTATTAATGGGTATACAACTACATTCCAATTAGTGCTAATTGTTTCGTTCAATTGAATGATACTCATGGTATTTCCGCTAGCCGGAGCTACAGGAATACTAGTATAATTTGTTGCAGCTACAATAGGTGTAAATTCAAGACAATGTTGCTGGTGATCTGCACTGATAGTTTCGCGGATGCTATTAGGCACAGCGGCTCTTATTTCACGGTTTAAACGTTCAATAACAAAACGTGCTGATGAAACCACTTCTTCTCTATCTTTTGCATTGGTATACACCTGAGTACCAAAGTTAAGAAAAGTAGCAGTACCTATTGCCAATATACCTAAAATGATAATAACGACAATAAGTTCAATTAAGGTAAAACCTTGGTTATGTTTGTAATTAGTTCTATTAGTAACATTAAAAAAGTTCGCCATTAAAAATTCGCCTTATAAACAGCAAAGGCAAAGTCAAAATCTTGCGGAGTGGTTACAGTAATTGTTATAAGTTTAGCTATTTTTACATCATCGTCATCACTGCAATCACCATCAAAATCGCTGTAACACACCTCTATTTGTACATTGAAACCGATATATAACTCGCTATATTGCTCTCCTTGGGTATTGGTTTCAGTGGCAAAGTTAAAGTTAATGTAGTCATCAACATCATCATAAAATACACTCTCGGTTTCACCCGTATCGGCACCAAGCGTTGTCGAGCATGGGTTAATGGTTGCATCAGGTTCACCGCAACGCACCAAGCCACCCGCCATATCTGAGTTTTCATCAAAGGCTCTAGCTAGAATTTCATTCATCATCGACTGACCAAGTTCAGAGGCTCTAATTTGATGAATTTGCTCAGCGCTTTTTTCCGATAAAGGTAAAATAAGATTGGTGATTATTGAAAATGAAATTGATAACACCACAATACCGATAATAAGCTCAATTAAGGTAAAGCCTTTGGCAGTGTTATTGTTAATAGTATTAACCGGCATGAATATAACCTTGAGCTTCAATTAATATAATTAACGAATTTGAAGCATTTGAAATTATTATTTCACAAGGTGCAGAACAACCTAGTGGCCGCCCCATAGAATCAAAAGACAAGGTATTATCCGAGGCGTTAGTAGTTAACACTAATTGTTCGCCTTCTAGTATTACACTTGTTGTAACACCTTCATAGTTGCTCACATGACAATTATCACTTTGTTCAGAATCATTAGCCATCAAACCAATTCGATCGCCTTCATTAGTTAACACTACTTTATGACATTGGCTATCATCAGTTTGCTGCATCGCTCTAAGTTGAATATTCCTTAGTTTGGTTATCACTTCTGCTTGGTAAGTAAATTCTTCAAAGCCATTTGAGTTATAAAACTTTGGAATAACGGTAACCGCCATAATGCCTAGCAATATAATAACAACCACTAATTCAATAATGGTAAAGCCTGCTAAATTTCTCAACCCCATATTCATAGCTGGCACAATAAATTAAACACAAGGGATGACTTCAATTGTTGGCTTATTATTTAAATTCGCGGGACTATATAAGACCCTACAATCAGTTTGAGTTAATTCTTCTAAAGTTTTAGGGAAAGGTAAAATAACTAGTTGGGTATCATCATTAGTTATAATTAGAAAATCATCGTTTAAATCAAGTAAATTCCCCCAGTCTATTATATTTACTCTTGGATACCCATAATTAAGTCCTAACTCAGTTTCATCATTTAAAGTAATTGTTGGTGCGGGAGTATTTGTTTCTGATAAGTTTTGATTTCCCGCAACAATAGACTTGCCATAAACCATAGCTCCAGCACTTTCCATTGAAGCTTTAATACCTTCTAACGTAGAGGTACGTGCTTCAGCTTGTAAATTTATAAATTTAGGTGCAACGGTTGCCGCTAAAATACCTAAGATAACAATAACTACCACTAATTCTATTAAGGTAAAGCCCTTACTTTTCATTTCATTGTCTCTACAGCTAATACTTTAATTATCAAGATAAAAACCTTAATACTCTGATAAGATACTTTACAATATTTTGTATCTAAATGGTAAGTTATTGTTTATATATCAAGCGTAAACACACTTACTTCATCACTAATACTACGGTTAAGTTAGGTTACTTTGTCTTTATTCTCATACTATAAATTTTTTCTAGCCGCTTATTTTTTAGTCGGCATGCATATAATTTTAGATACTCCCGGCGGTACCGGTTTGTATTTATCGTTTAATACTATTGCTTGGCTATTTACTGTGGTATTAATTTCGCTAGGGCTTTGGCAAGTTACACTTAATAAAAAAATTTATTACAGTAAAACCCTGCTATGGCTAGTACTGGGTTATGTTTATTTAGTTATTCCAGTTTTTTATGATTTCGAATTTACCGACCATGCTATTCCAAGAATCTTAGCACTGACCGCAGGTTTATTGTTTTTAGTGAGCCTTTATCAATTTAAAGTAACTAAAAAAGATATTATGCATTTATTGCTGGTGCTATTAGCCGCCGTAGCAATAGAAGCAACATTTGCCTTAATACAATTTTTTATTTTTGCAGAAGGTGATTGGGGCGGATATAAATTAGGTATTAGTCGGCCACATGGCGTTTTTTTACAACCGAATGTGATGGCTAGCTTTATGGCTACAGGTTTAGCCATTGCAATGTTTTTATCGGTAAAGTCACATTATTTCAAGTTTACGAAAAGCTTTTATGCCCTTATCTACTTTGGCTTATTTGCAACCAGCTTTTTATTAGTATTATTACAGTCTCGCACTGGCTATATAGGTGCCATTGTAGCTATCTTTTTTTTATGCCCTTACTTATATACTAAAAACGCTAAACGCCTCAGCACTAATTTAATTGTTATCAGTATTGGAGTTATTACCGCACTTGCTTGTTTTGATAATTCATCAATACCTAAACGTGGCGTAGATATATATCAATCAGCAGGAGCCCGTTCAAGTATTTTTATAGTTAGTGCTGATTTGATTAAAACCCAGCCTTTATTAGGCGTTGGTTATGGCGGCTTTGAACGTGGTTTTATTGATCACTTTAATCACTATGCCGTCAATAATCCTGATATTGGCAATACTATTCAGCGTTTGTCTCACCCGCATAACGAAGTACTTTTCTGGGTAGCTGAAGGCGGTGTCGTCGCTCTGCTCGGCTTTGTTATTTTTGCTATTGCTTATATTCTTATTTGGTTGAAAATTCCAACTAAAAAAGCCTTGGCTCTATTAGCGTTACTGCTGCCGATTTTATTACATAGCCAACTAGAGTTTCCTTTTTACAGCTCGGTAAGTCATTTCCTAATTTTTCTACTCTTGTTATGGATTACGGATCGCTATGCTGCTATTTACAGCAATAAGCAACAAGCACATCAAGATGAACAGTACGTAAGTTGGCCTGAAATAGTCTGTTCAAAAACCTTTTTGATCCGCTTCTGTGCTTTGTTGATACCGGCAATATTTATCCCATTTTTAACTACTAGTATGCATACCGCGCGCATATTAGTTGAACATGAAAAGAGTGGCTTTCAAAATATAGAAAAACTTACCCAAATAATTAACCCTATCGCATGGCAGAGCCGTTTAGACGCAGCTGTTTATGCACACATATTAATTTCCGCAGTAAAAGAGAAAAATGCCGAGAAATTAGAGAATTATATAAATTGGGCCTTAAAACGCATCAAGCATAAACCTAGAGTTGGTTTATATAAAAACATTTTATTGGCGATGAAGATATTGGATAAAAGTGGACAGTACCAGCAATTGCTAGCTGAGGTTAAGCAGACATATCCACTAGAGGAAGACTGGGATAAAAACACCTTCACCCTACCTGACTTTCAAAATGACCTAGATTTCAGACATAAAAAACCCGAGCATGGCTCGGGTTTTTAACTTAAGATATATTTAACAATCAGTTACATTAATAACAATAGATGGTTTAATGTTAGCGTCTGATGTTTGAGTATATACCACTTGACAATTAGCTGGCGTAGCGGCTGAAGTATATTGAAAAGTCCCCGCAGAGCCACTCACTTCAGCTACATCAGAGTCTACATCTAAATCTAATAAGTCATTGATTGAAGCTGTTGCTGGCCAACTCTCAACAAAAGTAATATTTTCACCTGCAATACTTAAGTCACCATTAACAGTACCCGCGATTAAAGCTTTAGCATGAGCCATATCTGTAGCTGAGTTAATAGAGCCTTTTACTGCTTCCACTACCGATTTTTTAGCATCACCAGTTAAGTCAATAAACTTAGGCGCTGCAGTTGCTGCTAAAATACCTAAAATAACTATAACTACGACTAATTCAATTAATGTAAAACCTTGCTGTGTTTTCATATTCTTCATTATAAAACCCTTAAAAGTATAATTATTTATCGAAAATTTAATCTGTTAAAACTTACTCATTAATTGATATAAACAATTACTGAACTATTTGCTGGTTGATAAGTAAAGCTATTGCCTGTTTCAGTATCAGTGCCTGGATCTGCAAATGAACTGTTATTATTTCGGTCAAGTGACTCTTTTAAATAATAATGACATAGTGTACTTGCACCGCTGCCTGATTTAGCCACAAAATAGCTCATACTACTTTCGCTATTAAGAATATCTATATCAGAGGTTACGCCTGGTGGTTGTTGAAATATACTTTGCCATATTTCAATACAGTTATCAGCAGTAAAGTTTGCTTCCGCCAGTTCAGTGCCTTGAGTCAGGCCGACAACATAGCCCGGACGAATATCACTGTCATTGCCAGTAGTTAATAGCAAAGTAGTACCGTCGTAATTGACACTATTTTCATCATTGGTATTTTGAGGACGCCCTTCAGCTTCCCATTGCGAACGCGCTAAAGAAACACCGGTAGCATAACCACCTGCCATACCTTCAATATTGGCTTGTTTGGCTTGATCGGTTAAATCAAGAAATTTAGGAATAGCCGTTACCGCTAGAAATCCAAGAATAACAACCACAATTACTAATTCAATAATGGTAAAACCTGACTGTTTTTTCATAACAACCTCATAACCTTATACATTAATTTCATTCTAACAATGATCGATTCATTAAGTCACTTACTTAATGTTACAAACACTCACATTTACCACTTATTTTGCTCGCTAACCTGTCCTGTGGCAGTGTTGTAGTCAAAATACTCTCCTGAGAGCAGTGAATAACGACAAATATTGACAGGTTTACTTTCTAAATATCTAATTTCTACAGCGCTAATAGGCGACTTATTTAATTTTAGTGGCATATTCATTATTGTTTGCCAAATACCTTCACAATAAAAGTCAGTGTTAGTTACTTTAACCCAACCCTTTTTATTTACTGTGATAAATTCATCAGTTTTGCTTTTATCACTTAGGCTGCCTGAGTGAAGTTGTACAACATTTGGTTTTCCATCGAGCATCCACTTTGCGTGAATAATCAGCACTTGACTGGCAAAGTTACTTTTTAAACGCTCAAAGCCTGTAGCTGTAAGTGTAGCTTCATGCTTAAAAAAATAAAAAACAAATACTGCCATCATGATGGCCACCATACCAACGATGATCAAAATTTCGGCAAGCGATTTTTCTGTTTTATCAATAGCTGAACTTCGCACGTATATCCTTACACTGTTTTGCTATGACACTAATAACCAACACGCTAATTACCTTTAAAGGCCGACATCATATCCCACATTGGCGTGAAAATACCTAGGGCTAAAATAAGCACCATACCAGCAACCAGTACAATTAATATTGGCTCTATTTTCGCGGTAAGCATGCTTAAGTCGTAATCAACCTCGCGTTCGTAATAGTCGCCGACCTCTTCAAGTAATTCATCTACTCGACCTGTTTCTTCACCAACAGCGATCATTTGCAAAACTAATGGAGTAAATAAGGTACTACTAACTGAAGAGCGTAATAAACTTTCGCCACTTTCTATCGAAACACGAATGGCAATAATTTTTTCTCTCATAAAAGTATTATCGACAGCATCAGCAACTAAGTTTAGCCCTGAGGTCATCGGCACCCCAGCTTTCAAAACAATGGCAAAACTATGAGAAAAACGCGACAGTATAGATCGTTCAATAATGCTACCAACAATCGGCAGTTTGGTTTTACGTTTATCCCATGCATAACAACCTTTTTCAGTGTTAAGCCAATAACGAATACCAAAAAAAGCAAATACACTACCAACCAACAAATGCGGCCAATAATTTAAAAAGAAGTTAGAGCTGTTTATTAGCATTTTTGTTGCCCAAGGCAAGTCAGCTCCCAATTTGGCAAACATATTGGCAAAGGTTGGAATAACAAAAATGTTTAAAATAACCATAGCGATAACGATCGCGATAATAACAAAAGAAGGATAGCGTAATGCGGTTTTAATGCGCTTGCGGGTTTCTTGTTCGCGTTCAAAATAACTGGCCAGCTTTAAGAATGACTCATCCAATTGACCGGTATTTTCCCCAACATGCACTAACGAAATAAATAACGGAGTAAATATATTAGTATGCTGATTCAGCGCTGAAGATAAGGCATAACCTCCTTCAAGATGCGTGGCAATATCAAATAAAGCTTTTTTCAATGGCACTGAATTAGTTGATTCAGCCATACCATTTATTGCTCTTAAAATTGGCACACCCGAGCGCATTAGTGCATACATTTGTCGACAAAAAACGATCAGTTCATCTAAGCTGACTTTGGTAAAACCTAGTAATTCACCAATATCAATATCGCCTGCATTACCACTTTTTTGCTGCGACTCTTTACGCTCTTCTATTGAAGTTGGAATAATACCTTGGCGCGACAACTGTTCAGCAACCGATACACTATCAGCACCTTCTAATTTGCCTTTTACTTGCGAGCCGCTTGAATTACGACCAATATATTTAAATGACGCCATAAGAGTAATTATTATCCTGTCATTTCAACCGTTTCAACTAAACGTAGCACTTCTTCAACACTGGTTACCCCAGCAACAGCATACTGGTAAGCTGCGTTGGCAAGTGGTGTAAATGTTGGGTTTTGCATTGATAATTTCGTAAAAGCTTCTGCGTCATTTCGCTTCAATGCCGCCATCATGCCTTCATTCATTTCTAATAATTCAAATACACCAATACGACCTTTATATCCGGTATAGTTACAGGTTTGGCAGCCTTTACCATGCATATACTTAACATTTTTAGCTTCTTCACCGGCAAGATTAGTAAGCCAAAAAAGTTCTTGGGTATCTGGCTGATAGGCTTCTTGGCAGCTGTCACAAACACGCCTTACTAAGCGCTGTGCAACAATTGCCCTTAACGAGCTACCAACTAAAAAGCCCGGAGCGCCCATATCAATTAAACGCAAAGCACTGGTTACCGCGTCGTTAGTATGCAAAGTAGATAATACTAAATGACCAGTTAATGCGCCTCGTAAACCAATTTCTACGGTTTCTTGGTCACGCATTTCGCCGACCATTAATATATCGGGATCTTGTCGAAGTGAGGTTCTTAGCACCGCTGAAAAGGTTAAGTCGATTTTATTGTTTACTTGAACTTGGTTAATACGTGGTAGACGATATTCAACCGGATCTTCTACAGTGATAATTTTTTTACTGGCTAAATTTAATTCACTTAATGCCGCATAAAGCGTGGTTGTTTTACCGCTACCTGTTGGGCCGGTAACTAAAACCATACCGTGAGGGCGGGAAATTTGATGGCGTAAGCGAGTCACCATTTCCGCTGGCATACCGGTTTCGTCAAAAGAAAGCAGTCCGGCTGACTGGTCAAGTAAACGCATAACCACCGACTCGCCATGTTGCACCGGCATAGTCGACATACGCACGTCAACACTATGACCTTTAATTTGTAAGTTAAAACGACCATCTTGTGGTATGCGTTTTTCCGATATATCAAGACCTGCCATCAATTTCAAACGTAAAACCATGGCGGCGGCAATTTTACTTTCTTTAAGAATATTTTCTTGTAATACGCCATCAATACGCTGGCGAATTCTTAATTGATTTTCACCCGGTTCAATGTGAATATCAGAGGCGCGCATTTGTATCGCATCTTCAAAAACAGACTGTAATAATTTACCAACTGTTGCATCGCCAGAGTCATCAACAAACGAGGTTGATAAATCAAACTCGGAGCTTTCTTCGTATTCTTCGCCTAGCTGGGTAGCGAATGACTCTATATCAGCAGTACGACGATAAATACCGTCAAAGGCTTCATATAATTGCGACTCCATAACCACGGCAAGTTTGAGCTTTTTCGGCGCAAACATTACTTCTAATTGGTCAAGGCCGCCAAGGTCGGCAGGGTCGCTCATTCCAATAAGAACAGAATCAACATCACTTTCTATCACTAAAGCTCGAAGGCGACGAGCATGTACTTCTGGTAAAACAGTTGCTACTTCAGAAGCAATACGGCGCTGGCTAATATCAAGAAAAGGCACGTCTAATTGCTGAGCCAAAAACTCCAGTAATTGACGTTCGCCAATATGGCCAAGTTCAATCAGGGTATCACCAAGTTTACGTCCGGTAGATTTTTGACTATTTAAAGCCTGCATAAGTTGTTCGTTAGTAATGATGTGCTCATGCACTAACAGGTCACCTAGACGCATTTTTAATTTAGGTGCAGCCATATTATTCTCCTAATTCCTGCAGTCGCTGCTGGGCAAAGCTTGCTGACGAGCTGGATAAATCGCCAAAAGCCAAAGCATTTTCATATGCGGGTTGTGCCAGCTCAAATTGGCTATTACTGTCATAAGCTATGGCTAGTCCTAGCCGCCATCGACTGCTTTGTGGCTCCATCGCCACTAAATTTTTATAGCCTCTGATAGCTAAGTCATATTCGCCACTTTGCTGGGCAACGTTGGCCATCAATAATTGGTATTCTTGGTTTGGACTATCAGGTAAGCCTTGCAAGGTTGTTAGTGCCGCACGATGATTACCACGATTTAAGTAAATACGCGCTTTCATTAAACGAAACTCACTGTCGTTGGCATCTAAGGCAATACCTTGTGACAACAGGTTAACTGCTGGTTGATATGATTGTCGACCAAACCATAACGCAGCTAATTTTTTCCGAGCTTGTTTATTTTCTGGCTGCAACATTAATATTTCTTCAAAGCGCTGTTCGGCTTTTTCAATATCATTATCGCTTAAGGCTTTTTCTGCCTGCGCCATTTTTTGTTTAGCTAATTCAGCCGGACTTAGTTGTCTACGAGAAATAGAAAAGCTCGCTTTTTCTGCAGGTGGCTGTTGATTATTTACTGCTGATAATTCTTTTTTAGGCTTTTCATTTGCCACTGATTGATTACGGGAAATTTTTGCTAATGGCGGCTGTGCAGGAATATCGCGTTCTTGTGCAGCTTTAGCTGTTGTTGCAGTGGTATCAGCAACTTCGTCAGTAATTTCAGCTTGCTGTGGTGGTATCAACTCTGATTCCACTGGTGTTTTCTCTATCACCACTACGGGTTTATTAGCTACTTGGCTAAGTATTTCTGTTGGCACTTCAGTTTCAGTAATTGCACTCGTTTCAAGTTCTGCTTTCACATAAGCATCACTATTATCTTGTTTAAGCTGTTGGTTTTCCGTGTATAAATTCCATACAAATAAGCCAACTACATTTAGCAAAACTACAGCAACTAAAATAGTAACAATCAGTTTTTTCGACGATCGCGTAACCGTAACAGGCACTGTCGAGCTGTAACTCTGATTTTGCTCATTATTACGCTGCTCGAGATCCTTTAACATTTGGTTGATAACGCTCAAAAGTTTACTCCATAAGCGAACATCGCCGATGTTAATAGGGTGATCACAAAAAAACTCGCTAACCATTTAGTCAGTGCTGGTTTAACAAAAGCCCCTTCGGTATCTGCTATTGCCGCTTTTAGCTGGGCCTTGGTGATCAAATACTGCCCTTGGCCATAACTTAACATCAACATTTTATGACATAAAATATTCACTAAGCGTGGAATACCCTGGCTTGCAGCGGTAATTTTGCGACAAACACTACTACTAAAAAGTGCAGCACCTTTATAACCAGCAACTTGCATACGGTGCTGAATATAATGTTCAACTTCGGTTGCTGTCATCGCTCTAAGTTGATACGAGAAGGTGATACGTTGTTTCAATTGGCGAAATTGTTGTTCCGCTAAACGTTGGTCAAGCTCAGGTTGTGCAAACAAAACTACCTGCAATAATTTTCGAGTTTCGGTTTCTAAATTAGTAAATAGTCGTAGCGCTTCTAAACTTTCTGCAGGTAGTGCTTGAGCTTCATCAAGTATCAAAACTACCGAATGCCCTTGCCCATGCAGTTCTAACAAACGGGTTTGAATGCGCTGAGTTAACAGCTGGGTCGACATACGCTGCGCTTGTTTTACCCCTAATTCAACCGCAACTGCACGACGTAATTCATCGGGCTTCAAGTAGGGGTTGGGAATATAAGCGGTAACAAAGTGCTCTGGTAATTCGTTAAGCACTTTGCGACATAACAAGGTTTTACCGGTACCTACTTCACCACATACTTTAATAAAACCCTCACCAGTTTTTAACGCCGTAATTAATACCGCCAACGCTTCATTATGAGGCTCAAGCCCCAAATAAAAATGCGTATTAGGCGTTAACGTAAAAGGTAACTCCTGCAAACCGTAGTGGTATAAGTACATAGCTGCTTATTAATTTATGGTGTTGTTTTGCTGCTCTTTTTCCGCTTCTTCTGGAAACCATTCTTTTAACAATGAACGGGCGTCTTGAATTTGATTTTTCCAAGTATCTTGACCAACTACCACGGGCTTTAACAAAATAACCAACTCGGTTTTTCTAGTCGTTTCGCTTTTACTTTTGAATAATTCACCAAGATAAGGAATATCACCTAACAGTGGAGTTTTTGATTCCAAGTCAGTTTTACGAGTTTCAATTAAACCGCCAATCACCACTATTTCACCACTTTTGGCACGAATAATAGTGTCTGATTCTCGAACGCTACTTTGTGCTAGCGGTAAAATAATATCTTGGTCGCCTAAAGTAATAACCTTAGTTTGTTCATCCGTTAACGTAACCGACGGGTGAACATGCAAAATTACGTCGCCTTTTTCATCAATTTGCGGTGTAACATCAAGCGCAATACCTGAGAAAAACGGCGTAAGATTAACTTCTGGTGTAACTGTGGTTGAAGTACCCGTAGTGGTGGTACTAGAAACCTCAGTAACAAAGTATTCATCTTCACCAACTTTAATCACCGCTTTTTGATTATTGGTTGCAGTAATACGCGGGCTTGATAATACCTGTACATTACCTTGAGTTTGCAGTAATTCAATTACACCTGAAAAATCTGAGCCCGAAACACTGAGTGACGTTGCCCCGCCAATTGCGGTAGAAATTACATCGCCAACAATATTACCTGAGGTTGAAAACGTTAAATTTGTATTGCCGATATTTCCTAATACTTCGTCCCATTTAACGCCCTGTTGGTAGTTATCTTTTAAAGTCACTTCCATAATTTTAGCTTCAATGATCACCTGACGATGTAAGCGTGTTTGGGTGTCGCTAATGAATTTTTTCACTGAGCTAATTTCACCCGGTAATGCACGTACCGTAACCAAGCCTGCTTGCGGTGAAATAATGACTGAGCGACCGTTTTCAGTGCCGACTAGCGCAGTTAAAGTGTCTTTTAATTCAGTCCAAAAATCTGATTCATTTTCGGTAAAAATTTGAATACCACTGCTCGTGCTCTGACTATTCGAATTATTACTGTTGTTATTAGAGTTATTGTTACGGTTGCCACCGTTGTTGTTATTGTTATTGCTGTTGTTATTATTGCCACTGTTTGGGTCGTTTTCTGAAACCCCACCAGAGTTAATACTGGTACTTGATTGACCAAAGCGCTTCAAAAACAAATAGTTCAACGCTATGGTTTCTGTGCGAATACCCGCTGGGTAAACTTGAATAACGCGTTTATTACGACGAATTTCATAACCATATACTTCTTGTACCACATCAAGCGCTTCAGAAAGGGTTACATCAGATAAGCTTAAAGTAATAGAGCCAGCCACTTCTGGATGCACCGCAATACTATAAGGAGAGCCTTCTACTAAAGCGGCAAAAAAATCTTTAGCTTGCACTTGTTTAGCAGCAATTTCTAAACGCTTCTCGGCTAACAAAGTATGACGAGCTTGTTGCATATTCTGTTGCATTAATTCTTGGCGTACCGAATTAGGCACTGCAGTTAAAGGCTTTACCTTTTTTGGGGCACTATTTTCAGCAATCGCTTGGTCAAGCGCATTGTTCATATCTTCAGGTTTATCTGGCACACTTTGACAGCCAACCAAAGCAAACAATACTGAACATAAAGAAATAGTTACTGGATTTTTTTTCATATTTTTTATACTTTTCATTATTATTTCACTACAACGCCAGAGAAAACAGAAAGTTTAACGCGCTCAGTTGGGGTACGTAATACCACGCTATCGTCATTTACAGCAACAAGACGATGCTCACCAATGGTGTCGCCTACTTGCATGACTTGACCGTTAATTACCACGGTATGAATTTTATCGCCATGAATAATAGACTCTAAAATTAACGGGCCTTTTTTAGTTACTTGTAAACCTGCAGCATTAACGCTAACGCCAAAAGGCTTGGTTGGGTCAACCCCAGCCCAAACACTACTACTTGCTAGTATTAATACTGAAATTAGGATTTTGATTAAATAAAAGTTCTTAAACACCAATAAACTCCTTCTTGGTACTTAAACTATAAATTTCAATTTCAAGCTCACTGTTTGGGTATTCTTTTACTCGATAGTCAAAGCCCTGCCAAAAAAACTTCCAAGACATTTTTTCAAGTTTGCTTAAATAATCACGTAATTGAAAATAACCACCACTGAGTTTGATTTTTATGCCATGTTTATAAAGTTCTATGCCTTGCTGCTCGGCATTAGTATCTACTTCTGCTAAGTCTTTTTTATTCGTACTGCTCTGCTCTTTAGTGGCTTTATCAGATGACGGCGTAGCAGTAAGTATTTGCTCGGCGCCAACTAACTCAAAAGACTGCAACCTAACCCCTGGCTGAATATTTAATAATTCTAATAACGCACGGCGCATTTGAATAGGATTTATCAGTTCAGATGTTAGCGTTAATAGCGATTGGTCAACTTTAGCTAGCTTAGCTTGGTATTGAGCTATTTGTTTTTCTAACGCTTGGTTTGGATCGCCCTGTAACGCGGCTTCAATTTCAGCGATAGAACTTTTCAGGCTACGCTCTGATGACTGCAAAGTTAAAGTTTGTTTTTTATACTTTTGCGCTTGAATAAAGTTAGGTTCAACAACAAAACTATATAAAATAAAAATAATAGCCACTAAGCCAGTACCTAAAATTAAATACTGCTCTCTTGGCGATATTTGTAGGTATTTAGATGAATAAGCTTGCCACTGTTGTTTCATTATTGTGCCTTAGTTTGTGCGATTGAACTTACGACAAACTCTGTCAGGTTATTTTCATTTTCTTGTAATTTAAAATTAACAAAGGCTTTGCCTGATAATAACGTTGACTGCTCGAAAGCGTCTAACCACGCTGGAACCGCTTCAGGCTTACGCGCTATGCCGGCAAAAGTTAAATCGTCATTTGAAATAGTAATCGCCTGCAAACTAACATTATCATTATGCAGGCTAGACAGTTCAGTCATCGCTCCGGAAAAACCTTGTACATAAGTACGGCTGTTATCGGTTAACTGGCCATGAAGCGCTTGTTTATTAATTATCATGCTTTTCATCAAAGCTAAACGTTCAACCAATACCGAATCAGTTCTTGTCGCTGTTATTTGCTGTTCAAGCTCAGTTAAACGTTGTTTATTTTGTGCTTCGCTAGCGCGTAAAACTTTAAGCGCGGCTGCATTTTGCTGACTTTGGTAACTACTTAAAAAACTTAAAAATACCATTACTACTAAAGCAAGCGCCCAAAAAGAGACAACTTTATTAAGAGTTAATGCTGGTTGCTCAGGCAATAGCTCAGCTTGAAAAAGATTTATTGAATACTTGCTCATTGAGCTAACTCCGTAGTATCAGGCATCGTCGCACCAAGAGCACAAGCGTATTCACGCTTATCTTTATATTCTGTCGGTAAGTCTAATAATTCCACCGCCACATTGGTGTTTTCAGCTAATTTTCTCGCTAAATAAGCTTCAGTTGCCATAGGCAGTAAAATACGAATTTCTCTGATCGGTGCTTGTTTTAACTGACGTTCAAAATAATCGGTTGAGCGTTGAATTTCTAAACTTAGCGAGTCAACCGTGCCCATGCTTAATTCTTGTTCAGACTTTTCATCCAAACGAGTAAAGCCACGCAGTCTGCGGTGAAAGCAAATTTGACCTTTTTTGATGATCAAAATAAGTACTTCTTCACTCGGCTGACGACACACTAATAAACAAGGTTCGTTTTGCGTTGGTAATAAACGGGCAAAAGCAAATTCTTCAGTGATAATCGACTTAACCTGAATATTTTGTTCAACCAAGGCCGCAACAAAACTTTTAAGCTCGTTCATTGGCGCACAAACAACATTAATTTTTTCCTGACCACCAATCAGCGCTGGTGAGTCAAAATAATCGACCACCATATTATCAGGAGCAATGCTGACTAAGTCTTTTACTTGCCACTTCAGGGCAGCATTAATTTCATTTTCGGGTACATTCGGTTTATCTACTTGCACAATTTGAGCAAAGGTCGCCGGTAAAACCAAGTGACACTGCCCTTCAAGCTTATGTTGGCTCGATAAACTTTCAAGAATTTGTTGATAGTTTTGATTGGCTAATGCAAGCTGCTCAAATTGAACATCAGCATTACCATTTTGACTTGATGCTGCTATCGCAGGCGATTCAGCAAAGTTACAAAAAGCTACCCCTTGTTGACGTAGCGTAACGCCGATAAGGCCTGCAGATTCCTTTTTGGAAAATATTTTATTTAAACGTGTTATCACTGACATGTATCGATAATATAATCTAAAGAACAAAAAGTATGCATTCCATTATCCTTAATTAGTGCAAAGTCGCAAGGTATTTAGCTGTTTTAACTAAACAAATTTATTGATATATATGAACACAAAATCTCCGGTTCAACAAATCATTCATCCATTATTTAGCGCCCATCAAATTTCAGTGGCCATTAAACGTGATGATCTTATTCATCCGGTCATTTCGGGAAACAAATGGCGCAAGCTAAAATGTAACATAAGTGCAATAGATAAAGCGACTCACCAAGGTATTTTAAGTTTCGGCGGCAGCTACTCTAATCATATCCATGCGCTCGCTTATGCTTGTTATCAACATAAATTACCCTGTATTGGTATTATTCGTGGCGAAGTTGAATATGCGAAAAACTTCACCTTAGCTAGTGCGCAGCAATGGGGCATGCAACTACATTTTGTTGATCGGAAAACTTATCGCCGCCGCAATGATAATGACTACTTAGCCGAGCTACGACAGCAATTTGCTAACTATTTTATCGTGCCCGAAGGCGGTAGTAATACTTTAGCGCTAGAGGGGGTTGGTGATGTTATTAACGAGCTTAATCAACAAGCTGAATTTGACACCTTAATAACCCCTGTAGGCAGTGGCGGTACTTTAGCCGGATTAGTGCAAGCAGATAATAATCAACACCAGTTACTTGGTATTGCGGTATTAAAACAACAAGGCTATTTAACCGACTCAGTAAATGCTTTATTAGGTGAACAAGCTAGCAAGTTTAGCAACTGGCAAATACTCAACCAGTTTCATCGCGGCGGCTATGCTAAATTTAGCGCTGTTGATGTGCAGCGTTTATTAACCTTTAAACAGCAGGTAAATATTCCTTTTGAACCAGTATATTCTGGCAAGATGATTTTAGCGTTATTAGATTTAATAGAAAGTGGGTATTTTCCAGCAGGCCATCGCATTATGCTTTTACATACCGGAGGTTTACAAGGCTTAGCAGGTTTGTGTGAACGCAAGTTACTTAATGATGAAGAATGGCCTCTGCCTGAATACTTTACTGAATAGAGTATTCATCAGGCTTCTCGCTTTTAGTTTTTGGCTTTTGACTTTTAGCTTTTAGCTTTTAGCTTTTGGCTTTTGGCCTACATCCCTGTGCACCGACTTTTTTGCTCCTGCAAAGTCTAAGTACCTACATCCCTGTAGGCACAGGTTTTATGTTCCAGACAAAACCTTAGTACCTACATCCTTGTGGCACAGGTTTTATGTTCCAGACAAAACCTAAGTACCTACATCCCTGAAGGCATAAAAAAACACCGCGCTTATTACTTAAAAAGTAATCAGCCACGGTGTTTTTATGTTTTAGCTATTACCCTAAGGAAATAGCTAAAGACAAGTTGTTATTATGCTTCAGCAATAACAATAACTTTAATGCTTGCGTCTACATCGTTGTGTAAGTGAATTACGATATCGAATTCACCTGTTTCACGAATAGAACCTAAAGGCATGCGTACTTGAGCTTTAACAACTTCAACGCCTGCTTCAGTAATAGCATCAGCAATATCTTTAGTACCGATAGAACCGAATAACTTACCTTCTTCACCAGCTGTTGAAGCGATAGTTACTTCAGCTAAAGCAACAATTTTAGCTGCTTGAGCTTCTGCAGCACTAAGTGCTTCAGCTAATTGCTTCTCTAAGTCAGCACGACGAGCTTCAAAGTGCTCAACGTTTGCTGCAGAGGCAAATACTGCTTTACCTTTTGGTAATAAGTAGTTACGAGCATAACCAGATTTAACTGATACCTTGTCACCAAGGCCGCCTAATTTGGCGATTTTATCTAGAAGGATTACTTCCATTTTCAAAACCCCTTTTTAGGTTACTTATGTAAATCAGTATATGGTAATAATGCTAAGTAACGAGCACGCTTGATCGCACGACCAAGTTGACGTTGATATTTAGCAGCAGTACCAGTAATACGGCTAGGAACGATTTTACCACTTTCAGTGATATAGTTTTTCAGTGTAGCAATATCTTTATAATCGATAGAGGTAGCACCTTCCGCTGTGAAGCGGCAGAACTTACGACGTCTAAAAAAACGAGACATGGATTTCTCCTAATATTTTGTGATTCATCACTAGCTCAAAAGAACTAATATCTGTAATCACTAATTAATCATTTCAATCTGTTGGGCATGTAATACTAAAAGCGGATTACCGTTTCTAGATTCATGACGGTTAATAAAACCAGTCACTTTTATATTACAACCCGCAGTTAAATCACGAGTTAAGTGTTGTGATAGCTCACCTGTTGCCACTACCTGTATTCGAACAAACGCTTGTCTGCTCATGCCTGCTTCCTGTTGAATAGACTTGTGGTCTATCGAAAACTGACAATGATGAATACCGGCTGGGCTAGTTGATAGTTTTGGTGGTTTAACCACCTCGCCTACCAATACCAAGCAATTCTCTGCAATAGAGGCTATCACGAGTTACTTATTCTTCGCTCGCAGCTTCTTCTGTAGCTTCAACAGCAGCAGGAGTAGCAGGAGCAGCAGGAGCAACTTCTGACTTCACTTCGCGGCGATCATCACGACGCTCTTCTTTAGCAACAGCCATAGCTGAAGCTTCAGTAACAGCATCTTTAGTACGCATGATCATGTTACGAATAACAACATCGTTATAACGGAAAGAAGTTTCTAATTCATCAATAACTGCTTGAGGCGCTTCAATGTTAATTAAAACATAGTGTGCTTTGTGTAGTTTATTGATTGGGTATGCTAATTGACGACGACCCCAGTCTTCAAGACGGTGGATTTTGCCTTCAGCAGCATTGATCATGTCACTATAGCGCTGGATCATACCAGGCACTTGTTCACTCTGATCAGGGTGAACCATAAATACGATTTCGTAATGACGCATTACGAGCTCCTTACGGTTGTAGCCTCATAATCTGGCACAGCCAACACCAGTTGAGACAAGGAACAAAAAAGATTAAGGCTGAATTAAGGTCGCGTATTGTAGGGAAAATAAACAACAAAGGCAAACGAAATATCCGTAAACGCTGAAGTTCTTAGTGATATGGCTTAGTTTTCAAATAAATTTAAATAAACTGGCGCTAAATCAGTGTTATTTATGGTTGTTGAAGGTAGGTTGTTAAAAAAGTTTACTGGGAACTGCTTAAGTTGTTTTAGTAAGCAATCTGCCGTTAAAGGTTTACCGCAAAGTTTTGCTGATTGAGAAAATACATAGGCATTTAAATAGCCCTCAAACTGAATTTGCTCAAGTTCACTATACCCTGCCTGATTCATGTCTTGAACAAACTGTTGGCACAATTGCTCTGTACAATCGTTAGGGTTTGGCACCACTTCAGTCACTAAAACTTTTACGGGTAACTCGCTATCAATACGCGCAAACAATTCATGGCTAGAAACAAAAGATACCGTGCTATAAAAAGGGTTGAAGCCTTGTTTAGCCGCGGTATTAATCAAAAAAGCCATCGGCTTATAAGTACCCACAAATAGAACGGCTTCAACGTCGCGCTCTTTTAATACCTCTAAAGCCAAAGCAATATCATTGGTATTACGGCGATATCGAGTAACCACAACAGGGCTAAGGCCAACTTCATTCATTTTATTTATATAACCTTGTTCAACCGCTAACCCAAAGGCATCAGCTTGAATTAATAAACCTATTTTTTTAAATTTCTTCTGTTTAACTATATATTCTATTTGCGCATCAGCTTCTTGGAAATAACTTGCTCTAAGATTAAAAATCCGCGGTAGCTCTTTGGTACGTAGAAACTCGGCTCCTGTAAAGGGCATTAAGAATGGCAATTGGCTACGGGTGATCATTGGCAAAATAGCTTGCGTTGTAGGTGTACCGACAAAGTTAAACAGGGCCAACACTTCAGGTTCGGCAAGTAATTCTTTAATATTGGTTACCGCTTTAAACGGTTCATAGCCATCATCTAAAATATGCAAATGTACATGCTGACCATTAATACCGCCCTGCGCATTAACTTTATCAAAATAAACTCGTGCACCTTGATTTAAACGCGTACCCAGCTGAGCAGCAGGGCCAGATAGAACATTAGAAACACCTAAAATAATATCGTCACTATCAGCTTTATCCGCTAGCGAAGAACTAGAGAATACAATTGTTAGTAAAAGTGACAACAGCAAAGTAGTTAATAGTTTCGCCATAATTAATAAAGGACTCTGCTACACGAAATGGATAAATAATAAAGTCCACTGGTATAACATCTAATTAGAAAGTGAAAACACTAGTATCGTTAAGGTTAGTTGAATTTGTCGCTTTTGTTAAATTAGAGTTTAGCTTTAATAAATATAGGGCAACCAATGAGGGTTAGAAATATCAACGTCTAAGTATTTAACCTCTGCTCGGGTTATTTAATGAATAACTAGGCATAAAAAAAGGCGATATAAATCGCCTTTAAAATAAACTATTCTTTGAGTTTCAAGCTGCTAGCTATGCTTGTCGTTGCCTAACTATTTCAAACAAGCAAATACCGCTAGCTACTGAAACATTCAAACTTGAAACCGTGCCAGCCATAGGTAGTTTCACTAATTGGTCACATGTTTCTGTGGTTAAGCGGCGCATGCCTTTGCCTTCTGCGCCCATAACCAGTGCCATTGGCCCGTTAAGTTTGGCTTCATAAAGGCAAGTATCGGTTTCACCTGTGGTGCCGATAACCCAAACACCCTGCTGTTGTAGTTGCTTCATGGTACGCACAAGGTTAGTAACTTGTACTAAAGGCACACTTTCTGCGGCACCTACGGCAACTTTACGTACTGTGCCAGTTAATCTGGCGGCATTATCTTTTGGAACGATAATGGCTTGTACGCCAGCAGCATCTGCATTACGTAAACACGCGCCTAAATTATGCGGGTCAGTTACGCCATCTAAAATCAGTAAAAATGGTGCTTCACCTTTTTTCTCAGCGCTAGTTAGAATGTCGTCTAAGTCATTTTCAGTATAGGTTTTACCTGGTCTTACTCGTGCTACTACACCTTGGTGTTGTTCGCCTTCACTCTTATCATCCAATACTTTCCGGTTGGCTAATTGAGCTGAAATACCATATTTTTTAGATAAGTTAATGATCGGCTTTAAACGCTCGTCATCACGGCCTTTTAATAACCATAATTCAATAAAACGTTCTGGTGATCTTTTAATTAACTCGTTAACGGCGTGAATACCAAATACGACTTCTTCATTTTTTGCCATGGATGTTCTCTATCAACTCTTAAATTCTTAAATTCTTAAATTCTTAATATAAATGTACTTTTAGGGATTGCTACTCGGCACTACTTTTATTGCCTTTACGGGCATTTTTACCCGGACGCTTTTTCCGTGCTTTTCTTTTCGCCGCTTTGGGTTTTTCTGTTTTGTTCTTTTTTACTTTGCTTTTCGGGCCTTTGCTTGCGCCACCACGAGCCGATTTGCCTTTAGGTTTGCCCTTACCTTTCTTGCCAGGTTTTTCACTCGAGTCTTTACGGCTATCACTACGAGTTTCAGAGCGGCGTGGTTTAGCTTTTGAAATAATGGCATTTTCACCAGTTAAGGCTAAATCTATTTTTTTCTCATCTAAATTTACTGCGGCTACTTGCACTTCAATAACATCACCAACGTGATATTTAACGCCAGTTTTTTCGCCGGTTAAGCACATTCTAACATCGTCGTAATGATAATAATCACGACCTAATGAAGTAATATGTACCAACCCTTCAATATGTAGCTCATTTAAGCGCACAAACATACCAAAGTTAGTTACTGTCGATATAACACCAGTGAAGGTGTCACCCACGTGGTCTTGCATGTATTCACATTTTAACCAGTCAGAAACATCGCGGGTTGCATCGTCTGCGCGGCGTTCGGTCATTGAACAATGTTCACCTAGCTCGATAACAGCTTCAACCGGATAGCTATAACAACCAACATTTACTGGGTTATTTTCTTGGCCTTCAAGAATCGCTTTTAAAACCCGATGAATAACTAAATCAGGGTAACGACGAATTGGTGAAGTAAAGTGGCTGTATGACTCTAACGCTAAACCAAAATGACCTAAGTTATCTGACTGATAAACCGCTTGCCGCATCGAGCGCAGCAACATGGTTTGAATTAGTTCTTTATCAGGACGATTAGCAACTTTTGCTAATATCTCGCCATAATCAGCAGGGTCAGGTTGCTCTTTTTTCGGTAATTCAATACCAAGCTCAGCTAAATAACTAACAAAATTATTATATTTTTCTTCGCTAGGTTTATCGTGCACACGAAATAGACCCGGCATTTTATGTTTTTCAACAAATTTAGCGGTGGCAACATTCGCTAAAATCATACATTCTTCGATGATTTTATGCGCATCGTTACGAACAACACCTTCAATGGCTTCAATTTTACGATCGCTGTTAAAGATGAAACGTGACTCTTCAGTTTCAAAAGCAATGGCGCCACGCTGTGCTCGTGCGGCAGACAAGGCAATATACATGGTGTTTAATTCTTCAAGATCAGGCACAAGCTTTTTATATTGCTCACGTAATGCTTGATCAGGTTCAATATCATTCGTACCTAATATCGCTGCTACTTTGGTATAAGTAAAACGCGCATGAGAGCGCATAACCGCGGGGTAGAATTTACTGCCTGAAAGTTTACCTGCGCCGCTAATGGTCATTTCACAAACCATACATAAGCGGTCAACATCAGGGTTTAATGAACACAAACCATTGGATAATTTTTCCGGCAACATAGGGATAACTTGGCTAGGAAAATAAACTGAATTTCCGCGAGCAATCGCTTCTTCGTCAAGTGCCGTACCTGGGCGAACATAATAACTAACATCAGCAATAGCTACCCATAAACGCCAGCCACCACTTTTTTTCTTTTCACAATAAACCGCATCATCAAAATCGCGGGCATCTTCACCGTCAATAGTTACCAGCGGTAAATCACGTAAATCTACCCGACCAGTTTTAGCACTTTCATCAACTTCATCAGCCAAGCTACTTACTTCTTCAAGTACTTCAGGAGAAAATTGATGTGGTAAGTCATGCTCACGTAAAGCGATTTCAATTTCCATGCCCGGCGCCATATGGTCACCTAACACTTCAACAACTTCAGCTACAGCATTGGCGCGTCTAGTTGGCCTTTGCACAATATTAATCACTACCATTTGGCCGTGGCGAGCACCATTTTTGGCTTTAGGATCAATGACAATATCTTGTTTAATACGGGCATCATCTGGCACCACACAAGCAACATTGTGTTCAACATAAAAACGGCCAACAATACCAGCAGAGCGCGGTTTAACCACATCAAGAATGCGAATTTCTTTACGACCTTTGCGATCAGAGCGATCTAATAAAATACCTTCAACCACGTCACCGTGAAATACCCGCTGCATTTCATGCGAAGAAATGTAAAAGTCTTTACCGCCAGCGTCAGGAGCAAAAAAACCATAGCCATCACGATGGCCAATAACTTTACCAGTTAAAACACTGCTTTTAGCTGGAATGGTATACTGCTTAAATTTATTAAAGAAAACCTGACCCGCATTTTCCATCGCTCGTAAGCGACGTTTTATGCCAATAATGTCATTGTCTTCAGTGTATTTAAGGGTTTTACAAATATCATGAAAAGTGGGAGGTGTATGCGCTTGCTCGATAAGCGATAAAAGTAGCTCGCGACTAGCTACTGGCTTTTCATATTTTTTTGCTTCACGTTTTTGGTGCGGGTCGTTTATGCTCACAAAATTACTTAAGGTGGTTGCTTTTTCTTAAGTATATCGTAGTTCAGTAACTTATACCTAACCTAGTTCAGCCAATGTTTAAAGGCCGTATTTGGCTGCCGAATTAATAGCGCTGCTTTTTGGCTTGATTAACCACATGCGTTGGCATTTTTTCTGCTAAGTCAGCCAACAATACCGTAATTTTTTTATGGGTAGGTTTATCGTCAGTCACCGCATGGTGCAGTAATGAATAAAGCTCTGGGTAGTCAAGCGGGCTTCCTAAACCTTGTTGATATATTTCAGCCAAGCGAATTTGCGCTTTAAGGTTATTTAAAATTGCCGCTTCTTTTAAGTAGATAATCGCTTTGTCGATATCTACCTGCATAAACTTACCAATATGATGATAACGGCCAATTTGCTCTAACGCTTCCGGCAAACCTTGGTTTGCTGACAGCTGCATATAATGTAAACCTAAAGGAACGTCTTTTTTTATACACACCCCATAAGCCAGCATATCGCCCCATAAAAATTGATAAGACGGCATTTTAGCTTTTAAGGCGCGCGCTTCAATATCTTGTACCAACTGACAATCGTCGATAACAACTTGGCTAAGATGTTTGTTTTCTTTTATTAACTCAAGCAATTGATTGTCGGTGTAAATTTGCACCGCCTGTAATTCTTTCGCCTGCGCGGTATTAGCAAGCATTAACAAAGAGAAAAATATAAAAACAATGCGCATAACATACCTTAGTAAAAATAAATTTATAGCCAACTAGCTAGGTTATCGGCAAGCCAGCAGAAAAATTGACACTTTTGTGTCCTGCGCAACTTAGCGATTCATTATCTAAATTAAAGCAATAACAATACCATTAAGTAAGTCATTGCTTAGGTTTTTTCTTGCACTTGTCGCTGTTAAGGTATACAAATAAAAACAAGTTTATGATCTAAGGAATAACGCGATGTCTGAACTTACTCAATTGATTGAAAACTCTCGTATAAATGAAAGCATTGCGCAAAAGCTTTTTGAAATTGAAACTGAAGTTTTAGCTTGTAAATCAAGCGAGCAATTACTGAAATTATTACTCGGTTCAATTAAAGAAAAGTTTAACTTAAGTAATATTAGCTTATTGTTAGTAGAGCCAACACCGATTACTTACCTACTAAACGGCAATATTCAGTCATCGTGGCATCAGCAATATACTCGCAGTATTTGTGCAGAAAATCTTGCTTTACTGCATAAAAACGACAAACCGTTATTGTCTAATCAGCCCCAAAACTTAGCTAATGTTTTGCCAAAAAGTTTACTAGCAAAAGCAAAGTCGGTCGCCTTAACCCCACTTAAATTAGAGAACAAACTCTTTGGCAGCCTATTTTTTAGTGACACTGACCCCGAACGCTTTCATCCAGAATTAGGCACATTTCATTTAGAGCAATTAGCGGTAAAAGTAAGTTTATGTTTATCCAATGTTTTAATTCGCGAGCAACTCGAATACATGGCGCATTACGACCGATTAACCGGTGTCGCTAATCGCCGCTTAATGGAAACCGCTATTAGTGAAGAGTTAATCAGACAAAAGCGCTACGGCGTGCCTTTTTCAATAATATTTATCGACTGCAATAAATTCAAACAAATTAATGACACTTACGGCCACGACTGCGGCGATAAAGTTTTAACCTATGTCGCCACGCAATTAAAAGAACTCATTCGTGAAAACGACCGTTGTTTTCGCTATGCCGGCGACGAATTTGTTATCACTTTAGCTAGCCAAACCTATGGCGAAGCGGTATTAGCGGCAAAACGATTAAGTGATTTTTTTATAAATAATACAATGCCATACCAAGGTGAAAAATTAGCTGTTAGTATTAGTTGTGGCGTTGCCGCAAGTGACGGCCAACAAAACATGGACGAATTGTTAAAAGCGGCCGACCAGCAACTTTATCAACATAAATCACAATGCAGTACTGTTTAATGAGCTAACATCTAAAGACGGTATAATAATTAATATTGAACAATGGAATGATAACGCTTAATGATAATTGAAATTGCACTAAGCAAATTACTCGTAGGTCACTTTGTTACAGGCATTGCTAAACAAAACGGTAATTTCAATTTAACTAATACTGGCCATATTAAAAGTGAAGCTGTTATTAAAAATTTGCAGGTTAAAGGTGTGCAAGCCGTTTTCGTTGATATTGAAAAGTCAAAACTCGACACTTCTCAAGCTACAGAAAAAGAAAAAACAAGCGCAAAAGAAAGTAAAGTACTCGACGATATAAAAAATGCTAAAGACCTTTTTGAACGCTCAAAGCTTATTTCAAAAAAAGTATATCAAGACGCCAGCGCTGGACGACGGCTCGACATAGCCCCCGTTATTGATATTACCAATAATACCATCGACACCATTTTTACCAACCCCGACGCCCTTGCCTGCATTATCAACATTCGTAAAAAGGACGACTATTTACTAGAGCATTCAGTTTCAGTTTCGGTATTAATGACTTTATTTAGTCGCTTTTTAAAACTAGATAAAAAAATTACTCATCAACTTGCTGTTGGCGCTTTTTTACATGACGTTGGCAAAATAATGATACCTGACGACATTCTGCATAAACCAGGCAAGCTCTCTGAAACAGAATTTTCGGTGATGAAAACCCATGTAAACCATTCCATTAGCATCATTAGAAACACTCCGGGAATTTCAGATTTAAGCCTAGAAGTTGCCGCCATGCACCATGAAAAACTTGACGGCCAAGGTTACCCTTTTAATGTTGAAGGCAAAGACATTTCTAGATACGGCAGAATGATTTCCATTTGTGATATTTTTGATGCCCTTACCGCTAACCGCGTATATAAAGACGGTTTTGGCCACGTAAAATCTTTTAGTATTTTAAGAAAGCTAGCCAAAGATGAGCACCTTGATACAAATTTAGTAGATAGCTTCATCAAGTGCATGGGCGTTTACCCGGTTGGCTCATTGGTTAAGCTTGGCTCTAATAAACTCGCCATTGTTGAAGGTAGAAACGAGCAAGACCCAGTTAACCCACAAGTACGCGCTTTTTACAGCCCAGAAAAGAGTAGTTTTGACACTATTGAAAATATCGACCTAGCCAATAATGACGACTTTATAAAAGAAGAAGTTAAAGCCGATGACTTTGACTTAGATATGAATGAAATTCTCGAATTCATTTTAATGAATGGCTAATGCAACTATAAGTAACTAGCTATAAGTAACAAAGCAGCAAAATAGGTTACAAGGGCATTTTCTGGCTTGCTTTATCCTACTTAATTTACCGACTAACAAAATTGCCATAGAGTTTATTTCTGACCGGTCGTTTAACCAAATAAATAGTGCCATTGCTCTTCATTGTTTTAATTTTACTAAACGGAATATAGTCGGGTATTAACTTAAAGTATTCATCATTAATTAAATCACCATGCCCAATACTATTTACCACTGAAAATTGCCATTGATAGAAAACCCTGCCATAAACTATCGCAACGTTATCATCAGTAATACGTACCACTTTAGCCAATTTGTATTTGTTTTTTCGTTCAAACTTATCATTGCGTAATCTGAAGTCTAAAAAATAAATATCACCCACTTTAGGGGCTAAAATCAGCACCGATGCTTCTGCTTGCTCAGCTTTATGTACAGCAAATCTTTCATAGCCAAAATATAAAATCACCAGTAAGCAAACCAATAAAAGTAGCTGATTTAAAGACAATGGCAACTTGGCTATGCTTTGTGGTGATTCTAAGGCATCTGGCACTTTAATGACTCCTTTTAAAGTTAATAGTATTTATTACTTGAATTAAGTTAATAAACGCTAGATTCGATTAAACGGCCATTATTGATCTGTGAAATAACGCCCAATTAAGAGGTTCGAAATGCTTGTTGTTTTTTATATAAAAGAACTAACTACCACGGAGTTACCATCACATTCGGCGCTACTTGAATCAGTTGTATAACTTACTGGGTAGCCAAAATTTTCATCAAAAATTGGCACTCCTTTAATGGTGCTAGTACTTTCAAGCATATTTTCAAAAATTTGATCGATAGTAGGGTAATTAGTATTTTCTAATGCTTGAAATTCACCAAATTCAGGAACATATACCGAAGATATTGAGCCATTGATAACTGTGATTTCAACAGGTGGAAATGGATCAGCCGTTGGGCAGTCACTCGCTGATGATGAATAGATAAAGGTATAAGATGTAACACCTGATGCTAGCCAAGTTTTCTCATGCTCTTGGATAAGGCTGAAGGTATCTGGGTTCTCATTATCATCTGAACTACCATTACATCCTTGCAAGCTAAACAAACATAAAAAAATTAAATACTTTGAATTCATACACTATCCTTGTTAAAAAACATAACATCCTGTTAATAGACACGTTTTAGCGGGATAGAATAAGTGACGGCGAAGCAAAAGCCAACTATTTTATGTAATATAAACGGCTAGCTATACGCACTTTACATTACTGCTTATGATGCGCTTTTTGCCTCGGTAATTATTATAGAAATTTAAATGCGCACTCATTGAGAAAGTATCATCTCGTTTTGTATATTGAGAGATCCAATCGATTAACATAGCTAAGTTTTCATCTTGCGCTTGCTTTGATTGATATTTATGCGGCTCCCAAGGGCGAGATTTTGCATTTAAAATACACTGTTCAATGGGTAAATTCATAAAGATTATTTCACTAGAAGATGACTCGGCTAGCGCTAACAAATCAGTATAACAACCCTCAATAACCCAAGCATCATTGGCTTTAATAAAGTTATCTATTTCTATTTTAGAAGCGTTCAAGCTTTTCCTTGTTGGCGGTGTGGTTGCTTGCCATGCCAGTGAGTCTAAGTCTAAATGCGCTAAACCTTGAGCTTTACATAAACTTTTGGCAAGGGTTGACTTACCCGAGCCTGAATTACCAAAGATTAAAATATTGCTCAAAACTTGAATCTTCCTGAGAGTCTGATGCCTATTAAGGGAAAAATAGTTAGCTTAAATTAGTGAAAAATCGCTTATTTGTATTTTTAATAAAATTGCTATACTTTTTGAATCACTATTTCATATTGAGTTTTACTTACAGAGGCTTTAAATAACTCTGTAGTAGGAAAAAAATCTCTACGTAATTTCTTTAATTTAAATTGGTCATCTTCAAGCATTTTTCCACCAATGTATATTTTTTCCAAAGCATCACTTGAAAACTTCATTAAGCCCTTACCAGTAGATATAAATCGTATTTCGCATTCATAAAGCCACTGCTCATGTTTACATTGGAGTCCTTTAAAAAACTCTAAAGCACTTTTTCCTACATCAGAAAATATATCAACCTCATGTGGCTTATCAACATAATTAATTTTAGTCCAAGCAAAGTTATATTCAGGGTTTAACTTAATTAGAGATTCTTTTAGTTTTTTTAAATTAAACTGTAAACAAAAACCAGAAAAGCCGTCTCCGTAGTGAGACCAGAGGAGCATATTTGAAACCTGAGTTTGTGGATTGTTTGGTATATCTGAAGCCGTAGAGTATATTCCAATTTCTTTTCTGTTATTCAATAACTTAATCTTAAAATTACTTACCTGATTACCACAAAACTCTAAGAACCCCTTGGGATCTTCAAGATACCTTTGAAGCACTAATTCACGTGCTTTTGCATCGGTTAATTTTGATAGTTTTACTAAGGTGTTCTTTGAAAGCTTATGATAACTAGAAATTTTATCTTGTAGTGAAGCAGGTTCTTTAAAAAGAACAACACCTTCAAAAGGATCGTTTAAGTTATCTAAATCAGACAACCAAATATGATTATTTTCTAGGGCGGAAATAGCATTTTCATTAACAGATTGAAATTTATATAATTTATTACATTCTAAATCCACGAAAAGCTCCAAAAATATGACCGCACTTTAAAGGTTCCCCTATCAAAACACGGATTACTTCCTAAACCATATCGATTAAATAATTAATTATCAATAAGATAATGCAACGATTTTAATGCCTATATCGAAGGTGAACAAAGAAGATGGATAGAAGGTTTTAAAAACGGGTTAAATAAATATATTTACTTGGTTATGCACTTTACTGAGGAATAAAAATTAAATGCACTTATTTATTTGTAGGTCGTACTTTAGTGCGACAAGTCAGCACAATTTGACACAATTGTCGGAATAAATTCCGACCTACACTTTTGCCTGAGTAATCTACATAGGCATGAATATTTATTTACCCCGTAGAAATTCTGATTTTTACAACTGCTTGCAGCTAAGCAGCACTGGTGATTGATTCAACTTTATTGGTATCGTCAACTACAGGAACAGCTAATTTTTTCTCTTTACGACTATCGCGTAATAACAATAAACATGGCGTCAATACTAGGGTGAGCATAGTGGCAAAGGCTAAACCGCCAGCGACTGCTGTTGCTAATTGTGTCCACCACTGGGTTGATGGCGCGCCAAATACTGCAGTGCGATTAAAGAAGTCTAAATTCACTTGTAGCACCATTGGCAGCAAGCCCAAAATAGTAGTTACTGTGGTTAACATTACTGGACGAAGGCGCTGGGCGCCAGTTCTAAGCACGGCATCAAGCGCGTTATAGCCTTCTTTTCTCAGCACATTATAAGTATCAATTAATACAATATTATTATTAACAACAATACCGGCCAATGAAATAACGCCAATACCGCCCATAACTATGCCAAACGGTTTTTGTACTAATAACAGCGCTAAAAATACCCCTACGGTTGAGAACACTACCGCGCTTAAAATAAGAAAGGCTTGGTAAAAACTATTAAATTGGGTGACCAAAATAATCGCCATTACAAACAGAGCAATACCAAAGGCATTCACCAAGAAAGACTCTGACTCGGCTTGGTCTTCATTTTGGCCTTTAATTTTTATCTCAACACTGTAATCGAGGCCAAGCTCAGGAAACTTAGCTTTTAATAGCGGTAATTCTTTAGTTAATTGCGCGCCGGAAATAAGGTTGGCTTGCACTGTTACTACACGTTTGCTGTCAACTCGGCGAATGGTGTCAACTTTTGGCGCCGCTTTTCGTTCAACAAAGCTGCTTACCGGTACTAGGCCATTGGCGGTTTTTACCCGTAATGAGTCTAAACGGCCAATATTACGTTTTTCTTCTGGAAAACGTACCCTAATATCAAGTTCGTCATCAACATCGTCAGGACGATATTCACCTAGTTTTAAGCCGTTAGTAACCATTTGTACCGACGACCCAACTAACGCAGCATCTGCGCCGTAAGTAGCTGCTAAACTGCGGTCTATGTCTAACTGCCATTCAATACCCGGTTTTGAACCGCTGTCTTCAATATCGGTAAAGGTGCCATGAGTAACTAAAGCATCGCGAATTATTTTAACCGACTCTTGCAGTTTTTTAGGGAATTTAGAACTGAGTTCAATACGTAAATCTTTACCGCTACTTGGGCCGTCTTCATTTTTACGTATTTCAATTTCAACGCCAGCTAAATCACTAGTACGGCTGCGAATATCAGCAATAATTTCATCGGCTGGTTTGCGGAATTGCCAGTTAACAAAGTTGGCTTGAAAGGTACCTATTTGGTCATTACCGCCGGTGCGAGTATATAAGGTTTCTATTTCTTCCATATCAAGAATGCGATTCTCGATAGCAACCATAATTTGGTCTTTTTCACGAATAGATAAATCACCATGCGAGCGCACTACTAAGGTTGCGCTGGCCGGTTCTATGTCAGGGAAAAACACTACGCCTAAGCCTGACTTGCCATACATAAATATTACTAAGCCGGCTAATAAAAATGTACCGCCAACCACTTTCCACGGATGATGAATCGCTTTGGTTAATAAACGAATATAACGGCCGGTAAAACCGGTTAATGTGGTTAAGTCGCCATCTTCAGCTTGTAACATTTGCTGACGGTCAGCTTCGCTAATAACTCGCGATTTACCAAAAACTGTGCCCATGGTTGGTACAAAAATTAACGCCATTGCCAACGACGCGGTTAATACTGCAATTAAAGTAATGGGCAAATATTTCATAAACTCGCCCATCATGCCTGGCCAAAATAGCAAAGGTGCAAATGCAGCTAAAGTAGTTGCGGTAGAGGCGATAATCGGCCATGCCATTCTACGGGCAGCCAAACCATAAGCTTGCCTTCTTGGGGTACCTTCACTCATTTGCCGATCAGCAAATTCGGTAACAACTATGGCGCCGTCAACCAGCATGCCTACCGACATAATTAAACCAAATAAAACCACGATATTTACAGTAAAACCGGCAATGGCTAGCACTAAAATACCGGTTAAGAACGCGCCCGGTATAGCAAAACCTACTAACATTGCCGTGCGCGAACCAAGGGTGGCGATAATAACAATAACCACCAAGAGTACCGCAGAAAATACATTGTTTTGTAAATCTTCAAGGGTGTTTTTTACTTCAATAGATTGGTCGCCAACATAGTCAACATTTACTTGGTTCGGCCACTTTTTACGTTCGTCTTCAATTAAGTTTTTAACATTCTCAACAGTTTCAATGATGTTTTCACCTGAGCGTTTTTTCACTTCAAGTGAAATTGAACGGTCGCCATTTAAGCGCGCAAAGGTATTTGGATCTTTATAAGATCGTCTAACGGTTGAAACGTCTTCAAAAGTAATAACCCGATCGCCATTTACTTTAATCGGCAGTTCTAATAAGTCTTGAATATTTTCAAAAACCGACGGCACTTTTATCGCAAAACGGCCTTTACCTGTGTCCATAGTACCAGCAGGAACTAAGCGATTGTTGCGCTCAACTAGGTTAAAAATATCGGTTTGGTCTAGCCCATAACTTTCCATTAATAACGGGTCGACAATAATTTCAACCATGTCTTCACGGTCGCCGCCAACATCAACTTCAAGCACTTCGGTCATGCTTTCAATTTTGTCTTTTACATTACGCGCTAAGGTTAATAAACCGCGCTCGGTTACCGGCCCAGATAAAATAATAGTTACCGCTGGCACTCGATTAGCCATGGTTACTTCGTTTACTACTGGCTCTTCAGACTCTGACGGTAATTTTGCTTTTGCTAAAGTTACTTTATCGCGCACATTCGCGAGTGCTTCTTTGGGGTCAAGCCCTGCTAAAAATTCTAAGGTAATTGAGGCATGCCCTTCGCTGGCATTAGCGCTCATTTCTTTAATACCGGCAATGCTTTTTAATTCTTTTTCCATTGGCCGAACCAACATCCGCTCGGCATCTTCAGGCGAAATTCCGTCGTGCACCATAGACACATAGATCATCGGAATTGGAATATCGGGGTTGGCTTCTTTGGCAATATTGGCGTAGGTAATAGCACCAGAAATAAGTAACAGCACAAATACCATCAACACTGAACGGGTGCGACTTAAGGCGGCATCAATCATAGTTAGCATAATTAATTGCTCTTCGCGGCAGTGGCTGCGTTAACCGCGGCATCGGAAAAAACCGCTTGTACCGTGTCGTTAGCGCGCACAAAACCTTGCCCTAAGGTAATAATGTCAACTTGCCCACCTAAGCCAGTTAACCAAATACCGTCACTTTCGGTTTTAACAATATCAATGCCGGTAAAAACTACTTGGTTATTTTCTACGGTTTTTACGCCAATATTGCCCAGTTCGTCTAAGGCTAATAATGCTGGCGAAATTTTTATTGCCTGTACTTGCTCAAGTGGAATGCTAACTTCGGCACTAATACCTGCAAGTAAATTATTTTCTTCATTATCAATACTCACTTCAATTTTAAAGGTATTGGTATCTTCATTGGCAACACTGGCGATATATCGAATTTGGCCTGCGCTATTATGTTGGTTCAGCAAACGAATGTTGGCCGTTTGGCCAATAGATAATTGTGAAATTTGATTTTCAGTAACATGTGCGCGTACCACTAATGGGCTTAAGTCAGCGATCATGGCAATTTTATCGCCCGCTTTTACATAATCACCTTGTTCAACAAAACGATCATTTAATATGCCAGAAAATGGCGCTTTTATTACCGTATTTTCTAAGGCGATATCTAAACTTTTTATTTCCGCTTTTACTGCCTGTAAATTGGCAAAAGCACTGCTAAGTTGCACTTGCCCTTGGTAGCCGTCTTTATTCAGTTTTTTAGCACCCTGGTATTCCATTTCGCGCTGGGTCATTAATGCATGGCTGCGGGCTAATTGCAGCTCAAGATCGTTCACTGCAATTTTGGCAATAATTTGGCCTTTTTTCACACGTGAACCACGCTTGGCAAGCACTTCAACAATTTGTCCGTCTAATTCAGCTTTAAGGGTAGTAATGCGATCGGGTTCAGTTCGGCCATATAATTCGACGGTGTCGCTAATATTTTCTGCAAAACGTGTTTCTACTTTAACTTTAGGGATTATTTGTTCTTGCTTAGATTTTTCCTCAAGTGCAGGTTTTTCTTGGATTAGGCCTGAAGCCATCCATAAAACTAAAATCAATGAAATGACAACGGCAATCAAATAAGGTCGTTCAGCAAACCACTGTCTATCATGCTTTGTTTTCGGCATTACATTTCCTATAAAAGAATAAAATTGAGCGAGAATTAGCGATAACAGCCAATATAGTACACGGCAACAAAAACACTAGCGAGCAACAGATTGCAACATTTTATGTACATTTATAGTACGCTTGTATCTACAAATGTACAAAAAACAAAGCTCAACTACCTTTTTCAACAAATTTAATTACATATATCTGGTTTTACACAACTTTTACAGCGCTAGCATTGCATTAATAACTGTTTAACTATTAAATACCTACACCATTAAAATGTGCCATTAACATCAGTAAATGAGAATTTGAAATAATGTTGAATCCAAGCTCCTCTTCCACAGATTTTACCGAGTCAATTCAGAGTCTTCGACAAGAAATTTCCAAAGTAATTGTTGGTCAAGAAAGTTTAATTGAACGTTTATTATTGGCATTAATGTGTCAAAGCCATGTATTGATTGAAGGCATTCCCGGTTTAGCAAAAACCTTAACCGTAAATACCTTAGCGCAAGCCTTAGGGCTTAAGTTTAGTCGAGTGCAATTTACTCCTGACTTATTACCGGGCGATTTAACCGGTACGCAAATATACAACCCCAGCACTCAGCAGTTTGATACTCAAAAAGGGCCTATTTTTGCTAACATTGTTTTAGCTGATGAAATTAACCGCTCGCCAGCTAAAGTGCAGTCGGCTTTACTGGAAGCGATGCAAGAAAAACAAGTGACTTTAGGCAAAGAGATTAATCCGTTGCCACAGCCATTTTTAGTTTTAGCCACACAAAACCCAGTAGAGCAAGAAGGTACTTATCCGCTGCCGGAAGCCCAAGTTGACCGTTTTATGTTTAAGGTGAAAGTTGACTATCCAAGTTTTGATGAAGAGCTTGAAGTGATGCGCCGCATGTCTAAACCCAATGTTACTCTTGAACCCGTAAATGTGGTTTTTAACCTTGAGCAATTACAGCAACTGCGCCAGCAAGTTACCCAAGTATATTTAGACGAAAGCTTAGAGCAATATATAGTGCATTTGGTAAATGCGACTCGTCATCCTGAAAACTATCAATTACCGTTCGCTGATTTAATTCGTTTTGGCGCATCACCGCGAGCCACTATTAATTTAGCAATGGCTGCCCGTGCTGCCGCGGTAGTAAAAGGCCGTGACCATGTTATTCCTGAAGATATTCGTCAATTAGCGCCTGATATTTTGCGCCACCGTATCGCGCTAAGTTATAAAGCTGAAGCACAAGGTATTACTTCAGAAATATTAATTGAGAAAATTTTAGCCGCTGTTGCCATTCCTGAAGCTGCCATTTCAGCCACAAGCGCAAAAACTTAAGGCTGTTTGCTAGATTATGCTCGAACACCTTGACCAACAACTGCAACAATTACAGCTGTATTGTCGCCATACCAGTGACCACTTATTGGCGGGGCATTATCACTCGGCTTTTAAGGGTCAAGGCATAGAATTTGATGAAGTACGACCCTACGCTTTAGGAGATGATGTTCGCGCTATTGACTGGAACGTTAGTGCACGCACTGGCGACTTACACATCAAACGTTTTCATGAAGAACGTGAATTAAATATAATTTTTGTTGTTGATAATTCGCCGTCTTTTGCTTGGTCAAGCACGGCACTTAATCGCCCTTATTTAGCGGCAAAATTTTGCGGATTGTTAGGTTCGGCGGCATTGGCCAATAATGACCGTATTGGCCTGTTAAGTTTTAGCCAAGGCATTGACGATTATTTAGCTCCTGCCCGTGGTCGTAGCCAATTAATGCACTGTTTAAGCAAAGTTTTACAACCGGCAAAAACGGTAACTGAAACCTCAGTTGCCAATGCTTTAGCTCATTTAAGCCAATTAAAATTAAAACGCTCGATTGTGGTACTAGTTTCTGACTTTTTAAGCCAAGACCAAGCCAGCAGTTACCATGAAAGTTTAGCGATATTAGCTCGCCAACATGAAGTACTTGCCATAGCGATTGACGATCCTAACGAAATAAAATTAGCAAAATCAGGCTTAATTAACTTAACCGATGTTGAAACTGGGCAGTCGAACATGGTTGATTTAGCCGATAGTAGCTTAAGAGTAAGCTTTAGCGAGAACATGCGCCAACGCATTTCGCAGCGTAGCCTTAATTTTGCCAATGCCGGTGTTGACCTGCTTAGCCATAACCTCAACGACGACCCTGTTAATACACTATTAAGCTTTTTCCAAACCCGCAGTTTACGGGTAGAAGGAGAAACCGGTGGTTAATCTGAAAAATAACTTACCCCGCTTTTTCATTCGACTAGTCGATAATCTATTACTGAGCTGCACATTACTGAGCTTAATATTGATAAGTTATGTCATTACGACAAAAAATGCCCTTGCCAACACTGAGCTGCCAAACTCGCCTTCAACCAGCATAACTTTATCAGCTAGTCAGCACACACTAACTCCTGGGCAGCTGGTCACTTTAAGCTTAGATATTAACTATGCAGATGGCGATGAAATTATTTTCAAATACGCTGACATCAACTGGCAAGCATTTGAATTATTAGCCGTAGAAAAATTACCCGTTAGTTGGAAAAAGTCGCAAGGGGAAAATAGCCATTGGCACCAGCGCTATCAAATTGAATTAGCCGCGCCTATTGTCGGCAAATATCAATTACCGGTATTAAGCGTTTATGCAATTCATAATGGCCAAACTAGCCAATTACAAAGCGAGCAATTAAACCTTGAGGTTGTATCGAGTTTTTCAGCCGAGCAAAGCAAAGCTCCGCAGTTACAAGACATTATTCGTGGCGCACCACCTTTAGCTAAGCAGCAAAAATTTAGCGCTTGGCATATTGCATTGTTAGCTGTATTAGCTATTTTCCTTAACATCTTGGCTTATTGGTTTTATCAGAAAAAACAGTCAAGCAATAAAAGTAATACGCAACAAAGTGAACACCAGAATAAGCAGCAAAGTAAGCACCAAGCCAATCGAGAAATAAGCTGATGAATTTTGAATATCCGCTTATTTTATGGTTATTGCTGTGCCTCCCCTTATTGGCATTGAAACTATTTTATCCCCGTAAAAAGTCAGCTAATAAAAGCGCTAGTTATGGTTTTTCACACCTTGGTTTAGTCACTAATTTACCAAACAGCTTTCGGCAGAAATTTTTATGGTTAGTACCGTTTTTATATTTACTGGCCTTAGCTGCTGCCATTGTTGCCTTAGCCCAACCTTTTGCCAAACAGCGTATTTTTTCCGAACAAGCCGAAGGCATAGCTATTAGCATGGTGGTTGATATTTCTACCTCGATGGACTTTGATATGAACATTGACGGGCAACGACAAGCCCGTATGGAAGTTGCCAAAAAAGCCTTAAAGCAATTTGTACTTGGCGATAATAAAAAACTTGCAGGACGTAGTAATGATTTAATTTCGGTGATCACCTTTGCGCGTTATCCTGATACTTTAGTGCCGTTAACCAGTGCCCATAAAGCATTAGTGGCGATGACTGATGAAATTACCACAACTACCCGCCCGAATGAAGACAGCACCGCTTTTGGCGATGCCACCGCTTTAGCCGCTGCGCAGCTAAGTCATTACGAGCAAAGCTTAGGGCTAGAAGAAAATAGCATTAAAAGTAAAATTATTATTTTATTAACTGACGGCGAAAATAACTCAGGGCAATACGACCCGTTAATGGCTGCCGCTATGGCAAAAAAATGGGGTATAAAAGTTTATACCATTAGCCTAGGCGATGACGAAAGCGACGTGGTTAGCACTAACAGTGGCAGTAAGCTTAATATTGATCACAACATGACCGGTACCGACTGGGTATTACAAGCCATGGCAGAAAGTACCGGCGGCACCTTTCAACGGGCCCATGACTATCAGTCGTTGCATTCGGTTTATCAGGCCATTGATGAACTGGAAACCTCCAACCTACAAAAAGTCTTAGTGGAAAAACGCCAACCTGCTTTTCATCTGCCAACTTTAGCAGCCTTGTTGGCATTAATTTTGGCAACACTATTAAATGCCACTTGGTTAAGAAGAGTATGATGACTGATTTTACTTGGCTAGCACCGCAGTGGTTATGGTTATTAATTACGCCGTTATTGTGGCTTATCATCAGCTATTACCAATATAAACGTAGCCATGCTGAACTTGAAAAGTTTAGCCAAGCCGCGATAACAAAACGCTGGCAAAAGTGGCCGGCACTGTTGATGGTGATCACCCTAACCTCGCTGGTACTAGCGTTAGCAAGACCGGCTTGGGATCCGCAGCCAGAAGGCGTCAGTGGTCAAGGCCGAGATATTATTTTTCTATTAGACGTTTCCCGTTCAATGTTAGCGGCTGATTCACGGCCAAATCGACTTGAAGTGGCGCGCAATGCCATGATGCAAACCGTTAATGCCAGCAGCACCGACCGTTATGGTTTAGTTGCTTTTGCTGGGGCGGCGTCAATTTTGTCACCGCTAACAAACGATAAAGCGTTCTTTAAGAATTTACTAACTAATGTAAATACCGACTCTGTGCCTCAGGGCGGCACCCGCATTGAAGACGCGTTATTTAAAGTGATTGATAAAATGATCAACAAAGATAGCGAAGCCGCTGCGGTAGACTTAATTTTGATCAGCGACGGCGAAGACTTAGGCAGCCAACCGCAACGCGCGCTCGATAATTTAAATGCGCTGGGCGTACGTTTAATTGTGATCGGCTTAGGCGATAGTCAATTTGGTGCCCGTATTCCTAAACGCCCTGCTAATAAAACTTCTCAGCATAAAGCGAACAACATAATCAGCAAGCAAAGCAACGGCTGGGTATTTCATCAGGAACGTGAATTATGGAGTAAAATGAATACCCAAGGTTTACGAGAATTATCAAAAGGTGCCACGCAAGGCATGTTCTTTGCTGTAGGTACTGCCTCGTTTGATTTAGGAAAAATAATCACTAAGCTTCGCCAAGTATGGCCGGGTGAAAGTCATCATCAAAGTGAAAACCTGCAATATAAAGAAGCTTACCCGTATTGTTTATTACTCGCGGTATTCGCGTTATTTTTACTGCTTATTCGCACCAAAGCAGCAATGTTCGCAGGATTAGTATTATTAAGCTTAAATAGCCAAGCACAGCAAATTTCAGCGTCAGAGCTTGCCTTAACTGAAAGTGCTAAAGCTGAAAGCATTAAAGCTGAAAGTACTGTAGCTGAAAGTTCTAGCTCAGCAGTCATTACTCAATCACAAAGAGAACCACAAAATAAATCACTACAAACAGAGCAGCAACCGACCGAGCAACCATTAAGCACGTTAACTTTAGCTCAGAAATTTGCTTTGGCGGAATCATTAATGGCGGAAACACCAGAGCAAGCCGCCGAGGTTTACCGTTATATTAGCGAGCAAACCACGCAGGCTAACGTTGCTATTCAAGCCAATTACAACCTTGCCACCAGTTTAATTGCTTATGCTCAGCTGCTCGAAGCGCAATTAATATTATTGGCCGAAGAAAGTAATATTGATGAGTTAATTAATTTTGATATTGACGACGAACAGTTCTTAGACCCACAGCCTTATTTTCAAGAAGCAACCAGCATTTTACGCTTGCTATTAAGTTATGCGCCGCAGCATAAAGCCAGCGCGCAGAATTTAGAATGGCTAACTGTTCGCGCTGATAATATCAATAAAGCTAATCAGCAACAGCAGTCACAACAACAGCAAAACTCTGAGCAAAAACAGCAACAAGATCAAGATAGTAAAGAACAAGACAGTGATAAGAAATCAGAGCAGCAAAACAGTGAAAAACAATCAGCTCAAAATGATAAACCACAAGAGCAAGAGCAACAAGAAAACCAACAAGACAGTCTTGATATGAATAGCTTAACCTTGCCGCCACCAAGCGCTAGTGCCGAAGAAATTATGCAACAAGCGAAAAAACGTGATCAGCAAGACCGAAGCCAGCAACGTAAAAAACAAAACTCAGTTGAGCGTGACTGGTGATACTTATGAGAATTTTATTTATGCCTAACTCCGTGCCAAGCGTTTTATTTTTTCAGCGCTTTTTCGCCAGCAGACTTTTATTTATCAGCACGCTAATGCTCATAGCTTTAATTAGCTACGCCCCCAAACTTTATGCTGCTGACCAAGCCTCATCAGCACCAGAAAAACTTAGTTTGCAAGCACCTAGTCAGTCGTTTTGGTTAGGAGAGCCTAGCGATTGGTTACTCATTGCTTGGGATAATAACGTAGCAGAAAACTCACCAACAGCGAGCAATAGTCAACAAGCGTCAAAATTAATATTACCGACAAGTAATGATTTTATTTTTACTAGCAGTACGCCAACGCCTGTCAATGAAAATGGCGTTACTGGCCTTGCTTATCCTATTAGAATTACGCCATTAAAAGCAGGAGAATTAACCCTACCAGCTTTTGAACTACAAAATTCAGCTGTGCAAAGTTCGGGGCAAAGCGCATTCTCTGAGGCAAGAAAAGTACAAATACAAACAGCAGCATTAAGTAAAAATATGCAGCTTTCCCTTGAGCGCAGCCAAAATGAAATTTACCTCGGGCAAACGTTCAGGTTAAAAGTTGCTTGGTTAATTAATTATCCGGTAAAAGCTCTGCAAGCGGTGCAACTTAATATTGCTGAATTTCATCATCCTGATATCGACATTATACTGCCATGGGATAAACCCGATGGTAGCAGCCAGCGCAGTATCGGCATTCCCGTTAGTGGCCAACGTATTATTGGCCAATGGCGAAACATAAAATCAACTAGTAAAGCTAATAGCGCTAAAAGCAAGCAAGTAAAAATTGAATTTGAAGTGGTTGTTAAACCGACAAAAGCTGGCGATTATCACTTTCCTGCCGCGTCGTTATTGGTCAATATTAACCAGCAACAACTTAACGTTAAAAAGAAAGCTTTTTCTGGCAGCCAGTATCCTGCCTATTTTGATAATAATTTTTTTGAAAGTAACCAAGACAATAAAAACTACCGCCGCGAACAAGTACTCGCTTCAGCCTTTAGCTTGAAAGTAAAAGCTTTACCAAGCAATGCCCCAGAAAATTTCACCGGCATTATTGGCAAACCTAATATTAGCGTTTCAGCCTCACCTACTCAGGTACAGCAAGGGCAACCAATTCAATATTCATTGCAGATAAGTCATGATGATATTGAAGCGATAACAATGCCGATACTTGAGCAACAAAGCAGTTTTAACCGCTCGTTTAATATACCAGGCGAAGCAAGCCCTGCTTTGATAACAGATAAAAACAAAACTATTCACCAAAGCTTATTTCCACGTCGTGCTGACATTGAAGCGATACCCGCGCTAAATATCAGTTATTTCGAACCAAGCAGTGGTTTATACCGCCAATACACCATAAATTCAGTGGCGATTAATGTCAGCGAAAGTGACCAGTTTGATTTTTCACAAGGGCAAAGCTCAGATAATTTGGTCATAAAAAATAGCTTAAGCAAAGATGACAGTGGTATATGGGCACACCGTTGGGGTAAAGCACTAGAGCAACCGATAAATAATAATGGCATTTTTAGCCAGCAAAACCCAGAACTCGGTTTTGCCATGATGCTCGCATTAATCTTATTGTGCCCGCCGCTGCTTACATTGCTATCAATCGCTAAACCATTATTACAACGTCGCCAACAGCAACGAATGTTACAACCGGTTTATCGCCTGCAATATGCGCTTGATAACAACAGCGAGCCTTTACAAGCCCTAAGTGATTACCTAGAGCAGCGCTTGGCGATTGTGCCATCACAGCTCAGTAGTGAAAAAGTTCAAGCGGTGATTCTACAAATGTTAGCTAACAACCGCGTCATAATGGAAAAAACTACGGAAAAATATGCTGAAAAAAGTGCCGGAGAAAGTGCCGGAGAAAGTGCTAAAAATATTGCAGTAAGCATTGGTCATTGGATTGAAAACTATCAGCGTCAATATTCATATGCTCAACGTTCAGCTGCAGCTGAAAGCTCGAAGAATGAAAACGCTGACACTGCTAACCTTAAGAGTACGAGGCAACTTATCAAGCTGATAAACGCATTAGAAAGCTTATTACCGCCATATAAAGTAGCAACGAATGCTCAAGCCAAAAAACTAAGCACTCAAAAAAATTCGCTAAGTTTCAGCTTTGCTATCTGTTTGCTGCTGGGCAGTATCGTTTATCAGCCGCAAAAAGCCTTTGCTACTGAAACTATCGCGGCCAAAACAGAAACGCTAGCAATGCAAAGTGAAAAGCCGTTAGCACAAATAAAGCTATCAACTGAAATAGCAAAGCTACATCAAGCTCATCAACAAGCCTTGCAACTAAGTATCGACAGCCCAGCACAAGCTAATATCGCCCATAGCAATATTGCCGCTAAACTGGAAAGCTTATTAGATTATGAAAATATAAACTCGGCGGCTTTAATGTATAACATTGGCAGCAGTTGGTTTCACAGCGATCGTTATGGTAAAAGTATTTTATGGCTGCGCCGCGCTCAAGCCCTTAACCCTGATGATGAATTAATTCGTCATAACTTAAGCCAAGCGCGTGACCAACGCCTTGATGATTTACCGCAATATTTTGCGCCAACGTGGCTAAGTAATTTACATCAACTAGCCGCTAGCTCGTTATGGCAAGGTATATGTGTATTAAGCTATTTTGGTTTCTGGTATGTACTTTATCGCCGAGTTATTAATACCGTTTCAACTGGAAAAACACTGACAAAACAACCTCAAGACAAAGCGCTAAAAATAACGTCTCAAACGGCAGATAAGCAGCTATTACTTGCCAGTGTATTTTTAGTTATCGTTAGCGCAAGTCAAGTTATGCACTATGGCTATTCGTTGCCAGAAAGTGATGGCGTGATCACCAGCATTGAAGTAACCAGCCGTAAAGGCCCTGGGCTTATATTTGCGCCCGCGTTTACTACGCCCTTGAATCAAGGCACAGAATTTATTTTATTAAGCCAAGACGGTAATTGGTCACAAGTTCAGTTAAGTGATGAGTCTATCGTTTGGTTACCTAACAGAGCTTTAGATTTTATTTAACCTATTCACTGGTTAGTTGGTACTTTATATATGGCAAAAGAAAACCCAAAGCATGAAATATACTTTGGGTTTATGTTTATTACTTTTAGCTTTTAGCTTTTAGCTTTTAGCTTTTAGCTTTTAGCTTTTAGCTGATTATATTGAGAAAGATGAACCACAGCCACAAGTTGTGGTGGCATTTGGGTTGTTTACCAAGAAACGGCTACCTTCTAAACCTTCAATATAGTCAACTTCACCGCCAACTAAATATTGTAAGCTCATTGGGTCAATAACCATCACTACACCTTGTTTTTCAATGGTCATATCACCCTCATTTACTTTTTCATCAAAGGTAAAGCCATATGAAAATCCCGAGCAACCACCGCCGGTTACGTATACACGTAACTTTAATTCAGGGTTCTCTTCTTCGGTAACTAAAGACAATACTTTAGCCGCAGCGGCATCAGTAAATTGAATAGGTAATTCAGGGTTAGACATTAATTTTTACTTACAACAACAGAAACTGGGGTGAATTATCTTAAACTTGAGTGAATCAGTCAAGTATAGGACTAACATTAGCCGGATCATTTTTAACTAGCTTAGACCACAAGTAACTTTCATCAATGCGATAATACTTCTGCCAGCGTCCTTTAGGTATGGTTGCCGAAACGGAAACCTTCTCAGCAATAAAGTTCTCAGGCAGTTCTATTTCACCTTCAATAATTTGAAAATACTTAAAACTAAAATCGAGCTTTGCTCTTTTCTGGGTCGATACCTTAGCAAAAGTTAACTCGGCCGGCTTGTTATCCAAACTACCTGCTATGGTGAAATTTACATAACCTTTGGCTGATGACTTTTTTAATTGCTGTTGTACTAGTGAGATACGAAATAAATAATGATTTTCACTTTCACTCGCCCACAAGGAAAAGTTTTCGATAACCAAGCCGTCAGCACGCTTTTCTGGTGCCATTACCTTTTCATAAAAGGCCAGTTCTTTTTTAACTTGGTAGTGCTCTTTTTCCATAGACTTAAGTAGTTGTTGTGAGCCTTGGTTGGCTAAACGTTCAACTTCAAGTTCGACTTCTAAGGTATTAATGCGACTGTGTTGCTGCTCTTGCTGTTGATAAAGCGACGCTAAGCGCTCATTTTGCTGCTTGATAGTTTTCACTTGGTAGCTGTGATAAAAATTACCTAAACGGTAACCACAGAACAAGCAAACACTGATCAATGCAACTAATATTAAGGCTGAACGGAAAGGACCAAGCCTTTGCAGAACGACATTTAGATTTATTTTTGCTAACCAATTCATTTAAAAAGTATTATTATATTTACTATAAGACGTATAAAACGTGCAACCAAAATAAAAATGCCGATAGCTCATCAAAAAAAACGTTTAGCTCAACCTAAAACTTCGTGGCAATTATGTTTACTTGCCATTGTGGTAGGTATAGTTGCCTCGTTATTGATCATCGCTTTTAATTACACGATTGAAATGATCCAGCTATGGTATCTCCCAGAAGTGGATAACTATATCAGCTTAACTGCACTAAGTCGTTTTCAATTGCCGATTATTGGTAGTTTGGTGATTTTAATACTCGCTTGGCTAACAGGCTATAAATATGCAAGAACTGGTATTCCCTTTGTTTTGCACCGCCTTAAAACCGCTCATGGCATTATTCCGCTACGTAATACTATTAATCAATTTATTGGCAGCGCTGTTGCTTTAGCTACAGGTTTTTCGGTAGGCCGCGAAGGCCCTGCGGTTCACTTAGGCGCCGCTTGTAGCAGTTTTATTGGCAATTATTTGCAGCTACCTTACAACAGTATTCGAACCTTATGTGCTTGCGGCATTGCCGCTGGTATTGCCACAAGTTTTAATACCCCTGTTGCCGCGGTAGTTTTTGTTATGGAAGTTATCTTACGCGAATATAAAGTGTATATGTTTATCCCCATCATGTTGGCATCAATTGTTGGTACTCTGATGACGAACAGTATTTATGGCTTTAGTCACGAGTATGAGTTCCTTAAACAAATCGCCTTAGGTGTTCAGCACTATCCTGCTTTAGTTTTACTGGGGATGTTTTTAGGTTTTCTGGCTTTTTTATATAACCGCTATTTAGTGGCTATTATTAAACATAGCGCAAGGTTTCACATTATACCGCGCGTATTAGCCGCAGCTTTTATTACCGGCACCATCGCCTATATTGTTCCTTATGCTATGGCTAATATTACTGTAGTAGATTTCTCCTTAGAGCATCAATGGCACCTACATTTACTAGTAGGTTTGTTAATAGCTAAATTCGTGATGACCATTTGTGCCTTAGGCTTAGGGATCCCCGGCGGCACAATTGGCCCAATCATCAGTATTGGCGCTATTGCAGGTACATGCGCTTCAGTATTAGTATTAAAGTTTATTCCCGGAGACCACCTCGCCAGTGACTTCGCCTTAATGGGCATGGCCGGTTTTATGGCGGCAACATTAAACGCACCACTGGCAGCATTGCTGACGGTGATGGAGTTATCTAATCAAATAGAGATAGTAGTGCCAGCGATGATAGTGATCACCTCGGCGTGTTTATCATCAGGACAGTTTTTCAAACATCGCTCTTTGTTTATTATGCAACTTGATGTGCAAGGACTTAGTTATCGTAAAACCCCTATTGAGCAGTCACTGCAAAAAATTGGCGTGCTCGGTATACTTAAAGATAATTTTGTTTTTTCAAAAGAACAACCCAATCGACAAACCCTTGCAACAATTGAAAAGCAAGATAGTAGCGATAAACCGTTATTGATCCACACCAAGTATCTTGATAACCAACAACAGTATTACTGGTTCACCGACGAAATTAGTGCAGAGGAAGATAGAATAGAAAAAAGCAATGCGAATGCCATTTCAGATACTGACACTCCGTCGAGACACGCTGAGTTAATCGAACATCATTTATTGCCATTATCAAGCCAATCAACCTTAGCAGAAGTATATGTGGTACTAGTGAAGCAGCGCACCGGTGCTGTTTACATTTACGATAAACACCCTGATGATTTTATTGGTATTATTACTTTCGAACAAATTAGACTTTATTTACTAACAGGAAAATTAACTTAATGACGACCATTCTTTGGCTAAAAGCCCTGCATGTATGTTTTATGGTGGCTTGGTTTGCTGGCATTTTTTATTTACCGCGCTTATTTGTTAATCACGCTGAAAGTGAAAACCAAGCGGTTAGTGAGCAATTAAAAGGCATGGAGAAGCGGCTATTATATTTTGTTACCCCATTTGCTTTATTAACCTTTATTTTTGGTTTTGCGCTGATGTATCAGTACGGCTACGCGTGGTTTGTTGCCTCTAAATGGTTGCACATTAAAATTACCCTAGTATTGATATTATTTATCTACCATGGTTATTGCTTTAAATTGGTGAAAGATTTTAGGCTAGATAAAAATACCCGTTCAGGTAAGTTTTATCGTATTTTTAATGAAGTACCGGTTCTGATTTTATTTGCTGTAGTTTTCTTAGTTTACCTTAAACCTATGTAAAGCATGTACGTTAAATAGGCACCGAGTATGCTAATACTTGTTACTCGGTGATTGGTCTTAACGCTAACCTTAAGGCCAATGAACTATAACCATTTTGCTTTGGGTCTTTAAAACGTGTACTCGCCTTAGTATTAATTTCTTTACCAAACCAGCTACCGCCTTTAACAATTTTAAGCGTGCCTGTATCTGGCCCAACCGGGTCAACGGTTAGGGCTTGTTTTGGAAATAAGCCATGCCAGTCGTAACACCACTCAGACAAATTCCCTTTTAGATCATAAATACCAAGCTTGTTCGGAGCTTTACTGCCTACAGGGTGCACACGTTTTTTACTATTGCCACGATACCAAGCCCGTTCGTTTAATGGCAGGTCTTTATTCTCGTATACACTCGTTGCTAGCTCCCATTGTGCTTCGGTAGGTAAGCTAAATTTATATCCTTGAGGTAACTGTGTTGCCACTTGTTGATTAAGTTTTTCAGTAAAAGCTATCGACTCATCCCATGAAATAAAATACATAGGTAAATTGTCACCCATACCAACCATACGCCAATGTTTATACTGCTTTTTTTGCTGTTCTTTAATACTGGTTCCCATAAAATAGCGCCAATGTTTTTGGCTCATTTCGAACTCACTTAACCAAAAACCTTGAGTAATTTCCACTTGGTGCTGGTCTTCGTCATCATGTCGCATTTCTTCACCTGCCGGGGTGCCCATCATAAAAGTACCCGCTGGCACCCAGATCATTTTCACCAAGTGATTATCACCAAGATCAACGGTAAAGCTTTCACCTAATTTAAAAGTATTATCTGGTTTGCTATTTTGTAAGGAACAGCTTAATAAACTTAGGCAACAGATTATTAAGGTAAAAACTTTATACATAACAATAAACTCTTTTTCAGGATAAAAATAAGGCTAATACGAGGTAGAACCATCTACCTCGTATTAGCCGTTAGGTTGACCTGTTAAATCAACTTAACAAGCTAGCTTACAGACTAGCAAGACCTTTGATAACAACATTATCAACTAAGGCTTTTTCAACATTTTTATTTGAATACACCGCAAAGCGTAAGCTAATTTCACTCGCGGGACTAGCTGAGAAAGTAAACACTTTATTTGCCATTTCAGTCGTCGTTTGTACGGTTTCCAACAAGTTCCAAGTTATACCATCAATAGACCATTCTACATCAAGACGTTCTGGAGCAGCTAAGCTTACCGCCTGACGTTCATAGCTAACTTCAAAATGAGTGTAGTCTTGAGTAGCTACACTGGTAGACATTATTGCGCCATTCTTAATACGTGCACCATAACTTCCTGAAGAAGCTGCCTCTGAAGCCACTTGAAGTGAACCACTAGTACTAGTATTAACCCAGCCACCAACCGTTACTGTAGCTGATTCAAAATCATCACGATATAATTCTATATCAGTAGTAATTGGTGTTTGGTCAGGAGTTGCTTTAATTGAAACATTATCAATATCAGCCTGCTCAACATTTAAGCTACCATTGGTATTAAAACGTATTGAAAGCGCTGGCTGACCATCAACGCTTGCTGGAAGATTGAGCGTTTTAGTTGCCCAGCCAGTATCTTGGGTAACTTCTACCGGATTCCAATTATTGCCATCTAAAGACCATTCAACGGTTAGGTTCGTACTGTCAGTAAGGCCCGTTGTTTTTCGGCTATAATGAAGCTTGATACCTTTGTAACCTACTGTGCTAATTGTTTTTTCAAGCTTAGCGCCCTTTTTCACTCGCACACCATTATTGCCGCTGTACGCTGCGCCACTAAGATAAGCAATTGAGCCACCACCTGAATTACTCCAACCATTTTCAGCTAAGGTTCCACTTTCGAAAATATCGCTAAATATCACTTCAGTTTCGCTATCACCAACAACACTAACATAAACCTTCGCGGTGCCTACGTCACTGGTACCTACAGAGCTAACTTGATAAGTAAAAACATCGGTTCCAGTAAAACCTAAACGAGGGAAGTAAACAAATGAACCATCAGGTCGTAAAGTTAAATTACCATTTTCAGGCCTTGTAACAATACTTACGGTCATCCCCGTTGCGCCAGCGGCATCGTAGTCATTTGATGTTAAGCCTTTATCAACCGTTACATTTAAAATTGCCCCTGTAGTAATGTTGTAATAATCATTATTCGGATAAAAGAAAGTTGTCGGGTCAATAGCATTTTTCTTTAACTGTGGATAATTTTTACCAATATCTGCTTCAGCTTGTTGTTGCCCCATCCAGTTTTCTAAATAAGCTTGGTCACCCATATTAACAAAGGCAGCCATCGCAGGATCGTTAACTTTGATCATCCACTCTTTCATATCAGCTTTAAGGCCCGAAATAACACTTGCATAAGCAGGATCATCAATTTTATTATCTAATTCGTATGGGTCATTATCTAAGTCATAAAACTCTTCAAGAACACGATAGTTATATAAATCAACACGTGCTTGTACTTCAGGGTTAGTAAGCCCTTCATCAACCATAGCTAAAAATGATCCTGTGCCTTGGGTGGTTGACTGCATCACAGTAGTGCCATTAGACCAAGGGTTGAAAATATAGTTGTAGCGCTTGGTTTGTACAGCACGCATTGGTCGACGTTTAGCCCCTGAGTTTTCATAATAAGTTTTGAAAATTTTATCGCGATTTACTTCGGGCTGAGACTCGCCTAAAAGTAGAGGTTTAAAGGTATTTCCTTCCGCTTCACTAGGAATGGCAATACCAGCAACATCTAAAATTGTTGGTAAGAAATCGATCACAGAAACCATTTCTGAGCTGTTGATACTATTCGGTGCTATTTTTCCCGGCCAGCGAACAATTAATGGCGTGCGTGTACTGGCATTCCATAAGTTAGTTTTAGCAAATGGCATTGCCCAGCCATGATCAGAATAGAAAATAACAATGGTATTGTCTGCTAAGCCAGAGTCATCAAGAGCTTGTAGCATTTCTTCAACAAAGTCATCACCACGGCGCAAGGTCGAATAATAATACTGTGTTTCTAAGCGTACATCATGTAAGTCTGGAATTGACGGTGGCACTCTTACATCTTCAGCACTATAAATATGTGAAGGCACAGGAGTTCTTGACTCATTAATTTCTAGCGCTTTGTTAATCCCCCAAAACTGACGATGTGGATCATGGGTATTAATCATATAAAAAAATGGTTTACCTTCAGTTTCAGCATGAGCAAAAGCACTCGCAGCCCAAGTATAAAACTCACCGGCATCATGAGTTAAATCTTCATCTCCCAATAAATCCCATTGAAAAGGGAAGTAAGGAGTTGCATGTGTGTCTTTACCAAACAAGCCGGTAAGGTAGCCATTGTTTTGCATAATATGCGGTAAAATTGGTGATGCTGATTTCCATACTTGACGAAAGCCAACTACACCATTTTGATGTGGATAAGTACCACTTAACATTGAGTTACGTGACGGATTACAATTGGCCGCCACTGTATGAGCATTGGTAAAACGCATGCCCTCACTAGCAAATTGATCAAGTGTAGGGGTTGGCGACGGGCTAACCGTTTCACCAAAGGCACCAATTTGTTCTTGGTTAGCATCATCCATACTAATCACTAAAATATTCGGTTGCGCAGCCATAACTATGCTTGAAGCAAATAAACTGCCGCCTAATAGTAGGTTTGCAATTACACTTAAGCGTTTTTTTCGAAATAATGGTTGTTCATTTTTATTATTCATAGGTTCTACTTTTAGTCTTATTATTAAGTTGTTATTTATTTTTATTGTTGTTTTATATGAATTTTTAATAACAAAGAGCTGATAAGCTCACAACTCCTTGTTAAAGTTGCAGCCTTATTAGTTAAAACAAGGCTGCTATTATTCAATTAAAAGAGCTGCTCTTTATCCACTCGAAAGTTATCAATAATCACTTCATCAGTGCCAATAGAAGCCGAGCTATTACGTTTCATTCTAAAAGTGATCACGTAATAGCTTTCATCTGGACGCCTTCTAAAAGTAAAAGCAATCTCGCCATCTGTATCTTCGGTAATATCACCAACATCATTGCGGGTAATAATCAGGTCACCATTAGCATCATAAGTCTCAATCATGATTTCAAAGTTAGAATCGGTCATGCTGATAATTTTGGTATCAAGACGAAAAATATAACGGGTACCCAATGGGTCATTAGAAACATCAAAGTTGGTGGTCGCTTTCTTCCAGCCAGTTAACCCTGCACCAATAGCAAATTTTAATGAACTATTGCCAGTAATCACTTCGGTAGGATCTGTGGTTAAATTAATTTGTGATGCACTTTCTGACCAGCCGGTAATACCATTTTCAAAATCACCATTACTAATTGGTGCATCAGCACCTAAACGAACTACCGACAAGTTGTCAAAGATATAGCGATGATAAGCAGGGGTTACTGTTTCCACCACAAACGATATGTGCAGATAGTTTGCATTGGCAGGTTTGTGTGCATCAATTAAAAACTCGACTCTTGGGTTATTAACGTCAAGTAAATTGCTGCTTTGAGTTGAAGTTACACCGTTACTGGCATCATTATCATTATCCCACTGCACTCTTAGGTAACCTTTTCCAGGTGCACCTGAAGTTGCTAAAAAACCATTTGCTCTAATTTTATAACGCGTATTTTCAAGATCTAAAGCTACACTCAAGCTTTGGCTTAAACTCGCTTCATCATCAGTCACATTTGGGTTAGTTCTAATTTCAGCACTAGTTCCAACTATACTGATACCATTAATATTAGGTTTGTAAAACTTATAATCGCCGTTTTGCGTCCAGCCTGTTAGGCTATTTTCAAAGTCAGGATTTTGAAATACTGCATTACTTGCAAGCACTTCATTTAACTCAAGCAATTCACCTTCAGGATCAACTACTTTATAACTTTCATAACTTTCATTCGGCGCAAATTCAAACGGTGATAATTGGAAACCATAGGAGGTTTCATTACCAAAAGCGTCAATACCAATCACTCTACGCGGTGTTATTTTAGAAAAGTGCAATTCAACATTGCCGTCTGATGACGTTGCTTCATGCATTTGAGGTAAATAGAATTCATCACGAAGCAGATCCATTATGCCCGGTTGAATTGTTTCCATGATACCCATTGCGCCATACCAAAAATCTGCAATACCTACTGATGGCATAACATAGCTTGGATTATTAGCAGTCCAACGGGTTAACATTGAGAAGTTAGCGCCAGCTGAGCCATTTAGTATTTCTTGACGTAAACCGTCACGATAAGCCATATATCCACCAACAACAGGAGCGGTCCAACCTAGCTGCCCTAAACCTAATACGGCAGGGAAATGGATCATATCACCAGGGTGATCACTTGGTCCGTCATTGTAATAACTGCTACCTGTAGCGTAAGGGTTATTACCGGCGGAGAATGCAGCGTAATAAGGTGCGCCTAAATCATCCCCGGCAGCCATAGTTACGCCATAATAGTTTTTGTTTTGCTCACTCCAGTCAGCATCTTCAAAATGATGACGTAAGATCATCGATCCCCCCATAATAATAAAGGCTGAATGCGAAGGTAATATCACCGGCTCACCTATTAACCACTCGTTGTAATTCATGTTTTTACGTGAATAAACATACTGAGCATAGTCTTTAGTTGCTAATGGGTCTTGAGCTGCGGCTAAATCGCCATAAATCCAAGTTTCATTGGTCATTTTATTGTTGTTTAATACCGGGCCATGCTCATCAACTTCCCAAGTAATACGCTGCTCAGCACGTATAGTGTCACTACCACGTTTGAAGGTTTGACGAAGGTATTCTTTATACGCTTGGAAATTGGCATTATCAGGGTAAAGCTCAGCCGCTTTATAAACAGCCGGAAGAAACTTCATGCTGATATAAACTTGTGGCTGCGGATTAGTTTCATTGGGGAAACCTTCAGCAACATAGTTACGCATGAAATGACCATCAACAGTTTTAACACCACCCAAAGTGTCAGAATGTAAACCCGCATGGCGCTGAATAAGTAAATCCATAATGGTTTCAATATCAGCATCAGGGTTTACTTGGTCGGCAGCCATTAATAAATATAAAGCCCAACCAACATTATCCGCGATAGGCGTATCATTCGGGTTTTCAGTAGCAGCAACAATTTTACGGGTGAGAAAACCTTCAGGAACTAAGGGATTAGTGCCAGGAATAACACCAGAACCAACTAAACTTTTAATTGAGTTAACATACTGAGCAAGCTCATCCGCTAACCAAGTATCAAAGTCCATACGAGTATCGGTTGAGTCAGACATCATTTGCGGTACATCAGTAGCGAGTAAAATTCGTCCTTCTGCTGTTGCCGCAATATCGCTCAAATCGTTATCAAAATCTGTGTAATGATTTAATGTGACACTTCCACCAGCACGTAATGAGCTGTTATCAACAAAAGATAAACTTGCGAAAGCATTATCATTTTCTAAAAGGTAAAGCCCGCCCGTGGTATCGCCGCCATAAGTGCGAGCAAAAGTAATGGCTTTAATATTACTACCGCTGGCAATATTCTCTAATGATAGAGTGCTAGTTAAATCGATGCGGTATAAATTGTTAGTAGTGCTTAAATACAGTTTCTGATCAACCATATCAACTGCAAGGCCGGTAATAGTACTGCTATCTACAGGTATTAAGGGTGACGTTAAAGGTTGATCATCGTTATTATCAGCGACCGAATTTTTACTAGCGTCATAATGGAATAGGCCATTATCAGTGCCAACAAATAGCTGGCCTTTAAAATGTGCCATTGCATAATTATTATCGGAACTTGCTGAGCTATCTATGGTAAGCAAATCAAAAACACTCAAGACTTCAGTATTGGTATTAAAAGCGAGAATGACATCATCATTACTACCGTCTACACAAATACCAATAAAAACTTGGCGACCACTTGGGGTTAGCGCTATTGAACAAATGTTGTGGTTAGAAGATATATTTTCACTAGTCAATGCCGTTTGAATATCACTGGCGGTGATTGTGTGCAGTAATTGTTCACGAATATCGCGTAATTCAATCTCGTTATTTGCACCGTCAGCTACCGCATAACTACCACTTACTTGCGCAGTAGCCACTAAACTCGCAGCGCCGCTACTGTTATAGCTCCAATTGACGGTATTCACATTCGGGTTAATAATAGGCTCAGGAGCAGAGGCTGTTATTTTAATATCGTCTAAATATCCACGTTCGGTATTTTTATTGGCCGTCACCCAAAAGCGTAAGTGGAATTGATTATTTACGTCACTGGCGACAGAGTAACTTTTTTCAGCCCAGGCTGTATCTTGAGTAGTTTCAAAATTATTCCAAGTGCTGCCGTCATATGACCAATCAACAACTAAATCTTCCCCTGCTTGGGTTAACGATTCAGTAGCACGGGCATAGCTAACGTTTATTTCAGCATAACCTGAAGTGTTTACCGTTTTAGTGATAGTGGCACCACGCTTAACGCGAGCGCCATAATCACTACCTCCGTAAGCGGCTGATGAAACAATATTAACACCGCCGTTAGGTCCCTGAACCCAACCGCCAGCCACTAAGTCACCCGACTCAAAACCATCCTCAAAAAGTGTTGTTTCTGCCGCAAGTGTTGAAAACGATAAGCAAGCTGTTAACAACAAAGTTGCCTTTAAAGAAACATAACCTTGAAACATAAGGGCTTGTTTTTTATTTGTATAATATGAACTTTTGCAATGTGTTAATTTAGTTTTATTTATAATCACATTTTCACCTATTTTTTTTATTCGAGCTTATTTCGTTAGTATTTAAGATAACAATCTAGGTTTAACGTCTTTGGTATCGATTGGTAAAACCGCGTTTAAAAGAGAATGCCAAGCACTTTAACAACTTGACACTCGCTAAATCAGATAGAAATTAATGGGCGTTTTTGTTCACTGGCTCTGCCACCACATTGTTCTCTGGGAAGTTTGCCGCTTTATCGCCGGCACGTTTTGAGTAACGTAAGTTGCGATATTCACCTTTAGGTTTATTCATGGGAATATCCATACCGCCTGAGTCGTTTAACATCTCGTATAAACGATTTTCCATGGTATTGATAACTTGTGCATATTGCGGCTGGGCAATGAGGTTTTTAGTTTCACCGGGATCGTTTTGTAGGTCGTATAATTCATCAGTATCCCATAAACCGTAGTAAGTGATGTACTTGTAGCGATCGCCACGTAGAGCAAATACAGTTGGCGATTGCGGGAAGTTTTTCTCCCAGTAATACACGTATAAGAAGTAATCACGCCACTGGATTTCTTTTTTCTGTGCTAAAGCGATAAAGCTTTTTCCGTCCATATGCGCTGGTGTTTTAACGCCTGCGGCTTCTAAAATAGTTGGACCAATATCAATATTGGCAACAACTTGCTCAAGGGTTTGTCCACCTTCAAATAAATCAGGACATTGCATTAACATCGGTACACGAATAGAGGTTTCATAGGCAACACGCTTGTCGATTAAGCCATGTTCACCAAACATAAAACCGTTATCGCCCATATAAATAATCAGGGTTTCTTCATAAATTCCCATTTTCTTTAACTGCGCTTTTACACGGCCAATACTGTCGTCAACTGCAGCGAAAGCTTCGGTGTAGTTCTGATAATACTTTTTAATATCAACTTCACTATGATAAGGAAAATCAACGCCATGCCAGCTATTACGTTGGTCTTTTAACCAGCGCGGGGTATTTTCTTGATAATCGCTAGTTTTATGAGTAACCGGTAATTCCACTTGGCCGTCGTACATGCCCTTATGACGTTCAGCGGCAGTAAAGTTTGCGTGTACCGCTTTATGAGAAAGATACATCATAAACGGCTTATCAGACTTACTTTGCTGTTCCATCCAATTAACCGCGTAATCGGTCAGTTCATCGGTAATATAGCCTTTTTGCTTAATGCGCTCGCCATTCACATTCAAGGTATAATCTGGGCTTGGCGGTAAATAATGGCCTTGGCCAGCAAAGCTTACCCAGTGATCAAAACCTTGGCGTTTTTCATCGCTATGACTGCCCATATGCCATTTACCAAAGAAGCTAGTATTGTAACCTTGCTGTTGTAAGTATTGCGGGAAATATAAAGTGCCCGGCTGCTCTAAGCGATTATTGTCGATTACGCGATGTTTGTGAGTATAAAGGCCGGTTAAAATTGAAGCGCGACTTGGCGAACAAAGTGAGGTGGTAACAAAGGCATTTTTAAGATGAACACCTTCTTTGGCAATGGTATCTAAATTGGGCGTTTTCATAAACGGGTGCCCGGTAAACCCCATCGCATCATACCGATGATCATCAGTTAAAATGAATACAATATTTCGTTTTTTAGCCCCTTTAATTGCTTCTGATTTTACTTCTTTTGGGAATACTGACGCTAAAATATTTGCTGATATTGTCAGGCTGACTAAGCCGACAATGAGCTTTTTACACATTGACATATAAACTCTCCATTGCTTAAACAAGCAAAAGCCCGCATTAGCTTTCCCCAAATTGGGCTTATTGAAAGGTAATACAGAGCTTTGCTTAAACTTACTGCTTATCTATTGTTATTATTTTCTTACTAGTTTTTATTTGATTACTGCGACTTACTGTTAACTAAACTTTCTTTTTCATATTCTTTTTCGGCTTTTGCTTACCGCCAGTTTTCCAACGTTTACCTTTCTTTAAAACTTCGTCTTTCCAAGTATCGTAGTCAGGTTCGTCGTATTGCTTCATTAGGCGAGTTAATTCCAGCTTCATGCGAGCAATTTCTTTTTTATATTCAGGGTTATTAATAGCATTGTTCATTTCACTGGGGTCTTTTTCTAAGTCGAAAAACTCCCATTGGTCAACATCGTTGTAAAAATGAATTAATTTAAAGCGGTTATCTCTAACGCCGTAATGACGTTTAACCGAGTGAAAACCTGGGAATTCATAGTAGTGGTAATACAAAGACTTACGCCACTGTTCATCCGTTTCACCGGCAGCAACGCCAGCTAATGAAGCACCTTGAATATCTTTAGGTACTTTAAGGCCGGCGTATTCTAAAAATGTTGGTGCAATATCAATATTTTGTACGAGTTCATCTGAAACACTACCGGCTTTAATTTTGCCTGGGTATTGAATTAATAACGGTGTACGCATTGACTCTTCATACATGAAACGTTTGTCGAACCAGCCGTGCTCGCCTAAGTAAAAACCTTGGTCTGAGGTATAAACAACAATGGTATTTTCGCTAAGGCCATTCGCTTCTAAATAATCAAGTACTTTACCAACACCTTCATCGACTGATGAAATTGTCGCTAAATAATCTTGCATATAACGCTGATACTTCCACAAAGCCATTTCTTTATCGGTAAAGTCGGCGTTGTTCATATCGTCATTACGTTTTTTGTAAGAGGCGAACCAAGTTTTGCGTTGCTCGTCGGTTAAACGGGCAAAATGATCAGGCCAGCGGTCATAACGTAATTCATTTGAACCGGCCGCTTTGGTCATTTTTAAATCGTGACCTTCGTACATATCGCGATAAATATTAAGTTCTTGCTCAGCAGCAGCAGGACGACCTTTATAGTCATCAAAATAGTTTGCTGGCACTGGAAATTCGGTATTTTCGTATTGCTTTAAATGGCGAAGTGCTGGCATCCAATTACGGTGCGGCGCTTTGTGGTGAATCATTAAGGCAAAAGGTTTGGTTTTATCACGTTGCTTTTCAAGCCAGTTCAAACTGTAGTCAGTGACTAGGTCGGTGGCATAACCTTCAACTTTCTTTTCTACGCCTGCTTTGGTAATAAAGTCTGGATTGTAATATTCACCTTGGTCGTTCAATATTTTCCAATAATCGAACTGTAAACCCTCTGGTTTTTTACCAATATGCCACTTACCAATAACCGCCGTTTGATAGCCAGCATGTTTAAGCATTTTCGGCCAAGTTTGCTGCTTACCATCAAAAATTTGTCCGTTATAGGAATAACCATTTTTATGGCCAAACTTACCGGTTAGCATCGCCGCACGGCTTGGACCACATAAAGAATTGGTAACAAAACTTTTGTCAAAACGCATACCATTTTGGGCGATACGGTCTAAATTTGGCGTTGGCGCTAATTTTGATACCGGATGACCATAAGCACTTAATGCTTGGAAGGCATGATCATCAGACATGATGTAAACAATATTAGGACGTTTGTCATCACCGGTTATGGTTGGGGTTTTATGATCAGCACAAGCAGAAGTTGCTTGTCCTAAAAAACATAAACTGATCAACGTTTTCACGAAATTTTTTTTCATTCTTTAGTCACCTAATTGATAATTTTTTTATTCTTCTTTGAGCACTTCAATAAGTGGCTCAACTCAGCTACTTACTTTGATGTTATTTTCGGTACCACGTATTTGCCACCATATTTAGGCTGCCAACTCCATTGCGGAGCCATCATAGTTGCCGACCATGCTTTGTAGTCAGCGGTTAATCTTTTAACCACTTCGGGGTGTTTTTTGTAAACATTGTGTTGCTCTGAAATATCTTCAGACAAGTGATAGAGCTCAATTTTTTTCTTACCTTTTAACTTAACCAGTTTCCACTCATCGTCACGAACTGCCCATTGATACAAGAAGCGCCAATAAATGTTTCGAGCTTTCGGTTTTTGCTTTTCTTCGGTTAAATAAGGCAATAAGTTGATGCCATCAAGCGGGTTTTTTACGGTTATTTTTTCACGGGTTGCTGTAGCCACAGCAGCAACTACGGTTGGGTAAATATCAATGGCAGCAATAGGAAAATCAACCTGATTAGCTTTGGCGATATTTTTTGGCCAATGCATGAAAAATGGCACACGAATACCGCCTTCCATTAAGGTGCCCTTTTGCCCTTTTAACGGAGTATTTAACGAAGCATTACCTTTTACGGGTTTACCGCCATTGTCGCTGTAAAAAATAATTAAGGTATTATCTAATAAATTCAGTTCGGCTAAGGTATCACGCACCATGCCAATGCTTCTGTCCATGGCATAATTCATCGCTAACATGGTACGACGCGATTCATTTTTAACATGTGAAAACACTTTCAAGTCAGCAGGTTTTGCTTCTAATGGCCCATGAACAGCATTAAAAGGCAGGTATAGGAAAAATGGCTGTTCAGCATTTTTCTTAATAAAGCTGACAGCTTCACGGCCAAAGGCATCGGTTAAATATTCTTTTTCAGTAATATTTACGCGGTTTCTTTGCAATATTGAGTTTTTATCTTTGTCAGGAAAATAAGAAGTAGCGCCATCAACAAAACCAAAGAACTGCTCAAAACCGCGGTTATTTGGATGAAAGTCGTTATCTTTACCTTGATGATCTTTACCTATCCAGGCGGTGGCATAACCTTGTTGCTGTAATAATTCGCCTAAATTAATTTCAGATTTTGGAATGCCCGGTTTAACTTGGGCATTTTTTCTAAAACGGCCACCAGGGTTATCTTCAAAACCAAAACGGTTTTGATAACGTCCGGTTAACAAACCCGCTCGCGACGGCGCACAAACTGGCGCCATGGCATAACCGGCAGTAAAAAAGGTCGAATTTTTTGCCAACAGGTCAATGTTCGGCGTTAATACTTCACTGTTGTTAGTTTCATGGTAGCCAACATCTGCATAGCCTAAGTCGTCAGCCAATATTAAAACAATATTAGGTTGGTCAGCTGCCTGAACATAGGGGGCGCTCAAGCAGCTAACAATACCCATAAAAACAGCACTGATTGAAATAGCTTTTAAAGGAGCAACAAGGCTATGCAACAACATGGCTTATTTATCCACTAAGCTAAATTTAGCGACTTTATTTTTATCTGAAGCGGTACCAATAAATACTTTAAAGTCTCCCGTTTCAGCGCCATAGCTCATATCTCGACGATAAAAGGCAAGTTCTTCTTCACTGATGGTAAAGCTAACTTGCTTAGACTCGCCTTTTTTAAACATCAACTTTTGAAAGCCTTTCAGCTCTTTAACTGGGCGTGTTACTGAGCCTACTAAGTCTTGAATATAAAGCTGTACTACTTCTTCGCCGTCATAATCACCAGTGTTAGTTACGGTTACTGATGCTTCAATGCTGCCGCCCATTTTCATGGTGTTGCTTGATAATTTAATATCGCTGTAGTCAAAGCTGCTGTAACTTAAACCATGACCAAACGCATATAATGGCGTATTGGGTAGGTTTTCATAACGAGAGCTGTAGTTCCAAGCGCCGCCTTTTAAGTCATCACTAAACGGACGACCAGTATTTTTCATGCTGTGATAAACTGGAATTTGACCAACATTGCGCGGGAAAGACATTGGCAACTTACCTGAAGGGTTATAGTCACCTACTAACACGTCAGCAATGGCATTACCTGCCATAGTACCGCTGAACCAAGTTTCTAATATGGCATCAACATTTTCATCAGCCCAGTTTAAGTTCAGCGGACGACCGTTCATTAAAACTAAAACAATCGGCTTTTTCAGTTTTTTAAGCTCACGTAAAAGTGCGATTTGATTACCCGGTAAAGTTAATGTTGTACGGCTTGACGCTTCACCGGTCATTTTTTCACTTTCACCCATAACAGCCACAATTACGTCTGATTTTTTAGCTGCCACCATAGCTGCGCCAAAACCTTTATTGGTATTGCCTTTATAGTTGTAGCTAGCTCCTTTGGCGTAGTTAATTTTCACTTTATCGCCAAGCTTATTTTCTAAGCCTTCAAGCACGGTTACAGGCATGGTTTTACGGTCACCTAAACCAGCCCATGAACCTATCATGTCTGCTTTGCTATCAGCTAATGGCCCGATTAAAGCGATTGATTTAATATCAGTGCTTAATGGTAGCGCTTTATTATCATTTTTAAGCAAAACCATAGATTTACGGGCAACGTCTTGCGCGGCGAGTAAGTTCTCTTTACTAAGTACAACTTTTTTCTCACGCTTAATATCAGAATATTTATATGGGTCTTCAAATAAACCTAAGCGATATTTCATTTCTAAAATACGACGCACAGATTTTTCTATAGTTGCGACAGAAACTTTACCTTCTTTAACCGACGCTTCTAAATGCTTAAAGTAGTTTTGACCAACCATGTCCATATCCGCGCCAGCATTTAAGCCAAGTTCAGCGGCATGTTTACTGTCTTTAGCGAAACCGTGATCAACCATTTCTTCAACTGCGGTATAGTCGGTTACTACAAAGCCTTCAAAGCCCCATTCATCACGTAAAATAGTATTTAATAAGTAGTCGTTACCTGTTGCAGGTACGCCATTTAAATCGTTAAAGGCGGTCATAAAGGTTGATACGCCAGCATCAACTAAGGCTTTAAATGGCGGTAGATAAACACTGCGTAACGTACGCTCGGAAACATCGGTAGAGTTATAATCACGGCCACCTTCAGCTGCGCCGTATACGGCAAAATGTTTTGCCGTAGCCATAATAGTATCTGGCTTTGATAAATCGTCGCCTTGGAAACCTTTCACACGAGCAAGGGCAACTTGAGCACCTAAATATACATCTTCACCAGCCCCCTCAGAAACTCGACCCCAGCGCGGGTCACGCGAGATATCAACCATAGGAGCAAAAGTCCAGTGCAAGCCTGAAGCTGCAGATTCTTCAGCTGAAATACGGGCACTTTTTTCTATCGCCTCTAAATCCCAAGAAGCGGCTTCACCAAGTGATAAAGGGAAAATAGTTTTAAGACCATGAATGGTGTCGTAACCAAAAAGAAGCGGAATGCCTAAGCGGGTTTCTTCAACGGCAATTTCTTGTAACATGCGGGTTTGCTTAGCACCTACGGTATTAAAAATAGCACCTAGGTGTCCGGCCTTAATTTGCTTGGCGTAACCTTTATTACGATAAGAACCTGTTAGCTGCCCTTTACCTGCTTGCAAGTCTAGCTGACCAATTTTTTCTTTTAAGGTCATTTTCGCCATGAGCTCGTCAATAAAAGCATCCATTTTTTTACTGTCGTCTTTCCAAACAGCCTCAGAAGCAGCAGGTGCTTTGTTCAGGTGAATAGAAGGAGTTTGCGCCTGACTTACCGAAGTAAACAAAACACATGAGATAACTAGAGGTAATAATTTTATTTTCATGTCAAATTGATTCTTTATAAGTAATAAATGAAAGTGATAGCTTGAAGCTACTGCTAAAAGGTTAAGAAGCGCTTTTAACTATCACCATAAAAATTTGTTGGTTCGTATTTACTGCCTATTAATAAAGAGTAAGAGCTAAGCAAAAACCGTAATGCTTTTTTCACTTTGTCGATGGCACTGTGGGTTAGGCAAAGCAAAAAACATTGGCGGAGTATTCAATGACAGTTTTATAGATAAGAATATTCTACAAACGGATTTATCAAGCCATTTAAGCTGATGTAAGCAATAAGCGACTTAATTACAGAAGTTAGCTTCATATAAGGTGAAATTGTCGTAAAAATCGCTAAGTGTTTTTATTTTCAATATTAATTAGTTAATAGCCACTAATAAAAATCAGCGAATAAAAAAGCTAGCCTAACCTAAATAAGTTAATGCTAGCTTTACACAATCTTTACTAAAGTTAAGTGAGAAGTTTATTTAATAACGGCTTGGCCTTTTTGCCAACGGTATTTTTTATTCTCGTTAAACGCTTTTAAATCACGTCGGCAAGGCCAGTAATTTTTAATTTTTTCGCCGATAGTGCGACTAGCTGGTACGCCAGTAGCGGTATTTTTTTGCCAGTTATCGCCAGCTAAAATCATCGTATTTATCAATGTTTGATATTGCGGCTGTTCACTGAGGTTAGTGGTTTCTTGGGGATCAATAGCCAAGTTAAATAGCTCAAGGCCAATATCACTACGAATTAGCTTCATATCATCACGGCGCATAACTAAACGCTCTTGATGCATCCAAAACAAATCACGTTCTGGCAACGTAACGCCATTAAAAATAGTGTCGACTAAACTTACGCCATCAAGGGGTTGCTCACCGCTATAGTTAATACCTGCGGCTTGCAGAATAGTAGGTAATAAATCCATGGTTAACATTGGCTCTGTATTTACTTGCCCAGGGGCAATTTTACCTTTCCAATAAAACAGCGTTGGTACTTTTAAGCCACCTTCGTACATAGTAACTTTATGACCGCGTAAATCACCATTAACTTTGCCATGTTTTACGCCAACGGGTTCGCCGCCATTATCAGAGGTAAATATAATTAAGGTATTATCTTCAATGTTATGTTTTCTCAGCGCACTAAGAATGCGGCCAACACCTTCGTCCATTGAGGTGATCATTTCAGAATAGCGGCGCATATATTCTTTTTTCGGGTAAACACCGTCAACTTTATACACATAGAAATCATCGGTTCGAATTGCCGGATCATTTGGCCCTTGCATTGGCACATGCACTGCAGCTTCAGGCAGATAAATAAAGAATGGCTGGTCGTGTTCTTTGTCGATAAAGTCAACCACAGCGTCATTGAGTAGGTCAGTTACATAACCTTCTTTATTACTCGGCTTGTGATCCTGCCACCAGTCAATTTCACTTTCAGTATTATGTTTTGAAATAAAATCGATATTACCGTCTAAAAAACCGACAAATTGGTCAAAACCATGCGCTTTCGGCTGATAAGCTTCACCTGAACCTAAATGCCATTTACCAAAGGCGCCGGTTTTATAACCGGCATTTTTTAAAATCTTTGGTAATGACGGGTTTTCTTGTGGGTCAAAACCAACATCGTCTTGGCAGTGAAAATAAATATGATCAAGCCCGACTCGCTGCTGATATCGCCCTGAAAGTAACGCCGTACGTGTTGGTGAACAAACCGTGCTGTTCGCATAAAAATTAGTTAACTTTACACCTTGTTCCGCCAGTTTATCTAACTCAGGTGTATGTATACCCTGACCGCCAAAACTGCTTAAACCGGCGTAGCCTAGATCGTCAGCCAGAATAAGAATGATGTTAGGTTTTTTGGCTATAGACTCGCTTTGAGTTGAGGTTGTGCTTTTAGTTAATAGTACATCAGTTTTTTCTATGCTAGTTTGCTTGCTATTTACTTCACAACCAGTAAGCGCAATACCAGCTAAACAAAGGCAAGCTAACGTTTTGGTAAAAATTTTCTTCATCAGTAATTCCCTTAGATACTTGATGTTATTTAATAGGCAAAAGATCATCTGAATTCAAATTCCATGCTTATATGAAATTTTGCTAGGTACATTTTATTGAGGTTGTTTTTTGTTGAGAGTCCTTAAAAAGAACAACGGCTAGTCAGAAACTGACTAGCCGTTGGTTTTAGTATGTATTGGCTGAATTTAAGATAACAATTAGTAGCCAAAGTAACTAAAATTATACATTACAACCGAACAGTTAAGCTTAGGTCAATTCGACGACCAGGATCACTAATTGATTTAGCCAAACCAATATCATGATAGTCAACATTAGTTTCTTGTGTGAGATTTGAAACTGCTAAACCAATATTATAATATTTGCTAGGTTTATAGTTAAAGCTAACATTTAGGCGGCTCGATGCTTCCTTATAGATATCAGGTTTCCATAGCGAACCTAAGTCACCCGCTTTTTCACCTCTATAGGTATAGCTTAAACGAGCATCAAACGACTTAGTATCGTAATAAACCATCGCTGATACATTATCTTTAGCGATATTATTGATCAATTCAGGCTTTGAATTATCAATGTAGGTATAATTCATTTTAATACCGGTATCACTTAAGAATGAAGGTAAAGCGGTAAAAGGTTGCTCAAAGGCAAATGTAGCCCCCTGAATAATAGTTCCTGGAATTGAAATAAATCGTCTAGTAAGAACCGGCCCCAGATAAGATCCGCTGGGTTCATCAGCTTGCCTAATCAAGTATTCTTTTTCTGCATCATCCTGATTGGTTAAGTTTTGTAAGTCTTTATAGAACATAACTAAAGATATGGCAGACGATTCAGCATAGTACCACTCAATACCTAAGTCGACATTTTCAGAAATGTATTCTTCAAGCATATGATCAGGGGAAGTTAGACGTTGGGCTCCATTGTTGAAAGATTCAGACATTTCAATTTCTTTACGCTTTGGTCTTGTCATGGTTTGGCTCCATGCGGCACGGATAACTAAATCATCACTATCACCTAATAAGTAACGTAAATTTAAACTAGGTAAATAATTATCATAACTACGTGTTGCAGTTTCTACGCCCGTACCAAAGGCTCTTATAACCGGAGCCTCTATAGTGCCAATATTTTCAAAATAGGAAAACTTCATACCGGTAACTGTTTGCTCAGTATGCACATATCTTACACCAATATTACCGAGTAAAGCCCCGTCATTAGCTTCAAAGTTTAACCTAACATAAGCTGCTGCAATTTCCTCAGATAAGTCATTCGGTACAGCTGAAGTCAATCTATTACTTCCGTCAATAACTGCTTGTTTAAAGTCATTCGAATTCAAGCCGTACTTATCAACCATACCGCCAATATCAGGAGACGTCCACGGCAAAGGTACGCCTTGAGCATTCATGTTTCCGTCAAACCATTCACCTTTAGCTGGAACAATCGTTTTATAATCGACAGTCTCACTACCTATAAACGCGGCAATATCAGTCATGTTCGTTATATTACCGCTATATTTTCTTGAGGTAATCTCATCTTCGGCGTAATGTAACCCGAATTTCAAATATGACGGCATGAAGATATCATTCATGATTGAAAATTCATATTCACCATCAAAATCAAGCCCCCAAGCAGTATTTTCATATTCAGTACCAATCTGACTGCCATTAAGTGCGAGGTTATCTTGCAAAGGATTTAGAGGAGCCCCCATCAATACTCGTTCATTATAAAAAGTGTCTACTTCTCCTTCAGAGTCAAAGTGGTCATTAAAGGTAATGCCCCAGCCATTTTCAGGAACGCTGCCATCAAGAGTGACACTCATACCTTGTTCGAAAAATTGCTGCGATTGTATTTGAAACTGCGTAGTTTTAGATTTAGCAATATTAGCGCCAAATTTAAAGGTCCATTGTTCAAGTAACCATTCAGCATCAATAAAGCCGACAGCTATATCACTATCTCGGGCATTATACTGGTTTCTTGTGTGAGCTCGCGCATCGTCTACTTGAAAAGCAGTTAAAAAATCACGAGTTCCTTCCTGATCATTTACCGTTGAAGTAACTATTTTGGTATCTTCACTGGAAACAATATCACTTGGGTTAAGATCAAACCTTAAAGCAATACGATCAAAAACAGTGTCATAAGAGCTATAAAAAGCTTCACCGAAAATTCGGAAATCGTCAGTTGGTCGCCACTCAAGGTTAGTAAAAAAAGCTTGGCGTTTTCGGTAATTTTGATCTAATTGATAAGTTATGTATCTTGGGCGATAAAAAGTATCAGCCGTATCGTCATCATTATTAAAATCATGACCTCCGTTAGCACTTTCAGCCGTTGCTATAGTCGGCTGGCTCGACATACTTCTATGGCTTTCTGTATCTGCTTCCAGATAGTTTACACCGACAGTAAAACCTAAAGTCTCATCAAGAAATAAATTAGAGTATACGCCAAGTAAATCAGTGTTAATTTCATCTACATTATCATAAGCACTGGCCGTACCTTTAAAGCGAAATGCTTCTTTGCCAATATCAAAAGCACGAATACTTTTTAAGTTAACAATACCTGCTAACCCACCTTCCAAAACATCAGCAACAGATGTTTTATGTACTTCAACACGGTTCATAAACGCTGCTGGCATTATTTGCGCATCAAAACCACGCTCATCAGATAAAGCGGTAGTGATAGCCCGACCATTATAAAGTGTACGGTTAAAGTAACTAGGTAAGCCTCGAACACTGACACTGCTTACAACCCCATCCTCATTGCGATCAACTTGCACCCCTGCAATACGCTCTAATACATCACCAATTTCAACATCAGGTAATTTACCAATATCCTCAGCTGAGATAACATCCATACCAAAATCAGCATGACGTTTATGCGAAAGGGCTTTACCAAAGCTGTCACGAATACCGGAAACGACAATAACTTCAGTTTCAGCTTCTGCTTTTTTACGTTCAGCTTTTTTTTCTGCGGCGGTTTGCTCTGCGGCGGTTTGCTCTGCGGCGTAAACACCATTAGCAGCCATGCCAACTACGATGGCTAACGCGCTAAGTTTAAATTTGTTTTTGATCACTCTATATCCCCTTTAAATATATATTTGTCATGCAATTTATTGTTTTAAAAATATCGCACTAATATTGACCATAATTTTATTGTTATTAGGCCTTTTCAAACCGGTCTTGGTACTGTTTAGCAGTACTTTTATTCATTCGCTTATCAAACACTGAATAGCTAACCCATGTTCAAAAAGGTGAAATTTTAGTCCCGTATATATAAAGAGCGCAAGAAAATGAAAATCCGTAAAAAAATTTACATTATCTTTACTTAAATGTTGAAAAGGTATGAAAGGTCTAAATAGGAATAGTGAATACAGGTGATTAAAGTGAGTATTTTGAAGGGTTAATAAACCTATAATGCGTTACATGAAGGAATATAGTTACATTTTTGCAGTAAGTGTCATTGACAAGGTACGGCCATAATCGCTGACCTCGCGATTCATGCCGTTGTCATAATATTCTTCAATGGCTTGGTCTGCTAGGTTACTAACCGCAAAGTTAATATCAATATATTCTGTGGCTTTATAGCTAACGCTGGCTTTAAGCATATTGCTTGGGCTAATGTATAAAGTAGGAACTTCTGGAGTAGGTAACTCTTTAACCCGCTCGCTACGATACGTGTAACTTAGATGAGCATCAAATTTATCACTTTGAAAATAAAGCACGACTGAGGCGTTGTTTTTAGAAATATTTCTTAACAGATCAGGTCGAGAATTATCTATATAACTATAGGTTGCTTTAACACCGGTTTGCGATAAAAAGCTTGGTAAGTAAGTAAAAGGTTGCTGAAAACTCAAGGTTGCCCCTTTTAGATTTGCGCCGCTACGATTAACCTTTTCATTCATGGTTACGGTTTGGTCATCAAGTTGTTGACTTGTTTGCTGATGAAATAAAGGTAGCTGCTGAGTATATTGTATCGGCGTAACTAACGTAATTAAGTCTTTATGGTATAACGCTAAACTAACTGCTGATTCATCATCAAAATACCATTCGGCACTAATGTCGACATTATTAGCTATAAATGGGGCGAGTTCAGGGTCAGCAGACGTAATAACGCCATTGGCAACCACTTCAGCATCTTCTACCACTGCCGGCTCAAATTCATCTAATACCCGTAAATCTTGTCGTAGTGGCCGAGTCATGGTTTTACTCCAAGCCAACCTAATTAACGCCTCTGGATGGAAGTGATAGCGTAGGTTTAGACTGGGTAATAATTCTTCGTAGCTATGCTCTTTAGTAAAATAATCGTTAAGTGGTAACTTAATGTCGGCTTGATAATCTTCAGCAAAGGGGTCATCACCAAGGCCATAGTCAACTAAGCCTTTATCAATATCGCTGCCTTGACCACTGGCAAAGTGCTTTGTATAAACATAACGTAACCCGACATTTCCGGAAAAGTCTGATTCTTGACTATCAAAGTCTAATCGCATGTAGGCTGCAAAAATATTTTCTTTCAGATCGTTACGAATACCAGGCTCAAAAAAATCACCATTCTCTTGTGCTATTTGACTAATATCTTCAGCTGTCCACTGCTTTGTGGCAATCATATTATTCATGTCAGGCACTAGCCATTGTGGAGGTGTGCCAGCATAACCAGAACCTTGATTAAACCATTGACCTTTTTCCGGTTCAACTAACAAATAGCTGAGCTCGTTGTCATTAAATAATAACTCAGTATTTCGGCCAAAATTAGCATGAGGACGATTAGCTAAAGATTCATCTTCGGTATAATGCAAGCCCACTTTAAAGCGACTTGGTGATAATACTAAATTATAAACGTCAAACTCGTAGTCGGCATCAAGGTCAACTCCCCACGAATTACTCTCATATTGCGCATCTAACTGTTGACCATTAACAGTTAAGGTACGGAAGGTGTCTGAATTTAATAAGCCTTGCTCCGTGTAATCAGGTTCATCAATTGGGTTATGAAATATCGCCTGCCAAGGCTCACTGATAGAGTTACCACCCAAGGTAACATCAAAGTATCTTCTAGCCGCCTGTTGTTTAGCTTCCATTTGAAATTGGGTTGTTTTTGATTTTGACAAGTTACTGCCTAGACTCAATGTCCAACCATTGACCAGCCATTTCGCCTCAACAAAAGCGACTGTGGTATCACTTTCGCGTAAATTATATTGATTAGTGAAGTCGGCATCTAAATTGGTTGGGTGATAAACCATTAAATAGTCTTGAGGGCCGTCTTCAAATAACCCCCCTTGATAAGATGCTGTTATAGCGCCATCACCTTCAGACTGGTTAGCTGCACGAGGTTTTAACCTTAATTGACTGTCGTTACCTAAAGTGTCGTAACCACTGTATAACACTTCGGCAAACAGGTTAAAGTTATCATCAGGTCGCCAATCAATATTAGCAAAAACAGCAGTACGTTCGCGTTCATTTTTATCTAGTGAATAAGTAACCGTATTAGGTAAATATAAAACATCACCATTTTCAACGTTACCGTCACCATTATAATCTTTACCTGGACCTTCGGTTAGTTTGAAACTAGGTTCAGAAATTTTTGATTGTTGGTTTTCATTACTGCCTTGTAAGTAATTTAAGCCTGCTGAAAAACCTATCGTTTGCTCGGTATTGAGGCTTGAATAAATCGCTAATAAATCGGAGTTTAGATCATTGGCATTAGAGGTAACGCTCGTCGTATGTTTTAAACGAAAAGCATCTTTACCAACATCAAAGGCACGGATACTTTTTAAATTAATAACCCCCGCTAAACCACCTTCAATAACGTCTGAAACCGCTGTTTTATGTACTTCTACTCGGCTAACAAACGCCGCAGGAATAACTTGTGAATCAAAATAGCGCTCTGTTGATAACGATGTACTGATAACTCTGCCATTATATAAGGTACGATTGAAATACCCCGGCAAACCACGAATACTGGTGCCATTAACAACGCCATCACTACCTCGGTTTACTTGCACGCCAGCAATGCGCTCTAACACATCGCCTATTTCAACATCGGGTAATTGGCCAATATCATCTGCTGATATAACATCAATTTGATTATCTGAATATTTTTTATACGACAGCGCGTTACTTAAACTTTCTCTAAACCCTGCGATAGAAATAATTTCTATTTGCTCTTTAAGCGCTTTTTGTAGTCGTCTTTCTTCGGCTTTTCTCGCTAATTGTTCAGCGTCTTTTTTAGCTGAAAGTAACGATGCCCAAAAGCCTCGTCGAGTAGCCTTTTCTGCCATAATTTTGTCGATAGTGGCTTTGTCTCGAAGAATTATCACCCCTTGCTTGCTAATTTTAGCAATAATATCACTATCAGCTAAAAGCAGCGTTAGTACCTGTTTTAGGGTATATTCACCGCTAATTGCACTAGACTCTAAGCCGGCAAGTTTATCTGCAGGGTAAAATAAGTTATGGCCTGTTTGTTCAGCTACGGTAGCTAAAGCTTCAGAGGTTAACGAGGCAGGCAGGTTGAATGAATAATTTTTTTTAGCATCAGCGGCACTTACTGCACCCGTAAAAAAACTAAGTACAGTAATAAAAAAGCCAACAGCCAATTTATTCAAACGTAAAATCATTCAGGAATATAACTTCCATAGCAAAAGAGAACCAAACTTTCATTAGACTACCACAAGGCATTTATGAATTACCAAATATTACGCTTTGTTTACAATAAATCACAAATACACTTGTAGTAACTTTATGCTCTAAAGATCTTCCGTAAAGACTATGCTTAGTGAGCTTTTTTATTTTTATTTCTTTTCGACTTGTTCGCTTGCTTAGATTGCTTAGACTTTTTCTTCGCTTCGCGCTCTAAAAGCTGTTGCTTAGGAGTTAGCTCTCTTTTGCTTGGATATTCTTTAGCTAATAACTGATACATATCATCAGGGTCATCCTTAGCTTGGAATAAATCTAATACCGGGTCGTCATTATCTTTCATCCACTGTACTAGGCGTTTACGGTAGTTTTTAATTTTAACTTGGTATTCAGGGTGGTTAATTAAATTATTAACGCTGTGAGGATCGTTTTTTAGATCGTAAAACTCTTCAATATCACGCTCTCTGAACATTCTTAATCTTTCTAGTTGTTCTTTATCACCCGAAGCTTTCATCTCTTTAGTAATTTCACCCTCATTACTGTTACGATAATTAGCGCCTTCTTTACTCCACGGGTTAAATATATAACCAAACTCGTCGTCTTGTACTGCACGCATCGGCGTAGCTGGGCCACCAATTTTATAATCAATTTGGGTATAAACTTCATTTCTATTATCTTGTTTTTCACCTTTGAGCAAAGTTAATATTGAGCGACCGTCAACAACTTCCGGCACTTCCATATTTAAGGCATCAAGTACTGTTGGGAAAAAGTCGATAGAGGAAATAAAGTCACTATCATTTACTTGTTTAGTTTGAATTTTTCCTGCTGGCCACTGCACAATAAAAGGCGTTTTTGTACTAGCTAAATAGGCATTGGCTTTGGCAAATGGAAATGCCGAGCCGTTATCAGACATAAAGACCACTAAGGTATTTTCTGCTAAACCTGACTCATTAAGCGCATCAATAACACGGGCAAAGGTATCGTCTAAACGACGCACTGAATTATAATAATGGCTTAATTCTTTTCTTACTTGCGGTGTATCAGGTAAATACTTCGGCACAATAACTTGTTCAGTAGTAAATAGTGCTGATGGATTTTCCGCTTTACCCATTGGGTTTTCTGGGTCATGAAAACCACGATGCGGATCATGAGAGTTGACCATTAAGTAGAAAGCTTTGTTTTCTTTTTTACTGCGCTCAAAAAGCTCTTTACTGTATTGATAATATATTTTCGGTGAACGACCTGCGCCTAACTCACCATAGTCATGTTCAAAGTCCCATTTAAACGCCATATCAGGGGTTGAATGCGATACCTTCCCTAATACGCCAGTAATGTAGCCATTATCTTGCAATGTTTTCATTATTGTTGGTGATTGCTTTTTCATATGGAAAAAACCCATCATTCGGCTATTTATGCCATATTGCCCTGTGGCAATAATAGAGCGGCTAGGCTGACAAATAGGGGTATTCACATGAGCATTAGTAAATTGATAACCTTGCGCAGCAAAACGGTCAATATTAGGGGTTAAGCTTGGTAAGCCTGTATCTAATGTAAGTGAGCCAACAGCTTCATAACCTAAGTCATCTGCGGTGATTAATAGAACATTAGTTTTTCCATTACCAGCCCAACATGCTTGACTAATAAACAGTAAACTGCAGGCGAAAAAAAGCTTCACTTGACCCATAAGGACAACCTCTCATTATTATAATTGTTTGATTTTTTAGAATGATTTTCCTAAAAAACATTAGGAAAATTAAAGTAGGCGGCATGTGCTAAATACGATTGCCGCCTAACGATTAACTACTGCTATATTTGGATAAATATATTTGGTTTTTACGTTTAGAAACATTAATGTCAAAGGTGATTTCTATTGCTTCTAACAAGGCTTCTGTTTCGCCAATTTCAAAACGGCCACTAATTGGTATTTCTTTCAGCTCTGGCGTTAAAATTAAGATGTCGGTATCAACGTAACGATTAATCTCGTTAATAACATCTTCAAGCCTTTCTTCTTTAAAGACTAAGCGCCCTTCTAACCATGAAAGTTCATCGCTAACACTGCTTTCATCTACAGTCTTTGCAGTAAAGGCTGCATCAGCAACTACATATTCAGCCTGCTCACCTTTATCTAAGAGCATTAACTCTTTTGTCGCTGAAGATGACCCGATATCAGTGGCGTCGTTATCACGCTTAGAGAGTTCAACTGTACCTTCAGTTACCGTCACTAAAATATTTTCAGAAGATAAGCGCACAACAAATTTTGTGCCTACCGCTCGTACAGCGCTACCAGCAGCATAGACAATAAAAGGTCGGTCTTTATCATGGGCAACATCAAATAAAGCTTCACCTTGCTGTAAGCGCACAATGCGCTGGCCTTCGGAGAATTCAATTTCAATGCGGCTATCGGTATTTAATAACGCAGTTGAGCCATCACTTAATTGATAGGTTTTTTGTACGCCAACTTTGGTTAAATAAAAGGCTGTTTCAACATTCGTTGAATACCAAGTAGGATTTATAACGCCACCGCTGATCAATACCACAAAGATAAAGCTCATTGCTAATGCCATAGGTTTCCAACTAAATAAGCCGGTTAACCAAGAAAAATAGTCAACTTTGCTAGACTCAGATACCGGTGCTTTATTGGCATCATTAAGCACTTCGGTCATTTCATCCCACATGCTCATCTGGTTTTTCAGAGCGATTGCATGTTCAGAAGATTGAGCTAACCAATGTTTTAAAGCTAAGCGCTCAGCTTTAGACATGTTGCCACCATCCATTTTAGCAAGCCAATCAGCAGATTCTCTGTTGATTATCTCGGCTGTGCGCAGAGCGACAACTTGAGATTTAGTGTTCACCTTTAGTTCTCCTTAACGTTGAAACAGTGTTTCGATCACTTTCACCGTCTTCTTTTTCGCTACCATATCCTTGTTTGATCAGAATATCTCCACATTGCTTTATTCCCTTGGAGATATATTTTTCTACAGAACTCACAGACACACCTAATTTTTGGCTGATCTCTTTATGAGATAAACCATAGTACTTTCTTAATAAAATTGCCCGTCGAGTTTTCTCCGGCAATGTCGTTAGCGCATCATTAAACGCTTTAAACTTTTGTTGATTATGTAATTCAACATCTGTTTGTTTATTGTCATGACCTAATAAATCATCTTCTATATCAGTCGCAATTTCTTTTGACTGATGTCTTAAACCTTTATAGATTAAGTTTCTAGAAACAATAAACAAATAATCTTTTGGTGAGCGAATTTCTTTTTTCTTGTTCTCATTATAAACTCTTAAAAAAGCTTCTTGAAGAATATCATCAACATCTTCTTGCTTAACACTCATTTTAAGAATGTAACGAGCTAAACTATCTCGACAAGTTAAGAAGGTCCTAAGCACGGGATTTTTTTCTATTTTTTCCGACACTATAAATTACCTAATTTGACTAATTAAGAATTTTTCTCTGTTTAAACAGTAAAAAACTCACCCACATACTATAAAGAGCTACAGCACCCGAAAATCCACAATACTTTTTTCATGTTATTTAACTCATTGTGAACAGTTACAGCTTAACATAGTACAAACGTTCAACAAATCAACGTACGAACCTTGTATTACAATAGCGCTAAACCACTCTTTTATATGGCAATTTATTTCTCACAATAACAAGTAGGTTAATTTATCTACTTTCATTTCCCTAAAAATATTTCGGATTTTCTTTCATATTAATTAATCATGATTAGCTTTATTGCACCAATTCACCTTTTTTAGCTATGCTTTGCTCTCGTGCAATCGCTAAGTTTAATTGCGCCAATTCAATCGAGTTTTCAGGCATATTTTTCCCTGACATAGTCACCGAAATCAGATATTTTCCTCTGTCAGCCACTTTAAAGCTTGCTAATGAAGCCCAAGTTTTATTATTACCGGTTACGGGAACTTGTTCTTTAGTATGTACAACAACTGGTTTTTCGACGCCTTTTTTTAATAACTTCACTTCAATATCAACATCTGCAAAACTATTATTAAGTAAAGCTGATAACTCATAATCTTTCTTAATAATATCAATATCGACCGGCCAACTAAATTCGAGTGTAGATTGTTTACCGTTACTTAATATCGCCGCTTGGTTATTTTTCTGTCTTACACCCGCCGTTACCTTAAGCGCATTAAGATCATCTGCAAGGTGTTTACTGGTTGGTAGCCACTTGTGCCCATGTTTATGCCACCCAAGTTTCATACCGGTAATTTTCAGTGCATGGGCATATTTAGATGGTAAACTCGCTTTAGATACTTTGCTCAAATCTATGGTTAAGGTGTTGTCATTATTTATGTTGTAGTCAACGTCTCCAAAGCCGATTAACTCAACTTTTGCTTGAGCGTTAGTAGATTTCACGTCAACCACTTTTAAATGAACTTCTTTCGATTTTGGCCACGCTAATAATGTGGCATAAATATTTTTACCATCTTTGCTTTGGGTATAACGAATGTCGGCAGCTGAATACTCAGAGGATGTTTTTAATAACGAATTGGTTGCTTTGTTATGGCCAACATTACTACTTATCTTTCCTTCACCATACATTAACCACGGACGCGTATTATAAATTGCCTCACCATTTACCCGCAGCCAACCGCCCATTTCACTTAGCACACTTTTAAATTCATCAGTGATAACACCGTTATGATCAGGACCAACATTTAACATCATAGTGCCATTTTTTGATACTACATCTACGAGCTGATCAATCATTGAGTCGGCACTGCGCATGTGAGGTTTTTTATGATAAAACCACGCACCGGGTGAGTCGTCAGTTAGCCACGGATATTCCGTTAAGAAACTGGTTCTACCGCGTTCAAAGTCGAGCAGCGAATAATCAAGCGCTTGGCCTTCTCTTTTCTTTTGGGCAACCGTTGGCTGTAACTGCCCGTATGCTTGCGCGTTATTATAAAAGTCGGCATACATTTTTAAGCGAATATCTTCGTCATGCCACCCAAGACCAAAATCAAAATAAATAAAATCAGGTTGATAAAGGCCAACAAATTCATCTACTTTCGCTAACCAAGATTCTTGAAAGTCACGAGAGATATGCTTAAAGTCTTTGCTTTTTCTAGAGGCTATTTCACGACTATCGCCGTAAAGCTCTTTAATGGTAGGGTCATTTTCATAAAGCTTAGCCGCATGATCATAATAACGATAACTAAAACCATGATGAAACGAGCCCATAAACTTCATGTCTTTTTTTCTAATCGCGGTAGCCAGTTCACCACTAATATCTCGTTTGGGTCCTTTATTAACTGAATTCCATGGGCTAACTTTACTGTCCCACATTAAAAAATTATCATGATGAACAGCAACGGGGCCAGCAAATTTAGCACCCGCGTCAGCAAAAATTTCAGCCCATTCATCAGCGTTAAAATCTTTTGCGGTGAATTCTTCAATTAAATCGTGAAAGCCAACTTTTGCCGGGTCACCATAAGTATTCTTATGATAACGATACATAAAAGAGCCCTTTTCATACATATGGCGGCCGTACCAGCCCATGGCTTTTTTACTATCTTTTATTGCATAAGTTACTGGGCCCCAGTGGGTATAAATACCAAATTTGGCATCGCGTAACCATTCAGGGTCTTGATAATTGGTTTTTAATGACTCTACCGTTGGCTCAAAGTGTTTTAAGGTATGCTCTGCGCAAACAAATATTGGTGCAAACAGTGCTAATAAACTTGCGATAACTACGCCATTATTTCTAGAACTAATATCCATTTAAAATATTCCTTATCAAATTCTTATGTCAGCTAAAGCTGCACAACTTTGCGGCTTTAGCTTCTTCTCTATCAGGATTACAGCCGAGTTAATGAGTCAATTATTGGCGTAAGTTGTATGGTTTGTCCGCCACCAGGGGCGAGCTTGGCAATAATAATATCGCCTGCACTTACCACCTGCTCACTGGTTTGGTAATTTTCTCGGCCAGTTAAATAATGAGTATCGGCAGTATCTTCAGCTATTACTGCTTTGTATTTCACCCCTTTAGTTAAAAAGTCGAGTTTTAAAGTTAATTCTCGTGAGGTTTCATTATTAACCGTCGCCACTAAAAAACCCTCTTGAGTTTGACGCATCATCGAGATGTAGGAGTCGATATCGCCAGACAAGGTTTTACTTTCTAACCAAGGCATTTTTTGCGCGGCGATAAAGTCAAATAAAATCGGATGTTTTCGATAAGCATCAGCAGAATCGGGAACGATGGTTAGCCCTGAATAAACAATTAAGTTGCGCGCGGCTTCAGAAACAATAGTGGAATATACTTCTTGAAAAATTCTTGGGCGTTGCTGTTTTGAATTATTTAAGTCAAACAAGCCATTATTCATATCTAATGGACCGGTGATCATATTAACAAAGGCTTGCCCGGGAAAAACCGAAGGCAGTGAAGCGCGCTTGCCATCAGATTGCGCATGGTTAAATTCTCGCGAAATAAAATGTGGCCAAGTCACCTCTTCACCCGTTGGCGGGATAGGGTTATCGTGAAAGAATATTAATAATTTGGCATCGCCAGCCATTTTAACAATATTGTGAGTCCACTTTACTTTTTCGGCTTTATCTTTAATGCGCATAAAGCCATATTTAACTCCTGCTGCGCCCCACTTTGAATATTCATGTAATATTTTGGCGATGCCGTATTTTTTTGCGGCGACATGATTAAGATATAATACCAAGCCCACACCGCGTTCTTGACCATATTTTATCGCCGCTTGAACTTGTGCTGATTTACCACCAGTAAAAGGGTCGGAGTCGGCAGAAAATTCTGGCCCATACCAGTCAGCGTCAATGACTAAGTAAGGCACGCCTTGCTCTTGCGCTAAATCGATAAAACGCTTCCACGACGGTAATTGTAGATCATAAGTAAAGTCGTCAGTTTTATGCCCCCAAGCGCGCCAATCCCAAAATGAAACGCCTGGTTTCACCCAGCTATACTCTTCTTTATCTGCCCGTGCATTTAAATTGGCGATTAAATCAGAGTCAATTAAATCACCAGCATTATCCGTTACTAGCAGTACTCGCCAAGGCATTTCAAAGGGGGTTTTTATCTGCTGCCTAACTAAGTTAACTCGAACCTTTTTACTGGCTCTTTTAGAGAACAGCTCCATCCAGCCAATGTCTCTTAATTTAGCTTCAGTGATCGCCATGTATTGATTATTTTCTGAGCGCAACATCATAGGGTATTTACGCAGGCCATTAACTTCGGATAATAACTTAGGGCCAATCGGTTGTTTTTCTATTGCATAAGTCCAAGTTTGCCAATTTTTAGTGAAATTAAACTCGCTAATTTCATTAGGCAGCTTCAACTGTTGAGAATTTTGATCATCAGGATTAACGATATATCTAAATGCTAAGCCATCATCGAACAACCTCAAAGCAATGTGTAGATTATTAAAGTCATACTTTTTAGCACGTTTGAGCTTAACGACTAGCTCATTATAATTATTTTCAACATCCGATCTTTTACCCCAAACAGGTTGCCATGTTTCTTTTTTACTATCACGAGCAATACTTTCTAACTGCCAGTTATTAATATTTTTAAAGCCCAATTTAGCATGCTTTATTAGCTGTTCATCTTTTCGACTTAAGTCATAATAAACTTGCCCTGAATTTAGGTTAATACTCAATGCAAGTGATTTGTTCGGTGATAATAATGTCATAGCTGAGTTAGAGTCAGCAAAAGCATAGCCTGATAAAAAAACCAATAATAATGATATAAACTTAAAATATTTCATGAAGAACGTCCTTATTTCTGTCACTAAAAAGCAAAGTTATTTCACGGCTAAAACAACAACGGCCAGCCAAGAATTGACCAGCCGTTAATAGCTAAATAACCTAAGTTGTTAGCAACTCTACTCTATAGTCGGGTGCGAATGCTGAAGTTAATTGAACGGCCGGCATCAACAAATTTGCGATTGGCACCATGTTCATAATGTTGCCCAACGACCTCATTGGTTAAATTACGTAAACTTAAACCCAAGTGTATATTCTGGTTATATTTATAAGAAAGGCTTGCGCTCATATAGCCATAGGCATCACTACCTACGCTCGCAACATTATTTCTCTGACTGTCATAACCTCCGGCACTTTTATAATTATAACTTAAGCGAGCATCAAAGCTTTTACCATCATAATAAAGTGTGGTGGACAAGTTATCTTTTGCTAAGCCCAATTCATAATCGGTATTAGATTCTTCTAGATAAGTATAATTGACCTTCATACCGGTATTACTTAAAAATGACGGTAACGCTGTAAACGGTTGTTCAAAAATCACCGTAGCCCCTTGAACAATAGTTCCGGCATCATTGAATTTACCAACAATTTCTATGTCTGGGTTTTCATCATAATTAGCTGCAGTATATTCATGGAAAACAGGTATTTTGTTAGTTACGCCATAACTATCAACTGGCAGGTTATCAATATCTTTATAAAATAATGCTAAAGTCAAGGCGGAAGCCTCGGCATAATACCACTCAAGTGCTAAATCAACATTCTCTGATTTCATCACGTCTAAGTCTGGATCTGGAGTATTGATGCTAGGTAGAGATTGCTCCCCTGGCGCACTGAAGCTTTGCTGTAATTTCAAATCTCTTGGTAAAGGTCTAGTCATGGTTTGACTCCATGCCCCCCTTAAATAAAGCTCTTCGGCGAGCATATAACGAAAGTTTACACTCGGTAAGTAATGATAATAATTACGCTTATGAGTTATATCATCCTCAGGAGTTGCTTCCCAATCAGTACTAAAATAATCTTCATCACTAGGGTCACCTATACCGCGGTCTATAATTTGTGAAATACCCGAGCCCCTTACAAACTGCTGAGTGTGCACGTATCTCAAACCAAAGTTTGCTTTTAGATCTCCAGAGGCCGACTCAACATCCAAACGTACATAGGCTGCACCGATATCTTCTTTAATATCATCATGAGTACCGGGGTTATATCTGCCAACATTTTCTAGCTCAGTTTTTAATAGCTCTGGCGTCCAATTATTTTGTTCAACTAAAGCCTTTGCATCTGGAACTGCAAAGGGTAATGGCACATTAGATTGCCCTGAGCCACCATCAAACCATGTACCTCGGCTAGGAAAAACCATTTTGTAACTTGCATTATCATAACCAGGTAAACCACTAATATTTGAATCAAAATTTCCATAAGAAACTATTGCAAGAGTTTCATCTTCGGCATAACGTAACCCAAACAGCAGTCGAGTTGGATTAAGCACTGGGTTATCCATATCAAAATAATATTCGCCGTCAAAGTTCAAACTCCATGAATTACTTTCAACTTCTCCGTCTAAATGGGGAACATTAATACTCAGACTGGTCATCGGTGATGTAGGGTGATTACCTAATAAACGAGCACTATAATCTGGATCATTATCAGGATTATTAAAGGTAATACCACGGGGCTTATTAGGATCGCTAGAATCGATTAAAATGTTTAGTCTGTTATCTGGATCAGCCATTTCAGCCCATGACTGCACTTGAAACTGGTTGGTTTTTGAATTTGAAGCACTCATGCCAAACTTAAAGGTCCAAGCGTCTTGTAACCATTCAACATCTAAAAAGGCAACACTTACATTACTTTCTCGTTGGTTATAAGCATTTCTAACATTAATCCAAGCGTCGCTAGTTTGAAAAGCCGTTAAATAATTTCGAGTGAAAGTACTGCCGTCATCATTTTCACCTTCAAACCCTTCAAAGACTTTAGCGCCCTCACCTGTAGTTGGAGAGCTACCTCCCGTTCTCAACTGCAGGTAACTACGATTATCGTCGCGTTTATAATCTGTATGGAATATTTCACCAAATACTTTTAAATTATCATTAGGCCGCCATTCCAAGTTGGTAAAAAATGCATTTCTTTCCCTGTGATTCTGCTCAAGAGCATAAGTGGTCAATGCACCGAAGTGATACGATTGGCCAACATCTTCGATGCCATTGCCATTCCAGTCTCTTTCCAAAAAATCATCAGTGCTATCATCTGGAGTGCCATTATTATTAGTAAAATCAGAGCCAGCTGCTGTTGGATGCCAACCTTCACTTCTTTGAATTTCGTTGTCAGACTTAGTATGACTTACACCAAAAGTGAAACCTAAAGTATCATCAAGGTATAAATCAGAATAAATGCCCAAAATATCAGTATTGATGTCATCCACATTTTCAGGACTACCTAATCCAACATTAAAACGTGCCGCACGTTTACCAATATCAAAGGCACGAATACTTCTGAGGTTAACCACCCCTGCTAAACCACCTTCATTAACATTCGATACAGCTGTTTTGTGCACTTCTACCCGCTTCATAAAAGCTGCAGGCATTACTTGTGAATCAAAAGAGCGCTGCGCAGAAAGTGAACTAGTGATCACCCGATCATTATAAAGCACCCGATTCCAATTGCCCGGCAATCCCCGAATACTTATGCCTTGAACAATGCCATCATCGCCACGAGAAACTTGCACACCAGCAATACGCTCTATAACGTCACCAACTTCAATATCCGGTAATTTACCAATATCTTCAGAGGAGATAACATCCATGCCAAAATCAGCATGTTGTTTAAGTGAAAGTGCCTGCGCAAGACTGTCACGAATACCGGTTACGACAATAACTTCGGTTTCGTCTTTAACTTTTTCTCGTTGTTCTTTTTTAGTAAGGGTTGTTTTTTCTTCAACGACTGGAGCTTCTTCAGCTGCTACTGTTCCTGAAGAAGCCATAGCCACTAAAATTGCCAATTGAGTAAGTTTATATTTTTTATTAGCCACTTTTTATTCCTTTAATAATTATAGTTTTTAAATTAATCCTTCATATTTTTGACAATGACTACAAACTATTACCATGGATATGAAACGTCTCTCCATTAAAGGCTTTGATTACGCCTTCATAACGTTTTTCTAGGGTCACAAAGCGACCTTTTAATATAAAAAACACACAAACATTTTTACAACTTCGTTTACCTTTTAACTTTGTACAAAACAACAAATAAAACTAAAACCCTTACACATAGAAAACAAACGGCGCCAAAGGTAATGAAAACAAAAGGTATTATTTAGCATTCAATTCCTTTTTATTAGTTATTCAACCACTTTAATCACTATTATCTACAACGATCACTTCAGTTAAGTAACTTGATTGAAACACCACAAAAAAAACAAATCTAAATAGGCATTTAAATCAATGAAATAAAAACAAATCACCTGTATTAACTAGCAAATATCTTTCAATATAAGGTAGATCTTTTATTTTTTATCAAATCTTTAAAACCATACTATCCAACATTAAACTTAATTGTCAATTATAAATAAAGGACATTATAAAAATAATATTAGCGAATTTTTTTTATGTAAGCTTATGGCCAGATAAATAAAGGCTTGCATTGAAAAATGGCATATTTAAAATCATCAGTATCAATTTTAAACTTAGATAAAACATTGATACTGATGTTAGGAAAAACACTGTTTGAGAATAAAAATAAGATTAAAACTTATATTAAATTAATTTTTTGCTTCAGGTTGAGGCAAAAGAAATCGCAAGCTTACAATTGATTGTAATAATTAAAAAATTCAGGCCCTAAAAACTCTGGCAATGCCGCTAAACCAAAGAGCATGGTTGAATAATCAACCCCTTGAATAACTTCAGCCCGCCAGGCTTTGTCTTTTAAGCTATATCGCCATAATAACGGCGTATTTCCATTAAGGTGATAAACCGCCTGCTGGTTAATATCGCGATACAAGGCCAATAAGTCGGTTTTAACTTCAGGTTTTACCGGTGAAAAGCCGGCGATAATATGCGGCGAGACTATTTGGTACGGGTTTTCATCACGTGCACCATGATTAAAAATTCGGTCAGCACTATAACCAGTCAATGTAGCGCCTGCACCTGTGCCCCACTCGTATGACTTCCAGCCATGAATACCTTGTGATTGCCACCAGCTAAAGTCAGCAGTAGCGGCGTTTTTCATCGCCTGTAAATATTCGGGGCTATCAGAGAAGTGATGGACAAAATAATAATTAAACAAGAAGGTAAACATCGAAGTAAACCAGCCTTTATTAACAGAAAGTACCGGTATTTTTTCTTCACCGTAATAAGCTTTTGCTAACAGACTTGGTGATTGATAAAAATTATTCCACAATTGATTAGCTGGTGAGTTGGCATCTGTGCTTTGTTTTTTTGCCAGCCATGCCACTATCATATATTCATTATAAGGCAGAGTCCAAGCACCACTTGCTTGACCATTCTCCTTCATCGACAATGCAATTTGGCCTTTTTTCGGGTCACCAATAAATTTACTTTGGTCAACCGATGCCAATAAATTATCAACTAAGTGCGCAATGGTTTTATTTTCATTAAAGTAGTTTTTAACAAAAACCGCCCCCAGCAACATAATGCCGGTATCGATTGGGCTAAAATCGGTACTTTTGGCTTTGCCGGTGTGAATATTAAAAAAATGCATGTAACAGCCCGCAGCGTTTCTTGCTGGGGTAAAACTCGAATTAAGTCCTGAAAGAGTGTTTAAGGTTTGAATAACAAGTTGCTCAGCATCATCCTGCCAACCTTGCGCATGTCCAATGGTTAATGACATTAAGCCCATACCGGCATTAGCAATTGAACCACGGTTTGACGGTTTTTTATCTAACTGGAAACCGTCACGGTACACACCATTGTCGGCGCGCAGCTTTTGCCAAAACTTATAACTATTATGATAGAGCTGCTGTAATACTTCTTGATCAGATAATACAGGCTCTTTAGCGCTAGCTGTGTATACATTGACTAGTATCAAGCTTAAAGAAAGTAGAAATAAACGCATACTTTTAATTACTCGTTTCACAATAATATTTTTAATAGCGGTAATGTTCAAAATGACGCTCTCCATAGCTCAATATATTGGCTTAGCCGTTGGTTTGATTATTTACTAAACTCGCCATAAATTAGCTCTAAGGTAAGCATGAAATTATCGGCGTTTGATTATAAAGAGCGAATACTGGTAAGAACCCGCAATTGAACATCAGCCTTTACATTACTTTACGCAGTTTTGTATTACGGTTTATGGCATGTGGCAGCTCTTTATAAAGGTGCATAAAATATATTAAGGCAGCAGTACATGGGTAGTTACCGATTAAGTGTTATAAAAACATCCGCTTTTTTTACAAAATTTTATTTTTTATCTATGACCGCATTAAGTTTGTTAATAACGACTCAAGCGATCGCTCAACCAGCTGCTAATAATGTTATTAATCAAATAAATAAACCGCTATATTCTAGTGATTTATCGGCTTTTGCTTGGGGAAACAGTGAAGCATCGTCATTAGTAAGTGCAGCACAAGTCAGTGGTAGTTATGCGGTGGCGCAACTTAGCACTGGCAGCATTGAAATTCGCGATATTCGAGAAAAGCTTTTACATAAACTTAGCAAAAAACATTTTCTGCAAGCTATTGGCACATCAAGCGAAAATGATAAACACAGCTTATGCGCAATGACGTTAACCCCAAGTGCGCGGATGTTATTTATTGCGGTATGCGCTCAAAACAAATCTATTGCAAGTTCATCCAAAACCCAAAAAGACACTATTTTAGCATTTAACCTTAATACCAAAGCGCTCAGAGTATTTAGCAAGCTAGATATTAGCAACGCACAAAGCAAGAATCGTCTCTTGCCGATGACTTATTTTAAAGGGCAGTTATTTATAGGCACTGACAATGGTCTATTTCGTTTAAGCGCTGGTCGCAATGCCGTCATTTCCGCTTCTGCTGATGATATTGAAAACAATGCCATCAAGGTTTATCAACCTGCTAAAAATTCCAAGATCACCGGATTAGCAGTTAATATGGTCGAAAAACGTCTTTATTTAGCCAGCAATACTGGCGTGTTTCAAAGCTCATTAGCAAAAAGAAAACTTCAATTTAAACAATTATCTAATACCGAAAATATTATATCGCTAACTTATGGCCGCAATTTTGGCAGTGAAAAACATCACGGTTTATTAGCGCTAGTTAAACAAGCTGATAGCACCCAGCTATTATTGCTCGATAAAAAAAGTATCAGTGATGCAAAAAATGCCAAACCACTTACTTTCAAAGCTTTGACTGAGCTTGCAATTAATACTGCTGATATTAGTGCGACAGCTGAAGGTCGTTTGTTAATTTCAGGCCAACAAACTTTAATGCTATCCGATTCAAGTGATCCGGTATTAAACTTTGAACAATGGCTTGTTGATGAACTCAACCAGTATGTGGCTGCGATTAAAAGCTTAATTGGTTCGAAAAAATTTCAAGGCACCAACAGTATTATTCCAGAAGGTTTTTTAGCGCGAAAACTAGTACAACAAGGCGCTAAGCAAAATTTAGATCCTATTGCTGATAATGTTGGTTGGGCGTTATTTTTATTAATGGCCGCCGATCAGGTAACTCCTGATGCGGATATAGAGCCGTTAATTGAATTACTTATTCAGCGTCATGCGGGACTTCATCCTGATGGTCTAGGTGGCGTAAAAACGGTTGATGGTCATTTTGTTCGCAACTACGAACCAGAAGGCATACCACATAAAAAGAACCCTCAGGCGCAAGTGTATATCAGCATGAAATTCTTACCGGCGGTATATAAAGCGGTCGATTTATACCCTAACAATCAAAATTTTAAAGCTTATAAAGAGTATTTACGACAACTGCAAAAACGTGCCAGCGACACCATCAGTGCTCAGCAGCGTATTACTTGGACCAATGATGACCACGGCCCGATATTATCGAATAATCGCATGACCAATGAAACTTGGCTTTATGGCGATATCGGCGCGGCGCAAGATCCATTAGCCACCCAAGATTATGGTCATTATGTGTATCAACGCGAAAATATGAGTTACGACAATTGGCTGCTTGGCGAACCAGTAATTAAAGCTTCACATTCGGTATTTATTATTATGGGCGGCACCATGATCCTTAAGCATCACTTTAGTGATCCGGCTTGGCGTGAGCAAAACCATAATTATTACGCGATAACCAAGGCCGCCACTGACGACTTAGGCGCTCCTTATTTCGCCGGTTTTTCCGCAGGTAATAATCCGTTTAGCAAAAAGAGTGGTTATTACAACGACGGCCCAAGTGATCACCCTGGTGATATTATTCACTTCCCTGCCGTTTTAGGTTTAGGCCAACTTGGCTGGACTTCGCCTGTGGTTGGTGCTTATCAAGCATATCGTGATGGTCGCCGCCAAAATATGCTAAATGGCGCAACCGGTGAAAATATCAGTATGTTAACCCGTTGGTCGGCCCATAAGCCTAGTTATACAATGAATTCACTTGGTATTGCTGATTTTTGGTATGGCGCTATGGGCCTGGTTGAAACAATAACACCGGGCACTATTGCCCGCTTGCGAAATGAATTTTATCGCCCTAAGCTAACGACCGAGCAACTAGCTGATGGCAAGCTGGCGCTACATTATTCTAAAATTACCCCGCGACGTATCATGGCTAAAAAAACAACCGGTGAACAAGTTTCATTCGGTTTTCAATTATCGCCTTTTATTGTTGAACAACCTGAGCAATTTACTAATTATCAAGCCATAGACCCTGAAGGAGAATGGTTAGAGTTAAACAAAATATTTACTGCTGAAAAATCATTTACCAACCCTAATTTTGAACAAGGCTTAAACGGTTGGAGCAGTTCGAATAGTAAACTAAGTAAGCAAGCTCAAGTTATAGCCGTAAATAAAGAACAACTGGGTATGGTTAGTAACGCCTTGGTAATTACTCCGTCACCTGAAAATACCACCAAAAACATTGCTGTTAGCCAAGCTTTAGATTTAAGAACTGACTTAACCGATACCCGTTATTTATTTCGCGCTAATGGTTTATTAAACTCGAAAAATGACGGCACAAAATCTTTTATGAAAATAGCTTGGGATGATGATAACAATGCCAACAATGGCATTTTAGTCAGCCAAAAGAGCCAAGCGTTAAACGATGAAGATACCCCGATAGAGTTTTTGATTGATACCCTAAAACCTGAAAATGCTAGCTATGTGCATATTTCTTTTAACGTTTTTTCTGGTACTTCAACCTCGGCAAACAGCGCTAGCGCACAATATTTATTTGATAACTTATCACTAGTGCGTTTAGGCGCAGCAAGTGCAGTTAAAAATGGTGATTTTGAGCTAGGTTTAAATACCTGGAAAAAATCATCACGAGCAGTAAAGCTTATCAGCGAACCAAAGTTAGTACTTGAAGGTAAAAAATCGCTGTTATTTGCTTTAGGCGCAGGCAATACCAGTTGGCATTCTGTTTCACGAAAATTTAACGTAACTAACGACGAGTTAGGTACTCGTTATATTTTCAAACTTGATGCCAAAGCTTTTAGAATGTTGGACTCTGATTTTGAAATAATGATGGAAAGCTTTGATAAAAAAGGTAAAAAGATTATCGTTAGAAATGATATTGGCGATATTTTACCAAGTACCAATGGTGAAATAACTTTCAGCTTTAGAAAGCGCCCAGACGATGCCAGTTATCGCCTAACACTTAGAATGAAGCGTAATAGTAAAAAGTCAAAAGGCACTGATGTTATTGTTGTTGATAATTTAAGAATGTTTAAAGAGCAGCTTTTTTAGCACAGCTAGGTTTAACTTTGCTTTGCTTTGCTTGCAAAAGACTCAATACCAGTTTCATTGATTAGAACAGCTAGTTTACACCTAAGAAAGCTTGCCAAACACAAGGCATTTATCAAAGTAACTAGCTGTTTTAATTATTAAATAAAGAACAAATAAATATCAAATAGATAACATGGTAGTCGGTATATTTAACAAGTATACCTGTTCATATAATTATTGAAGTTGGTATAAGTTTACAGTCAGAAAGATTTCTCGCTGACTTAAACGTTTGTCGATTGCTGCTATTGCTAATGAAATTATTTATAATTACAACAAATGTAATGACTAAAACTGCTTTATGAGTATGACTGAAAAACCTTTACCACCAGCGGATGACGACTGTTGTGGCGGTGGCGCTTGTAATCCTTGTGTATGGGATCATTATTACGCAGAACGAAAAAAGTGGCGCTTAGAACAAGTGCAGCTTAAAGAACAAGAGCAATTAAAAGACCAACAAGAGTCAAATCAATAGCAAGCGAACACATATGCAATATGTTCGCTTTTTACTTGTAGCTTTTAAAAAGCTTATTCACAAAGATATAAAACCGCTTTTACTAACTTTTCAACCCCTACTGCCGCTTCAGAAATTGACGTTGCTAGCATATAAGCCGGCGTAGAAACCAGCTTGTTATCAGCATCAACAATAATATTATCTACTGGGCAGCTTTTATGGTTCATCCCCATCGCTTCAATAGACTCGGCAATACTAACATCGGTGCCAATAGTACCTTGCACACCCTCACCATAAATTAACGGTAGCATTGCCGGGGCAATACACATGTATCCTGCTGGCTTGTTAGCTTTAGCAAACATTTGACCAGCCGCCAATACCTGTTCGTTTATATCGCAGTCTTGGCCTTTTATGGCAAAGTTACATAAGTTCTTCGCAGCACCAAAGCCACCAGGAACAATGAGTGCGTCAAATTCATCAGCACTGAGTAAGGTTATATCTTCAACATCGCCCCGGGCAATACGGGCTGATTCAACTAAGACATTACGGGTTTCGGTTTCACTAACTTCACCGGTTAAATGATTAATAACGTGATGCTGATTAATATTAGGGGCAAAACAGCGATAACTGGCATTGTTTTTATCAATAGCTAATAAGGTTAAAACTGCTTCGTGAATTTCACTGCCGTCATAAACACCACAACCACTTAAAATTACTGCTATTTTTTTCATTACACGGCCTCTTTTTTATTTTGATATTTTACTTTATGAATTAACTGACAAACTAATACTACTAAAATAGCACTTACCATTAAGATGGCAAATGGCATTGCGGTTCCAGAATAAAAATACGCTAAAATTGGCCCTGCCAGTGCACCAATACCGAACTTTAGAGTGCCGATAACCGCACTGGCCGTGCCTGAATTTTCTGGAAACTTGGTTAAAATCAAAGCATCAGTATTTACCGACATCATTGATAAGCTGCCCATTAAAGGAAAAATAGTCACAACAGTAAACACTAACGACAGCTGAAAATAAGTCACTAACAATAAAGCAACCGAGCTTAACACTGCGACCGCTAAGCCTGCTGTTAACATCACTCTTGAGCCTTTACGAACTACCAAGCGAGTATTAATTAAATGTGCGCTCATTAAGGCAAAAACATTCAAGGCAAACAATAAGCTAAAGTGCAGCTCAGAAACGCCAAATATTTTCAAATAAATAAAAGCTATTGCGGTGATGTAACTAAAAAAAGCCAGTGAACTCATCATCGTAGAAAGTAAGTCTAAACGTGCCGCACTATTAGAGAAAACTATTTTATAACGCCCCAAAAAGCTGACTTGATTACGACTTTTATCTTGCGTTGATTCCGGTAAATACTTATATGCTAAAAGTAAAACAATAAGAGCATAACTGCCGATACTAAAAAAGATCAATTCCCAGCCATCTAATGCTAATAAAGCGCTACCTATAGTAGGCGCCGCCATAGGTGCAAGCATCATAATCATGCTGACATAAGAGAGCCCTTTGGCGGTGTCTTTGCCATAAAGTTCTCTTATTGTGCCAGCAACGGTCACCGAAGCTGCACTACTGATAAAAGCTTGCACAAAACGCAGTGCTAAAAATTGTTCAATATTTTGGCAAAAAGGTAGTAATAAAGAGGCGAATAAAAAGCCGCTAAGGCCAATAATTACCATAGCTCTGCGACTATATTTATCCGCCAAGGGGCCAAAGGTGAGTAAACCTAAAGAAAAGCCTAATAAATAAATACTCAGCGTATTTTGTACTAAGCCCATATTGGTAGCAAAGGCTTCAGCTATTATCGGCATTGCAGGCAAGTACATATCAATTGCCAATGGTGACATGGCAATAATAGAAGCAAGTAAAGGTAAGAGCAGTTTTAGTGATGCAACTGCAGGTTGTGCGGGTTTCAAATAATAATTCCTTGTGTTGACAACTTAGCTTTCACGCTTAAATTATCAATCATGTTGCTTGCCTAATTTTTAGGTCTGATGGCTATTAATTAATGCTAAAGGAGAGCTTAATTAGCAGGGTAATCTTTCACTAATGTCGCTAATGTTTTTACCGCATTTTCAATACGTTCACTCCACTGCACGCCGTAGCTTATCCGCATGTAATTCTTATATTTTCCAGAAGGAGAGAAAATTTCACCAGGAGCAAAACTTACACCTTGCTCAATCGCCGGTTCAAACAATAAACTGGTATTCACATAAGAACGACAACGTATCCATAATACACTGCCACCTTGTGGCTGCGAGATACAGATATCGTCAGGAAAATGCTCTGCAACTAAAGCGCGCATTCGTTCGCAATTATAGTGTAATTTTTTGCGTAGTACGGCTAAATGTCGGTCATAATCGCCGCTTAACAAGTACTCATTTAAAGTCCATTGTTGTAACATTGGGCTCGAACAAGATTGCGCGCGTTTAATCCGCTTGGCTTGTTCTTCAAACTTGCCGGGAATTATCCAACCAACTCGGTAACCTGGCGCTGCCGTTTTTGAAAACGACGAGCAAGTCATCACTAAGCCTTTTTCAGAATATAACTGTGCAGGTTTAGGTCGAGCATCACCAAAATATAAATCGCCATAAACATCATCCTCAATTAATGGCAGATCATACTTCTCAATTAATTCAACTAACATTTCACGCTGATAGTCAGGCATCATTGAGCCTAATGGATTATTAATGGCGCTACAAAACAAGCAGGCTTTAATATCGTGTTCTTGAATCATAGCTTCTAAGCCGCTAATAGAAAGTCCTTCTTCTGGGCAGGTATACACTTCCAATGCTTTCATGCCTAAGCTTTCTATTAATTCAATTAAACCAAAAAAACATGGTGACTCTACCGCTATAACATCGCCGCGCTGCGCGACACATTGCAGTGCAATAGAAAGTGCTTCTTGGGCACCATTGGTGATCACTATATCGTCGTGACTAACTTCTACGCCAAGGTCTTGATACCGAAATGCCAGCTGCATACGCAGTTTTCCATCACCAATAACCGAGCCATAACTAACCGCTTTTTCCGCGACTTTACTTAATACATTACGCATTAACCGCGCTAAGGTTTTATCCGGCGGATGCGCAAGAATAGGGTTTGAAATACCTAATGCAACGGTATCTGGGGAATGGAGCACTTCATGCACAGTTTCAATAATGTTACGGCTTTTAACCTCGGCAGGTTGGCAAGATTTCCATTTCGCCGGGCGAGGCATTAAGGTACGCGCATTTTGTGCTTTTAAATAATAGCCCGACTGCGGCCGCGCTGAAATTGCGCCTTGGCGTTCTAATTCTATATAAGCTTGTTTTACCGTAGGTACACTTATTTCCAACTGACTACTCAGTTTTCGTAAGCTCGGTAGTTTATCACCCGGTCGTAACGCCCCAGATTTTTGCTGACGTTCTATAAAATCAATCACTTGTTGATATAAGAAATCAGTAGAGTCTTTGTTTAATACTCTCATCGTAAAATACTCTCAAATGCCGAGCAAACTGTATAGGTTGCATTTTCATTTTTCTGTATATGTTATTAAAACAGAAAGTCGGTATTATGTCTATCCAGCTGAGGTGAACCTGCAAACGTTACTTCATATTCTGGCAACTTAAACTTACATGCGAACCAATAATGGTGCCGTATAAACATTCAACTACACTGAGGAGATGATGATGAGATTCACCAACTTTATAAATAAATTACTTCAACGCTGGTTTACTAACTTAACCCAAGCCAACTTAATACAAGATCTTGTGATCACTAAAACCCAGTCGGTTCGAATGTCGAAACAAGTACATAAAAAGTAATCGTAACGCCTATAAACGTAGCTAATAAAATAAGTGCAGCCTCAAGGAAAGAAGAATGAATAACAGTGTTTTATATTTATTAACCGTACTCATTTGGGGCTCTACTTGGATAGCAATAAACTATCAATTGGGCGATGTTGCGCCTGAAGCGTCACTCGTTTACCGTTTTGGCTTAGCAGCAATTATTTTGTTTGCTTATTGCCGCTATAAAAAACTGTCGCTAAGCTTTAATGCTAAGCACCATCTGCAATTTATGGCCTTTGGCGTATGTTTATTTGGCCTGAATTATTACTTGCTCTATAACGCACAAGTACATATTAATTCAGCGCTAACCAGTATCGCCTTTTCAACCTTAATGCTCGCCAATATAATTAATGCCCGTATTTGGTATAAAACCCAAATTACCAAACAAGTTTATCTAGGTGGTGCACTTGGATTATTTGGCATAATTGCCCTTTTTTGGCCACAAATTAGTGATGTGGAATTTGGTCAGCAAGCCTTGCTTGGCTTAACTTTGAGTTTAATTGGTACTGTGTGCGCATCGTTTGGCAATATGATTTCGATGAGAAATCAAAAGCAGCAACTACCGTTAATGCCAGCGAATGCTTGGGGCATGGCTTATGGTGCTTTATTTATGGCAATATTATTGTTAGCCCAAGGCAAGTCATTCACTTTCTCCTATAGTTTTGCTTATTTAAGTTCTTTATTATATTTGTCGTTATTTGGTTCAGTTATCGCTTTTGGTTGCTACCTAACCTTATTAAATCGCATTGGCGCTCATAAAACTTCCTACGCTTCAATTATGTTTCCGGCAGTTGCTGTATTAATTTCTACTTTTGTTGAAGACTTTCACTGGTCAATTTTTACCATTATCGGCTTTAGCGCAATTTTAGTCGGCAACTTAGTACTTATTGCTCAGCCCAAGCATTTCAGGTTATTTCGTAGTACCACATCGTCTAACAAACGGATGAAAAAGGCTAATTAAGCTGTTACAATCTTCTTCCTAACAGCCAGTGAAACATTTCATCAATGTTTTGCTTACCAGCTTTAAGACTTTCAGTTAGAAGACACAAATAACAACTGATTTATTAACCTACCCACATATATTTAGGGAACCCGATGCAACGATTAGCCCCCGCACTACGTGAAGATAATGTACCTCTTGATCTTATCTCTTTGATCAAAACCATTCTTGCCGCTACCAAAGAAATTTCATTTCGTGTAAGCCAAGCACATTTAGGTGGTTTAATGGGATCAACACTAGATGAAAATATTCAAGGCGAAGTACAAAAAAAACTCGACGTAGTTGCCAATGAATTATTTAAAGACATTTTATTAGAATCAGGTTTTGTTAAAGCTATTTCTTCAGAAGAAGAAGATACGTCTGTTGCTGGTGAAGAATACGGTAAATATATCGTTTCATTTGACCCACTCGATGGCAGTTCAAATATCGATATTAACTCGTTAATAGGTACTATTTTCTCAATTCATCGTGCGCCTGAAGGTATGTCAGCTGACGATCCTGATATGTTCAAACAAGCAGGTAACCAACAAGTTTGTGCCGGTTATGTATTGTATGGCCCGTCAACCATGTTAGTCATGACCACAGGTAGTGGTACCCACTTTTATGTATTAGACCGTACCCATGGCGGTTATCTATTGGTTGAACGTAATGTTCAAATTCCACAAGATACTCAAGAGTTTGCCATTAACATGTCCAACCAACGATTTTGGCAAGAGCCCATGCAAAACTACGTTGCTGACTTATTAGCAGGCGATACTGGCCCGCGTGGTAAAAACTTCAACATGCGTTGGATTGCCGCCATGGTTGGCGATGTGCATCGTTTATTATGTCGTGGTGGTATTTTTACTTACCCAACTGATAACAAAAATCCAGAGCAGCCTTACAAATTGCGTTTAATGTATGAAGCCAACCCGATGAGCTTTTTAGTAGAACAAGCCGGCGGTTTATGTATGACCAGCGAAGGCCGTATTATGGATATTGAACCAACCAGTATTCATCAGCGTGTTGAAGTTATTATGGGCTCTAAAAATGAAGTTGAAGCTTGCCTAACTTATTACAAATAGACGCTATTAAAACAGCTTTTAGCTAAGAAAAATTTGACTAAAAGGGGATAACATTTATTGTTATCCCCTTTTTCGTTTCTCCCTTCCCTTCAAATCCCCCTTACAGACTAAGACTTTTGTCGATAAATTCTCCTTAAATACGGCTTTCACTACCAAATAAACATAATTATTTGTTAGAATGTCGCCAATTTACTTTGCCCAATTTATCAGCGGATTTATTTTTATGCCTAATTATGTTGTCGGACACAAAATTCCAGATTCTGACTCAATTTGTTCAGCAATCGCCCTTTCGTATTTAAAAACCACCTTAGGTGAAGAAACTGTACCTGCACGTTTAGGTGAGCTTTCTCCTGAAACCTTATTCATTTTAGATAAATTTGGTTTTGAACAACCAGAGCTGAAAATGAGTTATGCCGGTGAAAGCTTATATATTGTTGACCATTCTGAGCGCACTCAAGGCCCAGACGATATCGACGATGCGACTATTTTAGGCATTATTGATCATCACAAACTTGGCGACATAACTACCTCTACGCCACTAGAAATTTGGGTACGTCCAGTAGGCTGTACTAATACCATCATTAAAATGATGTATGACTTTCATAATGTTGAAATTCCTAAAAACATTGCTGGTGCAATGATGTGTGCCATTTTATCTGACACAGTAATTTTCAAATCACCAACCTGTACAACTGCTGATATTAAATGTGTTGAAGCCTTAGCTGAAATTGCTGGCATTGACGACCCACAAGCATTGGGTATGGAAATGTTTAAAGTGAAATCTGCTGTTGAAGGTACGCCAGTACGTGATTTAGTACTGCGTGACTTTAAAGACTTCAACATGAACGGCAAGTTAGTTGGCATTGGCCAATTAGAAGTGATTGATCTTGCCATTTTTGACGAAATGAAAGCTGATCTTGAAGCTGACATTGCCGCACTTAAAGCGGAAGGTAATCGTCACAGCGTATTATTACTACTAACTGATATTATGAAAGAAGGTTCAGAATTATTAGTGGTAAGTGATAACAGTGATTTAACCGAAAAAGCATACGGTAAAGCAACAGTTGATGGCAAGGTATGGTTAGACGGCGTACTTAGCCGTAAGAAACAAGTTGTGCCGCCGCTGCAAGAGTCACTTGCTTAAGTAGCTAAAAGCAGAGAAGCACAAGCCGCAAGTTATAGTTTTAAGCTTTAAGCCACAAGTTAAAAGCGATAAGCAAAGTAAAGCCGAGCTAACCTAAAAGGTCGCTCGGCTTTTTAATGCGTATTATGTTAGCTTTTATCAGGCTCTATTTAATTTCTTTGATGCCCATATTGAACAAGGTGAAGCCATAAATATCTGCATATTGGTCAATGGTTTTACTCACTGGTGTACCTGCGCCATGGCCAGCATCAGTTTCAATGCGAATTAAGGTTGGGTTTGCGCCTGCCTGCTTGGCTTGTTTGGCTTGCAGTTCAGCAGCAAATTTAAAGGAATGCGCCGGCACTACGCGATCATCATGATCACCCGTTGTTACCATAGTTGCTGGATAATGGGTAGCTGACTTCACATTATGCACTGGCGAATAACCTAATAAGTAGTTAAACATTTCAGCATTGTCATCTGACTTACCATAGTCATATGCCCAACCAGCACCCGAGGTAAAAGTGTGGTAACGCAGCATATCAAGCACACCAACCGCAGGTAGCGCTACTTTAAATAACTCAGGGCGTTGCGTCATTACCGCGCCAACTAATAAGCCACCGTTTGAACCGCCCATTACCGCCAGTTTTTCTGATGAAGTTATTTTTTCGCTAATTAAATATTCAGCGGCAGCAATAAAATCATCAAATACATTTTGTTTTTTCAATTGCGTGCCGGCATTGTGCCATTTTTTACCGTATTCACCGCCACCACGTAAATTAGCCACCGCATACACACCACCTAACTCTAACCACGCTGCCCGAGTTGAGCTAAATTTTGGCTGTAAGCTAATATTAAAACCGCCGTAACCATACAAAATAGTTGGGTTGGAACCGTCAAGTACTAAGCCTTTTTTATGGGTGATGATCATCGGTACTTTGGTACCGTCTTTTGAGGTATAAAATACTTGTTTAGACTCGAACTTATCGCTGTCGAATTTCACTTTTGATTTTAAATGTACGCTTGATGCACCGGTTTCAACATTTAAGCTAAAAATAGTAGAAGGTGTTTTTTGGTTACTGAACGAGTAATAAATATCGTTTTGTGATTTTTTACCTTCAAAGCCTTGCGCGGTCCCTACTTCTGGCAGAGCAATATCACGGACATGCTTACCAGCAAGGTCGTACTGCTGAATAAACGAGGTTGCATCTTTCATGTATTTGGCAAAAATATATTTTCCACCAGTAGAAACTGATAATACGTTGTCAGTTTCTGGAATAACATCAAGCCAATTTTCAGGGCTTGGTGATAATGCATTCACCTTAACCACACGTTTATTTGGCGCATTTCTATTGGTAACAAACAACAATTCATCGCCATTACTGTTAAGCAATTCAGTATCAGAGTCAGTATCATTAACTACTGCAACTAACGCGCTATTTGCTTGGCTTAAGTCTTTAATAAAGAGTCGGTTACCTGAAGTAGAAACCGCGCCATAAACTAATAAGTACTTACCATCACTGGTAACTTCACCGCCAACATAACGGTGTTTTTCTTCAACCGCTCCGCCAAAAACTAAATTATCTTCAGACTGCGGCGTACCTAATTTATGGAAATATAATTTATGTTGATCAGTTTTTGCTGATAACTCGCTGCCTTTTGGCTTATCGTAACTTGAGTAATAAAAGCCTTCATTGCCTAACCATGATAAGCCGCTAAATTTAATATCAACCAGTTCAGTTTCAATAATTTCTTTGGTTTTAGTATCTATAACCCGCGCTTTACGCCAATCACTGCCACCTTCTGAAATCAGATAAACCGCCAAAGAGCCGTCTTGTGAAAATTCAATACTTGATAACGAAACGGTGCCGTCTTCGCTAAAGGTATTTGGATCGATGAAAACTTCTGGCTCTGCTTCACCTTTTTGACGATACAATACGTACTGGTTTTGCAAACCATCATTTTTATAAAAGTAGCTGTAGTCACCTTCAATAAACGGCATGCCGACTTTTTCATAATTAAGCAACGCAGAAAGGCGAGACTTAATTTTATCGCGATAAGGAATATTATTTAGATAAGCTTGCGTGGTTTGGTTTTGCGCTTTTACCCAATCAGCCGTTTCTGCGCTCATATCATCTTCTAACCAGCGGTATGGGTCAGCGACTTGAGTGCCAAAATATTCATCAACTACATCACCTTTTTTCGTTTCAGGGTAAGACACTTGAACAGCAGTAACAACTGACTTTTCCGCATTATTTTCTGTGGAAACTGAACTTGATTCTTGGCTACAGCCAGCAAGAGAAAGTGCTAAGAAAACAGCAGAACTTAACGCCATTTTTTTGATATTCACGGAGATATTCATGGTCGCCCATTGGTTGGTATTATTGTGCAAATTATCTTAGGGCAGTGATAAAAATATGTCTATAAACGAGTAATGCCTAGGGCAATAAAAGCTCAAGTGAATGCTTACTTTATGTAAACTCTGGGTTCCATCTTTACGCTTTTGGCTAGTTCTCGTAATCAGCGTCTTTAATAGTTAATTATTATAATTATACAAAACTGCAAAAAACATATTTTTGCTCCGACAATTAACAAGCAGCTTTCTTGATAATTTCTTATTCAATATCTAGACTTTATTAACGTTTCATCATTCTTATTAATTATGAAATTTCTTACGATTTTCATCATTTTCTTTAGCAGCTACGCTTATTCTGCGACAAAACATACAGATGTGATTTTGCTTATCCCTGACAAGCAAGGCCCTCTTTTTTGGCAACTTGTTTCCGATATTTCAAAGGCTGCATCGCTAAGTCTGAAGGTGAATTTAGAAATAATCTATAGTAATTCCAACCGCTTTTCATTGAGACATAACATTGATGAAATTGTTAAAAGAAAGAAAAAACCTGACTATTTAATATTTCGACCATTTCTAGGTAACACCATCATCGTTTTTGATCAGTTAGAAAAGAATAAAATAAAGTTCGTTACTTTAGAAAGAGCCTTTAGAAAGAGCCTTTAGCGGCGAGATGAAACAAAAGCTAGGCACGCCACAAGATAAATATAAACAATGGCTAGGAGAGGTTGTTTACGATAACAAAGCAGGAGGAAAGCTACTGTTAAATGCTTTAGTTGCTGCTCATTTAAAAAGACAAGATGATGGCCATATTTATATTACCGCGATAAGTGGAGATTTTGACAAAGTGTCACAAGACCGAGAAGATATATTTAGTCATTTAGATGATGTTAATACATCGAGCAAAATCACAATAAATCAAATAATTCCAATGCACTGGGATCCTCAGAATATTATTAACCGTCTGCCATCACTCGATAAAAGGTACCCTTATACCGATATCTATTGGTGTGCAGGCGATCAACTTGCTTTACAGGTTTTACAGGTTTTACAAATGAACGATAAACCAAAAAAGTTCTCCGTCGGAGGCTTCGATTGGCTTCCCTCTGCCTTGGAAAAAATTAAAAGAAAAGAATTATCAGCATCGGTTGGTGGGCATTTTCTCATGGTGGCAATTGGCTTAGTAAAAATTGTTGACCATAAAAATGGTTTCAATACCTTTTTCACTCCTCCTCTGCTCAATAAATACGAATTGATTAATGAAGAAAATGTTGAGTTACATATCTCTTTTTTTGAAGAAAAATTGTGGGAAAAAATAGATTTCAATCGTTATTTAACCACTAAAAGTGGTCAGTCTAAATTATTAACAATCAAAAGTTTAATTTCAGAAACAAAAAAGCTACATCAAATGATGTAGCTTTTTAACGCTATTGAAAACTAGACGCGCTCAATTACTGTGGCAATACCTTGCCCTAAACCAATACACATAGTGGCTAAACCTAAGCTAACATCTTGACCTTCCATTAAGTTAATCAAGGTACCGGTAATACGTGTACCTGAACAACCTAGCGGATGACCTAGTGCAATAGCACCACCATTTAAGTTGATCATTTCGTCAGCTTTATCTTCTAAACCTAAGGCGCGTACACATGAAAGTGCTTGCGCGGCGAAGGCTTCGTTAAATTCAGCAAGTTCAATATCTGCAAGTGATAAACCAGCACGCTTAAGTGCTTTTTTCGTTGCTGGAACTGGGCCGTAACCCATAGTTGATGGATCGCAACCAGCAACCCCCATACCACGAATTTTAGCGCGTGGAGTTAAGCCTAATGCTTTGGCTTTTTCAGCTGACATTACTAACATTGCCGAAGCACCGTCAGATAATGCAGAAGAAGTACCCGCAGTTACTGTACCGTTTACAGGGTCAAATACCGGACGTAAAGCACTTAAGCTTTCAGCAGTTGTTTCAGGACGAATTACTTCATCGTGTTCAATTAAGGTTAATGCGCCCGTTGCGTCGTGACCTAACATAGGCACAATTTCATTTTTCCAACGACCTTCAAGGGTAGCTTGATGGGCACGTTGATGAGAACGAGCACCGAAAGCGTCTTGCATTTCACGGCTAATACCGTGCTGCTTACCAAGTAACTCTGCGGTTAAACCCATGTTTCCAGCAGCACGTGAAATGTATTTAGATAATGCTGGATCAAAGTCAACATCATACATCATCGGCACATGGCCCATATGTTCAACACCACCAACGATGAATACATCACCTTGGTCACACATAATACTAGTAGCAGCATTATGTAGAGCTTCCATTGAAGAACCACATAAACGGTTTACCGTTACTGCACCTACAGATTTTGGAATATCAGTTAATAGCTGAGCATTACGAGCAATGTTGAAACCTTGCTCTTTAGTTTGCTTAACGTTACCCCAAATAATATCTTCAATCTCGCTTGGGTCTAAGTTTGGGTTACGGTCAAGCAAGGCTTGCATTAAATGTGCAGATAAACCTTCTGCACGAACATTACGAAATACACCAGCTTTAGAACGGCCCATTGGCGTACGAATACAATCGATAATAACGACTTCTTTCATGATTTTCTCCTAGCCTTAGGCAGTTTTAACGTCGGTAGTAAAATAAGATTTTCCTGATGCTGCCATGTCACGCAAACCATCAGTAACTTGATAAACTTCGCCAAGGTGTGCATATTTATCGGCAAGTTCAATAAACTTAGTTAAACCAAGCGTTTCTAAATAGCGAATTGGACCACCTCTAAATGGAGGGAAACCTAAACCGTAAATTAAGCCCATATCAGCTTCAGCTGCAGTATCAACTACACCTTCTTCTAAACAACGCACAACTTCATTGACCATAGGGATCATCACGCGAGCGATAATTTCTTCGCTGGTGAAGTCTTTTTTATCAGCACAGCCGTCAGCAAGTAACTGGTAGGCCGTTGCTGCAGGAACTTTAGTAGGACGACCACGCTTGTCTTTACCGTAGTCGTAAAAGCCTTGACCATTTTTCTGACCTAAGCGTCCTTCGTTATATAAACGCGTAACTGGGTCATTCTCAATTTTAGCCATACGGGTTGGGAAACCAGATGACATAACTGAAGATGCATGATCGGCAGTATCTAAACCAACCACATCCAGTAAATAGGCAGGACCCATTGGCCAGCCAAATTGTTTTTCCATCACTTTATCAACAGCGGTAAAGTCAGCGCCTTCAAGCATTAATTGGCTAAAGCCAGCAAAGTATGGGAATAAAACACGGTTTACGTAAAAACCAGGGCAGTCGTTAACAACAATGGGTGATTTACCCATTTTAGCCGCGTAAGCAACAACAGCTGCTACGGTTTCATCGCTAGTGTCTTTACCACGAATAACTTCTACCAAAGGCATTTTATTCACAGGGTTGAAAAAGTGCATACCACAGAAATTTTGTGGGCGTTTAACGCTTTGCGCTAATAAATCAATAGAAATGGTTGAAGTGTTTGAAGTAACAATAGCGTCATCACTTACATGACTTTCTACTTCAGCTAGTACCATGCCTTTAACTTTAGGGTTTTCAACCACTGCTTCAACAACAATATCAACATCTTTAACACTGTCGTAAGTAAGAGATGGAGTAATGTTATTTAATACGCCAGCCATTTTCGCTGGTTTCATCCGACCACGTTCAACTTGCTTGGTTAAAATACCCGCCGCTGTTGATAAACCTAAATCAAGCGCTGGGTCATTAATATCTTTCATGATAATAGGCGTGCCTTTATAAGCTGACTGGTAAGCAATACCACCGCCCATAATACCTGCACCTAATACCGCGGCTTTATTAACCGCTTTAGTCGCTAATTTACCCGCTTTTTTCGCTTTGGCTTTAATGACTTGATCAGCCATAAATAAACCAATTTGCGCAGTAGCTGCTTCAGTTTTAGCCAATTTAGCAAAGTTAGCGTTTTCGATAGCCATTGCGCCATCTCTAGCTAGGCTTGCTGCTGCTTCAACCGTTTTCACCATTAACATTGGCGCAGGGTAATGTTTACCCGCTTTCGCCGCGATCATGCCTTTACAAGTATTAAAGGTCATAATGGTTTCAGTTGGGCTAAGTTTTAATGGTTCAAGTTTTTGCTGACGCTTGGCTTGCCAATTTAACTTACCGGCAATGGCTTGTTTAAGCATAGCAATAGCAGCGTCTTTTAAATGCTCTGGCGCAACTACGGCATCAACCGCACCAACCGCTAATGCTTGTGCCGCTTTATAAGACTTGCCCGTAGACATCCATTCAATCGCGTTATCAGCGCCAATAACACGAGGTAAGCGTACTGTGCCACCAAAACCAGGAATTAAGCCTAGTTTAACTTCAGGTAAACCAACACTAGCTGCACTATCCATCACTCGGTAGTCACAAACTAAAGTCATTTCAAAACCACCGCCAAGCGCGAGGCCATTAATAGCAGCAATGGTTGGTAAATTAATATCTTCAAATGAGTCGAATACGCCCGAAGCTTGCTTAGCCCAAGGGACAAGCTCTTCTTCAGAGCGTTGGAACATGCCTAAAAACTCAGTAATATCTGCACCTACTATAAAGGCAGGTTTTGCTGAAGTAACCACGACACCTTTTGCATCGCTACAGGCGTTAATTGCACTTACCGCAGCAGAATATTCTTCAAGGGTTACTTGATCAAACTTATTCACTGAACCCGGTGCATCAAATTGAAACTCTACAATACCATCTTCTAACAACTGGACAGATAGGCTTTTGCCTTGAAATATCATCCTGTTCTCCTCATCATTTTGGGCGTTGATTTATTGATAACTTATAATAATAGCTGACTGAGTTTGCCTTGCTTTGCTATTAAATGCAAATTTTTTAAACAGGTGTTTTAATTACCTGTATGAAACAATTAAATAACAGTACAAAACGATGAATTCAAATAACATCCGTCAGATATACAAACTTGCCACTAAGAAAAAAAACATAATGAAAACAATAAAAACCATTCATTTCAATTTTATAAAATAAAAAATGAAACTGAATTACTAGAGTGGAAAATAAAAAACATCATAAAAAATGCTGATACCGACCACAACCACTGAAAACCTAAACTTAAAGCCTTATTAATCAATAATTAAAACATTAACTATAGATTTTCACACAATTAAACTTTGATCTTTTGTACAAAACATGTTCATATTTACTTATACTCAATAAAATTCAACAATAAAAACAATAAACAAATAAAGAACAATTAAATTTCATTAGCTTTCAATATGAAATATCTTACATTTTTGTTACGGATTTTAAGTGCTCTTGACTCTTTACTAATAGCTGAATGGAAAAACAGCCATTTGAACAAAAACATGGACTTTACATAATAAACGCACACAGCAGTTTAAAGGTGAATAGCTCCTAGTTTACTAATCTAGCTATATCTCCCTACTTCTGTTGTTGATGCACTAATAATAAAACTAAAAAAACAACAAGCCTTAGGAAGATAATATGTCCTTATTTAAAAAATCGACCCTCTCTATGCTGCTATCAGCAGTGGTCTTCGCTCCATCAGCCACAATGGCGATGGAAATGAGCGAAGACAATCATGATATGGAAAATGTAATGCGCTTAGTACGCATATCTGATGTAACTCATACCTCTGTGCAAAGTGGTACGTGGCACAATGCCAGTACCTGGGAAAATGGTATAGTGCCAGACGACGGCGCCCGTGTTTTAATTCAATCAGGTCATACCGTTGATGTGCGCCAGCAATATGATGAACGCATCCAAACTTTGCGTGTACAGGGTAAGCTACGTTTTGTATCGGGCAGAAATACCGAGCTTAAAGTTGATACCATGTATATAGATATGAATGGTGAACTATCTATGGGGACTGCCGGCTCTCCTATTAAGGAAGCCAACACTGCACGGTTAATTTTTGATGATATTACACCATTTATTACTGATGATATTAACCACCCAGATTATGACCCTTACAAATTTGGCCTAGGTTTAATTTCAATGGGCACAGTTTCTATTCACGGCACAAACGTTACGCCTTCAGCCACAAGCGATGGCGTACTTAGCGGTGAAAGTACCATTACTTTAGACAATGTTCCGAGCGATTGGAAAGTAGGCGATACTATCGTTGTTGCTGGTACACAACGTGACGCTTTAGGTGACGAAAAACGCACTATTTCAGCGATTAGCGGTAACAATGTAACCGTAACGACTCCATTTTCACTTGACCATACTAAAGCAGAGCACACAGTTCCGGGTCTTGATTTAAAAATTCATGTGATCAACTTACGCCGTAACGTGGAAATTATTACCTTACCGGGCAACGAAACAGTAATGGAAAAGCATTACGAAATTCACGCCAAAGATTATTCAGCGCCAGAAGAGTTTTACTCTCGTGGTCATATCATGATGATGAATAATAACGCTTCTATCAATAACGCTTATTTTGGTTTTCTTGGCCGAAATAATAAACTTTGGGGCGCTAACGTAACCACCGAAGATGCTGAGGGCAATATTACTCACATCGGTGTGAACCCTATTGCCCGTTACCCAATACATTTCCACCGTAGTAACACAGAGATGACTATGGGCCGTGCCTTGGTTCAAGGTAATGCTGTGGAAGATTCTTGGGGCTGGGGTGTAGTAAACCACTCAGCTGCTGTTGATGTAATCAATAACGTTGCTTATGACATTAAAGGCGCGGCTTTTGTTTCAGAAGCAGGCGACGAGCAAGGTAGCTTTATTGACAATATTTCTATTCGTAACATTGCTGATTTAACCCAGCCTTACGAAACACGCGTTGGGCCTAGTCGTAACATTGATGGCGTATTAGACCAAGGTGGCGACGGTCATGGTTTCTGGTTAACTTCTCACGGTATGGAAATTCGCGGTAACGTTGCCAGTGGTAGTGCAGCTGAAGGTTTCGCCATTGCTGGTGAAGGTATTGATGGCGCTGATGAGCGCGGTGTTTTAGTCAGTGCATTAGCACATCCTGAGCAGTTTTCTCCTGATGCTTTTGTTGAACCTGATGAACCTTCAATGATTTTTGAAGACAATACCGCATATGGTAGCAGCAGCGCTTTACAAATGTATAAAAACAGCGGTAATGCTAAAAACTGGGATATGATCGACGGCTTTATTGGTTGGTCAGTACAAGACGGCGTGCGTTTTTGGTATTCACATCGTTTAATGTTCCGTGAAACGATATTGATTGGTGATCGTAACGATCCAAGCGGTAATGGTTTACATGCGATGATCCGTACCGATAATATCGGTCGCCATGTTTACCAAAGACCACATGTTGAAGGTTTTGATCGCGGCGTAGTATTACCAGGTAAATTTGATTACAACTTACTTGACGGTGCGACCTTAGATAACTTAACCAATTTTGGTTTTGGTAAGCGACTTGATCGCAGCCATAAAGCAAAAGTAATTGGCGATATTGTTTTCCAAAATACTTTAGCCCAACCACAAATAGACTTTTTAAGTCATGTAGAGTTGCATAGTACCGCAATGAATGCCTGGATCACGGAATTACCAGCATCAACCTTACAATTACCAGGTAGTTTAGTTGGTCGTTCTGAAGAGTTACTTTCGGTTTATTTGAAAAAAGAGCAAGCCGGTGGTTATGTGCCATACCCAACAGCGACTATTGACCCTGATATTGTTAACGTTATACCAGCCCAGTGGTTAGACAAGTCTAATCGTCAAATCGCTAAGTTAGCTGATATCACTTTAGATGATGGCAGTATAGCGTTAGGCGCTCAATGGTCTAATGGTGGTAAAGCCCCTTCTGATGCTGTGGTAGTAGCAAATTCAAATAGCACTTATTCTGCCAATGCTAGTAGTGGTGACCAAGTTAACATGATGCCAATTCGTACCGGTTGGTTAGATGCTGTAGATGCTAATGGTCAATCACAAGTAGATATCGATTTATCTGGTATTTTCTATGATGCTGAAGGTGATACCTTGATTTACTCACTCGCTGATAGCTACCCAGCAGGCGCAGTGCAATCAGTAAGCTTCAATGGCGACACAGCAACGGTGAATTTAGCTTCTGGTGCTAGTGGTCAAGTTTGGGTTTCGATTATTGCTAACGACCATACTAACCATAAAGCAGCTGAGCGTGACCGTGTAGGTGTGTTTATTAATAACTAACAATAACCTAGTAAATAACTAGGAATGTAAATCTCCCCTTTAAAGCGCCTTACAAAATTTTATGTAAGGCGTTTTTTTTCAGCTAATACTATAGGCAAACCTCTGCTTATTAACTTTTGCCGCAGCCCCATTTTTATCTAATCAAGCTAAATTACCACTCATTAAATTTATTAAACCAGCACTCTCACGGATATTTAAAAGACAACAAATGGTTGCTATTCGTACAAAAATGTTATTTTATAAGATATAACAACATAGACGGTTTTCTTGTGACCTGAAATTTTAGCGGATTATTTAACTATTATGGATAATAAAAATAAGCACATAAAAGCAGCAGGTCTCATACTAGTTAGCTCACTTTTCAGCCCTGTTTTATTTGCTGAACATACCATCAATATTAATATGTCAGCACTCGAATTTACTGGTGTCGTGCAGCAAAACTTAAAAGGCGCGTTTGATTTATTTGTTAAAGATATTGAAAAAAATCCTCTCGTAAAACACAACTACCATGTTGTTTCTCCTGCCCGAGGTGCCAAAGAGTTTTTTCAAAAGCAAAGCCAATGTTTAATTCCTGGCAGTTTATATCCCCCTTATTACCAAGGCTTAGATGTTATTCACAGTAAAAGCTTTGCTCAGGTGACTTATCTGGCTTTCACTTTGCCAGACCAAGCTGTTATTCAAAGCAAAGCTCAACTTGAAGGTAAGGTAATTGGTGTAATTCGCGATGCTGATACTTGGAATTATGAGCAGCGATTTAATATTGAAAATGTTGATTATGTAAAAGTGAGTAGTTTAGAAGCGCTGGTAGAGTTACTTTATAAGAAACGCGTTGATGTCGCCATTCATGATCACAGTGACTTTTTAGCCCTTGCCAAACATTTGCACAAGCCCCAACCTAATTATGATGAAAGTTTTCCGATGGCAATCGATAAGCTGGTTATTTCTTGCCATAAAAGTGCAGAAACCCAAGCTTATTTAGAACAGGTAAATATCGAAATTAACAAGCTTGAGCATACCGGCTTAGCTGAGTACTTTAGCAGGTCGTCAATTAACTAATATCTATAGCACAGCGCCTATTTGTTATAACCCCAGCGCGGCATAATCGATTGCTCAATATCAAGATGATCTAATACCCGCCCCACCATAAAATCAACTAAGTCGTTAATTGATTGCGGTTGATGATAAAATCCCGGTGCTGCTGGCATAATAGTGACGCCTTGTTGTGATAATGACAGCATGTTTTGTAAATGAATTGACGAAAATGGCGTTTCTCTAACCATTAATATCAGCTGACCGCGCTCTTTTATCACCACATCTGCTGCGCGCTCAATTAAATTATCACTCATCCCTTGGCTGATAGCCGCCAATGTTCCCGTAGAGCATGGGCAAACTACCATTTGTTTAGGCGCAGCTGAGCCTGATGCCACTGGCGAAAACCATTGCTCTTTACCCAAAGCGATTATTTGCTCAGGTTGCGCTTGATATTTTTCAGTTAAAAATTTACTCGCCGCATCAGGTGAAGCGGGTAACTTAATGCCAACTTCAGTATCAAGCACAATTCGGCCAGCACTTGAGCATAATAAATACACTTGGTAATTAGCCGCCAGTAAACATTCTAATAAACGCAGCGCATAAGCAGAGCCTGAAGCGCCTGTTATTGCGAGGGTGATTTTTTTTTCAAAGCTCAATGGTGAGATCAAAATATTTCCTTAACTTACTTATTCAGCCAACGCGGTTAAAAGTTTTTGGTGAATGCCGCCAAAGCCGCCATTACTCATGACCACTAAACTATCGCCAACTTGCGCATGCTCAGTTATTTGTTGCACTAAAACGTCTATATCATCGATTACATGACAAGGCTGCTGACAGTCTTTTATCAACGAATCTACCGACCATTGCACACTTTCACCTCGGTATAAAAATACCACGTCAGCTTGGGCTAATGACTTAGCTAAGGTATCTTTATGCACACCAGATTTCATGGTATTTGAACGCGGCTCTAATATCGCAATAATGCGTTTTTCACCGACATGGTTTCGCACGCCAGCTAAAGTTTTAGTAATCGCAGTAGGATGATGAGCAAAGTCGTCATACACTTTCACCCCTGCCACTTCACCTTTTAATTCTAGTCGACGTTTGGTATTAATAAACTGCGCTAGCGCGTCAATGGCGATTTGCGGTGTTATACCAGCATTTCTTGCCGCAGCAATAGCCATTAAACCATTGTCGATATTAAAGTCGCCAATTAAATTCCACTTTACCGTGCCCTGCACTTCGCCTTTAAAACGAACAATAAATTCACTGCCATCGGCAATTAATTTCTCAGCATGCCAGCCATCATTTATTGCTGCGTCATCAACACTCACTTCTGTGGAAGTCCAACAACCTTGGCTTAAGGTTTCAGCAATAGCCGTTTCGCTTTGCGGTGATAAAATTAAACCGTTGCTTGGCACCATACGAATAAGGTGATGAAATTGCTTTTGAATATCAGTGATGTCATTAAAAATATCAGCGTGATCAAATTCTAAATTATTGATAACTAACGTACGCGGACGGTAATGAACAAACTTAGAACGCTTATCAAAAAAGGCGGTGTCGTACTCATCGGCTTCAATAACAAAAAATGGCGACTTGCCTAAACGAGCAGAGCTGGCAAAATTTTGTGGTACGCCGCCAATTAAATAGCCCGGCTCCATATAAGCGTATTCTAAAATCCAAGTAAGCATACTACTGGTAGTGGTTTTACCATGCGTGCCTGAAACCGCTAATACCCAACGGTCTTTTAATACGTTTTCTAATAGCCACTGCGGCCCAGAGGTATAAGCAATATTTCGGTCAAGTACATATTCAACCATAGGATTGCCACGCGACATCGCATTGCCGACGATGACCAAGTCAGGTTCATCGGCTAAATGGTCAATTAAATACCCTGGTTTTAGCTCTATTCCTAAAGCTTCAAGTTGAGTACTCATTGGCGGATACACATTAGCGTCACAACCTGAAACCCGATGGCCAAGTTCTTTTGCTATAGCGGCAATGCCGCCCATAAAAGTACCGCAAATGCCAAGAATATGAATATGCATAATCACCTACTAACTTAATCGTTAAAATCACAAATTAAGTCGTTTATTCAATGTTATAAATTAGCGCCAATATACCTTAGTCGTGAACAAAAATAACGGCTTTTTAGAAATTGCACGACTAATGATTGCAAAACATTGTTAAATTGACCAAGATCTTACCCACATAGCAAGATTATTTACCAAATAAAGCTAAGTCAGCATTATCAAATGAGGGTCTAAAGTTGAGTGAAAAAACTATTCGAGTCAGTAGCCTGCATGTTTATCCGCTAAAATCTGCCGCTGGCATTTCGCTATCTCATGCATGGTTAGATGATTTTGGCTTAAGCTTTGACCGACGCTTTGTTTTAAGTGACCACCACGGTCAATTCATTACCGCCAGAACCGTACCTAAAATATGCTTAATTCAAGTGCACCTAGTGCCCACAGGGTTAGTTTTATCGGCTCCGGGTATGGACAATTTAACCATTGAATACCAAGCCTTTAACGAGCAATATCAAACCGTAACCGTTTGGGACGATAATATTGAAGCGCAGCATTGTCAGGAAAAATACGATCACTGGTTTAGCCAATATTTGCAAATGCCATGTCAGCTATTATTTTTTGGTCAGCAGTCTCAACGACAAGTAAAAAATTCCAGCAATAGCGTTGGCTTTGCTGACGGTTATCCGTTGTTATTAATTTCACAAGCCTCGCTTGATGATTTAAATCAGCGCTGTGGTGAAAACTTTACCATGGCGAGTTTCCGTCCTAATATCGTGGTGGAAAACTGCGCTGCTTTTGCTGAAGACACTTGGCAACGTATTCGTATTGGCGATATTGAATTTGAATTAAATAAAGCTTGTTCGCGCTGCACCTTTACCACGGTAAATCCCAAAACGGCTGAAAGCCATCCGCAACATCAACCATTAACCGCCTTAAAAAGCTATCGCCAAGTGAGTAGTGGCGATGTCATGTTTGGTCAAAACTTAATCGCTAAAAGCCAAGGTAATATTCAGCTAAATGCGGAAGTGGAAGTTCTTGCGCATAAACCAGCATTAACTTTTGTGCCCAACAATGAATCAAGTATCGATCCTAAAATTATCACTAAAAATATGACTAAAAATATCACTGAAATTAACCAAGCAACTAATAATACTGAAAATAAATCAGCCAATATTAATTTTAATTCTTGGGAGAAAGTCCATAACGGCAATACCAAAGACACAGTGCTAGAACAAGCAGAAACCGCAGGACTAATTTTGCCTTATTCATGTCGAGAAGGTATGTGTGGCGCGTGTAAAGTACAATTAGATAGCGGTGCTGTTGAGCAACATTGCCAAGACGGTTTAAGTGATGCTGAACAACAAGAAGGTTTTATTTTAAGTTGTAGCTGCGTGCCTAAATCAGATATTGTCATTAGTAAAATAGACCGAGCAAAACTTAGGGCGTTAAGAGAACAAGAACAACAAGCCCAGCAACAACGACTAAAGCAGCTACAAGAGCTTAGCGAATAAGGTAAGTATTGATGAAGTTAAATTGCGATCTCGGCGAAAGTTTTGGCCAATGGCAAAAAGGCCAAGACCAAGACATTATGCCATTAATTGACCAAGCAAATATCGCTTGTGGCTTTCATGCATCAGATCCCTTAACCATGCAGCAAACTGTGCAACTTGCTGCTGCTAACAAGGTTAGCATTGGTGCACACCCTAGTTATCCCGACTTGGTAGGTTTTGGTCGCCGTTCTATGAATATTGCCAGCGATGAACTTGCCGCGATTATTATTTATCAAATTGGTGCTCTTCAAGCTTTCTGTCAGCAGCAACAAGTAAAAATAGATTACGTGAAACCTCATGGCGCACTTTATAACGACATGATGCAAAACCTGACTATTTTTGAAAGTGTTTGCTCAGCCATTGCCAGCGTAGGTAATTCGTTAATCTTAATGATACAAGCACTGCCCGATACGCAAGCTTTTCAAATTATCGCAAAAAAATATCAACTAAAACTTTATTTTGAAGCCTTCGCTGATCGTAATTATCAAAGTGATGGTTTTTTAGTGCCTAGAAGTACTGAGCATGCTGTGATCAGCGAACAGCAGTTAGTTGCCAACAGATGTGAACACTTACTTACTCACGGTTCCATATTAGACATTGAAGGTAAACCGCTAGCGATGCAAGTTGATAGCTTGTGTGTACATGGTGATAACCAACAAGCCTTAGTTTTAGTTAAAGCTTTGCGCCAATTAATAGCGCAGCACACATGAGCCTGCTCGCCGCCACTGATGAAATTAACATCGCGGCATTAAGCGAGAACGCGCTGTTATTAAGCTGGCCTGAAATTATCTGCGAGCAGCAACATCAACAAATTATCCACTGTCAGCAGCGTATCAAAAGTCAGTTTGGTGAACTGATTATTGATACCATCGCCAGCTATAATACCTTGATGGTTTATTACCGTTTCGAGCAAATATCATTAGCACAAATAACCACCAAGTTAGTCGCTATTTGTCAGCAATTAACGGCTAGTACTGCTGCTGAGAGTCGAACAGAACTAGTCGAAATTCCAGTTTATTATGGCGAAGACGCTGGCTGGGATTTAAACCTTGTTGCCCAGCAAACTCAGTTATCAATAGCGCAAGTTATTGAGCGCCACTCTCAGACTATTTATCATGCCTATGCACTCGGTTTTACCCCTGGTTTTTGTTATTTAGGCTGCTTAGATAAAAGCCTTATTTTACCGAGAAAAAACTCGCCTCGCGTGGCTATTCCCAAAGGCGCCGTTGCCATAGCTGAACAACAAACAGCAATTTACCCAAGTAAAAGCCCCGGTGGTTGGCATATTATTGGCCAAACACCAATGCCAATGTTTGCAGTTAACCACGAGACAAACTCTAGCCAGCAAGGTGATAATATAAATTTTTCACCAGCCATCAATGTTGGTCAACAAGTAAAATTCACGCCTATTGATTATCAGCGTTTTTGTCAACTTGGCGGTAAACTTGAGCTTGAGCACGCGCGTGAGCCGACAAATCATACCAATCAAAATGGCGAGCAATAATGGCTAATTCACTCACGATAATTGAGCAAAAAGGGCTGTGTTCAATACAAGACTTAGGGCGAGACAGCGCCCAGCACTTAGGTTTTAGTGGCGGTGGTGCCAGTGATGAGTTTAGTTTTTTATTTGCTAATCAATTACTGGGGAATAATTACAATGCGCCAGCCTTAGAAGTCACCTTAGGGCAAATCAGTTTACGCTGTAACGAAAAGTGTAGCCTTGTTATTACCGGTGCTGATTGTGATGCCTCAATTAACGAGCTGCCAATAAAAAACAACTTGGTTAAACAGCTTAATACTGGTGACGTATTAACGTTAAAGCTGCCAAGAATAGGTTTACACAGTTATATTGCTTTTTCTGGCGGTATTGCTTGCCAACATTTTATGGATAGCGGCGCACAAACCCACAGCGAACTGGCGTTAGGATTATGCTCGCCAGCGCTGAAAGTAGGCAGTGAAATTCATTTGTGCTCTGGTGCTGAAACCGCACTATTTAACACGGTAAAAGAACCTGCGGTTCCGCACTTTCATTCATCATCAACGTTAACATTAAGGTTTATGCCCAGCGAACTGTGGCAGCAGCTAAGCCTGAAAAAGCAAAACTTTTTTCTTAGCCAAAGTTATGAAATATTGCCACAAAGTAATCGCATGGGTTATCGCTTAAGTAGCGACGTGCTCTTTTGCGCCGAGCAATCTAGTGTCCTAGTAAGCACCAAACAACAGCCCAAACCACTGTCAAAGCAGCTATCAAAGCCTGTCTGTTATGGCAGTATTCAGTTACCTGATAATGGTCAACCTATTGTATTGATGAAAGAAAGGCAAACTATCGGCGGCTATCCCGTATTAGGTACAGTGATGAAAACTGATTTATTTCGTTTGAGCCAGAAAAAGCCCGGTGAGCACATCCGTTTTAGTACAATCAGCATTGAGCAAGCCCAACTACAGTTACACGCTTTTTATCAAAAATTCAAAAGCCAAAAATAGTTTTAAAAGCTATAACCTAAGCTAACAACAAAACGATAATCATTTTTAAATGGTATATCACCATTATCATCTTGATGCGGTTTTTCAGTGCGATCAATATAAAGGGTTAAATCAAGCTCGAAGTCATTAACTAAATCTATTTCAACGCCAGTTTCTAAACGATGAATATATTCTCCGGCACTTTCTTGAACCACTTGAACTTGATAGTCGGCTTTAAAATCAATTTCTTTGTTAATTTCTACATCAAAGGTTGTTCCTAAGGTTAAAACACCTGATTTTTCAGTGCGATTTTCTTCTTCTAGAACATTACTAAAAATTGTTTTTTGATAACTCGGACCGGCAGTTACATCCCAACTAAAGCGCTTTTCATCATATAGGTGATAACCCAAAGCGACACCGGCGGTTAATCGGCTATCAATGTTTTGAAAAATATCACTGTAGTATTCAAGGTCAACGGCTCGAAAGAATATTTTGCTATCAATGAAAATATCGTGAGAGCTTGTTAATAGCTGGCTATTAGCGGTTTCAATTCGTTCACCAGTTTCGGCGTCTTTGTTGGCACTAAAGTTACCAACATAATTAATTTTAAAGCGGCTACTTGAAGTTCTACGCTGTGCTAGAGCAGAAAAGGTATAGTCAAATTTTTCAGCATTACCCTTGCTAATATTCGCACCTAAATTAATATCAGCACTCCAAATATCTAAGGCACTAGTTGCCGCTGAAGCAATCGATAAAATTTCACTTTTAGGGTAAGTATGAACTTGGCCATTACGTGAAATGGTCATCACGTTGTCTTTTAATACTATCCAGCCGTCAATTACACTACCGTCACTGACTTGCACACTTTGCATGCCCTTACTTTTTAAGCCAGAAACTTTTTCCCAATCAAAAGTAAGTATTTTAAGCTCTTCGCTATCAAACTCAATTTCATCGTCGTACATAGATAAAATATCACCCTTGAGTAATTCATCAGTACGTAATGTTAACCAATCAAAGCGCTCAGTTAACTCTAACGGCGGCTTATTAACTTCTACAAGGTTATCTTGTGCAGGAGGAATTAAACTAGTAACTAATGATTGAGTTTGTTGGGCGAGTAAAGGCTGTGGCGTAATTATCAATAAACACATACATACTGATAAGCAGGAATAAATTCGGCTGACATTAATCGACACGTTACTCGTTACCTTTTAATATAAAAGTGGAAGCTAGGATTTTTTTTGGACGATAGCATAGCGCTCATGCTGCCGCTAGCTTACTCAAGCAATAATACAATATGTTAGTTTAAATTACATAATCAATACATGCCATTAGCTTAGTAGCGATTTTCCTATAATAAATAATAACCCATTTGCTGATTTACGTAGTTATGTAAGCGGATGCACAGTTTGTGTGCATCAAAATCGATCCAATAGTGCACTTCCCATCAGCAAATAGCTCACAAAACCAATAAGCAATTGAAATTAATGAATTTTATATTGTGGCACCTTGCTTGCTCTGTATAAATTAACTTATTTCATCGTTTGTTTTCGTTGCCAACAAAACAAATAAATAAAAAATTTATCACAAGGGTATTTATCATGAGCGCTCAACAAGGCATTAAGCTGCTGTCCTTTACCGGAAAAATGAAAGTTCTACATTTAAGTTGGATGGCTTTTTTCATTACATTCGCCGTTTGGTTTAACTTTGCGCCATTAGTTTCAGTAATTGCTGACTCTTTAGGCTTAACCAAAGCAGAAATTAAAACCTTAATGCTACTTAACGTCGCGCTAACCATTCCAGCCCGCGTTATTATTGGCATGTTAACCGACAAATATGGCCCACGCTTAGTGTTCGCCTTATTATTGGCAATATGTAGTATTCCCTGTTTTATGTTTGCTTTTGCTGACTCATTTGAACAAGCCGCATTATCGCGCTTTTTATTAGGCTTTATTGGTGCCGGTTTTGTTATCGGTATTCGCATGGTTAGTGAATGGTTTCCGGCCAACGAATTAGGCACAGCTGAAGGTATTTATGGCGGCTGGGGTAACTTTGGTTCAGCTGCGGCGGCAATGTTATTACCAACAGTGGCATTATTATTTGGTGGTGAAGACGGCTGGAGATATGCAGTAGCACTTACCGGCGCATTAAGCTTAATATTTAGTATTATCTGGTACAACAATGTTACCGATACACCTAAAGGTTCAACTTACTTCAAACCTAAGCAAACGGGTGCGATGGAAGTAACCAGCAAAGGCGACTTTTTCTTATTATTATTAATGAAGTTACCTATGTATGGCGCCTTAGCGTTATTAACTTGGAAGCTTTCCCCTGCCGGCGTAATGTTATTAAGTGAACAAAGTTCAATTATTGCTTATGTTTTTTTAGTGGTATTATTTTTAATTGAAGTAAAACAAACCATTAAAGTAAACGGCCATGTATTTAAAGAAGAAGTGCCAGAAATTCACCGTTATAAATTCAGACAAGTAGCGGTTTTAAATATTCTTTATTTTGCTACTTTTGGTTCAGAACTAGCCGTAGTATCTATGTTGCCATTATTTTTCGCCGAAACTTTTGGACTAAGCATGGTTTATGCGGCGATGTTAGCTTCTACCTACGCCTTTATGAATTTAATGTCTCGTCCTGGTGGCGGTTGGTTATCTGACAAATTTGGTCGTAAGAAAACCTTACTTATTTTAACCGCAGGTTTAGCAGTAGGTTATTTTGCGATGTCTGAAATTACAGGCAGCTGGCCTTTAGCGCTAGCCGTGGCAACCGCAATGGCGTGTTCTTTCTTTGTACAAGCCGGTGAAGGTGCAGTATTTGCCGCAGTACCATTAATTAAACGTCGTTTAACTGGCCAAATTGCGGGTATGACTGGCGCTTACGGTAACGTTGGTGCGGTAGTTTATTTAACCGTATTAACCATGGTTGACTATTCAACGTTCTTCCTAGTGATTGCCGCAACAGCTGTGGTAGGCTTTATTACTTTATTATTTATGGAAGAGCCAAAAGGTTCAATGACGGAAGTACGTGAAGACGGCACCGTTGAACTAATTTCGGTACATTAATCACTTTGCCTACTCAAGAAAAATTGCACTCTACAAAAACACCTTCTCGTTTGAAGGTGTTCTTTGGTGGCTACTCAAGCGCCGGCATTAAAGCTGAAAATCAAGATGCCTTTGCCGCTTTAGTACCAAAGGCGAGTGAGTTACAAGCTAAGGGGGCAATAGCAACCTTAGCTGACGGTGTTTCAAGTGCCAGCAAAGCTGCTGAAGCCGCCCAGCTGGCCGTAACACAATTTATTAATGAGTATTACGCTACCCCTGAAACTTGGTCTACGCAAAAGTCGGCCGCTAAAGTATTAACCAGTTTAAACCAGTGGTTATTCTCGCAAGGCGACATGTTTAGCAAGCAACAACAGCAATGGCTAACCACGTTTTCATCGTTAATTTTAAAATCAACCACCGGCTATATTTTTCATGTTGGCGATTCACGCATCAGTAAATATCGCAACCAACATATTGAACAAATAACCCGCGATCACAATCAAAAAAATGGCGGTAACCGCGCAATTTTAACCCGCGCCTTGGGTGCCGATAACCGCTTAAAAGTTGATGTACACCAAGTAGACTTGCAAGTAGGCGATATTTTTATGCTTAGTTGCGACGGGGTTCATGACTTTATTTCAAAAAAGAAATTATCAGCTTTTTTAAATACCTTACCGAAAAATCCCACTAATGAAGATTTAGAAGGCGTTAGCCAACTTATTGCAGAACAAGCCATTGCTGATGGTAGCGATGATAATGTCAGTTGCTTGTTGGTGCATGTGAATAATATTCCACAACGTAAACTTGATGAAATAGAGCGTGATTTACAGAACAAAGCCATTCCGCCAGCACTAAAAGTGGGCATGAACTTAGACGGCTATAAAGTACGAAAAATTATTCATGCCTCGATTCGTTCGCATCTTTATTTAGTTGAGCATGAAAATGAAAAACTGCCAATGGTACTTAAAGCGCCTTCAGCAAACTTTGTTGATGACGCCATTTACCTACAAGGCTTTATGCGTGAAGCCTGGGTAGGCGAACGAGTTAATCACGCCAATGTAATGCGTATTAATCAAGGCGCAGAAAACAGTAAATTTCTATATCATGTTTGTGAGTACGTAGAAGGACAAACCTTAAGTGAATGGATGCACGACAATCCCAAGCCAAGTATTGCGCAGGTACGGGATATTATCAGGCAAATTATTGCAGCATTAAGAGCTTTTCAACGTTTGGAATTAGTACATCGCGATTTAAAACCAGATAATGTGATGATCGACTCTTTTGGTCAAATTAAGCTTATTGACTACGGTACAGTATTTGTTGCCTCGCTTGATGAAAACCAAGAAAGCATTCGAGAAACTGTGCCGCAAGGTTCACTCAATTATATTGCCCCTGAAACGCTATTGCATATGCAAGCCGACTATCGCAGTGATTTATTTTCTCTTGGGGTGATCTGTTATGAAATGCTCACCGGCGAGTTACCTTATAAACCAATGAAAAGAGCTGAAGTAACCTTTTCAGCGTACAATCAATGGAAGTATCGCAGCAGTAAACAATTTCGTCACGAATTGCCCTTGTGGTTAGACCTAGCATTAGAAAAAGCTACCGCTGCCGACCCTCGCTCACGCTTTCAAGCTTTTTCTGAGTTACAAGCAGAATTAGGTAAGCCAAATAGCAGCGCTATTGAAGAGTATCAACGCCAACCCCTACTACAACGTAATCCGGTAAAATTTTGGCAAGGACTGTCATTTTTACTCGCCACCGCTTTACTTATCTCATTATTAAATTAAGCTAGTCTTGGCAATTGACGAAATTATTCAGACTGATAAGTTATTAGTCTGAATAATTTTTTTCGTTAATGAAGTCAAGCGCCTCAACGGGCTGATAAGTTGACCTGAGTCAATAAAAAACATTGAATGCATTAACATAAGTTCACATATTGATACAAATCAACTTTCAACTTCTGCCGTAGTGTGAAAATCCCCTTACGCGATAAATATAACAATAAACCTATAAAAAATTATATAAACGCAACACTATTATTATTAAAACACATTAGGAAATAATTATGAGCTCAAATATAAGCAAGTTCTCTCTCTCTTTGGTTGCCGCTTCAATTTTAGCTGCGCCTTTAGCCTTTGCTGGTGACAGCGAAGTAGCCAGCGGTATTAGTAAGGCACTTTCTGAAAGCAAAGTAGACCTATCATTTAGAGCACGTTATGAAGGTGTTGACCAAGACGGCATCGACGATAGAGCAGATGCTTTAACGGTACTATCTCGCATGACAATCAACACTGGTTCTTTTAACGGTTTCTCACTTGGTTTAGAAGTTGATAACGTTTCAGCCTTAGTTGACAACTACAACAGCACCTCTAATGGCAATACTGAATACCCATTAGTTGTTGATCCAACAGGTACTGAAGTAAACCAAGGTTTTGTTAAATATAACAACGACGGTTTTACTGCAACTGTAGGTAGACAACGTATTTTACATAACAACCAACGTTTTGTTGGTGGTGTAGGCTGGCGTCAAAACGAGCAAACTTATGACGGTGCCCGTATTCAATATAAGGTAAGCGACGCGGTTTCTTTAGATTATAGCTACGTTGAAAACATCAATAATATTAAAGAACAAAATGTAGATGGTGATTTCCACTTAGCCAATGCAGCATTTAAAATAAACAAAGACCATAAAGTTTCAGCTTTTGCTTACTTACTTGATTATGACAGCATGAGCAATGCAGGTAATTCAACTGATACTTTTGGCGCCTTGTATAATGGTAAATTTGGTCCTGTAGGCGTTAATGCAAGTTACGCGACTCAAAGTGATGCTGGTGACAGCCCGCTTAATTATTCAGCTGATTACATTAACTTAGAAGCTTCAACTAAAGTCGGCAAAGTAACGCTTTTAGGTGGCTATGAATTACTAGGCAGTGATAATGGCGTTGGCTTTAAAACACCACTTGCTACTTTGCATAAATTCCAAGGTTTTGCTGATAAGTTCTTAGGCACTCCAAGCGAAGGTATGGAAGATATTTATGTTACTGTTAAAGGTGCGGTTTCTGGTGTTAAATTAAGTGCGACTTACCATGACTTATCATCAGATGTTGGTGGTTTAGATTGGGGTAACGAACTTGATTTAACTGCTGCTTATAGCATCAGCAAAAACTATAACGTATTAGTTAAATTTGCTAACTATAGCGCCGGTGATGACGCAACTGTAACTGATACCAACAAACTTTGGTTACAACTTGCTGCTAAATTCTAAGCACTAAATATTTTATCGACATAATGAAAGGCTGAACAATGTTCAGCCTTTTTGCTTACATGGATGTAAGTATGTCGCGGTGGCATGGATGCCAAAGAGCGACGGCTTCTGGATGTAAGTCATGATTCCAGACAAAACCTAAGTACCTACATCCTTGTAGACAATGTCGCGGTAGAATGGATGCCAAAGAGCGACGGTTTCTGGGTGTAAATCATGATTTTTATTCCAGACAAATCATAAGTACTTACATCCATGAAGGCAATGACACGATCGCATGGATGCGAAGGAGTGGCGCTGGACAGGAGGTAAGTCATGATTTTTATTCCAGACAAATCATAAGTACCTACATCCTTGTAGACAATGTCGCGCTGGCATGGATGCCAAAGAGCGACGCTTCGGGGTATATACACTATTACCTCGAAAAACTTCGCTAATAACGCTCTCCACCCCCTCGCCTCATCAGGCTCGCGTCGCAAAACCGATTAATATGTAAACTTTTATCAAAAACTTGATGTATTAAAGCCAAGCTACGCTTAAAATAGCCAGCGATAACAAGCAGCAAATAGTTAACTTTGCTGCGAGACTACATTTTATACATAGTAAGTGAGTATTTTTTTGCTTTTAATGATCGACAATTATGACTCTTTCACCTTTAATCTTGTGCATTATTTTCGAGCCTTGGGCCAACAAGTTGAAGTATTTCGTAATGATCAAATATCACTTGAAGAAATAACCGCCTTAGCGCCACAATATATTGTGATATCACCAGGACCATGTGCCCCTGACAGTGCAGGTATATCATTAGCGGTGATTAAAGAGTTTGCTAATCGCATTCCCATTTTAGGGGTGTGCTTAGGTCATCAGTGTATTGCCCAAGCTTTTGGCGCAAAAGTTGAAAAAGCCCATAAAGTAATGCATGGTAAAGTGAGTGAAATTAGTCATAATGGTGAAGGACTTTTTGCTGGGCTTAACAACCCTTTAGCGGTTACTCGCTATCATTCATTAGTGGTTAATAAAGCTTCATTACCACCAGAGCTTATTGCCACCGCTGTTAGTATTAATAGTAATAACCAAGAAGAAGTTATGGCGCTTAAGCATCAGCATATGCCAATAGCCAGTGTACAATTTCATCCTGAGTCAGTTCTTACCGCACAAGGTCAGCAACTGCTTAACAATTTTATAACCGAGTATGATAAGCAAAACTAATCATTTAACAAAATCGGTCGATAATAACCATAAGTCGATTAATAAGACCATAAACTAACAAAGTAATCATGCAACTATTCGAAGAAAATAAAACAGTTTCTGCCATTTATGAGCGCTCATTGAGCTTAGCTATAGGTAAAGAATTTACTTTGCTACAAAATGGCAAAATAGCGAATGCTAAGCAACAAGGCAGTGAACAAACTTTTCGACGTCGTGAATTACTTGCAGTGGAAGAACAAGCGCAAAAAGATAAAATTATCAAAGAGCACGGTAAACAACACTTTAAAGAACAAGTGATGGAAAAATTCTATAACCGTGTACTAGAAAAAGTTGACCATGAATTTGAAAACAGCGAGCACTTATTTTCTGCTACTTTATCAATTGAACATGCCGCGCCCGATATTTTAGAAATTTTGGCAGTAAAAGCAGCTTCAGTGAACCGCATTACTCCCCTAGCAAAATCACTACCTTGGCTGGCTACCGATTTAGTTAATTTGGTTAATAAGCCCCAATATAGAAAACGTGCTGACGTACAAGTAACCGAGCCGGGCATTGCTTTAAGCTATATTGGCCTTGATAACTTAAAACTTATTTTACCAACCTTTATTCTTAAACATTGGCTACCCACCAGCACCACGCCATTTGGCTTACTGAAAAGAAAGCTATGGAACGATAGCCTTTCTGTCGCCCTTGCAACAAAAGCGTTAGCTGAAGAAGATGGTGATATAGACGAATATACCGCATTTACCGGCGGTATGATCTCTAACTTAGGTACATTAGCCGTGACCCGCTGTTTTTTAAATATCCATAACGATATGTACAATAGCGAACTGAAAGAAGCTTACGAAGGTCGTGATAAAAAACTACACGACATTATGGCTGAGTTTGATAGTTGCCCAGAATTGTTATTAATTCAATTAAGCAAGCGTAGCAGTAAAGTTACCGCTGATATGGTTGAGTTAATGCGCTTTGACCGCTTACAAATCACCGAAGCGATATTTGATTTAGCTTACGCTACCGACTTAAAGCCTATGTGTAAACTGGCCAAATATATCGCTAAAGCAAAAGCTTACATCGCTTTTAGAAACCTTGCCAAAGAAGATTTGATCAGCCCTGATGAAGCAAAACAGTTGCTTTCCTGCGTAAAATTAACGCCAGCAAATATCGAATTATTGAAAAAAACCGATATTGACCACCTAAAATTAAATTTCAAATAATTTCTGATTATTTATTAACACCTCACTTAGTAACAAAAATTAACATCCACTGACAGCCTTGGCTTCTGCTAGCCGAGTTATGCGCAAAAACCAAGACAAATAGTTATTCACTCAAACTGAATATTTTTTAATAAGCTCTTGTTTCATAAGGGCTAGAGAAGAATTCAATAAGACAAAAGTAAATTCTTGTGCCATAATGGCCTTCTGTTTTATCACTTATGCTAAATATTATTTTTGGTATATATTTAAACCATCCCATACTATTTGGGAGATATTTCCCAAACTCTAAAGGAGTAAGCAATGCCAGCAACATTTTCTGTTGACCGTAATTTATTTGATGAAGTCATGGTACCTAACTATTCACCTTCAGCTGTTATTCCAGTACGCGGTAAAGGCTCTCGAGTATGGGATCAACAAGACCGAGAATATATCGACTTCGCAGGCGGCATCGCTGTAAATTGTTTAGGCCATTGTCATCCGGCACTAGTAACGGCATTACAGCAGCAAAGTGAAAAAATTTGGCATTTATCTAATGTAATGACCAATGAACCTGCTTTACGTTTAGCGAAAAAATTGGTTGATAATACTTTTGCAGAAAAAGTATTTTTTGCTAACTCTGGCGCTGAGTCTAACGAAGCAGCATTTAAGTTAGCACGTCGTTGGGCTTTAGAAGTTCATGGTGAAGAAAAATCGCAAATTATTGCTTTCAAACAAGGCTTCCACGGTCGTACTTTTTTCACCGTAACAGTTGGCGGACAAACCTCTTATTCTGATGGTTTTGGCCCTAAACCAGGTGATATTGCTCACGCTGAATATAATAATTTAGACAGCTTAAAAGCACTAATCTCTGACAAAACCTGCGCCGTAGTTATGGAGCCATTACAAGGCGAAGGCGGTATCGTTTCTCCTACCGACGAATTTGTTAAAGGTGTTCGTCAGTTATGTGACGAAAATAACGCCTTATTAGTATTTGATGAAGTGCAAACCGGTGTTGGTCGTTTAGGTGAACTTTATGCTTATATGGGCTTAGATGTAACCCCTGATATTTTAACAACTGCAAAAGCATTAGGTGGCGGCTTCCCTATTGGCGCGATGTTAACCACCACTGAAATTGCCAAGCATTTAAAAATTGGCACCCATGGTAGTACTTACGGTGGTAACCCATTAGCTTGTGCTGTTGCTGAAGCGGCGTTTGATACTGTAAACGATGCACAATTACTAGCTGGTGTTAATGAAAAAGCTCAGCAATATGTTGCTGGTTTAAACGCGATTAATGCCAAATACCAAGTATTTTCAGAAATACGCGGTAAAGGCTTATTAATTGGTGCGGTATTAAACGACAGCTACCAAGGTAAAGCGAAAGACTTTTTAAATGCCGCCATGAGCGAAGGTTTAATGGTATTGGTAGCAGGTGCTAGTATTATTCGCTTTGCACCATCACTAGTTATTCCAAGTGAAGATATCAGTGAAGGCTTAGCCCGATTCGAACAAGCAGTTGCTAGCATAGTTAATCAGTAACTTTCCCCTGTCTTTGTTTATTGCCTGTTAGCGCCATACTAACAGGCTTACTTTTCAATTTATTGAGACGTTTTTATGATCATTATACGCCCTATTCAGCACAGCGATTATGACTCATTACATCGTATTGCGGTGGAATCAGGTCACGGATTTACATCACTGCCGGTTAATGAAACATTACTAAAACAACGCATTGATAAGGCTGAAAAATCATTTGCAAAAACCGTAAGCCAAGCAGGAAGTGAGAGCTACCTATTTGTGCTTGAAGATACTGAAACTGGCCAAGTAGTTGGTACTAGCGGTATTGAAGCTGCGGTAGGTTTAGACGACGCATTTTACCATTACCATTTAGGTAAAGTAGTACATAGTTCGCGTGAGCTTAATATTTACAACACGGTAGAAACATTATCTTTGTGTAATGACTACACTGGCGCATCAGAAATTTGCACCTTATTTTTAAGTGATAGCCACCGTAAAAATAATAATGGCCGTTTGTTATCTCGTTGTCGCCTTTTATTTGTCGCTGAACATCAACAGCGTTTCGCTGACACTATTATCGCTGAAATGCGTGGCGTATCAGACGAAGACGGGCGTTCTCCTTTTTGGAATTGGCTAGAGGAACACTTTTTCTCAATGGACTTTCCAACCGCTGATTACTTAACGGGTATCGGCAAAAAAGAGTTTATTGCCGAGCTAATGCCCAAACACCCAATTTATGTGAGCTTGCTCAGTAAAGATGCCCAAGCAGTTATTAATCAAGTACATCCAAAAACCATACCGGCACTAAAATTATTAGAAGCTGAAGGTTTTACCCGTCGTGGTTATGTCGATATTTTTGACGGTGGCCCCACCGTTGAAGCTGAAAAAAACAATATTAAAACCATTGCTCAAAGTCAGCGTTGCCAAGTACTTATTGGCGAAGTAACCAGCAGTGATAACTTTATTATTTGCAACAACCAAGTACAACATTTTAGGGCTGTACAAGCGCCCGTTTTATTAAGAAAAACGGCAGAGCAAGTAGTCATTAGCCCTGAAGTTGCACAAGCGTTACAAGTTTCTGAAAACGATTGGGTTCGCATCGTCGCCAATTAAATTCAACACACCGACAAGTCATCACCAGTAATCGTAAAGTTGATGTCATAGAGGAATATACAAATGTCTTATCCAGTCCAATTAATTAACGGCCAATGGCTTGATGGCCTTGGTCATAATGTTAGCTCTGTAAACCCAGCAAAAAATGAAGTTATTTGGCAAGGACAAGCCGCAACAGCCGAACAAGTTAATACGGCTGTAATTAGTGCTCGTAGCGCGTTTGAGTCTTGGGGCGTATTAGCCATTGACGAACGCGTTAGCATCGTTGAAAAATTTGCTGCACAGCTGGGCGAAAATAAAGAAGCGTTAGCCAATACCATCGCCTTAGAAACAGGTAAACCGTTATGGGAAACCCGCACTGAAGTTGGTGCTATGGTAGGTAAAATAGCCATTTCATTAAAAGCTTATTATGAACGCACAGGTACCGTTGAAAACCCTATGCCCGGTGCTAAAGCTTTTATTCGTCATAAACCTCATGGTGTTGTTGCCGTATTTGGTCCTTATAATTTCCCCGGACATTTGCCTAATGGTCATATCGTCCCCGCCTTAATTGCGGGCAATACCATTGTATTTAAACCAAGCGAACTAACCCCAAAAGTCGCTGAAGAAATGCTTAAACTTTGGCTTAAAGCTGGCTTACCCGCCGGCGTTATTAACATGGTTCAAGGTGAAGTGGAAACGGGGAAAGCGTTAGCAAGCCATAAGCTTATTGACGGTTTGTTTTTCACTGGCAGCTCAACCACTGGTCATTTATTACATGAGCAGTTTGGCGGTCAACCGGGCAAAATATTAGCGTTAGAAATGGGCGGTAATAACCCGTTAATTGTTAAAGACACAGCTGACGTAAATGCTGTAGTTCACGATATCATTCAATCGGCCTTTGTTACTACCGGCCAACGCTGTACTTGTGCACGTCGTTTATTTATTGAAAATAATGCCCAAGGCGATGCTATTTTAGCTAAATTAATCAGCGCGACGAAAGCAATTAAAATTGGTTATTTTGATGATGAAGAGCAGCCTTTTATTGGCTCGATGATCTCTGAAAAAGCAGCCTTAGGCTTAGTTGCCGCGCAGCAACAATTACTTGATTTGGGGGCAAGTTCATTATTAATGATGAAACACCTTGAACAAGGCACAGGTTTTATCTCTCCGGGTATTGTCGATGTTACCAATATTAGTGAGATGCCTGATGATGAACACTTTGGTCCATTATTAAAAGTGTATCGTTATAGCGATTTTGACGCAGCTATTGATGAAGCCAACAATACCAGCTTTGGTTTGTCTGCTGGTTTATTGTGCGACAATGAAGAATTGTATCAGCACTTTTTCAGCCGAATTCGTGCTGGCATTGTGAATTGGAACAAACCAATAACCGGTGCCAGTAGTGCCGCACCTTTTGGTGGTATAGGCGGCAGTGGTAACCACAGAGCTAGTGCTTATTATGCTGCTGATTACTGCGCTTATCCGGTTGCTTCAGTAGAAGCACAAAAAGTTGCGTTACCTGAAAACCTAAGCCCTGGCTTAGTGATCTAGGCGCTGATTGTGAACCTATTAGATGCCATGAAAATTGCAGGCATTAAACCCTGCTTTTATAAAAGTATCGACCAATTATAAATTACTGGCGGATAGGCTCTATTCGTCAGCATTTCATTATCTGTAAATTCTGCCCTCAGTCTATCTGTCTCTTACTACACTTATTATAAGCTGCAACAAGGAGTCTGTGATGACTAAAGAAATAACAACATTATTCGACCATATTTGGCAGGACTATATTTCAGTTACGCCTAGCGCTGAAAAGATTTGTCAGTTACTGGGTGCTGGCGCAACTGTGATCAATGATCACATTGCCTATCGAACCTTTAATATTGCCAAAGTTAACAAAGAGAAGTTAGCTCAACATTTATTAGCCTTAGGCTATAAAGAGTGTGGCCAATATCAATTTGAACAAAAAAAATTGATCGCCTGTCATTATGAACATAGTGACGACACCATGCCGAAAGTATTTATTAGTGAATTATTAGTTGAAGAATTTTCAACTCCGGTGCAAAAAATTATCCAGCGCATTGTCAGTGATATTGACGAAAGCAATGTGCAGGCAAGCAACTTTCTGTACTCAGGCAGAACGTGGCAGTTAAATAGTACTGAATATCAAACCTTGTTAGCCGAAAGTGAATATGCCGCTTGGCTTGCTGTTTGGGGCTATCGCGCCAATCACTTTACAGTAAGTATTAATCACTTACCTGATTATGAAACTATAGAAGCCGTTAATAGCACGCTAAAACAAGCAGGTTATAAACTTAATGATACTGGTGGCGAAATTAAAGGTGATGCCAGCGTTAAGCTAGAGCAATCTTCTACCATGGCAGATCATTACACCGTTAAGTTCAGTGATAAAGAGCAAACTATACCGAGCTGTTTTTACGAATTCGCCCTGCGCTACCCCAATACCGACGGCAAGTTATATACCGGCTTTGTTGCCGCCTCAGCTGATAAGATATTTGAAAGCACTAATGCACAAAACTAATCACCTAAGTTAACAGCACAGCTATTAAGTCTGAATAGGCAGAATAATTTCTGCTTATTCAACTTTTTATACTAACAATGCTTTATAAACTAGTGTGTTAATTCTATTACCGTTAATCATATAAATACGCTATAGTTATTTTATTTGAGCGGGACTTAATGCGTTATGGTTACCAACACTGAAGGCTATATTCATATTATCGAATACCTTACTGCACACTTAAATTTATTTGAGAATTGTGCTGATGCCCCTGCAAGTGGCGACACAGTGATGGGAGTTATTGAGCAAGAGCTTAGTGAACAAATTATTACCGTGTGTAGTCAAAATGAAGAGCTAACCTTTAACCAACGCAATACCATTATTCGTGAAGTTGATGCTATAGTTTATGACTTAGAAGAAATCCTTTCTGGCGTCGTTAATAATCACGTTACTCCAGCGCAACTTGATTTTATTCAAGAATGGGCCATTTTAATTAAGAATTTATTCGACACAGAGATCCATAGCCAATTTATTAGCCCTCCCCCTAGCTAATTTATTGATTATTTAAAAATAATATTTCCCCTTAACAACTTCAAGCTGCCATGCTTGGTTTACAACCATCAGCATTTATTAACAATATTTTCCAAGCGATAAGTCCCCCTTCAGTAGCTTCAAAGCTCACAGTTCGATAATATGGCCATTCAAATATTTACGTAATTTAAAAAGTGGTAACAGTAATGAAAGCAACGGTAAAGTGGATTGGCGATGAACTTTTTTTAGGCACTTCACAAAGTGGTCATTCAATAGTTTTAGACGCTAATGGCGGCGCTCTTGCACCTAGCCCTTTAGAGAATGTATTAATTTCTTTAGGCAGTTGTTCATGTGTTGACGTGGTCAGTATTTTAAAGAAAGCTCGTCAACAAATTAGCGACTGCAAAGTCGAAATATCGGCTACTCGTGTAACTTCAGTACCTAAATTGTTTTCCGACATACATTTAAACTTTGTTATTTCTGGCACCGATATCAGTGATTCCCATGCTAAACGGGCGGTCTCACTTTCTGCTGATAAATATTGTTCGGTAGCGTTAATGCTTAATGGTAAAGTAACCATCACCCATGATTATCAAATTGTTGCTGAGTAGTTAAATTGACTGATTTTTCTGAAAAATTAAAACTGCATGGTTTTAATAATTTAACCAAGCATTTAAGTTTTTCATTCTATCAGCTGCATTATGTTGATAGTGAGCAAGCGCATATTCACTATCAAAACTACATTAATCATTTATATAACGCCGAACAATTAAATAAGCTCTTACATCGTTTATGCAAAGCGATTGGCGGCACAGTGCTTAATATCGCAAAACAAGATTACCAACCTCAAGGGGCCAGTGTAACCTTAATGATTTCTGAAGAAGCTGAGCCGACAAGTTTAGTCGCCCACCTTGATAAAAGTCACTTGTGTATTCATACCTACCCTGATGATAAGCCGACCAATAACATTGCTATTTTTCGAGCTGATATCGAATTATCAACCTGCGGAGTAATTTCACCACTTAAGGTGCTAAATTATTTAATGTCGGAGCTTAGTCCTGATGTGGCCGATATTGATTATAGAATTCGAGGCATGACACGTGACATTCATGGTGAACAACATTTTAATGATCACCTGATCACATCTATAGAAGAATTCCTCACAGAAGATATTTTAAGGCAGTTTAACTGTGTTAGTTACAACTTACCTGAAGCTAATCTGTTTCATTCGAAATTAAGCGCTTCAAAGCCATGTATAGCTAAAGCTATGGCTTATCAAAGTAAATCAGTCGCTGAATTAACAGAGAATAATAAAATTGAGGAAAAGTTAGACGCTGTAATGAAAAGTTTGGTTAACAGTAGCTAGCTAAGCTAGTTCAAACTTATAAATCGCTCATCCAATCAAGTTGTTTATTGGCTTCCGCTTTTTTTAGCATTAGATCACGAATTAGTGGCGTTAATAATAGCTCCATCGCCAAGCCCATTTTACCACCCGGTACCACTAAAGTATTTACCCGCGACATAAAGGCGCCATCAATCATATTTAAATAATATGGAAAGTCTACTTGAGTGCCTTCACGGAATCGAATAACAACAAAGCTTTCATCTAAGGTCGGAATCGTTTTAGCGCTAAACGGATTTGATGTATCTACAGTAGGAACCCGCTGGAAGTTTATATGAGTACGTGAAAACTGCGGGGTGATGAAATTAATGTAATCTTCCATACTGCGCAAAATACTTGCAGTTACGGCTTCACGGCTATGTCCACGTTGATTAGTATCACGGATTATTTTTTGGATCCATTCCAAATTCACAATTGGTACCATGCCAATCAGTAAATCAACATGTTGAGCAACATCATTTTTTTCAGTAACTACACCACCATGTAAACCTTCATAAAACAAAAGGTCTGTACCTTCGCCCAATACTTCCCAAGGGGTAAAAGTACCCGGCATTTGATTATAAGGAACGGCTTCGTCAAAAGTATGTAAGTAACGGCGAACTTTGCCTTTACCTGTTTCGGAATAGTCTTTAAAAAGAGTTTCTAAGGCATCAAAGTCATTAGCCTGATCGCCAAAATAGCTGATATTACGACGGTCTTCCTTTGCTTTGCGCTTTTCAAGATCCATTTCTTGGCGTGAAAAACGGTGGAAGCTGTCCCCTTCAACTTTTGAAGAGTTAATACCTAACGATCTAAAAATATGCTCAAAGGATTCTGTAGTCGTCGAAGTACCGGCACCAGAAGAACCAGTTACAGCAATGATTGGATTTCGAGACGACATGCAAAGTACCTTTTGTAAATGAACTACCTGTTATACGAAGAAAACCTCAACAGGTCAACTTTGTATTATTCAGTTTACGTGAAATTGGTTAATAAGGGCAGAAAAATAAAAAACGGAGCCGAAGCTCCGTTTTTAGTTAAGAAGTTAATTTATTACTAAATTATGCTTCTTCGCTGATTTCAACTACTTCTTCAGCTTCTTCAGCTGCAGGGCGGTCTACTAATTCAACGTAAGCCATAGGCGCTTTATCACCAGTACGGTAACCGCATTTTAAAATGCGAGTATAACCACCTGGACGTTCTTGGTAACGAGCACCAAGTTCGTTAAATAAAATACCTACTACTTCTTGATCACGTGTGCGAGCAAATGCCAAACGGCGATTTGCAACACTGTCGGTCTTAGCCAATGTAATTAATGGCTCTACAACGCGACGTAGTTCTTTAGCTTTAGCTACAGTCGTTTTAATAACGCCGTGCTTAACTAAAGAGCTTGCCATATTGCGGAACATCGCCTGGCGATGACTGCTATTACGGTTTAACTGGCGACCGCTTTTACGATGACGCATAAGTTAATCCTTATCTCTTTCAACTGTTAAAAAACGATGATCGACTTAGTCGTTATCAGCGATGCTTTCTGGTGGCCAATTTTCAAGGCGCATTCCCAGAGATAAACCACGAGACGCTAAAACGTCTTTGATTTCTGTTAAAGACTTCTTACCTAAATTAGGCGTTTTAAGAAGCTCAACTTCAGCACGCTGTACTAAATCACCAATATATTGAATTGCTTCTGCTTTTAAGCAGTTTGCTGAACGAACAGTAAGTTCAAGATCATCAACTGGACGAAGAAGAATCGGATCAAATAGAGGTTTTTCCTCTTTTTGCTCTGGTTCTGTCACATCACGTAATTCAACAAACGCATCTAGCTGTTCGGCTAAGATGGTTGATGCGCGACGGATAGCTTCTTCTGGATCTAACGTACCGTTAGTTTCCATGTCGATAACTAGCTTGTCTAAATCTGTACGCTGTTCAACACGAGCAGAATCAACATCGTAGGCAATTCTTTCGACTGGACTGAATGAGGCGTCAACCAACAAACGTCCTATTGCACGATCTTCTTCCTCGGCATTGCGACGAGTAGATGCAGGAACGTAACCACGTCCCATTTCTACTTTAATGCGCATGTTAACTGAACCGTCACCTGTTAGGTGACAAATAACATGATCAGGATTCGCAATAGTTACGTCTCCATCATGTTGGATGTCAGCTGCCGTTACAGGGCCTTCACCAGACTTGGTTAAAGTAAGAACGGCTTCGTTCTTGCCTTCTAGACCTACAGCAAGTCCTTTAAGGTTTAACAGTATTTCAATGATGTCTTCTTGCACACCTTCTTTACTACTGTACTCGTGTAATACACCATCAATTTCAACTTCAGTTACGGCACAACCCGGCATTGAAGATAAAAGGATGCGGCGTAAAGCATTACCTAAAGTGTGGCCAAAACCACGCTCAAGTGGTTCCAAAGTCACTTTAGCGCGAACAGCACTAACAGTTTCGATATCTACCAAACGTGGTCTAAGGAATTCGGTTACAGAACCCTGCATATGTCCTCTCTTAATGTGTGACTTTACTTAGAGTAAAGCTCAACAATCAACTGTTCATTTATTTCGGCAGATAAGTCAGAGCGATCTGGAACACGTTTGAAAACGCCTTCCAATTTCTTGTTATCTACTTCAACCCAGACTGGTTTTTCACGTTGGTCAGCTAATTCTAAAGCAGCAACGATACGCGCTTGAGTTTTAGACTTCTCACGAACAGAAACCACATCTTCAGCTTTAACAGTGAAAGATGGAATATTTACAACAACACCGTTTACAACGATAGCTTTATGGCTAACGAGTTGACGAGCTTCAGCACGAGTGCTGGCAAAGCCCATACGGTAAACTACGTTATCTAAACGCTTTTCTAAAAGTTGTAACAAGTTTTCACCTGTATTACCTTTAAGACGAGCAGCTTCTTTATAGTAGTTACGGAATTGTTTCTCAAGAACGCCATAAATACGACGAACTTTTTGTTTTTCACGAAGCTGAATACCATAATCAGACAAGCGACCACGACGGGCACCATGTTGACCTGGAATAGTTTCGATTTTACATTTAGTGTCAATTGCTCTAACACCGCTTTTTAGGAACAAATCTGTTCCTTCGCGGCGACTAAGCTTTAGCTTAGGACCTAAATATCTAGCCATTTTCTTTCTCCAACTTTCCTATTAAACGCGACGTTTCTTAGGAGGACGACAACCATTATGAGGAATAGGTGTAACGTCAGTAATGTTGGTGATTTTAAAACCAGCAGCATTTAAAGCACGGATTGCAGACTCACGTCCTGGTCCTGGGCCTTTAACGAACACTTCAATATTCTTCAAACCAAACTCTTGTGCTGCTTTACCAGCACGATCTGCAGCAACTTGTGCAGCAAACGGTGTAGATTTACGTGAACCACGGAAACCTGAACCACCTGCAGTCGCCCAAGATAAAGCATTACCTTGACGATCTGTAAGAGTCACGATTGTGTTGTTGAAAGAGGCGTGGATATGAGCCATGCCATCAGCAACTTGTTTTTTTACGCGTTTACGCGTACGTACAGGTGTTTTAGCCATTGTCTAGTTCCTCTTACTTCTTAATTGGCTTACGAGGACCTTTACGTGTGCGCGCATTAGTTTTAGTGCGTTGGCCACGTAGAGGAAGACTGCGACGATGGCGTATGCCACGGTAACAACCTAAATCCATAAGACGTTTAATATTCATTGAAACTTCACGGCGTAAATCACCTTCTACGGTGTATTTATCCACTTCTGCACGAAGCAAATCAATTTGAGCTTCGTCCAATTCACTGATCTTAGTTGTCTCTGCGATACCTGATGCTACACAAATTGCTTTCGCACGTGTTGCTCCGATACCGAAGATCGCAGTAATGGCGATTACTGCATGCTTACGATCAGGGATGTTAATGCCAGCGATACGGGCCACTAACACATCTCCTATTCTAGATTTAAATTACATCAGGTTGGAAAGCCCGTTAGGATACCCAACCTGTATTCTTTTTTGCAAATCGAAGCGGCATTATACAGAAAAATCTACATAATGCCACTTCTAAAAGATACACTGTCGTTAGATTAAAAATTAACCTTGACGTTGCTTGTGCTTAGGGTCGGTTTTACAAATAACACGAACCACACCAGCACGTTTAACAACTTTACAGTTACGACAAATCTTTTTTACGGATGCACGAACTTTCATCTTACTACTCCGCTTCTCAATAATAGAGAGTTAACGAGCAATCTTAACGGCCATAGCCTTTAAGATTAGCTTTCTTAAGTACATTGTCATATTGATGAGACATCAAATGCGTTTGTACTTGTGCCATAAAATCCATGATCACTACAACGATAATTAATAACGATGTACCGCCAAAGTAGAACTGAACGTCCCAAGCGATGATCATAAACTGAGGTACCAAACAAATAAAGGTAATATACATCGCACCCGCTAGGGTTAAACGCGTCATAACTTTATCTATATACTTAGACGTTTGCTCACCAGGACGGATCCCAGGAATAAACGCACCGGATTTTTTCAGGTTATCTGCTGTTTCACGCGGATTGAAAACAAGAGCCGTGTAAAAGAAACAGAAAAATATTATCGCCGCAGCAAGTAACATTACGTATAGCGGTTGACCTGGAGAAATAGCAATAGATACTTCTTGTAAAAAGTCAGCCATCATACCTTCACCTTGACCAAACCAGCTCGCAAGCGTGCCTGGGAATAAGATGATACTTGATGCAAAGATAGGTGGTATTACACCTGCCATATTAACTTTCAATGGTAAATGCGTACTTTGTGCAGCGAAAACCTTACGGCCTTGCTGACGTTTTGCATAGTTAACAACAATACGTCGTTGACCACGCTCAACAAATACGACAAAGAAAGTCACAGCAAATACAATGACACACATCAGCAATAATACTAATAAGTGCAATTCACCTTGACGCGCCATTTCAGCTGTTTGTGCAACAGCTTGTGGCATACCAGCAACTATACCGGCAAAAATCAATATTGAGATACCGTTACCAATACCACGTTCAGTAATTTGCTCACCTAACCACATTAAAAACATGGTACCAGTAACCAAAGATACTACCGCAGCAAAGTAGAAGCCGAAACCAGCGTTCATCACTAGTCCGTCCATCATACCCGGTAAACTTCTCGCTATTGCAATTGACTGAACAGTTGCTAGTACTAATGTACCGTAGCGGGTGTATTGACTGATTTTACGACGTCCAGCTTCACCTTCTTTCTTAAGCTCTGCCATAGTGGGATGAACCACAGTTAGCAATTGCATAATAATTGAAGCTGAAATGTACGGCATAATACCTAGTGCCAATACAGAGGCTCGCTCAAGAGCACCACCAGAGAACATGTTAAACATCTCTACAATGGTACCCTTTTGTTGTTCAAACAACTGAGCTAATACAGCGGCGTCAATACCAGGGATTGGCACAAATGATCCTAAACGGAAAACAATTAATGCTCCGAAAACAAACCATAATCTTTGTTTTAGCTCAGACAGTCCGCCTGCGCCTTTATTATCCATTCCTGGTGTAGCCATAACCTGTATTATTCCTCGATCTTGCCACCAGCAGCTTCAATAGCTGCACGTGCACCTTTAGTAACACCTAAGCCACGAACAGTGATAGGACGAGTGATCTCGCCAGACAACATAATTTTAGCTGTCTCAATGTTACGTGTAATTAGGTTAGCGTCTTTAAGCGCATGAATATCGACAACATCACCTGTGATGTTATTTAGTTCATGTAAACGTACTTCAGCGCGAACTAAAGATTTACGTGACGTGAAACCAAATTTAGGTAAACGTTGTTTCAATGGCATTTGACCGCCTTCAAAACCAGGACGTACACTACCGCCAGAACGAGATTTCTGACCTTTGTGACCACGACCACCAGTTTTACCTATGCCAGAACCAATACCACGACCACAGCGTTTCTTGGCTTTCTTAGCACCTGGTGCAGGGGATAAAGTATTTAAATGCATAATTAATCCTCCACCTTAATCATATAAGATACTCGATTAATCATACCACGTACAGATGGAGTGTCTTCTAACTCAACTGTATGATTGATACGACGTAAACCAAGACCCTTTAATGTAGCTCTATGCTTCGGTAAACGACCGATAGAACTTTTTAACTGAGTTACTTTAACTGTTTTAGCCATGCTCAATTACCCCAAGATGTCTGAAACGCTTTTGCCACGTTTAGCTGCAACAGCTTCAGGCGAATGCATATTCGCAAGAGCAGAAACAGTAGCGCGAACTACGTTGATTGGGTTAGTAGAACCGTATGCTTTTGACAATACGTTCTGTACGCCTGCAACTTCTAGTACTGCACGCATCGCGCCACCGGCGATGATACCTGTACCTTCAGAGGCTGGTTGCATGTAAACTTTAGAACCTGAATGACGGCCTTTAATGGCGTGTTGAAGAGTAGTACCCTTCAAGTCAACAGTTACTAAGTTACGACGAGCCTTTTCCATTGCTTTTTGAATTGCAGCAGGCACTTCACGTGCTTTACCGTAACCAAAACCAACGCGACCGTTACCGTCACCAACTACAGTTAGTGCTGTGAAACTGAAAATGCGACCACCTTTAACCACTTTTGAAACGCGGTTTACGGCAACTAACTTTTCAGCTAAATCACTTTGTTGTGAGTTTTCTTGATTAGCCATAATCAACCCCTAAAACTGAAGACCAGCTTCACGAGCTGCTTCTGCTAACGCTTTTACGCGACCATGGTAACGGAAACCTGAACGATCAAATGCTACAGACTCAATGCCTTTTGCTTTTGCACGTTCAGCAATCGCTGTACCAACAGCAGTAGCTGCGGCAACGTTACCTGTTTTTTCTAACTGAGCACTAACTTCTTTATCTAAAGTAGATGCTGATGCAATTACTTCAGAACCAGTTGGAGCAATCAATTGCGCGTAAATGTGACGAGGAGTACGGAACACGACTAAACGATTCGCACCCAGCTCGCTAATTTTTGCACGAGCGCGTTTAGCGCGGCGCAAACGAGATGTTTTCTTATCCATCGTATTATCCTACTTCTTCTTAGCTTCTTTACGGCGAACATGTTCATCACTATAACGAATCCCTTTACCTTTATAAGGCTCAGGTTTACGGTATGCGCGAATGTTTGCTGCAGTTTGACCGACCAACTGTTTGTCAGCACTTTTCAGGATGACTTCAGTTTGGCTAGGAGTTTCAACAGTAACCCCTTCAGGGATAGCGTGATCAACCGGATGCGAAAAGCCTAAAGATAAGTTTAAGTTCTTACCTGCAGCTTTTGCACGGTAACCAACACCGTTTAAAACTAATCGTTTTTCAAAACCTTTACTAACACCTTCAACCATATTATTGATTAAAGCACGTGCAGTACCGGCTTGAGTCCAAGCTGTTTTATCATCAGAAGAAACAGTCGTTTTAATTAAATTTTCTTCTTGAGAAACTTTAACTAAGCTGTTAATAGTGAATGATAACTCACCAATTGGACCTTTAACTTTAATGTCTTGACCTGATAACGTAACAGTAACGCCAGCAGGTACTTCGACAGGTGCTTTTGCAACACGAGACATAGTTCTGCTCCTTTACTCTACGAAACCAATGATTTCGCCACCAATACCCGCAGTACGGGCCGCGCGATCTGTCATCAGACCTTTTGAAGTAGAAACAATCGCAATACCCATGCCAGCAAGAACTTTAGGAAGTTCATCACAGCTTTTGTATACGCGAAGACCAGGACGTGAAACACGCTTGATCGTTTCAATTACTTCTTTACCTTCAAAATATTTCAAAGTAACAGATAATTCAGGTTTTACATCACCTGATACTGAATACTCAGAAACATAACCTTCTTCTTTAAGCAAGTTAGCAATAGCAACTTTAACTTTTGAAGATGGCATTGTTACTGCAGTTTTTGCTGCAGATTGACCGTTGCGGATGCGTGTAAACATGTCCGCGATAGGATCAGTCATCATAACCATTTACTCCCGTGAATTACCAACTAGCTTTCTTAAGACCTGGAACTTCACCACGCATAGTTGCTTCACGCAACTTGATTCGGCTTAAACCGAATTTACGTAAGTACCCATGTGGACGACCAGTAATGTTACAACGGTTACGTTGACGACTACTTGATGAATCACGAGGTAAACTTTGAAGTTTCAATACTGCATCCCAACGTTCTTCTTCTGAAGAATCAGCGCCTGAGATGATTGCTTTTAGTGCAGCACGCTTTTCAGCATATTGTGCAACTAACTTGGTTCTTTTAGCTTCACGAGCTTTCATTGACGATTTAGCCATAACTCTACGCCTTCTTCATAAACGGGAAGTTGAATGCAGTCAATAAAGCATGACCTTCTTCATTGTCCTTCGCGCTTGTAGTGATAGTAATATCTAATCCACGAATTTTATCGATTTTATCGTAATCGATTTCTGGGAAGATAATTTGCTCACGTACACCCATGCTGTAGTTACCACGGCCATCGAACGATTTAGGGTTCAAGCCACGGAAGTCACGGATACGTGGAATAGAGATAGAGATTAAACGCTCTAAAAATTCCCACATACGCTCGCCGCGTAAAGTTACTTTTGTACCAATAGGGTAGCCTTCACGAATCTTGAAGCCCGCAACAGATTTGCGCGCAACAGTCGTAAGAGGCTTTTGACCCGAGATTGCAGTAAGATCATTCGTGGCGTGTTCTAATACTTTTTTATCAGCAATAGCTTCACCAACACCCATGTTAAGGGTGATCTTTTCAATCCGAGGGACTTGCATGACACTTTTATAACCGAACTTCTTTTGAAGGTCAGCTACAACTGTATCTTTATAAAAATCATGCAGTTTCGCCATCGTTTACTCCAATTAAATTAATTCGTTATTAGATTTGAAAAAACGTACTTTTTTGCCGTCTTCAACTCTAAAACCAACACGATCTGCTTTGCCCGTTGCAGGGTTAACAATCGCTACGTTGGAAACATTTAAAGGTGCTTCTTTTTCAATAATTCCACCAGGCTGCTGTAACTGAGGTACAGGCTTAGTGTGTTTCTTGATTAAGTTAACGCCTTCTACGAATACTTTGCTGTCTTCAACAAGAACTTTGGTCACTTTACCAGTTTTGCCCTTGTCTTTGCCTGCAAGTATAACTACTTCATCATCACGACGAATCTTAGATGCCATTATCGTGACTCCTTATAGTACTTCTGGAGCAAGTGAAACGATTTTCATAAACTTCTCATTACGAAGTTCACGAGTCACAGGTCCGAAAATACGAGTACCAATTGGTTGTAAGTTAGCATTTAACATTACAGCCGCGTTTTCATCGAAACGGATGGTTGAGCCATCTGAACGACGAACACCTTTCTTAGTGCGCACCACTACTGCAGTAAGAACATCACCTTTTTTAACTTTGCCGCGAGGATTTGATTCCTTCACTGCAATTTTAATGATGTCACCAATGCGTGCGTAGCGACGGTGCGAACCACCAAGAACCTTTATACATTGTACACGTCGAGCGCCGCTGTTATCAGCTACGTTCAACTGTGATTGCATTTGGATCATTTAATATGTCTCCGCTATTTATCTTTTAATCTTATAAAAAAGATAGAAATTTAAGGCCAGAAATTTGACCCGTCACTGCCTTTTAAATCCCACTCATATTAAGAGGGCGCGAGATTATAACACCACACAAGAAAAAGTGGTACTTTATTTAGCTAAAAAATAGACAGTATTGTGTATTTTACCTACATGCCTTTATTCTCGTTACAGCTAAATTGATAGCGAGTAGCTTAACTCATGGTTATTAGCTGAATGATTGGCAATAAAAAAGCCTTACCACCGAAGTGATAAGGCTTTTCTGCAACTATCTGCAGTTATTGGAATTAAAGCTTAATTAAGCTTTAACAACAACGTCTACTAAAGTCCAAGATTTACTCTTAGAAATAGGAGCACATTCACGAATAGTTACTAAATCACCCGCATTACATACGTTAGCTTCATCGTGCGCTTTCAACTTAGTTGAACGCGTCATGAATTTACCATATATAGGGTGCTTAACACGACGTTCAATCAGCACAGTGATAGACTTATCCATTTTGTCACTGACAACAACGCCTTGTAGTGTACGAATTTTGGCTTCGCTCATTACTTACCTGCCTTTTCAGTTATGATAGTCTTAACACGCGCGATATTACGGCGTACAGTTCTTAGCACGTGAGTTTGAGCTAATTGACCAGTACTTGCTTGCATGCGGTAGTTAAACTGCTCGCGTAGAAGTTCTAGTAATTCAGCGTTAAGCTCTTCAATGCTTTTTTCTTTAAGTTCGCTAGCTTTCATCACATTGCCGTCCTAGTTACGAAGGTGGTTTTGAATGGAAGTTTCGCAGCTGCTAAAGCAAAAGCTTCGCGTGCGATTTGTTCCGAAACACCTTCCATTTCATAAAGAACACGACCCGGAAGAATTTGGCATACCCAATATTCTACTGAACCTTTACCTTTACCCATACGTACTTCTAATGGTTTTTTGGTAATTGGCTTATCAGGGAATACACGGATCCAGATTTTACCTTGACGCTTAACATGACGAGTCATTGCTCGACGAGCTGCTTCAATTTGACGCGCAGTCATACGACCACGTTCAACTGACTTCAACCCGAAAGTACCGAAGCTAACTGAACTACCAACGTGTGCAAGACCACGGTTACGCAGTTTAAATTGCTTACGGAATTTAGTACGTTTTGGTTGTAACATTACTGATTCCTCTACTTACTGCTTTTGCGGTTGTTCTTTCTTTTAGGTTTAGCCGCTGGTTGTTCTGCCACTAATGGCATTTTACCAATTACTTCACCTTTAAAGATCCAAACTTTAATACCGATAGTACCGTACGTAGTTTCACCACGTGCAGTTGCGTAGTCGATATCAGCACGTAAAGTATGTAACGGCACACGGCCTTCACGATACCATTCAGAACGAGCAATATCAGCGCCGCCTAAACGACCACTAACTTCAACTTTGATACCCTTGGCACCTAAACGCATAGCGTTTTGTACTGCACGCTTCATAGCGCGACGGAACATTACACGACGTTCAAGTTGGCTACCAATGCTATCAGCTACAAGTTGCGCGTCCATTTCTGGCTTACGAACTTCAGCGATGTTGATTTGAGCAGGAACACCAGCAATTTTTGATACAGCTAAACGTAATTTTTCAACATCTTCGCCTTTCTTACCGATAACAACACCTGGACGAGCCGTGTGAATTGTTACGCGGATTGATTTAGCTGGACGCTCAATTACGATTTTTGACAATGATGCACGCTTAAGCTTTTCAGATAAGTATTCACGAACCAAGTGGTCACCGTGAATGTTATCTGCAAAGTCTTTGCTACTTGCATACCAAGTAGACGCGAAAGGTTTAGTGATACCTAAGCGAATACCATTTGGATGGACTTTTTGACCCATTCTAATATCTCCTAGCTATCAGCTACAATCACAGTGATGTGACTTGTACGCTTAAGGATACGATCCGCGCGACCTTTCGCACGAGGCTTAATACGTTTCATTGTTGGACCATCGTCAACCATAATAGTTTTTACGATAAGTTCATCAATGTCTGCACCTTCGTTATGCTCAGCATTAGCAATAGCTGAATCAAGCACTTTTTTAACTAAAACTGCAGCAGATTTGTTGCTGTAAGTTAAAATTTCTAATGCTTTTTCAACATGCAAGCCGCGGATTTGATCCACAACTAAACGTGCTTTTTGAGCAGAACCACGGGCAAATTTATGTGTAGCAATTGCTTCCATTTAATTTCCCCTTATCTTTTCGCTTTCTTATCAGCGACGTGGCCGCGATAAGTACGAGTTGGTGCAAATTCCCCTAATTTGTGACCGATCATTTCTTCGGTTACAAATACAGGAACGTGTTGACGGCCATTATGGACAGCGATGGTCAATCCGATCATAGTTGGTATGATCATTGAACGACGGGACCAAGTCTTAATTGGCTTTTTATTCCCGCTTTCCACCGCTTTCTCTACCTTCGTCAACAAGTGTAGGTCTATAAATGGACCTTTCTTGAGAGAACGTGGCATGGTGATTCCTCTTATTTAATTAGTACTATTTAGTACGACGACGTACGATAAATTTATCGGTACGCTTGTTCTTACGAGTCTTGTAACCTTTAGTTGGTACACCCCAAGGTGATACCGGGTGACGACCGCCTGAAGTTTTACCTTCACCACCACCGTGTGGATGATCAACTGGGTTCATGGCAACACCACGAACTGTTGGTCTAACACCACGCCAGCGTGAAGCACCAGCTTTACCCAAAGAGCGAAGCATGTGTTCAGCGTTGCCGATTTCACCTAAAGTTGCACGACAATCCGCTTCAATTTTACGCATTTCGCCAGAGCGAAGACGTAAAGTTACGTAGGCGCCGTCTTTTGCTACTAATTGAGCATAAGTACCAGCGGCACGTGCGATTTGTGCACCTTTACCAGGTTTAAGTTCGATTGCATGTACAACACTACCTAATGGAGTATTGCGAAGCGGTAAAGTATTACCAGCTTTAATTGGTGCGTCTACACCAGACTGGATAGTATCACCAGCTGTAAGGCCTTTAGGGGCCAAAATGTAACGACGTTCACCATCTGCGTATAATACTAGTGCAATGTTTGCACTACGGTTTGGATCATATTCCAAACGCTCTACTTTTGCAGGGATGCCATCTTTAGTACGTTTAAAGTCGATCAAACGATAGTGTTGCTTGTGACCACCACCAATATGACGAACAGTAATACGACCGTTATTATTACGACCACCAGACTTAGACTTAGTGTCTAATAATGGAGCGTAAGGCTTACCTTTATGCAATTCCGCGTTTACCACTTTAACAACGTGGCGACGACCCGGAGAAGTAGGTTTACATTTAACTATAGCCATTTTCGTAAACTCCTATGATTCCGCGCCGACGAAGTCGATGTCGCTGCCTTCAGCAAGAGTAACGTATGCTTTTTTCCAATCGCTTCTGCGACCAAAACGAGCACCAGTACGTTTCACTTTACCTTTAACATTTAGTGTGCGAACACCTTCAACTGAAACTTCGAAAAGTTTCTCAACAGCAGCTTTGATTTCAGCTTTAGTAGCAGTAGTAGCAACTTTGAAAACAACAGTGTTGTTTGCTTCAGCGGCCATTGTGCTTTTCTCAGAAATGTTCGGTGCTAAAAGCACTTTTAACAAACGTTCTTCGCTTATCATCCTAACATCTCCTCAAGTTGTTTAACTGCAGAAGCAGTCATCAAAACTTTCTCGAAACCAACCAAACTAACTGGGTCAATACCGTCTACGTCACGTACGTCAACTTTATATAAGTTGCGTGCTGATAAGAACAAGTTCTCATCAACTTCTGGAGTAACGATTAATACGTCTTTTAACTCCAAACCGTTTAGTTTAGCTACTAATTCTTTAGTTTTTGGTGTTTCAACTGCAAAATTTTCTACCACTACTAAGCGTTCTTGACGAACTAACTCAGAAAGGATGCTTTTGATAGCACCACGGTACATTTTACGGTTAACTTTTTGGCTGTGATCTTGTGGCTTAGCAGCGAATGTTACGCCACCAGTACGCCAGATTGGACCACGTGTAGTACCAGCACGAGCACGGCCAGTACCTTTTTGACGCCATGGTTTTGCGCCACCACCACTAACTTCTGAACGAGTTTTCTGAGCACGAGTACCTGCACGAGCACCAGCTGCATAAGCAACTACTACTTGATGTACAAGAGCTTCATTAAACTCAAGTCCAAAAGTTGTTTCAGAAACTTCAAGAGCGCCTGAAGCGTCTTTTAATGCTAATTCCATCACAAATCTCCTGGACTAGGCTTTAACAGCTGGTTTGATGATTACGTTGCCGTTGATTGCACCCGGAACCGCACCTTTAATAAGGAGCAAGTTACGTTCTGCATCAACACGAACCAATTCAAGGTTTTGCGTAGTAACTTTCGCAGCACCCATGTGACCAGACATTTTTTTGCCTTTGAAAACACGACCTGGTGTTTGACACTGACCGATCGAACCATTTGAACGATGCGATAACGAAACACCATGCGTTGCATGTTGCATAGTAAAGTTCCAGCGCTTAATACCACCTTGGAAACCTTTACCTTTCGATGTACCAGTAACATCCACTAACTTCGTGTCATTGAATAACTCAACAGTGATTTCACTGCCAGCTTCCAAACCTTCGCCTTCATTTGCATTTAAGCGGAATTCCCACAAGCCACGGCCTGCTTCGATACCAGCTTTAGCGAAATGGCCAGCTGTTGGTTTGTTGGTACGGTTAGCTTTTTTGCTTCCCGTAGTTACTTGAAGCGCTGAGTAACCATCGTTGTCAACAGTTTTAACCTGAGCAACACGGTTGGCTTCAACTTCTAGGACTGTAACAGGAGTTGATACACCATCTTCTGTGAAGATGCGAGTCATACCTACTTTACGTCCAACTAGACCTATAGTCATGTTAAAACTCCTATTAACCCAAGCTGATTTGAACGTCAACACCAGCTGCAAGATCTAAACGCATTAACGCGTCTACAGTCTTTTCAGTTGGTTCTACGATATCAATTAAACGCTTGTGAGTACGGATTTCGTACTGGTCACGAGCATCTTTGTTAACGTGTGGAGAAATCAAGATAGTGAAACGTTCCTTGCGAGTAGGAAGTGGAATTGGACCACGAACCTGTGCGCCAGTACGTTTAGCAGTATCAACGATTTCAGCTGTTGATTGATCAATCAAACGATGATCGAACGCTTTCAAACGAATGCGAATTCTTTGATTTGACATTAATCAAATCCCCATTTTAAAGAACAACAAAACACAGCCCATCACCTTTTTATTGTAAAAGGGGGGAGTGTCGCTAATATCATTCAACCCCATATCGGGGTTGCTGTCTGTTAACCAGTAACCTACCTAGTTAACCAAGCACCCGGCGGTTTACTGCCCAGTGCGGACGCGTATTATACATAAGTTTGTTATTTCTGCAAGCATTACGCTTATTTATTATTAAGACTTCTACTGAACGCTATTTATGCTAAATGAAACGCAATAAAAAAACGCGAACCTGTTGCCAAGTTCGCGTTTTAGTATTTCTGTTAATTAGCTAACAGCTAGGTAACTCTAATGATAAATTAAGCGTCTGCTCTTTTCTCATCAGCTAGTTTCGCAATTTCAGTTCTAGAACCAAATCTTTCACGTAAATGCTGTAGCATCATGAAGAATACAGGAACAAATACACAACCGACTAATGTTGCTGAAACCATACCACCAAATACTGAGTGGCCCATGCTATTACGGCTTGCGCTACCTGCGCCAGAAGCTAATACTAATGGTAGTACACCAAGACTGAATGCTGATGCAACCATAAGTACCGCTCGCATTCTCAGCTTAGCAGCTTGAATACCGGCTTCCATTATAGTTAAGCCTTTCTCTTCACGTAGCACTTTGGCAAATTCTACAATCAATATCGCATTACGACATGCCATACCTATCATTAGAACCAAACCAATTTGTACATATAAGTTCAAAGAGCCATTCATCACACTTACAAATACCATCGCACCTAATAATGCTGTTGGTACACATAAGATAATAGCGAACGGTGTCAACCAACTTTCATATTGTGCAGCAAGGAATAAGTAAGTAAATAGCATTGCCATTAAGAACAAGAATACCATACCGCCTGACGTTTCAACTTCTTGGTAAGTTAAACCAGTCCATTCAAACTTATAACCTTCAGGTAGGTTTTCTGCCACTTGTTCAATTTTCGCGATTAATTCACCAGAGCCAAAAGCCGGGTTTTGTACAACTAATAGCTGTGTTGCATTAAATAAGTTATATCGTTGTGATACATCAGCCCCTACCGCTGGTTCAAATTCAGCGAAAGAAGAAAAGGCAACCATTTCGTTTGACGACGATTTAACATATAAACTTTCTAAGTCTTTTTCATCATTTCGAAATTGTGCATCAGACATTACGTTTACTTGGAAGTTTTTACCAAACTTAGTAAAGTCGTTCACATATTGCTTACCGTACATAATAGATAAAGTCTTATTCACGCTCGCTACGCTAACGCCTTGCTTTAATGCTTTCTCGTAATCAATATTTAATTTCAACTGAGGTACATTGGCGGTGAAAGTTGACATAGCAACAACAACTTCAGGCTCAGCCATTAAGTCCTTAGCAAATTGCTGATATACAGGGCCAAGTGATTCTGTTGAACGCCCTAAGGTATCTTCTAGAATAAGTGCAACACCTGATGTAGCACCAATACCCGGTATAGCTGGCATAGATAATACTAACGCTTTAATCGACTTGTTTTGCTGTAATATAGCTCTAGTCTTAGCCTGGATCTCAGTTTGGCTTAAACCTGGACCTTTACGGTCATCCCAATGCTCAAGTGTTACGATTGCTAAAGCTGAGTTCGATGCTAGTGCACCTTTCAAAATACTAAAGCCGGTCGCTGAAACAACCTTTTTAACACCTGGAATTTGTTCAATTTCAGTTGCAACACTACTTACTTCTTTACCAGTACGCGCAATTGTAGAAGCTTCCGGTAAAGACATATCAATAATAAAGGTACCTTGGTCTTCTTTTGGAAGGAAACCAGTTGGTAGCTTATTACCTAAATAACCAACATAGGCTAATACTACAAGGAATATAGTTAGTGTGAAAAAGAAACGTCTACCTAGTTTACCAACAAGACCACCGTAACCCACATTAAGTTTATCAATAAAGCGGTTGATCATGCCTAAAAAGCCAGTTTCTTTTAAAGGATGAACTTGTAACATGGTTGCACAAAGTGCTGGTGTTAAAATTAGTGCTACAACTGTTGAAATAATCGTTGATGCAACAATCGCGATACCAAATTGCTGGTATAAAATACCTACCATACCTGGTGCTAATGATACCGGTACAAATACCGCCATTAGTACTAATGCCGAAGCAACAAGTGGTGCTGTAACTTCTTTCATTGCTTTTGATGTTGCAGGTTTCGCGTCAAGGTGTTCTTCATGCATGATACGTTCGACGTTTTCTATAACAACAATCGCGGCATCAACCACCAAGCCTATCGCGAGGATCAAACCAAACATTGAGATTGTGTTAATGTCCATACCAAAGGCTTGCATAACCAAAAAGGTTGCAACCAAAGATACTGGAATGGCAATCATAGGAATTAAAGTTGCACGCCAGTTTTGTAAAAATAGATAAGTGATTAAACCTACTAAGAATAACGCTTCAAAAAAGGTGTTATACACTTCATCCATAGAAGCTAAAATAAAGTCTGTAGAGTCATACGTGATGTCGTACTCTAAATCTTCAGGGAACATTGGTTCTAAAGTTGTAAGCGCTTCTTTAATACCTTCAGCCACTTCAATTGAGTTAGCACCAGGCGCTAAGTAAGTAATAATAAGTGGGCTTTCTAAGTCGCCGTAACGAGCAAAAGCATTATATCGTTCTGCACCTAACTCAACACGAGCAACATCAGCTACACGAATGAAACCACCCATATCATCAGCACGGATAATTACATCTTCAAATTCTTCGATTGACTTTAAACGACCTTTAGTTTGAATAGAGTACTGAAATACTTGATCATCAGGAGCTGGGCTTTCACCAATTTTACCTGCTGATAAGGTAGTATTTTGATCGGCAATTGCCGCACTAACTTCAGTAGCAGCAACTTTTAATGCTGCCATTTTTTCATTGTCTAACCAAACACGTACAGAATAGTTTTTCTCACCGATAATTCTTAATTCACCCAAACCACGTACACGCAATAAGGTATCTTTAATATTTATCGATACGAAGTTTGAAATAAACAAATCATCATAAGTGCCATTAGGTGAATATACATTCAATGTAAGTAACATATCAGGCGATACTTTCGCTACCGTTACACCTAATTGCTTAACTACACTAGGTAGCTTACTCATTGATTTGTTAACACGGTTTTGCACTAGTGTTTGTGCATCATCCGGGTTAGTACCAATTGCAAAGGTTACTTTCGCTTTATATTGACCATCGTTACTTGATTTTGAGTCGATATAAATCATATCCTCAACACCATTAACTTCTTGTTCAATTACCGCAGCAACCGTATCTCTGATGGTGTTATGGTCAGCACCAGGGTAATAAGCTGTGATCTGAATTGTTGGTGGTGCAATTCTTGGGTATAACGATACCGGCATATTAAAATATGTCATTAAGCCTACCAGTGTCATTACAATCGCAATGACAATGGCAAATTTAGGCCGATTTATAAAAAACTCAATCATTATTTACTTCCTTCTTCAAAAACAGGAGTAACGTTTCTGCCCGGCTTAGCTTTCAATAAACCAGTAACAATAAGTTTATCAGCAGTGTTTAAACCTTTAACAACTTCCCAGTTAGTACCAACTCGGCCACCTAAAGTAACGTAAGTTTTCTGCACTACATTGTCAGCATTAAGTGTGAATACATAACGACCAATTTGGTCTTCTTGTACAGACGATTGTGGGATAAGAATAGTTTCAGTTTCTGCTTTGCGCGTTACGATAATATTAACGTTTTGACCACCTAATAAATAACCTTCAGGATTAGGGAATACAACACGGTAGGTAATAGTACCAGTAGTTTTAGAAACGTCTGCACCAATATAGTTAAGCTTACCGGTGTAGTCATATTTTGTGCCGTCTGGTAATTCAATTTCTAAGGTATCAGGAACAAAGTTTTCTGAATTCTTACGTTGTGAAAATTTAAAGTGAGTTTTTTCGTCTAATTGGCCATAAACTTGAATATGGTCATTAGCAATAATATCAACAACACCACTTACACCTAGAAGACCAACTAAGTCACCAACATTTTTCTTGAATTCACCGGTAACACCGTCGATAGGCGCGTATATTTTAGTACGTTGCAATTGAATTCTAGCATTTTCAACGTTTGCTTTACTGGTAGCAACTGCGGCTTCAGCCACGTCACGGTCAACTTTTACTTGTTCTTGATCTAAATCAGTTAATACATTTTTACCAGCAAGTGAGCGCGCCATGGCGAATTTCACTTTAGCTAGAGAAAGTGCTGATTCAGCTTGCTTAAGTAAGCTCTCTTGTTGTAATAATGTTGCTTCATATGGCAATGGGTCAATTTCAAATAACAAATCGCCTTTTTTAACTTTTTGGCCTTCTGAAAAATGCTTCGCAATAATAATACCTTGAGTTTGCCCTCTCACTTTAACGCGAGCTAAAGGTTCAACGCGCCCAAGGAACTTGGAACTCTTTTTAATTTTTTGTGGTGCAACTTCCATAACCCCAACTTTAGGAGCTACTTGTTGTTTTGCCACTTTGGTACTTTTTTCACACCCAACTAAAGCAAGTGTTATAGCCAAAAATATTGATAATTTTTTCATGAGCCTTTAAATCTCCAAGCAAACCGTGATGAGCACAACATTATTATTTTGTTATTGAAAACCACAGGATTAACATTAAAAAATACGAAAGTAGCAATAAGTTTAGTACGACTTCGCAATTTCATTTATATAAAATAGAATAGTTTAAAATTACAATTAAACGTAATGGCGCTACTGTAATAGACTCACCGAAAAGATACTATGTGAAAACTTTCGCTATTTAGTATCAATTTGTAACACAGGTAGGGCTTTTTCATTTACAAATACAGCCCGCACAGCTAGATATGTCACAAAACCCCTATCCGCAATGCATAAGAGAACCTTTTAGCAAAAAATACAGTGACAAAAATCACAAATACAACCAGCCCAATTAAATCTATTCTTAATACAATTGTAATAATGACTTGTTTTATTAACACTAGATTTACATTTTAACAATGCACAAAAATTGTTGCCTTACATATTTGTAACACAATATAACTATGCTTCACTGCCCCTTTAAATTCGTCAGTTAGACCAAGGTATTCTCTCAAACAAACGAATTTACTGCCCTTGGTTCCCTATTAAATAAACTTCTTTTGTCATAATTTTCCTTTATGTATTTTCTTCTTTATATCTGCTTTTCTTTTATATATTTTCTTCTCTATATAAGCAGAGCCTTTGTTGTTCATAAAAAAGGGGGATTAATAGCAATAGCTAACCAAAAATATATCGGTTTATATCGCAGATTATGCCTTAGTTCTCCTATTTACTTATTTAGACAACATAGCCAAATATGTCGTTATTTAGCGATAAAATCCTATTAATGCTATTTTTTATTCGAATAAGCCACTAGATCAAAAATTGTTATGTAGATCTACTTCAAGTAATGGTATACTCGCGCGCAAATTTTCAACAATTCCACTTTTTTTAGTCGAACTTATATAGAGTAAAGTAATGGTAGATTTATCCAAATACAGAAATATTGGTATCTTCGCTCACGTTGATGCTGGTAAAACCACAACAACTGAGCGTATCTTAAAACTTACAGGTATGATCCATAAAATTGGTGAGGTTCACGATGGTGAGTCAACTACCGATTTCATGGAACAGGAAGCTGAGCGCGGTATTACTATCCAGTCTGCTGCTGTTACTTGTGAGTGGAAAAAACATCGTTTTAACGTAATTGACACTCCTGGTCACGTTGATTTCACAGTAGAAGTTTACCGTTCATTAAAAGTACTTGATGGTGGTATCGGTGTATTCTGTGGTTCTGGTGGTGTTGAACCACAATCAGAAACTAACTGGCGCTATGCGAATGAATCAAAAGTTGCTCGTTTAATTTTCGTAAACAAATTAGACCGTTTAGGTGCAAACTTTTACCGTGTAACTGACCAAGTAAAGAAAGTATTAGGTGCTAACCCACTTATTATGACTTTACCAATTGGTGAAGAAGATGATTTCGTAGGTGTTGTAGACGTATTAAGCCAAAAAGCTTACATCTGGGATGATTCAGGTCAACCAGAAAACTACGAAATTACCGATATTCCAGCAGATATGGTAGATGATGCTGCTATATACCGTGAGCAATTAATTGAAACTGCTTTAGAAGCAGATGAAGATTTATTGATGGAATACTTAGAAGGTGAACTTACACCGACTGAAGAGCAAATTAAAGCGTGTATCCGTAAAGGTACTAACGAATTAATGTTCTTCCCAACGTTCTGTGGTTCTGCATTCAAAAACAAAGGTATGCAAATTCTTCTTGATGCTGTTGTTGACTACTTACCTTGTCCTACTGACGTTAACCCACAACCGTTAACTGATGAAGAAGGTGAGCCAACTGGCGAATTCGCATTAGTTGACGCTAAAGAACCTTTCCGTGCCTTAGCATTTAAAATTATGGATGACCGTTTCGGTGCACTTACTTTCGTACGTGTATACTCTGGTGTACTTAACAAAGGTGATACCATCTTAAACTCGTTCACAGGTAAAACTGAGCGTGTTGGTCGTATGGTTGAAATGCAAGCTGAAGACCGTACCGAGCTTAGCTCTGCACAAGCGGGTGACATTCTTGCTATCGTAGGTATGAAAAACGTTCAAACAGGTCATACTTTATGTTCTATTAAAGAACCATGTACTTTAGAAGCGATGGTTTTCCCAGAACCAGTAATCTCAATTGCTGTTGCACCGAAAGATAAAGGTGGTTCAGAGAAAATGGGTATTGCTATCGGTAAAATGGTTGCTGAAGATCCAACATTTAAAGTTGAAACTGATGAAGACTCAGGTGAAACCATCCTTAAAGGTATGGGTGAACTTCACTTAGACATTAAAGTTGACATTCTTAAGCGTACTTACGGTGTTGACTTAACTGTTGGTAAACCACAAGTTGCTTACCGTGAAACAATTACTCAAGAAATTGAAGATTCTTACACGCATAAGAAACAATCTGGTGGTTCTGGTCAATTCGGTAAAATTGATTACCGCATCCGTCCTGGTGAGCCAAACTCAGGCTTCACATTCAAATCAACAGTTGTTGGTGGTAACGTACCTAAAGAATTCTTCCCTGCTGTTGAGAAGGGTTTCAAAGGCATGATGGATACTGGTGTTCTTGCTGGCTTCCCAGTACTAGATGTTGAAGTTGAATTATTCGACGGTGGTTTCCACGCAGTTGATTCATCTGCTGTTGCTTTCGAAATCGCTGCTAAAGGCGCTTTCCGTCAGTCAATTCCAAAAGCTGGTGCTCAGTTAATCGAACCTATCATGAAGGTTGACGTGTTCACTCCTGAAGATCACGTTGGTGATGTTATTGGTGACCTTAACCGTCGTCGTGGCATGATTAAAGATCAAGAAGCTGGAACTACTGGCGTTCGCATTAAAGCTGACGTTCCTCTTTCAGAAATGTTCGGTTACATCGGAACATTACGTACTATGACATCTGGCCGTGGTCAATTCTCTATGGAATTCTCTCACTATAGCCCATGTCCTAATAACGTAGCTGAAGCAGTAATTGCTGAAGTTAAAGAGCGTAACGCTAAAAAATAATGAGTAATTAAATTACTCATAAAAAAACCCCGCTTGTGTGAACTGCGGGGTTTTTTATTGCTCTTTTTAATCGCTGAACTTTACAATAGCCAAATACACCGAAAAAGTAGTCTTACCAAAAAATAGGGTTTGAATAAAACCATAAATTTTCCCATGGGTTCTCACCAGAGCGATCAGCATCAGGCTCTAATTCTAAGGTATTTGTACCACGTACCCGAACATAGCCATGCGCATAATCATTCGGCACATCAAGCAAAACTTCTATACTGTCATCATGCCATTGCCAGTCTTGTTGATAAATACGTTTTATCACTCGCGTAGTAGGGTTTTTATCTTTGTACTTTTCAATCTCTGGGGAAACTGCCCCCATAATAATATCTATGCGCTCCAAGCTTGGAAAATCACCATTCGCGTTCATTTGCTTATTTCGGCTTATCTTAACTGACAGCTGCATGTTCTCTTGTTTATCATTAGCCAGTTGTTCTCCCATCATTGCTTTATTATCTGCATTACCTTTCACAGCTAATTCAACATCAAGTGATTTTATTAAATCACCAGTGGTGACAAAAATACGACCGTGGCGAAGTCCGTCAACAATATCATCAGCGTCTTTATTGGCATAAACATAGGTTTTGCTGTATTCACCAGGGAAAAAGTCATGACCTCCCTCTCGCACATTTTTATGGGCATCAGAATTTGCCGTGATCCAAAACTTACTTCCCATCCCTATTAAGTGATCCCATAAGCCTCCGACCACTGCTGTCATTTGATCAAAACCACCCATTGTTGGGTAGTTTTTATAACCCCCTCTTGTTTCATGATTTGCTTGATGCCCTGGCGCACCTTCCATTCCTACAAGAACATCTGGCGCCGATTTATGCCAAGTTTTGATTTTTTCTGGCGTGACATCGCCCCAGCGCCCTAGCCCTTTTGCCGTTCTTCCTGGGTGATTAATAAAAACTAGCGGTTTATCGGGTAGTTGATCTAATCGCCTAACAGCTTCACTCATGTGGGCTACAGTGTTTCTCTGCTCTTTAATGGTTTTATCACGTACTTCACGCATGCTATAGCGCTTTTGAAATTCAAATAAGGTTTGCTGTTCATTATTTTTTATCGGCATAATAACCGTAGAGTGCTCACCCGCAGGTGTGTCTAATTCAATGCCGTAGAACTGGATCAGCCCTTGATTATTTTCACGAGAGTTTAGCAATTCAGGATAAGCTTCGTGATAATTAACATCAGAGTGATTCGGGCCTCCATGATCGGTATTTACCAACCACGTTAAACCATACTGTTTAGCTGTTCGGGCATTTTTGTCATAAGAATAAACCGCATCACCTGCTTTTATTGGTTTAGGTGGTGTTACAGAATTATCCCAGGTTACACTCCAATGTGTATGAACATGATGATCACCCGCCAGCCATTGACGCTCTTTGGCAATAGTAAGGTGGCTTGATAAAAGAAAAGGGAGAGTCGCTAGCCAGTAACATTTTTTTAATCGCTGCATGTTAGTTTTCCTAAAAAAAATAGTAGAAATATAAAAAGAAAACCTTAAGCCGCGTTAACTGACTTAAGGTTTGTATCGTTTAGTTAATTCTTATAAAGAACCACGAATACCTAATGAGAAAGTACGTCCGTAGTTGGTGTAACCACCAAAGTAATTATCTCCTACGAACCAATCTTGAGTTTCGCCAGTTAAGTTCATACCGTTAAAGTAAATGCTCATTTTATCATTAAGTTTATACGATACATTCATATCTAACGTGCCAAAAGCTGAGCTATTGGTCGTTGCCTGATTCGACATCCCGACACCGTTTACAATCTCATCATTCCATGAATACGAAAAACGTACTGACCAGTCGTCTTGCTCAAAAAACGTTGTGGCATTAAATGAGTTTTTCGCAACGCCTTCTAATTGGTCACGGATCATTTCCTCACCATCAATATATAAAGCGTCAGTATCGGTGAAGGTATAATTAAGTTGCACACCAAAGCCGTTGTACGGATATGGAAGTTCAGTGAAAATTTGCTGATATGAAACTTCTAAACCTTTTACGCTAGCCTCACTACCGTTGACCTTTTTCTCGATCAAGTAAGTGTCGCCGTTGTATTCTTGATTTTCATATTGGGTTTGAATAAAAGAAGTTATGTCTTTATAAAAAACCCCCGCCATTAAGGCTGAAGTTTGATTAAAGTACCACTCCCAAGCAAGATCGACTTGATTTGCTCTAAAAGGGTCAAGCTCAGGATTACCAGCACTACCTTCTAATACCGTACCACTTGAATCAAAGGTCAGCTTAGGCGATAAATCAGCTAAATCTGGGCGCGTCATTACCTTGGCTGCTGAAAACCTTAATAACATATTGGCATCTAATTCGAGGACAGCATTTAACGAGGGTAAAACATCTGAGTAGCTGTTGTCATAAGAAACCGCCTGAACGGCGTCATTACCTAAGCCATCTTTATATGTCTCGTGGCCTGAACTGGTTTGCGCGGTATGTACATAACGTACACCAACATTACCACGCAGTGGTAAATTAAATAATGAGCTGTCAAAATCGACCATGGCATAAGCTGAAGTGATCTGTTCATCAATCACGTATGAATTAAGCTTGTCTTGGTCAGTTAGTTCACCCGCTAATGCTGCGTCTTCATCCCAACTTGACCAAAACATTTCTTCATTAGGTACTAACCACGTCAAATCGCCTGTGCCTAAAAAGTCATCAACAGGGAATGGGTCGTAATATTCATCACCAAAATAAATGCCTGAAATATTGTCAGTAATGATGAAGTCACGGCGGTTATATTCGCGACTACGATTACGTAATTTTGTACCTAGCTTTAAGGTATGAAATACATCAGAGTTAGTCATTCTTGAAGCGTCAAATTGCAATGCTTGCTCTTTATCTAAGGCATCTATCGTTCGATACTCTAAGCGGCGGCCAGCATTCATACTTGCATCGTTAGGATCGTAACCATCAGTAAACTCAAAGTCAGGAATATTACCGTTCCCTGCTTCAGGAAAATCTATCGATAAACCTAAGTTACGATCAGTTTCGAGTCTTGTGCGTCTAATCGGGTCATTGGTATAACTGTGTGCTTGAGCAATAAAAGCTGAAGTGGTTAAATTCCAATCATCACCAAAATATTCAACGCTGAACTTGCTCGATAAATTATTATCAATAATGCCTGATGTTTCGCGGCCAATTCTTGATTGTGCAGAGTCGGTATGGCCGGAAAGGTTTGAGTCGTCATCATAAACAAAACTTTCTGGATCCCAATCAAGTACCATACCTTGCTCGTCATAATCGACTTTTTGGCGGGTATAAAGTACCTCGGCTAAAATGTTAAAGCGATCATTCGGCTGCCATTGAAGCGCCGTTGAAAGACCCGTTCGCTGACGATCTTCTTGCTCAAGTGTTGGTCTAATTTGGTTCGGCAACATGCCCTCAAAAGGCGACTCATCAATACCGGTAGTATATTTAACTTCATTCACCCGATCTTGCCTTGTGGTTCGCTCTGCATAAGCAGCAGAAACTAAAACACCAAAGTCTTTTTCGTCATTTACCCAGTTATACAAGCCTGAGATACGCGGATTAACATCGTCAGCTAAGCCAGCATAGCTTGACTCCATCGAGCCTTTGGCTACAGTTTCACCAATATCAAGTGGCTTGTATGTTTTAACATTGACAATACCACCGATGGCGCCTTCATCAAGGTTGGCCGTTGGGCTTTTTATCACTTCTAAACCTGAAATAAGTTCTGCAGGTAAGGTGTCATATCTAAATTGACGACCTGTTTGGCTAGAGTTACGCACATTTTCATTTACCGCCATGCTTTGCCCGTTAACCGTAGTTACTTGAAACTCACCACCTAAGCCGCGAACTCGTACATAAACGCCCTCGCCTCGGTCACGAGTAATTGCCACACCCGGTACTTTCTCCAACGCTTCAGCAACGTTGTTTGCAGGAAATTTACCTATATCTTCGGCTTCAATTGAGTCGACATAGTTATTTGAAAATTTACGATTATTCAGTGCTTGATTAACACTTCGAGCATAAGATGTTTTTACCGTAATAACTTCTACACTTTCATCTTCAACCGCTTGTTCGGCATCGGCAGCCATTAAAGTTAGAGGGAATATTACCAAAGGAGTTGCCACAAAAACCGCATTTCGTACAGCAACAGTGAGTGATTTAAGTTTCATGTTTTTTCCAGTTATTATTAAAAGCGCGGTCAAAGTAACTGGGGAATGTGACAGTGCCGTGAAAGAAATATTACAGTAAAAAATCAATTTACAAATAACGAAAACCACAATAAACAACCAAAAACCAAACACTTAACGGCACATCTAAATTCAAAAACAAACACCATCAACACAAAAAGAAACAACAAAACACCAATTTCACACACTATTTATTCATAAGAACAAAACTTAGCTGTTTAATTTCATCAGCCCCCACCAAAAAATTAGCCATACCGCTGTAAACGGTTATAAAACATCAGATATGCACAAAACCTGATGAACTAGATTCAGGCTTTATATGCACTGAACTGTTGAAAGCAATACCAGCAGAATTTTTATTAAGCACATTAAAAACTGATCATTGAAAAACAATTAATATCAAATTCGGTATATACCAAACCCAATAAAAACCATATACGTAATTAATTATTACTTCTATTATCTAGCCATCACTTAAACAAAATTTAAACAGAAAAGGTAATAGTTATGAAAAGAACACTTTTAGCCCTAACACTTGCAGGTGCGATGTTTTGCATTCCTGCTATGGCAACTTCAGCAAATATTACGGTACCTGTAGCAGAAGCAGCAGTCGCAGTTAAAGCACAAGACACTAAGCAATTAGCACAACTTGCTTATGAATATGCCTTTTCAATTGACGAAGCATATAAATACTTTTACGAAACGGTAGTAAAAGCTGACAGTCCGTTAAATCGCTTTCAAAATATTCGAGTATTAGCTGATGATACTTATACCGCTCATCCGACTATCAATAACGATACCCTTCACCTTATGGGTTGGATGGACTTAGCTGCTGAGCCAGTTATTATTACCGTGCCAGATCATGACGAAGGCCGTTACTGGTTATTCCACACCATGAATATGCAACACTTTACTGACTCTGCATTTGGCTCTCCAGATCGTGGCACTAAAGGCGGTATGTTTATGTACGCTGTTGAGGGTTGGGAAGGAGAAGTACCAGCCAGTGTTGACAAAGTCATTTATGTTGAACACCCGTTAGTTAAAATGATGGGCCGCATTATGGACTTAGGTGGTGACGACTCAGCTAAAGCACAAAAATTAATGGACCAATGGAGTATTCGTACTTTATCAGCCTTCTTAGGACAAAAAGGCCCTAAACCAGCCATTCGTAATTACCCAAACCCTGAAAGCAGTAATTGGTTAGAACGAACCAACTTCATTCTTAGTGAAGGTACCATGCGTGATCATGACGCTGATTTATTGAAAAAATTTGCATCAATAAAGCTAGGCGCACCTGTGAATACTCCATTATCTAAGCAAGAGTTACAGATGATAGAAACAGGACAGAAAGATGGTTTTGAACATATTAAAAATGCAGGTTTCGACGACTCACGTGACGTATTAGGCACTCGTGAAGAAATGACAGCAGTTCCTAGTTTTCAACATGCATACGGTACATTAATGGGGCAATGGGGCTTACCTGCTGCACACACTATGTATTCTGGTGAATTCTTTGATAGTGAAGGTAAACCACTTGATGGCAGCACAAACAACTACACCGTAACTTTCACTGCACCACCTGTAGAAAGCTTCTGGTCATACACAGCTTACAGTGGCAAAAGTCGTTTTATGCACTATAACAGCCTTAATCGTCATTCGCGTGGTGACCGTACCCTTAAACCAAATGATGACGGCAGCTATACCATTTTTATGAGTTCAGATACTAAAGGTCAAGAAAACAACCCTAACTTCTTACCTATTCCTGATCACAGCTGGTATGGCGTATTACGTATGTATACTCCAGGTGAAGACGTTCGTAATGATGTATGGAAAAGCACACGCTTTACGCGTATTGAAAAATAGTTATTTTCTAAAGGTGCTCCAACAACCCACTAGATAAAATAACCAGCAGCCATAAGAGCATTTCTTATGGCTGCTTTTTTGTATCGAATAACAAAACAAAAAGTGAGGTGGCCAATACATACAACTAACTTTCAATGCACAAAAATACTAACGTTATAATTATGTTAGAATATTTTGGTCACGCTAACGTATATAGCATCGTTGGTAAGTTCATTTTATTGATTAAATAACGGTTTTTCATATGCAAAAAATTGATCTTAATTTACTGCTAACCCTACGAGTTTTATTAAAAGTTCGTAGTACAACCTTGGCCGCCAAAGAACTAAAAACCAGTCAATCAGCCGTAAGTCGTTCATTATTAAAATTACGCGAACTCATGGCCGATGAAATTTTAGTACGCAAAGGGCAAAGCCTCGAATTAACCGTTAAAGGTGAGCAACTTGCTGCAGAACTGCCTCAGCTATTATCGCAAGTAACCGCATTATTTGATAAAAACCACTTTGATCCGCAATCATGTAAAGAAAAAATCACCATCGCGATGAACGCATCTATTGCTGAATGGATTGTGCCATCTTTTATGCAATACCTATCTAATGAAGCGCCGAGCATAGAGTTAACCATTGATGATTGGGGCGATTCAGCGCCAAAGCAATTATCACAAGGCAGTACCAGAATGGGGCTAAATTACTTTCCATTAGACTTACCTAAAAGTTTTATTCAGCATAAATTAGGAGCAGATGACTTCGTATTAGTTTGTCGAAGAGATCACCCTTTAAGTAAAGAAAAATGCATAACGCTTGAGCATATAAAACAATATTCATTAGCCGTACATGTCATGAAAGATTGGAACGACTCAGCCCCACGTGCCGAGAAAGAGCTACAAAAGTACGATATAAGCCTCAATGTAAAAATTCGTTGTCGTCACTTAAGTATTATTTTACGTATTTTATTAGACTCAGACTTAATCTTCTTTAGCGCAAAACTGCCTGCAGCGCAGCTCGATGACAGATATATAAGCATTCCCTTCAGTGAAGAAATCAATAAACCTAAAGGTGATATCGGGCTTTTTTACGCCAACCACTACGCCAGTGACCCGATGACATTATGGCTTGAAAAAGCACTGAAAAAAGTAATTAAGCAGTTTATGTAAGCAAAAATAATAGCACTTAAAACCATAATCTACTTATCTCCTTCTGCTTTCTTTTTTCACATCAACACAGCTTAATTGTTTAATTTTCATCCTAATTTAATAACAAGCAAGTCTTTGTTCTACAATTCATGAAAAAGTCAGTGCTTTTCCTTGTGTAAATCCCAATCCTTTTCTACGTTAAAGAAGACCTTATCAACATTTAAACAACAACAGATAAGGCAAAAGGGAGAAAACATGAACAAAATATATCGTATAGCACCTGTGGCTATAGCAATAAGTGCGTCTTTAACACACTTGTCAATCAATGCTGAAGAGCGAAAAATTGGTGATAATGCCAACGACACCGAAATAGAACGCATCATTACCGTTGGTACCCGTTTACCTAACCGAACTATGGCTGATAGCCCTGCTCCGGTAGATATTATTTCTGCTGAGGCTATTCAAAGCTCAGGCGCTACTAGTACACCTGATATGCTACGAAAATTAGCACCATCTTTTAACATGAACAATACTACCACCTCCGACGGCCAAGATTTAATGCGCCCGGCCACCTTACGTAGCTTAGGGCCAGACCAAGTATTGGTACTAATTAATGGTAAACGTCGCCATCAACAAGCAGTTGTCGCCGTACAAGAAAATGTTGGTCGTGGCAGTGCTGGTACCGATTTAAGCTCTATTCCAATGACGGCAATTTCACATATTGAAATACTGCGTGATGGCGCCGCCGCGCAATATGGCTCTGACGCCATTGCAGGTGTTATCAATATCGTGCTTAAAGACAATGAAGGCGGTAATGCTTGGGCACAATACGGTGAAACTTCTGAAGGGGACGGCGAAAAGTTCCATCTTGGTGCTAACTATGGCTTTCAAATAAGTGACAATGCCACGCTTAATTTAACCTTTGAATATGCTGATAATGGTCAAATGAATCGTGCAGCACCAACAGCGTGGGATGGTTCGATCTCTCCTGAAAGAGTACTTTTATTAATAGGTGAAGCTGAAACAGAAATGACCAGCTTATGGGCAAATTTTTCCTACGATATTGGTGATGATAGTGAATTCTACGCTTTTGGCGGCATAACCAGTAAAGAAGGTGAATCATTAGGTTTTTTCCGTACAGCTAATGATAATCGCATTTGGAGCCAATTACACCCAGAAGGTCTTACTCCTGCTTTAGGTTCTAAAAGTGAAGATACCTCTTTAGCCATAGGCTACAGAGTAGAATTTGATAACTGGGAGATAGATGCCAGTGTAGTCACGGGTGAAAACCGTTTTGAATTTAGTAACCTAGATTCAGTGAACGCCAGTTATGGCCCAGACAGCCCAACCAGTGCCTATGATGGCGCTTTAGTTTTTGAGCAAACCACCTTTAATGTTGATGCAATTACCTTCGTTGATTTTGGTTTTTATGTTGAAACCTCTATCGCCATTGGCGCCGAATATCGCACTGACGGTTACAAACAAGAAGCCGGTGATGATGTTTCTTGGGCTCGTGGTGACACCCTATGTGGTGAAATTGCTAACCCAACGGGCGATCCAGCAGTTATTGATTGTTTACCTGCAGAGCAAACCACGCCGGGTATGCAAGGTTTCCAAGGGTATAGCCCGAGCATGGCCATTGATAGTGATCGTAATAGCTTTGCTTTGTATATTGATTCAGAATCAAGCATTACTGAAGATTGGGTTTTAGCTGCAGCTATTCGTTATGAAGACTATGATGACTTTGGCAGTACCACTATTGGAAAGCTATCCACTCATTATACCTTTAACGACTATTTTGCCATGCGTGGTACCGCTTCTACTGGCTATAGAGCACCGGGTATGCAACAAGCTAATTTCACGCAACGGTCAATTTCATTGGACAATGGCGAATTAGCAGATTTAGTCACTTTACGACCTCATGAAGATTTAGCCCAAGAACTTGGCTTTAAAGAGCTAGAAGAAGAAACCTCCACCAACTTTTCAGTGGGTATGGTATTAACACTCGATAACTTCAATTCAACCTTAGATATTTACCAAATAAATATTGATGACCGCATAGTATATTCCGGCAATATTACCCGTGGAATTAATAGTGAAATTGATGCCTTTTTTGATAAATATTCAGGGCCGAACGAGGCATTAGATGGCGTAAGAAATGTTTCTTTATTTACCAATGCCATTGATACCGAAACTATGGGTATTGATTGGGTAAACCAATATACTCAAGAATTATCCGGTGGCGCTGAAGTAATTTATGAAATCACTTATCATCATAACGACACTGAAGTCAGTGGTCTTAATACTTCATCAACGATAGTGCCTGATGAAGTGGTTTTTAATCATCCGCAAACTTTGTTAGTTGAAAAGGCTCAGCCGCAAGACCGAGCAAGCCTGTCAGCTATGTATGATCAAACCGATTGGTTAGTAACCGCACGAGCGACTTACTATGGTTCAGTTACCAGCGCTTCATATGGCACACCGGAAAATACTTGGAGCGCTAAAACTTTATTTGATGTTACCGCCCAGTGGCATATTAATGATCAGATAACTTTAAGTGGTGGCATTCTCAACTTAACTGATGAATACCCTGATGAATGGGGTGAAAATGGTACTGGTTTAAAAGAGTTTGGTTTCACCTACGGCTGGGCAAGTTTCCCGTTTTCATTAGCAGGTAGAGAATATTATGCCCGTATTTCTTATGATTTTTAATATGACGACAGTATTATATTAACCACTTGCTAAAATCTAAAAAGCCCTGTTATTACAGGGCTTTTTTATGAAAATAACAAAGTTCTAAAAGATCATTTAGAACGGAATGTCGTCATCAAAATCAATAGTAGGTTCTTGTGGGTTTACCTTAGGTGCTTGAGCAGGAGCTTGTTGTTGAAAGCCACCTTGCTGAGCTGGTGCTTGATAACCACCTTGAGCAGGAGCTTGTTGTTGAAAGCCACCTTGCTGAGCTGCAGGTTTTTGTTGTTGATAACCGCCTTGCTGAGCAGCAGGTTTAGCTTGTTGCTGGTAACCACCTTGTTGTTGGAAACCACCTTGCTGAGCTGCAGGTTTAGCTTGTTGCTGAAAGCCACCTTGTTGTGCAGGCGCTTGCTGTTGGAAGCCGCCTTGCTGTTGTTGACCAGCACCACGAGAGTCTAACATTTGCATATCGTTAACAACTATTTCTGTAGTGTATTGATCAACACCTTGCTGGTTTTGCCATTTACGCGTTTGCAAACGACCTTCAAGGTAAACTTTTGAACCTTTCTTGATGTATTCGCCAGCAATTTCAGCTAAACGTTGATACATAACAATACGGTGCCATTCAGTTTTTTCTTTTTGCTCGCCTGATTGCTTGTCTTTCCATGTTTCTGAAGTTGCTACAGTAAAGTTGGCAACAGCACCACCATTTGGCATAAAACGTACTTCAGGATCTTGTCCTAAGTTACCGACAATAATTACTTTATTAATACCACGACTGGCCATGCGTATTGTTCCTATTTGTTCAAGACGATTTTAAATATCGCAATATTCTACTATAGGATCAATTGGGTTTACACTACAAAGTTAAGCTCGGCGTGTAACTTATAGTTAACTCGTGGTTAACACATGCAAATTATTTATTTGTCGCTAACAAAGTAGCCACTTAAAAGCCATATTCTAGTGCTAAGGAAAAAGTGTATTGTTTGCTGAATTTGGTTAATCAGGACGTATTGCCCAAAACTTAATATCTTGCTCAGTTAAAAACTGCTCAGCTTCTTTACCTTGCAATAAGGCTAAGGTTGCCAAAAAACCTGCTTGAATGCACTTTGGCGCAGCAACGGTGATAGCACTCGGCGGGTTTTCCACTGGCCAACCGGTTTTCACATTTAAAACATGGCTATAACGGTGACCATTTTTTAATAAAAATCGGTGAGCATCACCACTGGTTGCTACAGCCCCTTCACGCATGGTCACCATAGTGGTATTTGTTTGATTTAAACCGGAGCGTTCGACACCAATTTGCCATGCTTGATTATTAGCCCTTGCTCCATTTACTGCCAAGTCGCCGCCATAATTAACTAAAAAAGGAATGGTTTTATTAGAGTTGGCTTTAGCCAATAAGTTTTCGCTAAGCCATTGTGATAATAACAATACGGTGCGATCAACCGCATATTCTTTGCCTATTCCGCCAAAATCAATTTCCATTGATTTAAGCATAGTAAATTCTAATAGCTGTTTGTTGATGTTAACTTTAGACCAGCCGATAAAAGGCAGTAGAGCGTCAACGTCGGTTTGATTAGGCACGTTATCGCTGCCATCAAAGTGCCAAGCCTTTCTTAGTACCCCTGAGGTTAAATCAAATAAACCGTCACTTAATTGGTAACATTGCTCAGCAAAGTTAAGCAACAATAAGGTCTCTTGGTCAATTTTACACGGCTTGCCTGCATGGCGATTTAATTGCCCGCAAACACTGTTTTGCTGGTAACGGGAATATTTGTCTTCAATGCGCCACGCTTCAGTGGCAGCAATTTTACCTAAGTGCTGAGCTAGCGTTTGATCATCACAATCAACTAATAATTCACATTGACTAGCCATAGCATGAAAGCTCACTAAAAAGCCGCCAACTCTAGGTTGGCAACTTACTTTTCGAGTATTGATTTGTTGGTGATGCTGACTCGGCATAAAGTCCTTGCTAAGTTTTTATCAAGGTTAAAAAGAATAAGTTACTTGGGCAATTAAGGCATCAAGCTCTTCATATAATTCAACGTCGTTTAATACGCCAAAACTTGCGCTGCCGTCACTTTTAGGGGCTTGATGATAATATTCTAAGCGCATAGATAAGCTATTACCGCTATCCATCGGCATCCCGTATTGCAGTCCTAAAGTATAAGTGTCGAGTTCGCCAATACGATAATCAGCACTAGCATACATTGGTAGTACGTCGTCTTGTTGCAAGAATGGCTGATAAAATTCAGCGGCACTTTGGCTATAAAAACGCAGATGCGGCTCTAGATAATGACCACTAGCAAATAGCACTCGATAACGAACATCAAAGGTATGAGAGTCTATTTCCCAGTCATCAGTCATATATCGATACGAGGTATCAAGCATGCTATGGCCAAAGTGATATTTACTTTGAGCATAAAATGCATGTTTACTGCGAGTATCTGGCCTACTTTCATGCAAGTAGCTCTGCGCGTAACCATTAACATCAACCACGCTTAATACTTTAAACGGGTCCGTTAAATAGCCCCTGACTGACGAATAAGAATAGTTCATTTGCACTATCATATTGCGATTAATTACTTGGGTTAGGCCAACTAATAAATCTACCGTTGCTTTACTATCATCACCTGTTAAACGGCTATCTGCAAAAGCTTGGTCAAATTCATCGCTACCAAAACCTGCAATTACCATTTCAGCGAAGGGTTTTGGAATACCACCTTCCGGTTCGATAACGTCATAGGCATAAGCTATACCTGCCGAAAGTGTGGTGTTTTTCTGGTTAAAATCTCGAGTAAGATTAGTATTGCCAGATATCGACATATAGTCATATTCTTTGGAAAAATTACCGCCTGCACTAATGGTAAAGACATCTGATAGCGGCTGTGTCCATTGCCCTGTTAATTGCACGCGGGTGTCTTTAAAGGTATTGTCTAACGGTGTTTCTCCGCCTTCAACAATATACTGACCATTACCAGAAGGACGGGTAAAAGTTTGTGCATCAGGCTGAGCAACAGCACCATTTGCTGAAGCTCCAGTTAGGGCATCAATAGTAAGTTTTAAACTTAATACTTCGTCATTACCGTAGGTTTTATTGGCGGCAATTATGGCTTCAGTAGCGGTAACTCTATCGGCTTCGTTATAATGCATAATAGCGGTATCAAAGCGCCACTTATCGTCACTTGTATTCACTTCAGCATGAGCTTGTGTGCCTAAAAGTGCGCAAGTAGCTGTAGTTAACAAACCTTTTAAGTTTGGCTTTGTTTTTTGTTTTTGTTTTTGCTCTGTTGTTTCTATTAGTTGCACCCGCAACCTCCACCGCCAAAACTACGGCCGCCACTTGAAGCTTCTTTACTAAAGTAAATATGATCGTCTAAAGCGGCATCAACTGCTGATGTTGGCAATGCCATTTCTTTTTTAGCTAAAACATCACGCTCCCACGGCTCAACGCCTAAAGAAGAACAGCCAGACAATAGTGAAGTAATTAGCACAAGCGTCACGACTAACACTTGTTTAGTATGTTCAAATAATTTAATCATTGCTCTGCTTTTGAAGTAATTGCGCAATTTCTTGCTCGTATTTGGCTTTCTTTTTATCAGTAAAACCAACGTGAGCACTAACCACCTTGCCTTGTTTGTTGATAATAAAACTACTGGGCATGCCTTTTAATTTAAAGTAACGAGCAATTTTTCCTTTCGGATCATAAATAATGTCAAAATTAGCGGGGTTATCAGTAAGAAATTTTGCAGCTAATTCGGCTTGGGCATCAAGGTTAATACTGATCACTTTAAAGTTATCATTGGTGTATTTCTCTTGCATAGTATTCATCCAAGGAAATGAACGTCGACATGGCACACACCACGACGCCCAAAAATCTAAATAGATAACTTGGCCTTTATTTTCTTCAAGTACTTGGCTAAAACTCTCAGGTAAGCTTGGCTCTGCTTGAGCATTAAACTGAAGAAACACTAACAAAACAAATAGCGATAAACTTAATTTGATTTTTTTCATAACTTCCTACAAGAATTTTATATTCACTAATTGACAGCTTTTACTGACTAGCTTTATTTAACAATATCACTATATAAAAGTTTTCTTAACAATTGCTTAAGAAAACTTTTATCTGACAAGCTTCGCTTTGTATAGTGCCAAGAATAAGGCTACATATTTCCGGTGTATTAGCTGTGAGAATGGCTAAGCAAAACTTTTTTCACCGACTCAGGTATCGGCTGACTGGCTTGTTGTTGGTAACAATAATGTACCATTACTGCGGTGCCAGAAGCGCATTTGGTTTCGCCTTGGTAAAGCTCTTGATAAACATCAAAAGATGCACCACCAATGCGGCTGATAAAAGTTCTAACTTCCAAAGTTTTTCCGTAGAACATTTGCGCATGATAAGAAACGTCAATTTTGGCTAAAATCAATTGCCAATTACTGGTATCAAGCTTTGGCATAAATAACCGAAAAACTGGATCTCGGGCGCCCTCAAACCAAATTGGTACCATGGTATTATTAATATGCCCTAAGGCGTCAGTATCACTAAAGCGCGGTGTAATTACTTCACTAAACATTACGATTATTATCTCTTAAATAAATTTATTTTTTATGGGCTTGTTTGCCGATTTAGCTATTTAGCTATTTAGCTATTTAGCTAGCGTAAATTGCCCTAACTGTTCTGATAAAGTATTGGCTAAGTTATTGAGGTTTTCACCAGAGTCAGCCGCATTTTTAGCCGCTTGTTTTAAGTCGCTTGAGCCTTGCGCGATACTGTCGGTTTTACTGTCAATATCGATCACCATTTGCGTTTGCTGCTCAACTGCCGACGATATTTGCACAGTTGCATCAACAATTTGTTCAACATTTTCAGTTACCGCTTTAAAGGTTGTCGCAACTTGGCTGGTTTTCTCTACGCCGGTTTTTGCTTTTTCTACCCCGGTATTCATCGCTTTTACCGACTTATCAGCCCCTAATTGTAATTGCTCAATAATGCGTTGAATCTCGGTGGTTGAGTCTTGGGTTCGGCTAGCAAGCGTGCGAACTTCATCGGCCACCACGGCAAAGCCCCTGCCTTGTTCACCCGCTCGAGCGGCTTCAATGGCAGCATTTAAAGCGAGTAAATTAGTTTGGTCGGCAATTTCACGGATCACATTCACAAATTGACCAATCTCATTACTTAAGCCAGCAACTTCATTAATCACTTTTGCAGAGCTGTTCACTTCATCGGAAATATCGGTAATTGCACTGGCTGTTTCTGCAACCACAGACTCTCCTAAATCAACTTGTTCACTCGCTTGTTCGGTAATCGCTTTAGCTGACAGCGTACTTTGGCTGATCACTTCAACCGATGCTGACACTTGGCTGATAGCTTGCGCCACGCCATGGGTATTTTCTTGTTGAATGGTTAAACTTTTTTCCATGTTATTGGTTAATTGATGAATTTCACCCGCGGCAGTTTTTAAGTGTTCAACATCATCATTAAAGTGCCTGAGCAGTTTATTTATTTTTTGCTGCATAATGACAAAGCTACCAGCGATATCACCGAGTTCATCTTTTGAATTTACGCTTAGCGCTACGGTGAAATCACCATTACCTAACGCATTAGCGGCAAATTTTATCTCGGCAACATTTACCGTAAGTGAATGATAAATAGCGACCAGTAAATACAAGGTGCCCAAAGCTACGGCAATTAATACCAAACTAACCAACCATAAAAAAGTGACACTTTGTTCTTGATGAGTTGATAAGTTTTCGGTTAATAATTTATGGCTTTGGGCTAATAATTGCTGAGCGGCTTGCTGAATTTTTTCGGCTTGCGCACTTGCTTGGCTTTGGCTAAGGGCAATTTCATCAGGCTGGATCATTTTACTTTGCAGTAATTGTTGATAAGCGTCTAAGTTTTTAGAAAATGTTTGTTGATCTGCTAGATACTGATTGAGTGACTTGGCTGCGACACGTTTTAATTGTTGGGTATTTTTTTGCAGCTGTAACTGCAATTCATCAATACGTTGGTCAAGGGCAACAACTAAGGTATATGACTGCGCACTAAAACCTTCATTCGTTAAAATAAAACTGGTTAAGTCTTTAATTCGGCCAATATATTCTAACAATATAGGTAAACGACCAACACGCGCTTCCGCTAAGTAAAAGGTTAAGGGATCACTGTCTCGGCTTAAACCACTTAAGGCGGCCAAATTTTCGCGTAAGGTTAAGCTGTCATCAAACGCATTAGCATAAGCGGTGAAAGCATCAATACCGGAACTACTTTGTGCTAATTGCCAACGCTCGGTTAAACCGTTAATCAAGTTAGCCGCTTGTACTAGTCCTGCTTCTTTTTTTAACTGATTACTGAGCTGGTTAAGTGCTCGGTCGATCTCACTACCATCGCTATCAACTAATTGGCTATTACGAATTTTTTGCTCAATATTACCTGTTGTTTCAATGTATTTTAAACCGATAAGTTGACTATTATATTGCAGCGTTAATAAGCGTTGTTCTTGTACTATCCATAGAAACGACGCTAGTAGCGGTAAATAAAACATTAACGCCAGTAGAATAAATTTAGCTTTAAAGGGTAATTGATTAGATAAGCTGACCGCAGGTTTGAGCAAGGCTGACATAACATTCCTTTGATTATTATAATTATACCAATTGGATTAAGCATAACATTAGACCAATACTAAGCCAGAAAAATTTCACCATCTAGCTTTTCGCTTTCCTCAATAAAAAACAGCCAAATAACAAATGCTATTTGGCTGTTTTAAAAGATTTTTTAGCTGTTAATTAAATCGTAGCTGCTAAATCTGCCGCTTGTCTAATGGCGCGTTTTGCATCAAGCTCTGCCGCAACATTAGCACCACCAATTAAGTGAGTATTAACGCCAGCATCAACAAGTTGCTGATATAAGCTTCGCTCTGGTTCTTGCCCTGCACAAATCACCACGGTATCAACATCTAATACTTGTTCTTTACCGTCAACTTCAATGGTTAAGCCGTTATCGTCAATGCTTTTATAGCTAACACCGGCGATCATGCTTACACCACTTTTTTGTAAAGTAGCACGATGTATCCAACCGGTAGTTTTACCTAAACCAGCACCTACTTTGGTGGTTTTACGTTGTAATAAGAAAATTTCACGCTCAGGCTTTTCATGAGCAGCTGCTTTGTGCTGCTCTTTGGTCAGCAAAGCACCTGCGTTAGTGTAGCTTTTATCTACACCCCAATTAGCCAGCCAAGCTTCAGGTTCATTGGTGAGTGATTTTTCTTCCGCCAAATAACACGCCACATCAAAGCCAATACCACCAGCGCCAATAATCGCAACTTTTTTACCAACCGGTTCTTTATCACGTAATACTTGAATATAGCTTTTAACTTTCGGGTGTTCGAAGCCAGTAATGTTTAATTTTCGAGGGATAATCCCCGTGGCTAATACCACGTCATCAAAACCTTCAGCCGCTAGTTGTGCCACGGTTTTTTCACTGTTTAAGTTTACTGAAACATTTAACAGCTCAAGTTTTTTACCAAAATAACGTAAGGTTTCATAAAACTCTTCTTTACCTGGCACTTGCTTGGCAATATTAAATTGTCCACCTAGTTCAGCGGCGCGATCGAATAGTTCAACTTTATGACCACGCTCTGAAGCATATACACTAAAGGCTAAACCTGCCGGCCCTGCACCAACTACGGCAATTCGTTTAGCTTTTTCAACTTTGCCAAAAGTTAATTCAGTTTCATAACAAGCCACTGGGTTTACTAAACATGAAGCGCGTTTTTGTTGAAATACATGATCTAAACAGGCTTGGTTACAGCCAATACAGGTATTAATTTCATCCGACTTATTTTGCTTAGCCTTATTTACAAATTCAGCGTCAGCTAAGAATGGACGCGCCATCGACACCATGTCGGCATGACCTTCAGCGATAACCTTTTCACCCACTTCAGGGGTATTAATACGGTTGGTGGTCACTAAAGGAATAGACACTTCTTTTTTCATTCGCTCGGTGATCCAAGTAAATGCAGCTCTTGGCACAGAAGTGGCGATAGTAGGTACTCGAGCTTCATGCCAACCAATACCGGTATTCATGATAGTTACACCCGCTTGTTCTAAGGCTTTTGCCATAGCAACTACTTCATCCCAGCTATTTCCACCTTCAACCAGGTCAAGCATAGATAAACGGAAAATAATAATGAATTTCTCGCCAACCTTTTCTCGTACCGCTTTAACAATTTCAATGCCTAAACGCATACGGTTTTCAATGCTACCACCCCATTCATCGGTACGCTTATTTACTCGCGCACAGCTAAATTGATTAATTAGGTAACCTTCAGAGCCCATAATTTCAATGCCATCGTAACCAGCTTTAGCGGCTAACTTAGCTGACGAGGCAAAGTCTTTAATGGTGCCTTTTATTTGTCTTACCGACATTTTTGCAGGTGTAAACGGATTAATTGGCGACTTTACTTTGCTCGATGAAACACTAAACGGATGATAAGCATAACGGCCGGCATGTAAGAGCTGTAAACAAATTTTTGTTGGATGCTTATGTACTGCCGCTGTAATTTTTTTATGCTTTTTAACATGCCAAAACTTACTTAACTCGCAACCTAGCGGAGCTAATCGGCCACGCATATTTGGGCTAATACCGCCTGTAACAATAAGACCAACTCCGCCTTTAGCGCGCGCTTCATAAAAAGCTGCGAGTTTGTCGAAGCCATTTTTCTCTTCTTCAAGACCTGTATGCATCGAGCCCATAAGGGTGCGATTAGCTAAAGTCGTAAAGCCAAGATCAAGTGGCGCTAATAAATGGGGAAAGTGGGTTGTAGTCGTCATAAAGTTACAGTCTCATATTTTACAAAGGTCTAACCAGTCATTATAAAATAATCGCTCTTTGCACAAATTACAAGTAATTTTGACACCTGTCAGATTAAAAATATTATTTATACTTATCAAAATAGCAAAAGTGCTAAACTAAACGCCTTAGATCACTTAAATACCGCTTGTTTTCACTTATATGTACAAAGAAAAGTTAATCGAACAAATTGTCAAGAAATTGCAACAAGAGCTATCAAATGCTGTTGAAGCAGCAAACAATGCTCATCTTGCTGCAACTGACGACCAATCAGTCGCTGAAACCCAATACGACACCTTAGCTATAGAAGCAGCTTATTTAGCCGAAGGGCAAACTCGGCGGGTACAAGAAATTACCCAAGCCATTAATGCCTTTGAGCAAATGAACTTAATTAGCTTTGATGAAAACACCCCTGTTACTTTAAGCGCTATGGTGCAACTTTCACAAGATCAGGCTAACAAGCATTGGTTTTTTATTGCTCCAGCTGCAGGTGGTTTTAAAACAAAGATTAATAACAAACATTACACCGTGATCACGCCACAATCCCCAATCGGGCAAGAATTGATAGGTAAGTTTCTTGAAGATGACATTAGGGTGAAATTAGGTAAACGAACGCTTTCTGACTATATTTCAAGCTGTTATTAAAGGCTAAAATAGTTCAAGATAAATTAGTCTTTTTTTATTACCTTATTCACCTTCTACCCGCGTTAATTTGAACTAGAATAATGACTATTGCTTTAGCCAATACCATGCTCAGAAAGCGATAGGAAACCATTATGGAAAGAGTTGCAAAGGCAGACAATAAACCGCATGAACAAATAATAACAGTATATGATTTGGGTGACTGTACTTTTAATGCTGCACATGGTGAGATCCATTCTAAAAATACAGATGAATACCTGCACTTAGAAAAAAAAGTCGCCGAAGTTTTTCATTGCTTGGTAAAAGCTCGTGGAGAAGTTATCACGCGTACAGAAATTTTTGACAGCGTGTGGCCAAAGCTTATTGTTTCTGACGATTCATTAAACCGTTGCATTTCGGTGCTAAGAAAAAAACTAAAACAGTTTAACCACAACCTCAGTATTAAAACTCATCCTAAGGTGGGTTTTCATTTAGTGTATTGTGATACGAACATCGCTACCAACTCATCTTCTCCCATTAAGGTCGAGTCTACACAGCCATTGACTCAAAAAAACACTACGATAAAACAAAAACAAGCAACACATGTTCATATAACGCCCTCTAAAGGCTTTATTATAATACTGATCTTAGTTTGTATTTTGTTAACATGGCAATATATCAGCGGCATTAGTAACACTGCAAAGACGAGTAACTTAGCACCAACTCTCGATGCAAGCCGTATTGTCATCATGCCGTTTGAATTAAGCAAAGAGCTAACTAACAGCTACCCGAAATTAGAAACGAACTTTAGGCAGCTAATTGCCAACCATCCAAGCTTAAGCACGATTTCAATTAATGAAGTTAACAAAGTAACTCATATGTTTGCTCGAGAAATAGCGCAACGCTTTAGCGCTCGTTATATTATTCGTGCCATTGGTTTTAACGAACAAGCGCGCGACCTTTTACAGTGGCAGCTTATTGATGGGAAAAGTGGCGATGTCATGCTGGATAGTCATTTAAACCTAGCCCTTCATAGCACTCAAACTAATATACGAATTTTAGCAAAAGAATTTATTGAAAAAGTCATACAAACGCATTTAACACAAAATAGTGACGCACAAATGCAAGCGAGTATTGAGTCTGCCGAGTATTTATTTTTAAGCCAAGAAGGTAACGCTTTTAATCGCCCAGCCATTAACCTGCTTGCTAATGCCATAACCAATATCAACCCAAACTCTGTTGATGCCTTAAAAGCATTAGCCAAACTATTAACCTTTGAAGTGTGGTCGATGAAAAAACTCAGCCACCCTTATAGTAATCTAGCGATAAATACTTTAAAAAAAGCGATAAATTTAGCGCCATTAGATGCCGAACTCTATCAATTACTATCACGAATTCAAATGGCAAAATATCAATGGTTTCAAGCCAGAAGTACCTTAGAACAAGCCCAACAGGCTTTGGCAAAACAACACCAAGGCGCCACTATAAATTTATATGAATTAAACCATCAAACCGGCCAATTTTCCGATGATTTGTTGCAACATTTTCAAAGTTTACATCAAAGTTCTCCGCTAAATATTGAGTATGGCCTGTCATTAGCTTCTATTTATATGCAAATGGAAAAGCCGCAACAAGCACTAACCGTAGCAGACAGTTTAGTATTAAACGAATATGAATGGGGTGAAACAGGAGCTTTACTAGGCCCTGCCTATATTCGCTTCGGCGATGAACAAAAAGGCAAACAATTATTTTTTTCCGGTTACGAAAAGCTCGGCGTCCCCAAGAGTTATATTGATGTTCTGTATCAAGGCATAAAATACCCTGAGTATCAAATACAAGCCAGCCAATTTTTAACCCAAGCAGCTGACGATGGGATGTTTGAACATACCGTTTTATTATATATGTACGCTGAATTAGCCGATATTGATAACTACTTTGCCTTAGCTTTTACCCTAGCAGATAACCATCAATATCGTTTGCTATCAGCAATGAGGGCGCATACCGATAAAATTAGACGTCATCCGCAATTTATTTCCTTAATGGAGAAAATTGGCTTGGTTGATTATTGGTCAAGTTATGGCTTACCAAAATTTTGTCAACAGGGTGTTCAAATACATTGTAGTTAACAATATTTGCTCATTCACAAAATAATATTTTACTCATGTTATCATCAGCCATGAAGTTAACCTTTGTTTTTATGAGTGTTTTTTCATCATCTATTACTCTGTTTCTCCACTTGTTTTCATATACATTCCATCCTGTTATTTATGATTAAGTTATCTATAGTACTTTTGTCGTCAGCAATTAGGCTCCCTACACGATACTAACTCGTGCAGTTAGCCTAAGGGTTAGGCTGATATTTATTACGCTACATACAAGGATATCATCATGAAAAAATTATTATTACTATCAGGTGTGATTGCATTAAGCACACTAGGATTCAGCTCTGTGGCCGTCGCTGAAAGTAGCTATATGCCTGCGTACGTTGAAGAAGGCTTAATTAGAATTTGTAAATCAGCAGCTTTAGATAAAAGCTTTAGAATGTCGAAGGAAATTAAGGCTCTGCATTTAAAAACTCGTGTAGTGGCGTTAAATGTGGTTTGCAATGGTCAAGACATTATTAGTTTTGCCGAATATTATGGCGCAAAAAAAACCACTGCAAAACTATCCCATAGTATTGGCTCTGTACAGGTAACTGATTTAGCACAAATTCGTGACTATCAATATGATGTAAGTTTTAAGTTTTAAGTTTTAAGTTTTAAGTTTTAAGTGAGGAGTTTAGCATCGACTTTTACAGCTCAATGCTAAACTTTTTATCCTTTTCTTGCTGCTTCTGGCTTCTTTTAGCTTTTGACTTTTAAGCTTATCGCTATTTATTAAGCAAGGCTTTAATCGCTAATAGGTCAGCAACTTTTTCATCAACCTTTAAATAGGCAACCGCTTCGGTATGCACTAAGGTCGCTTCAATTACGCCAGGCATATTAATAAGCACTTCCGCCACTTCTTCCGCCTGTTGTTCGCATGTAATTTTAGTAGAAAAACTGAAGCTTTTTGATTTTTTCAACGGCTGCATACCCAGAGATATTACTAACCAAAACAAACTAAATATTGCCATTACTAGAAAGATCGCTTTATCACCAAAGCTGGCAGAAATAATGCCGCCAATAACACCACCAGCAAATGCCCCTAAAAATTGGCTGCTAGAATAAATGCCCATTACGCTGCCTTTCACACCAGCAGGAGCAAGCCTTGATAAAATAGACGGCATAGTCGCTTCTAAATAATTAAAGGCGGTAAAAAACATCACCATTAATACAACCAATATCCAAAAGCTGCTTGGCAAGTACCAAAGGAAAATTAATGCTAGTGTTAATAGACCAACTGCGGCAGAAAACATTTGATTTTCTTTTTGTTTTTTAATGGCGATGATCATAAACGGCACCATTAAAAAGAATGAACCTAATAGCGTCGGTAAATACAATTGCCAGTGATGGTCAAGGGTTAAACCACTGGCGACAAACTGTGTAGGTAAAGTAACAAAACAAGCGGTTAGCGCCATATGTAAAATGAATACGCCCCAGTTCAAGCGTGATAACTGCGGGTTACGAATTAATTTATTTAATTGTGCCGGTAAGGCGACGTTATCGCCGCGTGGCGCTTTATTAACAGAATATGGCACCATAAATTGGATCAACAGCATCGCCAATACCGTCAGTATCGCGATAACCCAGAACAAGCCACTTAAACCAAAAGCCTGTGCGACAATGGGCCCTAAAACCATAGCTAGAGTAAACGACAAACCGATGAACATACCAATGGTCGCCATCACTTTCGGGCGCTGTTCTTCACGGCTTAAATCTGCCGCCAAAGCTAATATCGCACTAGCAATTGCGCCCATTCCTTGTAAAGCTCGGCCGAAAACCACGCCATAAATAGTTTCTGACATTGCCGCAACAATACTACCGAGTAAGAACACTACTAAACCAGCTAAGATAACCGGCTTGCGACCAAATTTATCAGAAAGAATACCCATAGGAATTTGCAATAACGCTTGGGTTAAACCATATGCACCAATCGCTAAACCTAACCAAATAGGGCTATAACCTTCAAGTTCTTGTCCGTAAATGGCAAATACCGGCAAGATCATAAATAAACCTAACATCCGTAAACCGAATACTGAGGCTAAAGAAAATGCGGCTTTTTTTTCTATGGTATTTAAACCTGTTGTGCTCATAACGACTGCTAAACCTGAAGGGTGAACAAATATCCGCTAACGGAACTAAAATACCGTAGCATAAAAATAGCGTTATCTTACCACGCTATTTAACGCAATAAAAATAGGGGCTATTGTTCTTGCATTTTAGCTTCTGCTATTGACTATTTTTTTAGATAACAAGGCGAAAATAATACTATGTAGTCGCTCTCGGCTTTGGCATCCACGCCGTCGTACTTTAATGATTTTCAACGATCTTAGGTTGAAAATCAGCCATAGCCCTTTGGATTGTTTTGAAAAAGAGTCACTCTTTGTTACCTACATGGATGTAGGTACTTAGATTATGTTGGAACCTATAATCGGTGCTTAAAAGTGCATTTGGAACAACCAAACATTTATTAAGCGCCTCGATTGCCATCTTTTTCAACTACAACAGAACTATAAATTGCAAGATCAACAGCCCATGGTATTTGTAGGTGAAGTTTGTCGCTAAATTATGCAATAATGGCTGATTCCTTGATTAGGCACAGTCGTAAAAACTTTATGAGACAAATTGAAGTTCGGGGCGCACGAACCCACAACCTTAAAAACATTAGCTTAGACATTCCCCGCGATAAACTAATTGTCATTACAGGGCTTTCCGGTTCAGGTAAATCTTCTCTCGCGTTCGATACCTTATATGCTGAAGGCCAGCGTCGTTATGTTGAATCTTTATCGGCCTATGCCCGTCAGTTTTTATCGTTAATGGAAAAACCCGATGTTGACCATATTGAAGGTTTGTCACCTGCAATTTCCATCGAACAAAAATCGACCTCGCATAACCCGCGCTCAACCGTAGGTACTATTACCGAAATTTACGATTACCTACGCTTATTATATGCCCGCGTTGGTGAGCCACGCTGTCCGACCCATAATCAGCCATTAGCTGCACAAACTGTTTCGCAAATGGTTGATAAAGTTTTAACGCTTGAAGAAGGCACCAAGGTAATGCTGCTCGCGCCAGTATTACAAAACCGAAAAGGTGAGCATGTAAAGTTATTAGACAACTTAGCCGCCCAAGGTTTTATTCGCGCCAGAATTGACGGTGAAGTGTGTGACTTGTCTGATCCACCAGCGTTAGAGTTACATAAAAAACATACCATTGAAGTGGTTGTTGACCGTTTAAAAGTGCGTGAAGATATTCAACTGCGCTTGTCTGAATCTTTTGAAACCACCTTAGGCTTAACCGCAGGTACTGCGAAAGTTGCCTTTATGGACGAGCCCGACCGTGAAGAATTATTATTCTCGGCCAACTTTGCTTGTCCGCATTGTGGTTATAGCATGCAAGAACTTGAACCACGGTTATTCTCATTCAACAACCCTGCTGGCGCATGTCAAAGCTGTGAAGGTTTAGGTAATCAGCAATTTTTTGACCCATCACGGGTTATCACTAACCCTGAGCTAAGTTTGTCGGGTGGCGCTATTCGTGGCTGGGACAAACGTAATTTTTATTACTTCCAAATGCTACAAGCACTTGCTGAGCATTACGGCTTTGCTTTAGACAAACCTTATAGCGCGCTCTCTGCAGATATTCAAAAACTGGTATTGTACGGCAGCGGCAAGCAAGAAATAGAATTTAAATACATGAACGACCGTGGTGATATTGTTATTCGCAAACACCCGTTCGAAGGTATTTTAAATAATATGAATCGCCGCTATAAAGAAACCGAATCAAATGCGGTGCGCGAAGAATTAAGCAAATATTTAAATAGCCAGCACTGCCCTGACTGTAACGGTAGCCGTTTACGCCTTGAAGCGCGTAATGTTTTCATCGACGATACGCCATTACCAACCGTCGCTGAATTTGCCATTGCTGATGCCTTAGCCTTTTTTCAAGGCTTAGATTTAAAAGGTCAAAAAGGCCAAATAGCAGACAAAATATTAAAAGAAATTAACGACCGCTTAGGCTTTTTAGTGAACGTTGGTTTAAATTATTTAAACCTCTCACGTGGCGCTGATACCCTTTCTGGAGGCGAAGCACAACGTATTCGCTTAGCTAGCCAAATTGGCGCGGGCTTAGTAGGTGTTATGTATGTGCTGGATGAACCGTCCATTGGTTTACATCAACGTGATAACGAACGCCTTTTAAAAACCCTAATTCACCTGCGTGATCTGGGTAATACCGTGATTGTAGTTGAACATGATGAAGACGCCATTCGCGCGGCCGACCATGTTATTGATATTGGTCCTGGTGCTGGTGTGCACGGCGGTCAAATTATTGCCGAAGGTACGGTTGACGATATTCTCGCTTGTTCTGACTCTTTAACAGGTAAATATTTATCTGGCGTTGAAGGCATTGAACTGCCCAAAACACGTACGCCGTTTGATAAAAACAATGTTGTTAAACTAAAAGGCGCTAGTGGTAATAACTTAAAAAATGTTGATTTAGTTATTCCCAACGGCTTAATGACTTGTGTTACTGGTGTTTCTGGCTCAGGAAAATCAACCTTAATAAACGACACCTTATACAAACTTGCCCATACCGAATTAAATGGCGCGACCACGCAAGAGCCGGCACCTTATAAATCAATCACCGGTTTAGAGTTACTTGATAAAGTTATTGATATTGACCAAAGCCCGATTGGCAGAACGCCTCGTTCAAACCCTGCTACCTACACTGGAATTTTCACCGCAGTACGAGATATTTTTGCTGGCACCCAAGAGTCACGTTCACGTGGTTATAAACCAGGCCGATTCAGTTTTAATGTTAAAGGCGGACGTTGTGAAGCTTGCCAAGGCGATGGCTTAATTAAAGTAGAAATGCACTTTTTACCTGATGTTTACGTGCCGTGTGATGTCTGTAAAAGCAAGCGCTATAACCGCGAAACCTTGGAAGTAAAATACAAAGGCAAGAGCATTCATGAAGTGCTGGATATGACCATAGAAGATGCTTTTGACTTCTTTAACGCTATTCCTGCGGTAAAACGAAAATTACAAACCTTAATGGATGTCGGTTTAAGTTACATTAAACTTGGCCAGTCGGCGACCACCCTTTCTGGTGGTGAAGCGCAGCGAGTTAAATTATCAAAAGAATTATCAAAACGTGATACCGGTAAAACCTTATACATACTCGATGAACCAACTACTGGCTTGCATTTTCACGACATCAAACAATTACTGCAGGTGATCCATCGTTTGCGTGATCACGGTAATACCATTGTTGTAATTGAGCATAATTTAGATGTAGTGAAAACTGCTGACTGGGTTATTGACCTTGGCCCTGAAGGTGGCTCTGGTGGCGGTGAAATATTGGTTACCGGTACGCCAGAGCAAGTAGCTGAGCATAAAGGTTCACATACTGCACACTTTTTGAAGCCGCTGCTTAGCTAAAAGCTAAAAGCTAAAAGCTAAAAGCTAAAAGCTAAAAGCTAAAAGCTAAAAGAGAATGAAGGTTACAGAAATGGAAGTCAAAGACACTGCTCGGCTAACTTTTGAGCTTATGAACCGAGCTGATGCAAAATTAATGCATCAGCTCGACCAAGACCCCGAAGTTATGCGCTACCTTAACGGCGGTAAGCCCTCTAGCATGGCAACCATTATGGATGTTTTTCTACCTAGAGTTGAAGCTTATACCAACGCAGTAAAAGGTTGGGGCTTATGGAAAGTTACCATCAAAGCAAGCAATGAATATATTGGCTGGGTATTGGTGCGGCCGATGGAGTTTTTCTCTGACAAACCAGAATTTAATAATCTTGAAATGGGTTGGCGCTTTAAACAAAGTTCGTGGGGAAAAGGTTATGCAAGTGAAGCAGCAATTGCTGTCCGAGATGCACTTATAGAAAATAAAACAACGATAGCTGAAAATAACTTTACTCATATATCAGCTACTGCAGTTAAACAAAACTTAGGCTCTATCGGCGTGATGAAAAAACTCGGCATGACTTTTAAAAAAGAATATTTATGCCAAGCCCCGCATGGAGAAGTAGATTCGGTTTATTATCAACTCAAAAATAAACGTTATAAAAGATAACCTACTAATAAAACTAACAATAAAACTAGCAGCAACACATGGGAAAGTATCCAACATGAAAGCCTCACTGAAAAAAACACTTGTGAAACTAAATCCAAAAAAGTACGCCACAGCTATTATCAGCGGTATAGCTGTATTAATGCTATCGAGTTGTAGTTCAAGCAGCCCTTCATCTAAACAAGCATTAATCGAAGCTCAAAAAGCTCCAGCTAAAAGCTCAGTGCAAGAACTGCTGATTGGTACTTATACCGATGAAGGCAGTAACGGCGTTTATAAACTAACTTTCTCACCAGCAAAAAATCAGCTGGTAAATAGTGGTTTAGTCGCTAAAGCTACTCAACCACTTTACTTAGCACAAACAGCCAACAATAAAGAATTTTACAGTATTGTTGGTAAGAAAAATGGTGGCATGAGTTATTACCAATGGCATGAAAAAAAGCAACGCTTTGTTATTAAAAGTCAGCTAGCTAAGCTTAGCCAAGGCGCTTGCCATATCGCTTTAAATCCACAAGGCACTCAGGCAGCTGTAGCCGATTATGCTACTGGTGAAGTGTATTTAGTTGCGCTTAATAAAGCTGAAAAACAACAGTCCTTAATTTTATTAGATACCTTTAAAAATAGTGGCAAAAGTATAACCCCAAGACAGAAAAGTCCACATTCTCATTACGTGCAATGGGATAAAAGCGGTAAGTTTTTATATGCGGTTGATCTAGGCACTGAAGAAATTCTGTTATTTGAAACGGGTAAAGGCCAACAGTTATCAACACCACGCATTGCCGCAAAGTTATCAGCGGGTGATGGCCCAAGGCATATGGCTTTTCATCCTAATAAAAACATCATTTATGTGCTAAATGAACTATCAAATGTAGTTGCAGTATTTCAACAAAATACTGCAACAGGCCAGTTAACACTAACGCAACGAATAAGTGCTTTACCTGAAAAAACAGTGACTAAAAATCAGCAAGCAAGCTTTTCGTCGGCAATTAAAGCATCTAACGACGGTCGTTTTATTTACGCTGCCGTGCGCGGTGAAAATGCTATCGCGGTATTTGAAATAGGTACCAATGGTGAGCTTAGCTTTATTCAGTCGCATAGCACGCTTGGCAATTGGCCTAGAGATATGACCATCTCTGCCAATCAAGACTATATATTTATCGCCAATAAACTCTCTAATGAAGTTACCGTACTCAAACGCGATATTAAAAACGGTTTATTATCACCAACCACCATGAAAGTCGATATTTCACTACCTGCTTATATTGGAATTTTTTAAGTATTTATTAACCGCTAATACTAACCTTATACGCTCAAGTACATACCTTGCTTGAGCGTTTATTTTGTCAAACATTGTAACCCTCCCTAAAGAAGCGCTAACTTCCATAAGCTAAGTAATTACCAACAAACATAAAAATAGCTAAGTGTTGTCGCTTTGTTAATACAATCTTAAATTTAAGCTAGAGCTGCTATAATTAATGCAATGTTTTTTAAAATGAGTAGTACCTTATGAAGTTTTTATATGCCTGTTCTTTAACGCTGTTATTAGCTGCCTGTGGTGGTAGTGATAGCGACAATAACCTAGAACAACCCGCCAATACCGCCTTAGTGTCTTTTTCTATTTCAGATGCGCCGGTTGATTTTGCCAGCTCTGTAACTGTTACCTATAGCTCGATTACCTTAAAATCAGATGGTGATAATGAAGAAGACGATTCTGGTGTAACTTTGCCTATCGTTGATGAAGATGGTAATCCAACCACCATGACCATTAACTTACTCGATTATCAAAACGGTGATGAAAAGCTGATCATCAGCAATACTGAAATTCCAGTGGGCGAATATAGTAACCTCATTTTAAATACCTCAGGTTGTCCGCAAAACCAAAACGGTAGTACTGAGTTTTGTTGGGTTGAAGACGACGAAGGTATCAAGCCATTAAAAACGCCAAGCAATAAATTAAAGCTCGGGGCATTTAGTGTTTCAAGTGAAGCTGTGCAAGCTTATACCATTGAGTTTAATTTACGCTCATCATTAGTTGAAACCGCTGGTGGTGCTAGTTATAACTTAAAGCCTCATGGTATTCGTGTAGTTGACAGCGAATCTGTTGGTTCATTAGCTGGCATGGTTGATGTAAACCTATTAAATGTTGGCGATAACTGCAGCACGGTTTATGAAGATAATACTGACCACGGTAAAGTTGTTTATTTATACGCTGGCACTATTGAAGAAGGCGATGTTTTGGGCGATGAATTTGATCCTGACACTGCTCAAGGTAACATTGCTGACAACGTAGTAATGCCGTTTGCCTCAGACACTGTAGTATTTAATGATGACGTTGAAGTATCAACTTATAGTTACCATTTTGCCCACTTACCACCAAATACTTACACCGTTGCTTTTTCATGTAGCGCAGTAGGTGATGATTCAGTGGAATATAATGAAATTACTATCGCTGATCCCGCAGAGCAACTACACGAAGTTGTTATTGGTGAGGCTGAAGATGTTATTCAAAACTTTGCTGAAGTTTTATAATCTAAATGCTATAGCCTAATTTTTATGGCCTAGCTTTAAAAATTAGGCTTTATCTTCTCAATTTAGCATATAAGTTAGAGCATCAACATCCAATAAAAAAGAGGGCATTAACTGCCCTCTTTTTCATTGAGTTAATCGCTACTTAAAGAGTCAGGGCAATCGTCGCCAACACAGGTATTTAACTTATCTTGTTCGGCTTTATCGTTAGTTAATACTTGTTTTAAATCTTCAGTACGTTGCTTAACGGCAATGCCGTAACTATGATCATCACCCCATAGTTTAGCTAATTCATATAAAGATTCATGATCATGCGCGGCAAAAACATCACCGGCACGCTGCGCAACCTCAGCTTTAACACCTAATAAAGTTAACGCTTCTACGCCCAAGTTTAACGCTGAGTCAAAAGTTTCGCGTTTAAAGGCTTTAATACCTAAAGCCATTAATTCATAAGCATGACGACGATCGATAGCACGAGCGACTATCTGTAATTGCGGATAATATTTTTTAACCGAACTGGCAATTTCTAAAATTTTATCTGGGTCATCAATTGCAATCACTAATAATTGCGCTTGGCTAGCACCAGCCGCTTCAAGTAAATCAAGCCGACCTGCATCACCATAAAAAACTTTATTGTCGAAGCGACGTAACATATCAATTTGGCTCGGGCTATGGTCAAGAATTGATAGATGAAAGCCTTGCGCCGATAATAACCGGCCAATAATTTGTCCAAAACGCCCGTAGCCAGCAATTATAACATTTTGTGTTGGTTCCATTTCTTCAGGTGAGTCAAAATCTTGCACTGCTTGGTTATCACTGCTTAAGTATTTTTCATAAATCATTAACAACAACGGCGCTAATAACATAGAAATAGCGACAACCAATGTAGTTAACTTAACTTGCTCTGCTGTTAAAATCTGCAAGCTTGAAGTTAGCGACAGCAGTACAAAGGCAAACTCTCCACCTTGTGCTAGCGCTAAAGCAAACAATAGTTTTTGTTGTTTTTTAAGCTTAAATAACCACGCCAACATATATAAGATTAGCGCTTTACCCACAATTAAAATAGTCACTAGAAATAGTACGGTTGAAAATTCGCTCAGTAATAATGGAAAATCTATCGACGCACCTACGGTGATAAAAAATAAGCCCAGCAATAAACCTTTAAAGGGTTCAATATCAACTTCTAGTTCATGGCGAAATTCACTTTCTGCTAATACTACCCCAGCTAAAAAAGTCCCTAATGCTGGAGATAAACCAATTTTTTGCATGATCACCGCAATCGAGATCACTAAAAAAAGTGCGAACAAAGTAAAAATTTCGCGCAACCGTGTTTCAGCAATATAGCGAAATAACGGGGCAGATATGTACTTACCCGCCAAGATGATGGAGGCAATCACCAATAAAGAAATTAATACTTGAGCAAAAACAGGAAAATGGGCAATTAAATTACCATGCTCGCCAGTATCAACAGCAACCGAACCACCAAGCTCACTAAAAGCTAATAATGGCAATAAGGCCAAAATAGGAATAACCGCGATGTCTTGAAACAATAAAACTGAAAACGCATTTTGCCCGGCTTCTTGTTGAGTCCAGCCCTTTTCATCTAAGGTTTGCAAAACAATAGCGGTAGAGGAAAGCGCAAGCATTAAACCTATCGCTAATGACGTTTGCCACGGCAAAGTAAAAATATAAGCGCATATCGCAAAAAACAATAAGGCGGTTAGGCATACTTGCAAGCCACCTAAGCCGATAATTGAATGGCGTAATTTCCATAATCGCGACGGCTGCAACTCTAAGCCCACTAAAAATAGCATCATAACTACGCCAAATTCAGCAAAGTGCATAACATCGGTTTGGTCGCCCACCATAGCTAAAACAAACGGGCCTATTAAAATCCCCGCCAATAAATAACCCAATACCGAGCCTAAGCCCAAACGCTTAGCAATAGGTACCGCAACAATTGCTGCGGCTAAATAAATCACGGCCATTTCTAACATAATGTCTCAACTCAATGCTTGGTTTTTAGTTATTTTATTGAGTATAGGTAAATTAAGTCATCGCGGCTGATTAAAATGGAAGCACCACCGCCAGACTGACAATTTGCTAGCTTCCTAAAAAATGAGCAGTTATGATGGAAATATCACCAGCATATTCCATTAAAAAAATATAATAAAATGCTTAATAAAACCACTAACAGCACTCCTTGGCAAAACCCCTTCATTTACTGCTTAGCTTTTACTAGCGGCTTTATTATTATGGCGATTGAATTACTCGGCGGCCGAATTTTAGCGCCTTATTTTGGCAGTAGCATTCATATTTGGGGCAGTATTATTACCGTATTTATGTTGAGTTTATCGTTCGGTTATTTACTTGGCGGCAAGCTTTCAACGGGCTCGGCATCGCTAGCCAAATACGGTAGTATTTTCATTATTGCTGGCATTACCGTATTGCCGATAGCTTTAAGTGCCGAGTGGTTAATGGAGGCTATTTTTATCGCAGTAGAAGACACCCGTTACGGTTCGCTGCTTGCCGCTATGGTTTTATTTTTTATTCCAACCATTATATTAGGAATGTTATCACCCTACTCGGTTCGGCTATTAGTCACTGATAAAAACAAAAGCGGCCAAGTTGCTGGCATGCTCTATTTTGTTTCCACATTAGGTAGCGCTTTAGGCACCATAATTACCTCGTTTTATCTGGTTATGTGGTTTGAAGTAAACAGCATTATTATTTTCTTAAGCTTATTGTTAATTGCTTTAGGCAGTTTTGCGGTGTTGCTTAATAAGCCAGCAAAGGCACAGGTACCAAATTTGGAGAAAGCATCATCGTGAAACGCTTTTTATTGCTAAGTTTATGTGTTTTATTAAATGTAACTTCACTGGTTTCCACCACAGTTAATGCCGAAGTAATTCATAGTGAACGCTCACTTTATCGAAATATTATTGTTGAAGATAAAGGCGATTTACGCTGCTTAAAGTTTAATGAAAAACGCAATGAAACCCATCAAAGTTGCATGCTAAAAAGTGACCCAGAAAAGCTGGTTTTTAATTACACCAAGCTGTTATTGGCAAGCTTATTATTAACCGATAACCCCGAACGTATTTTAATTATTGGCCTTGGTGGCGGCACTATGTCGAATACCCTGCACCAGCTTTATCCACAAGCTTATATCGATAATGTTGAAATTGACCCTGCGGTGATAAAAGTGGCTCGAAGCTATTTTAGCTTTTTTGAGAATGAACGAATAAAGGCGTTTGATAAAGACGGCCGCATTTTTGTTAAGCGCGCTAACCTTAAAAAACACAAGTACGACTTAATTATTCTCGACGCATATAACGGCGACTATATTCCCGAGCATTTATTAACCGCAGAGTTTTTACAAGAAAGCAAAGCACTATTAACTGACGATGGCGTACTCGCCGCTAATACTTTTTCGGTGAGTAAATTATATGCACACGAGTCAGCCACTTATCAGTCTGTATTTGGCTATTTCTACAATGTTAAAAATCAGCTTAATAGCAACCGCATTATTTTAGCGCAAAAGAATTACCAGCTAACTGCGGAAAAAATTGCACAGCGCGTAGAAAAGCTAGCCAAACCATTAGCAAAATTTGACGTGAATATTAATGAACTAAGCGACAGTATGCAGTCAACTCGCAATTATCAAGACTGGCCGAACAACAGTAAAGTATTAACCGATCAATTCTCACCAGCCAACTTACTCAATATCGACTGATTAAAATTCATATTCACTGCCATTATGCTGCTATTGACGAAATATTAGCCAAAAGTCTAATAGTAAACTTTGTCGACAGTTCTATACTTAATAGCAGTTATCCGTCATGTTAAGAGTAAAAGCAATGAATTATGTCGACACCTACGAGTTATCTAAGCATTCTCCTGCTGAGTTTTGGCAAAAACAAGCCTTAGAATTACCTTGGTTCAAACAACCCAGCCAGATATTGTCGACAAACCAGCAAAAAAGCTATGACTGGTTTAGTGATGGTAAGCTCAATACCAGCTACATCGCCCTCGACTATCAAATAGAACAAGGCCGCGGTGAACAAACTGCACTAATTTACGACTCTCCCGTTACTGGTCAGCAAAAAAGTTATAGCTTTAACCAGCTCTGTCATGAAGTAGCAAAGTTTGCTGATGTCTTACAAAACCAAGCAGTTAGCAAAGGCGATCGCGTACTTATTTATATGCCAATGATCCCCGAAGCCGTTATTGCCATGCTTGCCTGTGCACGTTTAGGCGCTATTCATTCAGTGGTTTTTGGTGGTTTTGCTCCGAACGAATTGGCGATTAGAATTGACGATGCCACGCCAAAAGTAATTGTTACCGCTAGCTGCGGTATCGAAATAAGCAAGGTTATTCCATATAAACCATTGGTTGATAAAGCCATTGAGCACTGCAACGCCAAACCACAAAGCTGTATTGTGCTGCAACGCGAACAATGCCCAGCCACTTTAATCGCTGAACGCGATTTTGATTGGCAAGCATTAATGGCCACAGCAACCCCCATTCCGCCAGTACCCGTTAATGCTACTGACCCACTTTATATTTTATATACCTCAGGCACCACCGGCACGCCAAAAGGCGTAGTACGTGATAATGGTGGCCATGCCGTTGCCATGACCTACAGCATGAAAACGGTTTATGGTATGAAGCCTGGGGATGTTTTCTGGGCTGCATCAGACGTTGGCTGGGTAGTTGGTCATTCTTATATTGTTTATGCGCCGTTAATGTCGGGCTGCACTACAATTGTATATGAAGGAAAACCGATAAAAACTCCAGACGCCGGCGCTTTTTGGCGAGTGTGTAGTGAACATAAAGTCAATGCCTTGTTTACTGCACCAACCGCTTTTCGTGCTATCTGCAAAGAAGACCCTGAAGCTGAGCTAATTAACAATTACGACTTATCGTCGTTAAAACGTTTATATTTAGCAGGCGAAAGACTCGACCCAGCTACCTATACATGGCTAAAAGAGAAAACCGGTTTACCTGTAATTGACCATTGGTGGCAAACCGAAACGGGCTGGGCAATTGCGGGTAGTCCGGTGGGTATTGAACATTTACCAACAAAATCAGGCTCTGCGGGCGTGCCAATTCCAGGCTATCAAGTTGAAATTCTTGATAACCAAGGCCAACAAATACCAGCAGGTCAAGAGGGAATAATCGCGATTAAATTACCCTTGCCGCCGGGTTGCTTACAAACTATTTGGCGAAACCCTGAGCGCTTTCAAGCCGGCTATTTAAATACCTATGACGGCTATTATATTACCGGTGATGGCGGCTATATTGATGACGATGGTTATTTATATATTATGGGCAGAACTGATGACGTTATTAATGTTGCTGGCCACAGAATGTCGACCGGTGAAATGGAAGAAGTATTATCAAGCCATGATGCTGTCGCCGAATGTGCGGTTATTGGTATAAATTGCCCATTAAAAGGCCAAATACCTTTTGGTTTAGTGGTTACTAAAAATGGCGTCAACCTAGCAGATAGTGAGCTAATAACCAGTTTAAAAAGCTCAATTCGTGAAGAAATTGGCGCTATCGCGACATTAAAGGAAATATTAGTGGTTGAACGTTTACCCAAAACCCGCTCAGGAAAAATTCTTCGTAAAGTGATGCGCCAAATGGTCGATGGTGAGCAATATAACGTGCCGTCAACCATAGACGATCCTGAAATAATTACCGAGCTTGATGCAAAGTTTAATCAGCTTAGTTAAAGCTGAGCTAAACTAAATATAAGCCTAATGCAGCCTAAGTGAACAAAGAGAAGCCTAGCGTTGGAAAGTTAGGCTTCTTTGCTAAAACATGCATTACGAATAAACCAGCCAATGCTAAGGTATAAAGCATGGCGTATATCATGCCCCTGAAGGACCAGTCATTAGTTTAGAACGAGCTCAAAGCTCCGCTATAAATTTAAGCTAGCTTAAAATATGCCGATATTAATTTACAAGCCTTTATTCAAGGTATGCTAAATTAACAGCATACTTTTATATTGTGGAATATCGCTTTTAAACGCTTTCTGTCATTTTTAAGGTGTCAATGATGAACAATAACGCTTATTACAATCCAGATAAATGGTTGCTGGACTCACCTAATGACCTCATTTCTTTAGACAAATGGCAACGTACTGTGAATTTACTTGCTGAGTTATTTCAAGCTCCTGCAGGTTTTTTAGTACAATATACACCTGAAGGATTTCAGGTGACTATTTCAAGTGAGCAAGCATCAAACCCTTACTCAGCCGGTATAGTAATAGAGCCTGACGTGAATATTTTTTGTCGTAAAATAGTTGAAACACGACAACAGCTTTATGTGAAAAATGCTCCGATTGACCCCTGCTGGGATACCAACCCAGAAGTACATAATGACGGTTTTAAATCTTACTTAGGTGTACCTGTTTTTTGGCCAGACGGTAAACCTTTCGGCACCTTCTGCGTAATGGATTTTAAAGAAACCGATTACGGCGTAACCTATATTGAGTTGATTGCACAATTGAAAGACTTATTAGAGTCTGATCTCTCACTGATAGAAATGTATCAACAAGTGCAAACTTTAGCGATTACCGACCCACTAACGGCGATCAGCAATCGCAGAGGCTTTACGGTATTAGCTAATCAACGCCTGAATTTAGCGAAAAGAATGGATGCTGACTTGGGGCTGTTTTACTTTGATATTGACCAATTTAAAGTGATCAATGATGAGTTTGGCCACACTGTTGGTGATAAAGTATTAAAACAAGTGAGCTTAGCTCTACAAAAAACCACCCGCAACTCAGACGTTATCGGGCGTATGGGCGGTGATGAATTTGTCGCGCTGGTTAGCCTTAAAGATGAAGGTAACCAAAACACTATTTTTGAACGCTTTGAACAAGCTATTCAAGAACAGCAACAAGAAGAAAACGCGGTTAAATTTAGCGTATCTACCGGTTATGTCAAAGTGGACTTAGCATCGAGTATTGAAGAACTTATTGATAGTGCAGACCAAGCAATGTTCTCCAATAAAAAGGCTGATTAGCCTAGCGTTTCGCTTTCGCGTAGCGCACCCAAATATAAATGCCGCTAAGTGATAACAGAATAAGTAACAAGGCAACAAAGTCCATAAATAGCACACCAAACACCCCAAAAATTCTGCCGCTATGAGCGTCAAGCACTATGCGCTCAAGCGTTAAGTATTGGGCTTTGAAGTTCAAAGTGGCTTGTTGGTTTTGCTCAATGGTAGCTGTACTTGGGGCGATCCATTTTATCGGCGCAATCGTATTAATATTTTGCCAGTCGAAAAAGTCACTGTCGGTTTGAAAATAGCCTTGTTCGGTATTAACTATTAAGGTTTGTTCAGTAAAACTTAAGCCGGTAATATCGCTTGGTACACCTGATGCGGCGTCAAGTTGGTCAACAAGTTGGCCCTGTAAATTATATAAATACAATTCATTGCTGGTGGCGATTACATAAAAGTTTTGCCATTTACCCATACTGATAACTGGCGCTTCACTTTCAAACAATAAAGATGAATTTAACCAAACCAAGTTATTGGTTACGCTTAGTTGGTTATTTTGATAAAAACGAACATCGCTTGGTGGCTGAATACCATAGTGGTCAAGTAACCAGTTATTGGTGATAGGTTGGTGCGCTAAGCCAATAGCATTGGTATGGTTTAAAGCAATACCGGTAAGTGATAAAAAAATCAGGAAAAAAGCGGCAACAATACCGAGTTTACGATGCCACTCGCGTAAGTGACGAATTAATTTCACGTAAAAAGGTTTAGCTTTTTTACTCATTACTTTTAGGTGCTCTACTGCTTAGCAGTTATATGAATAACGCAATATTACCTAAGTTTAGCTAAATTAACTATTGGCTAATCACTAATTCGTCGATAATTTTTTATTTAACCACAAAGCTAAACGGGCAACCTTGGTGGTTGCGCGTACTGACATAGTAGCGCCAGTAATACCGTCGATATGTTGATCGAGTTGAATATTTTCAGTGAGCTTGGCTGAAGTAAATTGATCAGAGAAGAAGTTATGACGTACTTCATCGCCGCGGCTTTCTCGAAAGGCTAATACTTTTAATTGGGCAATGTGATCAGCTTTAATATGCACACCAATAGTAATAGGTTTTTCTTTACCAATTTCATCAAGTATCCATACGGTTTCATCTGCTACTTGCCAATAACGGATGCGTAAACGGTTATATTGATGACTTAAAATTTCTGCAATCGCTTTTTTATCTTCAGCCTTTAACCACACTGTTTTCGGCTTTGGTACTTCGCCGTGAAAAACCTCACTAATAAATTCATTCGGTGCTTGATAAATGCCCTTTGCCTGCACTTTCACCTGCACCAGCAACAATATCGGTAGTAAAACCAATATTGATGCTAAAGCTAAAATTTTATTAGACACTAATTTCATGGTGATAATTCACAACTAATTAAACGATAAATATTGAAAACACAAAGCGAATGAAGTTTTCACGTCATTCGCTCTGGCTTAACTATAAGTGATTAATCACTTATTAGAACTGGTAACCAAAGCCTAAGTTAAAGCCTTGTGAGTCTTTCGCGCCACCTAGCTCTTCAATGTCAGCTTTTAAAACAACTTTTTCATGAATGTAATAATTAATACCTAAGCTTGATGACTCAACAGTGGTTGATTCACTATTACCTGCATTATTATCGTATTCGGCATAACGAGCAAATACGCCAATTTTTTCATTAAATTTGTATGAAGGTTCAACGTACCAACCGGTTTGCTCATCGCGACCTAAATCTTTAGCTTCTTGACCGTCGATGTCCCAACGAGCGTATAAAGCACGAACTGAAAAATCTTGTACTTGGTAAATAGCATGAGTTTCAAATAACGTTGCTTCTGCGGTGTCAACACCATGAGCACTTTGCGTAACATCTGTTTGGTATTGTAAAGTAGCGGCTAATTCTAAACCAGGAATAGCAGTATATTTAATACGACCGGTATAAGCTAAGTTTTCAGCAGAAGCGTTAGCTACCTTTTGGCGACCGCCACGAATACTATAATTTTCATCAACTTTTAAACCACTGGTAATAGCGGCATCAAGCGCTATACCGCCAGCCACTTTATAGTTAAGCGCGGCACCGGCTTCCCACCATGTTGCCGGAATAATGTTCTTTTCTACAGGGTTACGCTCAACACCATAAAATGTTGGTGGCTCATGGGTTTCATTGATAATACCTACTGGAACTAAAAACAAACCAACTTTTGAAGTAAAGTCTTCATTAATATCAACTTCAACATAGGCTTGTTCAAGTTCAACTTCACCCGGCTTATCATCACCATTACCAGCAAGTGAATGCTCTAATTCAAACTCAGAGAAAAAACGTACGCTGTCTGAAAACTCATGACCAAAAAATAAAACAAAACGGTGAAAATCTACTTTTGCGTCTTTGTCTTCATAGTTGTTGTAATGAAGTTCACCGTAACCACCAATGGTGGTATTGCCGAAAAGGCTATTGCTTGAGCTGCTATCAACGCTGTCAGCCGTTGCTTCAAGTTTTTCTTCAGTTTCGTCAAGGCGTCGTTCAAGCTTTTCTAAAACTTTTTGTTGCTCAGCAATTACCTTACGTAATTCAGCAGTTTCTTCTGTTGCATTTACAGCTGTTGCCGCAAAAAGGCCTACTAATGCCGAAGCAATAAGTGTTTTCTTCATCATGTTTTTAAAGTCCGTAAATAATAGCAACTAGCATGTTGAATGAAGCGTTAACATTCATCAGCAGCACAGCCACCAAGGTTATTAGAATTTTTTATTATCTAGACAAGCTCGCCGTAGCGAATAATAGAGAGCTTTTAAAAACGGCTTGTCTGTAAAGTGTGGCTATTAAAACACGACATCAAATGAGAATCAATATCATTTGCATTGTTTTTTAGAGTTTATTGATTTGGATCAGTTTTTTTCATTCAATGGTTACACAAATATACTTGCACAAGGTGAAATACATGGTAGGCACCAGTATGAATGAGAAGGGCTAATTAATTGTATGCTTTAATTAATAGGGAAAGTGATATGTATTGAAACACCATCAGATTTATCTCGATCAATGGCAATTTCACCTTTTAATAGTTGGGTGGTGATGTTGTAGGCAATATGTGCCCCTAAACCACTCCCTCCAGAGCCTCGTTTCGTGGTAAAGAAAGGTTCAAATATATTCTGCTTTTCATCTTCAGTTAATCCTCTACCGTCATCTGCGTAATTTAAATTTATCTGACTTTCTTCCAGCTCAACATTAATAAAAATATTGCCTTTCTGCATGGGCTCAAAAGCATGTAAAATCGAGTTTAAAATGAAATTTGACAGTATTTGTGAAAGCGCCCCTGGGTAGCTGGTGATAATAAGATCAGCTGGACAATGAATATGAACGGTTATCGCTGTTTTTGATAACTTAGGCTCTAATGACAGCAAAATATGTTGAATATAGTCTTTAACATTAAATGCTCGACATTCTTCAGAGGTTTGGTCAACAGCCACTTGCTTAAAGCTTTCAACTAAAGTTACCGCACGTTTTATATTGTTTAATGACAATTGGCTAATATCGGCAACATAGCTGAGAAAGTCTTCCATGCATTGTTTAGATACATTTTCTTCGTCATAAAACTTTTTAAAACGCTGATACTCTTCTTCTAATGTGGTTAACGCGGTAAGCACCACGCCAATAGGAGTATTAACTTCATGAGCAATACCGGCAACTAAGCCTCCTAGCGAAGCCATTTTGTCAGCTTCAACTAATTTAGCCTGTGCTTGTTCTAATTCATCTAACGCGATATTCAATTCAATATTAGCGTTAGAGAGTTGTTCGGTACGTGAATACACTCTTTTTTCTAAGTTATCGTTAAGTTCTCTTAACTGCTGCTTGGCTAGTGCTGTTTGTTGCTGCTCGTCTTTAAGTTGCTGAATAGTTTGCGCTTGCATATTGGCATGATCTTGTAAGAGGTCACGTTTTTCTTGGTAAAAATCAACTTTCTGTAATAACTCTTCCGGAGATAATTGACTCTTCGCTAATATGTCTGAATAGGCACTATTGAGTTGCTGTTTTTCTTGATCGTTAAATAACTCTATTGATTGAATAGCCCGATTAGAAGCTGCCATGCCGATAATACCGGCAAGCATATGTGTTACTTGGCTTTTCAGTTGCGAAAGCTGAAATACGTCAATACTAATTTTTCCATTTAAATGACATTTAGTACAACAAGATACTAATTTTTTATCGGCTTTATCCTTAGGTAAATAACGGTTAACAAGTTGACTCAATAGCCTTAGTTTTTGCTCAAGAACGATATTGGCGATAATATTTTGTGATTGATAATGACTACTTTCTTGCCCTGCTCCAACTAAGATAAATTTTTCGCTATGTTTGAGCACTTCAACATCAGTTTCTTGTTTGTATTCAGATAACAAAACATATAAACAAATATTAACAAGCAAACTCCAAAATAAGCTATGTCCTACCGTTGACTCAATTGGCAAGCCAAATAATTGTTCAGGCCTTAACCATAATTGACCAAAAGCCCCTTGTGAAAGTACTTTAGTATTTACCCAGCCACTGTGAATAATAGAAGGCAGTAATGAGGTATAAAGCCAAATAACAGTACCTGAAGTAATACCAGCTATGGCGCCGATTAAACGACCTTTAGACCACAGAATGCCACCGATAAGTGCTGGAAGTAATTGTGCAATAGCAACAAACGAAATCGAACCAATTTTCACGATCATCGCTGAGTCACCAATTAAGCGATAATACAGGGCTCCCCAAAGTAATAAGAAGATCACCGCGACCCAGCGCATATAAAGAATATAACGACGGAAAAACTGTAAACGGGGAATATACTCAATAATAGGTATAACGATATGATTGGTGGTCATGGTTGATAAAGTCATGATACTAACAATAATCATCCCTGTGGCTGCTGCAAATCCGCCTAAAAATACCAGTATTGCGACCATGGAGTGATCATATGAAGCAGGAATTTCTATCATCACTAAATCAGCACTATTTGCCTCAGGAAATAATATTGTGCCTGCCATGGCGATAGGCAAAACCATGACATTTATCAGCAATAAATACAGAGGAAATAACCAACGCGCTCGGTCGAGCTGACTTTCATGCGAACATTCAATAATACCAACATGAAATTGACGGGGCAAAGCAACTACTCCAACTATGCCTAAAGTCATCGAGGCCAGCCAATGTGAAATAGCTGGCGGCTGACTAAACACCGCAAAACGTGAGTCTTGACTAATATTTGCACTGACCTGATTAAAAACATCACTTAAGCCATTAAAAATAACAAAACAAATGAAAAATGAAGCAACTAAAAAACCGAACAACTTAAATAAACTTTCAGAAGCAAGAGCTAGCATCATGCCTGAATGTCGTTCAGTCGGGTCAAGCCTTCGCACACCAAACGCTATAGTAAAAACACTCATTAATACCACCACAATAATATCGAGGTAAGGTAAAATTATTGGTAAACTATTTGACGAATAAGTCACTAACACTTGAAAGCTGGTGATCACCGCTTTTAGTTGAATAGAAATATACGGAATAATGCCAAGTAAGCATAACGAAGTAATTAAGGCGGCTAAGAATTGGGAGTTGTTATAACGAGTGGAAATGAAATCAGCAATACTGGTTGAATGGTAGGCTTGTTTAATTCTAACCATGCGTTTAAATAAAGGTGTAAAAAATACAAACGCCAAGGTACTACCAAAGAAAAGTGAAATATGGCTAATGCCTTGCGTACTTGCCTGACCAACATTGCCATAATAAGTCCAAGCAGTGCAATAAACGGCTAAGCTTAATGCATAAGTAGTAGGAGAGCGTTTAAATTTTCTAGCTAATACTGAACGAGACTCGCCCCAACGAGCAATCAAAAACTGACTTATGCCATAAAGAATTAATAAACTAACAACCGCATAAAGTGACACCATAGAAGTTACCCAGCAACATTATTTAGTTTTATTTTTGCTTGTGAAAACTATAGACGAAATAATAACCAAAAACCAAATGGCGACAGGGTAAGACCATAGAAACCAAGGAGAAAAACTTTCGGCTACCAATACTGGCCAAGTAAATAATAGGGTTGCAAGAACTGCTAAAACAAAATACATAACAAGGTTACCCTTATTGCAATATACAAAGGGAACTTCTTGGTGCATAACCCTGCCCTTTGCCGATAATATTATCAGTATAGATACAATTACTTGAAACGTGGCTTGGGTTACTTAGATATTCATTTTTTAATCTGGCTAACAACCAGATTGCATTGTTAGTGCGCTTCTTTCACCAGCATAAACCAAGCATTGGCATAATCTGGCAGGTGTTTATTGGCTTGGTGGTAGTCTTGCCAGCCGTGGTAGCTGTTGACCAATAAATCTAATTGGAATAAGTTGTTATCAAAAGCACCGCCCTGATCAGCTAATACCCCCATACGGCTGACTTGTTTTCCGTCAACTTCATAGCTAACCATAATAAGTTTGCCTAAACCTAATTGGGCAACATTACCAGCAAAACTCACTTGCGGTTTTATCGCTATTTTACTGGCTAAAGTTTCACCATAGCCCATAATGCTAGGCACTTCAGCAAAATACCAATAACGTGCTTGCTCACGCTTGCCAATGCTGTAGTTATAGCTAATGCCGTTATTACGGTGCACGTTAAAGTAGCGAATTTCTCCGTTAATATTTAATACACCAGTACCTTGTAGTAAAACATCGTGCAGGGCTTCTTCGGTTAACCACACTAATGGTTTGGCTAAGTTATTTTCCAGTAAAACTCCGTTAATTACTTCTTGGCGAGTGTATTTAAAGCGGGTCAGTTTTGACTTTTGTAACTCAGCTTGTGCCAGTGATAACTGCTCTTCATCATAGGGTAAGGCATATAACGCTTGATTATACTGCTCGGTTTTTATCGGGCTGCCGGTTAATAATTTGGTGTAATATTTGGTTAGAAAAATACTGTCGGTAGGAATGCTTTTTAACATCCGACTTTTTACTTCATTGGTACTTTTTTCAGCAATAGCATCTGCTGTTTTGGTATCAGGATACCAGCGTATAAATTCAAAATTTTCTTGTAAAAACTTCGTATCGTGTAAACGACTGGCGCGCTTTGCTCGCACATCTTCACGATAAGTTTGGCAAATAAAAGCTAAAGTACTTTTAACTCTATCAAGGCTCACTTCGCTCTTAACTGCTTTAACCTTAGTAGCTTCAGTTATTTCAGTGGTGTTAGTTGTGGCGTCAGTTGCTTCCTTACTTTTTGCATTAATTACAGCTCCGCTATGCACGGCAAATTTGTCATCAGGATTGTTTTTAATATAGGTTAGCGTTTGCTCGGCTACCGCACACAATTCACTGCCTTTAAAGTCTTTTGGTAAGCCAAACTTAGGCTGCTCTTCTAGCTCAAAAACATTGGCAATACTGGCGAAGGAAAAAATACATAACAACAAAACGAGAAAATTTTTCATAATAAATAACCAGCGAATAAAAAATAAATAACAAGGCACTTTTGAGATAACTGAATTCTACCGAATTTTTGTTCGCATTCCTTCACTTTCCCGTGCTTATAACTGAGCGTACTATAAACAAGAAATTTAATTATTTAAAACTATAAGTATTTCAGGTAGCTTAATCATTAATAGTTAAACGAATATTGGTTACATTATTAACGGGGTGTGGCAAGTGGAAGCAAAACAACGACAGCAAATATTAGCAACTAGTTGGCAGCTACATAGCCAAGTTGAACAAGCTTATTTAGATGAACACGCCACCAAAAAAGATAATGCATGGCTAGAAAAACAGCGACTGTTATTAGCTGATATGGCGCTGCATTTATTGCAAACGGCGATAACCCCAGATGACATTCAGTTAGATAAGTTACAAAATAACCTGCATGCCATTTTAACCATTGCCGATCAGTTTTTACCGCATGCTCAATTAAAGGCTGCTACAGAGAAGTTATACAAGTAAAGCCATAAGCTTAATTATTATAAGAAAAGGAATTATAAAAAATGCATACACCCGAAAAATGGCAAATGGGCTCTGCCGAAAAAATACAGAAATTTATGCAAGAATTTGGTTTTGCTACGCTGGTTTCAAACAGCTCAACATCAAGCAAGCTAATATCTGGTAGTTTAGAAGCTTCACACCTGCCGTTATTATTAATGCCTGACGAAGGCGAACATGGGGTTTTATACGGTCACTTTGCCAGAGCAAATGCCCATTATAAAGCGGTTGATAATGAACAAGTACTGGCAATATTTTCCGGACCACATGCTTACATTTCACCAACTTGGTATGAGTCTTACCCTGCTGTTCCTACGTGGAATTATAGCGCTGTGCATGCCTCAGGTGTATTAGAGTTAACTGATGATGACACCACCGCCAGCATATTAACCGCAACCATTAATAAATATGAACCAAGTTTATTAGCCGATGGTGGCTTTATTCCTGATGAATTTAAAGCCAAGTTAAGCAAAGGTATTATTGGTTTTAAAATTACTATTAAGCAATTACAAGCAATAGAAAAATTAGGCCAGCACCGTGCTACTAGCGATCAACAAGGGGTTAGTGCCGCTTTATCGAGTAGTGATAATTTAGAAGCTAAGTTATTATTTAATTATATGAGCCGCCATAATGTTGGCCTTGGTGATAACTAACAATACAGCCTACTCAGGAAGTATTTAACAAGAGTACTTTGAAAGCATGAACAGAATTTTTCCCTTGGTTTTATTATTTTTATCTATGCAGGTTTTTGCCTCTGTCGATATGGTAAAAGTGGATAAGTCAGCCAATAAAATGTATTTACTTAACAATGGTGTAATAGTTAAAAGCTATCGTATTTCCCTTGGCGGAAATCCAAAAGGTCATAAACAGCAAGAAGGTGATCAAAAAACACCTGAAGGAATTTACACTTTAGATTATAAAAAAGAAGATTCGGCTTTTTATCGTGCTATGCATATTAGCTACCCCAACGAAACCGATATTAAAAATGCACAACAAAAAGGGGTATTACCCGGTGGATTTATTATGGTTCATGGTCAGCGTAATACTTTAGGTTGGGCAGCTAGTGTGTCACAACAATTTAATTGGACCAACGGCTGTATTGCTTTGACCAACCCTGAAATGGATGAATTTATGTCACTAGTTAAAGTTGGTACTCCCATCAATATTCAATGGTAACATTGGTTTTATTGAGAAACATATTAGCGCCTATAGAATTTTCACTGTTAAATTTTTCTATGTTTCTGTGCTAAATAAAAAGCGCCTAGCATTACTACTAAGGCGCTCTGTTTCATCCGCTGAATATGAAAACTTCAGCTGATATTTTAACTTTGTGTGAATTTACGGGTTTAACTCTTCTAACATTTCAGCGATCCAGTCAAGTGTACCTAAGGCAATAGGATCGTAGTTTTGACTCCACGGCGGACACCACTTAAAACCACGCACTAAGCTTGGGTCTTGCGCGCCAAGGGCGTCATAATCAGCTTGTCTTTGCACTACGTAATTCATAATGTCGATACTGCTTTCTAAACTTGGGTCAGCCTGATGGGCCAGCTCAATTTCTGCTAAAGCAATATGGCGCGGGGCATTTTCATAATTCACTAATATAGCCAGGTCATTATTATATTCAGCCACTTTATTAATACGGCTTTCAGGTGCTACCCATTTGCTTTTGCCGGTACCAAAAAAGGTTGATGTTGCGTGTGGCCATTTTTCATAAACTTCACCAAGTTCAGCATCAAAAGGACGAGGCTCCCACGGATTAAGCATAATATCGGTAAAACCCATGTCATGTAGTTCATTTAAAAACTTCACCATATAGGCTTCAGCATCCATGGTTTCATCACCACTTTTGTCTAAAATATTGCCAAAGTTTTCAATGCGAATCGCGCTGGTGTAACGTCGAAATTTACGTGCCATTTCAATATTATCATCATAAGTTTTAGGGAAGAATGTTTCATGTTCGCCGGTAGATTTTCCTCTGCCCAAACCAAAATACATTTTTGGTACTATCTGTTTTAGCTGAGAAATAAACGGTTCAAATATTACTGGGTCTTCATTTAAAATTACCGGAGTTAGTACCGTTGGTTTTTTAGGAAAGTTCATTAAAGCAGCTAGCACTTCATCATCGCTTTGCGCTAAGCGTGAACCACCACCTGTGCCACCATAGCTAAAATGCAATGGACGATAATGAGTGTCAAACTGGTTTTCATCACCAAATACAAAGAAATTAGGCCATGTATACTGCGGTACGCCGTCTATAAATTCACTGATGGTTAATTTACTGTCTTGGCTAATGCTTAGTTGCTCAGCAAAAAGCATTGAAGCATTAGTTGGCGTGCTGCCGTCTAAGGTATAACGATATTCTGCCGCTAAGTTTTTTCGAACAAAGTGCAAGTTCACCGCTTCACTATATACGCCGCCGCTGATATTAAGTTGAGGTAAACGTTCTAATTTTACCTCGCCATAACGGGTATTCATGTTATAAGCTAAATTACTGCTATAGCCAAATAAACCAGCATACATAGTAGTTTCAGAGTTTATGCCTTGTTCGCCAATAAATTCCCAATTCAAGCTATCAGCAGACGTATAAACACTCACTAATGGGCCTTTACGCACTAATTTAAGCCAATTAGCCGTTATGGTCGACGAGCCAGATGATGCCGATTTATCACCAAAGGAGTGGCGATAATGATATTTTATCTGACCATTTTTATTCGCGGCAATACTAACAAATGGAGCGTCATCAGCCAGTGATGAACGCATCATGATCCCCGTATAACCTTTGTAACTATCTGCGGTTATATCATCTAATTTCACGGTAAATTGATAGTCTTCATCGATAGCTAAATGAGCAAATGAAATTGAATCAGCGTAGCGAGAATTTTCATCTGCATAAAACGACACACCTTGGCCATTAGTGGTGGTGGCAATGACATCAGGAACTTCAGCAACATCACTTAAGCTGTGGTTTAGAGCCGTATTTTGCTGATCAATAACTGACAAGGTGAAGTCACTTGCTGTTAACATACTATCAGTTGCGGTGTCTTGGGCTGGTGGCGGTAGACCGAGATCGTGTGTTTTAATCAGTGAAATAGCGGCATTGGCCCAGCGGTTTCCTAATATGGAATACTCTGTTGTTGACTGCAATTGCTTACTATTTTCTTCGCCATTGAGATCATCAAAATTTACCCAAGTAGCACGTTCGAAAGCATCTGCCGTAGTCATTTGAATATCACGCAGCGTTACCCAGTTAGGATCTGATAAGGCGTAATCATTTAGTCGTCCAATTACCCAGTTCATTTCCGTTACGTCAAGGTAAGCTTGTAGCCTTTGATAAAGCGACTCTAGCCTGCTGCGATAAGCTAAAGTGTCGGCATCATCGAGGTAGTCATTCTCACCTTGCATCCATACAAATGTGACCGTGGTAAAGGTTTTATCTACTAGGGCTGAGTCAATAGCAGTGGTAAGGTCTTGCCACATGAATTTTCCGTCATCCCAGCGATCCATGCTTGGCGCGCCTCTAGCGTCTTTAACGATAATAATTTCATCATCAGGAAAGGCTTCGCTCAGCGTTGGTGTAAATGCAATTGGGCTATCGTCAGGGTAATTACTAGCAATAGCAGGATCGTATGGTAACTCAGTACCGGCAATATTTTCCGGATCAAGCTCCATGTGCTTCATATTGCTATTTCCAGAGAGAATAAATAAGTGTGTTTGGCTCGCCTGAGCATAACCATGCCCTAATAAAATAAGCGTGCTAAAAAATAAACTCAGTAGTTTGCTTGTACATTTCATTGTGTATTCATCCTTTATCAATATATTTTGATGTATTAATTTCTTCTTCTTTTAAAAACAAATAACCACTCACTGTATTTTTGAAATAGCACAGCTATACGCCAAGTACACATTTCAGTAATAGCGTAAAGGTTTAGTTTAAAAGTTAATAAGTAAGGTAATAACTACAGAAAAAGTCGCGCTAACCAAGCTCTAATAGCAAAGGTTTGAGCAAATAAAGAATGAGTAATGAAATAGAAAGTTGTTGATATAACTTGATTAAATATTGTTTTTTTCATGTATGCACCGTCAAATGTTATTCATTTATAAGTAAACAGCTAATTAGCCGCTACGCTTACGTGCTAAAGCAAATTTGTTCATGCCTTAACAAGATGCCAAGGTGACCGTTAATCAATCACCTATCGAATAAAGTATTTGCTTTTATTGCACATATTGTCAACAAACTATTCTAATTATTGCCTGTAACTCAACAAAAAATAGAATTACGGTACTAGTAAAGATTAATTAAACTCATCTATTAAAGTAAAATGGTTTATGCTGTAACTAGTTATATATTTTTTCATTGCGATACTTTCATGTCAAAAAAATTACCGCCATTACACTTATTCAGTATTTTTGAAGCCGCCGCTCGCTTAGAAAGCTTTCGATTGGCTGGCGAAGAATTATTTATTACCCCGTCAGCTGTTAGTCATCAAATTAAGTCGCTTGAAACATTTCTTGGCTTTGCACTTTTTCAACGTAAAAGTCGCGGGGTAAGTTTGAACGCGGCCGGTAAAATATACCTACATTATGTGCAGCAGTCTCTTGATTTATTAGAACAAGGTACCAAGAAAATAACCACTAAATTTTCTTGTCCGGCATTAAAAATATCAACCTTTCCCACCATGGCCAGCAACGTTATTATTCCGCAATTAAGCTTATTTCAAAGCGCACATCCGGAAGTGGAAATTCGCATTGAAACCGGTATGAACATCACCGACTTACGCTATGACGACTACGACTTAGCGATAAGAGTAGGGAAAGGCGATTGGCCAGGGGTTAAAATTAAAAAGTTATTAGATCTAAAAATTAAAGCAGTTTGCTCTCCTGAATTTGCCAAAAAGTATCAACTTACCTCGCCAAAACAAATAAGCGAAGTACCGTTAATTGACTTATCAAACATGAGCAACATATGGCAGCAATGGGCAAAAGCACTAAACCTACCCGAAGAAAACTACCAGCATAATCTTAGCTTTAGTAATTACGACTCGTCACTGCAGGCCGCCGAACAAGGTTTAGGCTTGGCCTTAGCAATTGTTCCTATTGAGAATATGTTAATTGAACGAAACCTATTAGTTTCGCCTTTCGCTGAAGAAGTGGATTACTATCAAGACTTATATGCGGTATATCGTAAAGAAGATGAAGACCGACATGATATTCATTGCTTCTTAAACTGGTTAATAAAATCGCCAAACTTGAAAGACAACCTCAAATAAATAGATGAACTACATTCACCCATATGATGAATATTATCCTTTTGCGCAAATATGGGCTAGTCACTAAAATTACGGTATTAAAAACGCAGTATGTTATTGAAACATGCCTATAAGGAAGCCGTAATGAACAAGTTAACGACAGTACTTAGCTTAATAAGAATTATTTTGTATCGCACACTGGCTACAGCAATAGTGCTAGCCCCTATCGTGATAAATATATTATTAGAAGGCAACATAGTTAGCTCGTTACTATATACGCCGCTGTTAAGCATTATATTTCTCGGTGTAGCCATTGTTCTTGATAGTAAATTAACAAATATACCATCAGCGCATTTACCCCTACTGCCATGTTGCCTAGCTAAAGTTACCAGCTCTGCAAAAGCACCTGCCGCTAACGAGCAATTACCACAAGGCGCAAACATAAATAAAAAGCTGACACATGCTGCTTAGTTTTATTAATTAGGTTATTAGTTAAGCGGCCGGCTTTTCTATACACTCGCCCTGCAATTTCTTCAGCTGATTCTTCATCGTTAGCTGATATTTTATTTGGTCGTAAACCCAATTAAAAATAATCGCGTAAACAAAAAAGAAGATTAACAGTGCTGCGTCTAATAATAATGCCGCCCACAAACCAATTGATAATACATAGGCAATAAGTGGCACGGTAACAAGAATTAACCCCGCTTCAAAGCCTAGCGCGTGCCCTACTCGCATCACCAAAGAGCGTTTTTCTCGTGCCGCGCCAAAGTAGCGATCAAAGCCAATGTTATAAAAATAATTCCAAACTACCGCGAGTACACTTAGCAAAATACCAATAAGCAACATAGGTGTAGCATCTTTCTCTAAAAAAATAGCCGCAAGTGGCACCATCAGCAAAAGTGCAACAATTTCAAAAAGCACCGCATGAAAAATACGTTCTTTGGTGGTCATAATTAGTCTCGACAAGTTAAGTTGACGCTATTATCCTCAACATATATGCTTGGTAAAAGTTAGATACCATCATAATTACTGATATGTTAACCCTCGAACAACTTTACGCTTTTGTCGCCACCGTTGAAACTGGCTCCTTCTCTGCAGCTGCACGAGAATTAGGCAAAGTGCAGTCGGCTGTTAGCCAAAATATTATGAATTTGGAAATTGATACCAATGCAGCATTATTTGATCGCAGCGGTAGATATCCCGTGTTAACCAGCGCAGGAAAAAAACTATTACCTCAAGCTCAAGCCGTAATAAGCCAACATAAACGGCTAAAACAACAAGTAAATGCCTTAGAAGCGGAAGAAGACTATAAACTCACCCTAGCGATAGACGAAGGTGTGCCTTACATTGAAATGATCGAGATTTTATCGCAATTTTCCCAGTTATATCCGCACTTTCAACTTGAATGTTTATGTGCAGCCAGCCAAGACGTAATCCATTTAGTTGAACAAAAACGCGCTCATACCGGTATAGTTTTTAGTGAAATAAACTACCCCGACAGCCTAACTTTTGAAACATTAGGCGCAGTAGAGTTTGAGCTATTTGTTAGCCCAAGCCACCCGCTCGCAAAACAAAGCTCTCCGCACCTCGATATTTTAAAACTACACCGCCAATTAGTTATTAGTTCAAAAGAAGCCCGCACCAGCTGGTTTAATACCGCCCACTCGCCTGACATATGGTTTGCCGACAATTATTACATGTTATTAGAGCTTGCTAAAAAAGGCTTAGGTTGGGCATTTTTACCCACACACCTGTGCCAAGAAGCCATTACAAACCAGCAGTTATGCAAACTAGAAATTGAATTTGAACAACCTACATGGCAAGCCAACGTTGACGTAATTCAAAGCAAGGGAGGAATAGAAAACGAATTTAATCGCCAGTTGCGTGTGTTGTTAAGGAATTTATTGGTGTGATGAAGAAAGTAAGATGAAATTAAAAACTTATTTAACGCAGAAAAGCAGCATAAAATTCGCGCGGCAAGAGCAGTATAGCAATGCTTGTAATATTGATTAGTACTATACCTGAGCCTTGTGTTTACATAGAATTAGCACACACTACTAGCAGAATATAATTTATATAAATCAACCATGAATATTAATAAAGCCCTATTAATTCGTCTCGCAGGAGAGGGAGCCTATCAAAGAGGTGTAAAGGTTTATAAAAACGGAGCTGTTTTATCAATTAGTGAAAAAACAGGCCATATTTTTGCAAAAGTTAAAGGCACTGAAATATATCAAGTAAAACTGCAAATAACAGATAAAATACTCGATGGCCGTTGTGATTGCCTAGCTTCTGACAACGTTGCTTTTTGCAAACATTGTGTTGCAACTACCCTAGCCTATCAAGATCAACAAACAGAGCCATCTGAACCTAAAAATGCAGGTACGTTCGATCGCATTCAGGCTTATATTAATCAATTACCCGATCAAGAAATTAAGCATGCGCTTTTCCAACTAATCAATAATGACGACGTGCTGACTAAGAAATGGCAATTAAAAGCTGAACATGCCTCAGGCACTATTGATATTAAACAGCTAAAAAAGCAAATAACCAAAGCACTGCCCTATCGCAGTATTTGGGAATATGCAAAAGTTAGAAACTATTTTTCCAATGCTGAAACAATGCTTGAGCCTATTTTTGACATATTTTCCGCACTTGATGCTGAAGAGGTATTTTCACTTACACAATATATGTCACACCGTTTGAACAAATTATTGGAACGACTGGATGATTCTGGTGGTTATCGCCTTAGTTTGGAATATCAAATTAATAACAACCTCGCCACAAGTTTTAAAAAACTGTCATGGTCTGCCGATAAAAAATCACAGTTTTTATTGCAAGCACTAATGAATGATGACCGTATGGTTTACCCTGTAATTCCGGAAGACTTCTTAGATGATTCAACATCTGAAGTAAATGAACTTTTCTATCAAAACATACAAGACAAATGGGATGCTTTACCTAATTTGCATAGCGGAGCAAGTTATGATGAACAAAGGCCATACAATTTTTTACTCTATATTTTACTGCATCAGGACAAAGCTGAAAAAAATATTCCCTTAGAAATTGCATTAAAAACAAAAATGGCGATAGAAGTGCGTGATTTTATCGAGCTTGCCGAATTAAACCTAGCGCAAAAACTGACCGCTACCAATATTAAACAAGCCGATCTTTGGCTTGAAAAAGCACTAGGACATCAAGATAAACTTCAGCACACTATCGAGATCAAACGATTAAAAATAAGCTTACTTGAAGCCAAGCAGCAACCTCAACAAGCAGCAGAAATTTTGTGGCAGATATTCGCTAAAACAGAACAATTTAGTGATTATCAAAAATTACAAAGTCTGGCTAAAAAATCAAACGTAGATAAAGCAACGTGCTACCAACAAGCTGAAAACATTTTAATTAAAAACATTGCCGATCAACAACATAGCAAATGGCATGTTGCTGGATATAATTTGGTTGATTTTTATCTACATAATAATCAAATTGAAAAAGCCGCTGCATATGCAAAATCTAATACGTTAGATATTAACCAGTTACAACTAATAGCGAAAAAAACATTAAGATTAAATACAACGTTAGCCTTTGAATTTTATCAACGCATTGCCATGTATTACCCGAAACAATCTAACAATATGGCATACCAACAAACAATAGATGCGCTCGTTGAATTAAAACAAGACTTGCCCAGTGATACTCGTTGGCATGAAAAATTCAAAAACTTAGTTGATGAGATTAAAAAAGCCTACAAACCCAAGCGTAATTTGATGAAACTATTACAACAACATTTTGATTAAAACTAACTAACAAAGCAAAACCACAGTAGCTAGCGATGTTATGCATAAAATTTAAGGTTATTTATGCATGCTGTAACTTTACATATAAAAAAATCTAAAATTTAGTCATGTATTGATAAATAAGTCTAGGGTAATCCTCCCATTTCTAATGGAAAGTGAAGTGACCATAAAAATATAACTAATAATTGGGGGATAGTTTATATAGCATCTTTAGATTTATCTCTCACACTTCTTGTTGCTAATAATCGGTAAAAACCGACCAAACTACAGAAAACAAAAAGCCCCACAAAAGTGAGGCTTATCAATGGATAATTAACATATTAGAACAGGGTGGAACGCTATTCTATATTTTGGATCTGCTCACGCATTTGCTCAATCAACACTTTAAGCTCAACAGCTGAATTGGTGATGTCTGCATTAATTGATTTCGAGCCTAAGGTGTTAGCTTCGCGGTTAAATTCTTGCATCATGAAGTCTAAACGACGGCCTTGTGCGCCACCTTTTTTCAAAATGCTTTTGGTTTCTTTTACGTGGCTAAATAGGCGGTCAATTTCTTCGTCAACGTCCATTTTTTGCGCCAGTAATACCAGCTCTTGTTCAACGCGGGTTGAGTCAAGTTCAATGTTAGCGTCGGTGAATTTGTCTTTTATGCGGTTGCGTTGCCATTCAATAACTTCTGGCATGTAGGCTTTTACTTTGTCTGCTTCGCTAACAATGCCGTCAAGGCGCTGTTCAATTAAAGCTTTCATGTTTGCGCCTTCGCTAGCACGTGCAGCGATAAACTCTTTTAGTGCATTATCAAAGCCCGCTAAAATTTCAGCTTGTACAACACTCATGTCGGTTTCTTCTGCTTCCATTACGCCCGGCCAGCGCATAATTTCTACTGGGTTAACTTTGCAGTTTAAGGTTTGTTCGTTAATCCAACCAGCATGGTCAACTAATTGCTTTGCCAATTCTTTATTTAAAGACAAGTTACCTTTAGTGGCGGCATTAGCGTTAAAACGTAAATTACATTCTACTTTGCCGCGATTAAGTTGTTTGCGAAAACGTTCGCGCAAAATAGGTTCAATGCTGCGAAGCTGTTCAGGTAAGCGGAAATAAGTTTCAAGAAAACGTTGGTTAACACTGCGAATTTCCCATACCGCGTTGCCCCAGTCGCCTTTTACTTCATAACGAGAAAAAGCTGTCATGCTGTGGATCATATTAAAACCTTGAATATTTTGAGCTAATAATCACCGATTATGCCTTAGCTGTGCTTATCTATCCAGCCATTGCCACCAAGTTAAATTATTTTTACTGTTGCGCCAGCTATGGGGTAAATTCCATCTGGCCAAAGTTTGCGGCAAAATCTACGCACCACACGCTTAAACCGGTTAAGTCGTCTAAGGTTTTTCCGCTGGGCAGCTTTAAGGTTAACGTGCTATTTGAATAGGTAGTACCGGTTATGCGATTACTCACCGCAAAAGCACTGGCCGCACTATATTGATGATTTATCGCCGCATAAAAATAAACTTCAGGGCCGCCGCCGTCGTAATCGAATTGGCTAATTTCTATGGTGCAGTCATCAATAATGGTCGCTTTGCCAGCAACGTTATGGGCAAGGGTTGAAAAGGTACCGTTCCAACCAACCATTTCATGTGTTTGTTCGCAACTGGTGTTATTGCCTAGGTTAAGAGCATCAAGACTTTGCTGAAAGTGATATATGGCATCGTCAACAGACACTAGCGACATGTTTACAACAGGGCTCGCGCTTAATAAATTTTCTACTAACTGAATAAACTGATCAGATGAAAAGTCGATGGTAATATTTTCCGCTAGGGTATGAATAATGGAGGGGATTTTTATGCCATTATCTAATACGCCGTCGTCGTCTAAACTTTGCAACAAACGCAGCATGTTCACCACGGCTTGATGGTTAATATCAGTTGTTTCAAACAATTCTAACGGGGTGATAATCGCTTGTGCATCAACTTCTGGGAAGGTAATTCCACCAATTGAGAAGGTTACTTTTTCGTTAGCAGCAAAGCTAAATGCACCTTCAGCATTGGTAATACCGCTTTGAGTGGCGGTGCGGTAATTTAGCCCTTCAACGGCGGCATCAATAAATTGTCCGGTAAAAAGCTGTGGTGCTGGTATTACTGGCTCGGGCGTATTATCTAACGTATCGTTACTTGAGCTTGAGTCAGAGCCTCCGCCACAAGCAACTAGTAAGGTTACAGAACACGCGAGTAAATAATTTTTTATTAACATCAACTTATCTCTTATTAAACATTGCTATAGCTTGAGTGTAGCGAATAACATCGGCAAACTTATTCACAAAAGTATCACATTTTTATTCAGTTATTTTACAGGACTCACGCGTTACTTTTTTGCCAGTGCTTTACTATTTTATCTGCAACTCGAAAGGCATTAGCGTAAATAGTAAAGGTGTACGGTACACTGCCGCCAGTAGGCATAAATGAGCCGTCGGTTACGTATAAATTATCCACTTCATGGGCTTTGCAGTTTTTATCTAATACCGAAGTATTAGGATCGTTACCGAATCGACAACCGCCAGCCATTAAGTTTGTAGGTGGCGCACCGCTTACCGATGACGAAACGTTCTTAGCCCCCATGGCATTGAGCAGTTTCTCCGCCTTTAATGATAAATACTCACCCACTTTTAAATCGTGTTGATGAAAACCAATGCGCACTTTAGCAACAGGGTCACCCCATTTATCAGTCACTTCATCATCTAAAGCAACAAAGCAGTCGTCAGTTGGTAGCCAGTCGTTGAACACCTCAAAACGTAGGGTTTTATAGGTGGTGAATTCGGTATGTAAGTTTTGCTTTAATTGTTCGCCCCATACTAAATCACCGTTGTTATCCCACTGGGTACCGTAAGCTCTAGAAATAGGGTTTTGATGAAAGAGAAAATCAATAGTGCCGCCTTTGGCTGGCTCACCAAAGCTTTTATCGTTTATTTGATACCAGTCTTGTAAGGCGCGATTTATAAACGGCCCCACTTGCTTAATTTGGCTTTGCTGCTGCTCGCTTAAGTCATCAAAAAAGAAATCGCCACTGCCCGTTCCGCCAGCACTAAAAACTAAATTTTTACCAACTTGACCATGATTATTAGCTAAGCCATTCGGGAATCTTTCTCCGGTTGATGCCAATAACAAACGCGAAGTTTCAATTGCCTGACAAGCCACTACATAAATTTTAGCAACTGCTTTTTGTTTGCGCCCAGCGCGGTCATAATATAAAACACCTGATATTTCCCCTTCGCGATCTGTTTCAATTTTATAAACTTTAGCATGAGGTTTTATGGTGCAGTTGCCAGATGCAACGGCATGATTTAATAACGCCGCTCGGCCACTACCCTTGGCGCCTGATGAACAACCATAACTGCTGCAGTAACCGGAATATTCACAGCTTTTTCGCCCCATGGCGGGTTTTGATAATATTGCTCTAGGTACTGGCATGGCATGATAACCAATATCCGTTGCGGCTTGGTCTATCCATGCCGACACGCTGTGGTCAACTAATGGTGGAAAGGGAAAATCGCTTGAACGTGGCTCTTGATGAGGGTGATCAATCACCCGTCCTGAAACACCAACTTCTCGTTCAACTTGGGCGTAATAAGGTTCAAGTTCATCATATGAAATTGGCCAGTCGGCAACATTCGCGCCTTTAATTTCGCCGAAGGTTGATTTTAATTTAAAGTCGACCGGTTTTAGACGATGGAAATAACCGCTCATAAAATTTGATGAGCCGCCAACCACGCTGCCATTCCAAAAACTCCACCCCGACTCGCTAGTCGCTTCACCCGCCCAGTAACTTTCGCCATTATCGTCAATGTATTCATCTTCAATAACGTGCTGCTCATCACTAAGCTTAGGGTTATAAGAATCACGCAAGCTAATCGCCAGCTCATCTTTAAAAAATTCTTTTTCGGTTAGCCACGGGCCTTTTTCTAAGACTAAAACTTTCGCGCCAGCTTTAGCCAAAGTATAAGCCACCGGCGACGCACCAGCGCCACTGCCCACTATGCAAATGTCATAACTCATGCTTTATTGGCCTTTTTCACTTGATGATGGGAAGTTAGTAAAATGGGGATAAGTTGAGCATTGTCTTGTTTTGAAGAGGCTTGCTTAGCTAAGTTTTGCTCAAACAAGACCTTGCCGCGATTTACCGGTAATTCAAAATAACGCTGGCCTGCTTTAGGTAGGGGAAAGCCTGCTTGATGCTTTAACCACGTCCAGCCAATGCCGTTGGGGTTACCACCATAACTAGGCGGCGACAGCATGGCTTCAAAAATATAACCTAATAAGGTATTTAGCCAGTTTTCTCCAGCTCTTGAACTACTAATTGCCTTTAGTATTTGCTCTTTTTCAGTACTTGTAAACGCCACAAATTTTTTATTGAGTTTTTCTTCGCTATAACCGTTTAGCCAGCCAACACCTTTAAAAATGAACGTTTTTTCATCCTCGTCAGTAGGTTGCTGGTGAACAATATTATAAAGGTATGCCAAGGCTTGAATTTCTTCAGCTCCCGGCCCTGAAGCTGAACTAGGTAAGAGGTGATTTAACACCGCGTTAAGGCTTAACCAAGGGTCGGTTTTTTTATCCTCAATAAGCTTTTGGGCAAAGCTGGCACTAAATACCGGTAATGGCAAGGCGGCAATAGCACTTGCACCCGCGGCTGACTTTAAAAACTGTCGTCTACTTTTCTGATTAATTAATTTATTTTTTAGCCAGGTCGGCGTTTGGTAATTTTTCTGAAAAAATGACATTGGCATTATTCACTTTGTGTTGATGAACGAGGAGCTTGAACTGCGCTTACTTGCCACTTATTAATAAATTCCTGCCAGTGAGTTAATGAATATTCACCATTATCTAGCAGTTCAGCGGTGTCTTTTGAAAGCAACATTTTGCCATTACTGTTCGACACATACATATGTGGATAACCAAGCACTGGCGGTAAGCCTTTCATAAAAGCTTCATTTTCATTACTGTCGCTAACACTGACTTTTAACACTACATATTTGCTATGAAGTTGCTGGTAAAGCTCAGGGTTTTTATCTAAAAAAGCATCCATTTTTTTACACCACGAACACCAGTTACCACCAATTTCAATGAGTATATTTCTGCCGCTGCTTTTTGCCAGCTCAATGGCTTCTGCTGCATCAGCAAACGGGTCGCGTTGTTCGTCATAATATTTACTGTAAAAAGGCAACGACTTGTCATCAGCGAGTGTTGAAAAACTGAACATCACCGTTAGTAGAAAAATAAAAATAACTTTCATCAAAACCTCATAAACCAAGAAAACCCACTTGCTATTAACAGACCCGAGCTAAAGACACTATATTTCAAAATAGTTTGCACGTCATTATGTCAAAGTTAATCGTTAAGCATTATAATGCGCAGCAATTATTTTCTAGAAGGCACTCAATATGCGACCAAGCGGCAGAACCACAGGCCAAATACGCCCTGTAACTATTACTCGTCAATTTACTGCTCATGCAGAAGGCTCAGTATTAATTGAATTTGGTGATACTAAAGTCATTTGTACCGCGTCAGTTGAAGAAGGCGTACCCCGTTTTTTAAAAGGCAAAGGCAAAGGTTGGGTAACCGCTGAGTACGGTATGTTGCCACGTTCTACTCATACCCGTATGCGCAGAGAAGCAGCCAGCGGTAAGCAAAGTGGTCGTACACTAGAAATTTCACGTTTAATTGCCCGTGCTTTACGTGCAGCGGTTGACTTAAAAGCTTTGGGCGAAAATACCATTAGTGTTGATTGTGACGTAATTCAAGCTGACGGCGGCACACGCACGGCATCTATTACTGGTGCCTGTGTTGCTTTAGTTGATGCATTAAATTACATGCGTGCTAAAGATATTATTAAAACTAATCCGTTAAAGCATATGATTGCCGCAATTTCGGTAGGTGTTTATAAAGGCGAACCAGTAGCTGATTTAGACTACCCTGAAGACTCAGCAGCCGATACTGATATGAACGTTGTAATGACTGACACTGGCAAGTTAATTGAAGTTCAAGGAACTGCCGAAGAAGAACCATTTAGCTTTGAAGAAATGCAAGCAATGTTGCAATTAGCTAAAAACGGTATTAACGAATTGTTCGACTTACAAAAAGCAGCATTAGCTTAATAGTAATTTCAATAGAGAATAAATTATGAAAGATTATCAACGCGAATTTATTGAATTTGCCATTAACAAACAAGTATTACGTTTTGGCGAGTTCACATTAAAATCAGGCCGTACTAGCCCGTATTTTTTTAATGCTGGTTTATTTAATACTGGCGGCGACCTTGCACGTTTAGGTCGTTTTTATGCATCGGCATTAGTTGATGCAAAAATTGCTTTTGATTTACTATTTGGCCCTGCATATAAAGGCATTCCAATTGCCACAACTACAGCAGTAGCCTTGGCAGATCATCACAATATGGACATGCCATATTGCTTTAACCGCAAAGAAGCTAAAAAACATGGCGAAGGCGGCAGTTTAGTCGGTTCACCATTAGCCGGTAAAATTATGTTAGTTGATGATGTAATTACAGCTGGTACTGCAATTCGTGAATCAATGGAAATAATTCAAAACCATGGTGCTGAACTTTCTGGAGTATTAATTGCTTTAGACCGTCAAGAAAAAGGCCAAGGTGAGCTTTCAGCAATTCAAGAAGTAGAACGTGATTTTGGCACACAAGTAATTTCTATCGTTACTTTAGCTGATGTAGTTACTTATCTTGAAGAGCAAGGCGACCAACAAGCAAGTTTAGCGAGCATTAAAAAATATCGTCAAGATTACGGTATTTAGCTTTAAGAATAGCAAGTGAATAGTGAAAGCTATAAGTTTACACCATAAAAAAACGCCAACAGTTGTTGGCGTTTTTTTATGGTGTAAAAAGAGGTATCTACTAAGCGGTTAGCTTAAATTGACTACTAGCCGGTTTTTGATAAGCATGACTAATTTCTGCATAAAAATGCTCGATACGCCCTGCTCTTGCTAACACATCTTCTGAGCGCTCGGGTGAAATTTGATCTTGTGCTGCTAAGGTTTGATTAATTAATGTATCAAAGTCATTAGCAGAACCATTTGCTGTTGCTGTAGTTTCTTGCTCCGTCGATAGATCACCTTCCGAGCTGCTTTGTAATTGCTTACGCTCTGCATCTAAAGACAATAATTCTGATTGTGCCTGTAAAATAATTTTTGCCGCTGACGCTGCAACCTTAGTATCTTGAATAGAAGGGTTCATTGGCGCTAATGCCGCCGCCTGAACTTTTTGCATTTTTGCAATAGTCGCCGTTGGGTCGCCACTCACTGCAGATAAATCGACAGAAACTTCACCACCTACAGCATAGCGTTTGCCGTCTGGACCTTGCTGATATTGATAAGTAGGTGTCCCCGTTGCCGCGCCCCCTACTGAAGCGTGAGCATTTTCATGACGTTTTACTTCAGCGTCTCTAGCACTAAGCTCTTTAATAAGTTGTTCATCAGCACTTGAAATAGCCGGTTGTTCAGGCTGTTCATTTTCTTGCTGCTGACTACTTTTTTGTTCGTTGTTCTGTTCGTTTTGCTGATCGCCTTGTTTGCCACTTTGAGAATGCTCTTTGCTCGCATCATTAATGCGGCTGTCATTTTCTTCTGCTTGTTTTTTAAGGCTGGTGAAGTCAATTTGTTCATTTGGCTGCCCGGGATTTTTAGCGCGTTCTTTATCAGAAGCGACGCCTTTTTCTGCCGCAGATTGCGCTGCAGCTGTGGGTGGCGCAATTAACTCACGAGTAGTGTTTTCACGACGCAAGTTATCGGTCGGTGGATTAACCACCGTCGCCAAAGGTAAAGGACTTGTGTGTGAGGTAATATTCATAAAAAGCTTATGCCGTTACATCAATAATGGTGCCCAAGGCTTCATCAGCTGATTTAATCACTTGCGCTGAAGCTTCAGCTTGATGCTGAGCAACTTTCAAATTAACAATTTCTTGGTTTAAATTAGGCAGCTGTTCTGCGGGTAAACTTTCATTTTCAGCTGTTTGTGGAACCGCTTGCGCTTCTGCGAAATTATCAGCACTCGTGGTTTCTTGGGCAATAGCCGTGGCTGCTTTGTTTGCATCTTCAGTCGCTTTTTGAAAACCTTGCACGCCCGAGGCGAATGCAGATTGAATTTCCATAATCGATTCCTAGAAAAATGGCCGTATTTTAAACAAAACTTAAACAAAATGTGCTTAAAAACAGCCGAACAACATTGTTTAATTATTAATCAAAAACGTGAAAAAGTAAACCGCTTTGTATTGTTTAAGCCGTTCTGTACTTTTAGCTCTAAGCTTTGATTCATTAAGCTAACGGCTAAGCTTTGGTTAAATTCTAATTAAGTTCTGCTGCTCTAGCCAATCGGTTAAGACCGTGAGAAATTCTTGTTGATGAGAAATAAAAGGCGCATGCGAGGCTTTAGCAAAAACATAATGCTCACTATTTGGCTGAAGTTCACTAACCAGATCGATAACTTTTTTCGGCACTAGTGAGTCTAACTTGCCGTAAAGCCTCAAAAAAGGTATTGAAATATCAGCTAACTGTGCTCGCACATCAACACTTTCTAGCAACATCAATGAACGGTCTAACGTGGTTTTATTAGGTAAAGGGTAAGCCATAACCAATTCTTTAATACGCTTAATATCTGAACGCACATGCTCGCTGCCCATTGCTTGTATTTTCAAAAAATTATTGATGGTTTTTTCAATGTTAGTTGACAACATTTGGTGAAAACTAGCTAAGATCTGCGCTTTAATACCTGGCCAATTAGCTAATTCAGTATCACCTTGCGTTTTTATCGTGCTTAGCTCTGTTTTATTGTCGGCAACTTGCTCGATAAAAAAGGGTGAACTAGCTACAGTAACCAAGGCTTTAGCTTTTTCAGGAAAACGACAAGCTAGTTGTGTTGCCACTAAACCACCTAGCGACCAACCAATAATAACCGCGGGTTCGTCAATAACATCTGCAACTAGAGCAACTACGTTATCAATAGAATACAGCGATAATTGCTGCTCAACATTAAGGCCAAAACCGGGTAAATCAACAGTGATAACTTTATAGTTTGCACTAAGTTGCTCAACCAGTGGTTGCCAAATACCGGAATTAAGTCCCCAGCCATGAATAAATACTAAAGGTAGGCCTTGACCATAACTCGCAATTTTAAGTGTTTCTGCCATGATTAAATCTGATAAAAAATAAGAGGGTTAGTTTACCCAAAGGTTGCTGATAATGGAATTTGGCAAAAGCATATATAGTGCGTTTAATAAGATATATTTTATTTTCATCACTTATCTAGAAAAATTTAAACAAATATTGAGCCGCTGCGAGCTGTGCCAACAAAGCTGCCAAAACATTAAACTATTATGTGATCACTGCGAGCAAGATCTGCCTTACTTTAGCGATACATTCACTGATACTTTCACCCAAGGAAACTTGCTCAACTGGCCTGCCATTAACCAGTTGCTAAAACCTTATCAATTCGACCAGTTAATTTGCTTATCTTCGTATCAATGGCCATTCTCCCAATGGATAAGCCAATGTAAATATCATGGCCGTTTTGAACTTGCTCATTTGTTTAGTCAACTATTAAGTAAGCATTGGCAGCAGTTAAGTTTGCAACATCAATTAAGCCAGCCCGATGTAATTATGGCGGTGCCCATTCATATTAATCGCTGGAAAACACGTGGCTTTAATCAAGCTCATTTAATGGCGAAAAGCTTTGCTGATGATGTGAATATTCCCTACCACACAAGGGCATTAAAGCGTAACAAAGCCACAGTAAGCCAAGTAGGAAAATCAGGCGTTCAGCGACGTAAGAATATTAAAAACGCCATTAGCTTATCGGCTGAATTTACCAAGCTTAAACCGTTACCCGAGCATGTTTTACTGATTGATGATGTAGTAACAACAGGGGCAACCGCTAATGAAGTTTGTCGGTTGCTAAAAAAACAGGGCGTGAAAAAGGTCACCTTAATGACCTTGTGCATTTCACTGGTAGAGAATAATTAATTTAACGAGCTAAGCGATTATTCGGCGCGCGCACTAAAAGCATGGGCGAAAAATAAACTGTTCGACATTAAACGCGCACTGCCGTGCCAGTAACCTCTAAAGGTCAAATTATCGGTAGTCGCTATAACACGGCCTTTGCCAATATTATGGGCAATTACAGCGGCATTATCGGCAATACGATTGACCAAGTTTTGGTCGCTATAACCGCTTAACAATGGCGCAGCACTGTACTTGGCAACGGTAATAAAAGGCTGCGTTGGTAAGTCCATAATCAAGGTACTGTTGCGAAATAGCGGTAAGCTTGCATCATTAAAGCCGTAACTTAATGGGTGAGAGCTGTCGAGTTGGCTTTGATAAATTGCGCCGCTAATGCGTTTACGGCTGGCGAGCATTTCTTTGTCTTGATACTTTAAACCTTCACTGTCGAACATTTGCGCTATTTCTTTATTTCGAGCAAATTTAGCCTGTAAAAGTCCATTATCCGCTAACCACTGCGCCGCTCGTTTTTGCGCGATAAGCACACCACCCGCTTTAGCCCACTGTTCAACATTGGTTAAGACGCTTTCAGAAAAACCGTTGTAGTTACCATCAACAAAAATAACATGACTATACGAGCTTAAATCAATTCGGCTTAAGCGATTTTTTTCAACAATAGTAACCGGAATATTTAGCTGCTGATCTAAATAAAATAATACTTCAGCCGCTTCGTACTGAGAAATGCCTTTGCCGCCAACCAACATCACGTTAACCGGCTTGATTAACTTAAGTGAATTACTACCAAGATCGACGCCTTTTACCGCTAAACCAGAAGCAATAGCGGTAACTTCAATTCCGGTGCGCTGACTTTCTTCAATAAGAAGTTTTTGCCAATTTTGCGTTTGCTGAATACCTGCTGGTATTAGCAAAGTTCCTGCGGAAAATGCTCGGTTGCTTTGCCCTACTTTGCTGGTAAAGGTTTTAGTAGCAACTTTCACTTTAATGTTATTACTGAGCAAACTTTGCAGTAACTTTGGCGCTAAATAATGATGCCATTCAATCGCATACGCGTAAGCGCTACGCTCCACTGCAACGGCCTTGGTTGTAGGTGACAGTTGTTGCCATACCTGTTTGGCTAACTTTAAACCCCAAGTGCTTTCAACTTCTTCAACATCAATATCCATAGCTAATGGCATGGTCCAGCCAGAAACGTCATAAAAGCTATTGTCTGTAAATTCGGTTGGTTTTGAAAAAAGTGCCTTGATCATGCGATATTGCGGTTGAGCAAGTGGCACATAATAACTTTGGCTGTGCTTATATACGGTATCGTTTAGGTTAAAGTCGGCGGTAAGTGGGTAAACGTCAATTTGATGCTGCTGTAGTTTTTCTAATAATACCTTTAAGCGATATTCATCTTGAGCTTCGTTAATTAAATAGCCTGCAAATTTTTCTTTATCAGCAAGCTTTTTCACTTGCTGATAAAAACTGTGACGGTAATTTTTTAGTTGTGCTTGGTTTTGCCACGCGCCATTAATGGTAGATAACGAAGTAGTCACATGGTTTTGAATGCCTTGCGCAAAAGTAAGCACACCGTTGTCGGTAGTTTGTTGCATTCCTTTACTGCCAGCTTGTTCAAATAAAATGCCGATAGCGCCGGTAATATCTGGGTAAGTAGAGCCTTTGCCATAATAAAAGTCGTCATAACTTTCATGGCTAAAATAAAGCTGCTGTTGTTGGTCTAACGCTTCACCGTGAAAGGTTGCCAGCGTTTTAGTTAATTCAATATTATCTTTAGGGGTTAGCGGGTTATTACGCGAAGGAATGCCCGGTTGGAAAAAGTAGCTACTGTTGGCAGACATTTCATGAAAGTCGCCAACAACATTTGGCTGATATTGATAAAAATACGGCAGACGATTTATGGTTTCTTGTTGTGATACTAATAGCCAGTCGCGATTTAAATCAAATCCAAAATGATTAGTACGACCAGTGCGCCACGGCTGGTGATGTTCAATATGGTCAGGATTACTATTAGTTGTTACGCCGCGAAAAGTATTTACCCAGTTTACAAAACGGTCCATGCCGTCGGGGTTCATGCTTGGCTCAAGCACAATAATGGTATTTTCTAGTAATTGTGAAATTTGTTCATTTTCGCTAGCCGCTAAATAATAAGCGACCACCATAGCGGCATTGGCACCGCTAATTTCGTCACCATGCACGCTATAACCTAGCCAAATAACTAATGGTTGTTCGGTACTTTTTTGCTTACTGGCTTTGCCTTGCTTTAGAAATTTTTTATAACTACGTTGGCTAAGAATATTGTCTAAATTGGCAAGATTCTTTTCAGCTGAAATGGTAACTAAAAATTGTTTTCTAAACTCATTGGTTTGTCCAAGTTCAGTTAATTTCATTCGTGATGAACTTTTAGCGAGCACCTGAAAGTAATTTACTAATTGATCATGCCTTACATGTCGCTCGCCAATATCAAAACCAAGCACACTTTCAGGGGGAATAATGGCTTGTTGATAAAGTTCATTTTCAGGTAAATAACTGTGTACCGAAGCGGCCTGAAGTACAAATACGGGTAAAAATGTTAATAAATAACCCAGGTAAAAACGACAACAACGCATGTATTTTCCTTTTCGAAAATAAAACTAAATGAGTGAAATTACAGTATTTAATGATAACCGTTAGCAAGTTAACTATTTTATCATAATAACTTTAACCCAGTTATATCAATCTAACACTGGCGTCTTGTAAATTTGCAGCGTAAAATATCCATACTTGACTAAGTTAGTCGGGTATTAGGTTATCACCTATTTTTAACAACACTGCACTAAAGAGTAACTATACACCATGATTAATATCTCAGAGTCGGCCCAAGCTCATTTTGTTAAACTACTTTCTCAACAAGCTGAAGGTACAAGTATTCGCATATTTGTTGTTAACCCTGGCACGGCAAACGCTGAATGTGGCGTATCATACTGCCCTGCTGATGCTGTTGAACCTGAAGATGTTAAATTAGAATACAATGGCTTTTTGGCTTATATAGACGCCGACAGTAAACCTTTCCTAGCTGAAGCAGAAGTTGATTTTGTTACCGACCAAATGGGCTCGCAATTAACCTTAAAAGCGCCAAATGCAAAATTACGTAAAGTGGCTGACGATGCGCCATTGTTTGAACGTGTGCATTACTTTATTCAAGCTGAAGTTAATCCGCAGCTTGCTGGCCATGGCGGCGAATGTACCTTAATGGAAATAACCGACGACGGTTATGCAGTACTTCAATTTGGCGGTGGCTGTAACGGCTGTAGCCAAATTGACCTTACCGTTAAAGATGGCATTGAAAAACAGTTACTTGAAGTAATGGCTGGCGAAATTAAAGGTGTTCGTGATATGACCGAACATGAACGTGGCGAGCACTCTTACTACTAATTGCTGTACTGTTCAAAAATAACAAATGAATAGCATATTAGAAAAACTAGGCCAAAACCCTAAACTTAGCATGACGCGGTTTATACAGGGTATTGGCCTTTTTGTTATTGGTGTTTTATTTATTTTTTTAGGTTACTACCAAGATCACCTCTGGCAAATGCTTGGCATTTTCTTGCTTGGCTTAGGTTGCTTATTTTCCGCATGGGGTTATATCGGTTTATTCGCCAACCGCCTTTATCATATTTTCAATCGCAATCGCTAAGCTATTTATTCAGCCTGAATAAACTAAAGCGGGCTTATTGAAAAGTGATGACTAGCAATAATAAACCCTTCGCGTAAATAAAACTTATGCGCCATATATCGCTGCACACCAGAGTCTAAGTGTAGTTGTTGGCAGTTATTGTCTTGAGCGTATTTTTTTATCCATTTCATCATCGCGCGGCCTGCACCATAAGAGCGATGCTCTTCGTTCGAAACAAAGTCGTCAACATAAACATGTTTGCCCCACGCTAACTTTTCACCAATAACAAAGCCAGCGACGCAAAGAATTTCATTATCTTTTTCAATATAAGCAATTTGATAGTCGTTAAGCATTTGTTTTTTAATTTGCTTTTCAATGTGCTTAAGCGAAAATTGCGGGCGTAGTTGTTTTAATATTGCTGCGATAGCAGTTAAGTTAGTGTGTTTATCTGCCAATTGAACGATCATCAAAATTCCTTGGAAATAATAGGGGAAAATTTAGCTGTGGTTTTCAATTTTTTCAAAATCATCGAGTTAATTAGTTTTCACCAAAAAATTCACAGCTACTTTATTTCTAAAATGCCATGCTAGAGTAATACCTCTGGCCAACATAAAGCAAGTAAATGCTGCCCATAAACCATGATTGCCATAGCTTTGCAGCAAAAACCAGAGTGGAAAAAAGCCAGCAAAGGTTGCGATAACCATGCTATTTCGCATCGCTTTTGCCTGCATTAACCCCACATATACTCCGTCGAATAAAAAGCACCAACAAGCTGCTAACGGTAAAATAATCATCCAAGGTAAATACTGCTCAGCTAAATTAATTACTGACGGAATATCAGTGATTAAGCCGATAAATTGACGACCAAACAAGGCAAAAAATAAAGCATATAAACAGGCAAAAGCAAATGTCCAAGCCAGCGATATTTTAACTACTTGCAGTAATTTCTTATCTTGCTTAGCGCCTTTCGCTTGGCCAACCAATGCTTCGGCGGCATTAGCTATACCGTCCAAACCAAACGAAATTAATAAAAGAAAATTCATTAAAATAGCGTTGGCAGCCACAACATTATCGCCTAAGCGCGCTCCTTGAAAAGTGATAAAAACAAAACATAATTCAAGACATAAGGTTCTTATTAAAATATCGCGATTAAGTTTGAAAAAATCTAACAGTGCCGCTTTGGCAAATAACTGGCTTTTAAGTAATTGAATTTGAATATTTTTGACCATGCTCTTTACAAAAAAGCGTTGAATAAACACCAAACCTAGAACCAGCCCTGAATATTCCGCGCACAAGGTTGCCCAAGCAACGCCTTGTACTTGCCATTCAAACCCCAAGACAAACAATAGGTCTAAGCCTAAGTTCACGACATTAGTAAACAGTAAAATCATCATCACTTTTTTGGTTTGATGATTACCTAACAGCCAGCCCAAAATAACAATATTCGACAGCGCAGCAGGTAAACCCCAAATTCTAATTTCACTGTATTGGCGCGCATAAAACTGCACTTCATCAGAGCCGCCGGCCATTAACAAGGCTGCGTCTAGATAGAAAACTTGGCAAGCAATAACTACAGTAGCAATGAGTAAAGCTACACATAAACCGCGCAATAAAATTAATAAATTAAGCTGAGCATCGTTAGAGCCAAATGCTTGCGCAGAAAGCCCCGTAGTCGACATTCGTAAAAAACCACACAACCAAACAATAAAGGTAATGATCATTGCACCAACAGTGCTGCCGCCAAGAAAGTAAGCATGGTCTAAATGACCTATCACTGCAGTATCAACTAAGCCCAATAAAGGCACGGTAATATTAGATAAAATCATCGGCACGGCTAAAACAAACAACGCCTTGTGTAATGATTGATTATTGATTTGTCGCAAATATCCTTCCTAAACTTTAGATAAAACTATAATTCTTTAGCGAATCACGTTATTTTTAACGCTTGCATTTTACGGAGACCATATCATGAACAAAAGCTTGCTTGCTGTTATTTTTTTCTTCTGCCACTTTTGCGCTTCAGCAGCAGTAATTTTACAGTATCACCATGTTAGTGATACAACTCCCAAAAGCACCAGTATTACGCCTGCACAATTTCAAGCTCACTTAAAATATCTTGCTGATAACAGCTTTAATGTTGTGCCCTTATCAGAGCTGATGAATTCAATCAAAAAGCAGCAAGCGCTAAAAGATAAAACCGTCGCTATTACCTTTGATGATGCTTATATTGATATTTTAACTGAAGCGAAACCTTTATTAGACCAATATAATTACCCGTTCACTATTTTTATTAACCCAGGCATTGTTGAGCGTAACTCCAAAAGCTATTTGTCGTGGCAGCAGCTTAAAGCCATGGCTGATGATGGCGTTATTATTGCCAATCATGGTTTTGAGCATGACTCATTAGCTCGAGTACCAGAAGGTTTAAGCGAAGCACAATGGCTAGCCAAAAATACCGAGTCATTGTTAGCGGCAGAAAAAATTATCGCTGATAAAACCGGTCAGAGTTGGCGCTATTTTGCCTACCCTTATGGTGAATTTACCCCTGAAATTCAGCAATGGGTTAAAAGTAATGACTTTATTGCTTTTTCTCAGCAGTCTGGTGCGATAGGTTTAGCAACCGATTTAACCAGTGTGCCGCGATTTCCAGCGTCTATGCCTTATGACAAGATATCGAGCTTGCGCGACAAACTAAACTCCCTGCCTTTTGCTATCACTTTGGATACAGAGGCCGCCAAAACCCTTTACCCGTATCAACAGGCTAATGAAATTACCATTAATGTTGTGGTTGATGATTTTTATAAATCACAACTTAATTGTTATATTTCAGGACTTGGTCGTCAGAAAATTCACTGGCAAGGGGAAGAAAGTTTCACTATTAACTTTAGCCAATCACTACCTGCTGGGCGGGTAAGAGCAAACTGTACCGCCCCAAGCATAAGTAAACCTGGTCGTTATTATTGGTATTCAAAACCTTGGTTTGTTTTAAAAGAAGACGGCAGCTGGTATTCGCTTTAGATAAAATTACTCAGTTAATTTTACAATTTTAGCAAAGTCGCTAACTAAATTGTCACCTCGAATAATTGGCGGCTCGCCAATAACAAACTTAGGTTTGAAAATAGCCGCGACTTTTCCTTCAGGGTTAATCAACACAATTGAAGCGCTGTGATCAACAAGATAACTACTGTTGGCCTCGCTTTTGTCTTCAGCGCTTTTATCTTCAGTGATTGCATACATTAACCCAACATTGCGAGCGAAAGGATACAACACACCATGGTCGCCTCGTAGCGCAATAAATTCACTATTAAAATAGCTGATGTATTGGTTTAGCTTTTCTTGGGTATCTCGATACGGGTCAACCGATACTAACAAAACCTGATTATTAGCACTGACCTGCTGCAATTCATCGTAAGCAAAATTAAGCTCTTGCAAAGTGGTTGGGCAAACATCAGGGCAAGAAGTATAACCAAAAAATACCCACGACCACTTACCGGTTAAGTGACTATTATCAAAAACGTTTCCCTGATGATCAGTTAATTGAAACGGCTTCATTTCGCGCGCTTGTTGATAATACAAGGCATTTTCAGGCGGTACTATTTGGGTATATTTATAAAATACTAACCAACCAATTAATAACGAAATAATCGCCACAATCACATATAACAGTTTATTCATGTACAGCTCGCACCTTAAAAATCATAAAAAAAGCTTCAAGAAAGGCCTTAAACTCCCCCTAACAACTAGGCCATAAATATTAGGTCATAGGTAATATGTAGTGGTCGGCTAACAACACAATAAATAGTGCCATTAAGTGCACAATGGAAAACTTAAAAGTGTCCATAGCGGTATTTTCATCGGCATTAAATTTTAACTTCCACGCATAACAGAAAAAGCCGATATTCAGCGCCACCGAGCCAATTAAATATATCCAACTACTCATGCCCACTAAGTAAGGTAATAGCCCAACAATAAAGAGCAGCACGGTATAAAGTAAAATTTGGGTTTTGGTAAAATCAATGCCGTGAGTTACCGGCAACATTGGAATATTTACTTTGGCGTAATCATTTTTACGATGAATGGCAAGTGCCCAAAAGTGTGGTGGTGTCCAAGTAAAAATCAGCAATACTAGTAATAATGCATTGGGATGAATTTCATTGGTCATTGCTGTCCAACCTAATAATGGCGGAATCGCACCAGCTAAACCACCAATGGTAATATTTTGTGGCGTAGCTCGTTTTAAATACATGGTATAAACCACGCTATAACCCACTAACCCTGCAAACGTTAACCATGCGGTAAGCGGGTTAACCAAAGCGTAGAGCATAACAAAGCCAATCACAGCTAAAGATAGCGCAAAAATTATCGCTTTTTTCGAGGTTATACTGCCGTTGGGAATAGGTCGATTATGGGTACGCCCCATAACTGCGTCAATACGTTCATCAACAATATGATTAACCGCAGCTGCCGCTGATGAAAGCAAACCAATTCCTAACATTGCTGGTAAGAGAACTTGCCATGGAATAGCTCCAGGCACCGACAAACTCATCCCTACAAGCGCAGTAAGTACCAACAACGCTACAACTTTAGGTTTGGTTATTTCGTAATAAGCGCGCCAATTGCCAAACAGCACGGATGAATGACTCGCTTCTAGGGTCGATAATTTACTCATCTTCGCTCCTTAAATTTTACGCTTTAGTGAATAAGTTAAGGCAATTAATGCCATCATTAAACAAGCAGCTACCACGTTATGACTTACAGCCACCGCCAGCGGTAGTGAAAACCAAACATTGGATATACCCAATAATAATTGCAGCAATAATACGCTCGCTAAAATGCCAGCACTGCGTTTAAAAAAACGCGTTTGTGAACGACTAAAAATAACCATCGCCAGCCAGCCCAAATATAACACCGTAATTATTGCGCCAATGCGATGAAGCACATGAATAGTTACACGTTCATGGTGATCTAAATGACCAAACTCATACGTTTCTTTTTCTGGCGGCACTAAATCAAAACTGTTCTCAAAGCTTAATTGCTCAAACCAACCAGCCTGACAAATAGGTAGTTCTGTACAGGTTAGCGCGGCATAGTTTGACGATGTCCAACCACCTAGCGCAATTTGTGCAAATAAAATAACAATACCTAACAGGCCAAACTTAGCGTATTTTTTCACTTGCCAATCACTGGTTGGCACGCGGTAAGGTTTAAGCCGTAAATATAATAAAAACAGTAAACATAAAGTGGTAAAGCCGCCTAACAAATGCCCCATTACCACCACAGGCATCAGCTTAAGCGTAACCGTCCACATGCCCAACGCCGCCTGAAAAATCACAATAACTAGAATGGTAAGCGGTAATATCAGCGGCTGACCCGTTCCTCGTAATCTCAGCGAAATTAGCGCAATAGCTAAAATTAACAAACCTAAGGTGCCAGCGAAATAACGATGGATCATTTCATTCCAGGCTTTTTCTGGCTCTACGATTTGTCCGGGAAAAGTTTGTGCTACTTTGGCCAATTGTTCTGCCGATTCAGGAACATCAATCATGCCATAACAACCAGGCCAGTCAGGACAACCTAAACCGGCATGGGTTAAACGGGTATAGGCGCCAAGGCCAACCACCATAATCGCTAATAAAATACTGACTAAAACCAAGCGACGAATATTGATAACTTGCTTGCTTTCCATATTAACCAACCCTTGAATATTTCAATAACTTTTTCATATCAGCCAATATCTGTTTGCCAAAGTCATTGAGTGAATTAGAGTCGCTAGGCGGGCTATGCTTTAAAATAACATTACCAAGTGGGTCAACAACCAGTATTTGGTTTTGCATGTTATTTTGTAGCGCTTGCTGCTGAGTGGCGACAGGCATTTCCAGAAGTTGCCATTGGCTTTGCGCGAGACGTTGGTCTTGGCTAGTAGATAGTTGCTGTTGAAATAACGCTACAGGAGTCACTCTTGGCATTTCTCGACCAAGGGCAACATAAGTATTATGGACACTTTCTAAGGTTTGTTCACAGAGCTGGTCACAGACTTTTGGTAAAGCATAAAGAATGAGCCACTGTTGGGGAAATTGCTCAGCTGACATACCTAATTTTTCAAGGGTAAGCTCTTCACTAATGAGTTCTCCTTGGTTAGTCACTCCGTAATCTAACCAGCCTTGTTCAAGGGCTAATTTAGCGAGAATAATAGGTAAAGCAAAAGCCAGTAATACTGCAATTAACGTTCGACGAGACTTACGCTGTTTTACTAAATCAATATTGTCCATAACACACCCTGATTTTTTTATTATGTAGGTTTTTATATCATTTTTATTTTTTGGTATTCGTTTGGCGCTTACCAATGTTAACTACGCCACTCACACATACCATTAAAATCGACCAAGCTATAGCTAAACTAAACCATTGAAACGCGTATGCTCGATGTTTTTCTGGTGGCATTACGATGGGTTGCCAATTTTTTTTATAACCCAGTAACTCTTTTGTATCTAAGTACACGACAAAGGGCAAGAGCGGCTTGGAAAGTAATTGAGAAAACTTGTCGAGTTCTATTTGTTGAACTCGTTGTGGCCATTGATTTTTAACTAGATTTTGCTCCATTAGCATCACGCCCATTTCGGGGTAGCGCACATGACCATTAAATTGATGCTCCCCAGTTATCGTTTTAACATCAGGTAATTCTTGGCGGTTAATAGAGCCAGGCACCCAACCTAAATTAACTAATACAGCATTATTTTCTGTATAAAAAACTTGTAGCACTTTATAACCGAGCTGGCCTTTGTTGACTTGGTTGTCTAATAAAAACAATGCCTGTGCATCAAAGCGACCTGTTAACAATAATGGAAAGTCATTAAATTCTTCGATTAATAGTGGGTTTAGCGGTTCAGTTAAGTTTGCTGATTGTGGTTGAAATTGCTGTGCTTGCATCAGCAGCATTTGCTCAAGTGGCAGCCCTTGTTGTGCACTTAAAGTTTCAATACGCGCCAAGCGTTGTTCTTTAGCTGTGGCTCGCTCTGATTGCCAAAGCCCTAGTTTTATTAAGCCGGCAAACACTAACAGCGTAAAAATTAGCCATGGTAAGCGAATGTTTGCTAGACTCAAACGAGTTTGCCACAAGAGTGAATTTGAGGGGGTACTGGTTGGCACTTAAACGCTACTTCCTTACTACTAATACTACTAATACTACTAGGAACATTACATGATATATAAAATTGTTATTGTCGCGATGTTATTTTTTATGGTTTATAACCTGTTTCGTGCACTCTTTTTAATGAACAAAAATGATCCTAACCAACCCTCTATGACAAAATTTATCGGTCGCCGGTTAATGGTTTCCGTAGCCATTGTCGCCTTTTTAATTATTGCTTTATTAACAGGCTTAATCACGCCAAACCCACGCCCTTATTAATCGCTAAAAGTCATTTTCATAATTAAAAACTTAGGTTAATTCTGTATTAAACATCTCTATATTTAGTGGTTAATGGCGCAGATAATTCGCTTTAGTTCAAGGAAAAGGCACGGCGTTGACGCTAGTCATTACTCCGTACATCCTGTACTTCGCCTTTCAGGCCATCCTTCGGATGTTCAAATTATTTCCCGAAGAATTTGTAAGTACCTTTGATGAAGAAATTAAGCGAATTACCCAGTCAGTATCCTCTAAATGATGTAAACAAAGACGAATAACATTACCCAAACCACATCAACAAAATGCCAATACCAGCTAGTCGCTTGAAAAGCGAAATGACTTTCAGGAGTGAAGTGACCTTTAAGCACACGGAAAAACATCACAATCAGCATAATGGTACCTAAAGTAACATGCATACCGTGAAAACCAGTTAATAGGTAAAAAGTATTACCGTAAATACCACTGGTTAAATACAGCTGCATCTCTTCTGAATAACCATGGGCATACTCTTCTACTTGGAAAAACAAGAAGGTTAAACCTAATAAAATCGTTATACCTAACCATATTTTTAACTGCGGGCGTTTATTTTGCTCTAAGGCGATATGGGCAAAATGAGCAGTAACCGATGAACTTAATAACAATACGGTATTTATCAGCGGTAAACCATACCAACCCATAGCGGTGGTGGTGGTGCCATCTGGTGTTTTTAATAGTGGCCAAGCTGCGGTAAAGTCAGGCCATAATACTTCACCTGTCATGGCGTTATTGCCCGCTCCGTCTAACCATGGCACCGCAAAGGTACGCGCATAAAATAACGCCCCAAAAAAGGCAGCGAAAAACATCACCTCAGAAAAGATAAACCAGCTCATGCCTTGTCTGAATGAGTTATCTAACTGATGAGAATACTTGCCCGACATTGATTCATTAATGACATTACTGAACCAGCCAAACATCATAAATATCACTAACGCGATGCCAGCTATTAATATATAACCACCATAACCACTTTGCTCGGCATGTAGATCCGAGACATAACTGCCTGCGCCAAACGCAATAAAAAATAACGCAACCGCACCAACAATTGGCCAGTGGCTTTGTGCAGGTACATAATAAGTTTCATACTCTTTGGTTGTCATTTTTGTTCCCTTAATTTTTAAGACGCTAACTGGCGACTTTCTCGGTAACATCGTACAAGGTGTAAGATAAAGTCAGTGTTGTTACCTCTGGAGGTAACTCAAGATCAACATAGAATTGCAATCCCATTTCAACATCTTCACTGGCTTTTAACGGCTGCTGCGTAAAACAAAAACATTCTATTTTTTGAAAATAGGCTGCCGCGATACCGGGTGATACCGATGGCACAGCTTGGCCAACAATATCGTGAGTCGCTTCATTTTTAGCGTAAAATTTAACAAACTTCATTTCACCAGGGTGCACTTTCATTTCATTTATTACCGGCTCAAACTGCCAAGGTACACCTTGGGCATTTCGAGTAATAAACTGCACAGTTATTGTGCGTGAAGTATCGATACCGTCGGCGTTATATGTAGCCGCACTAGTATTGGTTTTGCCATTTAACCCAGTGATATCACAAAAAACATCATATAAAGGCACTAATGCAAAACCAAAACCAAACATACCAAAAACAATCAGTACCAATTTTTTGATCACTTTATTGTTATTCGTTACTGTATTTTGCTTAGCAATTTCAGTAGCAATGGCTTGTTCAGGTTCTTTTTGCACTGTGCCTTTATCCATGGTCAATTAATCTACTTTCGGTGGTGTAGAAAAAGTATGGTATGGCGCAGGGCTAGCCACGCTCCATTCCAAGCCTTCAGCTCCATCCCAAGGTTTCGCCGGTGCTTTTTCGCCACCTCTAATACATTTGATCACCACAGCCAGGAAAATAAGTTGTGATAAACCAAAGGCAAAGCCGCCAATACTGACCCACTTGTTAAAGTCAGCAAACTGTAATGCGTAGTCTGGAATACGACGTGGCATGCCCGCTAAGCCTAAAAAGTGCATAGGGAAGAACAATAAATTGACCGAGATTAATGAACACCAAAAATGCCATTTACTTAAACTGTCGTTATACATATTACCTGTCCATTTAGGTAGCCAGTAATAACATGCTGCATAAATTGAAAACAACGAGCCGGTTACTAGTACATAATGAAAATGGGCAACAACAAAATAAGTATCGTGATATTGAAAATCTACTGGCGTCATCGCTAGCATTAACCCTGAAAACCCGCCAATGGTGAATAAAATCACAAAGGCCAACGAGAACAACATCGGCGTTTCAAAGGTCATTGACCCTCTCCACATGGTTGCTACCCAGTTAAAGACTTTCACCCCTGTAGGCACCGCAATTAACATGGTGCAATACATAAAGAATAGTTCACCAAATAACGGCATACCTGTGGTAAACATATGATGCGCCCATACAATAAACGATAGCAGCGCGATAGATGAAGTCGCATAAACCATTGAGCTATAACCAAACAGTTTCTTACGAGAAAAAGCAGGGATTGTGGTAGAGACAATACCAAATGCAGGTAAAATCATAATATATACTTCAGGATGACCAAAGAACCAGAAAATATGCTGGAATAATACTGGATCACCACCACCTGCTGCATTAAAAAAACTCGTACCAAAGTAGGTGTCGGTTAACAACATGGTAACCACCCCTGCGAGCACCGGCATCACCGCTATTAATAAATATGCTGTGATGAAAAAGGTCCAAACAAATAATGGCATTTTCATATAAGTCATGCCAGGAGCTCGCATATTCATAATGGTAACAACAATATTAATTGCTCCCATAATCGATGAAATACCCATAATATGCACAGCAAAAACAAAAAATGCGGTACTACCATTTGAATAGGTGGTTGATAATGGTGCGTAGAAGGTCCAACCAAAATTTGGTGCACCTGACTCCATAAAGAATGAACTGATTAAAATACCAAAAGCAAAAGGTAGAATCCAAAAGCTCCAGTTATTCAATCGTGGTAAAGCCATATCTGGCGCACCGATCATCATAGGTAACATCCAGTTAGCCAAGCCGGTAAAGGCTGGCATAATGGCACCAAATACCATGATCAAACCATGCACTGTCGTTAACTGATTAAAAAAGTCTGGCTCTACTATTTGTAAACCCGGCTGAAAAAGTTCAGCGCGAATCACCATAGCTAACGCGCCACCAGTTAATAACATGATAAAAGAGAACCATAAGTATAAAGTACCGATATCTTTATGGTTGGTGGTGTATAACCAGCGTTTAAGGCCGGTCATTTTATGATCATCGTGATGCTCGTCATGCGAATCATGATCATTAGTCGTTTCGTTAAGAACGTCTGTAGTCATTATAATTACTCCTTACTTCGCACTTGCAGCATCAACATCTGCGGCTTGTATTAAATCACCGGTTTTATTACTCCAAGCATTACGCTCATAAGTAACTACCGCAGCAATTTGAGTTTTAGTTAATTGTGATGAAAATCCTGCCATTGCAGGGTTTTTCGCACTGCCATTAATAACCATGTCTAAATGTAGAGCAACATCACCAGTGGCTAACGGACTACCGTCAAGCGCAGGAAATGCTGGTGGAATACCGGCACCTGAAACTTGGTGACAAGCAGCACAACTAGCATTGTAAACTTTCTCTCCCATCGCCATCATTTCGTCCATTGAATATTTTTTAGTTAAGTCTTCCGCAGGTTCAATAACTTGGCTGACTTCTTCAGCAACAGTATCGAGGGTAGTTTCAACTTTTTCAGTTATTTGCTCAGTAACTGTTTTAGTGTCACCTTCTCCGCCAGCGGCTGCTTGTACATCACTTGCTTGCACAGCATCACCGGTATTATTGCCCCAAGCATTACGCTCGTAAGTCACAACAGCGGCTATTTCTTTTAAACTTAATTGTTTACCATAACCTTGCATGCCTGTGCCCGCTCGGCCATTAAAGACAATTGAGATATGCTCACCAATATCCCCAGTGGCAATAGCACTGCCTTTTAATGCAGGAAACGCTGGAGGAATACCAACACCTGTAGGTTGATGACAAGCCGCACAATGGGCCATATAGGTGGTTTCACCCAGCGCCATTAACTCTTCCATTGGCACAGATGCATTAAGCGATTGCTTTTCAGCTTCGGCTGCTTGCGCTGCTAATTGATGTTGTTCATCAAGCCATTTTGCGTAATCCGCCTCTGAACGTACATCAACCACAATGGGCATAAAGCCATGGTCTTTACCACAAAGCTCAGCACATTGGCCGCGATAAATGCCTGGTTCGTCGACCTTGGTCCATGCTTCATTAATAAAGCCTGGGTTAGCGTCTTGTTTAACAGCAAACGCAGGTACCCACCAAGAATGAATAACATCATCTGAGGTAATTAAGAAACGTACTTTTTTATTAACGGGAATGACTAAGGGCTTGTCTACTTCTAATAAATAGTTTTCGCCTTTAACGGCAGTACTGCCTTGTAGGTTTTCATATTGGTCACGCGGCGTTGATAACACCGAGTAATATTCAATATCTTGATCAAAATATTTATAATGCCATTTCCATTGAGAGCCGGTAACTTGAATGGTGACTTGTGAGTCATCATTATTTTCCATTTCAATCAATGTACTGGTAGCCGGAACGGCCATAGCGATTAGAATAACAATTGGGATTGCGGTCCAAAGAATTTCAACCTTAGTGCTTTCATGAAAGCTAGCAGGTTTTGCTCCTTTGGATTTTCGATGAAATATCATCGACCAAAACATAGCACCAAAAACAACCAGACCAATTGCAGTACAAATGTACATTACTAGCATATGCAGATCATAAACTTCCCTGCTTATATCAGTAACTCCTTTGGTTAAATTCAACTGCATGTCTGCCCAAGCTGTACTAGAAATAAACATTCCTAGCAGCAACCAAACCAGGTTACGACTCTTCACTCAACATCTCCTTTTGCGCAAAAAAGCAAACAGAACGTTTTTGGAGCATACAACTTAATTACTTTTACCAGCTCTGTTTATTCTTCTTATTTTTATTAGCAACGTAAGAGAGAAATCACACCCTTACATTATGCTTTCTATATAATTTTATTATTGTAATTTTGTATATTTGCCGTACTAGAATTACTTAAAAATTCGCCAAGGTCTAGCTTTTTTATGATATGGATCAATAAAAAACCAAGACATATCAATAGAGTATCTGCTCTAAGACGTGTTTTACCATTTGTGAAATTTACTGTGATATATATCAACAAAAACTGCTCTGTTCTTTTAAAAACAACGCTTCTAACAGGTTTCATTTGTTCAAATAAATAACAAAAAACACTCATTATTTTTTACTGATAGACACAAAAAAAGGCAGCTAAATAATTAGCTGCCTTTATAAAAACTAAAATAGTTTAGTATTAAAAATTACATCCAATCAGCTGAACGAATTACACCCACCGCAATCCCTTCAACATTAAACTGCTGAGTAGATAAATCGACCTCTATCGGTGAAAAGTCTTCATTTTCAGCATGCAAATAAACCACATTGCCTTCTCGTTTAAAGCGTTTCACAGTTACGTCATCTTCAACACGAGCAACAATTACTTGACCATTTTTTACATCAGTAGTTTGATGCACTGCCAATAGATCGCCGTCTAATATGCCTATGTCTTTCATACTTTCGCCGTGAACACGAAGTAAATAGTCAGCTGCAGGGTGAAACAAGCTACCGTCAATTTTATAGTTTTCTTCAACATGCTCTTGCGCCAAAATAGGTTCGCCAGCAGCAACTCGGCCAATTAAGGGTAAGCCCGACTCTTCAGAAAATTCTTGCGCCAAACGAATACCACGTGAAGTACCCGGTAACATTTCTATATAACCTTTTTTGGCCAATGCTTTTAAATGCTCTTCAGCAGCATTAGCTGATTTAAACCCAAAAAACTCAGCTATTTCAGCCCTAGTTGGCGGCATTCCAGTTTCGGAGATGTTTTCTCGAATCAAGTCAAAAATTTGCTGTTGGCGAGGCGTTAACGGTTTTAAATCGGTCATGGTAGTTGGCCTGTAAATTTGCACAGTATTACTGTTATTGTATACAGGCTGTAAATAAACGCAAGAGGCTAACTTATTTAATAATTACTATCACAGATGAGATTGCCAAAACCACAGTGTTAACATATTATTAATACTCATACGGAAAATGTAACTCCCTTGCTTCTAAATGTAACGACGGAAAGTCAGAATGAGCTGGAAAAAGCGGTTAATTAACAGTCCGATAATTGGCGATATAACAAAGAGAGTTATTGCGATGAAGGCAAATAGTGAAGCAAATAATATTGCTGATCACTTTACAAAATTTCTTGAGCCTCAAGTCGCTCTTACAGATCAGTTAAGAGAAGAGGTTTTTAAAATACGTCATAATGTTTATTGTGAAGAGCTAGCTTTTGAAGACGTCAAAAAAGGCGGCATGGAACAAGATGAATTTGATGGTCAATCTATCTTTTCACTGATCAAGCACAAACCATCTGATGTTTATACTAGTTGCGTGCGCGTTGTAAAATCAAAAAATGACAGCGAACTGCTGCCTATCGAAAAATATTGCTTGTCAGCCATTCAAAATAAAGATTTTTTACCTAGTAACTTTAAACGCAGTGAAATATGTGAAATATCCCGCCTTGCAGTGAAATCAGACTTTAGACGTCGTCAAGCGGATAAATTTAAGGGGGCTGGTACCGGTGTGATCAGTGAGGCGACCTATTCTGAAAATGAATTACGTTGCTTCCCTTTTATAGCTATCGGCTTATATATGGCAGCTGCTACCATGGCTATTGATACTGGCATAAAACATGTTTATGTAATGATGGAACCGCGTTTAGCACGTAGTTTAAAATTTGTTGGCATACAGTTTAATCAAATAGGTGAGGCGGTTGACTATCACGGCATTAGAGCCCCTTACTATATAAACCCTGAAATTTTCATGGAAAACTTAAACCCAGGCTTTAAAAACTTATATGATGCCATAGAGCATGAAATTTGCAGCCAGTTGAACCAGTTAGATCTTATTTAATCAATAATTGAATAGCTACCCTTCCTACTGCCCTTCTTCTAGAGGGGCGATGTAATCTCTTCCCCAAAAATAAATATTCCCCTTCATTAAATGCCTTAGCAGTCTTAATACTACACACTAATTAGTGCTTAAAGTTAATACTCGTCGTAACTAATAAAATGTTTCTGAGTGAGCACAAACCACTTTGTTTAACATTGCTGTCGGAATAAATTCCGACCTACTTATTCATCAACTATAAAGCTATGGTCGTTTCCAAAAGCTCAAATCAAATACCTCATATCATATGTAGGTCGTATTTAAGTGCGCACAAAACACTTCGTTTAACATTGCTGTCGGAATAAATTCCGACCTACTTATTCATCAACTATAAAGCTATGGTCATTTCCAAAAGCTCAAATCAAATACCTCATATCATATGTAGGTCGTATTTAAGTACGCACAAAACACTTCTTTTAACATTACTGTCGGAATGAATTTCGGCCTACGCATTCATCAACTGCAAAGCTATAGTCGTTTCCAAAAGCTCAAATCAAATACCTCATATCATATGTAGGTCGTACTTTAGTGCGACATGACAACCTCACTTCATAATATTGTCGGAATAAATTTCAACCGACATCACTCACCAGAGTCATCTATATGGCATATTAATTTTTATATAAAATATGACTTTTTAGCTAACTCAGCTTATTCTTAAGTCCGCTCAACGGAGCAAACTAACAATAATTAAATAAAAGGAATTTATTATGTTAAAGGTTTTACAACTAATTTTTGCAGTTTTACTCGTTACTTCATCCTCAGCAATGGCAAATATTGCTAAACAACAACTCCCCTATATTCATTACGTAAATATCCCCGTACAAACGGCAGAAGCACAGTGGAATATTTCCGGACAATATCGTTTACCTAGAAGTCAAGACTCATCACAACTACCCGCCGTAGTTATTTTGCATAGCTCAGGGGGGGTCGATAGTACTGGAGCTTTCTATGCTAAAGCACTGAACAAAATGGGCATTGCTACACTCGAGCTTGACCTTTGGGCAGCAAGAGGAATTCAAGGCGGTAGCTTAGATAGACCATCTAGCCCTTTAGAAACATTACCTGATGCCATTGCTGCTCTACATTACCTTGCCCAAAAAGAAGAAATAGATGCTTCTAAAATAGGTGTTATTGGTTTTTCTTGGGGTGGCGTATTATCAATGCTAACAGCTACAGAGCAATATATGAGTATGTCAGGCAGTGACCTTCGCTTTGCTGGCCATGTTGCTCACTACCCTGTTTGTTGGGCTTACAATATTGTTCCTGGGTTTGAATTTCATCACCTCACCGGTGCACCTGTTTTACTCCAAACGGGCGAATTAGATGATTACGATATGGCCGACACTTGTTATAATATGCTCAATTCAATACCCAAAGCAGACGAAAAATTAGTTACATTAAAAGTGTATAAAAATGCTTATCACGCATGGGATAGATTAGAACCAAAACTGATAGTTGAAGACCCTTTCGCACACTTAGGAACTGGGGGAACAGTAAAACTCATTCCCAATAAAAAAATAGCTCTTAAGTCTAAAAATAAAATAACTCATTTTTTTGCTAAGCTATTTAAATTAAAACTTAATCATCACCGTCATCACTAAGCTATTTTTCAACTATCTTGGCTATGCACTTTATTCATGGATAAAATTAAATATACTTATTTAATTGTAGGTCGTACTTTAGTGCGACAAATCAGTAAAGTTTGACAGAATTGTCGGAATAAATGCCGACTTGCACTTTGCCTGAGTAATCAACAAAGGCATGTTAGCTACTATTAATATTGAATACGTCAGTAATAATCAAAATACTTACTGGCGTTATTTGAATGAACAGAATCGAAGGTAAAGCATGGAAAGTTTAATATCGCAGCTAGAAAGCATTGTTGGTACAGAATACCTCATATCGACCGAAGCTGAGTTAAAAGCATTTAATCAAGGCACTTTTCCCCACAAGAACTTCAATAACATAGTCGTTCAACCTGAAAATACTGAGCAAGTTATCGCTATTGTCAAAGCTGTAAATATCTACAATACTGAGCAAAGTGATGCACAAAACAAAACCGCCATTCATACCGTTAGCTCTGGAAAAAATTGGGGCTACACTGCTCAAGAGCCAAGCTGTAACAATGCTATTCTAATGCAGTTGTCTCGTTTAACAACCATTGAGCGTTATGATCATAAACAAGGCACCATTACTGTTTCTGCTGGTGTTACTCAGCAACAGTTATTTAATTTTCTCCAAAAAAATGATGGAAAATTTTGGATGGACGCGACCGGTTCGTCTCCACAATGCAGTATTATTGGTAATACCATGGAGCGCGGTTTTGGTCATACCCCCTACGGCGATCATTTCGACAAAGTATGCGGCCTTGAAGTGATTCTTGCCGACGGCAGTGTTATTAACACCGGCTTTAAACAATTTACGAAAAACAATATTCAGCCTGTTGCTGCTGATTGTTATAAGTGGGGAATTGGGCCCTATATAGACGGTTTATTCACCCAATCAAACTTTGGCATAGTGACTAAAATGACCTTATGGTTAATGCCTAAGCCTGAACACTTTGAAGCGTTTTTCATTAGCATAAAAGATGCAGCTAAATTCCCCGCACTTATAGATGCATTACAGCCATTAAAATTAAGTGGGGTTATTAAAAGTTCTGCACATATAGGCAACGACCACAAGGCTATTCAAGCACTGAGCTTTTACCCATGGAAAAAAGCCAACGGTCAAACACCTTTACCCGACACCATAAAAGATCAGCTTAAAAAGCAATATATGGTTAGTACTTGGAGTGTCTCAGGGGCATTCTACGGCACTAAAGCAGAAGTAAAAGTGTGGAAAAAAATATTAAAGAATGCCGTTGGTGGTATTGCCGACGATGTTAAATTTATTAATCAGTCAACCTTAAACTTGGCGATGAAAATGAAATCTGTACTGACTTTTGTTACCGGCATAGATTTTAATACCAACATTCCTTTATTAGAGAAAGTCTTTAAGCTTAAGCAAGGCGTGCCTACCACTTACTTCATACCAAGCACCTATTGGCGTAAAAAAATGCAGCCTAAGCCCAATCAAACTTTAGATCCAACCCAAGATAATGTTGGCTTATTATGGCTAGCCCCTATTGCACCAATAGACGGCGCACATGTACAACGCATGGTTGATATTATAAACACCACACAAATAAAGTATGGTTTTGAGCCGGCTTTATCTATTACCCTATTAACAGAAAGAACATTAGACTGCGTAATATCTTTAGTTTACGACCGCGACATTGAAGGCGAAGATATAAAAGCTATCGCCTGTCACGACGAATTATTTGAAAGTTTAACTAGTGAAGGATACTTCCCTTATCGTCTTTCAAGCCATGCCCATAAAGCTTATGAAAAAATTGACAGCTCACTGCTTACTCATATAAAAGCAATAAAACAGCATATTGACCCAAACGATGTTCTATCACCTAATAAATATGGAATATAATTTAGTATATTAATAGTTATGTGTAGGTTGAAGTTAACTCCTCTTTCATTGTTGCAATAAATTACAACCTACAAATAGATTAATATGTAGGTAGGAATTTATTGCAACGAACTGAGTTTCACATTCAATATCAATCTGTTACGCCAACGCAAAATATAGCCACGCCCATACTCATAAACACCTAAATTAATACGTAAATCGGAATTCATTCCGACAAATTCAGTATTATCAACCAGCTTTACCTATTTCCGTTAACAAATACCATAGCCGCTGTACTCCTTAGCACCTAGATTAAGCCGTAGATCGGAATTCATTCCGACAAAATGAGTATACAGCGGGTGTAATACGAAACGATTATTAATTAGAAAATGTTAAGAGTAACCACAGCCACACATTGTCAGTTTTTTTTACAAAGTAACAATAAGGCAATAACACGACAACAAAAAAACCATATATAACAACACCTTAAAAAGTTGGCACGCTAGTAGCATTATCTTCATCAGAAAATAAACATACAAGTATTCCACATGGAATCGGAGAGAACAAAATGAAATTTAATAACTTAACAAAAAGTGTTTTAGCAGCTTCTGCACTTACAGTTGCCTCTTTTGGTGCGAATGCTGGTGCAATTGCTACCGCAACTCTTGACGTATTTGACTTTGGTCTTTTTAGTCTTGATAGTGAAGGCCCTTTTAGTGGAGTCACAATTATTGACTCTGACTTTAATGGAACAACAACTGCGTCTGATGGTAATACAACTATTTTTAATGCTGCAAGCGATAATGACCTGGGAAATTTAGGGTATGACAACTTTAATATCTCTGCTTCAAGTGCTTTTAGCCAATCGCATGTAATTTTTGAAGAAGGTCACTTAGAAGGTCAGGTTTTTGTTGGTTCTGCAGGTACAACTTATGCTAATAGTGAAGTAACAGGAACCAACTCAGCAACATCAACATCTAACTTAGAAAATACTGCTACATTTTCAATTAACAACGGTTCTGGCGATGATGGTGAAGAATTAAATCTAGGATTTAGTTTTAGCTATTTTTATGAACTCATTGCAGAAGTTTATGGTCAAGGTGGCACTGCACAAGCCTCTGCTAATGTTGATATGTCTTTAAAAGATGAAGACGGTAACATCATCGATTTATGGGTTACTCCTGCCATGAATGTTTTTTCTACAGATAACGCAAGCCTTTCTGTAACTACAGAAGATAAATTTGGTAATATTGATGACTCAGGTATGGTTACTCGATTTCTTACTTTAGTTGAAGATGTTGAGTATACTTTGTTCATTCAACAAAATTCCGAAGTAGATGTAACTTCTGTTCCAGAGCCTACTTCAGTCGCAATTTTAGGTTTAGGTCTATTAGGTTTAGCGGGCGCAGCACGTCGTCGCAAGTCTTAGTTTAAACCTTAATAACATTTAATTAAAAGCCTTCTTTATGAAGGCTTTTTTGTGTCTGACAGAAAAGGAAGCTTTAGTTTATTATTTAGCCAGCCGTAAGACTTTATTAAGTGCTCGTTAGGCAAATCCAGAAATACTTGGCAAAACAACATTCAGCTTTGCACAACGAGTAAAGCCCGTTAATTTAATATAGGGTTTGCTAAGGTTTGAATATAATTGAGCAGGCTATTACTGGCTTAACACACTACCCATTCTTTTATTTATTGCTTGTTCTATCGCCAACGACTTCTCAACGCGGTTATTAATTAAAACTCCCTGAGCACCATTTCTGTTTCTAATCTTCCTATTAGTGACATTATTTCGAATAAGCACATCTTTGGTTTCAGGAAATCTAAATTCAATAGCGTTGGGGTAATTATGCTTAAGCAGGATTATATTATTTTCAACAAGTGTATCGGCACTATCTTCTAATATTATACCTGTATCAGCAGAAAGGTGCTCGTTATCGCCATGGTAGATAATGTTACCTTTAATAACACCCGAAAAATTAGAATAGCTATTGTAGCCCTTCTTCTTTTGTCTCATACCAAAACCAATGCCACGATCAGAATTTATAATCCAATTGTCTTGAACTGTATTATCAGCAGTGTCATTCCATAAGTGAATCGCATGCTCGGCAATACGGTTACTTGGGCTAGCAATGCTCTCAAAAATATTATCTCTGATCAGCCAATTTTTAATGCCATGAGCATCAATACCGCCAATATAATAATTAGGCCCTACTTCATCGGTATAACGAAATAAGCAATTTTCAACTAAACCATCATTGGAAAATTTATCAGAATTTTTCCGACTATAAGTGACTTTGACTAACTGCTCGTAACCATCTCGCAAAATTGAGTTTCGAATAATAGGACGTTTTGCGCCGTTTTCACCAGCAATTTGTATTAGATGATTTCCTGCTTGTTCAAGTGTTAAACCGTCAATAACAAAGTGACTACCGCTTACCCGAATTAAATTATCAACACCATTAGTTGGCTTCATACCATTGCCACTTAATATTACTTTAGCTGGGTTAGCCGACTGAGAAAGCAACATGGTATGAGGAGCTGATATATTTAAAGTATGCTTAAGGTGATAAGTACCATCTGCAAATAAAATTGCCGCATAACCGCCTTGTTGATGAATTTTACTTAAAGCGAGATAAACTTGTTTCACTGTATTTACGGGGTAAATTTTATAGTGACTGGGCACTGCAATTTGAGGTTGTAACTTAGCCATAAATAGCGCATCAGTATCAATAGTTAGTGCTTGACTAATATTTGAATGTAATAAATTCACTGACAGGATTGATGCTAATGCGGTAGCTTTAGCTAATTTTAATGGCATAACTTTAGCCCTTTATTTTTTTAATCACCTTAGCAGGGTTGCCAGCAACAATAGAATAATCGTCGACATCGTTAACCACTACAGCTCCAGCAGCTACTACACAATGCTTGCCTACATTTGCCATAACAAGCGCACCATTACCAAGCCAAGAGCCACTACCAATGGAGATTTTTTCAAAGCTACCACCTTGGTCTTTTATCGGTTTAGATAAATCATCAAAGTTATGCTGCCCTTTACCGCTCATAATATGAACGCCACTACCAAGCAAGGTATCTTTCTCGATTTTACATTTACCAATATTACATTGTGGGCCAATGTAAACCCCTTCAGCTATTTCTGTATCTTGCTGTGAAAATAAAACCAAAAAAGAAATTACCGCATCTGGCGAGCATGAGGTAAAAGTGAAACGATAAAATCCGGCTCGAAGGTAAACGCCAATACGCCCAGGAATGAGGCTAAGCAGTTGAGCAAAGGCAGCTATTAATGAGTCACCTTTAATGACCAATTTTAATACAAAGTACAATAATGTGATTGGTGATATTGCGATGGCTGCAATAAGAAAAAGGCTTTGTTTAATTAAATTTTTCAAAATTCATACTCTAATATTTAGGTAGGTCGTATTTCAATGCGATTAACACCAAACTTTTTGTTGGAATAAATTCCAACCTACATTATCGTCAAATCATCAACAAGCACCATGTAGGTCGTACTTTAATGCGACTCTAGCTAGCTAAGATTTTTTGAATAAATCCAACCTACGTTATCATCAAATCATCAACAAGCACCATGTAGGCCGTATTTCAATGCGACTAAAACTAAGCTTTTTGTTGGAATAAATTCCAACCTACATTATCGTCAAGTCATCAACAAGCATCATGTAGGTCGTACTTTAGTGCGACAAATTCTTCTTATCTGAAAAAACCTACAGCTTATCATTCAAAACATCGTCTAAAACTTGTAACTTCCCTTGCCAAGAATAATGCTCATGAATTAATGCCAGCGCATTGCTCTTAATAAGTTCACAAAAAGCAGGGTCTTGCTCTAATTTATCAATACTCGATAAAAACTCTGCCTCAGTGTTGGCGATTAAAATATCCTTACCTTGCTGACAATCAATGCCCTCAGCCCCCATAGGCGTTGAAATAACTGGCAAGCCACAAGCAAAAGCTTGAAGTACTTTATTTTGCACACCACGTGCTAAACGAAAAGGGGCAACAAAATAATTAGACTGGTGATAATAAGGTAATATATCGTCAACAAAACCGGTAACTTCGATACCTGACACTTTTTCTAACTCTTTAACTAAAGTTGACGGATTCATACCCGCAATAATAAAACGAGCCTTAGGGTATTTATTAACCACACCATGCCATATTTGCTCAACAAACCAAACAACAGCATCAATATTAGGTTTATAATCCATCACCCCAGTAAATAGAAATACTGGCGCTTCATTATTAGGAGCAACACTAGCGGGGATGAATTCAGAAGTATCCATGCCATTCCCCATGGTTAGTACCTTTCCTGAGCCATTAATTTGAGACTTAAATAACTCAACTTCAGCATCAGCAATAAAAAAGCTAGCATTAAAGTCATGAGTGATCTGCTGCTCATAGGTAGATAAAAGTTTAGCTTCTCGCTGATAAACCCACTTCATTGGCCAAGCGGATGTATTGGCATATTGCTGCCACTTATCAGAGTCTAAATCCATAAAGTCCATCAGCAGTTTAGGTTTGTTCGATAAACCATTTAAAACGCGACTTTTATAGATATACTCGGCCATAGCTGAACTCGTACAGATAACAACATCGTATTCATACTTGCTAAGCATCTCATCAAATTTTGTCTGCAAGTTTGACGAGTAAAAATTGGCAACACTTAGTGCATTTCCTTTGAATAACCCTTTAAGTAAACGAAAGTATTTATTAGACAAAGTATGGTAATTTATATTACTACAATACCTACTCGACAGTTCTGTGAAATAATTTACATCTTCAGTTTTCTCTAAAGGAGCACATACGCCAATAGCATGTCCCATATCAGAGAGGTACTTTAACTGATTAAAAGTACGAATTTTCTCACCTTTGTTAGGAGGGAATGGTACACGCTGAGCGATAAATAAAATGTTCAAAGTGATATAGCGTTTTCTTGAATAAATTACTATGTAGCTTACCTGATTACAGAGTTTTTTTAAATTTTAGTTAGTAATTAAGTTATTAATAAATTTAAAGCTTGCTTTTGAGGCTTATTTCCAATGAAATGCTTAATTATCAATGTTACAAACTTAATACATATTCAGCATGAAGAAAAAAACTTTAGTTTTGACAGAAAATTTCCCTCCTATGTCTGGCGGCAGTGGACGATGGTTTTGGGAATTATATTCCAGATTACCTACGGATGAATACCTTGTGGTTGCAGATGATATAGCTGGGGCTTTTGAATTTGATAAAAGCCACAATATTAACGTGATTAGAATGCCTTTAAGTTGTTCTGAATGGGGGTTTAAAAGTTTATTAGGGTTAAATTTTTACTTTCATAGCGTTAGACAGCTCATAAAAATTATCAAAGACGAAAATATTACCCATATCCATACTGGCAGAGTAATACATGAAGGCGTTATCGCTTGGCTACTCAGTTTTTTAACTAAGACGACATATATTACTTTCGTTCATGGAGAAGACGTTGAAACTGCCGCAACGAGTAGAGAGCATAATTTAATGGTAAAACAGGTGTGTAAAAAAGCACAAGCCATTATATGCAATAGTCATAACAGCGCTAACATTGTAAAACGGTTAAGTTACGCAAGCGATAACAAAATAACTGTTTTACACCCTGGGTTTGATGAACAAAAATTCTTTCCAGCAAAACATGACCCTTTATTTAAGGAAAAAATGGGTTGGGTTGATAAAAAAATCATTTTAACGGTTGGCAGATTACAAGAGCGTAAAGGTCAAGATAAAATGATTGAGGCTATGCCTGCACTATTGAAACAAAATCCTAATACGCTTTATGTAATTGTTGGACGAGGTGAATGTAAAGAAAATTTGGAATGTTTAGTTGAACGATTATTTTTACAGAACAATGTCCAGTTTCTTGACGAAATTTCTGATGAAGAAATGATTAAATGTTATCAGCAATGTGATTTGTTTATTTTACCTAATCGAACTATTGACAACGATATTGAAGGTTTTGGTATGGTACTTGTAGAAGCACAAGCTTGCGGCAAGGCTGTTGTTGCTGGAGATTCTGGCGGTACTAAAGAAACAATGGATATTGGCAACTCTGGCTTGGTGATAGATTGTAGTAAATCTGAAATCATTTCAGCAGCGTTGAACGACCTATTTTCTAACGAAAGTCGTTTACAAAAAATGGGCTTAGAAGGTGAAACATTTGTTAACACTCACTTTACATGGGACACACATCTAATCAAAGCAAAAAAAACATTTGCACAATTCAATGTATAAATTTAATAAACTCCCTCTAAAAATTGTAATAGCGCTTAATTTTGCGCTGTTTGCGTTATTGATGTTCATAAACATTTATGGTTTATTTCAAACACTAAGGCCTTCATCATTCGAAGAGCATCAGCTGAGGTTTAAATCAAATGATATAAGCCTTACACACCAAGAGTTTCTAGCTGCAATTAAAATGGTAAATGGCGAAGGTAATGTTGAATTTGCAAATCGGCTTACAACTACCATCGCTCAGGGCATCGCTCATATTCACTGGGAAAAATATGAACCGGAAAAGTTTAACCAAACAGTACCTATTTGGGAAAATTATATACTCTATTTGATGGGAAAGCTGAAAGTAACACCAGAATACGTTAGATATCACTATAGTAATCCGTATAAATCTATTGAAAGAGGAATTGGTATTTGTGGCGATGCCTCTATGTTAATGTCGCAAATATTAGAGGAGTATAACATTCCAAATAAAATAGTGACGATTCCTGGGCATGTTATGGTTCAAGCAGAATTTACTGATGGTAAATCACTATTTGATCCTGACTTTGGTGTGATTTTGCCAGAATCTGCCGATTACTATGCTAAAAACCCGGAGCATATTTACACAGCTTATTCAGATTCTGGCCACTCTACCCATGACGATAATTTTATTATTAATGGATTTAAGAAAAAACACACCTATTGGAATGGCATTCAGCACTTTATTACTAAAAAATATTATTTTGAAAAATTTTCTTATGTAATGAAATGGCTATTACCTGTTTTAATGTTTATTTTCGGTATAGTTATATGGCGAAAATACCTTAAGGATAATTCCGCTCATGTTTAAAAAACTGCTATCAAAAATGATAGATGGCTTTATTTATGGCTTAGGATTTGTTTTATTCTCCACTTTTTTTGTCAGCATAGGGTTGTTTTTTACCGGCACGGTGACACCTTATCAAGTAAAAAATGTATTAATCAGTAAAGGCGTATTACCAGAACAACCTGGAGTAATAGAGAGTGATACCCCTACTACTATATTGAAATATTTTACAGCACCTAGAATTCCGATACCAAAAGATTACCAGCAAATTACTGTGTCAAATTCGAAAGAGTTTGCTCAAGCGTTAAAAGAAGCTCACGATAATAAAGGTAAGTATGTGATCACCTTAAAGTCGGGTGAATATAAAATCAGGAAGCAATTACATATTAGAGTGCCTCATATTTACATTCGTTCAGAGTCTGGCAACCCTTATGACGTTACGATAAAGGGACCCGGCATGCATGTGTATGGCAAAGATATTGGCAATATTTTTCGTGTGACAGGTGATTATTTTTATATTGACGGTATACGGTTAGCAGATGTTAGGAATCACTTAATTCAAATAGCTGGCGAATCTAATGCCAGTTTTCCTCATATAAACAATTGTATTTTACAAGATGCGTACGAGCAATTCATTAAAGTTAGTTATAATAAGCAGTCGCCTGAAAACATGTCGATAGAAGGAATTGTTGAGAATTCTGTTTTTCAATATACACGTGAAATAGCGCCTAACTATTATACGGGCGGTATAGATGCATTAGGCTCTGTTAATTGGCAGGTAAAAAACAATGTATTTAGAGATATAGCCAGCCCTAAAGACCACATTGCTCAACATGCCGTGCATTTTTGGGTTAACTCCTCAGGCACCCAAGTCATTAATAACTTCTTTGTTGATGTAGATCGAGCCATAGGGTTTGGTATGCCATTAAATCATAACTCTCGCGTGTTAACACATTCTCATTTAGGGGGGGTAATTAAAAACAATGTTGTTTATCACTCAGATAATGGTGATCCTTATGGTGATGTGGGTATTATTTTAGAGTCGGCGCAAGGTGCTATTGTTGAAAACAATTTTATACATATGGAGCATGATTACCCTAGAGCGATTGAATACCGTTTTGACAACACAAAGAATATACTTATTAGAAACAATAAAACTAATAAAGCCATAAGTTCACGAAATGGTGGGCAAGCTGCACTTGAAAATAACAATGAAGGCTTAACAAAAGTAGATTTTATACAGCGCTTAGGAGTCATTCAAAGCGATTTGAATATAATTGAACTATACGAGCCCATAATAACAGCTAAAACGAATTAAAATATAACGTAGGAGATTTAAGTGAATTTGCAACCAATAGTATCAATCATTATGCCTGTGTTTAATCGTGAAAAAATCGTTAAAACGGCAATAGCATCCGTTAAAGCACAAACCTATCCGCATTGGGAGTTACTTTTAATTGATGACAGCAGCACTGATGATACAGTTAAAGTAATTAATGAATTTGCAGCAGAAGACCCTAGGATAAAATGCATTAAAAACACACATAAAAAAGGGCCAAGTGGCGGACGTAATCAAGGGTTAGACGATGCCACAGGAAAATATATAGCTTATCAAGACAGTGACGATGAATGGATTTCTACTCATTTAGAAGTAATGGTTGATTACCTTGAAAAATACCCCGATCAAATCGACTTAATGACCGCAAATCCACTTAGAAAACATGTTGAAACAGGTGAAGTTTTCAACTACGACGACTTAGCGTTAGACTCATTACCAGTAACCGCATTAGATGACGGTTATTTATTTGACACAGATAAAATTTTTGATATTCAATTACGTGGGCGAGCAATAACAACCCAATGCTTAGTGGGAAAAGCTGACATAATGAAGTCTGTTCGTTGGAATGAATCGTTAAACGCCGCCGTTGATATTATGCATAACTTAGAGTTATGTGCGAATAACATTAAGGTGTGTCACATACAAGCTTACCAAGCTATTTACTGGGCACATGACGACAACCTAACCAACTGTGGTGGTGGGCATTCACCTGAGCGCATGGAGCGTGTCCATAATGCATTTGCCTTGTATTGGGAAACTGTACTTACCAAATTAACGTTAACAAAAGCTCAAATCGACTTTGTGAACGGCGAGTTGTCAAAGGTATATGCATGGCATTTAGCTTTTCATACCTACTTACCTCAAAAAAAATATAAAGAAGCGGCAATTTTTTATAAAAAAGCAATTAAACTAAAACCGTTTAAATTTAAATACTGGAAAAGTTTAATTAAAAGTCAATTATCCAGTTTACGGCTTAAACTCTAATGACAAAAACAAAAGTACTTTTTACTCCAAGCAGAGAAAAAGCGAATCCTTTGCAAGGGTACAATTTAACTAGAGACTTCGTTAGAGGTATTATTACTTAAAACAACGAGGTCAAAATGCCAAAGAAAATATTATCATCAGAATAAAAACGTGAATGTGAAGAATTAGTAATCAATCACGGTTACAAGCATATCGTAAAGAGCAACGTGGAATTACGCCTAAACCAAGTGCACTAACACCAGAGAAAATACGCATTCAAGAACTTGAAAAACAAGTTAAGCAGTTAAAAAGTGATCATCAACTATTAAAAAAAGCCTTTTTCGCTATGGAAATGAATAACGACTACAAATAGCTGTAAAACTGAAAAAGGCTGGAAGTAATGTTCAACAATTTGTCGGTGCTTATCTATTGCATCAAGTACATTTTATTACTGGGTAAGCCCCCATTTTTAATGAAGTTCAAAGGTAGACGTTTTTCTCTGTGTTAGTTCACGTTTTTTAATAGGTGTTATACCACCAATTCCCATGTTAGGTCGCTCATGGTTATAAGTCCATAACCATTGTGTTGCTCTGTTTTGTAATTCTTCAATATCACGATAAATATAATGACTGAGCCAGTCATATCTTACCGTCCGATTAAAACGTTCAATGTAAGCATTTTGCTGTGGATGACCTGGCTGAATAAAACATAATTCAATATCGTGTTTTGTTGCCTAAGCCGCAAGATTTTGTTACAAGGTCTTTTAATTTATATATTGAAAATGTTTCATGAGTTCAATAAATTTTCGATTATTTAGCATTTCATCAAGCTTTGTAGTGTCTTTTTCTTTTTTCCATCTATTGGTATCTTTGAAAATAGGTTGGTTCACTTGCCAGTTCCTATTTAATTGATGGTTTGCATCAGTTCCGTCACTTTGGGCTATTCCAGAATTTTGATACTGATATTCTTTATTGGAATAATCTAACAGTTTATTTTCATAAATAATATTTGCATGTTCACAGATTTTTTTTAGTGTGTCTGTTGAATTTTTGGTAAAATCTTCAAGCCTTACATGTGTTAACCTTTTGTCATCTTTATATTTATTAAGCCAATACTCATTGTCAGAAACCCAGCGTTCTATAGATGCTTGAAGATTTTCTGTCCGTTTTTCTAATGAAAGAACAACGTCTCTACCATCTCTAACTAAGACAATTACTTTAGCTTTAGGAAATGTTGTAAAAATTTTATCTAGTTGACGAACATGGCTCGGTGTTTTTTCTACAAATAACTTTAGATTCTGTTTTCTTTGAGTATCTATCCAGCGTTTGATAGTTCTATAGTCTATCCAGTTATTTCTAAAAACATTACTTTCATAATCAATGCTATAAACTTCCTTAGCTTCGCTTAATATTCTTATCATTAGAGTTGTACCGCTATGACCACAACCGACTATAAACACAGGCTTTTCATTTGCATATCGCTTAAAAGAGAATATAAACTTCCAAATAATAACTTTGATTTTCTTAATCATGGAATATTCCTTTTTTGGTTCAATTATAAATTTTGATATAAATTATTTATTTTTGATTTGAAAATTGAGCTGCTAAAAAGGTCGATTACACGCCTTCTACCATTCAAAATAAAAAGTTTTTGTTGTTTGGGACTTTGTAACACTTTGATTATAGCTGTAGCTAATGAGTGGGGGGAGTGAGAAGCAACTAATATTCCTGTTTCACCGTCTATAATGGCCTCAGGTATTCCATTCACATTGGTTGATACGATCGCTTTTCCACATGCCATGGCTTCTAAAATTGAAATAGGAAATGCCTCTTCGTGTGAAGCACAGACCACTATATCTAACTGCTGAAGGTGCTCTAATACGTTAGCCACTTGCCCATGAAAAACCACATTTTCTGCAATACCAAGTTCTATCGCTTTTTGCTTGAGTAGTAGCTCTCTTGGTTCTTCTAGAATATCACCACCAATAATATCAAATTGCGCTTTTACACCTTGGTCGAGCAATATTTTTGCCATAGCTAAAAAATCATCATGGCCTTTACGATATTGTAAATTGGCAATAATACCTATGCGTGGTATCGGATTAGGCTCGCGCGTAATAGGTTTGAATTTTTCTATATTAACACCGTTGTGAATTACTTCTAACTGACTACTTGGGCATAAGAGTGTTAGCTCATCTTGTAAATACATTTTAAGTTCGTTACTACAAAAAATAAACGACTGCGGTGCATATCTATTTTTAAAGGCCCAACGCATAAAAGGTATTTCGTAGGGAAAATGCACATGACAAATCATCGGGATTTTTAAAAGCTTACAAATTGGCTGTAAGCTACGTAATGCCAATAGGTCACCGGTATGAACAAGCTTAGGTTGATACTTTTTAAATAGCTGGTAATATTTAAAAAGTTGCTTTAATGTCTTTAATGGTTTTAATTTTTCAGGTTGAAGACAATCAATAGGTTCAAAAATTGCGCCAGCACTCACTGCTTCATGCGCTAAGGTTTCGCCAGCCGGTGCTAACATTACAGGTTGATAAGTCTGTTTCACGCCATTAATAATTGACAAGGTAACTCTTTCTGCGCCGCCAATAACATTCACACTATGTGCGTAAAATACAACTTCCATAACTATATTAAAACCTAATCCTATTAATAAGGTAAGGATTACAGTAAACTTATTTTATTTCAATAGAATTTTAGTTTTATTCATAAAAAGGATTGGTTTACGTTGGACCTCGTCAGTATAATTTTGCCAACTTACAATAGGCAAAAATTTTTAGCACAAGCCTTTGCTTCTATTAGGGCACAGCTTCATACTCATTGGGAATTAATTATTGTTGATGATGGTAGTTCTGACGACAGTGCAGAATTAATTTCAGCATTAGTGGAAGGTATTGAAGATAAAGTTCGTTTTATCCAACAAGAGAACCAAGGCCCAGCGGTTGCAAGAAACACTGGTATAAAGCTTGCCAAAGGTGATTATATTGCCTTTTTTGATAGTGACGACGAATGGCTTGCTCATCATTTAAGTGACTCTATTGTAGCTTTTACAAAGCACCCTGAAATAAGCTGGGTTTACGCGGCTTGCAAACGTATAGATTTTTCAACTCAAGAGGTTGTTTTAGAAAGCACTTTTTATACTAACAACAAACCTAATCCATTATTTAATTTAAAAGCTAAAATTGATGGTAATTTACATATCATTCAAGACAAAAACGCCGCCTGCTGCCAAATATTTGATGGTATCGACAGTGGCTTGCAAAATTCGGTCATTAAAAAGGCGGTGTTTGATGAGTTTCTTTTACCTGAATACAGGATAGGTGAAGACAGGCTGTTTATTTTGATGGCCTTAAAAGCGAATTTCACCTTGGCATTTATTGATAATATCCATGTGCTTTATAATGTTCATGACGAAAACATTTCTGATACTAGCGCAGGCGATGAACGCTTTGATCGACGTATTGTTGCTATGCAACGTTTACTTGAAAGTTATGAACAAGCTAATAATTATGTTCACTTAAATAATAAAGAGAAAAAAGCCTTAAATACTCGTTTAGCGTTAGATTATTTTTGGAAACTTGGTTATTCCCTTCAACAACAAGCAGGTTATTATGACGACGCTATTGCTACATACAAAAAAGCAATAAAATTATGTCCCCTTAGTTATAAGTTTTGGAAAACTTATTTATCGGCTTTATTAAAATATAAATTTAAACAATACTCGCCAGAATCTAATAAAACAAAATTGCTTGTTTTAGGTGATTCACATACAGAAACATTTCGCCTAAAAGCCTTACAGCGCTATTTCCCTCAATATATTTTTAAAGTAGTTCCAGTTGGCGGTGCAACGGTTTCTGGCATACAAAATCCTAACTCAAAAACCCAGGCGTTACCTATTTTTGAAAAAAATATAACTGAATTTTCACCTGACAAAGTGATTATACAATTAGGAGAAGTAGATACCGGCTTTGTTATTTGGTATCGCGCTGAAAAGTATCAAGTATCTGTTGATAAAATGCTAATTCAGGCTGTTGAAAATTATACTAACCTGTTAAGTAAGTTAACTAATAGCGCACAAGTTATTTGTATTAGTACCGTATTACCAACGATTAAAGATAAGCAAAGTTGGGGGGAAATTGCCAATGCCCGCAAAGAAATTAAAGCAACTCAACTTGAGCGCACAGAATTAACTCTAAAATTTAATCAACGTATTCAAGAGTATTGCTTGACACATGATATTGATTTTATATCACTTGACCTAGAATCATTAGCTGAAAACGGTATTGTTTCCGACAAATTAATGCATTCAGACCCTAATGATCATCATTATAATCAAGCCGTATACTCCAGTATGCTGGTAAAGTATTTGATGCCCATTTTGTAACGTAAACTGTTATATGAGACGTAAATGAAAAACACTTTAATATCACTTTTACCGCAACGACTTTATTTAGAATTGAAATGGTTAGACTTTAAATTAAATAGAAGAGAGTCTTTTGAAAATGTACAAGCGTTAAGACAGAGAGAAACGACTGAATGGTCTTCTTATAAACCATTTGACGACAAAAAAGCTATTTTTATACATGTTCCTAAATGTGCGGGTATTTCAGTTAATAAAACTATTTTTGGTAATTTAGCTGGTGGTCATACAACCCTTGAACAATATTTAAATATTTTTGAACCTAAAAATATTTGTTCGTATTTTAAATTTACTATTGTTAGAAACCCTTGGGATAGAGTTGTATCGGCTTATCATTTTTTACAGCAAGGAGGATTTAATAAGTGGGATCAGGAGTTTTATAACAAAGAACTAGCGTGTTTTGACAGCTTTGAAGCGTTTGTAAAAAACTGGCTTATCCATCCTGAAAATTTAGCTAAGCATCATCATTTTCAAACACAAAGCCATTACATTCTTGATAAATACAATAAGGTGCAGCTTGACTTTATTGGCTATCTTGAAAATATAGATAATGACTTTAAATATATTTGTGATCAAATAGGTGTTGAAGCAAGCTTATCAGCCACAAACAAAAGTAAGCGCAATAATTATCAAGAATATTATAGCGACGAAACACTTGGGATAGTTGCCAGAGCTTACAAGCAAGATATTGATTTGTTAGGTTATACTTTTGATAACAGCAACTTAGAGAAATAACGCAAGGTTAATGGTTATGCTTTTTGTTAGTACAGGCATGCATATAAGTATATTGGTTTTAAATTAGCAGCTAGTGGCTCTTTTTTGAGTTAAATATAGCTTTAAAACCTTTGCTTGTAAAACCATACAAGTATTGCCATTCTTTAGTAAACCGGTAAACAAGAAGATATTGAAAGACGATTAACAAGATAAAAGTGATTAGGTATACCAACCCAGAAAAAAATAATTCAGCTATATAATGAGTATTAATTGAATAACTTACGCTAACAATTCCTGCGATATAGCTTGCAAATACTACAGGGAATAAGCCGATTAGCATTTTAAAAGTATTTTGACTTGAAGTGTAATAGCTTGCAACCAATAGTAAGAAAACAAAGCATAAAAGATTTTCAATGCCCACTCTTATTGCTGAAAACAACATTAAGTCATCAAAGCCAACATAGAATAACGACCCATATAAAATACTAAAAGCAATTGCTTCATAGTAAAAAAACAGTTTTGTTTTTGCGTGTACCATTAAAAGGCGCCTGGCTTGATTAAGCATGACAAAGGCAGGTATCAAACAAACAAATACGCCTAATAAATTACTGTAAGCCAACCATTTATCACCTAGCAGTATTTCTACCAATAGGACTTGGTGAAAATACATATAAGCGGTTACAGGTAGTGCTAAGCACATAGTAATAATAAACGTTACATTGTATTGAAGTGCAAAGTAATGCTTATTATCTTTAATTTTTGCTAATTCTACTAATAAAGGCTGAGTTGCTGGCAAAATCAGTTCGCTGCTGGGAATAAAGGCTAAATATTTCATTACATGGTATGAGCCTAGCGCTTCTTTACCAAAGTTTGCACTGATCAAAAAGGTGTCTAGCTGAGTTCTAGAGTAACCTAGTATAGCTTGTGGGATCATCCAGCCAGAAAAACTCCATTGTTCTTTGGCATTTTTTAAGCACAATGAAGGGCGAAAAGGATAGATAAAGTAACTACCTATTGCCCTTACTATAGTGCCCGTACATTGGCCTAATACTAAGGCCCAATAAGACTCATAAATTAAGGCTATGGATACAGCAACGATAACACCGAATACTTTTGCAACTAATGAAAGTTGAACGATTTTTCCGTAAAGCTGCTCTCTCCTTAGGTATATTGGCCCTGGCGAAGCGAATAAGCTAATAAACATAACGAAGGAAAAAACATAAATTATTGAAATTAAACGATTATCACCGTAATAGCTAGCCACTATAGGAGCTAAAAGAGCAAGGACTATTGCAACACTAGTTTTTAAAATAAAATTAATTGTCCACGAGGTATTAATAATATCTCGATCAACTTTTTCTGCTCGCAATAAGTATTGTTGTGAACCTGTTTGTACAAAAATTTCAACAAAACCAATAAAAAGGGCGGATATTGCCACTAAACCAAAATCATCAGGCACTAATACACGCGCTAAAATGAGTGTACTAACTAAGCCAACAAGCTTTTTACTCATTGATTCTAAAACAAGTAAAATGCTACTTAAAACACCTTGTTTAGCTCTGCTCATAAATTCTCATATTGTATTTAGTCATTAACATATTATCATTTGTATCACGATAAATTTAAAAGGTTATTGGAAGGGAAATTTAGTTACGCCTTATCTATTAGCCGCTCAATTCTTTTTGTGACTAAGTATTTTTTAAAAAAAGATAAATGGGTAATTTCTTGGGTGAGATTGTTATATATTTTATCGTTAATGTTATTCATGCTATCAGGCCAATCTTTTACGTCTAGACTATCTAAATGCTTTTCTTGTATTTTACCCAATTCATATCGCGCGATACGATTAAAATAAAGCTTGATATCATCCTTTTTAAAGAGGGATAGGCTATCAAAACAATATCCCACCTTATCTAAATGAGTTACTCTGTTGGGCAAATTATAATTAAAAAAGTTAAGGTTGGTATTTACCGCTTTAGTTAAAAATGAGTCGATCCAGTTAAGCCCTTGAGGTAATTTAAAATTAGCTCTACGCATTGTTTCTAGAAAGGAATATTTCAGCCCGTAGAGGTTACCAAAAAAACAAGAGCGTTCCTTAACTAGACTCCTGTAAAATTCTATATTACGGCCTGATAAAGGCATACCTGCAATTGCAACTGTTTCACAGGAAGTGTTATTTAAATGTTCGGCCATTTGAGGAAAACAATTCTTTGAAAATTGCACATCTGCATCAATAAAAAAATGTACAGGGCAATTAGGGGCTATGTTATGAACATACTCATTCCAGGCATTGCATTTATCACCGACTTTAAGCTCAACAATTTCTAATTTATTAAAATTAGGTTGTAATGCTTTTAAAACATCAATTGTTCCGTCGGTACAACCATTTGCAATGACGAAGAGTTTTTCAAGAGCGCCATCTACACTTTCAAAAACACTGGAAACTGATTTTGTAATGTTTTTTTCTTCATTGTAAGCAAACATAACTATGCTATACATTATTTTTATCCATTGTTGTTATGTCAGTATTCTTTTTTAATACGACCACATGAAAATAACATGCTGTAATAAGCATAATTAAATAATAAAACGGCTCAAATACTATTAGATCTAAAAATATAGCGCCGACAAAAAAACCCGCTAAAGCAGCTAAGGCTGAGTTAGCAGAATATTGATATAACGAATTTTTATTAGTATGAACTTTAATTTGTTTTTGCATAGCATAACAGGCATAGAACAAATATAAATATATTAATCCAGATATTATTCCGCTATTCGCGGCAAAGGTTATAAGTGTATTATGGGCAACATGAGGAGATTCCCCAGGAAATTCTAGTGCAGAGGCTATTCTGAATCTATGCACTCCAACACCAAAAACGGGGTGATTTTTAATTATTTTCATGCCCACAGTCCAAGATTGAATTCTAGGGTTAACGGCTTCAACAGTTTCTTGATTGGCAGCCTGTTTAGTACGAGATAAGGAGCCTCCTGCTTGGTCTAATACTACAACTACAAAACCCGCTAGCATTACAAAGTTAATTAATTTTGCCTTTATACCTTTATTTCCCATAACTCTTGTACAAATGAATACAGCCGCCCCCACAGCCAGTAGAGCCCCTCTCGATTGTGTTAAAAATATACCATGTAGTGACATTCCCATTCCTATAACCATAAATGCTTTTATAAAAACACTTCTAAAATGAAAGTAGCCGAGCATTAGGAAAGGAAAACCAACCACTAATAATATTGCGAATTTATTATTATCATTATAAGCTCCATTTTTTGGGCCTGTTAAGCGGCCACCAGTAAAACTACTCAAATCACCAGTAAAATAAGCCAAATTTGAATCAAAAGCATAGTAAATAGTAGCTAATATAAATGCAAAGCCAATATAGCGAATAGCATTTTCATTATTTAGTAATCCTAAACAGAAAAAATACATTAAGATTGTAGTATTGAATATTTCTAAAACCAATTCAGAACCAATCCCTCCGCTATAAGATGCTACCCAGTCAGATAAATTGATTAAAAAAGTTAACATCAATAACGCTTTGTTTACAGGGAGTTGATATATTTGGTAATTAATATTACCTTTGCTTGCTTGTATGATCCAAGCAAGCAAAGTTAAACCAGCAGAAAGCTTAAATAAAGGTATTCCATCAAAAGCCCAAAACCAAACATATTGGGGCTGTAAAATAGAAAATGTAGTGTAAAGCACCGGCGAAACCCAAGGTAGGGTGACCAATGTAAATAAAGCAAATAGCAATGAGAGGATTGTGAATAGTTTAATCATAAGAAGTTTAAGGGTTCGCCCTTGGTGTTATTTTATCTACTTAAATATTTAGTTAGCTTTCTTAAAATATGGGTGTTATTTTGATTACTATATACATCAAACTCATTAATACATTTGTCGATATCACCCTCAGCCCCAATCCACTGAAAAAATTCAGGAAATCGCTCTTGTAAATTTTTAATATCAATAACTTTAACATTTGATTTTGTACTTAGGAACATTTTTATAGTTTCATCAACATGCTCTACATAATCTAAACAAATTTGATAACGCTCAGATTTTTTAATTGTAGGTTTCATTAAAATACCATGTCCATAGGCTTTTACTATTGACTCTTTTAAGTGCCATCGCTCTAAGTAGCTTTTAGCTATAGCCTTTGGATCTCTTGTCAAATGAAGATAGTATCCATTATCTTTGTATTTTTTTTCTAATTGGGTCGTAAACCAAGCTAACCTATTATCAATTTCAATATGATTAGCGGGGTAATTTACTCGTGAAGAATTGTAATGTTGCACCCTAGATTCATGTGCACATGTATAATTTGTTATATAAGAACATGCTTTTGTAAAGGTTGTAGATGCTGTTCTGCCTGCACAGAGAATAAAAATATTTGACATAATCCGTTACTTCTCCTCAATATTAAGCGGGGTTAATTTTATGTAAAAAACAACTCTTAAGGGAGTTGTCACGTTATTTTAGTCAAGGCTGCCTAGATACTTTTTATATAACCTTAAAAAAATAGTATTCATTACTTCTCTGCTAAATTTTTTGTTAAATCGCCGTTCTGAATTTTTTGAAAAAGAGCTGTGTTTACTATGATTTTCAATGAACTGAATAATAGCCCTAGCAAATTCTTCTGTATCATCATTTTTAGTCACATAGCCATTTTCACCATTTATCACTATTTCAGGGTTACCGCCAGCATCAGTTACCACACAGGGTTTACATAATGACATCGCTTCCAATAACGTCATTGAGGTACCTTCACTCAATGATGATAATAAGTAAATATCCATTAAAGCTAAGTAATTTTTCGGCTGTGCTTTATAACCCGTTAGTATTACATTTTCTGAAAGAGATAAATCAGCTATACATTTTTCAATAGTCGGCCTTTCATCGCCATCACCAACAATTATTAATGTGCTATTTGCATGGTTTCCTAATACTAAAGCAAAGGCTTTTAGCATCATGGTGTGATTCTTAATCGAGTCGAAACGAGCAATGGTGCCTAAAATGATATGTTCAGCTGGAATGCCTAGCTCAGCTCTTAATTCCTGTACTTCATTTTGTTCAACGGATAATGGGGCAATACCGTTATAAACAACCTCTATTGATTTTTCAGGAATGTTTTCAAAGTCGATCAAAGCTTGCTTAGTTGCTTTTGAAATAGCGGTAACTTGATCAGTAAATAAATTCAGTAACGGATTAATTAGCTTGCGCTTCCATGAACTTGAGTCAGGGTAAAACCGGCCGTGCTCAGTGAATATCACTTTAGTTTTAGTGAATGCTGCAGCAATTACGCCATATACCCAAGGGGTATATTGATGACAATGGATGATATCGACGTTGTTAGCTTCTATGGTCTGGTGAATTTGTCTAATTAACTGCCTATCAAAACCCGGTTGACGATTAAATTGAAAAAACTCAATACCATCTTTTTGTAATTCGTCAGCGAATGGCCCTAAAGGAGATTCTATACACAAAACTGACATTTTAAATTGCTCATCTTTTTGTCGCACTGAAGTACGATCTACACCTTGCTCAGTTAAATCTTCTGAGTTTTCATTTGAATTGGCAAGACCATCAATGATATTTTTTATTACCATTTCAGTGCCGCCAATGCGCATGTCGTAGGTAATATGCATTATATGTGTTTGGCTCATAATATTAAGCTTGCTCCACATTCATATATTTATCCCACCACATTTGAAACATTAACATGCTCCAAAGTACGGTCGCGTTGTCTTTCTTTTCCGACTTATGTTCATGCCATAACTTAGCGATTTGTTCTTTCTTGAAAAATTGACAAAGGCCATCACGTCTATTTAATAATCGTTCTTCAGTTATGCTTTTCAGCTCATTTCTTAGCCATGAGGCTAGTGGCACAGAAAAGCCCATTTTTTTACGATATAGAATATCGTCAGGTAAATAATCTTTGAATGCTTCTTTTAGTAGGTACTTTTTCTCTACTTTACAGTCTTTGGTATTAAACTTTAATTCAGAGGGAATGGTGCAAGCAAACTCCATTAATTTATGGTCTAAAATGGGAGCGCGCACCTCAAGGGAATTAGCCATGCTCATGCGATCAACTTTTACCAGAATATCTCCCGGTAAATAGGTTTTCATGTCGGTATATAAAATACGAGATAAATGATCGCTACCATCACATTGATTGTATCGTGCGATGGTTTGCTCTGAAGGGTGATAATTAGCTAATTTCACCTTAGTATCATCAGTTACTAAGGCTTGCCAATCAGCGTCTTTAATAAAGGAGTTCGAAATATAAAAGCCCATAGCAGGTTCTACGCTTAGGCTATTTAATAATGAACTGGCGCGTTGAAACAAGTTGATATTAACTTGTGCTGATGCCTTTGATAACGAGGGGAAAATCCCCGTTCGTAGCCACTTAGGTATTTTATTGCGCAACTTATTTTCAGTATGATCAGCAGCGTATTTTTCGTAACCGGCAAACACTTCATCGCCACCGTCGCCAGCAATAGCCACGGTCACTTTTTCACGCGCCAATTGCGAAACAAAATAGGTCGGCACTAACGATGGGTCGGCAAAGGGCTCGTCAAAAAACGAAACGATATGCTCTAAACTTTGGGCAACATCTTGATGTACGGTTAGCTCATGATGGTTGGTCTGGTATTTATCAGCAACAATTTTTGCAAATTCGGTTTCATCAAACTTTTCATCATCAAAACCAATTGAGCAGGTGGTAATCGCTTTATCATTATTCTTTTCAGCAATTTTCGCCATTAAGGCAACCACACCGCTTGAGTCAACGCCACCGCTTAAAAAGGCACCGAGGGCAACATCAGAAATCATCCGTTGTTCAGTACACTCTCTTGCCAGCTTCTGCACTTTTTCTTTAAGCACCGACTCTGATTCATCGGTTATATGCGCAAATGAAATATCCCAATACTGTTGCTTGTTTATACCGTCTTTATCTACGGTTAAGTAATGGCCGGGTTCAAGTTTAAAGATATTTTGATAAATGGTTTTAGGATCAGGAATGTATTGATAAGCAAAAAAATCATAAACCGCATCAAGTCTAATTTCGGTTGGAATTTCTTTAATGGTTAGCAGCGCTTTAAGCTCTGAAGCAAATGCAATTTCGTTTTCATGCTGGCAATAATACAGCGGTTTTTTTCCAATGCGATCACGGGCAATAAACAAGCTTTGCTGTTCTTTATCCCATAACGCAAAAGCAAACATACCATTGATTTTTTGCAGTAACTCAACACCTTCATATTGATATAAAGCTAAAATCACTTCGGTGTCGGTATGTGATTTAAACGGGTAACCTTTCGCGGTTAGCTCTGCTCGTAGTTCAAGGAAGTTATAAATTTCACCGTTAAAGGCAATAACATACCTTTCATCATAAGAGTGCATTGGCTGAATGCCAGCATCAGATAAGTCGATAATTGCTAAGCGTCGGTGGCTAAGACCAATATGTTCGTCAATATATTCAGAACCCGCATCAGGGCCCCGATGAAATATAGATTGCCCCATATCTTTGAGCGTTTGTAGATCGCCTATTTGATTATTGAAGTGGCTAAAGCCAGCAATACCGCACATCTTTTTATAAACTTCCTTTGAATTTTTATTATTTTTGTCGCACTAAAGTACGACCTACAACGGTTATCTATTTAGTAGGCTGGAATTAATTCCAACACACCTACTTTCTGTCGCACTAAAATACGACCTACATTGATTATTTATTTTGTAGTTGGAAACTATTCCAACACACCTACTTTTTGTCGCACTAAAGTACGACCTACAACGGTTACCTATTTAGTAGGCTGGAATTCATTCCAACACACCTACTTTCTTGTCGCACTAAAGTACGACCTACCACGGTTATCTATTTAGTAGGTTGGAAACTATTCCAACAAACTTACTTTCTGTCGCACTAAAGTACGACCTACCATGCTTATTTATTTTGTAGGTTGGAATTTATTCCAACACACCTGCTTTCTTGTCGCACTGTAGTACGACCTACAATGGTTAGTTATTTAGCTTCTTTATAAATACACGCTATTCCAATAAGGGTAATGGCCAATGCTTGTTACTATATTTTTCCTTAAAGGATTTGCAACAATGTAGCGTGCAATTTGTTTTCTATCTTCTGTTTGTCTTAACGCTCTATCAAAATAACTTTGCTGCCATATTTGCGATTTTCTATTGCAACATAGGTTTATATTCCTAGCGCTTAAACCTTTTAAATGTTTAATCACTTGAGACAAAGTACACTTATCTCCAAGTTGTAACTGGCCGTGGAAATGATCAGGCATTAATACCCAAGTTAACCATTTACAATCACACTCTATCTCATTTAATAAGAGTGCTTGGCAAAAAATATTGGCCAAATTATGTTGAGTAAATATCGAGTCTCTATTTTTACACACAAAGGTAATGAAATATTCTCTTTGTGGCTCGCTAACACGTCCTTTTCTTAAGTCATTCCATGACATGAACTCGCTCTCAAAAATTATTTATTCTGTCGCACTAAAGTACGACCTACATTGATTATTTATTTAGTAGTTGGAAACTACTCCAACACATCTACTTTCTTGTCGCACTAAAGTGCGACCTAGATTGGTTATATATTTTGTAAGTTGGAATTTATTCCAACAAACTTGCTTTCTTGTCGTACTGAAGTTCGGTCTACATCAATTCTTTTTACAAGCTAATATATTTTCGAATTTTAGGACCAAGAAAAATAGTCACGTTTATTGGAAATTTTCGCCAAACATTTTCAACTAATGCTCTTAAATTACTACTCGCTGCAGGAGTATTATCCTGCTTATTCTGGTTCTTATTATTGTATTGTTTTAAATCTATAACTTGCCAATCTAAAGGGGTTGGCTGTGCGCCCCACTGCTGCTTAAATTTAAAGGTGCCTTCGCCATAACTTGAGCGACCAAAATCAAATTGTGTAACCCCATTGTCACTTAGATGCTTAAGTAACGACCAATATAACATCATATTAGGGGAAAGACGGTTATATTCAGCTTTAGTTGAGGCCCAAGGAATAGCGGCTTTATTTCCGGTAATAAGAACAATGCCCGCGCCAATCGGCAACTCACCTTTATAAACTAGAGAAATTACCATTTTTTCTTGGTAATGGTTCAATAACGACTCAAACCACTGCTTGGCATGTACCGGCGAACCTAACGCGCGCATGTTGTGAGAAAACACTTGGTAAAAATCATCAAGCATGTTTTTTTCACTACCGAGTTGGTAATGTAAACCGTTCTTTTCCGCTTTGCGAATTTGGCTACGTAACTTCGATTTAAAACCAGAAAATAAAAGTTCAGAGCTCTCAGGTAATGGCATCAACATACTAACTTTGCCCACTTTTTCTGAATTTACCTCTGCCGATGATTGTTCTGTTGGCTCATCTTTTGCTGTAACTGTGCTGCGAAGTTCAATAAACGTGGCCTGTATATTACCTGCAACACTTTGGCTTTCTGCGATAAGCTGCTCTTTTATCTCGTTATTATCTGCAAGCACGCCACCAACATCACAAAAAGGTAAGGCGCATAGGCTAGGTTTACTTAATGGCTTTTGAAAAATAACCAGTGGCAATACTCCGACAACTTTGTTGCACGCTTCATTATCTTGCTCACTTTTTTGTTCGGCAATTAAATAATAACTTTTATGCTGGTAGGCATCGCTAACCGCATATTGCCAGCCATATAAGTGATATGGTGAGCGTTCTGCATGTTGATTAACGTAATCATCCCAAACTTGCTGATCGTGATTGTTAGTACGGCGTATGGTTATCATTTATTATTTTTCATCATTTTTAGCGGTAAAGGTGTTTGACTGTATGCACTGAGATGCTTCAGATATGGTGCAAAAACTAATGTCGTCATATTTGTTCTGTATATGCTTAATTACTTCGCCAATTTTTTTGCATATTGACTCTCTAGCATTAGCTTGACTAGAAAGCCCGGTGACGTTCTCAATTAAACTAGAGCTATGTAAATACATATGCAAGACTGTTTGCCCTTTTTTGATACTGGTATCAACTAAGGTGGTCATATCTTTAGCAGTACAAAGTTCAGGGCTTAAATAGAGCTTTCTTAGCACATTGGTTTGCCAAAGAATGCCGTTAACTCTTAACCAGGTAAAAGGTCGTTTAGCGAAAGTTTTATGTAAGTTTTGCCATAAACGATAATTAGTACGATTAAAGCCTGCTGTAACTGGTATTTCAAAAACTTTATTTTGCTTACCTATTTTATTGGTATCGTCAAAATCAGGCCAATAAGGAAAAGTTGGTGCATTTTCACAGGAGAAATAATCATTACAAAATAAAGGATAAATACTGGAGTCTACCGTTATATCTTCATTTTTTAATAACTGTAATATTTCACCATTAATACCCCAACGTCCGGTTCTAAATGACTTAGGTTGCTGGCCTATTTTAGTAACAATTTCTTGTTTGAGCATTTTCAGCTTTTCTTCAACATGCTCAATCGGTAGGTTTACTACGTGCGATGACGCTTCACTGGTTTCATTATAAAAAGGTGGGTTTGCCCAAGGGTGCAAATGCGCGCCAATTTCACAATGTTCTTTATTTAACTGTTTCAGAGTATTGGCAGCAGCTTGATTATTCGCGACGGCATAATCAACAAAATATGTCGGTTTTATACCTAACTCTTGGCAAAACGTTTGAAAGGCAGGTATTTCATTAACGTTTTCAACAGAAAAATTTTCATTGGGAAATGGCCCTGCCCAATTCCATTCTTCTTCAGTGTCAACCGATAAAATGAAGATAATAGGTTTAGTCATCAATACTCTCCATAGCCATGAATATTCCTCATCCTTGTTACTTACCAACCATGGAATGAAATAACTCAGTGTATTCATTGGCCATGCGCTGCGCTGAATAATGTTCATTCACATACGCTCTAGCGTTATCAGCCAGTTTTTCAGCATAGTCGTTATCAAATAATAACTTTTCCCAATACTCGGTTAGGGTTTCTTTATCTCCTAACTTGGCCAGCAAACCACTTTCTTCATGCGTAATAAGTTGGTCAATGCCAGCAATATTGTAGGCGGTAACCGGAACACCCATTGCCGTAGCTTCCATTAAACAACGTGGGATACCTTCTAAAGTTGAGGTCATCACAAATAAATCGAAACTTTGCAGTAACTCCAGGCGATCATCTCTAAAGCCTAAAAACTCCATTTTATTGTTATGGCTAAGCTTACCAGCATAGCTTTCTAACTCAGCTCTTTGCTCACCATCCCCCAATAGCACTAACTTAAGGTTGTTATGTTTTTCACAAAGGTTATTAAAAATATCTAAAATATCAAAAATATTTTTACGGCTGATCATTTGCCCCACAAAACCGATACGCTTTTCTTCGCCATATGAAGTTTTAGGTTTTAGCCTTTGTTCTTCAACTTCAGAAAGGTCTACGCCATTTTGGATATAAACTAGCTTGTCTTCTTTTACGCCATGGCGTCTTGAATCATCACAAAGTTGACGGGAAAGTGGCACCACTTTAGTGGCAAATTTCATGCTTTTACAACCAAGCCAGATAAAGGTTCTTAGCTTAAAGTCATCTGCATTTTCAAAACCATGTGGAGTAACAATACTTTGAATACCGGCTTTTTTCGCGGCAATGACACCTAAAATGTCAGACTTATAACCATGGGTATGAATAATATCAATATTGCGTTCTTTAATTAATTTAACCAGCTTATTGATCACACTTAGATCAAACCGACCCGACATTGGAATTTCAAAGGCTTCACCGCAGTTTTTTCTATAGTGTTTCACTAACTCTAAATCTTGAGAGTTTTGCTCTAAGGTAACTGCAAGATCGCAACGAACATTGTCTTTATTAAGGTGTTTAGCTAAGGCTAATACCCAGCGTTCTGCGCCATAGAACCCTGTTGAGCAAATAAATTGTAATACGTTAATTTTTTTATCAGTCACTTAATTAATCTCGTTATTTTTATTGTTCTTTTGTCGGAATAAATTCCAACCTACATAAGAACCTAACCACATTATTGTTTTGTAGGCCGTAGTTCAGTGCGACGATATTAGTGGATTAAAATCCCGCTATCTTAGCTTACTCTTGTCGGAATAAATTCCGACCTACATAAGAACCTATTCACGCTATTGTTTTGTAGGTCGTACTTCAGTGCGACATTGGTTTTGCTCTCAATTAATTACCGCTTAAATATTATTTTATGCCTGAGTTTGAAAAAGATTTAAATAAACCGCCTAAAGTACCAAAGGCACGAGCTGGAAAATAAACCATATAAAATTTAAACACATACCAAAATTGCACATCTTCTTTAGCTAACTTATAAAGCCTTAAGCTATAAGCAGATATTGGTAAAAGAAAAAGCAGTGAAGTCATTAGCGCAAGTGAATAATTGTTGTAAGCCATTGCCGCTAAGCTAACCAGAAATAAAACCAATAAGGCAATAGGTACAATAAAGCTTGGTACTTCTCTTAACGGAATATTTCGACCTTTAATAGATTGCAAGTTTGACTGACCACGCCAAATCTCTTTTTTATACATTTCATGATATTGCTTGTCTTCACCCAAGTGCACATAGGTCGCTTTAGAGGTGTAGTAAAGCTCACCTAGTTGATGAACTTGGTCAGTAAAATAATAGTCTTCGCAGGTAATTAAATGCTCAGGAAAGCCCTGCACTTGTTCAAAAGTGGTTTTATTTAAAAATAAATTTCTGCCCGGTAAAAAATTCACATTACAATCAAGCTCGGCATTGCTCAAAGCCGTTCTAATTTTTTCTAATGGCGGCGCTTGCTCACTATTTATTTGCGCAGCACTGACTAACAAACGATTAGGTGTTGCATTAATCGTGGTTAACATACCTTCAATCCAGTTATTGGATAATTGAACGTCAGCATCTAAAAAGGCAAAATATTGCCCTTTTGCCTGACTAGCGCCAAAATTCCTTAACGCTGAAATGGTCTTACCCTCAGGTTGATTAAAAATATGAATCGCAACATTTGAACTATCAAATTGCGCTAAACCTGTTAGTGATTCATTTTGAGTAACCACTATAATTTCGAACTGGTCAGCATCATAATTTTGTGCACAAATTGAGGCTAACGTTTTGATAAGAAACTCTTCACGACCTTTATGAGGAATGATGAAAGAAATATTTATAGACACGTTATTTTCCTAATTTCGCAAAAAAGTCATCAACACTTTTTGAACGCTTTCTTAGCCATGTTAATTCGTTAGACAGGGAAGTATTACTTAATGTGGTTACAAATGCATCAAGCAAATTTTTATTTTCACTTCGCTGGTCACCTTTGCTATTCGTATAACTCTCAGATATATTCATGTCCTTACTAGGAAAAAATGCCCAATTATTTTCAACATAGCTTTTTACGCCATGATTTTGCATCAAAATACTTAGAATACGGGTAAAGCTCCGAGTAGGTTCGTTACTAAAGGTTTTTACTACATATTTATACAGACCGTCAGCTTTAGCTTTGCATTGCTCTTTCATCGGCGCAGAGTCAGCAAAGTAACTTGCCATATATAAAACGTTAGCCTTTCTGATATCTTGAGCCGCCCAAGTATGATTAGGGTATTCGAGTATTTCTGGAGTGTTTAGATAGGGCTGCTCGTGCTCACACATCCACTTTGCATAATGTAATAAGCTCGCTCGGGCGTATTGAAAAGAGCGATCAAGTTGTTCAATATTTTGCTTAACGTGCAAGTATCGATAAACAGCTTGGAAAAAAATCGTATAAAACCAGCATTCTTCAACATTGGTTAAATTTCGCGCACTGATATCATCCTCAGGGTGCACAGTGTTTTTAATTATTAAACTAGCTTTATCTAAATAAGACTGTTTACCGGTTAACTCAAATGAATCTATTAGGGCAAGAATGTAATGCCCCGTGCCTCTATCAAGTGGATATTTTCCGGTAAATACATTTTTAACATCGATACGCTTTTTATTTTTAATCGCTAACAAGAAATCAGTTAGCGTACCTGAGCCCTCATAAACATGCGTGATCCAGTCACTTAATTGTAGTACTGCTTGCTTCGATGTTTGTTGACCCGTGATAAAATAATGTAACATCAAACCTGTGGTGTAACAGTGTTGTCCACCAGGGCCACCACCGCCAGCATGATCTTGATAAGCGTCATTTTTCTGCAATTTAGAATAGGTTCTATGGCTTGCTGTTTCAGCAGGTAAATAATGGTCGGTGTGCCAAAATAAGCCGCCATTGTATTCAGCTTTATCTTGGTTTGAGTGATAAATATCAATATTCACCACATGATCAGCAAGATCATTAGCCAATGTTAACCATTGCGAGTCGTTCGTTAATAAATATTGGCGCAATAATCCGTATAACGGATCGTATTGATTATTGTAATGAGAGATAAGTTCGCCATCATAATCACATTCTAAGGTTTCATGATCAGCGTATATGTCACCAAAGTTGCGCCAACCAAATTCATCTATTAATTCTCGCTTATGGAAAAAGTTGTTTTTAGCGTGTAAGCCGTCAGCAATTATCGCTTGATACTCGGATTCTTGATCATTTTCTTCTGTAGCATTGGCTGTAAAAAAAGGTACGGCCTGGCACGATGCAATATATTCGGCGGAAACGGATGCGTTTATTGGCGCTTCAACATGAGCTAAGCTGTTTTTGTTATCTCCGTAATTAATATAGAAGACATCACTTTTCCTTTCTCCCGGCTGCAATTCAAAACCATCAACTGCCTGCTCAGCAAATAAGCCTAGCACAACTTTATTTGAACTTATCGCGATTGATTTGGGGAATTTTTGCCAAAAGTCTTTGATATAAACGCTTGCACCTGAGCTACTATGCTCAACAGCGGGAATATGAATAGTAGGTGCCGCTCGGCCTTGAATAGTTTCAGTACTATTATTTGCGCTAATTTGATAACCATTAAATTCAAGCGTAACTACACCTTGGCAATTAACGTGATTTTTACTTTGCCAGTTATCGCCACCGCTGCTGACCTGAAAAATTAACAACTCATCACAAGCTGTCTGCCAAGTGGCAGCTTCAGCTTCTTGAGGCCTCTGGTTATGACAATAACTATCATCAATTTTGTATTCGCCAACATTGTCATTTAGGCAATCAAGTACGGCATTAAATGATTTAAAGTACAATGAATTTTCATTGCCTAAATCCCAAGTACCACCACTGTGTATCATACTATTAGGGTTATGTAAGCTAATATGCCACTTGGTATAACTTTGATTAAGGTAAAAGGTAATTTCTGCTGTGAACTTAGTGACTGATTTTTCTTCATACGCTTGAAAACTGCCGCTGATATAAGCAGTTAATTGCTGTAAAGGTTGATTACTTGCTTGTTGATCACTAAAAGATATCTTTTCTATCTTCGGATGATATTGGAGGTCACCTTTATCGGTAAGTAACAATGAGTTTTTTTGACTGACATGTAAATTTTTATTGCTTGTTGTTGCACTAATACCAGCTTCCGGAACAGGAAAGTTCGCCGAAAAAACACCCAGTTCATCTTTATTTAGCTGAAAACTAGCATTACCGGTCGTTATATAAAAACATTCGCTATTTTCTTGTACACACAGACTATTATCTTGAACAGTCTTGTTGTTAGCTTTACTTAAAAGAGTAGTAGCATCTTTTAAGTAAACAACACTGCTATTATTATCGCCACCAGTAAAAGTAAAATGAATACGCACCCACTTTAACGACTTGTCTGGCCAATGAGTTAAAACCTCTATTTGACAGTCTATAACTTGCAGTTCTTCATTCACTAGCGCTAAAGCATTAACATTAAAGATCTGAGCATTTTTAAAGGGAATACTTACGCTTACAGGCTTAGGCTGAGTATTTAATGTGACAGTTGCACTGAGAGTTATTGGCACATTAATCATGTTAAAGGTATCATTCCGCTGTAATATTTTGTAAACGCTATGTAAATTGTCATGCGCTTTAGGGGGCTTTGTCAATTGTTTATCTAGCTTTAGCTAATAAATAACTATTTATTCATCAAAACTAAGGTTTCGTTAACCCGTATGTTACCAACTATCACAGTAAGAGAGCTTCAAGAAAATAATAAAAAAGCTTTGCAAGATAAGTGGCAAGAGTTAGAGCTAAGCGCAGATAACTCAGTATTCCTGTCTTGGTTATGGATCGAAAGCTGGCTAACTGTCGTCACTGACAATTTATTTATTATTGAAGCTACATTTAACAATAAAACTGTAGGATTAGGAATTTTTTTTGAAAGTAAACGCTACTCTCTTGGACTATTTCCAATAAAGCAGTGGTGGTTACATAAAACTGGCGAACAGAATAAAGACCAAATATGGATAGAACACAATGACTTTTTATTAGATAAGTCGCTGGCCACAACAATTCGCCAAGCGATGGTTAGTTATATTTACAATAACGAGGCTAACGTCACCGAGGTTATAATTGGCTTATCTGATAGTACAGTGCAAAATTCCTTTGAAATACTATTCCCAGAAAATCGTACCGAGGTTAATTCGCTCGGGCACTTAGTTGACTATTCCCAAATATCCAATAGCTATTTTGATGAAATATTATCTAAAAACACTCGCTACCAAGTTAACCGTAGTAAAAAGTTATTAGCAGAACAGGGTGAGTTAAATTTCAACATAGTAGATAACTCTAAAGACATTATTGCGCTACTACCTAATATTAGCGCCCTTCATCAAGAACGCTGGCAACACTCTAGTGAAGGCAGTGGTTTTAGTAACCCGATATTTACACAGTTCCACCAACACATGATAAAAAAAGATAATTCAGCAACCATTCAAGTCGCGGTATTGTCTTTAAATAATCGGGCCATTGGATACCTCTTAAATTATATCTACAAAGATAAAGTCAGCTTTTACCTTTCAGCACTGAGTAATGAATTTTCGAACAAAATTAAAGTGGGCATACTGTTACATGCAGAGGCTATTGATTACTATCAAAAGCAAAATCTGCTCAGTTATGACTTTCTTGCCGGTGACGCGCAGTACAAACGTTCATTAGCTACAGCTAAATATCAACTTGCTCTCAAGTATTTTCATCGTCCCCACATTGCGTTAACTATTGAGAAATCACTCCGATTTTTAAAAGCAAAACTACATAGCATTCGATAAAAGCGTATCGCAACAAAAAGCACGACAAAGTTTTAACAAAATAAGCTTTATTCAATATTAACAGTGGTTTTATCGCTAACTTTAACGAATAATGTTGAACATAAATAATTAAAAACATAAATAACCGAGTAAAGGATCACCATGAAATTTATCAATACAAAATTGACCGCGGCTATTTTAATTAGCATGGGCTTAGCAGCTTGTTCACCAGATAAAACATCTTCTGAATATTTAACCAGCGCCAAAACCAATATCGCAAGTAATAATAAAAATGAAGCGATTATCGAATTAAAAAATGCCATTCGTACCGACTTAAAAAACCCAGAAGCTCGTTTGTTGTTAGGTACTCTTTATGTTAATGATGGCCAAGCAGCTGCAGCTGAGAAGGAGTTATTAAAAGCTTTAAATCTTGGTATTGATAAAAACTCAGTTTTACCTAAGCTTTTCAAAGCCTATCACTTGCAAGATAAAAACGAAGATACATTGGCACTTGCTGAGCAGCACCCTGACATTAGTGACGATATTAAACCGATAGTACTTTTGTATACTGCAATAGCGCAAAGTAAGCTTGGCGATAACGACAAAGCGAAAGAAACCATAGCTGAAGCTAATGATTTATCTGCAGAGTCAGTGTTTAGCCGTTTAGGTAATGCCTATTTACAACCTAACTCAGCAAACATTGACGACACCTTAAGCACATTAAATCAAATATTAGTAGAAGAACCAGAGTTAACAGAGGCTTTATTATTAAAAGGACAATTGCAGTCAATTAAGAAAGATTATACCGGTGCAATCACTGCTTTTAATCAATATTTCCAATTACTGCCTAACGATATAAAAATACGATTATATTTAGCCAATGCCTACGTAAAAAACGCTCAATTTAAAGAAGCTGATGAGCATTTAACTTTTTTACTCAACTTAATTCCAGAACATCCTTTTAGTAACCAATTAAAAGGCGTAGTTTATTTCCAAGACAACAACTACAAATTAGCACTGTCGCATACCGAAAAGGCCATTCAAAATGGTCTTAACTCTGCAGCAAATAAAATAATAGCTGGTTTAAGTGCTTTTCACTTAAAGCAATACGAACAGTCTCATCAATATCTTATTTCTGTTAAAGACAATTTACCAAATAGCCACCCTGTGAAAAAAATATTAGCAATGACTCAAATGCAGCTTGGTTATACGGATGATGCTAGCCAAACCTTAGAAAGTTTAGAGTCACTGACCGAAGCAGATAGCACTTTATTAACCAGTGCCAGTTATGAGTTATTAAAATCAGGAAAAATTACTGAGGCCAAGTCATTATTAGGTAAAGCAAATACCTTAGCTGGTGATAACTCTGAAGCTATTGCCAAGGTTGGTATTTTGCAATTATCAATGAATGATATTGAAGGCTTAGCCAATTTAGAAAAAGCGCTTGAGCTAGACCCTGAGCTACCTATGGCAAAAATGGCGCTAGCTGCCGCTTACATTCAAAATAAGGAGTACGATAAAACTTTAGCACTCGCTGAAAAATGGCAACAAGACCAGCCAGAGCTGATGGAAGGTTATAACCTCGCGGCCAAAGTATTATTATTACAAAATAAAGTTGATGATGCTGAAAAGACAATGCAGCAAGCATTAACTATAAAAGCTGACAATGCCTACTCATTATTGTATTTTTCCAATAAACATTTACAAAATAATGAACTACCAGAAGCCTTGCAAACTATTGATAAGCTATTGGCTAGTGCACCAGATCATATCCCTGCATTGATCCAACATTACCGTATTAATACGCTATTAAAAACGCCTGAAAAGTCGCTTGAGAAAATCAAATCAAGCTTCGATAAAAATCAAGACAAACTCAATTATCGTGTGACTTATGCAAGAGCCTTATACAGTAATAAGCAATTTACAGAAGTAACCACGTTATTAGATAACGTTAAAGATGTCAGTGAAGTTACTCCTGATATTTATTGGATGCTACTAGGCGATAGTTACATCAAATCAAATCAAAATGACCAAGCTTTATCGACTTACGATGATTGGATTAAAAATCGCCCTAATTTAAAACAAGCTTGGCTCCAAAAAATATCTCTGCAAGAAAAAACTAATGACATCAGCGGCGCTTTAACAACAGTACAAGCTGCTTTGAAAAAATCTCCTGATGATATGCAGCTTAAAGCGCTTTTAATCAATTTTTATATAGAAGATAAGCAAATCAGCGAAGCTCAACTTCAACTTGATGGCTTGAGTGCCGAACAAAAAGAACTGGTATTTTTTAAAGCAATGCAAGGGAAAATTTGGTATGCGCAAGACAAGTTTGATAAAGCATTACCAAACTTAAAATCGTTGTATGAACTACAACCAAGTTCAAGAACAACCTTGTATGTTGTTTCAACGTTAAAAGCTTTAAAGCGTAACCAAGACGCCTTTGAATTTATCAATGACCATGTAATTAAGTACCCTACTGATAACCTTTCTAAAATAGCATTAGCTGAGCTTGCTATTGAGTTTGATAAAAACTTAGCTTTAAACACTTATCAGGAGCTTTTAGCGGTTAGCCCTGAAAATGGTACCTTTCTTAACAATATTGCTTGGGTAGAATATTTACTGGGCAGTTATAAAAGTGCAGAGCAACATGTAACTAAAGCCATTAGTATATTAGGGGAACATCCTCAAGTGCTCGATAGCGCAGGTTTAATTAAACTCAAACTTGGTTTAAAAGATGAAGCAATTGCTTTACTTGAAAAAGCGAACAAGTTGGCACCTGATGATGATGAAATAGCCCTTCATCTTAAACAGGCTAAAAAATAGCTTTAGCAAAAACCTATAAGCCAAACTAAAAAACCAAGTAGTTCGCTACTTGGTTTTTTTAATATCTATTTTTGATGACTGATTAAATTACAGTGTAAAATGATGTGCTTTATTGATAATTAAAACTCGCTTTTCTATCTCTAGGTCGTACTTCAGTGCGACAAATTAGCGAGATTTTAGCTAAAATAGACTTTTTATAGTGAAATGCCAATCACATCATATTGTTGGGTTTTGAATTGCTCAAAGAAAGGAAGGGTTCGATCAATTTCTTGATTAGCCTGAACAGGTACTATCCATTTAAATGCACGTAAATCTTCAGCAGCAGAAAAAAGGCTCTCTGGTTGCTGATTATCACGAGCTAGTACATCAGGATGTAGCTCTAATAATATAACAACTCTTTTAGCCTGCTGAATTAATTGCTGAGCGCCGCTTAAAGTAGCCAACTCCTGCCCTTCAACGTCAATTTTAATGGCTACGTTATCATGTATAACTAAACCCGCATCATCGATAACTGCATCAACTGTGGTTACTTGAGTAAGGCCTTGCTCTGTAGTTATTAAGTGGCCTTCATGATCTGAGCCTTGGCTCTGATTAAAGGTAAAATGACACTGGCCAACAAAATCAGAAACCGCCATATTATACGTTTTGTGTGCAGAATCAATATTGGCTATGTTAGTTTGTAAAACTTCAAATGAAGTTGGGTTTGGTTCAAAGCAATAAATGTTATTTACCTTGTCACAGTATTTATTGACTAAAGCAGAAACAACACCAACATCAGCCCCTAAATCAAAAAAATCAAAAGCGACTAATTGTTCATTTAGTACTGAAGTAAAGGGCTCAATTTCTTCTAAATAATAATTTTCAGGGCCGTAATTTTTCCAGAAGCACCATTGATCCCAGGGAACCGAAAACTCAGCACCTTTTATTTGGTAAGAGATCAACTTATTACTGCAACTTAATTTGGTTGCTTCATACAAACGATATTTCCCCATAACCTCATGGCATTGAATATAAACCATAATGCTATTAAAAAGTTTAGGTAGCTTGTGCATAAATGAGCCCATGTTAGTGAAGCTCAATAATTTTTGAAATATGCTCAGCATTATTTGTTAAAAAAGCTAACAAAGTTTCGCTTGTTAATGCTTCTTCACCCGTGTTTTGCAATGAAAAAGCAAATAAAGTTCCGCGAGAGTCACCACCAAAAAGCTGTGCTTTAGTTTGCAATAATTTCACTTTAATTTGACTGGTATGAATTTCATTTGCTAGTTGATACCAATGCACAATATATCGATGCTGCCCTACTGGAGACACAATTTTAGTTAAAATAACCTTCGCATTCATCTTCGACACATAATGCGTTTGTTGAGATAATGGCGCCCACTTCTTATTGCTGTAGAGCACATTAAGAGATGAAATTAATTCCGCTTCTGAATTTAGATAAGAGGCAATGTAATAATCAATAGGCAAGCCAGCTGAAGTTATAATTACACCTCGCTCAGAATCATCAGCATCAACATAAAGTGGTTGCCATTGACTTTTTTCAAGCGCAGCGTTGGATAATACTGTATTTGTAAGAGGCAGTTGCTGTAAGTTAATAACGCTTTTAGCAATGTTATTTGTTACCACTTGACGGTCAAGCGTGGCTTTCCAAAAAAGTTGAAGTGCTAAACATGTGATAATAAAAAACATCATTTTTGGCATTTTCACTAAAATTTGTATAGAAGCAGTTTTTTCACTAACAGCTTTCTGGGCTAGTGGCTGATCTCTAAAATTTTCACCAATAATGATCAGAATAAATAAAATAATAGTATAAAAAATACCGCCATAGATAATATGATCCGCACCTGCAGCATATTCCATATCGGTTAAGTGCGCGGTTAACACAATGCCATAAACCCGAAGCGCATTGGCAATGATAGGAATCAAAATAGAAAGCATGACAAATATGATTTGTTTGCTTAACGTTGAAAATGACAAATAAGCATAGAAGCAACCAAAAACAATAGATGCAATTAAAAAGCTAATGCCTGAGCATGCCTCTGCAACCAAAAACCGGCCTTGTGGAATATCTAGATAAAAACCATTTCGATAGATAGGAACATTCGACAACTCAAGTAATGGCACAGCCATATCAGTGGTAATTATTTGTAGATAAGGGATTAACTGCTCACCTACCGGGATGGAAAACAACATAAAGGCTAACGGAAAACAAATTTCTTTTGCGGCTTTATTTCCTATAACCATCCAGATCATCAATGGTAATGAAGTGAAGGTGGCTATATGCATAAACAGCTGGATATCACCAACAGAGCCAAATAGCTGTATAAACAATAACCCGACAAAGGCGGGTAACAACCAATAATTGGGTAGCCATGGCTGTGATAATATTCTTTGGCGTTTTTGGAAAATAAAATAAACGGAACATGGAATAACAAGAAAGCAGTGAGTGAAGATTTCAGACACTTGCCAAACTTTAACCGCGGTGCTTAAACCTTGATAAAAAGCCAGTAGCCATAAAAATACGATTACAAATAAAGGTATTATTTGACTAGGTAGAGCACCTATAGAGACGTTATTAATTTTATCGTTATTTGTCTTCATTGGTTAAATAAACATCTTTCATTGTTGACCATTGGTAATCCTTTAACAAACGAACAATTTTAGCTTCCATACGAGATAGGTTTATATAGTGGCGAAGTTTAGACTTATATGAAGCATTGGCTATACGAGGCTGTTCAGCATCAATTTCCCATGGGTGAAAATAAAAGCTATAAGGCTGTTGCTCTTGCTGCAAATAATTATCAATTCTTTTTTTCGACATCCAGTATGGGTAAAGACGGAAGTAACCACCGCCACCAATGCCTTTATTAGTATTATTTTTTTGTATAGTCGGAATAGGAATTTCAATAATACCTTCGGGTCTAAGATTTTTAAACCGCGGCCATTCTGGCACTCCATAAAGGTCATGTTCAATTGGGTAAGTGCTCGAGCTGTATTTAAAACCTAACTCCACCAAGACATCATATATCCAAGTGTTCGAATCATTAACTGAAAAACTCGGTGCTCGGTAGCCAGCAATGGCTTCGCCAGAAACATCTTCGAGTATTTTTTTACTGCGCTCAACATCAGAAAAGAACTCAGCTCGAGACATTTCAGTAGCGCGGCGATGCGAGGTACCATGGCTTGCAAGTTCATGCCCTTGCTTAACAATGTCAGCAATTAAATTAGGGTAACGCTCAGCAACCCAACCTAAAGTAAAAAAGGTACTTTTAACATTGTTCTGCTCAAACAATTCAAGCAAGCGATAAGTATTCTGTTCTACTCGACACGGTAAGCTTTCCCAATTATTGGGGTCAATCACTTTTTCAAACGCAGAAACATGAAAATAATCTTCTACATCAACGGTCATTGCATTCACGATTACATGCTTATCCAACCTAGTTACCGCCCTTTGCCAAACAATACAATTTCAACGGTTCTCACCAAAATCAGTAAATCTAATAAGAAACTTCGATGCTTAATGTAATACAGGTCATATTTGAGTTTTTCTAAAGAGTCGGCTTCGCTAGCGCCGTAAGGATACTTAAGTTGCGCCCAACCGGTTAAACCAGGCTTCACGTTATGGCGTTCGTTATAATAAGGTAAGTTTTTAATCAGGCCTTGAACAAATTCAGGGCGCTCAGGGCGTGGGCCGACAAATCCCATGTCACCACGCATTACATTGTATATTTGTGGTAATTCATCAACGCGATATTTACGAATAAAATTGCCTATTTTAGTCGTTCTATCGTCATTGAGAGAAGCCATTTGTGCGCCGTCTTTTTCGGCGTCAACACGCATACTTCTAAACTTGATAATATCAAATGCTTGACCATCAAGGCCAACTCGTTCTTGAAAGTAGAATACTGGTGCTTTAATACCCTCATCAAGTTTAATTAAAAAGGCGGTAATCAACATTACTGGCCAAGTTAATAAAAATAAGAAAAAGGCCATGGTCGCATTAAAAACCCAATCAAGGGTATTTCTTAAATGGTTAGAAGAAGCAAAGCCATTCGAATAAATTACCCAACTAGGATAAATGAGGTTAACCGCAATTTGGCCGGTTTCACGTTCAATAAAATCTAAAATCTCAGTAACTTCTACACCACGAATTTTACATGCAAATAACTCATCTACTGGTAAGTTATTGCGACGTTCATCATTTGCCACCACAATTTCGTCAATATCATGCTCTAGGGCATAACTGACTAAAGAGCCGTCAAGATCGATGCGAGTTTCGTTTTCAATCCCCTTGTCACTGTCACCATCCATATTAATAAAACCATGCATATGAAACCCTTGACGATCAACGTCACGGCGCATACGTTTTTCAATAATAGAGGCGCGTTCACCGGCACCAAGGACTAAAACTCGACGTTTATTAAAACCAAAAAAATCAACCTGTAAAGTGAAGTAGCGAAAAGCACTCGCACTTACCAAGGTGATTAATGCAGACAAAGCTAATATTTCAATAGGTAGAGCTTGAGGGCCATAAAAAGGGTTTATTAAGGTAACAATAAAAAAGCCAACGGCAACTGACACCATTAAGCGCCTAATAACACCTCGGTAATTTTCGCGTAATTTAGAATTATATAGCCCTAAAGACAATGAGGATAATTGCACCATTAAGGCAAAAATGATTGCATAAATAAATAAAACATTTAGTTCAATAGGTTTTTGTTCAACAAAATGAAGTAAAGAATTCAAATATACTGTAAATAATAATGAACTGGCAAAAAAGACAAATTCAATCAGCACTAAAGATTTACTACCTGAAGACAAATCTCGAAACTTTGGGCTCGACATAAAATTCAAACTTCCCTAATAAAAAAACAATCAACCAAAAATCAGCACCATTAGAATTCATCCCCATATAAATGTAAAGAAAAGCATTACAACTGCTATGTATTATTGCGAATTAAGGTATGAAAAATGTACATTAGCTCAATATAAACATCGGAACAATTACTTGAATTTGTAATCTGCAACTTATTCTAATTAAATTAATTTAAATTTTACCTTCTCATTCAACAGCTTGACAACAAAAAAACATTCAACCATTAAAAGATGTGCATCAATTGTAAAAATAAAATACAATCTGGTAACGTATTGCAATAATATCATTGGCCTAGGCTAAAACTTAGCCAAAAAACGAAGGTTATTACCATGGAAAAAAACGTGATTCACTCATTAAAGTTAATACTCATTGTTGTATTTACTCAGTTTATATTTAGCTGCAGTAATTCCAGTAGTTTACCTACAGCTACAATACACCCTTCCAATACCGTAGATTCTGCTTCATATAAATATTTAATTGGTGCAGGTGATGTCATCAATATTTTTGTATGGCGTAACCCTGAAGTATCAGGCACTTTTACTGTTCGCCCAGATGGCATGATCACTACCTCACTAGTTGAAGATATTGCAGCATCAGGTAAAACACCAACAGAGTTAGCTCGTTCAGTTGAACAAATATTAGCAACTTATCTAAGAGACCCTGTTGTTACTGTAACCGTTAATAACTTTGTAGGCCCATATAGCGAACAAATTCGTGTTATTGGTGAAGCCTCAGAGCCTAAATCTATTAGTTACACGCAAAATATGACTCTTTTAGATGTTATGATAGCGGTAGGCGGTTTAACTGAATTTGCTGATGGTAATGACGCTGTATTAGTTCGTATTGAAAATGGCGAACAAAAACAGTACAACATATTAATTGAAGATTTAATTAAAAATGGCCAAATAGCAGCAAATGTTGATGTATTGCCTGGTGACGTCATTGTTATTCCTGAAACTTGGTTTTAATATTCCAAGTGATTAACCTGGATATTTTAGATGTAGTAGTCGATTACATCATTATTTAACCGTCACAATAGTAAAAAAGAATAGTATAACAAGTCAGGCTTTTTATTCTAAAAGCCTGCTTTTGAGGTTTTAAATGCAAGAAGTATTAGAACAAGTATTAGATTACATTAAAGCCATGTGGATTAAACGTCGATTTTTGATGGTTGCTACTTGGTTAATTTGCCCTATTGGCTGGTATGCGGTTTCCCAATTAGATGATGTTTATGAATCTAATGCTAGAGTTTATGTTGATACACAGTCGATATTAGGACCATTACTTAGAGGCTTAACGGTACAAACTAATCCTGAAATACAAATAAGGTTAATGATTAAAACTTTACTTAGTCGACCAAACCTTGAACGCATTTCACGTATGACTGATCTTGATGTACAGGCCGCTGATAGCAAAGAGTATGATGCAATAATATCTCGCCTTAAAAATAACATCAAAATTAGTTCTGCCGGTAAAGAAAATATTTACACGCTTTCATTTGAAGATAAGAACCCTGAAATGGCCCGTAACGTGGTGCAATCAGCCTTAACGGTTTTTATCGAAAATACCTTAGGTGAAAATCGTAGCGACTCTGATGAGGCACAAAAATTCCTTGATGCGCAAATTAAAGAATATGAAAATCGATTATCATCAGCCGAAGCAAAACTGACTAACTTCAAACAAAAATATAGCGACTCATTAGTTAACGGAACTGGCGGCTATTATAATACTTTGAAATCCGAAAAAGATCGCCTCGAAGAAGCGCAGCTAAACCTTAAAGAAATATTAACTCGCCTTGACTCAGCTAAAGCACAATTAGCTGGAGAAGAAACAGTACTAGGGCAATTTTCCAATAAAGTACAAAGCAATAGTACGATAACCACCTCATATGATAGTCGTATTTCCCAGTTAGAAGAGCAACTTGACGGATTACAACTGCGTTATACTGATAATCACCCTGATGTAAAAGAACTACTTAGACAAATTAACAAATTGGAAGGGCAACGTGTTGCTGAAATTGAACAATATTATGAAGCTATTAAGAGTTCAGAAAATGGCAGTCAATCAAACTTTTCTTCTGTCGATCAAAACTCAGTTTACCAAGAAATGAAAGTTCAAGTTAATAGCCTAGAAAACGAAGCTGCTTCTTTAACTGTTCGGGTTAATAATTACAAAGAACGCGTGCAAAAATTAGAAAGCAAAATTCATATATTGCCTGAAATTGAAGCTGAACTAACGGCTTTAAATCGTGGTTATGATATTACTAAGCAGAAATATGAAGAGTTACTGAGCAGAAAAGAAACCGCTCAACTGGCACAACAGGCTGATGAAACCACCAATAAAATTCAATTTAGAGTGATTGACGCACCTCGTGCAGCCAACAAACCTACTGGCCCGAAAAGAATTCTTTTCTTCATTGGGGTAACAGTATTAGGATTAGGCGTTGGACTGGGTTTATCTTTATTGTTTAGTCAATTGAATCCTGTAGTTACCTCAAGTAACCAGTTAGCGAAAGCCACCGGAATTCCTGTTTTTGGCATTGTTTCAGCCACTGATAACTTAGGCTTGAAAAAATGGAATCGTCGTAAAACAGTTATATTTGTTATTTCAAATTCACTTTTATTATTGATGTTAATTTGCTTTGTTAGTTACTTTTTATTTCCAGATGCCATACAAGCGCCACTTAGAAGGATATTTTAGAGATATGAGTACTATTGAAAAAGCGCTTGCTAAACAAAAAGCAAAAGTGATCCAAGCTCAACCAGCGACTCCAGTAGTGGAAGATGAGACTGTACAGCCCAGCGCAGAATTAGTTGAGAAAAGCAGAGAGCCAAGCACTGTTACTGTGAAAACATCTAACGAACAAATGTTTGTCATTGATAAAGAGAACTTAGAACAGCGTGGTTTTCTTATTGATAATGGTTCAAGGAAAAGCATTAAGGATGAGTTTCGCCAAATTAAACGTAAGCTGCTAAATAATGCTTTTGGTGCTGGCGCTAAAATGCTCAATAACAGCAACCTAATTATGGTGAGTAGCTCCAAGCCTAATGAAGGAAAAACCTTTGTATCAATCAATCTTGCTTTAAGTATCGCTTTAGAACAAGACAAAACAGTATTATTGATTGATGCCGATGTTTTGCGACCAAGCCTTAATAGGGAATTAGGCTTAGAAGCTACACCAGGTTTAATTGAATATTTATTAGAAAAAAATCAAGATATTGGTGAGGTAATTTATCGCACTAATATTGATAAGCTCAATATTATTCCGGCCGGTATACCTCATCATTTATCCAATGAATTATTAGCTAGTGATCGAATGTTGACTTTAGCGCAAGAGTTAGCAAATCGTTATCCTGATCGTGTCGTAATCTTTGACTGCCCTCCTTTATTAGGTGTTACTGAAACCGTGGTATTATCAAGCCTAATGGGGCAAGCGCTTGTCGTTGTTGAAGAGTCAAAAACCCCGATAGATGATATTAAAAAGGCAACTGCCAATTTAAACGAAGACCTAGCGGTAGGTCTTGTTCTTAACAAAGCAATCAGATCTCATAAGGATATGTATGGCTATTATGGCTATGGCTACAATCCACAAGAATAATAAAAAATTATTAATAGCGGTTTTATCAAGTTTCCCTTTATGGGCTAACGCGGGTGATTGGCAGTTCAAGCCAGAATTAACCCTTGATGAAACCTATTCTGATAATGTTGAATTGTCTCTCAATGATAAAACCTCAAGCTTGGTTAGCCAAATAGGGGTAAGGGTTAATGAAAAATATGAAGATAGCGATGCAGGGTTAGACTTTAATTTGCATAGTGTTTATGCAATGTATAGTCATGATAGCGATATCAATGATGACTACCATACCCTAGCAGCCGATGGCTTTTTAAACCTGGGTATTGATGGTTTATCATTAACAGGACTAGCTTCAATTGAAAACCAAAGTCAAAGTGCTGCCGGCAATTCATTAGCCAATATTGTTTCCGGCGATACAGTAGAGGTCAGAAGATATTCCTCCGGTCTACGTTACCAAAAAAGTAATAGTAATTTAGACCTAAACTTAAGTATTAATTATTCAGATACCTCATCAGAAGATCGAATTGGTGAAAATAATGGCACCAATTCGAGTTTAACCACTAAAAATGGTAGCGCGGCTCGTAATGTTTTCTGGGATGTATCAGCAAGTTATCAAGATTTATCAAATAACAGCCAAGATAGAACCATGTATCAAACCGAAATAAAAATCGGTTGGATCACTGACTATAAATTCAACCCTTTTATTCGTTATTATGATGAAAATTTTGATGGTAATTTTGGCAGCCAATCGATTGAGTCCAACTCTTATGGACTTGGTGTTCGCTGGTTAATCACCCCGCGTTTGCAACTCGATTTAAGTTATAATAAACCGGTTGATGATCAGCTTGATAGCGATGGTAAGCCATTTGATGAATATATTGATACGCGTATATTCTGGCAACCGACTAACCGAACCAGTGTTGAAGCCAACTATTCTCAACGTTTTTTTGGTGACAGTTATGGCTTGAAGTTAAAGCATCGCAATAAACGCTTAACCAATTCAATTAGCTATAGTGAAAACGTAGAAACCTTTACTCGTTATAATTTCACTTCTGATAACCTTGGTACAGTCGATACTCCTTCAGAGGACGATACATTTTCACTAAATCGCCAACTTACTTGGTCAACTGTATTCGCTTTGCCTCGAACCAGCTTTAATCTCAGTCTAAATGGAAATAACCGGGAAAACTTAGACACCAAAGCAGAAGATCAATATCGCTCAGTTCGTTTGTCAGTAAAACGCAAAGTTAGCGCTTATTCCACATTTACTGTTTCTGGTAGTTATAACAAAAATGATATGCACACCAGAAATGAAAATGACTTAAGCCAAACACAGCAAGATGAGTATAAAAATTACGCTATAGATTATTCCCGAGAGATTAACAGCCGATTATCAGCTGTTTTAGGGCTTAGCTATTTAAATCGAGAATCAAATCGTACAGAGTATACTTATGATGAAAGTCGTATATATATTCAAGTTAGTAAAGGCTTTTAAACACGATGTATGAAAATTATTATGGCTTTAAAGAGCGCCCTTTCCAATTAAGCCCTGATCCACGCTTTTTCTTTGCCTCGAGCCATCACCAGCGTGCCCTATCTTATTTGCAATATGGCTTAGACCAAGGTGAGGGGTTTATCGTTATTACCGGCCCTATCGGCACAGGTAAAACTACCATTGCCCGTAACTTACTAAATAATATTGGTGACTCAAACATTGTTGCTATTCAGCTGGTTACTACGAAATTAAATCCGCATGAATTATTAGAGCTAGTCGCTTCTGAGTTTAAACTTACGGTAACTAGCGATAGCAAAGCTGACCTCTTACGAGAAATTGAGAAGTATTTAATCTCTCTTAGCCAACAAGGTAAACGTGCTTTAATTATTGTTGATGAAGCGCAAAATTTACCTTCAGAAACTGTTGAAGAATTACGGATGCTATCTAATTTTCAACTTGATAATAAACCACTAGTACAAAGTTTTTTATTAGGCCAAGAAGAGCTTAAAGGCATAATTCAAGCCCCAAATATGGAGCAATTTCGACAACGTATTATTGCTTCAGCGCATTTAAAACCACTTTCTTGTGATGAAGTTAAAGATTATATCAATCATCGCCTTCAACAAGCAGGTTGTAATAAAGAAGCATTGTTTGCCGAAAAAACATTTAGTGTAATTCATGAGAAAACCTTAGGTGTACCAAGAAAAATCAACATTTTTGTTGATCGATTATTATTGTTTGGTTTTTTAGAAGAGCTAGACAATATCACTATAGATGCCATTAATGATGTCGCTGAAGAAATGCAAATTGAGCTCACCGGTTCGATTAATACTCAGCAATTAAGCAGTAATGAGCCATCACAAAGCAAGCAGGTAGAAGTTAATGCGCCTGAGCATGTTGAAAATGTTAAAAACGTACTACGTGAAGTTGAAGATATTTTAGAAGGTTCAATCAAGCAAAAAATTAAGATGGCACGTTATGTTGATAAATTGCTTAAACAGAAAAATCGTCAATTTGCGCAAAGCAATATTGAAAAAACTGAAAGTTAATTTACCTGCATATATTTAGAGCAGCTTACCTTTTTATCTGCCATTACGAAGAAGGCTTACTTGAAAAGTAAGCCTTCTTAATACTTGTGCCATTTTAAATAACGATATTAATCGTTAATCGTTAAACTATATTTTTCAATTAATGAGTATAACGTTGGCCTCGTAACCCCCAATAGCTCTGCGGTTTTTGACATGTTACCGTCAGATAAAGCATAGGCCTTTTGAATAGCTAATGATTCGGCTTCTTCTCGTACCGCACGCAAATTAAGTGATAACTCATAATTACTATCTGTATGGTCGAAGAAACCGAGATCTATCGAAGTTACTTGTGCGCCAGTACTCATGATCACCGAACTTTTAACTTTATTCTGTAATTCACGAATATTACCAGGCCATTGATGCGCTTTTATCGCACTAATAGCATCATCTGAAAAACCTTTTACATTACTTTTATATTCAAGCGCATATTGCTGTAAAAAGTATTGTGCAAGAATAAGAACATCTTCATCTCTGTCGCGAAGTGGTGGAATATTTAAGGTGATCTCACTAACCCGATAAAATAAATCTTCACGGAAAGTTTTTTCTTTAACCATTTCTTCAAGGTTTTGGTTGGTCGCACAAACTACACGTACATCTACATGAATTTCTTGGCGGCCACCTAAGCGTTCAATACATTTTTCTTGCAAAAAGCGTAATAATTTTGCTTGCAAGTTAAACGGCATATCGCCTATTTCATCAAGAAATAGGGTACCGCCTTCAGCACACTCAATTTTGCCTTTAGTGGTTTTATGAGCGCCAGTAAAAGCGCCTTTTTCAAAACCAAATAATTCACTCTCTAATAAAGTTTCTGGAATGGAAGCACAGTTAATGGCAATAAACGGTTTTTTCTTACGATCACTGGCTAAATGCACGGCATTAGCAGTAACCTCTTTACCTGTACCACTTTCACCTAAAAGTAACGCTGTAATAGCCGTTGGTGCAATACGTTTAACCATAGTACGTAAACGGTCTATCGACTGACTGTTGCCAATAATGCCAATATCACTACCGGCAACAGCGCGCATATTGCGATTTTCTTCTTCGATGGTCGCTAAAGTAAAAGCTCGAGAAATAATCACATTAATCACATCTGAGTCTATCGGCTTTTGATAAAAGTCGTATGCTCCAGCAGCTATCGCTTTTAACGCATTAGTTCGATCTTCATTACCAGTAATAACAATAATTTTGGTATGTGGCGCAATGGTAAGAATTTCCTGTAAAGCTAACAAACCTTCAGTGGCATTAGCTTCATCAGGTGGTAATCCTAAATCTAAAGTAATCACTTTAGGTTCATGACGCCTTACTGCAGCAATAGCACTTTCTCGGTCAGCTGCAAGTACTACATCATAATCAGACAAGCTCCATTTCAGCTGCTTTTGAATGCCTTTGTCATCATCTATTATTAGTAACTTTTCCATTTAAACTTTAATCCTAATTTAACGCTAAGCTGGTTGGAATACTTATCAACATTTTGGTGCCCTCACCTTCAATGCTTTTTACGGATATTTCACCATGTAAACTTTCAAAAAATTGTTTTGCTTCAAAAACCCCTATGCCCATGCCAGCATTTCCTTTAGTGGTATCAAAAGGCTTAAATAAGCGGTTTTTAATAAATGCTGCCGACATTCCGGAGCCATTATCTTCGATCTCTATTTGAACATATTTCCCGGCGACTGATAAGTGAACTTTTACCCAACCATCAGCTTTTGTTGCTTCTTGGGCGTTTTGAATCAAATGGTTCATAACAGAAAAAAATGTTTCATCATCAAGCACCAATTCACAAGGGTTAATTAGTTCAAAACTCACTTGTGGCTGGTTGACATTTCGCTGCTTAATCACCTTCTCAATAATGCTTTCGAGTTGAATGCTTTTGTTAGAAGATTGGGCAACTTGCTTGTTACGTAGCTGCGTTAATACTTTAGCTAATCGCTCAGTGGCGGACTCTACCGTTTCAAAAACATCATCAACAAAGTCAGGGTTGTCACGATGCTTTTTTGCATTAGTCGTAATAAGCTCCAACTGGGCTTGAACATTTTTTAAATCATGCACTAGAAATGCTGACATTCGATTAAACGCATCAAATTGTTTTGATTCAGCAATTTTGTCGTTAGCTTCATGTAAAGACACGAAATTACCCAACTGCTTAGATACAGCAAAAAGTAAGTCTCTGTCTTCCCAATTTAAGCCTGTTTCTTCTTTTTCTGCCGATAAAACAAAAAAACCAAAAAATGCCTTGCCAATAAAGATGGGGACAATAATATCTAAATTTTTACTTAACCAGGTATTAGGTTGGATAAATAAACTAGGGTAAGAATGAGGATCATCTGCATATTCATTAATATCAACTATCCAGCCCTGTTTTTGACAAAACTGACTTAACAATACCAAATCATCATTTATTGACTCATCTAAATTAAGTCCTTCACTGTAGGCCACTTTAAATTGTTCAGGTGATACTTTTTTAATAATAGCACCGCCCTTAGCATCTAGTTTAGACATCATAATTTGGGTAGCCATTTGATAATAATTTTCAGCACTAGAAGTCTCAATAGTGCCAATTAACTGCAACCACTCATCACGATATTCATATTTATTAGCAAAGAAGTTTTTAGCGATAAAGACCTTTAAGCGACGACGTAATGATTCGGTAATGAGCAACACTGCCAGCACAATACCACTAAGCATCAAAAAGCCAATGCTCAGGAAGTCACCCCATTCGCCCCCTAAATAGTTAAGTAAATAACCTGCCATCGCCATTATCAATAAGTAGATTCCGGCGATCATCAGCATTGAGCTATAGAAAACCACCTGCCGAGAAACAAAAATTCGCACCGAGCCTTCTTTAACTCTACGGGTACTAATCAACAATAAGGGCAATACAACAATAGAAATTAAGCCGCGACTATACCAAAAGTTAAAGTCGATCACTTGCACCATAATGGCTTGAGCATACAAAACAAAGTCAAAAATGGAGACACTTGCCATGGCAATCACCAGAGGCCAAATTGCCCAGCGAATTTGCGCATTAGCACTTCGATATAATTGTTCTAGTAACACTAAACTCCATAAATTCAACATCACAAACAGCAAAAATAAGTACTCGTAGGAAAAGTTTAGCAAGTAACTTACTAGCCAAGAACCAGTAACTAAAGCTGTCCACGTAAACAAATATTTTCGAATATATTGGTTTTTAAGTAAGGAACGAATTGATTGATATTCAGTATTAAAGCTCAGGATTAATACTGCCCAAGCAGCTATTTTCAAAGCATCGGCCGCCATAGCCCATTGCAAGCTAAAGCCAAGCTTCATTTGTGCAGCCGCAACAATATTAGAGAAAACCGTCACCAGCGCACATAATAATAACCACCTAGCTACATGGCTTTTATTTCGAGCGCCAAACAACATCATGGCAAATATAGAGTAGACAATTCCTGCCCCTAAATAGCCAAACGTTCCTGCCAACCACATATCACTTCCTTCTTGTTATTATTATAAAACTAAAAGCTCACTAAAATATTTAAACATTAAGCTAACTCTTTTACACAATAAAATAAAATTATAAATAATCGCATTGTATAGTAGAATATGTACAGACTGTAACTTGGTGTAGGTATAATTTACACTTTAGATTATTAATCATTTCAATATATATATATGCCTTTGTTTTTTATAGTAATATACTACTCGGCATGATAAGTGCTTACCTGTACTATTATTATTAAGTTTTCACATATGTGTTAAGTATATTGACAGTAACGCTATGTTGCCACGCTTTTAGAGGTTATGGAAATGTCAGATAAAGAAAATAAATCATTAGAAACGGATACTCATTCTTCTCAGGTAAACACCAGAAGAAACTTCCTTATAAAAAGTGCAGTTGCAGCTCCTATTATTACTAGTTTAGCGTCAAAGCCAGCATGGGCAGTAGAGCAATGTACTGTTTCTGGCATGATGTCAGGGAATTTATCACTCCATGATGAGAACTGTGGCTTTGAAGGATTAAGCCCAGGTTATTGGAAAACTCATGACTGGCCATTTTCTAGCCCTTCAAAAAATAATTATTTCCAAGATCTATTTACTCTTGGTGCAGTGAAAAATACCAATGATGACTATGGAAAAACCCTATTACAAGTATTAAATGGTAATGGTGGAGGTACAAATTGGAAAAGTCTTCTAGGGCTAAACTTTCATATTGTTGCCGCAGCTTGTAATTTTGCCTATGCCGAGCATTTAAATAACGCATATCCTAATGGTATTACTGCAAGTTTTTCTACAGCAACTTACAACTCTTGGGCTGAAGTCAAAGCAGCCTATGAAGCAGCCATCTATCAATTTAATAATGAAACTTCAAATGGTAAGCCAGTTGCAACTCTTGCAATAGCTCTTGAAGCAGACCTTAGCGGTAGTTATCATCAGTTTGACTAAGCATCAAGAAGGCAGTTCTGAATTGAGCAGTATTCCTTTCCAAGATATTCACTTAAAAAGACCGATTTCATATCGGTCTTTTGCTGATGACTCATTAATAATGTTTGATGAGTTCACCTCGCACACTTATCAACTTGCAGCTTACGCAGAGCCACTCCTCAAATTATTAGTTAAAAAGCATGACGCTACACAGCAATGTAATATTAATGAAATTGCCAACCTAGCGGAAAGTAAAAATATAGATGTAGAAAGTTACTACAGCGTTATCAAAAGTTTGATAGAGTTAAATATACTTGCTGAAGAAGAGCATAATAAAAAACAATAATGGATGATGATACTATTAGTGCTTCAAATAAGCCTATTCTACTGAAAATTGGTGAATTTACTTTCCGAATATCAAGCTCTTTAAAGTTTGTTATCGAAGATATTCACAAGCTTTATGGTGACTTCATTGAGCAAACTCCCATAGACACCAATGAAAATTTAATTGATTTTGAAATAAAAGTAGATCGACCTAATACTATCCGTCGTTGGTTTAAGCCGCAAGTATGTTTAACCCTAAATGAAAAAATGCCCTTTAAACCTTTACCTGTTGACCATGCATTTGCCATGCTCGAGTGGGGCATGAATTGGTGTATTGCTAATCACGCTCATCATTACTTAATGTTCCATTCCGCAGCATTAGAGAAAAATGGTAAAGCCGTAATTCTACCTGCCCCTCCAGGTTCAGGGAAAAGTACACTTTGTGCAGCATTAGCTCATAACGGTTGGCGGCTACTTTCTGACGAAATAGCTATGATATCTTTAGAAGATGGCCTTATATATCCTGTAGCTCGCCCCATTAGTTTGAAAAACCAGTCTATCGACATCATTAAAAGTTTTATTCCAAATGCGGTAATGAGCAAACCAGCTTTTGATACCCATAAAGGTACAGTTTCACTGCTTAAAGCACCGGTTGATAGTGTAAAAAGAGTATATGAGCCCGCCGCACCCGCTTTTGTGATATTCCCCAAATATAAAGCCAAATCACAAGCAACATTGACCAAAAAATCCACTGGTAGCGCCTTCATTGAATTAGCTGACAATAGTTTTAATTATCACGTTTTGGGTAAAGAAGGCTATGAGGCAACTGCAAATATCATGGAACAGGTTGACTGTTATTCATTCGAATATAGTGATTTTGACCAAGCGATATCACTTTTTAATGAGCTAGCAAAATGACCTCAAATATTCTAATTACTGTATTAACTAACATTGATGCGAGTAAATCACTTAACGATCAACAATGGGGCTTACTAACTAACCAAGCCCGCTCGGCAAAATTGCTTGGCCGACTTTATTATTTACTAAGGCAAAGTGAAAATATCTCTTTTATTCCTCAATCAATAGCATGGCATTACCTCGCGGCTTTCAAAGTTGCCGAGCGTCAAAGAAGAGATGCAATAAGAGAAGCTTTTGAAATATCTCAAGCTCTTATCCAAAAGGGAATTACACCAACTTTTATTAAAGGTAGCGCTTATGCCATCAATGGCCTTCCTATTACTTATGGAAGATTGATGTCAGATATTGACGTATTGGTTTCAAAAAATGAAATATCTACCGCTGAATCGGCACTTTTTGCCTGTGGTTGGTTAAAGACGAAAATGGATAACTATGATGAAAAGTATTATCGACAGTGGATGCATGAAATACCGCCTTTACGACAACTTGCTCGACAAACCGTCCTTGACCTTCACCATAATATTTTACCCCTAACGAACAAGCATTCTTTTGATGCAAATATGTTATCGAAAGAATTAGTACAACATACGGCGATTAAGGAAAGCTATACCCTTAGTGAAATTGATATGGTGATCCATAGTACGGTTCACTTATTCACTGAAAGTGAATTTAACAACGGTCTACGGGACCTATCAGATCTTGATATGCTGATTCGACATTTTAGCCATGAAAATGATAACTTCATCAATGAACTGGTCGCTAGAGCAAATCAGCTTGGTTTAGCTAAGTATATTTGGCTATCTTTGCGCTATACCCAATTAGTCTTTAAAACGCCAATAGCTGATGCAAGTATCAGACAGTTAAACTATAACAGTAAAATAACCATTCATACTTCCTCGCTTGATTTTTGTTTTCTTAACATTTTTAAGCCTGACCATAAAAGTTGTACCGATTGGAAAACGAACTTAGCACAATTAATATTATACTGGCGTGGGCATTTCATTAGAATGCCATTAAAGCTACTAATTCCGCATCTATTAAAGAAGTCCTGGATGCAAATAAAAGATCGCTTTGAGAAAGACAAAGAACCATTAGATCACATGAACTAATGGCTATTAAAGTATTACTTTTCTCTGGTAAAGATCTCCGTTAATACCGGCACCAATAAAAAGCTAGACAGCGCAGATATACATAGTCCTGAAATAATTACCGTACCTAAAGGTTGCCATAAATTGCCACCGAGCATAGTTAACGGTAATAGGCCGCCAATAGTAGTTAAGGTAGTTAATAAAATAGGTGTGAACCGCGTAGCACTTGCCGCTAATATAGCTTCTTTCCTTGTGAAGCCACCCGCCAAATTTCTATTGGTGGTATCAATTAAAATAATGGCGTTATTAACTACAATGCCAAATAAGCTAATCAAGCCAACAAAAGCCATCATAGAAAATGATAAGCCCATTAAGTACAAGCCAATAACTGAGCCCGCAATCGCAAAAGGAATGGAGCTAAAAATCACTAGCGGTTGTAAGAAAGACTTAAACTGCAGTACCAATACACCAAAAATACCAATTGCGGTGATCAGCATAATTTGAGCTAAACCGGCAAAGGATTCTTGTCGAGACTCTTCTTCACCACCCAGTAAATAATACATACCTACAGGCATTTTGTAATGATCTAAATAATCAACTAAAACCTGCGTTAACTCGTTAACAGAAAAATTTATTGCCGCATCAGCTGACACTTTAGCCATGCGTAATTTTTGATAATGGAAGAACTCACTTCGGCCTTTCTTCAATTCAATATCAACCACTTGGTTTAACGGGATTTGCTCGCCTGTTTGGCTGCTAATATTTATATCGGCTAAATCTTCAATATCCGCAGAACCATGACGTACTAATATTGGATAATTTTCACCGTTATCGTCATTAAAGCGACCTATATAACTGCCAGTTAATACCGTTTTTAAAGTATTATCTAAATCATTAATATCAATATTATGTAAGCCAGCTTTATCATAATTAATAGACAAAGCCAGCTCGGTATTAGCAACACCTATTGGGTTTTCAATATTTACTATGCCCTTCATGCTCACCATTTTAGCGTTAAGATCGTTAGCCACAGTTTCTAAATCAGCTAATGACTCACTCATTAACCGTATTGTTATTGGCTTGTCCGTGACGGGGCCTTGAGTGAATTCTTTAACGGTTATTTTTGCTTGATGCCATTGCTCAAATGTACTGCGTAATTGGCCGACCAGTTCACTAACTTGGTCAGCTTGATAGGCTTTTAGCACGATAAGGATTTGACCAAACTTTTCTACGCCACGCTTAGGAATTTCATTGTAATAAATACGTGGATTAGAGTTACCAACATTCAGTGCTACTTTATCGACTAACTCATAAGGTTCGATAATTTTCGCAACCTGCTGCATGATTTCATTGGTATAAGCTAAAGAGGAGTTTGGCGGTGTTTCAACATCTACCAATAACATCGCTTTTTCAGCCTTTGGAAATAAACTCAAACCAACTTTGCCAAACAGGCTCCCCATACCAACAAGTGCTATTAGCGCAATAACGATAGTCAACCATTTTAACGTCATTAATTTTTCCAAAAAATGTGCGTAAAAGCGCTCGGCAAAACAATTAACGTAATGCTGTAAAGTTTTTATTTTACTGGGTTTTAAAGTAAAGAACTTACTGGCAACTAACGGCGTTAAGGTTAACGCGATAATAAGTGAGGCAAGTAATACTAAAACTACAGTTACCGGCATAGAGCGAACAAAATCTCCGGTATCACTAGCGATAAATAACATAGGTAAAAATGCCAACATGGTTGTTATGGTGCCACTAGTGATGGCCCAACCAACTCGGCTCGTTCCCACCACCGCTGCTTCATGCAGGTTCGAGCAATGTTTCTTTTCACGATGAATGCTTTCAGTAACGACTATGGCATTATCAACTAATAAACCGAGTGCGATAATCAAGCCAACAATCGACATTTGCTGCAAACCAAAGCCACTCATGTCTAGCCAACCAATGGCAATTAAAAACGAGAGAGGAATGGCAACAATAACCACTAATGACTCCCTTAAGCCAAGGAACAATAACGACATTAGTCCAACTAATAATAAACCTTGCCACAAGTTATTAAAAAAACCGCTAACACGAGACTCTACACTATCAGCCTGTTGAAACAGTACATCCATTTTCATGCTGCTAGGTAAGGTAGTTTTGAATTTTTCGACTTCTTGATTTATTTGCTCAGTCAGCTGAAAAATATTGGTACTAATACGCTGCTCAACCGTAACAAAAATAACAGGCTTACCATTAAAGTAGGCCAAATAATTAGGTTCGTGACTTGAAAAACTTATTTTAGCTACATCTTTTAAACGTAAAGCAAATTCTGGGGTTGATAAAACAATAGTTTCGCCAAGTGATTCAATGTTATTGAAATTACCACTGGCTTTAACATTAAAGCGGCGAATGTTAGCATCAACAAAACCGGGGGTAATATTGATCGCGCGCCCTTGTAATATTTTATTAACTTGGGTGACGGGGATGCCGTAGTGCTTTAGTAAATCTAAATTCAAATCTACTGCAACTACTTGTTGGGGATAGCCCCAAATGTCAGCTTTTTTAACATTAGCAATAGACTCTAAACGCTTTTCTAGCTGCTTAGCATATAACTCCATTTGCTTATAATCTGTTGGCTCAGTCCAGAGCGCCATTTGCACAATAGCAACCGCTGTAGGTGTTGCCTTTAATACTAATAATTCTTGCACGCCACTAGGCAAAGACGGTTTTATTTTTGCTACCGCTAGTTGCACATTATTAAATGCCCGTACAGAGTCAGTACCATAATGAAAAGTAATTTCAATTCTGCCTCCGCCATTTTTAATTTGTGCTTCAACTTTTTTAATATCATCAATATCAGCTAGCTCTTGCTCCAGCGGATCAACCACTAAGGTTTCAATATCGGTAGGTGAAGCACCAGGGTAAATAACTTCGACTAAAGTGATTGGAATATCAAATTGTGGATCTTCAGAACGCGGCATATTGACATAAGAAACCATGCCAACCAACACCAACAAAATAACTATGGTTAAAGTAAATTGAGCGTTATTTATCGCCAGACGAGGTAAACGCATAATTTAATATTCACCTAATGAAAACTGCTGCCAGCCTTGCGTGACAATGCGCAACATTAATTGCTGATCATCCGCCAGTAAATAAACATAGTCGTTAGTCATTTTAAAAATATCAAACGCTTGTTGTTGTGGCTTTTTACCATGTTCTGATTCAACTAATACCTGCGCTTGGCCTAATTCATTTACCGACATTAACGCCGCAATAGGAATACGGTAAACTAAATTATCTCGGGTGTAGTCAATAACAACCTCTGCTAATTGCCCTGCTACAATGCCTTTTTGCAAACTTAACTGCGGTAATAAAATATCTATAACAAATAAGCTATTACTGTTTGCCATTGCAGGAATACGATTCACAACACCGTCAACTGCGCCAATATTTTGCAAATTAACTTGTACTTTTTGTCCTTCGCGCACTTGGCTAATTTCAGTGCCAGTTAAGGCGACTTTTACCACCCAGTTTTCAATTAACGAAGCCACTTTTAACGCTTCAACACCAGGGGTATGAAATTCACCTAACTCTGTATTTCTCGCGAGAACCACCCCATCGAAAGGAGCAAAAATTTGCGCTTTTTCTAGGTTATAAAAAGAAACCTTATAAATAGCTCGCGTGGTTTCAACTTGAGTATGAGCGTCATCAAGCGCCTGTTCAGAGCTTAATTCATGATCCATCAAGCGTGTCACTCGGTTCACTTCACGCTTTGCCTGTAATAGCCGCGCATAATCGGCATTCTTAATCGCCTTAAGCTCATCAGTTTCCATCGCGGCGAGCAACTGACCTTTTTTAAAAACATCGCCCTCATCAACACTTAAGGTGTCTAAATAGCCACTGCTTTTAAAAGATAAAGATAGCGTGCGTTTAAAATCTAATTTACCGGTACGCTTTATCGAATCAACATAAGGAGCTGCTGAAACATCTTCAACATCAAACTTTTGAGCATGAACAGGGGATAAAAAAATGAGGAAAAAAAGTGAAAAATAAAGCGTTTTAGTATTCATAGGAAAATGCATTACGAGTAGTCGAGACGAATTGTTATTATAGTTGTTACTTTAGGATTAATGATCAAAAAAGTACATCTTTTTCATTGATTTGTTAGTCTCAATTCAATAAATCCAAGAATATATTTTGCAGTTGAAATATACGCGGCCATAAAGCCAATATTTTTGCTAGACAATAAGCAGCTAAGCCTTTAGTATTTGCCGCGCTAAACCTTAGGTATCACCTAAAATGTGCACCCATAGCTCAGCTGGATAGAGCGTTGCCCTCCGGAGGCAAAGGTCGCAGGTTCGACTCCTGCTGGGTGCGCCATTGCTTACTCTTCATCACCTTAAACGACTCCTTTATTTCTGGCGAATGTTAAGCTCATTGTCAATTAATCGGCTTTCAGAATTAATTATTTCTAACTTACTGCCTGCCTTTAACTAACCAAGATTAACTAACCAAGATTAACTCAACATTGCTGCTACTAATAAAAAAGGCACAAGAGATAAATTATCACCTGTGCCTTTAGCTAGCGTATTAACCAATTTAGATATTTCATTTGGCTATTTACTTAAAATTCCTATATAAAAATCTTTTGCTCACTACATTCTTAAAAACTAAACTCGCTCAATTAAAGCCGCTATGCCTTGTCCGCCACCAATACACATAGTTACCACCGCATATTTACCTTGAATGCGTTGCAGCTCATGAATGGCTTTTACGGTGATAAGTGCGCCCGTTGCACCGATAGGATGACCTAAAGAAATACCTGAACCGTTGGGGTTTACTTTCGCCATATCTAAGTCAAGGTCGCGACAAACCGCTAGCGCTTGTGCGGCAAAGGCTTCATTAACTTCCCACAGATCAATTTCATCTTTATTGATACCAGTTTTAGCGAGTAGCTCTTTTACTGCAGGAACAGGGCCAATGCCCATAATTTCTGGAGCCACACCCGCAAAAGCATATCCCACTAAACGAGCCACTGGTTTTAATCCATGTTGCTTGGCGTAGTCATTGTCGGCCATTACCAGTGCCGCTGCAGCGTCATTAATACCCGAAGCATTGCCCGCGGTAACGCTGCCGTCTTTTTTAAATACCGGACGCAGTTTTGCCATATCTTCAACTTTACAGTCAAATCGCACATGTTCGTCTTGGCTAAATTCCACCACACCTTTTCGGGTTTTTAGGGAAATAGGCACAATTTGGCTAGCAAAATAGTTTTCGGTTAAGGCCACTTGCGCACGCTGATGTGATTCTACCGCCGCTTGATCTTGCTCTTCGCGACTAATTCCCCACTGCTGGGCAATATTTTCTGCGGTAATGCCCATATGAGTATCAGTTATTGGGCAAGTAAGCGCACCGACCATAGGGTCAACTAGTTGTGTGTCACCCATTTTACTACCAAAACGAGTACTCGGTGACCAATATGGTACGCGTGACATCACTTCTGCGCCGCCAGCCACAGCAACATCACAATCATCGAGTAACAATAATTGCGCAGCTGAAACAATCGCCTGTAAGCCTGAGCCGCATAAACGGTTAACTGTCAGCGATGGAGTTGACTCTGGCAAGCCAGCTTTTAATGCCGCCACTCGGCTAATATACATATCGCGCCTGTCTGAATGGGTAACATTGCCGATAACACAATGGCCTACTTGCTCTGGCGTAATACCTGCTCGCTCAACTGCTGCGGCAACCATTTGTCCGGCCAATTCACTCGGCGGGGTATTTTTTAACGCACCACCAAAGGTACCAATGGCGGTACGCACACTACTTAAAAATACAACTTCTCGTTTTGACATTATTAATCCTTGTTTTGTATTTATTACTATTATCTACGTCAACCGATTAAAACTGCATTTCTGGTACGTTTTCAGGCACCACAAGTTCGCCAGCCGTTAGTTTTACAATCTCTTCAACCGACACCCCTGGGGCACGTTCAAGCAAGTGAAATTTTCCGTCTTTAATTTCAATAAAAGCTAAATCAGTTAATACTTTTTTAATGCAGCCTTTGCCTGTTAATGGCAAGCTACATTCAGATAAGAGCTTTGATTGACCATGCTTTGATGCGTGGGTCATGGTGACAATAATATTGTCAGCGCCGGCAACTAAGTCCATCGCGCCGCCCATGCCTTTAATCAATTTTCCGGGGATCATGTACGAGGCAATATTGCCCTGCACATCAACTTCAAATGCACCCAGCACGGTTAAATCAACATGGCCGCCACGAATCATTGCAAACGATTCTGCTGAATCAAAAAGTGAAGCGCCTGTTGCCATAGTCACGGTTTGTTTACCGGCATTAATTAAATCAGCGTCAACCTCTTCATCGCTAGGAAACTGTCCCATGCCCAATAAACCGTTTTCCGACTGCAACATAACTTCAATGCCTTGCGGCACATAATTCGCCACCAAGGTTGGAATGCCAATGCCCAAATTTACGTAATAACCGTCTTTTAATTCTTGGGCAACACGCATAGCAAGTTGCTCTCTTGAAAGTGCCATAATTTACTCCTCGCTATTAATTTAGTCAGCACAGCGCACAGTGCGCTGTTCAATTGTTTTTTTGAAAGTGCCTTGAATAAGGCGGTCAACATAAATACCTGGGGTATGAATATGGTCTGGGTCTAACTCCCCTGGCTGAACAATTTCTTCTACTTCAACCACAGTAATTTTTCCGGCCGTCGCTGCCATGGGGTTAAAGTTACGAGCGGTTTTTCTAAAAACCAGATTACCGTAGGTATCGGCTTTCCACGCTTTCACAATGGCAAAGTCACCCGTAATAGCAGGCTCTAAAATATAATGTCTGCCATTAATTTCACGCGTTTCTTTACCTTCCGCCACTAAAGTGCCGTAACCTGTTGCGGTGAAAAAAGCAGGAATACCGGCACCGCCAGCACGCATTTTTTCAGCTAAAGTACCTTGTGGGGTAAGCTCTACTTCTAATTCACCAGCCATCATTTGCGCTTCAAATATTTCATTTTCACCAACATAAGAAGCGACCATTTTTTTTATTTGGCGATTATGTAATAACACACCTAAACCGTCGTTGGTGGTACCACAGTTGTTTGAAACTAACGTTAGCCCTTTAGTGCCTTTACGCTGAATTTCGGCAATTAAATTCTCGGGAATGCCACATAAACCAAAACCTCCAGAAATTAAGGTCATGTTATCTTCAAGACCGGCCATAGCTTCTTCGTAACTGCCGACAACTTTATTAAACCCTGCCATTGTATTCACCTTTATTGCTTTGTTTAAAAACTTGTCTAACAGCATCCTTTATGGTGATATATTTATCAAATTGATTATTTTTACTAATTAATAGATTTTTTAAATAAAGATATTTCTAATGGCGTTAACTAATGGTGAGTAACAAATGCATATAACCCTGAAACAAGTACGCGCCTTTTTGGCGATTGCCGACAATCACAGTTTTGCTGAAGCTTGTGAAACCTTGCACCTATCACAGCCGGCACTCAGTATTACCATTAAAAATTTAGAACAAGAACTGGGGGGGAAGTTATTTGTGCGCTCAACCCGTACCTTAGCCTTAACCCCTGAAGGGGAAGTTTTTTTACCTATCGCGAAACGATTAATCAGTGAGTGGGACGGGGCCTTATTAGATTTAAGTAATTTATTTTCGTTAAATCGCGGTAAATTGGCTGTAGCGGCAATGCCTTCATTTGCCAACAGTTTATTACCCAAGTATTTAAAACAGTTTCGCGACGACCACCCACATATCAATATCACCATTCATGATGTTATTGCCGAAGATGCCGTAGAAATGGTGCGCAGTGGTAAAGTAGAGCTGGCCCTAGCGTTTGAGCATGAACCGTCGAACGACTTAGTTTTTACGCCGCTGTTTACTGATAATTTTATTGTTGCGTTAACGCCAAAGCATGCTTTATTAAATAAACAACAAATTAGTTGGCAAGCGATAGCTGATGAGCCTTTCATCGCACTGCAGCCACCGTCAAATATTCGCAAAATGATCGAAAAGCTACTGGCCGAGCAAAACATTCGCTTAAATATAGAGTTTGAAAGTAACCATTTAGCCACTATTGGCCAAATGGTGGCCAGCGGTATTGGCATTAGTATAGTGCCCGCCATTTGTCGTGAACTTTTTCAAGCACAAGGAGTGCAATGTCGGCGTTTAGTTGCGCCGAGTTTAAGTCGAAATATTGGCATTGTTACTCGCCGCCGTTATCCCTTATCAAGCGCAGCACAGGCATTTGTTAACTTATTAACCAATGCAGGTCTTGCTACAAAACATTAACAACTGTCAGTAAATAAGTAGGTTATAAACTTACTAAGGCGTTGGGTAATGCTCTTAGCTACTGTCGTTGGTACTAAAGTAGCATTCATCTAAATACCAAACTCCGCCAAGATGGACTGCCTTACTTTAAGCAATAACGAACCTTAATTGACTTAAGTTAATTTGCATAAGTTAATTTGCTTAAATGACTAAACATGGACCAATAAACATGTGCAATTTTCATAAAATAATCAGCTCAGTAACTTTATTTTTTGGCCTTTTACTTAGCCAACATACATTGGCAAACTTCACAACATTAACAACTTTTGGTGATAACCCCGGCGAACTTAGCGCCAGTTACTATACCCCAAGTGAGCAACCTATCAATTTAGTGGTGCTACTTCATGGCTGCGTACAATCAGGTGAAACCCTTGCTCAGCAAAGTGGCTTACTAGCCTTAGCCAAGCAACATAACTTCGCTTTATTAATGCCCCAGCAAAACCAAAACAACAATATTAAAAACTGTTTTAATTGGTTTTCAGAGCAAGACACCAACAAAAATAGCGGTGAAAATTTATCAATTAAAAACATGATCACCACTTTACATACCAAGCTTAATAGCCAAAACACCTATGTACTTGGCCTGTCTGCTGGCGGTGCCATGACTAGCAGTTTATTGGTAAATTACCCAGAATTATTTCACGCCGGTGCGGTAATCGCAGGCTTGCCCTACCCTTGTGCCAATAACTTAATTAAAGCCATTTCTTGTATGCGTGGTGGCCCCTCACAAACCGCACAAGAATTAAGCCAGCAAGTATTAGCGCTTCAGCGTAACAAAAAGCAAGACTGGCCAAAGCTTTCGGTATGGACAGGAAGTAACGACCAAGTGGTTAATCCGAAAAATGCTCAGGTACTAGCAGAACATTGGGCGCAACTAAGTCTTCACAATGGCAGCAAAAAAGCCGAAGTAAAGCAGCAACCCAACTATCAAATTAGCCAATGGAAAAACGCACAAAACCAAGTACAGGTTGAATTAATTGAGCTTGAAAATATCGGCCATGGCATAGCAATAAATAGCCAACAAGAAAATGGTGGTAGTGCCGCTGATTTTTTACTAGCCGCACCGCTTAGTGCCGCCATTCACATTATCGACTTTTGGAAAATTAATAATCAAACAATCGATAAATAAATATAACTCAAGCACTAAAACAATAAAAATTATAATAAAAAAGACTGTTAAAACAGACTATTAAAAACTTATTTAGCGGCATACTACTATAGTACAAATTAACTTTAAAACGAATTACTATAGAGTTTCTCCCATACCAATAAGTTCAACTAGAGCTGAAGAATCAGTCAATAATAATTAATGAATATGGGGAATATAATGAAACAACAAGCAAGCAAATTTAGCTATTTAGCGTTAGCCGTTGCCAGTGCCTTAACTAGCCACGCAACTTTAGCAGCAGAAAACAGCGAAGAGCAAAATTCCGGTTTAGAAGTTATTGAAGTTACCGCACGTAAATCGGTAGAAAGTTTACAACAAGTTCCTGTAGCTGTAACCTCAATCAGCGCCGACGAACTTAATGAAAAAGGCATTTCGGTTATCACTGAAATTCAGCAGTTTTCACCTAACACCACATTGCAACGCAGTCGCGGTACTAACTCAACCATTACCGCTTTTATTCGTGGCGTCGGCCAGCAAGATCCACTATGGGGTTATGAACCAGGTGTTGGTATTTATATCGACGATGTTTACATGGCTCGCCCTCAAGGTGCGGTACTTGATTTATTAGACATCGAACGTGTTGAAGTTTTACGTGGTCCACAAGGTACACTTTACGGTAAAAATACCATAGGTGGCGCGATTAAATACGTGACCAAGGAAATGTCAGGCGACGCCGAATTAAATCTTAACGGCACCTTAGGCAGCTACAACCAACGTGATGTAAAACTTACTGGCCAATTTCCTATTATTGACGACAAGTTATACGTAGGTTTTGGTTATGCAAATTTACAACGCGACGGTTACGGTGAATTTTTACAATCTGACTTACCGAATCAAGACAATGAAAACTATAATAAAGACGTAGTTTCAGCGCGTTTGTCAGTACAATATCGCCCAACTGACGAGCTTAGCTTTACCTTTAAATGGGATAAAACCGAAGACGAATCAAACTCAAAAGGTGGCTACCGTTTACTACCCAGTATTTTAACTGATGCGCCAGTACCTGACAGCGTTTACGACTCGTACACCAGTTTACCTACTTGGAACAAGGTAGAAGTTGAAGGCATCAGCTTTACTGCAAATTGGGAAGTTTCAGCAAACAGTACTTTAAAATATGTATTCTCTGACCGCGAAAGCTACTCGCCAACCAATATCGACTTTGACAATACCGCACTTCGTATATTCGACGTACCGGCAATTTATGATGACGAACAAACCACCCATGAACTTCAGTTCAATAACGCTGGGGATAATTATACTTTCGTTTCAGGATTATATTATTACGACGGCGAGTCGTGTGGTCAATTTGAAGCAATTTTAGAAGTACTTGGCCAAGCCGCTTTTGGCACACCTGGGCTTACTCGTGAAGTAAGCGGTTGTAACAACTCCAATAGTAAAGCTGCTTACGCACAATTAAGTTATGACTTTTCTGAACAGTGGTCAATGACTGCTGGCATGCGTTATACCAAAGATGAAAAAGTCGCTTTAGTAAAAAATGGTTTGATCTTTGACACCGTTTATCCTGAGTCTGGTTGGGTACCTGGTTATGTTCGCCCAGAAGGCGAATTAGTACCAACTGTACTTGATGATAATGAAGACTGGTCAAAGTTTACTCCGCGTATTGGTGTTGAATATCAAGCAACTAACGACATCATGCTTTTCACTAGTTTTTCACAAGGCTTTAAGTCAGGTACATTTAATCCAAGAGCATCAACTGCAGAGCCAGCAGCAAAACCAGAAGATGTTGACTCAATTGAAGTGGGTATGAAAAGCCAATGGTTAGACGACAGCTTACGTGCCAATGTCACGCTATTTTCTTTAGATCATAAAAACCGCCAATACATTTCAGTATTGCCTGGTGAAAATGCAGCCGACTTAAACCAACGTTTAGGTAATATTGGTACGTCAGAATCTCAAGGTATTGAAGCAGAATTTACTTACTTAGCCACAGAAGATTTAATGCTAACAGCTAGCTTTGGCTATATTGATTCTGAATTTACTGAGGTTATTGATTATGACGCCGAAGGTAATCCTTTTGATAAGTCTGACCGTTTTACCGTTTCAAACACGCCAGAATATACCTATAACTTAGGGGCAAATTATACTCTTGAGTCAAACGTTGGTGACTTCATTTTCAACGCTAATTATTACTACCGTGATGACTATGCACTATTTGAAGAAGACAGCTTATTAACCCAAGAAGGTTACGGCATCGCCAACTTAAGTGTAAATTGGTATAGCACCGAAGGTGACTGGACTGCTGGCTTGCATGTGAAAAACTTGACTGATGAAGAATATATGGTTGGTGGTTATCAGTTTGTTGCCCCACTTGAAGACGGTGGCTACGCACCAGGCTTAGGCGGCGACAATACCTTAATTGCTTATTATGGCGACCCAAGAACTATTTCATTAACGGTTGGTTATCAGTTCTAAGGCTATTTATAGCAAGTTAATAATTTTACTATTAACTAACAATTAAACTGTAATTGAGCTGGCATCTGTCAGCTCTTTTTTTCATACTGAGAGTATATAATTAACCCGAACTTGGGTAAGTATTACTCGTTTATACAAGCACGCTAAGGAATACATTATGTCAGAAACAAATGTTGTTGAAGCTAAGGTAATTATTGCCGACGATCACCCACTGTTTCGCACCGCATTAAAACAAGCCATTGTTGAATGCATTGACGACGCCAACACCTTAGAAGCAGAAAACTTTGCCGAGCTGCTTGGGCTAATTGAACAAACACCATCGTTAGAAATTGTTTTTCTTGATTTACACATGCCCGGCAATAACGGCTTTACCGGCTTAACGCAATTACAAAATCATTATCCTGATTTAGTGGTGATCATGGTTTCTTCTGACGATAACAGCGAGACCATGCAAAAAGCAATTAACTTTGGCGCCGCTGCATTCATTCCCAAATCTGCCGACTTAACTACAATAGGCAGCGCCATTGATACTGTATTAGAAGGTGATATTTGGTTACCTGAAAGCATTGCAGCAACCATTGACGAACAACAAGTCGCCGAGCATCAAAAACTCGCCAAACAACTAGCGCAATTAACCCCGCAGCAATATGTGGTATTAACACAAATCGCCGACGGCCAGTTAAATAAACAAATTGCCTACGACTTAGACATTAAAGAAACCACAGTAAAAAAACACGTATCCGCAATATTATTAAAGCTTGATGTTAACAACCGCACCTTGGCAGGTTTAGCTTATCAACAATTAATGTTAGCGCCAGGACAGCATAGCCAACCAGAAAGTGCTGTCGGTTAAATTATAATTATGCAACAAGGAAGTCGGTGACAAAAAACAATAAAGGCGTTGTGACTGAAGATAATCTTCAAAAGTCACCGCCCCCTTAATTTCAATAAAAATTTAAAAGGCAAACTTTAACCCAAAGTTTACAACATCAGTACCATCAAGCTGCTCATAAGTTATTTCAGCTGATGCTTTATCGGCAAATTGATAGCCAAAAGAAAAAGGGGTCGGTGACAAAGATAATAAAGGCGTTGTGACTGAAGATAACCTTTCAAATGTCACCGACCCCTTTTACTCTTATTCATACTTATATCTATCCAATTGTGCATTAGTCTGCTTTATGAATTAGAAGTTAGCAAATATTGTTCACAAAAAAGCCGATGATAAATGCGTGTAACAAACATATATCACCGACCTTTTTTCTTTCAGCTTTTATTTCTAACTTTCAGCTTTTATTTCTAACTTTCAGCTTTTATTTCTAACTTTCAGCTTTTAGCTTTTAGCTTTTAACTATTAACTTTTATCTTCTAGCTTTTAGCTTTTAGCTTTTAGCTTTTGACTATTTAAAAATTTATTTAATCAAATCGTACTGCTTACTCGCGGTATAGGTTTGCAAACCAAAGTGCCCTAATACATAGGTGTAACTGGCATTTTCGTTTTTAATTTGGCTAGAATGCACGCCGCCGACAGTACAAACACCACTGCCACACACTATTTGGTCGCTCCAGCTTTTAATTGAATAAACTCGGTTGGCAATGGTTTTACCGTATAGCCAATCAAGAAATGGGCTAGAAACCGACAAACCATTGCTGCCACAAGTTGATGTATAGACATTCCATGGGTAGGTACCACATGTCCATAAACCGCGATATGCGCCAGCAACACCAACAAAGGCATCAACTTTACTGCTTTTGCCTAATTTAATAATTTGCTGTGCGGCTAAAGTTACGCCCATAGAATGGCCAATAACATCTATTTTCCCTGTGCAAGAACTTGATATCGCGTTGTTAATAGCATTTTTAACCGGTATTTCTTCCGAGCCACTGTGGTCATTACTACTAGCACTGCTGCTACCCCACGATGGACGATAAATTTCACTGTCGGTATAGCCCTTGGTTTTAAGTAAGTCATAGGTATTAGCCCAATCTGACGGCGAGCCTGTATTACCATGCACAAGCACTACATTATCAACACACGCCCCATAAGCACTGCTGGTTGCTGCAAGTAATCCCAATAATAGGAAGCATTTTTTTACCCTTGTTATTATTTTATTTTTCATAATTAGCCTTTGTTTTTATTATAAGTTTATTAGCGGTGATGCATTACCTGATAACAATAAAACCTGAGTCACCACCATTTCATCAGGCTTTATTTCACTGTTAGCTGATCAGCAAACTACGGACAGCTACCTAGCTCATAGTAACCATCACTGGTTTGCGCTAACGTTGAGCTGATGAAAAGATTATACAAACCTAAGTTATCTCCTGAGCCTGTTGCAAACGCATACATGCCATTGGTAGTCGCACGACTCGCCTGCACATGATCATAGTTATTGGCGGTAGTTTCAGTACAAGCAAAACTGCCATTGGGGCTGGCGTCACAGACATTACCAATGCCGTCGTTGTCATTATCTAACTGGTTGGCGTTAGCAATGTTAGGGCAGTTATCAGTGCTATCGTTTATTCCGTCGTTGTCACTGTCGTTAACTTCGCCATTGGGGCTGCTGTCACAAACATTGCCAAGGCCGTCGTTATCGTTATCGGCTTGGTCAGTATTAGCGGTATTAGGGCAATTATCAGCACTATCGATAATGGTATCGCCATCAATGTCTGAGGGTGTTGTTGGCGTATTTTGACAAGCTTGATTAGGGCCAGCACAGCTCGCTTCCCCATCGGCAATCCACTGGCATTGGTCAGTTCCAGCTGGATATTCGCGCATAGTGAAATTAGCTGTACCAAATGCTAAATAACAAGATGAATAACCATTGCCCCAAGTAATGTGCCCTTGGTTAATATGCAGGTTGTAATCGCCGGTTACGCCAGCATCAATGGTGAAATCAACACTATCACTGCTTGATAAATTGGTGGTATCAGTTGCAGTTACGGTCGCGCTATTAAGACCGCCCGCCAAATTACATTGCTCGGCCAAATACTGGTAGCCGGTCACGGTGGCGGTAACATTGCCATTAGCAAAAGTTACGGTAACACTAGTAAGATTTTGGTTAGTGTCAATCACTGTGCCGGAAACTGTTGCACATTGGCCAATAACATTGGCGGTAATTGCACTCAGTTGAGGCGCTATTGCTCGCGGCTCAGGACCAATACGGGTAGTAACTTCAGCATCATCACTAACTTTCCCCTCATTATCAGTGGCCTTTGCCGACGCTTGATATAAGCCATTAGTTAAAGTGCTGCTCGTCGCGCCGTAGCTATTATCACTAGCAACGCTAGAATTGAGGGTTTCAACTAAAACAGGCGTAGCGTTATCAAGGTTATAAATAGAGATTGTTACTTGCGCAACACTGCCTTCGGCATCAGTAGCATTACCAGTTACCACTAATTGGCTATTATTATCGACGGCATTATGATTAGTAATTTCAGGGGCAGAATTACGATCAACTCGCTGGTTATTGGCAGCAAAGAATTTACCTAGGTAGCTAGCAAAATTAATACTGTCGTCAGCAATATAATCTCCAGAGGCGCCAGCACCACCTGACCATGAATGATCTAAACTATCAAACCACAGCATCGAAATACGGTTATTTTCCCATAAAGTTTCACTTGCCGTATGACCAACACCTTCAGTAATGGTATTAGTGCCTGACAACTGCGACACGCCATAAACATTGGCAAAACCATTAGCATTTTGTTGGTTGTAACAGGTATTTACTGTGGTATCGGCAGTGCCGTGACCAATAACCGCAATTTGGCTGGCAAAGTGGCTTTTGTAACTGCCAGCATAACCTTCACAGCGCGATTTAAAGGTGGCGGTAGAAACGGTTTCACAGGTAGTAATTGCGCCATTTGAACTGGTACCTATAGTTGGTCCAGCACTTGGCGCAACGCCAGCAAAAACATCAGGAGCCAAACACGCGGCTTGTGCTGACATAGCTGCGCCTGAAGATAAACCAGCAATATATACTTGTTTATCATCAATGCCTCGAGCAGCATCACTACTCATGGTATTAGCAAGGTTGATTAAATTTTTATAATCGGCAGATGTTCTTGACACCGCGCCCTGCCAATACGACCAGCAGCTATAACCGGCCTTATTCATCGCATCGGGTACCGCTATCACCATACCGTATGCTTCGGCTGCATCTTCTAAATTGGCCGTTAAATAATTATTAATCGGTTGTACGCAGCCATGTAAAACTATCAACAATGACTGGCCGGTACCTACTGGTGATTGGCTATCAGGGGTATATATATGAACATTATTAAAGCCGCCAATACTAACATTTTGTTGCCAACTTCCCGCTGAGCTGCAAGCTGAAAAAAGGGTTAGCATTAAGGCACTCGTACTGAGCAGCCACTGAGCTATATGCTTTATATCTTTAAAGTTGTATTTCATAAATGTGCTCTCTAATTATCTTGCTTGTTGTATTTATTATTTTATTTATTACCTAAAAGAGACTTATTCAGTTAAGTTCTTTTTGATGTTCATTTAATGAACAGCATTAACTGTAATCAACAACGCCATAAAAAGAAGTGCTACCTTAGTCCCACTACCCTAAGGCACCTTGCACGGAAAGCTAAAGATAAAAGTGAGTACCCACCAACCAACTTGTCAGTAAGAAAAATAATGATTATTACTTATTAAGACATACAAAAAGGTTCGCAGGGGAAAGATAAAACAGAAGACGATTTATGCCCCGTGCTGCAACTAAATAATTAGGCAAAAAAAAACCATGCACGGGAGGCATGGCTAAAGACACTAAAACTAAATTTTACAATATCAAATAATGAACTAGAGGCTATCTATCACCTCTTTCGCAGCACGAAAGGCTTCTTGAGCCGCAGGCGCACCACAATACACCGCACTATGTAAAAGCACTTCACGTATTTCTTCAATGCTAGCGCCGTTATTCAATGCGCCACGCACATGACCTTTTAATTCTTGTGGTGCTTTTAACGCCGCCAACATAGCAATAGTGACAAGGCTGCGAGTTTTTAAGTCAAGGCCTGAACGTTGCCAAGTAGAACCCCAACCATGGTCATTAATATATTCTTGCATTGGCGCGGTGAAGTTATCAGCATTACTTAATGCCCTATCAACAAAGCTGTCACCCATGACTTGTCGACGTATTTTCTCTCCTGCTGTGGTCAAGAGTTACTCCTTAAATATTCATTAGTTAAACTGCATATATCAGCGCTATTGCGCCGTCCAAGCACCGTCCATTGGTAAAGCAGAGCCGGTAATAGCTCCAGCGCTGTCGCTACATAAAAATAAAATAAATTCACCAATTTTCTCAGGCTGCATCATTTCTGGTAATGGCTGCTTGGCAGTAACTAAATTATATTGTGCTTGTTCAAAACTTAGGTCATTCTTTTGCGAAATGTCGGTAATTTGCTGCTTAATTAGTGGGGTATCAACCCAACCAGGACAAATGGCATTTACAGTAATACCTTGCTCAGCACATTCAAGCGCGACCACCTTGGTTAAACCAACAATGCCATGTTTTGCGGCGCAATAGGCCGACTTATTTACTGAACCCACCAAACCATGTACCGAGGCGATATTAATAATGCGGCCCCAGTTATTTTTTTGCATGCTTGGTAACGATTTTTGAATGGTGTGAAACGACGCTGATAAGTTAATCGCGATAATATCATTCCATTTATTAAGCGGGAATGTTGCAGCCGCTTCGGTATGTTGAATGCCAGCATTGTTAATAAGAATATCGATACTGCCCATGGTTTCTAACGCTGTTTCCATAAAAGTATCAATAGCACTTGGCTCGCGTAAATCAGCATTATCGAACAAGGCTTTAATATCATATTGCGCTTGAAAGTCTTGCGCTAACTGCTCGCCTGCGGTTTCATCAAGCAAGCCATGTAAAATTAAATTAATGCCCTGCTTTGCCAGTACATGTGCGGTGGCTAACCCTATACCGCTGGTTGAACCGGTAATTAACGCCACTTTGCCTTTCAACATATTCTACTTCCTCATTTATTTTTTTAACTACTCGGCCAAATACACAGCCAAGCTGCTTAACCAAATTGCTTTCGCAGCTCAGTTTTTAATATTTTTCCGGTATTGTTTTTAGGTAATTGCTCAACAAAAAAATACGCTTTAGGGCGTTTAAAGCGGGTCATGTGCTTCAGGCAAAACTCATCTAGCTGCTCAGCGCTAACTTCTTGAGTTTTATCAAGTACCACAACAGCAATAACTATTTCGCCCCACTTGCTATCTTTTTTACCCAGTACTGAACTTTCTTTCACCGCGGGGTGCTGATTTAAAATTTCTTCTACTTCACGCGGGTAAATATTACTGCCACCACTGATGATCACGTCTTTATTACGATCAACTAAGGTGATAAAACCGTCGGCACTTTTTATTGCTATATCGCCGGTTTTTAGCCAGCCATCGGCTAAGGTATTTGCACTCGCTTGCGCATTATTAAAATAGCCGAGCATTACCGCAGGGCTTTTCACCCAAATTTCTCCAGGCTGACCATCAGCTTGTTCTTGGCCATTTTCGTCGACAATTTTCACTTGTACCGAAGCCATCGGCACACCAACAGATGCTAAGCGCTTTTTATAGTCGGAATGCTGTGTATTTTGATGATGATATTTAGATAAGGCGCAAATGGTCATTGGGCATTCACCCTGCCCATACATTTGCACTAATTTATTGCCTAGTACTTGTTGAGCTTTAACTAGGTCTTGCTGATACATTGGCCCGCCGCCATATACCAAGGTTTTTAAGCCCGAAAAATCTTTAAGCTCAGTTAGCTGTTGTTGCTCGGCATAATCTATTAGCCTATTAACCATAGTCGGCGCGGCAAAAAACGAGCAAGCTCTATAATGCTGTAATAACTCGCTGAGCTCATCTGGCTGAAATTGACCACTTGCAGGGATAACATTAACGCCACCTTTAAAAACAAACGGTAATGCATAAAAACCACTGCCATGTGACATCGGTGCCGCGTGTAACAAGCAATCGCCAACTTCAATGGCATCAATATCAGTGCAATAATTTTCCACCATAGTAAATAAATTAGCATGACTTAACAGCGCACCTTTGGGTTTACCCGTAGTACCGCTGGTATAAAAGATCCATGCCGGATCATCAGCAGAGCGCAGAATAATTGCAGCCGTTTTCCCCACGTAAAGCCTTTGATATTGTTCAGAGCCTATGGCGATAATCGATGCTAATTCAGGGAGTTCTTGGGGGAAGCCTGCAATATCAGTAAATAATTTGTTGCTAACCAAACACAGCTTGCTTTGGCTATTTTCTAAGGCGTAATGAAGTTCATTGGCATGTAATTTAGCGTTAATTGGCACCACCACTAATCCGGCATGCCAAATGGCAAAAAGCAGCTCAATATATTCCGCACAATTACTGCTAATTAGTGCAACTTTATCACCAGCCTTAAGCTGATATAACTGTTGAAAGTTAGCCGCAATTACCGCACTTCGCTGGGCTAGCGCTTGGTAATCAAGCAAGTATTCATTACCACGTGCTAGCGCTAATTCTTGCGGGTATTGCGCCCCTGAATTTACCAACCATTGAGCTACATTCATTGCCATGTCAGTAAGGTATTCCCCTTACCTGCCCGTTAAAATAATCATAACTAAAGATTAGTACAAGCAAGTAAGAATTGATTTAGTACCTTAGTACCATGCAGGTAAGTAGGTCGGTATTGCTAGCATTTCTTTAAGACTTATTTGGAAAGCGAGCTTTGTCTTCAGCGGTAGCACTTTCATTGCATTCGCCCTTAAGGTTAATAAGGCCGCGTACTAAACTTTTTTCTAGCTGAAAATAACCTGTTCGACAGTATTGATTTTGCAGCAATTGCTCATTTAATAACTCATATAACAGCTCGTTTAAATATTTACTTTTATCGTTGCTGCGACTTGTCGGTCGCGGCACCTGCTCAGTAGAACTTTGTCGGTCACCTTTACCACGACCTCCTCTGCCCCCCTTTCCTCCCGAGCCTTTGCCACGTTCCCCCTCACTTTCACCTTCTGGTTTATTATCTTCCGCTCCTTCGGCTTTAATGCCGTTATTTCCGACTAAGGTAAAACTGAACATTTTCGAGTCATCAGCTTTAATTTCAGTATGAAAAATAGGAGTTAATTTTGGTTCATCACGACTACTACAGCCGCTAATACAAACGGTTATCAAGGCTGTAATAAAGTAAGGTTTTAAGGCAAGCATTTTCTGTTCCTAATAATGACTCAATAGTTAACTTGAGTTCAGGCTTTTGGTTTAACAATATTAATGAATAGGAACGCCAATATTCGCTAAAGTTCATTACAATTATCGACGTTATTAATCTGTGATATATGACAAATTATGTAATAATATCCCCCACTTGCTATGCTTAAGTGAGATGTTATTTATAGGAGAAAATATTTACTGTGAATAAAGTAAAGCTTACCCAAGACGAAAATTTATCGTTTAAAGTGAGCCATCAATTACTACCTCAAGAATCTCAGCGAATTGATTTATACTTTTCTCTGCCTGTAGAAATGGGGATAGACCCAAGTACCCTCAGTGAAGAAAACTACTTTCACAGCAGCATAAAAAGCCATTGCGCCTATTATTCAGACAAGCTGCATTTACCCTTAGTGCGCAGTCGTTTTATAAGTCAAAACAAAGGTGAGCAAAGTGACTATCGTTTAAACTTAAACTTGTATTCTTACCAAATTCGTATCGCCCTTGATACCGATGTAAAACAAGCGATTAAGCTTAAAAGCCCAGAAGAGTTTTATCCCATGGTGATTGAGCTCGCCGAGCAAACTCAGTCATTATTAAAAAAATTGCGACGTTATACTCCGCCAGATACTAAGCTCAGTTCTTATTTTGAAAATGCAGATAATTACCTTAGCTGGCATGTTGAGCAGTCATTTTTAAAGTTACTTGCCAAAGGCCCTAAAAGTAGTGACTTTACTGCCGAGCGTGAGTTTTTATTTACCTTATGCACAGACGAAAATGACTACCGCGACAGTAACCACTATAATTCGCAAATAACCTTGGCTGATCCAAACCGTATCACCAATAAAATGAGGTTATTGCAGCGTTTAATTGAATATGGCGTGGTTTTTCAAAAACAAACTCGCACCCTAAACACCAATTTACAGCGGCTGGTACGCGGTTCAGTTACTGCAGTTATCATGGCATTTGTGATGGTTTTAGTTCTTAATGCGCGCTCAAACTTCACCGAAATTACTGTAATGCTAATTGCTTTTCTTGGCCTTATTTATGGTTTACGGGAAATTTTCAAAGAAGATCTCACCAGTTTAATTTGGCGAATAATTCAACGCGGCCGGCCCAAATGGCAAAACCTATTTACCCACAGCGTTAACCAAAAGCGCATTGTGCAGCAAACCTTATGGCTGGAGTACCTTCGCAATAAAGATTTGCCAGAAACGGTAAATAAACTTTTTCAAAAAAGGCGCCAGCAAAACAAACAACCAGCGATATTGCTGCATTTTCGTAGTGACAATAAAGTATTGGCGAAAGAGTTTTTACCCGGTTACGACAAACTGCAAAAGCAGCTGTTTTTTAACCTCACGCCTTTTGTGCGATTTTTGAAAAAGGGCGAAGGTCGTTTGTATAGCTTAGAAGGGAAAAAAATTAGCCAACAAGCGGTAGAGCGTCGCTATCAAATAAACTTAGTTTTAGTGCAAACCACAAAAAAACAGGAGCATTTACAACGCTTTAAAATCACATTAAATCGCTCTGAAATAGTTAATATTGAAGAAATTAAAGTGAATGAAGAAATTAATGACTTATAGCCTAGGCAAAAACTAACTCCTAGTTATAGCGCTTGCCATTGGCCACTAACTAAAACGTTATCGCCCTGAAGTACTTGTCCTTGAAAAGTATCACCAGCAGTAATTACGCCAACACCTTTGGGTGTGCCGGTCATAACAATGTCACCGTCTTCTAAATCAATAAAAGTCGCCAATTCTGCTAAAATATCAGCTGGTTTGTACATCATTAAGCTAATGCCACCCGCTTGTATTAACTGGTCATTAATATTAAGTGATAGCGATAAATTATCGTCAATTGTGTCAATGCTAACAAAGTCACTAAAAACCGCGGCGCCATTAAAAGCTTTCGCTCGCTCCCATGGTAGCCCTTTGTTTTTCAAGGTGCTTTGCAAGCCACGTTTAGTTAAGTCTAAACCAAAACCCACCGCGCTAAACTTACCTTGTTGATAAATAAAACACAGTTCACCTTCATAATGTAATGGTTCTTGATGAAAAGCGCTTAACTGTGACGAAACCGCCGAATTGGGCTTGATAAATACCACCATTTCGTCAGGTATTTCATTACCCAATTCGGCGATATGGTCAACATAATTTCGGCCAATGCAAATCACTTTAGATGGAGTGATGGTTTGCTGGTCAAGTTGCACAGTATTCATAGTAAATCCTTATAATTTAGAGGTTAGGCGATGAACATTCGATAGGCCATACGACAGGCGACTATCATTAAAAAGCCACCAAAAATTAAACTTAAATGGCGTTTTTCCATGGCATGGGCAAGCTTGACCCCAAACGGCGCCGCTAAAACACTCATCGGTGCAATAAGCCCTAAACCTATCAGGTTTACATAACCTAAACTGCCAGTAGGTAAACCTTGCTCACCAAAGCCGGTAACAATAAAACCTAGCGCGCCGGGTACACTGATCAATAAACCAAAAACAGCAGAAGTACCAACAGCTTTATGAATAGGTTGGTTCATTAAAGTTAAGGTTGGCACACTTAAACTACCGCCACCTATGCCCATCATGCTTGATAACCCACCAATAAAAAACGGCGGTAAAGGAGCAAGTATGCCCTTAGGCACGTCTTTAGATAAGGTTACGTTATCGAGGGGAATTAACATTTTAAGCGCCACCAATAAAATCACAATAGCAAATATTGCCGCCAGCACTTGGCTATTTAGGTAAGCCGCAACAATAGAGCCAGCAATAGCGCCAACAAAAATAGCCGGTCCCCACACTTTAGCTAAAGAAAAGTCGACACTGCCGCGGCGATGATGAGCATGTGAGGAAGACAGTGAGGTGAAAATAATGCAAGCTAAAGAAGTACCTATGGCAATATGCATACGCACTTCAGGCTCGATACCATAGAAGCTTAATGAAAACTCCAACACCGGCACTATCACTATGCCGCCACCAACCCCTAATAAACCAGCAAGCACGCCTGAAAGAATGCCAGTTACGAGCATAACCAGTGCAAAAGGTAGAATACTAATGATAAAGTCGATCATAGAATTTATGGTGTTAACAAAATAGATGGCGGTAAGTATACCTTGCTATAGCTTAACTAATACCAATTTGAATAATTAATTTATCAACTTAAAGCTGCATTAACGAGCTTAGAACAAGCCAAATAAATCAAACATAGTTATTCTATATTTTTTTTATTTGGCGCCGTTATCAGATCGCTAATGAGCTCACAACGTGCGAGTTTAAAAGGTTTATATGCTCCGTTTTTGATTTTGATAAGGGAGCAACCATTCTCCGCAATCAATGCCTTGCCTCTAAACCTTTTAATTCTCGTTAAGTGGGTAATTAATTAATCAACTTGGTATCACAATAGCTGGGCGACATATTTTGCGATAGCTAAACTTGAGGTTAGACCAGGTGAGTCTATGCCAAATAAATTGACTAACCCCGCTAAACCATGCTCGTTTTCGCCTTGAATAACAAAGTCTTTAAAGCCGTCTTCTGGGCCTTGTAATTTAGGGCGAATGCCTGAATAACCCGGTTGTAATTTATCCTCGTCAAGTTCAGGAAAATATTGCTGCACTGCTGCAACAAATTTCGCTTTCAAACTTTCTGGCACTGCGTATTCAAGTTCGTCAATGTACTGAGTGTCTGGGCCAAATTTAAGTTGCCCACCAATATCTAAAGAAGCGTGAATGCCTAAACCATTGTCACTTGGCACAGGGTAAATTAATTGTTTAAACGGACTTTTGCCTTGATAAGTAAAATAGTGACCGCGACACCAATGCATTTGAGGAATATATTTCGCATCTAGCCCTGAAATATTCTCAGCGACCTTAGTGCTATGTAAGCCAGCGGAGTTAATCAAGTATTGGCAATGAATTTCAATATTTTCGCCTTGGCTATTTAGGCTAACAACAAAGCCATTATCATCTGGCTTTGCCCTTTGCACTTGGCTTTGCGCAACAAACAAACCTTGGTTTTTGCTAAAATCGGTCAGTAACATTTGCATATAGCTGTGTACGTCAATAATACCTGTACTGGGCGAACTAAGCGCGGCAAGTGCTTTTACCTTAGCGTGAGCTACTTTAATCTCTGCGGCACTAAGCCAACGTAAATCATCAACGCCATTTATTCGCGCTTGTTGGGCTATTTTTTCTAAGTGTTCAATTTCTGATGGCGTTTGCGCAACCAATAATTTTCCCAAACGCTGATAAGCAATACTGCGCTGTTGGCAATACTGATAAAGTAAATGTTTACCTGCTACACATAATTTGGCTTTCAAACTGTTGGTTGGATAATACAAGCCCGCATGAATCACTTCGCTATTACGACTACTGGTTTCTTCGCCAAAGCTGTTGTTTTTATCGACTAAAAGAATATTAGCGAATGAACTGCTCAGCTCTCTGGCAATTGCTAAACCCACTACGCCAGCACCAATAACCAGTGCGTCAACTTTATGCAAAGCAACTCTCCTACTTTTAATTAAGCTATTGACCAGCTAAAGTAAATAACTCAAGCCTATGTAATTCATACTAAGTTTGGCCTGCTATCAATATATTGGCAATTAAATGAAATGAAAAATTGATGAATAAATACCTAATCACCTTTTGCTTAGCACTCGCTTTATGCCTATCACTGCCAAGTTTCGCTTTAAGCAAACTCGGCCATAAAGTGGTTTGTCAGTTAAGTTTTCAGCAGTTATCTACTCCGCATCAAAATAAAATAAAGCAGTTACTCGCCGCGATTCCCAAAAACGAACAGCAACGTATTAACCGCTATAATCACCAAAAACTTTCGAAAACAATAAGCTTTGCTGACAGCTGTACTTGGGCTGACGCCATCAAAAAATCAGCAAAATTTGATCGCTATAAAAGCTGGCATTATATGAATGTTCCCCGCAGCCAACAAAATATTACCAGCACAAGGTGTTCACAGCCTTGTTTATTAACCGCAATAGCACTTCACCAAAGTCAGTTAGCTCGCTCATCCCAGCGCGCCCCACTACTAACGTCTCAACTAAAACCGCAAAACACTTGGCAACGAGCCCAGGCATTAATGTTTTTAAGCCATTGGATTGCTGATATGCATCAGCCTTTACATGTAAGTTTTAAAAGTGATCGCGGCGGCAATCAGCAGCAAATTGTTTTAACGACAAAACCTTCAACAAAAAACTCTACTAAGCCAGTTTCTTTCAAGCAAAAGTGCACTAATTTACATTGGTATTGGGATGAATGTTTATTAACTAGCCATACTCGCCAGCAAGATAAGCTAGTAGAACAACTCAGCAAAGCATGGCGAACTGCACCGATAAAACTATGGCAACAACAAAGCGTAACCTCATGGGCTAATGAGTCACTAGCTCTTATAAGAATGCCTGATTTTCGCTACTGCCATTTAGATGAAAACGCCGTGTGCCAGCCTTTAAAACAGAAAGTAATTTTAGGAGTTGATTATCAACAACAGTTTTATCCGATACTTGAGCAGCAACTGCTAAAGGCTTCGGCGCGGTTAGTGGCGAATATAGAACAGTATTTATAAAGATAACCGCCCGTATTAAGCTTGCCGAATTCATCGACTAAATTCATTTACTAATAGCGCGATGGTCTAACCTGAAAAATAGTTGTTGATTTTTCATACAGGGATGACGCATATTAACTAGCCCTTAACATCACGGAAGATGAGGAGTTATTATGTTAACGCAATTAAAAAAAATTCAGCAGCAATGGCAAGGTACAGATCAGGTTATCGACACTTGGCTTGATGAACGCCAAGCGCTATTGGTTTCTTATTGTCAATTAGCCGGTTTACCGCCATTTCTTAGAGAAGCGAATACGCCAGTACCCGACTTCGATTTAAAACATTTTTGCCAGCTATTAATTGATTATATCTCTGCTGGTCATTTTGAAATATTTAATCAAAAAGCCAACCAGCAGTTAAGCGTGGAAGAAAATGACCTTATCAGTAAGATTAATACTTCAACTGACTACGCCCTTGCTTTTAATGACCAATACACTAAATCAACCACGGGTGATTTATCAACACAACTCGCAGATAACTTATCTCAGTTAGGGCAATACTTAGAACAACGCTTCGCCTTAGAAGACCAATTACTCAGCCAGCGCCTCAATAGCTAAATAAAGCTATTATCAGTTAAAAATGTCAAAAAAAAGCCGTTACTGAAACAGTAACGGCTTTTCAAATTTTACTAAAAAATCAAATGTTATTAAAAACTATTCTGATTTATCGCCAACTTCTGCTGGAGCTGCTGGTTGTTGAATTTCAAGTAATTCAATTTCAAACTCTAATACTGAGTTACCAGGAATACGCGGTGGATTACCCACTGGGCCGTATGCTAAGTCTGAAGGGATAGTAAATTTATACTTAGAGCCAACAGACATTAATTGTACGCCTTCAGTCCAACCAGCAATTACGCGGTTTAAAGGAAATACTGCTGGTTCGTTACGGCTGTATGAACTGTCGAACTCTTCACCATTTAAGAATGTACCTTTATAATGAACGGTTACTGTGTCAGTTGCTTTTGGCTTAGCGCCTTCTGCATCAGTTAATACTACGTATTGAATACCTGATTCAGTCACTTTAACGCCTTCTTTCTTAGCATTTTCTTCTAAGAACTTAACACCGTCAGCTAAGCTAGATTCAGCAGCTACAGCAGCCTGTTCTTGTTGCTTAGCTTTCATGGTAGCGTCTAAGCCAGATAAGATGCCTTGAATTTCTTCTTTAGCAATTGCAGAGTTACCTTCAATGCTTTCTAAGAAGCCACGCTTAATTAATTCTTTATCAAGCGCTAAACCTAGTTTAGTTTGCTCTTCAAGATTGCGTTCCATATACATGCCAATTGAGGCACCTAAACCGTAAGCTTGTTGCTGCGCTTCAGTTTCTAAAACAGGAGCTGTAACTTCTTCTACTTTTACTTCTTCTTGACAGCCAAGTACCGATACTAGGGCGATAGCCACTAAAGTTGGTTTTAAAAATTTCATTCTCTTCTCCATAAAAACAAACCCGCAGGAGAAAGTCCCCAAGTTGTCATTTAATTATCAGTTGAGTGGTATGTACAATGTTAAAAATAACGTTTAATTAACTAACGATAATTATGTAAACAACATCAGTACAATATACTGGCTCAACAGAATACTGAATCTTCAATAAAAATCAACAAGCGGCTTGTAAACTTTATGAAAATAATTGTTCGTTATGGTTAATTTTAAATTTTCAAAACTAAAGTTCAATAACTTCTGTCACTTATTACCACTGTTAATTTTTATAACTAAGAGTAAAAATTAATATAAAACGCTTAGTTTTTTAGAGCCCACCAAATAGCTGGTGGGCTGGAGTATTGCTTAATACCAAGTGAGTTGTTTTTATTGATACGTCACACTAAGTACAGGCCGGTAACCTAAAGTTGCGTGTTCTTTACTAGCAAAACCTAGGTTTGACGTTGAATAGTTTCCTGGCGTCAAACAAAACGTAGCAACATTATTCTGCTGCTCAGCTTGAGTCATTATAGAGGTAACATCTATTTCAATGGCCTCTCCTACAATATATGGACCACTTACCGCTACAGAAACACCAGTTCCAAATAGTTTAGAGTTCCATGTTATGGTATTTTCATCAAACAATGCGTCGTCAGAGTCAGCCAAAAGCTGCACTTGAAAGTCGCGGGTGCCGCTAATAACAGTAGGAACAAGTGTCAAGGTTGCACTTTGTACAGTGCCGGTGCCGATATCAAAGCTAAAGTAACTGTCATAGTCATTAGCTAGATCTTTATTTCTTACCTTTAATACGGTCGTTGCACCGTAATTATTATCAGCATAGGCACCCGCTCGAACATGGGCATCACCAACAGCACTATAGTCAATAGTTGTACTTGCCGTAACCGTCAGGGGCAAAGCGTAGCTGGTGGTTTCGATGCCATCAGTGACCTGCACTTGCATAATGTACTCGCCAACATCTGCTTCTGCTGGTGTGCCACTGATAACACCGGTAACACTATCCAGCGTTAACCATGCTGGCTGACCAGAGAGAATACTCCAAGTAAGCGCTGTTTGGCTGCTCGCTATCGTTAAGGTTTTGTTTAAGGTTTCAGTCGCATTTACAGTCACTTGATATGTGGTTATCGCAAAAAGTTCACCACTAGAATTCCATGCAGGATATGGAATTGATGCTTCCCATGCCGCATGCTTGGCAACAAGCTGCTCGGCAACCGCTGGCTCATTAGTAATAATATTATTGGTATTCCATTCGTTCGCATCGACAACAAGGTTAAACAGATATTCCATAGGCGCATTACGATCAAGATAGTATTTATAATCAGCTGAACGAATAGCCGTATGGTTGGTAGTACCACGACGCCAATAAAGTTCGCGAGCCCCCATAGGCGTTTGCGAAGTAAGTAATGGCATTAGGTTAACACCATCAGTATTTATAGTTTGTAATTGATCTGCCCCTGATATGGCTGCAAACGTTGGCATCCAGTCAAGACTAGAAATCACAGTATCACTAGAAAATACCTGACCTGCAGGGATAACACCTTCCCACTTTACTGCCATAGGAACACGTACTCCACCTTCCCACATAGTGCCTTTAGTACCTCGCAGCACACCATTGTCGGCATGGTGTTTACCACCGTTATCACTCATAAATACCACCATAGTATTATCGGCTATACCAAGTGAATCAAGGTGCGCTAACAGTCGGCCAATATTTTCGTCTAAGTTAATAATTAAACCAGCATAGTGACGACGGGTATCGTCAGTGATATGACTAAGTGCAGCATAAATCTCTGGTTTTGCTTCTGCCGGTAAATGAGGGGCGGTATATGACATGTAAATAAAGAAAGGAGATTCTGGGTTTTGCACTGTTTGATCATCTATTAAGTCAATCGCAGCATCGGTAAGATGATCAGTAACGTACATATTAGCGTCTTCAACTATATATGCTCCGTTGTACTGCAGTGATTTATAATGATCAAACTCTGTTAGTTGAAAGTACGTTCTGCTGCCCCCTGTTAAACCATAGAAGTCATCAAATCCGCGCACGTTCGGGTGAAACAGTTCATCATTGTCGCCAAGGTGCCATTTTCCGATCGCCATTGTTCTATAACCAGCAGTTTTAAGTACATCAGCCATAGTGCTTTGTTCAGGGTCAAGACCAATTCGTGAGCCTGGTTTGCTGGCATACTTGTGCGGTAGGTTAGACTCAAAGCCAAATTTACTGCCCATGCGACCGGTTAGAAGACCAGCACGTGATGGCGCACATACGCTATTAGTTGCATAGCTATCAGTAAAGCGCGCACCGCCATTGAAGATTGAGTCAATATTAGGGGTACTAAATTCTGTTTGACCATGAACACTTAAATCGGCATAACCAAGGTCATCAACTAAAATATGGATGATATTTGGCTGAGACTGCTGAGCCATAGCTTGTACACAGACAAGGAAGGTTGTCAGAAAAATTAATTTAATACGATTTAAAAATGAGTTTTGTTGCATGCTTACCTCTTTTATTTTTGTTGTACTGTTTTTATTAGGTTTGTATCTATTTTTTCAGGTTTACTTGTGCTGCTAACTTCCATCAAAGAATGAATAATATTCGTGTGAAAAGCTTTCCACTTTAGCTTTTGCACATTTATCCCGCACTATAAGTAAACTATTCAATTCAACCTTTCAACAATTAATAATATAAATATGAAAAATAAACTCATCCCAAAAAACATAACCGTGTGGTGCTAAAAATCATCTGGATGCAATAGGAGTGGTTGATAAATAGGTATTCGTTGGCAATTGTTTTCAAAAAGCTCTTCCACGCAACTTGCTTACTAACACATATAGCCCGCTTGATAATATTTCTCTTAAACAATACCTTTTGCAGTTAAGTTAACTAAGGTTGTCTACTCAGTAGCGGAGAAATTCGCATTTGGCTATTGTATAGGTATATACTAACTCTACGACTTCTAAGAAAAAGTTAGCCATTTTGTTCACGGGTAAACACATTAATAAATTGACTTTACTATTGGTATTTTTGTTATCAATCAGTGCTTGTCAGCCGTCAAATCAAAGCCCTATAAAGCGTTGGCAGCATGCCGTAGAAGGTGCTTATGCCGCCGATATTTCAAATGACGGTAAGCTCAGTGCTAATTCTTCCATTCATCATGGTTTGAGCCTGTGGGATCTAGAAAATAACGCCTTACTTTTTCAATGGAATCAACAACAAGATAACGCCGACAACTTAGTACTCGCCATTGATATAGCTGACAACAATAGCCATGTATTAACCGCAAGCCGCGAGAACTTTGCTCTTTGGAATGCTAAAACAGGCCAGTCGGAAGGTTATTGGCAAGTAAGAGAGTCAAGCATTCGCGACATTGCCTTAGCCAATGATGGCCGCTTTGTATTAATTGGTAAAGGCAACGGCACTGTGGTGCATTTAACCCCCGCAACCGGCCGACGCTTAGAATTTTTAGGCCACCAAGAAAAAATTAATTCAGTTGACTTACTACCCAATGGCCGCATTGCGCTTTCAGGCTCAAACGATTTTGTTGCCTATTTATGGGACACCCAATCAGGACAAGTGATCTACCGCTTTAATCATCCAAGTCGAGTAACTAAAGTAGCGCTTGATGCCCAAGGCCGATATGCGTTTACTGCCGACAGTAAAAAGCACGCCAATATTTGGAATTTAAAAACCGGCAAGCTGGTTAGTCGCTTACAATATACTAATCGCCAAGAAGTGTTCAGCTCGGTGCAGTTTTCACCTGACGGCACTAAATTATTGACCGGAGCGCCAACTAGAAAAGTAAGTGTTTGGGATATTAGCAGCGGTGAGCGCTTAGAAAGTTTACGGGTTAGCCCAAGAGATGACATTCGCCCAGCAGGAGCGGTTGTGTATAGTGTCGCTTTTCGCGATAATAGCCATATATTAACGGAAAGTTCGTCGGGGTACGCTGAACTATGGCAGATATCAAATTAACGCAATCACTGAGTGATATCGAACAACATATCGAAGCATTAGAATCACGTAATGCTTTTCAAGACGATGTTATTGAGCAACTCAATACAGAATTAGCGATTCATCAAACGCAAATTTCTGAATTGAAAAATCAATTAAAATTAGTAGCGGAGCGCATTAAAGACAACGGTTCGCCAGGCTCAGGTAAAATAGAACCTGAGGCACCACCGCCGCATTACTAAGCTGACGAAATTAAGACAATTCACTTAACTCTCGGTGCATTGCTCTGATATTAAGCACAACTAAAAACCAGCAGCTTGCTGGTTTTTTTATGCCTGCTTTCATATAGCGGCAAATACAATAATTATTCTTGCTTAAAAATACCGATCACTTGCTCATGCTCACGTACCGCATTTTCCACATGGGCTTCAGGTTGCGACATTTGCTCACCGCAACTTACACAGGTAACTTTTTCAACGCCATTTTCTTTAGTTAACGCCATAGTGTCCATGGCTTTACATTTTGGGCATACTGCGCCGGCTATAAATCGTTTTTTCACAAATTTTATCGCTTAAGTTTCATCTAACGACATTTTACCTTGAATAACCCCCTATGGAAAAGCGACAATAGCGCCTTTATTTATTTAATGAGATTTTCCCTTGATATCTGCCACTGATTTAAGCTTAGACCGCGGTGCTAAAAACCTGATCAAGTCATCAAGCTTTACTATTCACCCTAATCATAAAGTCGGCTTAGTTGGTGCAAACGGTTGTGGAAAATCTTCGCTCTTTGCCGCGTTATTACAAGAACTACAACCAGATTCTGGCAATATTTCGCTTCCAGCAAACTGGACTATTTCAACGGTAAAACAAGAAACACCAGCCCTTGAGCAATCAGCGCTTGATTATGTAATGGACGGCGATAAAGAGTTTCGTCAGTTAGAGCAGCAATTAGAGCAAGCGCGCGAAAATGATGATGGTAATCAAGAAGCTATTATCATTAATAAAATTGATACCATTCACGGTTATAGTTTGCCAGCACGTGCGGGTGAGCTATTGCATGGCTTAGGTTTTTTACAAGAACAACTGGCAAACCCAGTTAGAGCCTTTTCGGGTGGTTGGCGGATGCGCTTAAACTTAGCACAAGCGCTGATCAGCCGTGCTGATTTATTATTGCTCGATGAACCAACTAACCATTTAGACTTAGACGCAGTTATTTGGCTGCAACGTTGGTTAAAACGCTTTACCGGCACCTTGGTACTTATTTCCCATGATCGTGACTTTTTAGACGATGTTATTGGCCAAATATTACATATTGAACATCAGCAAGCCAAGCTTTACGCAGGCAATTACACAGCCTTTGAGCGCCAACGTGCAGAACATTTAGCTCAACAAGATGCCCAATTTCAAAAACAGCAAAAAGAAGTGGCTCACTTAACTTCATTTGTTGACCGCTTTCGCGCCAAAGCTAGTAAAGCTAAACAAGCGCAGAGCCGCTTAAAACGGTTACAAAAATTACCCGAACTAGCTCCTGCGCATGTCGACAGTCAGTTCACTTTTAGTTTTGAAGCTCCTGAAAGTTTGCCTTACCCCTTATTAGCATTAAAAGAAAGTGACTGTGGTTACGATCAACAAACCCGCATTTTAGAGCAAGTTAGTTTAACTTTAGTACCGGGTAGCCGCATTGGCTTGCTTGGTCGAAATGGCGCGGGTAAGTCAACCTTAATTAAATCACTTGCTGGCGAATTAGCGCTACTTAATGGTGAACGTTATTGTGCACAAGAATTAAAAGTCGGCTATTTTTCTCAGCATCAACTAGAACAACTGCATTTTAGCAGCAGCCCAGTTGAGCATATTCTGCGCGCAAAACCTGCGCTGGGTGAACCACAAGCACGCACCTTTTTAGGTAGGTTTGGCTTTAGTGGCGACCAAGCCCTTGAATCAGTAGGCACTATGTCTGGCGGTGAAAAAGCCCGTTTGGTATTAGCACTGATTGTATTAGAAAAACCGCAACTATTGCTGCTGGATGAACCAACCAACCATTTAGATTTAGAAATGCGCCAAGCCTTAGTACTTGCCTTACAAGACTTTGAAGGGGCGATAATATTAATTGCCCATGACAGGTATTTATTAGAGTCATGTGTTGATGAGTTTTTCTTAGTAGCCAATGGCAAAGTACAAGAATTTAACGGCGATATTGATGACTATCAGCAATGGCTTAATGATGATAAAAAACTCGCCACGCAAAGTGCTAAAAGCAGCAATACCAGTAGCGGTGAAAATAGCGTAGATAAAAAGCAGCAGCGCCGCGAACAAGCCGAACTGCGTAAAAAAACGGCCCCTCTTAGAAAGCAAGCGGATAAATTAGAAAAGCAAGTGCATAACTGGCAAACCAAATTAGCAGAAGTAGAAGAAGTATTAGGTGATAGTGAAATTTATCAAGCTGAGCATAAAGTAAAACTTACTGAGTTATTAAAAACTCAAGCACAGCTAAAAAATGATATTGAAGAAACCGAAATGCATTGGCTTGATTTAGAAGAGCAAATTGAAGAAGTCATGACCAAAGGCTAAATTCATTGCTATTATCGCACTCACAAAATAGGCAGCTGATTTAACAACAAAAAAACTAGGAGCATGCTCCTAGCTTTTTGTATTCCGCGCTTTTAAAGTAGCTGCTAAATTATTGGTTATAAGCCTATAACATTCAATTCAGCTACGCTGGTCCATGCATTACCGCCAACTTCACTTAACGCTACAAAGCGAATATATTGCCCTGAAGTCGCATTAAAAGTGACTTCTTTTTCGTTAGCGTTACTATTGAAAGTACCACTTGCTACGGCAGCTCCCCAATTTGAACCGTCAGCACTCACATAAATTTCATAATCGCCAACACGGCCATTTTGAGTATTTTGACGCGGTAAATAACGTAAAGCACTGATGGTATAGCTATTACCTAAATTAATTTGAATTTCATGCGCATGCGCAGGTGAGGCATTTTTCCATTGAGTATGCCAAATAGAACTACTATCCCCGTCAAAAGCATTAGTTGCTGGTGCATTTTCACCAACTAACTCTTCGCTATCAACATAGTGTAATGACCAACCACTTTGGGAAATAACATCAACAGTCGCAGGTCGGCCTAATAGTTTAATTTCCGCAGCATTAGCCCAAACATTACCATTAACTTCACTTAAGGTTTTAAAGCGAACATACTGCCCAGCGGTAACGCTAAACAATACTTCTTTTTCATTTTGGTTGCTGGAAAAACTACCACTGGCAACCGCACTGCCCCAATTCGAGCCATCGTTACTCACGTATATTTCATAACCGCTCACATTACCATTTTGGCTGCCTTGACGTGGCAAGTATCGTAAACCTTCTAAGTTGTAACTTGCCCCTAAATTAATTTGGATTTCATGAGGATGATCAGGCGAACCATTTTTCCATTGAGTATGCCATATCGTACTTTCATCACCGTCAAAGGCGTTGGTTGCCGGTGAATTTTCACCTACTAATTCTTCACTGTCGACGTAATGTAAACTCCAATTAGCATTAGAAATTTCTGGCGCTGTTGATGGGTTACATGAACTATTATTCGAAAACTGATGCGCGCCAATATCAGGAGCACAGTCAGTTGAAACCGCATTGCCCCAGAAATCAGCACCACCATTATCAGCAATGATACGACCTGCACCAATGGCTGGGGAGTTTGATTGTAATTGGTAACCACTCAAACTACTTAACCCAGAACCCCCTTGCCCCGGATTAACAAGTTTAGGATCAGCGATCACCTTATTGGGATCATTAATAGTAGACGGTGGGTTAAGGCCATAAAACAGATTCGAGTCAAAAGTTGCTTTATGATTAGAAGGTAATTCATAAAGGGCATCGGGAGTATCTGCATAGAAAATATTATTGTAAAAATAAACAGTTTTACCATTAGCACCCAACCAGCTTGGGTCAATATGAATGACTCTGGCTGGGGTTTGCACCGGATCATCCATATAAACAACATTGTTATATATATGTGTATTGGTCATATTGTCACAAGCAAGGTGTATTACATCATCACCATCGTTTTGACTAATGTTATAGCGGATCACATTATCAGTTGATACTTCCCAACCACAAATTAATAACATTCCACCTTTATTATCATGCGTATAGTTGTATTGATAAAGATTACCAATATTACCGCCGTCAATATCCATCGCTTGGCTATCATGTAAATTACCATCCCAGCCGCCATGATATATCTCATTATATTGATAAGTCACTTGATCACAGTTCCAACACCACAAGCCAACATTAGCACCAGTAGAGCGCATGTTAAAATCATGCACAACATTGTATTCCGCCAATGCGCCAGTTGTATAATGAGGCACCAAACCATCACCACCAACATCCGCTACGGTGTTATTTCTAAAAATAAAGTTAGTTGAACCGAGCCATTCGCCACCACCATCATGAAGTTCATCACGGTCATTCCAATAAGAGCCTATATAGATACCGGTACGGTCAACGGAATAAACATTGTTACCGTCTAAAATTACGTCATTAAACTTGGTGGGTACCGTGCCTTGTAAAATGCTAAAGATTATACCGCCGTTATCTTTATGCTCGTTCGAACCGTCAACATCATGTACTTTTAAGTTAGTGAAGCGATAATAGTTTGCAACACCTACATCTTTTAGCTCAACTAAAACACCATAACGTTTCGTTGGCCCATTTCCGCTATTGGTAATTTCTAAGTTCTTAACCTCAATGTATTCTTGGTTATATAAATATAATGCTGCGGCATAATCACCGTTAGCAGCAATTATCGGCTTTGAACCTGAGCCATAAGCTCGAATAATTATTGGGTTACCTACAGCACCAGAACCTTTTGGGGCTAATTGTCCTGAGCAGCTTGTATCTCGCTTGATGCGTAACTGGTCACCAGCACCAAAAGTTTTATTATTCACTGTACTCAATTTATTCCAAGGGGATGAAGAAGAGCCATTACCATTGGAGCTACTACTACAGTCAAGGTAGTAATTAGTATTTAACGCTTGTGCATGTGGCAAAAAGCCTAGCCAGCTAAGTAAATAAACCAATAACATCCGCTTTTTATAAGAGAAAACGAACTTGCTAAATAAATTTTTCATATATTCCCCACCTCATTTTTATATTTAAGGTTATTGTTTGTTGTAATATTTTTTTGTCTTGATGTTTTTATATTTATAGTGCTTTAGTGCGCCCTGAAGAGGTAACCCCTAAGGCTTTTTGTAAAGCAAAAGCTAATTCATGTGCAGCTACTAGCCCTTGCCACTTGTTAACTACGTTGCCGTGGCTATCAATAAGTATCGTGGTAGGTATTTTTTCAATTTTATATCGAGCAATAAGTTGTTGGGATGTTGGCGCTCGGTGCAGCAACATCTCATTAAGATCCCAGTCATAAAGAAAGTTTATCTGTTGTTGTTGGTCCGCTTTTTTACTAACCGCCAATTCAGTGCTATCTACTAATTCAAACTTAACATTGCCGTTTGCTGTTTTACTAAATTGATGTTGCATGCTTTTTAGCAGGACTAATTGTGTACGTGATAAGTCGGCTGTGCGATATGAAGTGTCTGTTGGTTCAAGGCTAACAAATGCCAGCAATAGGTGGTTTTTAGCAGAAGAAGGAGAAGCTTCGTTGGCATAAACATGATAGGTAGTGAATGAAATAAAGCAGACAAAAACGCTTTTAAAAAGCATATTCATCATAGAAACATTGGCAAATTTAGCGAACACCTTTACTTCCTTATAAGTACACAAAAACATTGATTTGTTTGTTTTTTAACCATATTAATGAAGATTAATTTGAAAGTCAACGAAAGACACAAAGCCAACCATAAGGCATTGCAGGGTACCCAAAGGAGTTAAGGAAGTGTTTTAAAAGACAACTAGAAGTAAATGGATTTCATTTGTTATTGCTTCATGGCTAAATACACAACAACGAAAAACACTACATTGGCTCTATTTATTACTGCGGGTGTAAAAGGGTTTAAGGTAGTTCGATCTATTGATGCGGGATAAATAATAATACTTAGAAGTACGGTTTTGTTCATTGCAAAAAAGTTAAGTATGAAGGAAAACAAATACACCGTAATCCTTCATATGCTTCATACCATTTAAAGATAAATTATCTCTACCAATAAGCACGCAGTGCTAAAGAAATACCTATGGCGTCGTAATCACCAACGACACTGTCTTCGTCATCCATTTTGGTGTATTGCATGCCCAATTGCAGTTTAAATTTATCTTTGTTGTAGTACCAGTTTACGCCGGCATATAGCTCGTCGTACTTGTCACCACGTTCAGAGCTAATGTCATTGTCGTAACGACCTAAACGAATACCATTGGCGCCATTGCTGTCGATATGAGTATAACGTAATACCCAAGCAGTTTTTTCTGTTTGACGGTATGAAGGCATGATCACCACGCCCCATAAATCACTTTGTTCAAAATAACCTTTACCGTAAGCAACTTCGCCGGCGAGATCGAACTTTCCTTTCGACATTTTAGAATACAAACTGGCAATATTAGAAAAATCACGCGTATTGGCGTCTTCATGCTCATCATTGTAAATATAATCAAAAGTCACTTGGCTTTTATCAAACATTTCAGTTTTACCAAAGCTTTTAGTAACTGAAGCATTGGCAAAATAACTCGCTTCGGTAACACCAATTTCATCAGAGCCGTCGGTTGAATAAATACCGGTTTTATAATCCCAGTTATTACTGGTACTGCCTTTTAATGCTATCCCGGTGAAATACTCCGCGGTGAACCATAAGTTATTCGACAGGTTATTACGTTGCGGGGTAAGTAAGCGCTTAGATGAGGTATTTCCGTCCATGGTAAAACCAACACCTTGCTTTAATAACGTCAGTTTTGCACTGTCACTAAAGCGCCAGTCAATTTTCGCATCGGTAATACGGTTATAAAAATCACCTAGTTCATTATTTAAGTTAAAGTCACCTTCAAAAGTTGAGGTAAAATCCCCATACTTGCCCTTAAAACCAAAACGTAAACGACGAAAAGAAACTTCCTCATGATTACCTTGGTTGCCGTCGAACCAGACCGAGTCCATGTGCAAACGCCCTGAATAACTCAAATAGTTGCCGTCTTCATCTTTTTCGACAATTTTGGCGTAATTCCAAGTATCTTCCCACTGATACTCTTCTGCTAAAGTTGTTGATGAACAAAGTAAACCAGCAACGAATAAGACAAATTTATTAACTTTCATAATACATCAATACCTATGAGTGGCTTTATGCCAAACCAATGAGGGCTCTACGCCAAAATAATACTGCAAGAGTTAAATGAGAGACCATATCTTCATTTGTTAAAGATAATAGTTATATCTACACCTAAACGCTTATTTATTTAATGTTGGGCAGTGTACGGATGATATATTTCAGTTTTATGACAACACTACATCACTTACACTTCTTTAACAAAACATAGCATTTTAGCTACTCTTTTATTAAAGCTAAACCCGACATCAGAATCACCGCATTTCAGCTATAATAGCCGCTGTATAAGCTTTAGCAGTTAGTTAAGCCAATAGGTAAAATACTAGAGCAGTGCACTATCACGGCTCAACAAAGATAATATATATGAAGAAAATACAGAGGCTAATTTCGAAGAAAATCAACTAATGACTTAATTTCAGGCAATAAAAAAGGTCACCGAAGCGACCTTTTTCTTTAGTTCGATGTGAACTAAAAACATCTATTCTCAAAGAGAATTAGTCGATGATTTTAGATACAACACCAG
>CANMXU010000002.1 GCA_947501935.1 uncultured Alteromonadaceae bacterium
CTCCTTTAGCCACCCCATTCTTCTTTCTACTTCCTAGAAAACATTATAAAAAAGTTAAAATATCTCGACCGTCATCATGGGTGATTCCGCATTTCCAAGTTCGCGAGGATTCAAACTCCTTTAGCCACCCCATTTTTTCTCCCTTAAAATTAAATTCTATCGACACTTCCCAACTATAATCAGAATTTTCTGATGATCGCTCCTGTGCATATTCTGTAAGTATTTGAAGCCTAGCGTCAAAATACTTTAGATAACACACTAATTGCACTAATGTACACATAAAGCTAATATTCAAAGACAAGTATCTGTTTAAACAGTAAAGCTTGTGACACATTTATAACGCTAATATTCTCTGACGATTAACAAGCAATTCGAAAATATATTCAATATGTATATTAGAAGAAAATTAAGTTAAGCTAATAAAGGTTATTAATCATATTTAATAGAGTCGTACTGTCATTAAAACAATAATATTCAGCATTATTCTTATCTGTTTTACTTTTATGCACAGCTTTGCTGTTATGGCATCGGCACCCTCTATCCGTTTTGAACGTTTATCATTAGAAGATGGCTTACCTCAAGCCACGGTTACGCGAGTTTTAGCTGATTCAACCGGTTTTATTTGGGTCGGCACCTACGACGGACTTGCACGTTACGATGGCTATAACTTTAAGATATTTCAATATAATGCAGATAACCCTACCTCTTTATCATCCAACGCAATATTGGCTATCACTGAGGGCAGTCAAGGCTATATTTGGGTCGGTACTTTAAATGGGCTCAACCGTTTTGATCCAAAAACAGAAACCTTTAAAAGATACTTATTTGATGAGAAAAATTTAAATAGTTTGAATGATGATATTATTTATACCATCACTGAGGATAATCAGGGGATTTTATGGATAGGCACCCGAAATGGCGGACTCAATCGGTTTGATCCACAGCTAGAAACCTTCACTCATTTTAAATTTGATGCTAGCAACCCTAACAGTTTAAGTAGCAACGGGGTTTTCGCTATTCATCAAGACTCTCAAGGAATACTTTGGTTAGGGACTAGAGCGGGCCTCGATAAATTTAATCCTAGATCAAAAGCATTTAAGCATTACCAACTTAATTCAAATGATCCTGAAAATTTAAGTAAATACAGCGTAAGAGCTATCACTGAAGATTTTGCCGGAAACCTTTGGGTTGGTACATTGGGTGGCGGGCTAAATAGCTTTAACCCAAAGACAGAAACGTTTACTGCTTATCGTCATAAAGACAATGAGCCAAATAGTTTAAGTAGCGATAATATTAATGCCATAGAAGTGGATAATCAGGGCGAGATATGGATAGGATTTGAGTCAAGTGGGCTTGACCGTTTTGATAAAACTACCGAAACTTTCGCTCATTATCGTTACCAAGTAGATAACCCCAATAGCTTAAGTGGCGATACTATTGAGACAATTTCCAAAGATAATCAAGGTAACCTTTGGGTCGGGACTCATGGAGGAGGACTTAATTATTTCAATCCCAAAACGCAGGTGTTTAATCATTATCGTTCCGATATCAATAACTCAAATAGTTTAAGAGCTAATTTGGTTTATGCTATTGCTGAAGACCGGCAAGGTAATCTTTGGCTTGGAGTAAATTCAGGCGGACTCACTCGTTTTGATCCAAAGACAAAATCCTTTAGCCATTATCTGTTTAATACCAATGATGCCAACAACTTTCAAAATGATATTGATAATGCTTTTGCGATTACTGAAGATAGTAAAGGGCAGCTTTGGCTGAGAACTTTAGATAGAGGGCTAATGCGTTTTAACCCAGAAACGAACAAATTTACTCAATATAAATATAAAACCAGTAATGCTAATAGTTCAATTCATAAGCGTACAAGTGCGATAACTGAGGATGGGCAAGGAAATTTTTGGATTGGCACACTTGGAGAAGGACTGCATCACTTTAATCCCAAAACCAACATAAACGTTCAATATCACCCGCAAAAAAGCAATAACAACAGCATACTTGATGATATTGTTTATGTGCTCACCAAAGATAGTCAAGGTAATCTTTGGGTTGGTAGCGCACTTGGGCTCAATCACTTCAATCCCAAGACTAAACAATTTACTCATTATCGCCATGAAGACCATAACCCTAACAGCTTTAGTGGTGGCGTAATTAATGCCATAAAGGAAGATAGCCAAGGCGACATTTGGATCGGTACCGACCTTGGCCTCAATCACTTTAACTCCAAAACCAAACAATTTACTTATTACAATAAAAAACACGGTTTACCTAATGACTATATTTACGCCATTGAAGAAGATAATCATGGTTTTTTATGGATGAGTAGCAATCATGGTTTATCGCGTTTTAATCCAAAAACTAAAACCTTCAAAAACTATGACGTCACTGATGGTTTGCAAAATAATGAGTTTAATACCGGCGCTTCTTTTAAAAGTAAAAACGGCGAATTGTTTTTTGGCGGTATCAATGGTTTTAATCGCTTTTTTCCAGAACAAATAAAGGATGACTTACAAGTTCCTGTTGTTGTTATCACCGAGATGCTGTTATTAAATCAACCTGTTGCTATTGCGCAATCAAACACAAAAGCTAAAACAAAAAGCTCAAATATAATAAATTCTGATAAAAAAACTGACTTTACTTTAACGCAAGCTATCCACTTAACCAAAGAAATCACCCTAAGTCATCTTGATAATATCGTTGCTTTTGAGTTTTCAGCATTGCACTTCGCTAACGCTAAAAAGAATCGATATGCATATAAGTTAGAAGGTTTTGATAACGATTGGATCACAACCGACTATAAAAATCGCCGAGCAACCTACACCAATCTTGCTGATGGTGACTATTTACTAAGAGTCAAAGCCAGTAATGCTAGCGGTGTTTGGAATGAAGAAGGTGTTTCGCTAAAAATCACTGTGCTACCAGCGCTGTGGCATACTTGGTGGGCGTATACTTTATATTTCATACTTAGCTTAATTTTAGTGGCTCTTTTGGTTAGAGAGCAGCGAAAAAAAGCCCAGTTTGAACGAGGCCTTATTAAGCAATTAGAACATAAGGTTGCTGAGCAAACGGCTTCGATCAAGGAAGAGTCAAAAAAGGTTATTAAAGCCAACAAAGTAAAAGCCCAATTTCTAACCAATATGAGCCACGAAATTAGAACGCCTTTAACCTCTATCATTGGTCAAACTGAAGCAATATTACATGGTGATATTGACAATAGTCCTGATGAAATAAAAGTCATTCATAATAATAGCTTACACTTATTAAGTTTAGTAAATGACACTCTTGATTTAAGCAAAATTGAGGTCAATAAATTTGAGTTAGAAATTATGCCTTTAGATCTAACACAAATACTATTAGACCTTAAAAATATTTTCACCGAACAAGCTGCTTCTAAAGGTTTAAATTTCACTATACACCATACATTACCTGCTCCTTTCATGATCAATATTGATGGCCTGCGTTTAAAACAAATCCTTATTAATCTTTGTTCAAATGCGATTAAGTTTACTGAAAAAGGCGATGTCTCCATTGAGTTATCCACGCAATATTACCGCCACATTAATGAGCTAATATTCACTGTAAAAGATACCGGTATAGGTATGAATGAAGAACAATTAAGCCGAGTGTTTGATGCTTTTACTCAAGCCGATACCAGTATAAGCAGACGCTTTGGCGGCTCAGGCTTAGGCTTAAGTTTATCTGAAAAGTTAGCCCATTTCATGGGCGGCATTATTGATGTTGAAAGTAAGCCAAACCAAGGTAGTATTTTTACCTTAATTTTACCTTTCACACCAACAAGCTCAACAACCATTACAAAAGAATTCAAGCCAATAGAGCATACCTATAGTGGCACCATTTTATTAGCAGAAGATCATGATGATAATCGCCACTTAGTTACTAGGTTATTGACTAGGTTAGGTTTTGACGTTTTTACCGCAGTAAATGGTTATGAAGTTATTGAGTCATACCTAAGAAATAAACCAGACTTAATTTTACTTGATATTCAAATGCCTGAAATGGATGGTATTGAAGCAGTGAAAATTCTAAGAGATAAAGGTTGTGAAGTGCCTATCATCGCATTAACAGCAAATGCTCGAGCCAAAGAGCTAGAACAATATTTAGCGATTGGCTTTGACGACTTTCAAACTAAACCTTTTGAACGACAAAGTTTTATAGAAAAAATAGCTGAGTATTTTACCCAACCAATTAAGGCTAGCAACGAAGATAAAGAGCCCATCATTGATATCGACATGTCAGATTTGATCACGCAATTTAAAATCAGTTTAATTACTGAACATAAAAATCTCATATCATTTGCTCAAGAGCACAATCTTGATGCACTAGCTGAGCAAGCACATAAATTAGCAGGAGCCGCGCAAATGTTTGGCTATGCGAACATAAGTAAAATAGCAATCAAGCTAGAGTTGAGTATTAAAAATAACAATGATTGCGAGATAAAAAGTAACACTCAACTGTTGATTATGGAATTATCGACAATCATTGAAAAGATCGAGCAATAAATTAGCCTCAGTGACCTAGTCACTCCACTTTTTATCTATAAAAAATTTATCTATAAAAAATCAATGCTAAAAACTTAAGAAGATCCAGATAAGATTTTTGCATATTCGCTTAGCACAGCTCTCCCAATCATATATTTCATTTATATGTTCTCGCTTAGCGGTTAAAACCCAGCCTTAAAAAAACAATTTACACTCTCACTATAAAAAAACACTATTTCATAGAGTTACTCTATACTTAAAACGAATTATAAAATCTTAACGCTACTCTATCCAATAAACAAAACTTATGCTCAACAAACTATTTTCCCTTAAATCACTAAAGCTTCAATGGCATCAACTCTATTACGCATTAGCAGTAATCGATATTTTAACTATTTTAGCAGCCTTATCTTTAACACAATTGTTGATGGATACTTATGAAAGTTCAGTTGAAGAGAACAGGCATATGTCTGCCATTGTCAGTGAATTCATCAAGCTTGGCTATATTGCTCAAAGTGTAAATGAACCAGGTAACAGAATTTTCGACTCAAAGAATATCAAAAGTGAAACTATCGCCCTTGAGCAAAATAAACTTTGGTTTAATACGGCTTTCACTCACGCTAAGCGTAATATCAACAAAAGCTTCTCCAATGAACAGGTCAGTCGAATTAATCAGTACATGAAACAAATTCAACAGAGTATGAAACTGATGACAGATGAAAGCTTCCTTATTTTTAAAGCCGTCGAGCAAGATAAATTAATTCTAGCTGGCGAGCATATGGCTTCGATGGATTCATATTATTACCAAGTAACACAAGCCATTGGCGACGCTTCTCAATATATTGGCGATATTCAAAATACTTATTTTGAGCAACAAATAGCTCAAGCAAAAAAAATTAAGCACTATGAAATAGCTATTGCCGCGGTTGTCTTTTTCATCATTAGTTTTGTCACTATTTATGGCCATATGCTAGGCAAAAAACTAAAAGCGAACGCACAACTCATTGAAGGTGCCTTAATAGAAGCTCAGCAATCGGCAAAATCAAAAGAGCTATTTTTAGCGAATATGAGTCACGAAATTCGCACCCCGATGAATGCTGTTATCGGCATGCTGAAACTTATAAATAACGAGGAACTCAGCCAAGAAAATAAAAGCTACTTAAAACTAGCGCACTCCAGTGCAGAGAATTTATTGGTGATTATTAATGACATCCTCAACCTATCAAGTTCCCAAAACAATCAATTAGAACTTGAGCAGCTCCCCTTTAATATTTGTCAGTTATTAGATACGCAAATAGCCATTTACCGCCATACTCATCAAGACAAAAAGTTGGCTTTAACATGCGACATTTCTCAAGTACAAACCCCTTGGCTAAAAGGCGATTATAACCGCTTAACCCAAGTGATTAATAACTTACTAAACAATGCCTTTAAATTCACAGAAAAAGGAGAAATAAAGGTCATCATTTCTACCCATGAAGAGCATCAGGCTATACGATTAATAATTGCCGTTCAAGATACCGGCATTGGTATTCCTGCTGATAAGCTAGAAACAGTTTTTGATGTTTTTACTCAAGCTGATTCAAGTACCACACGTAAGTATGGTGGTACTGGGCTAGGCTTAGCTATTTCCAAAAAAATCTGTCAGCTTATGCAAGGTAATTTACGGGTAACAAGCACTGTAGAGCAAGGTAGCACCTTTACCCTAAATGTGTTGGTTAAACCTTGTGATGCAAAAGAGCAAAAGCAACAGCAGAAATTAGATAGCGAAAAAGTAGAACCAGAGCAATTTCAACACTTAGGTTTACATTTATTAGTCGCTGAAGATAACCGAGTCAATCAAATTTTGATAAAGAAATTATTAGAAAAAATGGGCTGTAGCTTTGATATAGCTAACAATGGTCAAGAGGCGCTCGACATGCTAAATGAAAAACACCATGCAGTATTAATGGATTGTCTAATGCCAGTGCTTGATGGCTTCCAAGCGACGAAAAGAATAAGAGCGCTTGAAAGTGAATTATCGTCAGTGCCTATAATTGCTGTAACGGCCAATAGCATGCCTGACGATCAGAAAAAATGCTTAGATACAGGCATGAATTTCTATGTAGCTAAGCCAATTGAATTTGATAAACTTTACCAGCAATTACACCAAGTAAAGCTCACTCAAAATCACACAAGTAAAATTAACTGTTGAGTATAAAATGGATAACTTAGCCAAAAGAACTTTTATAATATTTACCCTGTTATTGCTGCTTTTCGCATGCAACCCGGCTTCTGAACAACTAAAAATTGTCAGCAATACTTGGATTGGCTATGAACCCATTTACGCAGCAAAAGCATTAGAAATAAGCCAAACACCTATGCAGCTATATCGCACAGCTAACGCCACAGAAACAATGGATATGTTTGAAAATAAACAAGCTGATGTTGCCTGTTTAACCTTAGATGAAGCGATGTTATTAATTGAAAAAGGCGTGCCTTTGTATTTTGCTGCCATTCTCGACATTTCTAATGGTGCCGATCAATTAGTTAGCCAGCAAAATATCAAAACGTTAGCTGACTTAAAAGGCAAGAAAATAGCGGTTGAAACCACAGCCGTAGGGATGCTGTTATTAAATGGCGCACTTGAAAAGGCTCAGTTAAGCCTAAATGATGTTTCAATCGTTGCCAGTACAGTCGACCAGCACCACCAGCTAATGAAAAACCATGAGGTGAGCGCCGCTATTTCATTTCCTCCTTTTAGTAATATGTTAACAAGCTTAAATGTACATACGCTATACGATAGTTCTGAAATGAAAAAAGCGCCGATTATCGATGTACTCGTTGTTTCAGAACATGCCTATAAAAATAAAAAATCGCAATTAAAACTCTTACTAAAAGCTATCTACCAAGCAACGGATTTATTAGCAAAACATGACAGCCAAATTATTGAGGTTATTGGCAACAACTTAATGCTTGAACCATCAAAATGGTCAACAATGACTGATGGCGTACAATTTACTAGTGAGCGACTAAATAACATCTATATTCACCGTTATAAATTAGAAGCAACTATGCGCATATTAGACGATGTAATGCTTGAAAACGGCATGTTAAAAAGCAGCATAAAAGAGAAGATCACCTCTGAAATGTTCTTTAGATTATAAGCTAATGCAAAACATTAATTACTTGCTTGATAATCCGCACGAAATACCGAGGGTAACTGCCCAAATAAACGTGAAAACTGACGGCTAAAATAGCTATGATCCGTAAAGCCAGCTTGGTTGGCTATTTCTGCGATGGGAAGGTGAGTTTCTACTAATAAACGACGGGCATTCTCTAAGCGCACTTCATTAATAAACTGTTTTGGCGTTTTGCCTAAATATTTTTTGAAACGACGCTCAAGTGCACTGATTGATAAATAGGTAATTTCAGCGAGCTCTTTCAAGCAAATATTATGCATATAGTTTTTGTGCACATAAGCTACCGGTATTTTTAATGCATCCATAGCTGACAATGCCAATGAAGTTTTTTCCAAATGACGGGAAATTCCGTACGAGCCAATTGCCTTTCCGTGCTCGTCAAATAGTGGCCGTTTCGAGGTGGTGAACCAAGCAATTTCATCACGCTTTACATTATTCATTTCCAGTCGATTATTAACAATTTCCCCTTTCATCACTTTCTGGTCGTCAACAACAAATTGCTTGGCAAGGTGAGCGGCGGAAAAGTCAAAATCACTATAGCCGACAATTTGACTAAGCGAACTTACCCCTAAGTGCTCTAAAAACTGCTGATTAGCATAAACAAAACAACCCTTTTCATCTTTTACCCAAAATAATATATCTGACATGAGGTTAAACATTTCAATAATTTGTTTAACGCTAAACTGGTTAATAAATTTATCTGTTGATGCGCAAGAGCTTGTCATTGCTATAAAAACTCCAAATTAAAGACCAGTAAAACTTAAAAACCAGCCATTCAAAAAACATACAACGCCGAATTTGTTGCATAAAAAACCGATTTTATCTTAACACGTTATAGAAATTTGTCTCTATGATGAAAGACATGTAATTGTTCTTTCATCATGCACAATAGTAATTTTAAGGCTAAGTATTAATGCGTAAAATAAGAATGGGTATGGTTGGCGGCGGCAATGGTGCCTTTATAGGTGCTGTTCATCGCATGGCTGCAAACATTGATAACAGCATTGAACTAGTTTGTGGTGCATTTTCAAGTACGGCTGAAAAATCTATTTTATCAGGCCGAGCGCTGATGCTACCTGAACATAGATGTTATCCCGACTTTCAAACCATGTTTGAAGTTGAAGCAACACTTCCTGCTGAACAACGTATCGACTTTGTTGTTATTGTAACGCCAAATCATATGCACTTTCCTGTAGCTAAAGCAGCGTTAGAAGCTGGTTTTCATGTGCTATCAGACAAACCTGCCACGCTAAATTTAGACGAAGTAAAAACCCTGCAAAAAATAGTTAACAACACCGGTTTATTATATGGCTTAACCCATACTTATACTGGTTACCCCATGGTTAAGGAAGCGCAAACTCTGGTTGCCAATGGCGAAATAGGTAAAGTGCGTAAAGTCATTGTTGAATATATTCAAGGTTGGTTATCTCAACCACAAGACCTTGATAATAAACAGGCTGACTGGCGCACTGACCCTGCACGCTCAGGTATTTCTGGCTGTATGGGCGATATTGGCAGCCATGCTGCAAACTTAGTTGAATACGTTACAGGTAAAGAAATTACCCATGTTTGCGCCGAATTAACAACTTTTGTTGAAGGCCGCCGTTTAGATGATGACGGTATCGTATTATTAAAAATGCAGGACGGCATAAAAGGTACACTTCAAGCGAGCCAAATAGCAACAGGCGAAGAGAACAATTTAACCATTCGCGTTTACGGGGATAAAGGGGGCTTAGAATGGCACCAGCAAGAGCCAAATAGTCTTATCCTTAAATACTTAGATCAACCGATGCAAATATTACGCACCGGTGGACTTCATAGCCAACGCACGGCTGCAAGCACAAGAACCCCTATGGGCCATCCTGAAGGTTATTTAGAAGCCTTTGCCAATATATACGTTAACTTTGCTAGTGCCATTGAAGACCATAATGCAGGCACTTACCGTGCAGATAAAGATTACGACTTTGCTGATATAGCTGAAGGCGTTCGTGGTATGGCGTTAGTAGAGTCTTTTGTAAATAGCTCGAACGAAGACACTAAATGGTACAACTTAGCGCAATTATTAGCTGACTAAAGATAAATAAAATTTAAAACAATACAAAAAAAATCTAAGACAACAACCTAAGAAAACAAGAGTGTATCTATGAAAACATTAAAAGGTCCGGCGATATTTTTAGCTCAATTCGCTGCTGACGAGGCACCATTTAATACCTTGCCAAATATCTGTAACTGGGTGGCGAGTTTAGGCTACAAGGGCATTCAAATTCCGTCTTGGGATAAGCGTTTATTCGACTTAGAACAAGCCGCTCATAACTTAGATTACTGTAAAGAAATACAAGCGATAGTGGCTGAACATGGTTTAGAGATAACCGAGCTTTCTACTCACTTACAAGGCCAGCTAGTCGCATCGCACCCCGCTTACGACACTCTGTTTGATGCCTTTGCTCCTGATAAATTTAATGATGACCCCAAAGCAAGAACTGAATGGGCGGTTGAGCAAATGATGTGGGCCGCTAAAGCCAGTAAAAACTTAGGCCTAAAGTCACACGCTTCTTTTTCTGGCGCTTTATTATGGCATACGGTTTACCCGTGGCCACAACGACCAGCTGGGTTAGTTGAACAAGGTTTTGCCGAATTAGCCAAACGCTGGTTACCTATTTTAGACGCCTTTGATGCCGCTGATTGTGATATCTGTTACGAACTTCACCCAGGTGAAGACTTACATGATGGCGTTACTTTTGAACGTTTCTTAAAAGCGGTAAATAACCACCCTCGCGCCAATATTCTTTACGATCCGTCGCACTTTGTTTTACAGAAATTAGACTATTTAGCCTTCATCGATATTTACCATGAACGAATTAAAGCTTTCCATGTAAAAGATGCCGAATTTATTCCAAATGGGCGTTCTGGAGTATACGGCGGCTATCAAAGTTGGATAGATCGCCCAGGGCGCTTTCGCTCACTCGGTGATGGCCAAGTTGATTTTACTGGTATTTTCACTCGCATGGCGAAATACAATTTCAATGGTTGGGCGGTGTTGGAATGGGAGTGTTGTGTTAAGCACCCTGTTGCTGGCGCTGCAGAAGGAGCGCCATTTATTGCTAAGCACATTATTGAAGTTACTGAAAAAGCCTTCGATGATTTTGCCGCAGCAGGTGCTGACGAAGCCTTTAACCGAAAACTATTAGGCTTAACTTAGGCTTAACTTAGGCTTAACTTAGGCTAAAAAATAAATTATTTGACCAATATTTACCATTATCACATACGAATAATATAACCATATAGAGTAGCTATTATGAACAATATTAACCAATCAAGAATATTCACAGCCTGTTGTGTTGCTCTTATCGTTACAGCCATGACCTTTGCTATTCGCGCCGGCATTTTAGGGCAGTTAAGCCAAGAGTTTGGATTAACTGATACGCAATTAGGCTGGATTAATGCGATGGCCTTTTTAGGCTTCCCTGTAGCAACCATGGTTGGTGGCCTACTTTACAACATGTTAGGCGCTAAAAAACTAATGTTTTTAGCGTTTGGCTGTCATGTACTCGGTTTGTTGCTTACTATTTTTGCTGACGGTTATCTGTTATTGCTACTTTCCAGCTTTTTTGTTGGTTTTGCCAATGGTTCAGTTGAGGCTGGTGCAAACCCGCTGATCACTGAAATGTATAAGAACAATAAAACCACCATGCTAAATAAATTTCACGTTTGGTTTCCCGGTGGTATTGTAATTGGCGCATTAACAGCAAATGCAATGACCGGTTTAGCGATGAGCTGGCAGGCACAAATAGCCATAATGCTTATTCCGACCGCCATTTACGGCTGGTTAATGTTTGGCCAAGCATTTCCAAAAGCAGACGAAGTACTTACCTCTACATCTGAAAATATTAAAGCATTAGTCAGCCCGCTATTCTTCTTTATGATCATTTGTATGACCTTAACAGCTACCGCAGAATTGGGCACTCAGCAATGGGTTGGCCGTATTCTAGGTTCAACAGAAGCTAACCCCATGCTACTACTAGCAATGACTACCGGTTTAATGGCTGTTGGGCGTTTTTTTGCTGGCCCTTTAATTCACGCGATTAATCCTGTTGGGGTATTGCTCGTTTCTTCAGTATTAACAAGCATAGGTTTATATATGCTCAGTTTCGCTACCGGTGGCTTAATTTATATATCAGCCATTGTATTTGCATTAGGAGTTACTTATTTCTGGCCAACTATGATCGGTTTTATCAGCGAATATTTACCAAAAACAGGCGCACTAGGCATGTCTTTAATGGGCGGCGCCGGCATGTTCGCTGTTAGTATGTGGAACCCAGTTATTGGTGGCTGGATAGATGCAGGTCGTGCCGCAGCAGAAAAATCGGGCTTAAGTGGTGCAGAAGCAGACATTATTGCCGGACAAGTAACCTTAGCAAATTTAACCTTTTTTCCAATTATTCTAATCGTATGTTTTGGCGCTTTATATTTTTACATGAAAAAAAGCTCAAATGTATCAACGGCTACAGCATAGAATTAGGTGCTCTCATGAATAACACAAATAAAACTAACCTAGCTGATAACTCTCGACGAAAGTTTATACGTGGTTTTGGTTTATTGGTTGGTTGCTCTACCGCGGCAACACTATTAACAGGCAATGCCATTGCTGTTGCTATGTCGTATGCACCTAATGCTGACAGTACCTTAACCAACGGCAAGGTATTTACCCGTGCACAGCTATTGCAGCTAGAAAAAATCTGCTCAATTGTTATTCCTGCCACCGACACTTTAGGCGCTGCAGAAGTTGATACCCACGGTTTTATCGACAATCAGCTTTATCATTGCCATAGCAAAAAAGTACAACACAAAGCGATAGCAATGCTTACGTTACTTAACGTTGAGGCGAGCAATCACTTTTCACGGCCTTTTATTGAACTTACAAGCAACCAGCAATACCAGTTATTAAATGATATAGACCAAGGCAAAGCAGCATTTAATAAACAGCAGCGCTCCGAGTTTAAATTCTTAAAACAATTAATTTGTTTTGGTTATTACACCTCTGAAGTAGGTGCAACCCAAGAGCTCCGTTATGACCCAGTTCCTGGTGGTTTTAAAGGGTCTATTCCATATAAAGAAACAGATGCTTCTTGGGCGACCAGTACTTTATTTTCTTAAGTTTTTAGTGACCTAAAAAGTGATAACTTTATGACCATGTTAATAACGTTATTAAGTATGAGACCATAATAATGAATGAAAATTTATACATTAATAAAAGCAACCAAGAGTATGACGCCATCGTTATAGGCTCAGGGATTTCAGGTGGCTGGGCGGCAAAAGAATTTTGTGAGCGCGGACATAAAACCTTGATGATAGAACGTGGTCGTGTAGTTGAACATCGCAAAGATTATATTGGCGAAAATACCCCAATGTGGCAGCAAGAGCACCGTGGGCAAGTAGACAATATATTAGTTGATCAGCAATATTCAATTCAAAAGCAATGTTATGCCTTTGGCAATACCACAAAACACTTTTTTGGCAATGATCGTGACCTCCCCTATCAAACTAAAAAGGGCACAGATTTTACCTGGATAAGAGCGAATCAATTAGGCGGAAAGTCGTTACTGTGGCATAGACAAACTTACCGCCTTGGTGAGTATGACTTTAATGCCAATAAGCTAGATGGTTATGGTACTGACTGGCCAATTCGCACTAAAGATATTGAAAAGTGGTATTCCCATGTGGAAATACATGCCGGAATAAGCGGCTCAAAAGAGAATTTACCCAACTTACCCGACAGTGAGTTTTTACCGCCTTTTGAAATGACATCGCCGGAAAAACATATAAAAGCTAAGTTCGCAGAACTATTTCCTGACAGACCTTTAATTATGGGACGTACAGCGCATTTAACTAAACCAACCCAACTGCATATTTCACAAGGGCGAGTACAATGCCAAGCCCGAAATGAATGTCATGCTGGTTGTTCATATGGCGCTTATTTTTCTACACAAAGCTCAACCTTACCTGCAGCAGCAAAAACAGGAAATTTGCACATTGCGCCTAACAGTGTTGTGCACAGTTTAATTTATGATGAAAAAACCAATCGCGTGAAAGGTGTTCGGGTTATTGATAACGATGATTTAAGTGAGCGAGAATACTTTGCCAAAGTGGTGTTTGTTTGTGCTTCAACTATAGGTTCAACCCAAATATTAATGAATTCAAAGTCGAAAAAATTTCCAAATGGCATCGCCAATAGTTCAGGTGTACTTGGCCATTATTTAATGGACCACAACTACAATTCGGTTTCCTCTGGGGACATTGATGGCTTTGAAGATGAATACTATTCTGGTCGTCGGCCGACCAGTTTAATAATACCTAACTTTTATTACAAACCAGACCCTAAACGTGGATTTTTACGCGGTTATGCCCTCGCTGGCGGTGCCTATCGTAAAGGCTGGCAAAGTCAGCAGCATCAAGACGGTTTAGGAGTTGAGTATAAAAATAAGTTAAAACAAGCCGGGAAATGGGCTTTTGGTTTATATGCTCAAGGTGAAATGCTACCAAAATTTGAAAACCAAATGCGCTTACACCCAAGCTTAAAAGATAAATGGGGCATGCCCCAAATTGAGTTTGATGTGCGCTTTTCTGATAATGAAAAAGCCATGATGGAAGATGCCGCAGAACAATCAATAAAAATGCTTAAAGCGGCGGGTTTAAAAAATGTAACAGGCCACCCAAACCAAGGTCCGCCTGGCCTTGCCATTCACGAGGTAGGTACAGCTCGCATGGGGCGAGATCCAAAAACTTCATTTTTAAATGCTTTTAATCAAAGCCACGACATCCCCAATTTATTTGTAACTGACGGCGCAAGCTTCTGTTCATCAGCAGTTCAAAATCCGAGTTTAACTTTTATGGCATTAACGGCCAGAGCAGTTGATTACGCAGTGAAAGAACTAGCGGCTAAACGTATTTAGATTAACCAGTAGGAATACCGATGAAAATAATAAAGTTAATTACAGCAATTTCTATCATTAGCATGTCATTTTTTAGTCAAGCTCATGATACAAAAACGGATAAAGTAGGTAACAAAATGCTGCCAAAAATAAGTGTGCAATTATGGTCCGTTAAAAATGAACTTAAAAGTGACTTTAAAGGCACTTTACAAAAAATTTCAGCAATGGGCTTTGCTGGTGTTGAGCTGGCCGGTGACTTTGGTCCGTATAAGAATGATGCACAAGGCTTAAAAACATTTTTAGATAGCTTAGGTTTACAAGTGAGCGCAGCCCACATTCCTTTTTCAGCATTCAGTGATGATAAGTTTGCACAATCGGTCGCCTTTTATAAAACGCTGGCAACCGACACCTTAATAGTCGCCTGGGATGAACGCGCTTGGCATACAGAAGAAGTTGATAGCTTAATTGCCGACTTAAATAAACTGCATATTAAATTAAAAGCTGAAGGACTTAAGTTTGGCTTTCATAATCACGATAAAGAATTTAATCAGCATAACAATGCGACCTTTTGGGATCATATCGCGCGTTCAACACCTGACGACTTCATCTTACAATTAGATGTTGGTTGGGTAACTTACGCAGATAAAAATCCGGTTACTTATATAGAGCGCTATCCAGGTAGAACCTTAACCACTCATATAAAAGCTAAATTACCAAACTCTAATAACAAGATAACAGGAAAGCGCGCGATTGTTGGTGATGACCTTACCGACTGGCATGCGGTATTAAATGCCGAAATAGCCGTTGGTGGCACGTTGTGGTTTGTTGTTGAACAAGAAGAATACCCTGATGGTTTATCTCCTTTAGCTGCTATTCATTTGTCTAAACAAGGCTTAGATAAAGTGATAAGCCGTTTAAAGTTATAGCTTGTGTGAAAACGGTGTAAATAGGCATACTGACACCGTTTTCTAGCCATTCTTTACAGCAGCGCTATTATCAATGAATGTGAATACTCGCGCGCTTTATTCAACACAGTAACGATAAATACAGCCATAACGCTGAGAAGTAATTCTGCCAACACAAAAGCTCTGCTTGTATGCAAAGCTTCTTCTATTTATAGTTATCTATGGTTCTAAGGAGATGGTTTTTCCCTGTTCACTACTTCGCATCGCCAGCTCGATTATTTTAATCACTTCAACGCCGTCACCGGCACTTACTGCTAAGGGTTTGGCTAAGTTAATAGCATCGGCAATGTTTTGATAAAACTTAGCGTAACAGCCTTTATCGGTGTCAATCAGGGTGGTATTTCCCACAGGTTTAAAGCTAACTAAATGCATGGGTTCATTTTGGCCATAGCCCTGCGTTGTTGGTTTCATACCTTGGTTTAATTGCTCTTCTTGAACATCTACACCAAAGCTTACCAATCGCCCTTTGTCGCCTTGTATGTCAAAACGTGTATTTGATCCGGCGACAAAAGGGCTAGAAGATAAAATTACTTCATGGTTATCATAATGAAGTTGCACTTTAAAGTAGTCTATCACTGGCGAGTTTTCACGTAAGGCTAAGCACTGCGCTGTTAGGCTTTTAGGTAAACCAAATAACACCATGGCTTGATCAATTAAATGCGCCCCTAAGTCATACCAAACTCCGGTGCCGGCACCAGCAGCGTCTTTCCACTTTTTACCCACGGCTGGTCGACAGCGATTAAACTGTGACTCAAAAACTTTTATCTGCCCTAAAGCCTGCTGATTTATCAGCTTTTTAACTGTTAAAAAATCACCATCCCAGCGACGGTTATGATACACCGAGAGTATTCTATTATGTGTTTTCGCCAGTTGATTCAGTTGCTCTGCCTCATTTGAGGTAATGGTCATCGGCTTTTCAACAATTACATGTAAGCCCGCAAGTAGACACATTTTAGCTAGCTCAAAATGCACATCGTTTGGTGCGGTGATCACTACTAGCGCAACACTTTTACTGGCAATTAACTGTTCAGCACTAGAAAAATGCCGCACTTGCGGATGTTGTTCGGCCACTTGCTGCTTTTTACTGGTAGATATGCTGGTAAGGCAAAACTGTGGTGACGAGACAATAAAGGGAATATGGAAGGTTTTAGCTGATAATCCATAGCCAATTACGCCAACGTTGATCACTGATGAGTTTGTCATATGTTCTCATTTTTATTCAATTAAAAGAAAGCTGCTGATAGTTAACCGTCCATGTTTTGGATCGGCTGACAAACCTAATTCCGGGGTAATATTACCTGAATGTAAAACATTGCTTGGGTAGATAATCGCTCTATTTTTTTTGGCTTCAACCGCAAAAGTGTGTTCAAACAATGTGTTGTCACCGCATATATAGCGCGGATTTTTGTGTAATTGCTCAGCTATGGCTTGCTGTTTAAGTTCACTTGTATAAACAGCAAAACGCTCATGACTAATGCGTTCATAACCAGACTTTCGGTGCCGATAAAATGAAGTACCACCATGCTCTGCGCCACATAAATAGTGCACCATTGCGAGTTGGTTGGCTGTTGCAGTGTCAAAATGCGGTAAAGTTTGAATTGGCCTTAGCTGCTCAGGTTTCGTGGTGGAAATAGAAAAAGCTGACAACAGTACTTGCGCAGAACTCGCCTGTTCAAAACCAAAAGTGGTTTTAATTAGCGCCAGCAATTGTGCACAAATATTTTGCCCATATTGTTTTGGTAATACTTTGCGTATGCCGGGATAATAGTCATTCGCTTGGCAATTAAAAGCCAAGCCATCACTTTCATCACAAGCAAGCTCAATGAGTTCATCAGGCGACGTGAATAAATTATCAATAATTAATAACGGCGTATTTTCACGGCCAATATAAACAACCTCACTGGTGAACGCTGTTGATAACTGAAAATCAGTCATGGCTTAAACCTAGGCAGAAAGCTTTTGATTTTTTCGCTCAATTAACGCGTACATCTGCCCCATAGCAGTAATCAAGGTGTAAATAGGTTGCAATAAATTTTGTTGATGCAGCTTTGTTACTTGCTCGCTCGTTAACGCAGCAAGCTTGTCTTGATTAATGGTATATAAACCATTTAAGCGTGTTTTTTGCTGGTTAACAAAGGTGATTTCAAACGATAATGGCTGTATTAAGTCGAACGCTTTAAGCTGTTCAATTAATAGTTTATTGTCATGCTCGCCTTGTAATAATTGCCCTAAGCACTGCTTCGCTTGGTTAAAATAATCACTTTCTTCACCAGCACTCGTATATAACACTTCTAAAGACTGACTTTGTGCTTCGCTGCTTTTATTGGCTAACATCGGGCTATCAAGGTCAATGCAAACGACACTACCTTCCCCGTTACTATTTTCGCCAAGAAAAAACGGCTGCCGTTGAATTTGCAGCGGTAAATACAAGCCTTGCCATTGCCCTTGCTGCCAAAAAAGATTTTCGTGTGTTTCAAACCCTAACATTGCGGTAAAAACAAATTCACCGGTATCACCATTTTTGGTTAAAACGATCGGGTATTGCACCGCGACATTAATAAATTCACTGAGCACAACGGGAATAAGGTTTAGCTCTGCGCCATGCAATTCAGCTTTTGCTGGATTCACTTTTAACTGTTGATGTTGCTGATTATTCACTGCGACTAAGTTGGCCATATTATTTCTCTAATGATTGTATTTAATGCTTAAATTATCGCTAAATGCTATTCAATAACACGTTGCTGCTGACATTTAAATGGTGCTAAAACCATACTGGCGTATTTTATCGAGCAGCTCTCTATTAGTCGGTAAAGCAGACACTGCTTGTTCGATCATCTTTTTATTTTTTGCAAACTGTTGCTCGGCAAAGTGCCAATTATCGAGCAAATGAGGAGCATGTTGGTAGTCACTTTTAAAGCCCATCCCATACAGCACGTACTGATAACTGGCGGCGGGAAATACTTCATTATTACTGGTGAAGTCATGATCGGCCGGCGCACGATATTGCCATAATTGCATTAAATCTTTTAAGCTTTGAGGAATGGTACTGGGGTCACGATTGTCAGTCCAAAAGGTATTATCGGTGCGCTTACTTAAAATATAATGCAGTTTAAGAAAATCGATAATTTTCTGCCAACGATACAAGAAGGTTTCGTTAAAACGTTTGGCAACAATGTCCATTACCTCACGGGTTGCGGGTAATTGTTCACTGATCATTTGTGCCGACAATTCAACTAATACTAACGCTGAAGCTTCTAATGGCTCTAAAAATCCCGCAGAAAGCCCTACGGCAACACAGTTGTTTTGCCAAAACTTTTCCCGATGACCACTAACAATAGGAATTTTTCGTACTGTCAAGCCGTTAATTTTGTCGCCAACATAACTAGCCAATACCGCGCGAGCTTGTTCTTCACTACTGTGTTTACTTGAATAAACATATCCAACACCACGGCGATGTTGTAGACCAATATCCCAAATCCAGCCCGCTTCTTGGCCGGTAGAAATGGTATGTGAAGCTATCGGCGAGTTTTCATGCTCATATGGCACCTGCACTGCCAATGCAGTATCAATAAAAAGTACATCAGCACACGATTTAAACGGCACTTGATAATGCTTGCCGAGCAATAACGATGAAAAACCGGTGCAATCAACAAAAAGCTCTCCGGCAATATTGCCATTATGTTTAGTGGCAACAGAGCCGATGTCACCATTGGCTATGCTATTCACCGAAGTCACATCATCTAAAACATGTTTTACACCCAGTTTTTCAGTGCAATGTTTTTGTAGAAATACTGCAAATTTACCCGAGTCTAAATGGTAGGCGTAATTGGCAATATCACCGAACTCCGCAGTTCGAATGGTTTTAGGTGCAAGTCCTTGTTCACAAACAGCTTCTTGAAAACAAACTTCATCAGAAAACGACTTTTTATCGCTACCTGATTTCTCTTTACCTTGTTTATTTAACCAATAGGCCGCTAAATCAATTTTGCTAAACCCTTGAGGTAATACTAATGGATGATAATAAAAGTCGTCAGCTTTACCATCAACCCACTTAGCGAATTTAGCCCCTTGCTTAAAGCTAGCGTCACATTCGCGAATAAAGTCAGTTTCACTAATGCCCAAAGCAATTAAAGTACTACGCATAGTGGGCCAAGTACCTTCACCAACACCGATGGCAGGAATATTTGGTGATTCAACCAAAACAACGTTTAAGCCGGTGTTAGATTTCGCTTTATGGTGCGCGGCTAATCGACCTGCGGTTAGCCAGCCAGCAATACCGCCACCAACTACGACTACGGTTTTGGTTAGGGTATTGTTTTGCGTTTGCTGGTTTGATGATTTATTCATAACAGCTTCACTTTGAGTAAAGTTAACAAAATAGACTTCTACTGAACATCAGCAGAAGTCTACAGCTTGATTACGCTAATAGCGCTTAGAAACTACCACGAACACCAAAGGCAAAACGACGACCACTGTCTTCAACCAATAACATTTGATTAGCAAAACGGCCACGTTTATGAACATATTCTTCGGTTAAGTTAATGCCTTCAAAGAAAATAGAAATATTTTCATTAATGTCATAACTGCCACTCGCATCAAGTTGTGAATACTCTTCTACAATAGTCACGCCATCACCGTTTGATTGCGTTAATGACTGCACAAAAGCATCACGCCAGTTATACGCTAAACGTGCTTGAAATGGGCCGTTTTCATAAAAACCAACTAGGTTATAAGAATCACTTAGTCCCGTTAAAGCAAACACTTGCGTAATATCGGCAGGGTCTAGTTCGGCATCACTACTTACTAAAGTTGCATTAGCCATTAAACCAAAACCACTATCAAAGGTATGTTGCAGAGCAATTTCCCAGCCATCAACAATTGCTGACTCACTGTTATTTGGCAAAGTATTGGTAAATACTGCCGTACTATCAGCCGCGTCAGGGTTATCAACATCATCACCCGTTGATGGGTCAGTTAATAAGCCGCCGCCTTCAAGCTCAAAAGTTAGATCTTCAGTGGCATTAATAATGAAGTTAGCAACATTTTTTCTGAAATATCCCGCTGATAAATAACTGGCATCAGCGTAATACCATTCAAGAGAGAAATCTAAGTTGTCAGAAGTGAACGGCTCTAATTCAGGGTTACCTGAGCTAGAAGTTAAATTCCCCCCTTGACGGGTTGTGCCAATAACCGTAACCGGCGACATGCTGTCTAAGGTTGGGCGTGTGATAGTTTGTGATGCTGCAAAACGGGCAACTAAGTCATCACTAATTTCTAATTTCACGCTTAAGTTAGGTAAAATAGCTTCATAACTTGAACTTTTACTGATAGATTCAGCCGCGCCAAAACTGGCCAACATTTCGGTTTTATCCAAAATAGTTAATTCGGCAACAGGTTCATCGGTACCGTCAACATCAACACTGGTTGACTCATAACGAAAGCCTGCTGAAGCAGATAATGGCATATCAGCAAGTTCAGCTTCAAAATCAAACTCAACGTACAATGACACGGTTTCTTCGGTTATTTCGAACGACTTATTACGCTTTTCCGCATCAAAACTAATGTCGTTACCATTAGCTGCTGAATACGCTTCTAAAAAGGCAAAATTAGCCTCGCCATCATGGGCTAACCATGAAGTAGGCATACGACCACTGCCACTGACTCCATTTAAAAAGTCGCTACCGGCATCAAATACGTATTGTGAAAAGCCGTCCATGTTAGGTGCGTCTGGATAACCACAAAATGCACAATGAATACCAGCGCCTTCATTATCCCAACGGTCAAGGCTTTTAGTTTCGGTTGAATACATAGCGCCAAATTTAACTGCAGCTAATCCGCTGTCGCCATCATCAAGCCAGGTACTGTCCCAACGAAATTGGTCAACGGTATCTTCTACTGCCCAACCACGACGTAACATAACATGCGCTCTGCTATTAGCCGGGTCTAAATGATTTGAAACGCCATCTGGAGTAACGCTTGGATCGTAAGCAACACCATCTAATTCTTGTTGACCACTGTAAATACTGGCATCCGCACTAGCAAACTCGCTGGCTAGTGGCAAAATATTATCGTCTATTTGAAAACGCACTCGGTTCGCATAACCAATTAATGAGAGCTGATCACCACGGCCATTATTGGCTTCACGTTCAGCACTAGAGTGGCTAATATCAAATTGCATATTAAGGTTGTCATTTACATCCCAATCGAAATTTAACCCTACAGCGCTTGATTCGGTTAAACGGTCAAATTTCTTGGCATGCATATCGGTAGCTAAACCAACTTCTTGGTATAAGTCGATCACCGTACCATTGGCATCAACTGTGGCACCGGCATCATCACCAAAACCTTCTACATTAGGTGCTGTGAACCAATGGCCATAAGAAGTGGTATCAGTTTCTACATCAAAGTCTGAATATAGAACGTCTGCTGTCACAATTAAGTTATCTGCTGGCGCATATTGCACAACTAAATTAGCATTAGTGCGGGTGCGCTCTTCGGTAGTTACTTTATGATCGTAATTACGTGGCGAAAAAATATTGCCAGTATAAGCCTGACCACTTTCTGTTTGCGGGTTTGGCACGCCAACATTTTCTAACCAGCCGTCAGTTTGCGCTTGATTTAAACGAGTTTCACGCTCTTGATGTGATAAAGCAAATAACACCCCTAAAGTATCATCATTAAAAGTATTACTGATTAATGCAGAAATTTGCGGCGTGGTTTCTTCGCTATTTTCGTCGTAAATGCCTTTTATGCTACCTGCTACTTTAAAACCACTAATGGCAAAAGGACGCGCGGTATTAACATTTACGGTAGAACCAATACCGCCTGATTGCATAGTTGCGGTAGAGGTTTTGTGAACATCTAAACTTTTTACCAGCTCAGAGGCAATAGTATCAAAGCTAAAGGCACGGCTTTGATTTTCAGACGCCATTTGTCGACCATTCACTAGCACGGTATTAAATTCTGGACCAAAACCACGCACCGTGATTAATTGTCCTTCACCACCTGAACGGTCAATAGATACACCGGTTATACGCTGTAATGATTCAGCGAGGTTAGTGTCTGGAAACTTACCTATGTCTTCCGCTGAAATAGAGTCAACTACACCACCGGCTTCGCGTTTAGCATCCATAGCGCGACCTAACGCACCTCTTATTCCCCTTACTTCTATAACTTCTACTTCTTTCGCTTCAGTTTCTGCAGCAGCCATTGCTGGCAAGGTTGCAACCGTGCTAAGCACTGCTAATACTGCACTTGAAACTTTACTTTTTTTATAATTAGCCATGTCGTTTTTTCTCTCAAAACGTGGATCTATTAAAATAGATAACTGCCCACTTTCACTAATATCTGTTTTGAGGCCCGTATCTTTTAGCAATATATGAAGTGCCTTCATAATTGAATACCTACCCGATACTGGATTGGTTTGCTTTCCTTCCATTTTATCAAGAGGGAAAAGCAAGGTTATATCCGCCTGTTCTGCAAAATTTATTAGTGATAAGTCGGCTCTTTGTCTAGGAATATTAAACTTCACTTTTTCAGCTCTTTCTTGTGCCATAACCCAACCACTTGATAGGCTAAAAATCACTAATAAAGAAATAAAACGTAAACGTAATTTTTGATATTCCGAGCGTATAGATTTTCGCCATACACAAAACAAAGACGACTGGCCTTTTGTTTTCCTCCATAAGATTTTTTTAATTTTTGAAAATATTATTTTTTGATGATTAATCATGTTTATCTTTTTTATGAAGCCTTTATATTTTTTATTATTAGGCATTATATTACTTACAACGTTAAGGTAACCTTGTATTTTTAACTAGGTTAGCTCTTATTAAAGCATTGAATCGATAAAGAAAAAAAACGTTATAGAACAGCAGCAGTTAATGGTAATTTTTTGGCCGCTAACAAAAACCATATTACACTTCCCCCGTTGATTACAAGCTTTTAACTTCAAGCCCTGCGTGTATCGCAACCTGCACAACGATAATAATGTCGAAATAAGCTAAAATAAATTTAACTTTCACTAGCGGATTTTTATGCCTGAATCGTCCTGATGATACACCCGTTAAATTATTAGCTCGTGTGTTCAAAAATATAACTGAAATTGAGTGGAGCATAATGTCGAACGACACCTTATTTTATAAAGCGTATTTAGCGTCGAGAAAAGGCATTTCTCGACTCGTTGCTCGCATTGTGCCGCCGCATGAAATTGAAGATATTGTGCAAGAAACCTATGTGCGCATTTGTCAAATTGACAATAAAGATACCATCAACTCGCCCAAATCTTTTATGTACAAAACAGCGCGTAATTTAGCGTTAGATTACCAAAAGCAGGCCAATAATCGTTTGGTTGATGGCTTTGACAACATTGATGAAGTCGAATCAATGTTGTCAAGTTCAGTGAAAGATGAAATGTATGAAAGCGCTTCAACTGCAAGTGAGTTTGCTCACTTTTGTGAAGCGGTTAGACAATTACCTATTCAGTGTCGTAAAGTATTTGTATTAAAAAAAGTTTATGGCTATAGCCAGCGAGAAATCGCTACCCAATTAAATCTTAGTGAAAGTACCGTGGAAAAACATATATCAACGGGCATGAAACGCAGCACCCTATTCATGCGTAAAGTCAAAAGCGGTACTCAAACCGCCAAAACAACTTCACCGCAAGCGATTGCAGGAGGAAGTTATGAGTAATATTCATCAGCTTGACCTACAAGCCAAAGTTAACAAAGCCAAACATGATATTGAAGAACAGCGTTTAGACGCCGCCAGCGATTGGATTGCAAAACTTGACCGTGGTCTTAGCGATCAAGAAAAACTAGCCCTAAAAAGCTGGTTAGCCATAGCGCCTGAGCATACCGAAGTATTATTAGAAGTGGCGCAGTTATGGGACAAAATGGACGATATCAGCCGTTTGTCTGAACTATTCCCACAAGCGGCAAACACCAATAAAAAACCAACCACATGGGTTGTTGCAATGGCAGCATCCGTCATTTTGGCCATAACCGTTGGCTTTTATCAAAGTGGCTTTAACTTACCTTTTCTGGGTATTGGCGAGCAATCATCTGTAGTCGCCAAACAAATGAATTACCAAACCGGTGTTGGCGAAAGCAATACCATTAATTTACCAGACAACAGTACCTTGGTATTAAATACCAACAGTTTTGTACAAGTGAAATATACCGCTAGTGCTCGAATTATCGAGTTACAACGCGGTGAAATTCACATTGATGTTGCACATGACAAATCTCGTCCATTAAGCGTGGTTGCTAGTGGGAAAGTCATACAGGCGGTTGGCACGGCATTTAATGTTGAAGTACGCAATGAATTAGTCGAACTCATTGTTACCGACGGTAAAGTATTAGTTGCACAAACACCGACTGCAGCTAAGAGTGATAAAACAAGTGATATTAACATTGAGCAAATAACACAAAGATTACCGAATACATCATTAGCGATTTCCAAAGGTGAAAAAGTCGATTTAGACCTAACCGGCAAAGTGGCTGAAAAAATCACTAAAGTTGACCCAATAGAAGTAGCTGCTAGTTTGTCGTGGCGACAAGGTAATTTAATTTTCAGAGGCGAGTCTTTAGCTCAAGCAATGAATGAAATTAGTCGTTACACCGACATAGAGTTTGAACTGGCTGATGATGAACAACTGCAACAAGTGAAAGTAGCTGGCATGTTCAAAACCGGCGATGTTAAAGGTTTGCTTGATGTTCTAAGTCGAAACTTTAATATCCGTTATGAAAAAGTCACCGCAGATAAAATCATCTTAACTTACGCCGGATAAGCCCTACAGGTTAAGACCAAATATTCCCTAAAGTTAAACAGGACAGTCTCTTAATATTAAAACTATTAGGAAGCTGTTCAGGGGATTTTCACGCCCATTTTTTAACAAAAACAATAAGGTATATCGATGCCAATACAAACATCAACACCGCCACTTGTTCACACCCTTGAACCCGATAACAACTCAGTTTTATATGTATTGTTTATTTCAGCCATTGCCGCACTCGGCGGCTTTTTATTCGGTTTTGACTCTGGCGTAATTAATGGCACGGTAACCGCCTTAGGCAATGCTTTTAATGCAAACGATGTCGCCACTGGGTTTAACGTTGCCTCCGTATTATTAGGTTGCGCACTTGGCGCATTAGCCGCAGGGCCAATGTCTGACTGTTATGGTAGAAAAGCGATTATGGTCATTACCGCCATCATTTTTGCCATTAGCGCTTTTGGCTCAGGTGTTGCCACCTCATCAACAGAGTTTATTTTTTATCGGTTATTTGGCGGCTTAGGTATAGGCGCGGCTTCAGTTTTAGCGCCGGCTTATATTGCCGAAGTAGCCCCTGCTGCTTTACGTGGCCGGTTGGCAACTTTGCAGCAATTGGCGATTGTTTTAGGGCTATTTGTTGCCTTTTTAAGTAACTACCTGATCGCAACTAGCGCTGGCGGTTCAGCACAAATTTTTGCTTTTGGTATTGAAGCTTGGCGCTGGATGTTTTGGGTTGAACTAATCCCCGCCGTGCTATTTTTAATCGGGGTTTTATTTATTCCTGAGTCGCCAAGGTACTTAGTGGCAAAAGGCCAATTGGCAAAGGCAAAAATAATTTTTAGTAAGATATCACCTAGCGATGAAGATGAACTACTTTCAACTGTAAAACAATCACTCAAAGGTGACAGCAAGCCAAGCATTACTGATTTATTCATACAAGGCCAAAAGAAAATTCACCCCATTGTTTGGGTAGGTGTTGCTTTGTCAATATTTCAACAATTTGTTGGCATTAATGTGGTGTTTTATTACGGCGTCGAACTTTGGCAAGCAGCAGGTTTTGATGAATCTCAGTCGTTATTTATTAACGTATTAACTGGCACAACCAATATAGTAGCAACCTTTATTGCCATTGCCTTGGTGGATAGAATAGGTAGAAAACCATTATTACTGACTGGCAGTATCGGCATGTTTATCAGTTTAGCGGCGCTCACTTATATTTTTGGCACTTCAGGTTTAGACGAGTTAGGTAAATTAGCCTTATCTGCAAATATGGGCACTTTCGCCTTAATCATGGCAAATTTATTTGTAGTGTTTTTTGGCCTAAGCTGGGGGCCAATTGTTTGGGTATTACTCGGTGAAATGTTTAATAACCGTATTCGTGGCGCGGCATTAGCCCTAGCAGCTAGTGCACAATGGCTTGCTAATTTCACTATTACCATGACCTTCCCTATTATACTTGGCAGTATTGGTTTAGCAGGAGCTTACGGCTTATATGCTCTGTCGGCATTATTTAGTTTCTTTTTTGTCAGAAAGTACATTAAAGAAACTCGAGGTATGCAATTAGAAGCAATGTAAAAGGGTTGAAGTGATGTTTAGCTAAGGCCGGTTTACCTAGCAATAGCTAACATCGCAGAAAAGCTTAAAAATATAGAACCGGTAATGCGCCCTAACCAGCCATTATTTAATAATGGCATTAATTTATGCTTAAAATGATAACCCAATAAAGCGTAGGCAAAAGTAAATACAAAGGCGTTGCATAAGCTGGTTCCGGTAAGCACAATTAATTGTTGAAATAAATCAGCTTGAGGGTTAATAAATTGCGGAAATAAAGCAGTAAAAAACACTAAAGCTTTCGGGTTACTTAACCCAATAAGTAAGCTTTTACGATATAAACTTAGCCCTGATGGTGTGGTGGTATTAGTTACTTTTAATGACCACGCCCCTTTACTTCGCCATATGGCAATGCCCACATAAGCTAAATAACCGACACCTAAATATTTAATTACCAGAAATAAGTTTTCTGACGCCAACATAATAGCGCCAACACCTGAGGCCGAAACTATAGCTAACAGTAAAATAGCACTAACATGGCCACAAACCCCAGCAAAGGCTTTATGTAGGCCAAAGTGTATGCCATTGCTCGCCGCTAACACCACCGAAGGGCCAATGCTCGCCGAGGCAATAAGAGAAATGCTCAAATAAATGAGATAACTAGAAAGTTCCATAATGAATAACAGCTATTAGGTATAGTCTTTGCGGCTATTCGATAACAGCCAAATAAGAGACCGAGGATGATAATGAATTAATATACTCATACAAGAGCAAACAACACTCTGCTTGATAAAGGTCAAATTATGTTGAACTATTACGCATTTGACAAACTTTGCTCTTGAACGTTACATCTACACTTTTGATATTTCTCCTTTTTATACGTAGCTTGTTAATCCCAGCTTTTTTATATAGTCTACAATTACAAGTAACACCTAACCACTTAAAACTAAGAGCCTTTTTGTGAAAAAACAGTTATTACACTTTAAAGGGATTTACCGTTTTTTTCTGCTAACGTTACTTCTTTCAATGCTGCCAGCCTGCTCATTTTTAAAGCTTGGCGAAGAATTAAAGCAAGCGCAAGAAAACCTTTACTTAATTAAAGCGTCAGTTAACCTTAATGCTGATGAAAGGATTATCGTCGTACTGTTTGAAAAAACTGCACAAGGGGAAATGCTTTACACTTCATATAGAATAGCCGTTAAAGGGCAAGATATGTTTTTTGTCATGCCGAAAAAAAACTATCACTTGGTAGCTTTCAACGATAGAAACTATGATTATATTTATCAACAAGATGAACAGGTAGCGCTCCACACCCAAGTGAACTTGCATCCGTTACCGAGTAAAGAAGATGCCAATAATTATTCGCTAAATTTACCTGCTACACCTTTAGTGTTAAATCTTAATAGCTTACCTAATAAGTATCATTTAGACCTTTCGGTTACAGAGTTACAAGAAGGTGACACACTACCCCATCAAAATTACTTAACCGTGACTAATTTTGACGACCCACGGTTTTCAGCTGAAAACATTCAAAAAGGCATGTGGGAGCCGTTAAGTTTTACTCAAGAAATTGGCCATGGTTTTTATTTATTAGAGCAATGGGATAAAACTAAAAAGCCATTAATATTAGTACATGGTATTAGCAGCTCTCCAGCTATGTGGAAAAATTTCATCAGTAATATAGATACTGATATATACCAAGTAATGCTATATCACTACCCTAGCGCAGGCTCTTTATCGGTAGCATCATATTATTTTAGTGAAATACTTAAAGATGTGCATAATCGTTCAAACCAACAAAAAATTTCAATTATTGCCCATAGTATGGGGGGCTTGGTAAGCCGTGGCGGAATTCAGTATTTACCTAAAGAAAATTATCAAGACATTATCGAGCTTTACTTAACTATGTCGACCCCATGGGGCGGTAATACCGCAGCACAATTTGCTGTAGAAACCTCACCAATTATTGCGCCAGTCTGGAAGGGCTTAACACCAAAAAGTCACTTTTTAACTCGAATATTTAACTACCCTTTACCTGAAAGTATTCAACATATTATGTTGGTTAGTTATGCAGGAGATGCGGTGATGGTAAAAGAGAAGAATGACGGCTCGGTAACGCTCAGTAGCCAGCTTGACTATAAAGCACAACAACAAGCGAATAAAGTCTATTTAATCAATGCCGATCATACTGGTATTCTTAGTGATCGAGAAACTGAAAACTTGCTTGAGCAATACTTACTGAGCAAGTAAAAACGTTTATAACGCCCTTACTTGTTCAGCCTGAATATTAAAATTTAACAAATAATTAAACTTCACAAATAATTAAGGTATGACCTAAACCAACATCATCAATTTGCTGTGTAATAGTTAAACCCGCTTGTTGAATTAAGGGTAACATTTCAGCTGAGTCATACATTCTGCTATTGCCGTTAGCAAAACAAGTGAAATACAAGGATGTCGCATTTAAGCTGAAACTCGCCGCTTCATATTTCTGACGATCAATAAAAGTTTCCATTATATAAAGCTTATGACCCGGCTGCATTTTATTAGCAACACGCTGCAAAATACTAACAATTTCTGGTGCAGAAAAACAATCTAAGAATTGACTCATCCAATAGACATCAGCACCATCATAGAGTGCTTGTTCAGGATTTAACATATTACATGGAAAGGCAGTAAATCGATCATTGAAACCGGCTTTTTCTATATTTTCAGAGGCTACCGCTAACTGTTGTGGCAAGTCCATAATAACTACTTGAACATCACTATCATAGCTTAGGCACTTTGTGGTCCAACGCCCAGTATTTCCGCCAATATCTACTAATACTTTTGGCTTATCTTTAAAAACAACCTGTAGTGCTTCGTCAAAGGCATTGTCAGAATAATAATGATCAAAATCAAACCAGCTATCTCTAGTTTTTTCGGGTAATGAAGTTAACGCAGGGTAAAGCGTATCCCAGTCACCAAATACCTTTAAACCTTCAGGCTTTCCTGATGATATTGCCTCTGTCAACTGGCTTAAACCTTCATAACAAAAGTGCTGATTGAATTCAAAGTTGATTTTGGTCATTTCATCATTTTGTAAGAAATAACCCACTTTGGTTAGTTGATAGCGCTTATCTTGGCATTGTAATATGCCGGTACTAACAGAAAAATCGAGTAATACTTGTATACCGTAATTAGATACCGCACATAGCTCAGCAATATCGGCAACCAACAAACCTTTCTTTCCGGCATTGTCGATACACTTGAGTATACCAAGTTCGCGTAATGCCACTGAAGCTTGAAAAATAAAAGGAGAAAAAGCAATGTATTGTGCTTGTGTTTTGGCATCAATAGCCGACATTTTTTGGCTATCTTCATTATTGAACATTTATACTTCCTACAACTGATATTGAAACGAATAATATTATTTTTATAATGTGTGTCATTTAGCTTTAGCTGCAAATACGCAAGGTATTTATGACATATTCATATTAAAAGAAGTTATGTTCCAGCTCGTCTGCTTTAACTTAGAATATAGTGAGTAAGCAATGAGAGCACATAGCTTCGGTAATTAACCTGCTTTTTTCACTAAGGTGCCTTTAAGAGCAACCCCTGCCATAACACTGCCAGCACCACATTCAAACTCTGTTTCGGAAGAAAAAGGCATATTTTTATAGTTGGAAGTGATATTAATTACATCGGTCATATTTTCTCTAATGGCGCGCTCTTGTAAAGCTTTCAGTGCTGACAGCATCGCCCACTCACATGCTTCTTGGTCGCTCTTCATGAAAGCATTAGTTTTTTTGTTAGTAGAAACAGAGCCGTATTTTTTCTCGAACTTAATCGGGCTATGATCACCAAAATGTAAAGGCACATCCAACAATGCACTTTGGGCCTTACTTGATGCGAGTAGGTCTTGAATATTAAATTTCACACGGTCATCACGAGCCTGTGCTGATGTCGCTATAGCGATAGTTGCTAACGTTAACAATACGGCTTTTATTTTCATTATATCTTCCTATTATTTTTCCATGAATATGTATGATACAGCCAAACCCGTCAATACGTTTGTCTTGGTTTTCACTAAAGAGCTGTTTTCAAAAGAGGTATTGCCTAAATAACTATAACGGGTAAATAATCCTGCCCAGATGCGATTTTTACGCCAACTGGCCCCTATAGACAAACGTGTTCCAGCATAACCACCTTTGGCATCAAAGGCAAAGCGTTCATTCGTCGCTTCTGATTCGGCTACCGAATAAAAATATTGTGCATATTTATCTGAATAAAAAGCTACGGAAGCGGAAGTATCAAGTGTCGTACGTCCACCAAAAACTAAAGATTGAAGCTGATATTTATGTTTAAGGGCTATTGAACTTGTCCAACCCACATCATCTAGTCCAGTAAAATCGGTAGCAAAAGCTTTACGAATTGAAAGGTCGGCATAGAAACGATTAGTTGAGCGACTATTACCATCAAAGTAATATTCTAATGAAGAACCAATTTCGGCAACCCAATCTAAGTCGTCCATACCTTTTCGGGCTTTATTTTTATCACTATCAACAGGAATCGCACCGCCAGCATCAAGAGCTAGATGCCATTGGTTACCCTCAAACAAATCTCCTTCGTAAGCATTTCGGTCAACGGTAACTTTATCACTTTGATAATAAATATAAGGAATTGGCAAAACATAATAACGACCTTCATCAGAGCCCATATAGTCAGCAATATAAGAGCCTGCAACACCTGCACCTATCGACAAACGGCTCGTTTTGACAGGTTTAATTTCTCTTATATTGTCACTTGTTGGCTTAATAGCACTTTCTGTTGCTGCAATAGCAATATCAGCACTAAGTAGCACGCACATACTTAACAATAGTCGACTGGTGAATAACGTCCTTATTTTCAGCATATATTAAGCGATGCCACCGTTCACAGAAATAACCTGACGGGTAACATAAGCAGCATCATCAGACATTAAAAAACCAACGGCATGGGCGACCTCTTCAGGCTTACCCATACGCCGTAGCGGGATCATATTTTTAATCTCGCCAACAGGCAGCTCATCAGTCATATCAGTTTCAATCAAACCTGGAGCAACACAATTCACGGTAATTTTACGTTTAGCTAATTCCAGTGCCAATGCTTTAGTTGCGCCAATAATGCCCGCTTTTGACGCACTATAATTAACTTGACCACGGTTACCAATTTCTCCTGACAATGAAGAAATTGTAACAATACGGCCACCTTTACGTGCACTCACCATAGGCATAACTAATGGATGAAGTACATTGTAGAAGCCGTCTAAATTAGTTCGTAAAACGTTATCCCATTCATTACCTGTCATCGCAGGAAAAGCGGTATCAGCGGAAATTCCAGCATTACAAACAATACCGTAAAAGCTGCCATTTTCAGCAATATGAGCATCAAGAATCGCTTTAGTTGCCTCACGATCTGCCGCATTAAATTGCAACACTTGCGCTTGTACACCTTTGGCGGTAACCGCTTGTGCTACCGCTTGAGCGCCATTTAAATCTGAATGGCAATGTAAGCAAATATCAAAGCCCATATCGGCTAATTTTAAGGCAATAGCTTTACCTAATCCTTTGCTCGAACCTGTAACTAATACTCGACGATTCATTATATTTATTTACTCCATTGCAATAGTTTTTCTCGTAAGATCACTTCCTGATCAGCACAAAGTTCTAAGCTGTCAACAACATCTTGTAAGCTAATATTTTTTCGTTTTTTACAATACAACACCGCTTTCATCGCAAATTCACGCCATAAGTCGCCAATTTCAGTAGCATATTGAGAAATTTCAAATAGGGCTTTATCATCTAATAATGTTGAAGCTTCATCTAAAAAGCTGGCGAACATAAAGCGAAAGCCTGCACCACCTGTACCAATTTCCTCTTGCATACGCACAATATTTGCTAAAAACATTCCTGCTTCTTGCGGTGATTTTTTATCAAGTTTATTTATTTTTTTCGCTAAGTGGCGAATCCCTTTAATGCCAAAAAAAGGTAAAATTAAACCGCTCATCATTTTAGCCGTTTTTTTAATACTACTGCGTATTTGTGGTGCTAAATTAACGGGCTCAGTTGGCACATCCATCACATACATCAAACCTTTCGCCGCTAACATACCTTTGGCAAAGCGAGCTTTTTTAAGATCTTCAGGGCGACAGGTAACCACGTGTTCAAATACTGGGTCACTAATTAAATAGTCACCTTCAGCATTCTTTCCGTAAACCGTGAGATTGTGTGCGTTAAATTGAAAGCGCATATCCTCAGGAAAATAAGGTAACCAAAATACCGAGGTTTGCAGGCCAACTAGCTTCCCCTGCGCTAAGGCTTCATCTAATGCTTTCATACCTTGCTCAGCATTGGAAAATTTTTGTGAGCTAAGCTTTACGCCTAATTTTTTACATACCGATGAAATAATTGATTTGGGTGGCATACGGTAGGCGATTAGCGGTAACCCGCCCACCTTTACCATAGGTAAATACACAAAAGTAAGTGCTGATGATAAACCAAAAACCATCGGCTCAGACAATGCTAAACCTTGACTATTAAGCATATTAGCAACGACGCCCGACTCACAATGTGAAGACTGCTGATGAGTTACGGTATTTTCAATTGGGGTCATGAGTTTATCACCGGGTTTTGTAATTCAGCTAAAGTGAGATTAAAAGCATCGCAGTATTTAGTACGTTTTTTATCTGATAATGTAGCAAAGACTTTAACGGTTAAATGGCGTTTAATTTGCCATTGAAAAAAGCCAGTGGCATGCGCCAACGACATTAAGTCGAAGCGAAATAGCGGCATATAATAAGCAATAGGTGAAACTTCGCCGGCGATAAACGCAGCTTTCATTTTTTCTAGTTCATTATCCATCGCTTGAACTGCCATTTCAGTAGCAAAACCTTCGACTTCCCAGCCTGATGACTTTACCCCTTGGTAATGACCTTGTTCATCAACGGCATAAATAAGTTTTTTGTGGCCGCTGTACGACTTGCAACTGTCTTGTGGAACCTGTTCTTTTTTCATAAAAATTCTTTTATTTATCGTTATATTAAGTGTTGTTTATTGTTTTTTATACAACGGTTAATTGCATAAAGGCACTAGAAAAACGACCACTTTCTGGAATATAACAGAGTATTTTTTGCCCCGGCTGAAGCTCACCTGAATGAAATAACTCTTCCAATATAATGAACATTGACGCTGAGCCAGTATTGCCTTTTTCAGTTAAGTTAGTGAACCACTTTTCATAAGGAATACTAAAGTTAATATTATTCAAACCGGTAAATAAACGCTCACGAAAGTACTGAGACGAATAATGAGGTAAGAAATAATCAAAATCTTCAGGCTTAATATTACGCTTCGCGGCAATTTTAACTAAGGCTTGTTCAACCGTAGTTTTAACGATGTTTTCATTTAATAATTTAACATCTTGTTTTACCGACATAATAGATTGTTGTTCGCGAGACTGGCCTTCATAGCGCATCCAACCTTTTAACTTACCATCTTGCTTTTCAGCGCCCGCATACATACAGGCTTCCATCTGGTCAGCGAATGATAAAATATCAATCCAATCAATTTCTAGCGAAATCCCTTTAACATTAGGCTCATCGGTTAATAAGGCAGAGCCTGCGCCATCAGAAAGCATCCAGCGTAAGAAGTCTTTTTCAAAAGCAATTTCGGGCTTTTGATCAAGCTGCTCTAATTTATATTCAGTTTCAGCCTCAAAGTTTTCAGACGACATAATGCTTGAGGCTAATTCACTGGCTACTACCACGTTTTTATGACTTTCACCTGCTTTTACATTCAAGTAAGCATATTTCAAAGCAGTAATGCCACACAAACATATCCCTGCTGTTGACACCACTTCACAGGGTGGGTTTTTCAGTTCACCATGCACCATAACCGCATGGTTAGGCATAACTTGATCAGCCATAGAGGTACTGGCAACAAGGCAGTCAATAGCATTTAACTCTTGTGGCGCTTTAAATAAGCCTTGCACGGCTTCGGCTGCTAAGGAGGCATTGGTATAGTTAAATTCCCCCGTTTTTGGGTCAATACCATAATAGCGAGATTTAATACCATTACTACGTAAAATTACCGGTTTAGCGCGAGATTTTTGACCTGATATTTTACCTATTACGTTTTCCATTTCCGCATTGGAAATTTTTTCATTGGGAAGCACAACTGAAAAATTATTAATGAAAACTCGTTTCCCCATAGCTTTATTTCTCTCCTGAAGGCTGCGCATAATATGCTTTTTGCTTGGAAATTTTATTTCTAAACAGAGGTGAAAATATTTTAATTATCAAAGCATTCACCGGCACAATGGTAATAATAAGAATGAATAAAAAGGTGAAATAAAAACATAAACCAACATGGCGACGTAATGAATTTTGGGGGCCAAGACATTTTAATATTTTTCCCCAAGCCTTAAAGCTGCGATGACCAATTTTTTCACTAATGATCATCTTTTCGTTTATTTTTACTGCTTGTAACCCTTGCATCATCGAACTGTTGATTGGTTTTTTATCTTGATTCAAACGAAACTTTAACGCTAAACCAAATCGTTCAGAATGAGCAATATCATCATCAGACACCCCTGCCCGAGGTATCCAACTAACCGATTTTTTCTTACCACTTAACATCCATAGCGGTGTTGCTAAAAAACTAAAACCGGCGCCGCAATCATCCGTAAGTACAATATTATCAACCAAGGGGGCTTGTAACTTTTCCAACAAAGCTTTCACTTTATCTTGTGCTATTAGCCACATGCCGCGACAGCCAATTACTGTCATTACCGGCGTATTTTTAAAAACTTTTTTAGCGAAGCTTGATTGTAAAAAGCTGGAAATAGGAAGTGAAGGCGAAAGAAACCATACTTGGTAAGATAAAATAATTAAATCGTATTGCGAAAACTCTTCAAGCGCATTAGGTTCGTTAGTCAGCGCAATAGGGGTCATATAAACCGATTCAGGCATAACTTGGAAAAAAGAAAAGAATGACCAAGGAAATGGAAAAGCAACTTCAGGTTCAATTGTATGAAAATCTATTTGTACAGATGTATCATTCTGTAAAGGACCAAGAATAGCGTCAACAATGCGGGTTAACTGCCCCGTTTGAGAGTAATTTACTACCAGAATTTTTCGCAACAAAAGCTCCTTTATTGCGCCTGAAAACCAGTGATATACTATAGCAAAGTCATTATTAAATAAAAACAATCACATGCTGAAGTTGCTAAAAATTTGCTTTATTTTGATTTTAGTCTACCCAAAGTCTAATTTTGCTAAACAAGCTACTGTCTCACTTTCAGTAGAAATTACAAATATTAAGAAAATTCAAGGCACTATCATCATAGAGCTTTTTCAATTAAGTAAAGAAAATCAGCAAGAATGGCTTCCTGAACATCTGGTTCATCATCAGGTAATATCCGTGACGACAAAGCAACAAAATATTAGCTTTGAGCTATTATCCCCGGGTAATTATGCGCTGCGACTTTATCAAGATTTAAACAACAACAAGCAACTTGACAAAAGTGTTACAAAAATCCCGTTAGAGCCGGTCGGTTTTACACAAAACCCTAGTCTATTCAAAGGTGAGCCTAGTATTGAAAAAGCCAGTTTTTACTTACAAGAAAATAAAATTATTGAGGTTAAGCTAAAACACAGAAAGCCTAAACAGAAGAGACGTGTTTAGCGTGTCAAACTAACAAATTGAATGTTAGCTTCAGATACTAAAAAGCCACTTACTTGAGCAAGTGGCTTTTAAGGCAGTTCATAATCGATGATTATTTGATTATTTTTTTCAAAACACCTTTTTCATCAAATTCCATGATATTTCTTGCCCACTTATTTATCCAATAGGTCCAATTACTATTTTCAAGAGAAGACGTTGCATGCACTGGCGGTAAACCCATCGCATATTTAATACCTTCTTTACTCATTCCTATAACCGGACGGCCATTTTTTATGCCTTCTTGATCCAGCTTACTTAATTTAGCTACTGCAGCAGAGTCACACTTTTTACCAAAGAATGTTTGAAAGTTTTCAGCTAATGATTGCCCTGCAGAGCGAGTATGTTTATCCCACAAGTAAGAATAAGTCGTGCCGCCATGTTCTATTTCTATTTCTTTTGTGCCGATATCTTTAATAGTGAATTTACTACACATAGGGATCAACTTACCCATCTGATAATTTAATGCATATAAACGATTGTTAGCATAATCGGCATGAATATTTACCAAGGCCACGACACTGCCACCTTCAACAAAACCATTGAGGTTAGTTGCTGCTTGCGATGACGATGAGCTTGAATTAGAAGTTGAAGTACAGGCAGCAAGACCTATAGCCGCACAGGCTACTAATGTACTTTTGAAGAGGCTTTTTCCAGTTATCATACTTTATTCCTTTTTTAGTAATATTATTTTCCACGAGCAAACGAGTTTCTTATTTGCATAAACTTATTTTTGACCGTACTCGTTAGCTTTTATTAACGAATGAATCTTATGTTTATCATAATAACGATAATATTCTGGCAATTACCCTGACAAAATGCAAACTTGATATTGCTAGTGTGCTAACTCCTGATAAAATGCTGTTATTATTTCTTTTTCATCATAAATTATGCCCTACCCTCGTTTGCTAACGCCTTTAGATCTTGGTTTTACTCAACTTAAAAACCGAGTATTAATGGGGTCAATGCATACTAACTTAGAAGAAGCTCCCAATGGTTTTCAACGTTTAGCCTCTTTTTATGGTTTAAGGGCTGAAGGCGGCGTTGGCTTAATTGTTACCGGTGGAATTTCACCTAACGCTGAAGGTCGTTTAGCACCGAACCGAGCGCTAATGAATAGCACCAGGGATGTGAAAGATCATCAATTACTCACTAAAGCTGTACAAAGTGCTGACGGTAAAATTTGTTTGCAAATATTGCATGCCGGTCGTTATGGTTATCATAAGCAGCTAGTCGCACCTTCTGCAATTCAAGCACCTATTACTCCGTTAACTCCTAAAGCTCTTAGCAATGCGGAAGTTAACCAGCAAATTTCTGACTTTGTCCACACCGCTGTATTAGCCCAAGATGCGGGATATGATGGTGTTGAAATTATGGGCTCAGAAGGTTATTTAATTAACCAGTTTATCGTACGCGCCACTAATAATCGAGATGATGAATGGGGCGGAAGCTATCAAAATCGTATCCGCTTTGCCCTAGAAATTGTTAAACAAACTAGGCAACGAGTTGGACCCAATTTCATTATTATCTTTCGCTTATCAATATTAGATTTAGTTAAAGATGGTAGCTCGCTTGACGAAGTCATTGAATTAGCTAAAGCTCTAGAAGTTGCTGGTGCCACCATAATTAATACCGGCATTGGTTGGCATGAATCAAGAGTTCCTACAATCGCCAGCATGGTTCCTGCAGGTACCTTTGCCAATGTTAGTCAACTAGTAAAAGCTGAGATTTCATTACCTGTTGTGGCCAGCAACCGTATTAATACCCCAGAGGTAGCCGAAAATATTCTCAATAATGAATGGGCAGATATGGTTTCAATGGCTCGTCCTTTATTAGCCGACAGCCACTTTGTTGCTAAAGCGGCTGCAAATAAACCACAAGCCATTAATACCTGTATAGCTTGCAATCAAGCTTGTTTAGATCATATCTTTTTGAATAAAATCGCTAGCTGTTTAGTGAACCCCTTTGCTGCCCGCGAACAAGAATTTTTTTTAAGCCCTACCCTACAACCCAAAAAAATTGCCGTAGTAGGTGCAGGCCCTGCAGGTATGGCTTTTGCTCTATATGCTGCCGAACGTGGACATCACATTGATTTATTTGAAACCAGTGGTCAAATTGGTGGTCAATTTAATCTTGCTAAGCGAGTGCCAGGCAAAGCAGAGTTTATGCAAACCTTGCGCTATTTTAAGCACCAACTCAAACAACACCAAGTTAATGTACACTTAAACACGAACGTTAGCGCGCAGCAATTAGGCACTTATGACGATGTGGTTATTGCTACAGGTACAAAACCTAATACTCTAGATATTATCGGCATTGATGATGAAAAGGTCGTATCATACCGCGATATATTATCTGGCGATAAAGTTGCGGGAAATAACGTCGCAATAATCGGCTCTGGTGGCATTGCTTTTGATGTCGCTGAATATATAACTCACGGCAAAGAAAAAACCACTGCCACTAGTTTTGCTAATCACTGGGGCATCGACCTGGATATGCAAAATAACGGCGGCATTAAAGACGCTATTGCTGAGCCTTCCCTGCGCAAAGTTTATATGCTGCAACGTAAAATTCGTAAAGCTGGTGCTGATTTGGGTAAAACCACCGGCTGGATCCACAGAACCACATTAAAACAGCGGCAAGTGTCAATGTTAGCAGGGGTCAGTTATGAAAAAATTGACGAGCATGGCCTACATATCAACATTCGTAAAAAAGCCCGCACTTTAGCAGTAGATACTATTATTCTTTGTGCAGGGCAAACAGAGAATAATCCTTTAGCGAGCACGATAGAAAATGCTAGAGTACATATAATAGGCGGCGCTAAAAATGCTAAAAATATTGACGCACAACGTGCCATTGAAGAAGCGATGTTTTTAGTCACCAGTATTTAATAGTGAAACATTAAGCTAAACAGTACCCAAGGAGTTCGTTATTTGCATTTTTAGTAAAAAACTATTTCATAACAGAGTAGAGCAACGAGTTGAGCTAAAACCGAGTAAATCTAGATGGTATTTATTGCTCACTTTACTGCCCTTACTGAGTGTTTTTTCTGTTAATGCCCAAAACTGGTATCAACAACACCAACTCACACAAATACAGCGCTATTCTGATATTTTTGAAAGTAATATCAATTTTTATCATACTGAGAAAGAAGTAAATAAATCATCAACAAAACCATCTGTAACCTTAATTCATGGTGTTGGTGGTTCTGCCCGTGACTTTGAAGCTATCATCCCAATATTGGCCAAGCATTATCAGCTGTTATTAGTTGACTTACCCGGCTATGGTGCTAATAAACAAAACCTAGAAAAAACTCATTACTCTCCTAAAAATTACGCTAAAGCATTAAGTGAGTTATTACCGGAATTGGTCAACAAAAAGAACATTATTATTGGCCATTCGATGGGGGGAAATGTTTCTTTGCAAATAGCGCTAACAGAACCTGAACTTGCCGATAAGCTTATTTTGATTGATGCGGCAGGCTTTTTAAATAAGTTTTCTTATAGCAAGCACTTAGCCGCGAATTATGTCACTGACAATTTAGGCTTTTTAGATAAAAAATTACCTACACTAAAACGCTGGATGAATTCCATTAACAGCTATATGCCCGATCCTAGCCAAGTACTATTAAGTAAAACCGGTCGTAAATATATTCTAGAAAACAACAGCAGCTTCATCTCAGCTTTAGCTGTAATCAATGATGAGTTAACTGAGCTGATCAGGTTAAAAGCACCAGAAACCCATATTATTTGGGGGGATAAAGATCAAGCCATGCCTGTGCAAATTGTGCCATTACTAAGTTACTTATTAAAAACCCATTCTTTCAACATTATTAAAGATGCTGGCCATTCCCCACAAAAACAATATCCAGAGCAAGTTGCTAAACAAATTATTGACTTCATTAGCTATGGTGATCAAAGCCAGTTACCGACCATAAAAATTGTCGCCAAAGATATCACCGTTGACTGCAAAGCCAATGGTAATCCAACAGACTTAAACTATAGTCAATACCAGCAAGTAACCATTAAAAATTGTGATAATTATAAAGTGTCACACTTACACGCTGATACCCTCACTTTAATTAACGCTAGCGTAGCATTTGAGCACTTAACTTTAGCCAGTGAGCAAAGTTACGCTATCAGCCTTTTTAAAAGTGATTTAGAAATTTGGGGCGGCTCAATTAAAGGTACTGCTATCGCCTACGTTGAGCAAAGCCAAGTAGAAATTAATGGTGCTGAGTTGTTTGTCAAAACGACACCAATATTTAGCAATGCTCCGACAAAAGTTCACGCCTCGTTAACTCAGCTTTATCAAAACGATACTGTTACTGACTGGCACGGCATTATTGAGGTGAAGTGTGATAATACGATTAATGCCCTCTGTGCTAAAAATTCATTAGTGAGTGAATAAACTAAATAACTTGCTCAATAGCCAATAAAAAAGCCTTAACTTAGTATTAATAAGTTAAGGCTTTTTTAGTTTAGCCAGCTTAAAGCGGCTTTTGGGCAATCAAGTTTATTAAGGTTTCTTCTCGCTCTTTAGGTGGTTTAATACCAAACCAGTTTTCCCCAATAGCTAAATCTTCACGACTCCACCATAAATAAGGGTAAGAAAGCTGCTCAGGGGCAACTGTAAAACCTGCATTCTTAATTAATGCTAAATATTCTTCTGCTGTTTTTTGCACGCTCATTGGGTGCCTAAACAACAACCGGATGATCCACGAATGAATATATCGCTTAGTTGATTCTGCGAATAACAATACACCGCCCGGTTTTAGTATTCGTAAAAACTCGGCGATTGCAGCTTCTTGATAAATTAAATGATGGAAGGTTTGATGACAAAGTAGCATATCAACTGAGTTATCTTCTAAAGGAATTTTTGAACTAGAACAACGCACATACTCAACATTAGATAATTGGTTTAGGCTAGCTTCATGCTGCGCAGCATCCAACATTTCTTGGTCAATATCCATCGCGATTAACTTATCAGGGTGAAAACGTTGATTCAATTTAGCTAAAGAACGTCCGTAACCACAGCCAACATCAGCAATAACAGCATGGTGAAAAGGTTCATCACCTAACATGCGAGTCAAATCTTCTAAGGCAACTTCAAGTACATAGTTTGTCCATGTACCACTGCGCAAAAACCATTTACCAAAAGCAGACTCAGGCACATAAGCCTCAGCAAGAACATTTTCCATATTGTTATTCATCCAGAATCAAAGCTCATTACATAAGTGTAACAAGTAAAGGTGAGATTTTAAGGTAACAAAGTATTAATTCAAGTTAAAAAAATACTTTGTTACAGAAGCCATTAAAATAGAGTTGTGACGGGACGAGGTTAAATAACTATTGGGCACGCTTAAAAATTAATGAGGTATTGATGCCACCAAAAGCAAAGTTGTTACTCATGACATAATTAGTATTAATATCACGACCTTCACCGGTAATATAATCTAAATTACCACATTGGGGATCGATGTTATTTAAGTTAATGGTTGGAGCAAACCAGCCGTTATTCATCATAGAAATTGATGCCCAAGATTCAATAGCACCACATGCACCTAAGGTATGACCTAAGTAACTTTTCAATGAGCTGATTGGCACGTTAGTAGAAAGTGCAATTTCAGTAGCATTAGTTTCAGCAATATCACCGCGATCAGTCGCCGTACCATGAGCATTAACATAACCAATATCACAACCACTCACACCTGCGTCATCAAGTGCTTCAGTGATCGCTTTCGCCATTGTTTCTTTAGTTGGCTGGGTTACATGAACACCGTCTGAATTAGTACCATACCCAACAATTTCAGCATAAATTTTTGCGCCACGTGCCATCGCATGTTCGTATTCTTCTAATACCAAGGTACAAGCGCCTTCACCGATAACTAAACCATCTCGGTCTTTATCAAACGGGCTTGGAGTGAACTCAGCTTGATCATTTTTGGTAGTAGTTGCATATAAGGTGTCAAACACCGCCACTTCACTTGGGCACAACTCTTCTGCGCCACCAGCAACCATCATATCTTGCTTACCAAATTTTATCGCTTCGTAAGCATAACCAATAGCCTGTGCGCCAGAAGTACAAGCGGAGCTCGTGGTATAAACACGCCCTGAAATACCAAAGAAAACACCAATATTTACCGCTGTAGTATGACTCATCATTTGGATATAACTGGTGGCAGTTACGCCATTCATATTGCCTGATTTTAATAAATCACCAAAGGCAATTATAGGATCAGTTGAGCCCGTAGATGACCCGTAGGCTATGCCCATGCGGCCAGATTTTAAATAATTATCATCACGTAAATTTGCATCTTCAAGTGCCACTTCAGTAGCACGTGTAGCCATAAGAGAAACTCGTCCCATAGAGCGTACCTGCTTACGGGTATAATGACTCGGGCGAGAAAAATCTAAAATGGGCGCTGATAATTTAGTATTTAAACCCTCAATATTTTTTAAGCTCTCATCTACTTTTACCGCATTACGCTTAGTACGTAAACTTGCTTCAAAGTCTTGCCAATTATGTCCTAAAGCTGTGATAGCAGACATACCAGTTACTACAACACGTTTCATTTTATGACTAACCTCTTAACAAGAAAAACTGAACGAGAAAACTAATGGCTGCCATTATAACTGTTCTTCAAGAAATTTTGCGGGATTTTCTGGCTGAAATACATTTATTCTTGCTGTCGCTATTTCTTCACTATTGCAAAGTATTGCGCAATCAAAGGCACTAAGTCCTGATTCGTCTTTATATAACTTAGCGACCGTAATGTCTAAAATCATGCCTTCAGTAAAAACAGAATAGCTGCATTTGTATTTACGTGAGCTCACTAAAAAGCCAATTTCTACCGGGCGATTGTTAAGCAATTCATTGGCATTGGCATAAGCCGCAATGCTTTGCGCCATATATTCAATGCCAGCATAGCTAGGTACGCCATTTAATACTCGATCAAAAAAAACACTTTTTTCAGTAATAACATGGCGACAGATCGCAGTTTCTGCGCCGAATTCTACGAGTTCATCCAACAAAATCATTGGGTGTTCATGTGGCAATACTGCCTCAATGCTAAATTTAGCCATGTTATTTTCCAATTAAAATACTTACGTTGTTGCCGCCAAAGGCAAACGAATTTGATAAACAATTATTTATTACAGATGTACTTTGCTGACCAACTTGCGTCAAAGCGATTTCAGGCAAACTATCATCCTTTTCACCGTCCCAACAATGGGGAATAAAACCTTGACTGCCTGCTTGTAACATTAACCAACACAAACCAATTTCAGTAGCACCTGCAGCACCTAATGTATGGCCAATCATGCCTTTTACTGAGCTACATGGCATGGTTTCACCAAATAAATCATGTACAGCAATAGCTTCCATGGCATCATTTTTTTTGGTCGCGGTGCCGTGTAAATTGATATAATCAACGTCATTAACAGTAAAGCCTGCGCTATGAACAGCTTGCTGCATTGCTACCTTTGCCCCCTCACCTTCTGGGTGTGGCGCAGACATATGGTGAGCATCGCTTGACTCGCCACAGCCTAACAGTTTTATTTGACCTTTATCTTTACGTAAAATACAAAGCGCGGCAGCTTCACCTAAGTTAATACCATCACGATTAATACTCGACGGCTGACATAAACCTTCAGTGGTTGAGTCTAGTGCGGTAAAGCCATTGACCGTCATGCCACATAATGAATCAACACCGCCAACAATAGCGGCATCAATAATACCTGCATGAATCAGCTCTTTCGCTGTAACAAAGGCTTTGGCACTTGAAGAACAAGCGGTTGAAATAGTAAATGCAGGCCCAGCAACGTCAAGTTCATCACTAATAAACTCAGCTAGATTAAACATTTCTTGCATACGATAATCATAACTACTAGGAAATTCACCTGACTGATTACGCACTTTTACCGCTTCTTCACCTTCAAAAATACCAGAGGTACTCGTACCAACAATCACACCGATACGGTTTGCAGAAAAATGTACTTTCAAGTCTGCTACTTCTGATGCTAGCTGAGCTAAAGCCATTTGTGCCAGTTGATTGTTACGGGTGTGAAAATGTGTAGCTTGCTGGTTAAGCACAGGCAATGAATCACTTACTTCTCCGACATAAAGCTCACCGTCATTAAGTAAATCGGTGCGGATTTTTAAGCCGGTTTGCGTGCCTAATAACATATTGTTTTTTATATCGTCACGGTTACTTCCTAAGGCATTCACCAAGGCAAAGTCACTGATATAAATGGTTGGAGTCGAGGTGTTATTCATTAATTTGCTCTATTACGAATTCATAATTTTCAATAAAGTTTTGCAGACGTATGCGCTTATTTAAATAACTAATACGAATGATCGGTTGATTATCTGTAGTAAGGACTTTAGTTGTTTGTCGAATTTCACGAACTTGGCTACTATTACTACTTACAAATTGGCTAACTTGAAACCCAGACGTTAGCCCCGCAACAAGGTTTTTTTCCGGCCACTTCACTAATTGAATATCGCGTATTATACGCACTATCATTTCTTTTTCGAATACTGGGCTAGAAAAACTTACCAAGCCTTGCTGCTGATGCCATTGCGCCTGAACAACAGTAACCCCACTAAAAGTTAATGCTGCAAGGTTTACAGTATCTTGGCCGGTTTCTATTTGAGTTAACAGCTTACGCGCTTGATCATCATTAAAGGTTAATGATTCAACAAAAGTTTTATTTTGCAATTGAGTTGGTACTGCCTGCAAAGTATAAAAATCAGCAGGTTTTACTGGCTCGATCTTCTCAGTAATAGCACAAGCAGCTAAGCTGATGGTCAAAATAGCCAGCAATAGATAATTAACAAAACTTCTAGTTGCTAACATCAGTAACTTCTTCCTTATTCAGCCGCTCATTTTCACGCTTAACTTTACTGCCTATTTGGCTAATTAAGGGGGCACAAATGAACGTGATCATTATGCCAAAAAAGACAGTTTGGCCAAAGCTTGCAATAGCGGGAGTATTACTAAAACTCAGTATTGCAAAAACAAAAATAGAACTTAACGCTGACATAAAAGTGGTTTGACTAATTGCTGCAGAAAAACCATGTTCAGCATAAAACACCGAATAATCTAGTCCCAGAGCAAGAATAACCAAACCGGCAGCTAAGTTGAAAAGCGTAAGAGAGTCTTGTAATAGGTCGCTTAACACTAGCGCACTGGCAAAAGCAAACGCCGGAACAAAAATACCACACAAGGCTTTTTTAATACCGTAGCGCACGGTAAAAACAATTAAGGCGGCTATACACGCCATCAGAAAAACTACTGCAAGTACGGTTCTAAATAAGCCCAGTTCAACTTCAGTTTCAGCAAGCTTGTCAACAAATATACTGTGTTCTAAAGCCGATAACTCATTAGCCAAAGTTGGTACATCGTTAATACCGCTAAAGCGTACTAAGGCATAATAATAATTAGCGTCTTGTCGCCAGAGTTGACCAAATGTTTTACCTAATGGTGTTTGTAACCATGATCTTGGCTCAATATAAGCTGTTATTGGATTAACCGTTATTTGGCTTTGTCCTAACATTTGCGCTAACTGGCCAAAACTCTGCTGCTGCTGTGCTTGGATTAATAAAGCATTATCAGCTTTTTGCTGCTTAATTGACGGCAACCAAGTGCTAATGGCCTGATAATCACCAATAACTTTATCTGATTTTAACCGCTCAAATTTAGCAAGTAATATCTCTTCACGCTCAAGTAGTTCTTGTTCGGTTTGTGCTCGCGTAAGTAGATATTGGTTATCAAATTTTTGCCCAAGTAATAATTTTACCCTTTGTTCAGCATTATTTAATTGCTCAGACGCTTTATAAAAGCCTTTAGCATTATCAGAGAAAGTCACTTGTAGCAGCGCGGCTAAACATAATATCACTATCGCTGAAAAAGCCACTTTGAAACGAATAAGTATAGCTACTATGTACTGATGATACTGATTAATTACCGTATAAAAGTTGCTTTGTTGGTCTCGACTAAAGTCACATTTTTTATGTAAATATGGGAACAATAATAATACTGTAACCAAAGCGCCCAGCAAGCCAAAAATAGTGAATACCGCAATTTGTTTGAATATTACAATCGGCACTATGGTTAATAATAAATAGCCTAGAGCAGTGGTAATAAAGCTTAATATTAGTGACATTTTTATCGCTGCTAGTGGTTTTTTACTAGTCGCGGGCACACTTTGTAATTCAGTTAAGCTATGAAAGCTATAATCGGCAGCAATGCCAATTAGGGTGATCGCAAAAACAATTGATAAAATATTAATTTCAGTAAAAAAAAGTTGTAAGCCTGCAAAGCCGTATGCTGCACTAACAGAAATTAAAAATACCGTCGTGAGCAAACTTGCCCAGCGTCGGTAAGAAAATAAAATCAAGAGTACGGTTGCCAATATTGATAAGCCCCCGAGTACTTTCATCTCCCACTGCGCCTGCTCACTAGCGTCATAACTGTAAAAAATCGCGCCGGTGCGAATATAATCAACCCCTTCTTGATAGGGGATCATATCAAGCTGTTCAACAATGCTTTTAGCTGCCTGTAAATTAAAAGCGCCCTGCTCTGTTTTTATTGTAACTAAAACATAACTAATGTCTTGATATTTCAACATTAAATAACCACTGGCTGAAATAAACAAATTACTCGCTGGAAAAGGTGAACGATTTAAAAAATGGGCAAAAGCTAAGCTTGGGTCTTTACTCCAAGTATTAACCACCAACTGATCGCCTAATTGATTTAACAGCTCAAATTGCAGTTGGAATATTTGCTCGTTGCTTTGTTTATTATTTTGTTGCTGCAAGGCTTGGCGAAATTTGGGGCGAAGCAACTGTTGTTCGGCTCCTACATAACTATTAATCATCAACTGCTGATCAGGCACACTCTTCAATTGTGCGCTAACACTGGCGACACCTTCAATAGCAGCTATTTCATCTGCTAGCTGACTCGCAGCCTGTTCAGCGATGCTTTGCTGCTGATGACCCACTAAATAAATCTGGGTAGTATTGGCACTAGCATCAATGCTTTTTTGAATGTTCTGCCATTGATTTTCAGTATTACTAGAAAATAAAGCAGTAAGGTTGGCATTAAAGGTTAAGGGTTTATTTAGCAGGCAATAGCTAAGTAGCAGTGCTAATAGCAGAGCTTGTCCTAGCCATAGTAGTAGCTTATGAGTTGACGTTAAATTCGGAAATTTCGTCATCAGTCAGTGTATTGCGGGTGAAATGGATAATGATCTCGGTAAGGTTATTTTGAGCATCAATCAGGCTAACTTTTCGGTGTTGGCTATCTTCAAGTAAACACACCTCAAGTTGGCTAATCGCTTTAGCCAAAATGGCATCGTTAGGTTTAAACTGTAAACACTGCTGCTCAGCCAAGGCTATTTGCCATTGAGATTGGTCAACTTCACCACTAAAAATGGCTTTAACTAAATTCTCAATACTTGAGTGACTCACCACTGGCAGATAGTTATTGCTGCCTTGCTGTTCAAGTTGCCAAATTTGTTCACCCATAATCACTTGCTTAGAAAAAACCGGTGATTCTACCTGCCAAATAATATTACCTTGATGAACTTTAATAGTGCCGCTAGAGCGCATTGGCGTTGATAAAAATGAGAAATGCTTGTTCTGAGTAAAACTGGCAAGTCCTTGCTCAACTTTTAACTGGCCAAATATAGCAGTTAATTCATTATTTTCAGCACTAGCAGTATCATCGCCGTAGGCATTAAATACCACAGCTAAAACCATTAATACACTAGCGTAAAATAATTTATTCATGCGCAAATTTACTTATCACCTAATTCAATAATATTTAGTTATTAATGACAGTTTCGTTAGCTGCCTTTGTATTATCTGCTTGCTCTTTTTCTACCTTAGCTTTATCAATAAAAGGGGCTAATTTCTCGAATAAAATAGCTGGCGACTCAAACTGCATTTCGTTGCTTTGAATATCCACTGCCACTTGTACTGAGTAAGCTTTGGTTAATACTTCGTTGGTAGCCATATCATATATACGATACGATATTTTCAAACGAGACTCGTATTCAACTAACGTTGCTTCAACACGTACTCTACCACCATACTGCGCCGACTTTACATACTTTAATCGTATATCAACAATCGGCCACAAATAGCCTGAGTCTTCCATATCGTTATAATCGTAATTAAAAGTCCGCAATAAATTACAGCGGGCATCTTCCATGTATTTTACATAGTTGCCATGCCAAACAATTCGCATGGCATCAACGTCGTAAAACTGTACATCGATTTCGGTATTAACCGTTAAAATCCCGTTAGTTTTCCTCATATAAGGTCCAACGTTGCTCTTGGATATAACCGATAGTTTCTCTTAATAATAAGTCTGTTGGGCGATCTTCTTCTAATAATTCAAAGAAGCTAGAAATATCATCAACCATAGCGCGAACATCTGCGGTTAAAGAGTCTTTACTCAATTCTTTACTAATAATACGAATACGAATACCTTGTACTGCCGCTAATAAAGTTGCCGCTAATACTTGCTCGGTTAGCTGTAATACACGCAAACAGTCGCGTGCAGCAATAGTACCCATACTTACTTTATCTTGGTTATGACATTCAGTAGAGCGTGAAAAAACACTCGCTGGCATAGTTAATTTTAATGCCTCAGCAGTCCATGCTGAACAACCAATTTGAATCGCTTTAAAGCCATGGTTGATATGACGACGATCACCTTGTACAGCCGTTAAATTAGGCGGTAAACCATGATTCATTTTAATATCAACCATAGTGGCAATTTGTCTATCAGCTAAATCAGCTAAGTTGGCAACGCAGTTTTTCATTGAGTCCATCGCCATGGCGATATGACCACCATAAAAATGACCGCCATGAAGAATATGTTCGCCAATACCATCAATAATTGGATTATCGTTAGCACTATTAAGTTCATTTTCAATCATGCTTCTTAACCACGGTAAGCTGTCAGCTAAAACACCAATAACATGTGGAGCACAACGAATTGAATAGCGGTCTTGTAAACGATGGGAATTACGCGGGTGTTCGTAATGGTTTAAATCAGTTTGGATCCACTTTGCAATTCGGTTTTGACCTGGGTGCGGCTTCACGCTAAACAAGATATCATCAAAATGGTTGCTGTTGCCTTTTAACGCTAAACTCGACAACGCCGTAATTCTTGCCATTAATTTAGTCGCATATTCAGCACGTTTGAAGGCGGTACAAGCTAAAGCTGTCATTACCGCTGTGCCATTCATAATGGCTAAACCTTCTTTAGGGCGCAGCTTAATCGCTGATAGATTCTCTTGTTCAAAAGCAACATCAGCTTTAACTACATCGCCTTTATAATAAGTATCACGCTCGCCAATTAACGTACCGGCAATATAGGATAATGGCGTTAGGTCGCCGCTTGCGCCTACTGAACCTTCTTGAGGAATTACTGGTAAAATATTACGATTAAGCAGCTCAACTAATAAGTCTAATAAATTCCAACTAACTCCTGAATAACCTCGAGTTAATGAAGTAAGGCGTACAGCTAAAATAGCGCGGGTTTGTTCTGGGGTAAAAAAATCACCTAAACCACAACCATGAAAACGAGTTAAGTGCATTGGTAATTCTTCAACCAAGTCGTAAGGCACTTCAAACATTACTGAATCACCATAACCTGTGGTTACACCGTAAATATGACCTTCTTCACTCAGTATTTTATCAAGAAAACGGACACCAGCATCAATGCGCTCTCTGAAATCTTCAGCATCAGATAAACCGACATGGTCTGATGACTGCGCCACTTGAACAATGTCTTCTATTGTTAGGTTGCCTTCACCAAATAAAATTTTCTTACAATCTGAGCTACTCACTTAGCTTTCTCCAAAACTTTCAATACTGAAATTTATTAAAATTATTTTTGTTTAATTTTCTTGCGGCTATTTTTTGGTACTGTGCCAAAAATTGAAAAAGTTAAACCATTGATACGGCGACTTTTGACAATAATACGCTAACCTTTGTGCATATTTAGTAGCTAAGCTACTAAAGTATTCATCACGTTCTTTACGCTTAATTTTTCTTGGTTGGGCAAATTCTTCGACATAAGCTTGATAACGCCCTTGCTCTTTAACACAAAACATTAAAAATACAGGACATTCCATAATAGCTGCCAACGCAAACGGGCCTTTGGCAAAAGGTGCATCTTCACCTAAAAATGGGGCTTGATAAACACTATCAGGGTTATTTACCGAGGTTCTATCGGCAAAAATAACAATGGCTTCGCCTTCTTCAATTCGTTGTTTTAATTGAATCGAGTCTGCTGGGCCAAAGTCATTAATATGTATAAAGTTAATTGCCGCATCTTTGTTTACCTTTTTAAGAAAGTTATTAAAAGACGGGGTATGCTCATTATACGTAATTACGTTTAATTTTCGTTTGTTCTCACCCGAGCTAAAAATAGCGCGACATACCTCCATGTTACCAAGGTGAGCACTAAAAATCACCGAACCTTGGGCATTTATTAATGACTGGTAAGCTTCGTCGTTAACAATATCAATGTCATCAATATTAACTTTGCCAAGCCAGGCATCAAACTTATCAACAATGGCCAAACCGAAGCAGTAAAAAACTCGAAAGCCTTTACGAAACAACTGCGCTTTGGTCAGGGTAATATCGTGCTGATGTTGGTGTAAATTAGCTAAATAGTGATGAATACTTTGCCGAGCGACACGGCCGGTTAAATAAAAGTAAATCATTACCGGGAATAAGATCACTTTAAAGATCCAGTTGCCCAAGTATTTGTGCACAAATACCAATACTTCAATACCGAACATAGAGCCGCGCTCTTTAAATTTTGACCAATGTAAGTCTTCTTTTACTGCTGGTTCACTCATCTATTGTTTTGGCCTTATTTAAATTTGCGCAGTATTAATTTTGGCAAACGTATTAACATGCCAAAAAATAATCGAGTATGCATTTTGCTGATTAATATATTGTCTTTAAATGCATGGAAATGTGAGGTACCAAATTCAGGGTAATGCACCTTAGTTTTAACAAAAGTTACCGGTACTCCTTGCCAAACCAAACGCACCATCACTTCAATATCAAAGTCCATGCGTTTGCCTAACTCTGTTTTACTGATTAATTGTTGATAAGCTGTCAACGGATAAACACGATAGCCACACATCGAATCAATCACTTTAAACGACAGTGTTTCTAATGCTACCCAAAAGTGAGTGATGTAACGCCCGTAGTAGCGCCCTTTGGAAATAGAATCATCATACACCGGCTGACCGCTAATCAACGCTTGGGGATTATTTTTTGCGGCACTGATAAAAGCGGGTAAATCAGTCAAATCATGCTGCCCATCAGCGTCAACTTGTAAGGCGTGACTCATACCGTCTTCAATAGCAGCAACTAAGCCGGTTTGCATTGCAGCACCTTTGCCGCCATTTTGCTCTCGGTGAATAAGTACCACCGCAGGAAATTCATCAGCAACTTGTTTTAAAATAGTTTTAGTTGACGCCTGGCTTCCATCATCAACGATGAAAATAGGGAAACCCTGTTTATTTAATTCAGCAACAGTTGCTTGAATAACTAGGTCATGGTTATAACAAGGAATAACAAAACAACACTTCATGACTTAAAAGCCACCTTACCAGAAGAGTGTGTGCCATGTTCAGAGCTATAATTAAAGCTGTATTTGGTATCGTTCACTTTTTTTAATGCCAGTGACACTTGGTATTCAGGAGCGATTATCACTTGAAATTTCAACGCATCAATCGACTGGTAGTCACTGACTTTAGTACCAAAATGCTCAGCCAAATAATGCAATACCCAATGCACTTGTACCACACCGGGTAAAATTGGAGATTGAGGGAAATGACCTAAAAAGTAATGAAGTTCATTGGGGATAATTAACTGAAGAACAAGACTGTCTTCCGTTTTTTCTACCTTAGTAACTTGTGGAAATAGTACTGGCTCAGTCAAAGAATTTCTCCATCTCACTTTTATTCAATTTTCCCGAAGGATTATAAGGTAAAGTTGATAAATAACGAAACCTTTTAGGGATTGCAATAGCTTCCATTGATTTATTCAATCCAGCTTTGATTTTTCGATTAAAAACTAAATTTCGACTTTTTTCTAATTCAAGCTTTGCACTATCCGTTAAGACAATGGTTGCCACAATTTGCAAACCGCGTTTTTTCACTTGGGTTAAACAGTACGCATCATCAATAAAGTCTAAGGCTTTTAAACATTGTTGAACATGATCGAGCGAGACTCTTTTCTCTTCAATTTTTACAATACGGTCAATACGACCACATAGTTCGAATTGACCATTATCAGTTAACTTAATTTGGTCATCAGTTTGATACCAACCTTGACAGTCAAAATAAGGAGACTTAATCAATAAACAGTGACTGTCACTATCTTGTGCTACTTGCACATTATTAAATGGCTGCCAATATTGCGCCTGATTTGCTCGACGTTGTCGCCAGCCAATTCCGCCAGTTTCAGTACTGCCGTATATTTCTATTGGGCTTTGCCCTAAATCTTGTTCAAGTTGTGCACTAGCATCTGCACTTAATGGCCCGCCAGACGAAAATAAACTACTAAATTTATCGGCCATGGTTTGATAAACATTGTCTTTTACTAAGCGATGGAAGTGCGCTGGGCTACTGACCAAAGCCACTTGTTTTAAACCATATTTATTAATGTCGTGGCACAAATGCTCAGGGTATTCATAAGGCTGCAAAATAACATCACGACCAAACCAAATCGGCCATATTAACTTAACTAATAAACCATAAATATGCTGGTGTGACACTGTTGAGACAATACACGCCTGATTCACTAAAGTAGCAAAACATTCTTCGAGCTGACTAATTTCGGTGAGTAAATGCTGAAAGGTTTTATCAATGGCTTTAGCGGCTCCGCTAGAGCCTGAAGTAAATAAAACTAATTCAGCATTCGGCTTAATCGTTAATGGCTGTGCAAGTGGTAAACTCGCATGCGCAGAAAACGCTAAGACATTTTCAATAGCAAGCTCAGCAGTACCAGCAAAGCCGTCAACATAGGCTAAACACTGTTCTAACTGATTAACCGTACCGTTTTGTGGCAGAATAATTTTTTTATTCGCGCTTAATAAAGCAAAAAACAATACCGAGAATTCAAAGGCATCATCACAATAAAGTAGCCAAGTATTGGCTTTATTATTTAGCAATTTTTGGCGATGAAAATTAACCGCCTCACACCATTGTTGGTATGTCAGTTGTTGCTCAACAAAAAAGCTAGAAGAATTAGGAAATGAGATCAGATTGGTCATGCTTATTAAATTTTTTTCTTATCAACCATTCACAAATAAATAAAACAGCCATCAATAAATAGGAAATAAGGCCATTATATATTAGCCAATAATCTTGATGTTGAAAGACTGTCCATAAAGCGACCAAAGCATTGATGATAAAAAACCAGCACCACACCTTCGTAACCTTTTCAGTATAAACAAGCCCATTTATCGTCAACGGCTCTTTGCTACGAGCAATAAGCGTTATAACGGCTGGAGGCTTGTATAATGAATAGCTAAATATGGTAAAAAAGCTCAAGCTCATTACCACGGGGTAAAGTTTCAGTAGGAACGCAGAATTGGCAAGTGCGCTAAAACTTAATAATAAAATAATATTAATACCGATAACTTTTAAAAAAGGTATCGGCATTTTTTTATTAGAAAAGCGATAACGTAATATGGCCAAAGCCACTAAAACAAGCGCCAGTACCGAAGGTTCAAACCATTGCAAACCAAAAAAAACGATCAATGGATATAAGAGAAAAACGCCCCCAAGCACTATCGACTTCATTAGTTAACGGCTAACTTCTCAACCGCGTCAACTACATCTTTTACTGTTCTTACTTGTTTGAAGTCTTCAGGTTCAATTTTCTTACCAGTTATTTCACGTAATTTAACCACTAAGTCAACGGCATCGATACTATCTAAGTCCATATCATTATATAAGTGGGCATCTAATGAAATGTCGGCTTCATCAATTTCAAACATAGTGACCAAAATCTCACTGAGCATTTGGTAAATTTCATTTCTATCTTTCATGTAACGCAATACCTAAATTATCTATTTTCTTTTATAAACTGACACAATGAGTTAACTGAGTAAAAATGCTTTTTACTGTCTTCAGAGTCGCCGTCAATTTTAACGTTGTATGCTTTTTTAATCGCTACACCCAATTCCAAAGCATCTATTGAATCAAGACCAAGGCCATCGATGAATAATGGTTCTTCATCAGCAATATCTGCTGGCTCAATGTCTTCTAACTCTAAGGTTTCAATAATCAATTGCTTTACATCATTAATTAGGTCTTTCATGAACGTTGAGTTCCTTATTATAATAACCAAGTAAGTCTCTAGTAAGTTTCCTTACTGAATTCGAAACAGTCTCTGCTGCTAAATAGTTTTCTACTTCCAAGATCGGTTTCACCTCTAATTTAAAGGTAAAACGCTTGCTTGGTACCTGATACCAAGCCAATTCTTTTGTTAAAGCTGTTGGTGATACATAAAGCATTACTGGTAATACATCGACTTCAGCACGCAAGGCGATATTCGCTGCACCGCGCCTAAATACCATATTTTTACCAGGTGTAGTGCGAGTACCTTCAGGGAATAAAATTAAATTATTACCTTCTTTAAAGGTATTTTGGCAATCACGAATAAAAGTATCTGGGTCTTCCTCATTATTAATATACCCTAGACTGCTAACAACCCCTTTTATAAATGGATTTTTCCATAAGCCCGCTTTGACCACACAGTCAGCATTTTCGATAATAGAAATTAATACCACTACATCAATCAAAGATGGATGATTAGCGATTAAAATTTTACCACGCGCGCTTTTTAATAATTCACCGTTAACTATGTCTACTTTACAAATGCCGACAAAAACCATGTAGGCAACAAAGCTTTTGAATATTTTATGTATCATCTTTCGTGCACAGTGACGACGTTTGGTTTCGTTATTAAAATAACGTAATTTTAATAACGGAAAAATCAAAAATGATAATATAATTCCGCCAATGCCAAATATAAAAAATGCCGATCCGGTGGCTAATATCCGCCAGTACTTGCTGAGCATATTCAAGCAGACTCGCTCAAACGCCACAGGTAACGTGATGAATTTATTTCAGTTGTTTTATTGTCATCGAATAAAAAGCGCATAAAAGCCAGCGGTTGAAATACTTGGCCGTTGTTGGTGTTTTCTTGGTTTTTCTTTGTAGCTTGCTTTTCAAAATCAATAGTCAACTTGGTATTTGCCGAACTTTTTACCGTGGTGCTTTTTTCCAAGACCATAGCAATTGAAATTGTTTCTTCCTCATTACTAACATATGGTTGGTATTTTTCTGGCACCACTTGGTCAGTATAAACGAGTAAAATCTTATCTAAATTTTGGCTTTCTAATTTGGCGTAGGCATCAACCATAGCCATAAATAAGGTATCTTCACCGGCAGCTGTTGCCGTCATTGCTTGTTTATTACCAGAAAAAATACTGTATAAACCAGCAACTGCATTATGGACAGACAAGCCAAAATGGGTTGGCGATAAATCTTCTCGTTCAGCCACATTTTCAATTAATTTTGAGGTTTTATGTAAATCACCATGGCGTGATGAGAACACACACGGCATGTCAGCTTCTTCACCTTCGAGTACGTCTAATACACAATGAAATGACAACTTAGCAAATGCGCTTAAGCGTCGTCTTTGCATTGCGGGGATTTGTTTTAATGCTGGTAGGTCAGGTTCGTCTTGTAAATCGAGCTGCCCTTTGGCCCACAGTTGCCAGTCTTGTGTGCTACGCAAATTGTTACACCATGCCACACAATTACCAATAGTAAATTTCACATTTATTTGCCTGACATAAGTTTATGCCGCAAATTCTACCTAAGCCAAGAGGGCAATTCAACTAAAGAATCCAGCTGAAATGTCAGTAAACTGTATAAATTTCACTGACTGTGAATAAAATTATAATGCGTTTTTTTCGAATGATTCAACGCGAATAGTCTGAATATCTGGGCTTGGGTGATTCGTTACTACAATGCCTAACGTTTTTTCAAGTCGCAAGTGCTTATAATAGTATATGGCATTATTCCAGCCCAACTCTCCCTGATGAGAATGTAAGACATTTGTACAATTACACCGATAAAGATCAATTAATGGTTTTTGGCTTGCTTTGGCTAACGCTTCCTTTGCCGTCCACAATTGGTAAAAGTTAGTTTTATAGTCACAACTTTCCGCCAAGGCCTTTAATTCAGTTTCGCAGCAAAAAACATCCGCCAAGTTTGGAAAATCACGCTTTTTACATTGTTCAATATCAATGCCTAGCAGCTGTATTTCTTCACTTATGCAAATTGCAGCAATATTGCCACTATGAGTAATTGATAATGACAATACTTGGTTGGCTGCTGGGATAAATAGTTGGTTGAAGTTAATTATTTGGTAGTCGTTACTGCTAGAGTAGCCCAAGTACTTTAACGCTTGATGCATTAAACATCGGCTTAACAATAGCTGCTGAGCTTTAATGTTACTGCGCATTTTATGATAACGCTGCTGCTCAACTGTATTTAAATAACAAAGCCACTTGTTGTCTTGATTGGCAAACCAATCATCCTCAATTGATGCATAAGTAACAACAATAGTCATAACTGGCTATCACTTTTCATTACAGTGCCAAATCCACATAAAGAGGGCAAAGCAAAGCTTGCTCGCTACGCATAACCTCATCAACATTAATTAGCTGTATATCAATCTTATTTTCAAGAGATTTTTCAACAGCAAATGCATGACATACCCTTTCAGTATCACTGCAATGCCAAACCACAATAATAGCTTGTTGCGCATGACCTAAGTTTAAATCGCTTTGTGCAAGTAGAGCACTTTTAAAAAATGGCTGCTGACTGGCGCCAATAAAAACGTTTGGTCCAGAAACATTAAATTCTTTAGCTAAATAGAAATTGGCTGCATTACCTACCGTAGCAATAAAGTCAAAAGGACGAAGCGCCTCATCATTTTTCAATGAAGTAATAACCGATTGAAACAAGTCGACCGATAAATACTCAGCACTACTATAAAGAGCCAACTCGGACGATAAGCAATTATTGTTAACTAGTCGAAAAACGGTGTTTAAAGAGATTAAAGTGAAGTTATCAAGACGGCGCACTGAGCATGCCGTTTCGCTTTTCACCATTTGGCGAACTTCTTTATCGCTTAATCGCGTTGAAAAGCTGATGCTTTCATAGGCTACTACTTTTAAAAGACTCATCGACGCAACTACCTTTTAATACATTTAATAACTAACGCGGCATTATTACCACCAAAGCCAAAATGATTAAACAGCATAATATTAGCTTGGTTGAGTATATTTACTGAATCAATAAAGCTTAGTTCGCAAGCTTCGCTGCTAGCTTGCTGATAATCACAACTCGGTAATAAGTTTTGTTGAATACAGTGATCAAACAAAGCAAGTTCAATAACGCCGCAAGCCCCTAAGGTATGACCTAGCAAAGATTTAAACGCCAGCGCTGGTGGTATTGGTTCAAACATACTTGCTAAGGCATTTTTTTCTGCTAAATCACTTTTAATAGAAGCCGTGCCGTGCACTTTAACCAGATCAATTTCCGCTTGACTAACGTTGGCATTTTCTATGGCTTTGTTAAGCACCTCAACAATGTGAGCGCCACTCTCTTCAGTAATGGTTAAACTATAATCGTCACAGGCAGCATAACCGCCAAGTATTTCCAGTTGACAGTTAGCGCTAGCAAATTTCGATAATAAAACTGCGCCGACCCCTTCACCGAGTAATAAACCATCACGCGATTTAGCAAAAGGTTTCACTTGGCTTTGGCTAAATAGGTCTAAGGAGCCGAAACCATTAACAGATAGTTGATTAAAGAATTCACAGCCAATAACAACAGCTTGGTCAATTTTCCCTTGCTTGATAAAGTTAGTGGCATAAAGCAGCGCGTTAGCACCTGAAGTACAAGCCGTATTAAAGGTAAAATGTATGGTATTAAAACCATAATGCTTCACTAAAGCTTGACTAATTTTATCTGTTTGTGAAAGCCAAATTGCCTGCTCAGGTTTAGGGATAACCGTATCAATATCTAAAGAGGTAGAGCCTACAAATAACATGGTGTTATTAAGTTGCTCTACGCTTAATGGTGTTTTAGCAAATAAACTATCAATTTGCTGACAAAGCAGTGACATCATTAAATTAAATGATTTATGTAGATCAGTGTTTGGCAACGCATAATAATGTGCTTGCTGCTCTTCAACCGGCACTTCGATGATATTAGCTTTAATTGCGGCGGCTGTGGTCAACTCATTTTGCTGACCAATAGCCGAAAATGATGATGACTGATTAATAAAAACACTCGTCAAACCTTACTCACTTCTTACCAGTGCTAATTAACTCAGCAATATTGGCAATAGTGGTTAAGTGCTTGCGACTTTCTTTTGAACCTTCGACTTTAATACCAAATTCTTTCTTCAAAACTAGTGATAATTGCAAGGCATCTAGGGAGTCTAAATTCACTCGTGAGTCACTGCCAAATAAAGGTTCATCGTCTAGAATTTCTTGCCAGTCAATGTCATCTTCTTTTTCACATTCTTGAATAATCAGTTGTTTTAAGTTTTGCTTTAGCTGCTCTAATTCCACGTTAATTTCCTGATTTTCATTTCAAATAAGTATTTTGCCAACGCCATAGTAACCAAACTAAATATCGATAAATTGATAATATAAGACATTACAGCGCCTAAGTCTTTGCCACTAAAGGCTGCCCGTATAATTTCAGCCGACCAATATAGCGGCGAGAAGCTGGCAATATCAGCCATTATTTGTGGCATGATATCAATCGGCACCATAAAACCACTTACCGCAGCTAATAAAATATTAATGCCGCCGCCAAGTACAATCGCTTGCTCGTAACTGTTCACCAAAGCCGCCACCAGAAAAGCCAGTGCATTAGCCGATACAATAATAAACAGCGCAGAAAAAGCATACATAGGCCAATTGCTGATAACAATTTCAGGCTGTTCAGTGATCACTGGTACCGCATAAATACCGATAAGAGTTAAAATAATGAACTGCAGAGCGCTTAATAAACAAAAGGCAGAGACCTTGCTAATAAAGTATTTTGCAGAAGAGATGGGAAAGGTTTTTAAACGAATCAGGGTACCGTTTTGTTTTTCATTAATCACAGTAATTGACACCGGTAAAACAATAAAATAAATACCAAAAATAATCCACGACGGTACACTATAAAGTGTTGCAGAGGCGAGCTTATGCTCAGGAGTCGTTATTAAAAAATAATCAGCAACATTAGTGCTATCGCCAATTATTTCTATTTGCTGCTCAAGGGAAATATCATCTTCTAGTTCACCACTATCAAGCATATAAGCATGTAAGCGTAATTTAGCTAATGCCACTTGTACAAGTTCAACTAATAGGCCGCTTCTTTGTGGACTAATTTTTGACAGAATATCTAAGCTGATTGATTGGGCTTTTAAGCCAGTTAGTATCCGTTCATCAAAGCCTGTGGGTAAATCAATGGCGATGTCAGCCTGAGCTTTATCATCAACTATCTGAAATCCTTGCTCTGCCAAATACCCTTGATAAACCAAGGAAAAATCATTGTTCTCAGCTGAATTTAAGTAAAGGCTAGTTTTAGCAACAATATCATTTTGTTGCTCGCTCATGGCAAAGGTCATTATCAACATAAACGCTACTGGTAATATCAGTAATACGCCAATGCTGTGCACATCGCTTAAAATAATCAGGGCTTCTTTTTTTAAGCTCGCTAAAATCATGTTTTCAGCTCCGCTTGCTTACCTTGATACAAACGGTCGACAGAATTAGCTGAATAATTCAAATTCGTAATCGTCATAGCACTATTAGCCAACCACATAAGTTGCTCGTTTAGTTCAACCGCTGAGTTTAGCTTTACTTGGAAATGTTGCTGACTTAACTGCTGATACTGTTCTGGTAATGTTTTAGTTTCCACACCTTGTGCAAAAGTAATCGTAAGCAACAAATTTTCTTGGCTGTTTTGCTCATTAAATACCGCTTTACCTTCACGCAGTACAATTACGTCGTCACATATTTTTTCAACTTCATCAAGCATATGTGAAGTAAATAATAAGGTTTTACCTTGGCGTTTAAACTGCTCAAGTAAGTTGATAATAATGGCCCGTGACTCTGGATCTATACCAACAGTGGGCTCGTCTAAAAACAAAACTGTCGGCTGTTTCACTAAGGCAATGGCAATATTTAAACGCCGCTTGTAGCCGCCAGAAAGCTTACTTGCTCGACTATTAGCTACGGTCGTTAATACGCATTGCTCAATAATATCATTGATTAGGGCTTTATCTGATTTCTGCTCGGAGCTTTGCTCACTTATTTGACCAGAGCTTTTATTCTTGGCGCACAAAGATATGAAGTAATTGAGGTTTTGTTTAACGGTTAATTGCGGGTAAAAAGCGTATTCTTGTGGCACCAAAGCAACTTGCGCCTTTACCGCGTCAAGTAAATTGCTCCCCACCATAGGTTGATACTCAATAGTGCCTTGATAATCGTCAAGCAAACCACATAAAGCCGAGATAAAAGTCGACTTTCCAGCACCATTGGGGCCAATAATACCCGTGCATGCGTGTGCTTTTATATTTAACGAAATATCCGCTAAAGAATAATAATCATTGTTACTATACTTGTAACTTAACTGATTGATTTTAATCGCGTTCAATTGATATGTTTTCTATTATTATAACCGTGGATTTATCGCTTTTTCTGCCCATTACTTACTAAAGAGGAAAAGCGATAAACAGTCTACCACTATTCAACACTGTTGTTATAAATATTATAAAGAAAACATTTGCTTATCAATTTCGATAAACTCTTAGTTATACTTATTCTTGTATCGACTTATCAATAAAATGAAAGTTTTTAGTTAAACGAATATCTGTTAACGACGAGCCTAGCATCACTTCAAACTCGCCCGGTTGTGCAAACCAGTTGTTTTGTTCAGTATGCCAAAACGATAAGTCTCGTTTAGTTAATTCAATGGTCACGGTTTTACTTTCTTGGGGCTGTAAGAATACTTTGGCAAAACCTTTAAGCTCTTTTATCGGTCGTGCGACAGTCGCTTTTACGTCATGTAAATACAGCTGTACTACTTCAGCGCCAGCGCGTTCACTGGTATTGGTGATAGTAGCTTGCACGGTTAAATTATCAACTTCATTATTTGCTGCATTATCAAGCCACTTAGCTTTTGATAATTTCAGATCTGAATAAGTAAATTGACTATAAGAAAGCCCGTGACCAAAAACAAAGTTGGGCTTGATATTTTGCTGTTCGAACCAGCGATATCCAATAAATACTCCCTCGCTATATAACGATTCGGTGGCGTTATAGTCATTTAAGGCAATAGGTGCAGTATCTGCTAATTTTTTCGGTAAGGTGATTGGCATTTTACCACTCGGGTTAACGTCACCAAATAGTACATCAGCAAAAGCATTACCTGCTTCCATACCCCCATACCAACCCCAAACCAGTGCGTTAGCTTGTTCAGTCCAGGGCATTTCTACTGCAGAACCCGCTACCATTAACACTACTGTATTAGGGTTCACCGCCAATAGCTTGCTGATAATTTCATCTTGCGAGCTGGGCAAGCTCATATCAGTACGATCTATCGCTTCGCGATCATCGCCATGGCTTAAGCCACCAATATAAATTACGGCATCGGCATTTTTAGCGGCTTGTAAATATTCAGCCTCAGGAGTAAATAAATTACCTGGTGCGTCCCAGCCTAAAATAAATTGACCTTCACCGCTGTAATTTATTGCAAAGGCATAAGTTTCGCCGGCCTTCAATGCAACTGGATATTCAGTAACCGCTGAATTTTCACCTTGGTAAGTACAGACTTTCTTGCCATTTATTGAAAGCTCAAGTTTACCGTTAACCGATAGTTTTAAAGTATGTACACCCGTTTTAAGCGGTTTAATATCAGCGGTCATAGTAACAAAGTGAGTACCTTGTTTTTTAGTTGCTTGATTGAGTTTATCCGCTTGATATTGCGCGTCAACTTGCCAGTCTTCTTTAAGTAATTCTTTACGTTCACTGTCAGAAAATACTGATAACTGCCAAGCTGGCGTACCGGTCCAATGTCGGCTAGCAACATAATCACTGGCAATTGGTGTGAGTTTATTTGAGCGCGCACGCATTACGCTTATATTCGCTTTTCCAGCGAGTTTATTTTTAATCCCCTGCAATGGGGTAATTTCATAGGCTGATTTAACTTCAGAAGAACCGCCACCTTGACCATGTTTTTTATCGGCATTCGGGCCAATCACCAGCACATTTTTCAACTTGTTAGCATTTAGCGGCAGCACTTGATTATTGTTTTTTAACAACACTACGCCTTGTGCAGCTATGGTGCGGGCAATTTGTCGATGCTCTTCAGTATTTCTTGCACCTAATAAACGTTGTTTGTCCATCAAACCAACACGTAATTGCAAACGTAAAACTCGTCTAACTTTGTCATCAAGTACCGCTAATGGTATTTTTCCAGACTCAATCGCGGCTAATAATGGTTTGCCAAAAAAATATTCGTCATAAGTATCAACCTTAGTACCCATTTCTAAATCGAGGCCATTCACAGCTGCATCATAGGTATTAATATCAACATTCCAGTCAGTTAATAAGACTCCGTCAAAACCCCAATCGCCTTTGAGAATGTCCATCACTAAATGTTTACTTTGATTAACATTAGTACCGTAATATTCGTTATATGCGCCCATTACGCTATAAACCTTGGCCTCTTTTACCGCCGCTTCAAACGCGGGTAAATACACTTCACGCAAGGTACGTTCATCGGGTTTGGCATTTACGCCAATACGATTTAGCTCTTGAGTATTTAAGGCGTAATGTTTTACATTGGCGGAAACATCTTGGTTTTGAATGGCGATAATTTCTGGCACTACCAATTTAGCGGCAAGAATTGGGTCTTCGCCCATGTATTCAAAATTTCGGCCATACAAAGGCAAGCGAGCTAAGTTAATGCCCGGGCCAAGAATAATATCTTTACCGCGATCGCGGGCTTCGCTACCTAATACTTTGCCATGTAAACTTGCCATGTTTACATCCCAACTAGCAGCAACTGAGGTTAAATGCGGTAAATAAGTAGAGTCATCATCAGTCCAACCGGCGGAATCCCAGCTATGTCGTTTTATTTGATGACGAACACCATGCGGGCCATCAGATAGCCAAAGCTCAGGTATACCTAATCTTTCAATGGCATTAATTTGAAACTTGCCACTGGCATGCACTAAGGAAATTTTTTCTTCTAAGGTGAGTTGACTGAGCAATAATTCAACCTGACTTTCTGTTTTCGCTAAACGCTCAGCTTTATTTTTTTGATATTGCTCATCTGTTGGTTGCGCTTTTAATTGCCCCATACTTAACCACATCGCCATTAAAGCAAACAACGTTAACTGGAATTTATTTTCGTTTTTCATAAAAATCGATACCTATTTAATGCACTAAATGCAATTGCTCAAAAACATCTGCGGTAATGAAACCTAAATTTTTATCACCATTAACCGGCGTAATGGCGGTTGAACCAATAAAGTTTTCTCTGTTTTTACTGCCGTCGTTATCACAATAAGCGAGCATAAAACCAAGCTTTTTCCCTAACGTTAGTTTTACTGGCTGCTGTTTTTCACTGCTCTTGTGCTGGTATTTATCGCTGTATACAGCAATCGCTACTTCCCAATAAATTTTATTGGGCTGCTCGGCACTTCTTCGCCACGTGCTTTTTATATGGTCATTTAATAAAATGAAATTATCAGCACGTGTTTTAGTTGGCTCACCAATATCGACCACTTGGTTATCAAGCGCGATATGATAAGCAAAAGCATTAAAATTAAATTGATGATTGCCGCCTGAAGCATCTTCATCGATAAATATTTCTAAACAGTCGTCATCCCAATATAAATAAAGCGGGTCGGCATGTTGATCAAATAAAATATCGTCGGTGATCTCAGCTAACAAATAGAGTCTGTTTTCATCCCACAATAATTTAAATTGTCCGGAAAAATCGTCTGCACTTGGCTGTTGTCCAAGAATTAATTGATCAAGCGGATACCAGCTTGCCGCTTGCCAAGTAGCCTCATTGGCATAACCGTCAATGGTCATTTTTTCACTGACTTTTTTAGCTTCGAGCGCAGTTGCACTAAAGGCATAAAAGCTAACTAAGGTGCTCAGGCATAACAATAAATAACGCATAAATGCTCTCTTTTAATCTAACTCTTCAGTAATTTTTAATACTTGTGAGCACACTTGGCTAACGTCGCCAGTTAACTCAATCATGTGTACATCGCTTTCTTCAGCTAATGGACATTCCATTGCTGCAATTTGACTATCAAGCAGCGCTTCACCAAAAAAGTGATTTTGCCTTTGTTGAATCTGCTCAAGAATCCTCTCGCGAGAGCCATTTAAATAAAAAAAATGGCTATTAAAGTCTAAGCCCCTAAATCGCTGACGATGCTCACGCTTTAAACCAGAATAAGCTAAAACAACATTTTGACCTTGTTGATAAAGCTTATCTAAATAAGCAAGAATATCGCTTATCCAAGGCGCTCGCATGTCATCAGTTAACGGTTGATTAGCCGCCATACAAGCTTTTGCTGCTTCGTTATGAAAGTCGTCAGCTTCAACAAATTGATAGTTAACATGTTTTGCCAATAATGACGCAACCGACGACTTGCCCGTTCCGCTAATCCCCATGACAATAAATAAATTCGTCATCAATATTACTCTCTGTGAAAAACCCGATTAAACATTTAAATACATTGGCTTACTTCGGCAGTTTTATCTGCAATTTATAGTGCTGCCCAGCCTGTAAATGACCAAGGCAATTTCCTTGCACCGGCGTATTATCAAGGGTCATTTCCATTACCGCTACCTGCGCCGATTTTTCAATAACAAACTCGATCACAGCCCCACGAAATGCTCGAGTACCTGAAAGTTGATTGATTTTTGTAGGCAATTTAGGTGCAACAGTTAATCCTAATCGACAGCCTTTTAAGCCACATAGCTCTTCCACTAAACAACGATAAACCCAAGCCACCGTTCCGGTATTAAATAGCTGGCTAGAACGACCAGCTTGCTCGGGAAATTGATAAAAGGCACCACGGTAATAGTTAGGTATAAATACCGGTAGCTGTCCGGTTTTTTCGCATGAGTTAATATCGGGAAGCATTTTTTCAAGCAACTCAAAAGCACGATCGGCTTGATTGGTTTGGTACAAGGCATAGCAATAAAAAATAGCCGCATGATTATAGACCGAGCCATTTTCTGAAACCCCAGGGTGTTTCTGGGTAATACGGCCAACATCTGCAACCATTTTGGTATAACTAGGCGCTAACATCATTGCGCCAAACGGCGTCATTAAACGTTCATCAATAGCCGCTAGCATGCTTTTTTGTTGCTGATGATTAGCGGCGCCACTTAAAATCGCCCAACTTTGCGCATTAAGAAATATTTTACCTTCGTCATCTTTGTTGGTGCCAAAAACGCGATTGTCGTCGGTAATTCCGCGCGCAAACCATTGCTTGTGCCATAAATGTTGATTTACCGCTTGATTGATTGCGGTTGCAGCAAAGCGATACTCACTTAATTGCTTGGTTTTTTCAGCATCAATTAACTGCTCGTCTAAATATTCTTCAATTAATGCACACCACGACTTTAATGCATAAGCAGTCGCCAAAGATAACCACGCCGATACGCCCTTACCTTTATAGCCGACCATATTCATTGGGTCGCACCAGTCGCCTTGAGAAATAAGGCTTAAACCGCGCTCATCGGTGTCATTGAGTAACCAATCAAGAGCGAGTTCTATATGTTTGCTCACGGTGCATGGTTCGTCGCTATCAACAAAAGTGGTAGTTTCATGCAATATTGAAACATCGCCGGTTTCATCTAAATAAGCTTTCAAACATATAGCCAGCCATACACCGTGATCAGTATGCGGAATTTGGTTAATATATTTCAGCGTCGCTTCACTGGTCAGTAAAATTCCATCAGGCATTTCACCGTTAAAGTGTTGTTGGCTTAACGTTAATAAAAACGCCTTTCGGGTATTTTCCGGCGCAATATAAGCCATGCCCATATTATCTTGCACATAATTACGGGTTTGCGGATCGGTTGTTAAACGATTGACATCACCGTGATAAAAAATTTGCCGAGGCAACCACGCATTAACAAAAGCGCTAAAATCATTTAGGTCACGGTCTTGTTCTTCATTGATTGCTAGCGTTAAACAGCCTTTACCTTTATTGAGATATTGCTGGTAAGCGAGCTGTGTAGTTTCACGTTTATCTGCACCCATATATTTGGCTTTTAACTCGGCGATTTCCTGCTCATCTTTTGCTGGGCCAAATAAAAATTGATTTTCACAGCACTCATTAATTGCCAAGGTTTGCTGAAACTGCATCACTGCCACAGGGGTTTGATAAATAGCCGCATTATTTGATAAGTGCTCAGCATTAAGCGCATCAGGGTTATGTAAACCGCCTTCCCCTTCAAAAGCTTTTTGATTCGCCAGCCAAGCCGTTGGTGTTTTATCAGCGATAAAAAAAGTTTTGTCCTTTAATTTTTGATTTTTAAAATAATCTTCCACTTTTTGATAAGCGGTTACCGAGTCAGCAACTATAGCGTTTAACTCAAGATTAAAATCGGCTGACTGATTCATCCACGACATATAGCCAATAGAAAAATACGGATAAATACTGATCTTACGAGGTTTATCGGTTAAGTTTTTAACCGTAAGACTCCACAGTTCAAGCACATCTTCAGTTGCCAGTGTCACGGTTATTTCAACCGCTAGCCCTAAATGTTCAAGCTGCCAGCTAATGTTATTTTCACTGGCGTTAAAACAGAAGGCATCCAGAGCAACGCGCATCGGCTCGTAAGGCGCAGAAAAGGTCTCGCCAGTTTGTTCATCTTTTATATAAAAGAACCGACCTGGGTGATGACTGTAATAACTATGCTCTGGTTGAATAAAGGTTTTTGCTTCTAAGTTTGGGCCATAAGCATATTTACTGGGCTCTGGTTGCATAAACTGTGCATTAACATAACCACGACAATTAACTTGCAACAACATGTTTTTATTCCACAAAAAGCTACCTGCATCAGGTAACTGAGTCGGACTATGTAATGACACTTGCGCAGGGGAATTTTGCACATTTTTCATGGTAACGGTTGAACGGTTAGGCATTTACATTTCCTGCAGGTTTATCTTCGGTGTGAAATAGTTGCTGATGAATATCTTTTAATGTTTGCTCTGTTAGTGGATAACACCAGAGAACCGGAACAGCAATGGCTGCGAATACTGCAGGAATGAGAGTCATTAATAAAACAATGCCATTGGCTGAAGCATCACTTTGTACTTGATTGGCGACATAACCTAAGCTTGCCAACAAGGCGCCAATCAACGCCGCCGCCAGCGCCCCGCCAAGTTTTTGTGCAAATGCCGCCGCAGAAAATACCATCGCGGTTGAGCGCCTACCGGTGCGCCATTGAGAAAAGTCAGCGGTATCGGCGTACATGGAAAATACTAAGGGAGATTTTGGCCCTAACGCTAAACCGATCAATATTTGCAGTAAAAACATCAATGCGATGTTATCGCTAGGCACAAAATAAAAAGCCACCGACAAAACCGTAACAGCGCTCATTAGCCACATCAGTAATTTGCGTTTGTCCATAAAGCGGGTAAGAAACGGTGTGATCGCTGCGCCAAAAGCTAGGGCGAGCATATACGCTAAGGCGAAGCTACCGATGAGATCTTCTCGACCAACATAATATTTAAAATAAAAAGTGCCGACACTGCCGCGTATTGAAATAGTCATCATTACGATTAGTGCAAGGGAGAACAGTATCAGCCAAGGTTTGTTTTCGCTTAAATCCTTAATGTCTTGCCAAGGGGAGCTTTGTTGATTTTTAGCCGGAGCAATACGCTCTTTTGTGCCTAAAAAGGTGATCACAAATAACACCGCTGCCATTAAGCCATATAACATCATGGTATATTGCCAGCCGGCCGTTTCATCCCCTTGGCCTAAATACGTCACGAGTTCTGGCGTCAGGTAAGCGACTAAGCTACCGCCAGAAAAGGCGCCAATAAAACGGAAACTGGTTAAACTGGTTCGGTCTTGGCTATCAAACGTGATCACCCCTAATAAGGCGCCATAAGGTACATTAATAAAGGTATAAGCAAGCATCATAAAAATATAGGTGCCGTAAGCCCAAATTAACTTACCGTCTTCACCCACATCAGGCACGGTAAAGGTTAATACCCCTGCCGCAACCATAGGAAGAATGCCCCACAATAAATAAGGCCTAAATTTGCCGTGCTTGGTTTTTGTGCGATCAGCTAAAGCGCCCATCAGTGGATCAGAAAAGGCGTCAATCAACCGAGTCAATAACATCATAGTACCTACTGCGGCAGGATGAAGACCAAAAACATCGGTATAAAAAATAAATAAGAAAACATCAAATACCCGCCAATAGAAATTTGAAGCGACATCGCCACAGGCATAAGCTAGTTTTTCAGTAAAACGCAGCTCTGCTATTTCAGGGTTATTGTTCATTGGATACCTTTTGGGGTCATAACTACCTGGCTTAATTAACCAATAAATAGCTGATGACTTTGTTTGTAAGTTCTCAATTTATAGCAACAAATATTGCAGTTATTAGCTGCTGTACTTATCACTTCACCACTGCTTTATTCGATATAAGAACACTATATTTCATTCAATAAATGTACTTAAATATCGTACAAACGCCTTAACAATGTAAGCGCTTACAAATTAATGCTATTTTTTTCCTATTACAACTAAATTTTTGATTTAAATTTCAAATGACATGATAAACCTATGAAATAAAAGAAAATAAAATATTTTTATTTTTAATGCATCCCCGTAAATCATTAGTACACAGCCGCTTTAACAAGCTTAAAATAAATCACTTTGCAAAAAAAGTGTTGACGAATTGTACAGATTAACTTAACTTTATGTAAGCGCTTACATAACAGTTTTACATCTAGCAATTTTTTTTGTATTATGTTGTAAGCGCTTACATAGATAACAACACAAGAATAGTGTTTTCTTAAGCTCGGGGGACTATAAAATGATTAACAAAACTTTTAGAAAAACAAGAATTGCAACCAGTGTTTCACTAATTATCAGTTCAGCAGTATTACCTGCTATAGCTGCAGAAGAAGTAAATAAAAGCGCAAAAGATGATGTAGAAGTCATTGAAGTAAGGGGTATTAGAGGTTCATTAGTAAAATCAGTAGACATGAAGCGCAATGCTATCGGTGTTACTGAATCAATTTCAGCTGATGATATTGGTAAAATGCCAGATCAAAATATCGCCGAATCTTTACAGCGTTTAACCGGTATTCAAATTGACCGAAACGCAGGTGAAGGTACACGAGTACGTATTCGTGGTATGTCTGACAACCTCACTTTATTAAACAATGAAAGTTTCATCACAGGCATGGAATATTTTCAGTTAGGTGAAGGTCGCTCTGAATTTCGTGACTCGTTAGAAGGTGTTCCTTCTGAAGTATTAGGCGGTGTTGACGTATATAAATCTCCAACAGCTTCATTAATTGAAGGTGGCGTTGGTGGTGTAGTGAACTTACGCACTCGCTCACCTTTTAGTGTAAGTGAAGCTTTTGTTGCCGGTAATGTTAAAGCCGATATAGGTGAAGATGCCGACGAATGGAAGCCACAAGGTACTTTAGCTTTTGGTAATAGCTGGGATGATTTTGCCGCTATTGCAACCATATCAACTAATTCAAAAGTAGTGCATTCAGATCAAGCGCAAAACATTAACCGTCAAGGTTGGGTTTATAACCAAACTGCGGCTGGTGAAAACTATATTTTACCTGGTATGCAATATGAGTCAGACCGTGAATATACTCGCGACCGTATTGGCGGTACCTTAGCTTTAGGTTGGCGTGCTACTGAAGACTTAGAGATCACCCTTGATATTTTCCATAATGAATTAGAAATTGATAGCCGTGAATATGCACAAAAATATGCCATGGCGATTGATGGCGGCTTAGATGAAAGCATGCCTTATAGCATTGACCAAAATGGTGTTATACAAAGCGCTGTATTTAACCAAAGTGCTGGCGAAACTAGTGCTTCACGTGAAATTACTGATATCACTGCAGACAACATTAAACTAAGTTTTGACTATTACCTAGATGATTGGCAAATAGACGGTAATATCTCATTAGGTAAGTCAGAGCTTAAAAAACAAGCGGCTTTTGCTGACTCGCGTTATTCACCATACGGTGTAGCTGGTTTTGTTGGTGCTGATGCACCAAGTGGTAACGGCTCAGGTGGCATTACACCAAATGCTGTTGAAGGTGATGATGGCGATCGCTCTTATAACTTTACTGGCGGTAACGGTTTACCAACAATTGGTTTTATTGATAATGCGCCATTACAAGAAGCACAATATCAATTTTACAAATCTCATTGGGGATTTGCTGATAAAACTGAAAACGACTCTATTGCTGCGTCACTTAACGCCAGCTACGACATCGATGCTGGTGATTTAAAAACCATTAAATTTGGTGCTCGCTTAGCCAAAAGTGAAGTTGATTTCGCTCAAGGTCGTTATTTAACAAACTTAAGCCAAAATGGTGCACAATCACCATTTGATCCAAGCTTTGATTACGGCTGGAATGCAGGTATGCCAGCAACTGATGGTCATAATGTTGGTGATGTAGACGGCGATGGCATTAGCGATAACCAAGCGTGGGGACCAATGTATTATTTCTTGGATGCTGCTATTGGTAATAATGCATTAGATGCAACAACTTCTACTGGCCAAAATTTATTTGAAGCCTTAAATGGCGTTGGCGGCTCAATGTGGGGTGGTTCACCATCTACTATGCCAATTGCTAGCTTTACTAGCGATCCAAGCCGCTCTATAAATGTTGATGGTTGGTTCCCTAGTGGCGGTTCAGTAAATAGCGCCCTATTTCAAGACGCTGGCCAAATGGGTAACCCACAAGCATGGTTATCTAAAATTTCTGGTGGTGCACCGGTAAGTCTTCATTCTATGCCGCTTGAGTCATGGAATGTAGAAACCAATACTTCTGCAGCATATTTTGAAGCAGACTTTGAAGGTACTGACAGCCCGTATAAATTAAATGTTGGCGTACGTGTTATTAATACCGAAGTAACTGTACAAGGCGCACAAGCATCAGCACAAACTGATGATTATTGGGGCACTCATACTTGGAACGGTACCTTTAAAACTTGGGATGCAACATCGCAAACTACCGATTATTGGGATGTTTTACCTAGTGCTAACTTCAGCTATGACCTAGATGACTCACAAGTTATTCGTATTTCAGCAGCACGGGTTATGTCACGTCCAAGCAACCAAGACCTAGGTCGCGGTTTTGGTACTGAATTTGTTCGTAACGATCAAGACCAATACATCTTCTCATCAGGAAGTGCCGGTAACGTTGACCTTAAACCATTTAGAGCCAATCAAATTGATTTTGCATATGAATGGTATATGGATGAATTAAGTTATTTATCAGCTGGGATTTTCTATAAAGACGTTGAGTCATTTACTGTTAGTCAAACCAACATTGAATATGTTGCTGATGACAGTGATGAAGGTTCAAGTGGTGCTGGGGTAACTCGTCCATTTAACGGCGACGGTGGTTCAGTACAAGGTCTAGAATTTGCCCTGCAAAAAGGTTTCGACAATGGTTTAGGGGTTATTTTCAACTATACCTATTCAGACTCGTCTACCGATCAAAACTCACTAACAAAAAGTGATTTAGCTTTACCAGGTATTTCTGAACATGCCTACAATTTGATTGGTTTCTATGAGAAAGACGGTATTAATGCACGTATCGCCTACTCATGGCGTGATGAGTATTTATCACCTGATAATACCTTTATTTCAATTGTCGGTTTAACCGATCAATTTGGTGATACTGATCGTCCTCTAGCCAACTACTACAAAGACTATGGTCAACTTGATGCGTCAATTAGTTACGATATTAACGCTAACTTCACCTTAACTGCTGAAGCTGTAAATATTACTGGCGAAGACCAATCTCGTTATGCAGAGTTTGAAAACTTATTCAGAAGTTTTTCATCTGGCGAAGCAAGATACATAGTAGGTGCGTCGTTTAGATTCTAATTCAACCCTATTTGAAGAAGAGTAAACGATAAGAGTTCAAGCACAACCAGCTTGGTTGTGCTTGGCTCAATGAGTAAGCAGACAGTTTTCTGTCGAGGTAGGCAAATATGAACAGCATTAATAATATTGTTATTGTCGGTGGCGGCACAGCGGGTTGGATAACAGCGGCGTGTTTAGCGAGGCTATTAGAGCAAACCGATAGCAAAATTACTTTAGTTGAATCTCCAGAAGTAGACACGGTTGGTGTTGGTGAAGCCACTATTCCACCGTTAGTGGAGTTTATTCGCTTTCTCTGTATTAATGAAACTGACTTTATCAAACAAACCCAAGCAACGTTTAAGTTGGCAATAAAATTTAATGATTGGGCGAACATTGGCAAACATTACTGGCATCAATTTGGTAGCGTTGGCGCAGATATTGACGGCAAAGCCTTTTATCAGCATTGGTTGAAGTCGCGCATGCAGGGTAACCCTCATGACTATACCGACTACTCGCCAGCAATTGCGATGGCCAAAGAAAATAAATTTTATATTCCAGACCCTAAACAACAGGGCATTTTAAACGGTGCTTCTTATGCGTGGCATTTTGACGCAAAACTCGTGGCAAAATATCTGCATAACTTTGCCACTAACTTAAATGTTAAACGCATAGAAGGCCATGTTGAATGTGTTGATAAACACGAAAATGGTTTTATCAAAAATGTGACCTTAACCGATGGCCAGCAAGTTGAGGGTGATTTTTTCATTGATTGTACTGGGCAAAAAGCTCTGCTAATAGGCGAAGCCATGGGCGTTGCTTTTGAAAATTGGCAGCAGTACTTACCGATGAACCGTGCAGTGGCCCTACAAACAGAAAATTGCGCTGAACCAGCTCCATATACCGAGTCAACCGCACATGAGTTTGGCTGGCAATGGCGAATTCCTTTGCAGCATCGCACCGGTAACGGTTTAGTTTTTTGTGATAGTTACGCTAGCGATGAACAAGCACTGGAGCTATTAAGCAAAAACATTAGCGGCAAACAATTAACCGAGCCTAAGTTTCTACCATTTGTTACCGGTAAAAGAGCAAAGCTTTGGCAAGGCAACTGTTTAGCTATTGGGCTTTCATCTGGTTTTATGGAACCACTTGAGTCTACTAGCATCCATTTGATCATGAAAGCTGTGGTTAAATTTGCTGAAATGTTACCCGATAAGTTTTGTCATCAAGCAACCATTAATGAATATAACCGCGTTATGGATTTGGAATATTACAGCATTCGCGATTTCATTATTTTGCACTATTGCACTACGAGTCGAACCGATAGCGAATTTTGGCGTTGGTGTCAAAGCATGACTTTGCCTGATTCATTAACCGAAAAAATAGCCTTATTTAAAAACCAAGGGCGCCTTTATCAAAATGAATTTGATTTATTTACCGCCCCTAGCTGGTATGCGGTATTAGCAGGAATGGGCATACAACCACAAAACTATGATCGACTTATTGATATATCTGACAACCAGCAAGTACGCAGTATTATGGAAAATGGTTTAGCCAGTTTAAACAAAACCGTACAAATGCTACCCAGTCATCAACAGTTTATCACCAATATTTATCAAGCACATAAGCAGTAAAACAACACTGTAAATGATTAAACCATATTTCCATGAGTAAGCAGCTGAATTTAGCTATAGCAGTTTTTTATTGTTAACACATAACATGTAAGCGCTTACCAAAATTTAAAATTACAGGCCAAAAACATATGGCCATAGGCAAAAAATCATCATGTCAAAATTATCATTACCGCACAATTCATCAATGTTAAAGAAAGATTTCCTCTATGGCGTAGCCACAGCATCTTTTCAAATTGAAGGTGGCATTGACCATCGCATACCTTGCATTTGGGACACTTTTTGTAATACCCCAGAAAAAATTGCAGATGGCTCTAATGGCGCTACCGCTTGTGATCACTTTCATAAATGGCAAGAAGATATCGACTTGATTGAAGAGCTCGGCGTTGACGCTTATCGGCTATCAATTTCATGGCCGCGAGTAATGCATAAAAATGGCGAACTTAACCCTGAAGGCGTGCAGTTTTATCTTAATATTCTTGAGCGTTTAAAAAGCAAAAACATTAAGGCGTTTGTCACTTTATACCACTGGGACTTACCACAATATTTAGAAGACAATGGTGGCTGGCTAAATAGAGAAACATCTTATTGTTTCGCTGAGTATGCCGATAAAATTAGTCAAGCATTTGGTGATTTGGTACATAGTTACGCCACTTTAAACGAACCCTTTTGTAGTGCCTATTTGGGTTATGAAGTAGGTGTTCATGCGCCGGGAATCGTCGGGAAAGAGTTTGGCCGAAAAGCTGCCCATCACTTATTACTTGGTCATGGTTTAGCAATGCAAGCTTTGCAAAAGAACAGCCCTAACTCGCTTAACGGCATCGTCTTAAACTTCACGCCTTGTTATAGCAATTCTGACAGTGAAGCTGATTTACAAGCAACAAAATTTGCTGATGATTATATTAATCAGTGGTATATCAAACCACTATTTAACCGCCAATATCCAGAGATCATTAACCAGCTGCCTGAAAACTGTCGTCCAGAAATTCATGACGGCGACATGGATATTATTGCTCAGCCGTTAGATTATTTAGGTATTAATTTTTATACCCGGCTCAGCTATCAAGCTGATGAAAAAGAGCATTTTGTCGAAATGCCAGTACCAGAGCCGCGTACAGATATTGGCTGGGAAATATACCCGCAAGCATTGACCGATATTTTAATCTCGCTAAATGATACTTACTCGCTACCGCCAATTTACATTACCGAAAATGGCGCGGCAATGGCTGATCAGATGATTGACGGTACCGTTAATGATCAAGATAGGATAGATTATTACCAAAGTCACCTAAATGCGGTAAATACCGCGATAGAACAAGGTGTTAATGTTAAGGGCTATTTTGCATGGAGCTTAATGGACAATTTTGAATGGGCGGAAGGTTACCTCAAACGTTTTGGCATAGTGCACGTTGACTACCAAACTCAAAAACGCACTATTAAAGCCAGTGGTTTAGCCTATAAAAACTTCATTAGTAGTAGATAATAATATGACTCAACATATAAACGTACTCCCTTTTTCAGAAAAAGTAGGCTATGCCATGGGTGATGCCGCCGCTAACCTAGTGTGGCGTGGCGCCTTGGCTTATCTCGCGGTTTTTTATACCGATACTTTTGGTTTAAGCGCCGCCGCTGCAGCCATGCTTTTTTTGGTAGTACGCTTATCTGACGGGGTTACCGATATTATTATGGGGATGATCGCCGATCGTACCTCAACCCGCTGGGGCAGTTTTCGCCCATGGATTTTATGGTCTGCGCCATTTTTGGCTTTGTTTATGGTGCTATGCTTTACCACGCCAGACTTCTCTGATAACGGTAAGTTAGTTTACGCTTACATTACTTATATTGGCCTAACGTTAGCGTATACGATAAATAATGTGCCCTACTCTGCGTTAATGGGTGTAATGACCAACTGTGATAAAGAACGCACCAGTTTATCGGGCTTTCGCTTTGCCGGCGCTTTTGCTGGCGGCTTGCTAGTTATGGGTTTTTTACCCGATTTAGTCGCCTATTTTGGTCAAGGCAACGACTCGATGGGTTATCAATACACCATGTATTTATTTGCCGCGGTATTAGTATTTTTACTGGTAGTGACCTTCGCTACAACCAAAGAGCGTATCGCGCCAGCCATTGATAAAACCAGCAACTTAAAAAAAGAACTTGGCGATCTAAGTAAAAGCTTACCTTTTATTATTCTGCCCTTATTATCAGTTACTTTATTTTTCTACTATCGCGATCTGTACTCTGGCTTGTTCTTTACAGTAGTAATGCTCGCCATGACCATAGTCATTAAAAATTTAATCAAACAGCCCAAAGAAAATCTTAGTAGTTCGCAAGAAGATATGGTCGACCTACTCACTAATAAACCTTGGTTAATACTGCTTGGTATCGGCTTTTTAACCATGATGTTTAATGGCATAAAATATGGGGTAATCGCTTATTACTTTAAATATCATGTCGGTGATGAATTACTTACCGGAAAATACTTTATTGCCTTATTAATCGTTTCCATATTAGGCGCATTAGCCACTAGCTATTTAGCTAAAAAGTTAGGTAAACGTCGTTTGTTTATTTGGGCATTGCTATTAAGTGGTGTATTTACCGCAGGCTTTTTTTGGCTACCGCAAGGAGATATTAAGTCGATATTTATTTTAGGTTGTAGTGCTGAATTTTTTGCTGCGATGATGCCAACCTTATTTTTCAGCATGTTAGGTGATAGCGCTGATTATTCAGAATGGAAAAATGGTCGCAGAGCCACAGGCTTAATATACTCGGCAGGCACCTTTGTTCAAAAAACTGGCGGCGGTTTTGCTGGTGCTTTAGTGCTAGTAGTACTTGCTAATTATGGTTATAACGGCATGGACAGTTCTACCATTGCGCAAGCGCTTCCTGGAATGCAGTTATTAATGAGTTGGATACCCGCCGCTTTTGCTTTTGCAGGGGCAGCCCTAATGCTATTTTACCCACTTTCTAGCAAAGAAAACCAAACCATCACTTCAGAACTTATTGCTCGACGAAATGAGATGGTGACAAGTGAGTTTTAACTAGTAAAATAAGCGTGCTTAATCTTACATTGTTTTTACATTTTACAATTCATCGCACATTTTAGGAATACCATGGCGACCATATACGAAGTATCAAAACTTGCGGGAGTATCACTAGCAACAGTGTCGAGGGTGATGAATAAAAATGCCCGCGTTAGTGATAAAACCAAGCAAAAAGTTTTAGATGCCATGGACGAATTAGGTTATCGCCCCAATTCAATCGCACAATCTTTAGCTTCTAATCGCAGTAACAGTGTTGGTATTTTAGTTTCCGAGCTACATGGTCCTTTCTTCGGCCTGATGATGTCGGGTATTGAAGCGGAATTAAGAGCCGCAGGAAAGCACGTTATAATTACTACGGGTCAGTGTGAAAACGGTAACCAAGAAAACAAAGAAAAAGATGGTATTGAATTTTTAATTAGCCGTAATTGCGATGCCATTATTTTGCACGTTGAAGCCGCTAGCGACGACTATTTACGCGAGTTAGCCAAAGGCGATATTCCGGTTTATTTAATGAGCCGCTTAGTTGAAGGGTTAGAGTCTCAGTGCATTAGTTTAGATAATGAATTGGGCGGCTACTTAGCCACTAAAACCTTAATAGAGCAGGGTCATAGCCAAATTGCATATATTGCCGGTCCACAATTTAAAGCTGACGCCCATGCGCGCTTTATGGGGCACAAACGCGCTTTAGCCGAAAATAAAATTAGCTTTGACGAAAATCTGTTTTACATTGGCGACTTTAAAGAAACTGGCGGTAAAAATGGCGTTAAATACTTCTGCAACAACCAACAGTCTTTTACCGCTTTAGTCTGTGCCAATGATGAAATGGCCTCAGGAGCAATGACTTATGCTAGAGAGCATGGTTATCTTCTTCCTGACGACTTATCCATTATCGGCTTCGATAACATTATTTTCGCCCGTTATATTTATCCAAAACTAACCACAATCGCTAACCCTGTGGATGAAATGGGTCATATGGCAGCCAAGTTAGTATTAAAAGATGTTTATCAGCAGAAAAATTTAACCATTAAGCATGCTTTTGAACCAACCATTGTAATGCGTGACTCCGTAAAAGCCTTAACTTAATCAGCTAAGGTTAAACACACATCAGTAATATTAAGTACATTATCTTTAAAAACACGGATCAGCGCAGGGTCAAATGCTAAACCCGCTTCATCTTGAATATAAGTTATCGCTTCTTCTAATGGCCAAGCTTTTTTATACGGCCGCTCAGTAGTCAAGGCATCAAAAACATCAGCAATTGCGGTAATACGACCTTCAATGGGGATTGACTCGCCTTTTAATTTATTTGGGTAACCTTCACCGTCCCAACGTTCATGATGACTAAAGGCAATGCTCTGTGCCATTTGAATTAAAATTGAACTATTATCGCCAATAAGCTCTTGACCAAAAGTGGTATGTTTATTCATTACTTCCCGTTCTTTACTATCAAGTCGTGCGGGTTTTAATAGAATTTTGTCAGGTATGCCAATTTTACCAATATCATGAAGTGGCGCAGCTTGTTCTATCATTCTAGCCAAGTCGCCGGGTAGACCATAACCTTCAGCTAGAATTCGAGCATATTTACCCACCCGCAGCACATGTTTGCCAGTTTCATCATCTTTTAATTCACCCGCTACTGCCAAGCTATATAACAAACTATCAATCGAACAATTTAATTCTTGGGTGCGTTTTTCAACTTCTCTTTCTAACAGCTCATTATCTTGTTGATGGGTGAGATAACTTTTTCTAATTTTTAGTAAATTTTTCACCCGCAAGATCACTTCAACCTGGTCAAAAGGCTTGTTGAGAAAATCGTTAGCGCCATTACGTAGTGCTTTATTGCGAGTTTCTACTCCTTGAACGCCAGTAATAATTAAAATGGGTAGTTGGTCATCGTCGTAATTACTTCGCACTGCTTTCATCACATCAAAGCCGCTTAAATGCGGCATTTCAAGATCAAGTAAAATAAGGTCAATGGATTGATCTTTTAGCGTTTGAGCAATTTTTCGCGGGTCGGTTAACGTGATGATATTAGCTGTAACTTCCTGCGCAACTAACTTGGTAAGCACTAAAGAATTAGTAATTGAGTCGTCACATATCAAAACATGTAAGTTCTTAAAATTATCCATAATATGATAAACCTATTGAAATGATGATCGTATCCGCACGATACATCGGCAATAAATTACAAAAATTACTCACGCAATTTTGCAACATCCTTATCTTGATGCCGCTTCTAAAATCTCTAAAAGTGACACCAGATAATAATTATAGTCATGAATTTTTAATATCGAACAAATTTTATTCAACAGCATCATTAATTCAAATATTATTTTGAGCGGCAATTTAAGTCATTTTTGTATTTTTTAAATTAGCAATTAATGCCATAGCCATATGATATATATGTTTATTATAAAATTAGTAACGACTTAATTGTACATTGGTACAGATATTTTTCACTACTGAATAATGGGTGAATTTTTATCACTTCAATAATATTGCAGATGACGTATTTGCGTATATACTTTAGGCACTTATAGTGCTGAGATTGATTATTAACATAATAAAAAATTCATAAATTGATAATATTTTTTACAAGGAACTAAGCTAATTTATCAGTAAAAAATATCAGAGATAACTGTTCTTGATATTTTTTAAACAATGTAAACACGAAACTTAAGGAAAAGAAGTCATGTTAACCAAGCGTTTTTTCAAAACAAAAAATGAAGCCGAAGTCACCTTTGAATTTAATAGCGATAGCAACGACCAAGTAGCACTTATTGCCGAATTTAATAATTGGCAACCACTTGCAATGCGCTATAGCAAAAAACATAAAGCTTTTCGCGCAAAAGTACGCCTTCCTAAAGATGCTAATTATCAATTCCGTTACTTAGTTAATAATCAAATATGGCAAAATGATCATCAAGCCGATCGCTATTTATTAAATAGCTTTGGTACCGATAATTCTGTTGTTTGCACCACGCAAGCATAGACTTATTCGATGAGCGACAAAAGCAAGCTTTGTTACTTACAAGGCATTGGCTTAGATTATGTTGACTACCATGGTAACTCTCAAGTTATTGATCAAAACATTAGAGATCAATTACTTATTGCATGTGGACACCACTTAGGTTCACAAGAAATAAGACAAAGCAATGAGCAACTTGACGCCTTACCTTGGTTAACTGTATTAGCAAAAGTTCAAACAACTGTTGAAGATAGCGCCAATTTTAAAATACGGCTTTCTTCACCATTGCTTGAGCATGCGTGTCAGTGGCAGCTTTTCAATAGCCAGAAACAACTGATTTTAAGTGGTGAATCACCCGCAGAATCTTTAGCTGAAACGGGCCACTATTTTTATCAAGGCCTACGCTACAGTGAACGGCTTATTACACTTGAAAATATTTCGCCAGAGTATTACCAACTTCATCTTCAAATTGCTGATCAGCAGTTTTCAGGACAACTAATTTATAGTCCTAAAACCTGCTTCGACCCTATCGAAAAAGATAAGTTATGGGGCGTTTCAGTACAGCTTTACAGTGTTAAAAGTAACGATAACTTTGGTATTGGTGATTTCGGTGATTTACAAGAATTAGTTAGACTAAGCGCAAGCGTGGGAGCTGATTATATTTTGTTAAACCCACTGCATAAGCTGTTTCAATATAGTCCAGAGCGTGCCAGCCCTTATAGCCCAAATGATCGAACACAATTAAATCCCTTGTACATTAGCCCTAAGCTTTGCCCAGATTTTCAAAGTAATGGTCTTAAGCTAAAAGTTACTGAAAGCATTATTGACTACCCAGCAATCAGCTCAGCTAAATACGCCATTTTTGCTGAAATGTTTAAAATATTTACCAAGCAACAGCTGGCAAATAACACAGATCGGGCGAAACAATTTCATGCCTTTAAAAGCCAACATGCACTATGGCAGTTAGCTGATTATGACTACTACCTACAATGGCAAGCTTTTGTACAACTTAATCGCTGCCAAACCCTATGTCAGCAATTGCAGATGAAAATAGGCTTAATGCTTGATTTAGCCGTAGGCTGCGCACCTGACGGCGAAGAGTACCAACGTAATCAGGAAATATTTGCCGACAATGTTAGCGTTGGCGCGCCACCTGACCCTTGGGCGACTGAGGGGCAAAACTGGGGCTTACCGGCAATCAATCCGGTGCAGCTTAAAGCCAATAATTATCAGTTTTTTATCACGCTACTACGAGCAAATATGCAAGCCTGTGGCGCCTTACGCATCGACCACGTTATGGGCTTGTTACGCTTATGGTGGTGTGTGCAATTTCAAGGACAACAACACGGTTGTTATGTGTATTACCCGTTTGAAAATTTACTTGCCATTTTGGCCTTAGAAAGCCATAAAAATAATTGTTTAATTGTTGGTGAAGACTTAGGCGTAGTACCGCCAGAAGTTATTTCTAACATGGCTAAGCGTCATGTTTATGGCAATAATATTTTCTATTTTGAAAAAAATGCGCACGGTGAGTTCAAACAACCTCAAAACTTTCGCCAACAAGCTATGCTGATGATAGCCAATCATGATGTGCCTCCTTTTTATGCTTGGTGGCAAGCTGACGATATTAAGCTAAAAACCCAATATCAATTATTTGAGTCTTCAGAACAAGCTCATCAAGCTTTAGCTACCAGAGAGCAAGACCAGCAGCTGTTAATTAAATGGCTTGGCTCTAAAGCAATAACAGATTCGAGAGAAACTATTTATCACGCAGTTGTTAAAAAACTCGCGGCTTCCGCCAGTACCTTATTATGCCTACAAGTTGAAGACCTTGAAGGCAATAACATTCCGGTAAACATTCCCGGTACCAATACTGAATATCCTAATTGGAGCCGGCGTTTAGCGCAGCCGCTCCGCCAAACTTTTGATCAAACCTCGTTGTTTGCCGTAATCAATCAAGGAAGAAAAAATGCAACAGAACAATCAAGTAACCACAGCTCCACTACCTGATTATTTTCACTTTGTAGAAGCGTTAGAACATGCCAACTTTGAAGATGTTTTTAGTTTTTTAGGTGTTCATGACAGTGATAAAAATCAGGTCTGTTACCGAGTATTTTTTCCAGAAGCTGAACAAGTTACCTTGCTATTAAATGATCAAGAATATATTTTTTCGCGTTATCAATTAACACAGCTTTTTTATCTAGAATTACCTAAGCATGCTAATTATCAGCAATATCAGCTTAGGGTTAAGTACGCTAAATTTACCCTAACTCAATACGACTGTTATGCGTTTGAGTCAAGCCTTGACCAGCAAGCAATGTACTTATTTAATGAAGGTACCTTAGCCCATGCTCACCATCATTTAGGTGCACAAAAAATATCAATAAATGGTGTCGAAGGTATACGGTTCGCAGTATGGGCGCCTAATGCTAAATCTGTTTCGGTTATCTGCGATCACAATCATTGGGACGCGCGCTGCCATGTAATGCGTAAACATTTAGCCTCTGGGGTGTGGGAATTATTTATACCAGAGCTTGATATTGGCCTTAACTATAAATACAGCCTGTTAACCCATACCCAGCAACGTCTAGAAAAAGCTGACCCGTTTGCTTTTCAAATGCAACTGCCACCTAATACCGCTTCTGTTGTGGGTAAGTCAGGTAATGCAATTACGCCAATTAAAAATAAAAAACCACAACTTAATCATGTCTCACAAGCTATTAGCATTTATGAAGTACATTTAGGCTCATGGCGCCGCGTTCCTCAAGAAGGTAATCGCTATTTAACCTATAAGGAACTGGCCGAGCAATTAATCCCTTACGTAGTTGAGTTAGGTTTTACTCATATTCAATTAATGCCGATTACCGAATATCCTTTCGACGGCTCATGGGGTTATCAACCGATCGGCATGTTTTCCCCAACCCATAGGTTTGGCAACATTGACGACTTTTATTATTTTGTTCATGCCGTTAAAGCTGCCGGTTTAGGTTTATTGGCTGATTGGGTACCGGCTCACTTTCCATCAGACCCACATGGTTTAGCGACTTTTGATGGTACACATTTATTTGAGCATGCCGACAGTCGCCAAGGTTACCACCCTGACTGGCAGACCCACATTTATAACTATGAACGCGCCGAAGTGCGTAGTTATTTATTATCTAATGCAACCTTCTGGTTAGAGAATTTTCACTTAGATGGTTTGCGCGTTGACGCCGTTGCTTCCATGCTTTATCTCGATTACAGCCGCGAAGAAGGTCAGTGGTTGCCTAATTGTTACGGTGGCCGTGAAAACTTAGCAGCCATTAGTATGCTACAACAAATTAACCAATCACTTTATCAGCATAATCCGAATATTATGATGGTTGCTGAAGAGTCGACCTCGTGGCCGGGTGTTACCGAAATGACCTCATCTGGGGGCTTAGGTTTTGGTTACAAATGGAATATGGGCTGGATGAACGACAGCTTGTCGTACATGAGTATAGACCCGCTCTATCGCAAACATCATCATAATGAAATGACCTTTTCAATGATTTATGCCTACAGTGAAAACTATATATTACCGCTAAGTCACGACGAAGTTGTACATGGCAAAGGCTCATTAATTAATAAAATGCCCGGTGACGATTGGCAAAAATTTGCTAATTTACGTTGTTATTACGGCTTTATGTGGGCGCATCCAGGTAAAAAGCTACTCTTTATGGGCTCTGAATTTGGTCAATATTCAGAGTGGGATCACGACCATTCGCTTGACTGGCACTTACTCGAGCAAGAAAAACATCAAGCACTGAAGAAACTGGTTATCGATCTTAATCAATTATATAAAACCCAGCCAGCCTTGCATCAATGTGATAACCAAGCTGTTGGTTTTGATTGGATCGACCAAAACAATAGCGAGCAGAGTATTTTCAGTTTTATTCGTTACGACCAGCAACGTAAAAGCAAGGTTATTTGCATCAGTAATATGACGCCAAACGTACATTACGACTTTGAACTTGGCGTACCTGCGGCTAAAAACTACCAGCTAATTTTAAATACCGATCACGCCTGTTATGGCGGTAGTGGTGTTGGCCCAGAGCAAAATATTGCGGTAATCAATAAGGCTAATCATGGTTTTAAGCACAGCATTAAACTGACCATAGCACCATTAGCCAGTTATTACCTATTGAGCGATGCTGATGACTAATCAAAGCAATGCCGCAGGGATAATAGCAACTCGTGGTAACGGCTATACACTTGGCGCGATAACTGATGGTCTTAAAACCAATTTCGCTTTGTATTCAAGTACCGCAAGTAAAGTCGAACTGTGCTTATACGATGTACTTGGCGAACAAGAAATTGCCCGCTTTGAAATGATTCAAGGTGAGCAATTTATTTGGCATATTGGTTTAAGTGGCATTAATAGCGAACAAATTTATAGCTATTATGTTTATGGTGATTATTTACCTGAACAAGGAATTTGGCATGATCCTACTCAAGCCTTACTTGACCCTTATGCGAAAAAAATTCATGGCGAATTTTCATGGTCGCAAGGCATGGAAGGTAATGAAGAAAGTGATAAATTTTGGTTAAAACCTACTCCGCCGAAAGCCAAAGTGAGTAGCATTAATAAATACCAAGGCACTCGGCCAAATATTCCATGGCATAAGCTGTTTATTTATGAATGCCATGTCAAAGGCGTTAGCCAAAAATTTCCTGATATCGACAATAGCATTCGCGGCAAGTTTTTAGCCCTTGCCGACCCGGTCTTTATTCAACATTTAAAAGGCTTAGGCATTACCGCGATTGAATTATTGCCAAGCCAATACTTTATCAGTGAAGAATTTATTGTTAATAAAGGCCTGTCAAATTACTGGGGCTACAATACCCTTAACTTTTTTGCTCCGCACCCCGCTTACTTGGTTGACGACGATGTTCGTGAATTCCAACTTATGGTTGCCGCTTTCCATCAAGCCGGTATCGAAGTTATTATCGATGTTGTTTACAACCACACTGCTGAAGGCAACAATTTAGGCCCAACCTTATCTTTTCGTGGCATCGACAATAACAGTTATTATCGTGTGCATAAGGAAAAGCCGAGTGAATATATAAATGACACCGGCTGTGGCAATACCGTTAACATCACCTCGCCAGCAACCTTACGCTTAGTTATGGACAGCCTACGTTACTGGGTTGAGTACATGGGTGTTGATGGTTTTCGTTTCGATTTAGCCACCATACTAGGCAGAAAATACAGCGGCTACCGCGCCAACCTTGCCTTTTTTCAAACCATAGCCCAAGACCCCGTATTATGTAGAACTAAACTAATAGCTGAACCTTGGGATATTGGCCCTGGCGGTTATCAGCTGGGCGGCTTTATCGCGCCCTGGCGAGAGTGGAATGACCAATATCGTGATGCTACAAGGCAATTTTGGCGTGGTGATAAATATCAGCTGCCGGTATTTGCTAAGCATTTTCATGGCTCGGGTTATTTATTTGAATGCAACAGTCGCCCGGTAACCTCGGGCATTAATTTTATCACCGCTCACGACGGCTTCACCCTTGCCGATCTCGTGTCTTATCAACATAAGCACAATGAAGCAAATGGCGAAAATAGCCGCGATGGCCATAGTGATAATCATTCATGTAACTGGGGGCATGAAGGGGAAACCTCAGATGAAAATATTAATAATTTGCGACTCACCATGCAAAAAAACCTGCTGTTAACTTTGGCTTTATCGCAAGGTGTGCCGATGATTTGTGCGGGTAGCGAAGTTGCTCACTCCCAAAAAGGTAATAACAACGCGTACTGTCAGGATAACGACATTAACTGGATTGACTGGCAAAAAGAACAAGCTTGTCCTGCAGAGCATCCTTTATATCAATTTATTCAAACCGCTTTTGCACTGCGTAATGAAATGAGCTTTTTTCAACAAGAGCATTTTATTCATGACAACGACCCGCGTTTTGACTTGCAATGGCTAAACAGCCAAGCGCAGCCGATGACAGAAAGCGATTGGCAACAAAGTGACAATCATCATTTAAGTTATTTAATTACCGACAAAGAAGAAAAAAAGTCACTACTGATATTATTTAATGCCAGTAATTGCGAGCTGCTATTTTCTTTGCCTAACAGCCAAAAATTATGGCAACAACGCATTGATACCAGTAGCAACACTCAAACTGAAGTTATATTCCCAAGCGACTGTGCCATCACCATAAAAGCTCATTCAAGCTGGGTATTATCAAGTACCGAACAGGAGATTGATTATGAATAAAACGAGTAAAAATTCGGTTCAAATCACTACTATGCCGAAAGCTAAAAGTTTCAGTGAAAAGTCTCTATCAGACGATTTAGGTCATCACTTTTATTACACTTTAGGGCGCGATCAACTAACAGAGTCACATCACTACTTGTTTCAAGCGCTCGCCTATACCGTACGCGATCGTTTAGTCGCAAAATGTAGAAAAACCATGCAAGCACGTAAAGCGGCGCCAACAAAACAAGTTGCCTATTTATCGTTAGAATTTTTAATGGGGCGCGCGCTAAACAATGCCATTCTAAATTTAGACTTAGCTGACGATGTTAGCCAAGCACTTGAGCAATACGGCTGCGAATTAGAGTCTATTGCTGAAGCCGAGCATGATGCCGGCCTTGGTAATGGTGGCCTTGGTCGATTAGCTGCATGTTTCTTAGACAGCTGCGCCAGCTTAGCCCTTCCGGTTACTGGTTATGGTATCCGCTATGAATATGGCATGTTTAATCAAAGTATTCATCAAGGCCAACAAGTTGAACAACCTGACAATTGGCTGCGCGAAGGCCATCCATGGGAAATATCTGCGCCAGAGCAAAGCCAACGGGTCAAGTTTTTTGGTCATGTTGAAAGCCATAAAGATAGGCATGGCCGAATACATCAAGTATGGGTCGATACTCAAGATGTTTTAGCAGTACCTTATGATGTGCCTGTACCGGGCTATAAAAATGATGTGGTTAACACCTTACGATTGTGGAAATCAGAAGCCACTGATGAATTTGATTTAGAAGAATTTAATGCGGGTAGCTACACCGAAGCGGTTGCCACTAAAAACCTCGCCGAACAAATTACCATGGTGCTTTACCCTAACGACGCCAGCGAAAACGGTAAAGAGCTACGTTTACGTCAGCAATATTTCCTGTGTTCAGCAACACTACAGCATATTTTAACTGTCTGGACTGCTAAGCATAACAACGACTTTAGCCATTTTCACGAGCAACAAGTTTTTCAACTAAACGATACTCACCCAAGCATTGCGGTGCCTGAGCTGATGCGCTTATTAATGGATGAATATGAATTAACTTGGGATCAAGCTTGGCATATCACGAGCCAATCAATGGCTTACACCAATCATACCTTATTACCTGAAGCACTTGAAAAATGGTCAATTGCGTTATTTAAACACCTATTGCCGCGCATTTTAGACATTATTTATGAAATTAACGCACGTTTTTTAACCCAAGTGGCTTATCAATGGCCGGGGGATAATAACAAGCAAAGGGCAATGTCGATTATTGAAGAAGGCGACACCCCTCATATTCGCATGGCTTATTTAGCCATTGTTGGTAGTTACTCAGTTAACGGCGTAGCAGCATTGCACACCCAATTACTAAGTGAGGGCTTGTTTGCCGATTTTTATCAGCTATGGCCAGAGCGTTTTAATAACAAAACCAATGGCGTTACTCCAAGACGTTGGTTAGCACATTGTAACCCAGCATTAGCAAAGCTTATCAGCGAAAAAATATCAGACGACTGGGTTGCCGATTTTTCTGAAATAAAAAAATTACGCCAATACTTCGATAACAAAAGCTTCATAAAACAATGGCAAACTGTAAAAACAGCAAACAAAGAAAAACTGGCCAGTTTAGTGAAACAAGAATGTCAGGTCGACTTTGACCCCACAATGATGTTTGACGTGCAAGTAAAACGCATTCATGAATATAAGCGGCAGTTACTTAACATTTTACACGTTATTCACTTATATGAACGCGTTCGCGAGAATGAACTTGAAGACTTTACCCCGCGCTGTATTTTATTTGGCGGCAAAGCGGCTCCGGGTTACTTCATGGCCAAACTAGTGATCAACCTGATTTGCAACGTTGCCAAAGTGATCAACGAAGACCCTGCCTGCAAGCCTTACTTAAGAGTGGCTTTTTTACCCAATTACAATGTTAGCGCCATGGAAGTTATTTGCCCAGCCACTGACTTATCAGAGCAAATATCCACTGTTGGCAAAGAAGCTTCAGGCACTGGCAATATGAAGTTTATGATGAACGGTGCGCTAACTATTGGCACCTTAGATGGTGCCAATATTGAAATCAGCGAAGCGGTTGGTTTAGAGAACTTCTTTTTATTTGGCGCTAAAAGTGAACAAGTTGCCGACATTCGTAAGCATTACAACCCTCAAGCTATTATTGATAAATCTGCGAACTTATCACGGGTTTTACAATTATTAGCCAGCGGCCACTTCAATTTATTTGAACCCAATAAATTTCAACCTCTGATTGATTCAATTAAAGACTCCAATGACCAATGGTTAACCGCTTACGATTTTGACAGCTATGTCAGCGCCCAAGAAAAAGCCAATATTAGCTATCAAGATAAGCAGTACTGGAGCCAATTAAGCATCTTAAATACAGCGGCTAGCGGCACATTTTCAAGTGACCGTACCATTAGCCAATACAACCAAGACATCTGGAAATTAGATAACTAAACCAATTTATTTTTAAAGACTATGTAAAACTTATGGAGAAGTGCACATGCCTAACTATCAAGACCGTTATATAAGTAATTTAACCAAAGAAACCTACGCCTTAATTTTAGCCGGAGGAAAAGGCTCACGTTTACATGAATTAACTGACTGGCGAGCTAAACCCGCGGTATATTTTGGCGGTAAGTTTCGTTTAATCGACTTTCCTTTATCAAACTGTGTTAACTCAGGTATACGCCGTGTTGGCATAGCCACACAATATAAATCTCATTCGTTAATTCGTCATGTTAATCGTGGTTGGGGACATTTTAAAAAGGAACTGGGTGAGTCAGTAGAAATACTACCTGCTTCGCAGCGTTGTGGTGATGAATGGTATTGCGGTACCGCTGATGCGGTTTTTCAAAACATTGACATTATTCGTCATGAGTTACCAAAATATGTGATGATTCTTTCGGGTGATCATGTATATCGTATGGATTATGGTGCCTTAATTGCTAAACATGTAGAAAATGGCGCCGATATGACAGTATGTTGTATTGAAACCCCAGTTGAAGAAGCCGCCGGCACATTCGGCGTAATGACCGTTGATGAGGAAAACAGAGTACGGCGTTTTGATGAAAAGCCCGCTATTCCGAACCCGTTAATCAATAATCCTAGCATGTGTTTAGCTTCTATGGGTAACTATGTTTTTAATACCGAGTTTCTATTTGAACAACTCGAACGTGATGCGAAAAATGAACGTTCTGGTCGTGACTTTGGTCATGACATTATTCCGTCAATGATTGAAAACTGTAACGTATTTGCTTTTCCATTTAGTGATCCTAATGCTGAAACTCAACCTTATTGGCGTGATGTAGGTACACTAGACTCTTTTTGGGAAGCCAATATGGACCTAGTCTCACCATCGCCATTATTAGACTTATACGATAAAAACTGGCCAATTTGGACTTACCAAGAACAGCTACCGCCAGCCAAATTTGTTTTTAATGATGATGATCGTCGCGGTACAGCTATTGACTCCACCGTTTCAGCAGGTTGTGTTATTTCTGGTGCAAGCATCAAGCAATCGCTACTATTTTCGAATGTACATGCACATTCATACTGCCGTGTTGAAGAGTCAGTAGTATTGCCTAATGTAATAATTGAACGAAATTGCATTATTAAACGCGCGATACTTGACCGTGGTTGCACTATTCCTGAAGGATTATCTATTGGTGTTGACCATGAACAAGACATTGCCAATGGCTTTCGGGTCTCAAAAAACGGCATAGTATTAGTCACTCGTGATATGCTCATTGCCTTAGCAAAATTAAGTGCTAGTGAAGAAAATACCAGCAAGGCATTAGCGTAAATAAGGAACATAATGTTAAAGCAAGTTTTAATGATAGCCGCCGAGAATGATGCGATTCCCGGCGCAAAAGTAGGTGGCGTGGCTGATGTGGTTCGTGATGCGCCTTTGGCTTTAGCCAAGAATAATATCAATGTTGATGTCATCATCCCTGATCACAATAATTATCATCAAGCGTTTGATTCAACATTAATCGCTGAGCTTAACGTACCTTTTCGAGGTCAATTAACGCCAGTTTCGCTATATAAAGTTACCCCGTTTAAAGTAACGTCGAAAGAACCAGCGGCAAAGGTTAATCAATATGTTATTTGGCATCATAGCTTTGCTAGTACCAATGGCAGCGGTGTTTATCAACATGATCAAGATAACCGCCCTTTCGCCTCTGATGCCAACAAGTTTGCTTTATTTAGCGTCGCTGTTTGTGAATTTTTACGTCATAAAAAAATAACTCAACCCGATGTTATCCATTTACATGATTGGCATGCGGCGATGGTGAGCGTACTGCTAAGTTTTGACAATAGCTATCAAACGCTAAATGCTATCAAACGCGTATATACCGTGCACAATATTGCCCTGCAAGGCACTAGACCACTAAATCAAGATGATTCAAGTTTAGAGGCTTGGTTTCCTCATTTAGCTTATCAAGGCCACTTAATTTGCGACCCAAATTATTTGCATTGCTTCAACCCGATGCGCGCTGGCATTAATTTAGCTGATAAAGTGCATGTTGTATCACCAACCTATAGTTTAGAAGTACAACAAACTAGCAATAACGCACTAGGGTTTTATGGCGGAGAAGGTTTAGAGAATGATTTACAAAGCGCCGCTAAAGCAGGGAAATTAGTCGGTATTTTAAATGGTTGTGAATACCCAAGTAATACCGAATCCGCAGCAGCAACACTGACTGATTTTATCAAACAAGCACAAAGCTGTTTATTGCAATGGGCAGCACAACATACGCACTTACAGTCAAGCCACTTTATTGCGACTGAACGTATCAAACAATGGCAGAGCCAAAATAGCAGCAAAAACATTGGCCCCTTGGTGACCAGTGTCGGCCGTTTAACCGAGCAAAAAGCACGTTTATTAGTTGAAACTAACCAAGGCCAAAGCAGCCGAGTCGTTGAAAAATTACTAATAAGTTTATCAAAACATCAAGGCCGAATGATTTTAATTGGCACTGGCGATCAATACATTGAACAAGCGCTTACGCAAGCGATGGCAAAACATGATAACTTTTTATTTTTAAATGGTTTTGACTCCGCCCTGTCTGAAAAGTTATATCCTCTAGGTAATTTGTTTTTAATGCCAAGCTCTTTTGAGCCTTGCGGTATTAGCCAAATGTTAGCGATGCGTGCTGGTCAGCCGTGTTTAGTCAACCAAGTCGGTGGCTTAAAAGATACCGTAATAAATAACGAAACAGGCTTTTGTTTTTACGGTGATACTATTGAAAAGCAAAAACAGCACTTATGCCAAAGCTTTAACCAAGCCTTAACAATGTTTACTGATAAGCCTAAACAATTTAATGCCATTGCCGAATTAGCAAAGCAATGTCGATTTGATTGGCAGAAAAGTATTGAGCGTTATATTTCAAACTTATATAACTAAGCTCTAATTACTGAAGAAAATGAAAAGACGCAATTGAGCGTCTTTTTTATTAACTAACCTAAGCTCGGTTAATTGATGAAAGTTAAATTCCCTCTAAGCATTTGAATATTTTTCTTTATTCGCCAACCAGCGGTTAATTAACGCGGTCGCTTTTTCAGGGTACTTTTTCCACAGGCGATAAGCTTGCTGCTGAATTTCAGGGATAAGATCAGCATCACGTAATAAGTCAGCAATTTTTAATTCTGCCAATCCCGTTTGTCTGGTGCCTAATAACTCGCCGGGGCCGCGAATTTCTAAATCTTTTTGTGCAATAACAAAGCCGTCATTACTTTCCCTTAATACCGCTAGACGTTTGGTAGCAGTTTTTGATAACGGACTTTTATACATTAACACACAGTGAGAAGCGACTGAACCTCGTCCGACTCTGCCTCTTAGCTGATGTAATTGTGCTAAGCCCAGTCGTTCTGGATTTTCAATCACCATTAAACTCGAATTAGGCACATCAACGCCTACTTCGATAACTGTGGTTGCTACGAGTAAATCTAGCTCTGCGGCTTTAAAGCTTTCCATCACTGCTTGTTTTTCTGGCGCTTTCATTCGCCCGTGTACCAAGCCTACTTTTAATTCAGCTAGCTGCGCCTGCAAGTATATTGCAGTATCTTCTGCCGCTTGGCATTGTAAGACTTCTGACTCTTCAATTAAGGTACAAACCCAATAAGCTTGGCGTTTATCATTAATACAGCCTTGGCGGATACGTTCAATTACGTCATCACGGCGACTGTCAGGTAAGGCAATGGTTTGAATCGGTGTACGACCCGGTGGTAACTCGTCAATCACAGAAGTATCTAAATCTGCATAAGCGGTCATTGCTAAAGTACGCGGAATTGGCGTGGCGGTCATAATTAATTGATGCGGATAAAAGTCATCAAAGGCGCCTTTTTCTCGCAGCGACAAACGTTGGTGCACACCAAATTTATGCTGCTCATCAATAACAACTAAGGTTAAATTTTTAAAAATAACTTGCTCTTGAAATAAAGCATGAGTGCCAATCGCCATTTGCATTTCACCGCTGGCAATCTCCTCTAACGCTGCTCGTCGTGCTTTAGCTTTAGTTTTTCCTGCCAGCCAGCCCACGGTAATGCCTAAAGGTTCAAACCAAGCAGCAAAGTTAATTGCATGTTGCTCGGCTAATATTTCAGTAGGCGCCATTAATGCCACTTGGTAGCCTTTACCAATAGCGGTTAGCGCGGCTAAAGCTGCAACTAAGGTTTTACCTGACCCCACATCGCCTTGTACTAATCGCATCATCGGCAACTGTTTTGCTAAGTCGCTACGCACTTCTTTTACCACTCGGCTTTGGGCATTGGTTGGTGAAAATGGTAATGATTGTAGAAATTTTTGCTCAAGCTCGCTATCAATGCTTAGTGATAATGCTTGGTGGTCATCACTTGATTGACGCAATTTCAACATACTGAGGTTATGTGCGAGTAGCTCTTCTCGAATAAGTCTAAGTTGCGCCGGATGTTTGCCTAATTCTAATTGGCTGGTTGAGCTCTCTGGTGGTGGTCGATGAATTATCGTTAAGGCTTGCTCTAATGAATATCCTTCAAGAATAAATTCATCTGGCAGTAACTCTTCCACTTTACCTCTAGCTAGGCGCTGCAACGCTTGCTCGGTTAAATTTCGTAAGGTGATTTGCCTTAGGCCATCGGTGGTTGGATAAACCGGCGTTAGCGTTTCTTCAACAGGAGTAAGCGGCTGGTCTTGGTCCAGCGGTTTATATTCAGGGTGAACGATTTCGAAACCACGCGGGCCACGATTAATTTCACCGTAACAGCGAATGCTCATGCCAATGGCTAAATGATTTTTTTGGCTAGCAGAGAAGTGGAAAAAGCGTAAATTGATAGTGCCAGTGCCGTCATTTAGGCTGACCACCATCATCCGACGTTTGCCGTTCACTATTTGATTATTAGTAATTTCGCCAATAATATTGGTAAAGGTGCCTGGCAGCAAATCTCTAATAGTCGTAACACGGGTGCGATCTTCGTAACGTAGCGGCAAATGAAAAAGCAGGTCTTGCAGAGTAACTAAACCGATTTTTTCAAGTTTAGTTACCATAGAGGGGCCAACACCTTTGAGCACTGAAACGGCAGTGTAAGCTAAATTATTAATTCCCTGCTTTGCGGTGTCCATTTAGTCGTCGATATTTTCCCATGCTTGTTGAGTCATTTGCATTTGTTGCCACCACTTTTCATCGGCGACAATTTGGCCGTCTTCATCAATATGTGGATAAGGTAAACCTTTACGTTTACAAGCCTCTGCAAAAATAGGATGGCCACCTTCAAACAATGCACGTTGACGACGCTCTTCACAAATAGTAGCTTTGCCATACATACCAGCAAGCTGACGTTGACGCTGCGCTTCATAAAGCACTACCGAACAAGCGACGGAAACATTAAGTGACTGCACCATGCCAACCATTGGAATAACAATGTCTTGGTCGGCCATTTCCAAGGCTTTTTTTGAAGCGCCAAATTTTTCTTGGCCTAAAATAATCGCTGTGGGTTTAGTGTAATCTATCTCTCTAAAATCAACCGCAGTATCAGAAAGGTTAGTCACTAATACCTGCATATTTTGTTTTTTTAACGCTGATATCGCATCTTCTGTTTTGCTGTAATTGTGTACATCAATCCAGTTTTGACTGCCGGCTGCGCTACCACCTAACACCTGCATTTCTTCATTTTTCCACACCGCATGCACGTCACTAACACCAATGGCATCACAGGTACGTACTACCGCAGCAAGGTTATGGGTTTTATGCACGCCTTCCATGCAAACGGTGAGATCAGGCTGACGCTGGTCTAACATCTGCATAATACGCTGGTGTCTTTTTGGGGTCATCTCAGTAAACTCTTTATTAATTTGTGCGTCGATATTTAAAGCAGTGCCTTAGCCAACGTTAGGTAATTCCATGACACCATCAATTTCAATAGCAACATCTTTAGGTAGTTTTGAAATTTCAATAGCTGCACGAGCAGGATAAGGTTCATTAAAATACTGACTCATAATTTCATTTACCGTAGCAAAGTTTGATAGGTCAGTTAGGAAAATATTTACTTTCACCATATCATTAATATCACCGCCTGCGGCTTCACACACGGCTGAAAGGTTTTTGAAAACTTGCTTCGCTTGCTCAGCAAAGTCATCAGAAATTACTTGCATGGTTGCCGGAACCAATGGAATTTGACCGGAAAGATAAACGGTATTATTAACTTTTACCGCTTGGCTATACGTGCCAATGGCACTTGGCGCATTTTCAGTACTAATAATTGATTTCATAAACATAACTCTCTTAATTTTATTAAGCCGCACTCTTCAAACAGCACAGCAAAGTGAATTCTATATTGGCTCTAACAAATTATTTATTACGAATAACTCGTTGCACATCAATCATAACTTTAATTTTTCGAATAATATCGGCTAAGTGGATACGATTACGACAAGTAATTTCCATATCGATAGCATAAACCCCTGAGTCTTTTTCACCCGAGTTTAATGAATGCACGTTCGAGTCACACTTGGCAATTACATTGGTTAAGCTGGCTAGCGCGCCTTGATGATTGATAATCTCAATACGTAATTTAGCCACGAAGTCGCGGGTAATATCGCTGTCCCATTTCACCGGGAATAGACTGCCTTGTTCATGGCCTTTAATATTTCGACAACCTTGCTGATGTACCATTAAGCCTTTACCTGGGCTTAAATAAGCAAGAATACTGTCACCTGGAATAGGTCGACAACACTTACCATAACTCACCATCATGCCTTCTGTGCCTTTGATCGGCATTTTAGCTTTGGTAGGTGATTGTGGGAATTCGCTGTCTTCGGTAAATTCATCAGTTAAGCGTCGGGCGATACCTATGCTTAAGGCATTGCCTAAACCTATATTTACTAGCAACTCATCAAAGTTCTCGTTGCCACTTTCTTTAACCACTTGAGCAACTTTTTCTTCGGCAATATCATCAAGTTTAGTATTACCAAGGGCATGGCTTAATAAACGCCAGCCTAATGCTTTAGACTCCGTTTGCTCTTGGCTACGTAAATAGGTACGAATTTGCAAACGCGCTTTCGCCGTTACCACAAAGTTAAGCCAAGTTGCGTTTGGTCTTGCCGCTGATGAAGTTATAACTTCGATGGTTTGGCCTGAATCAAGTGATTGACTAAGTGGGTATGGCTTGCGGTCAACTTTCACGCCAACACAAGAGTTACCAACATCGGTATGTACCGCGTAAGCAAAATCAACCGCTGTCGCGCCCATCGGCAATTCAATAATGCGGCCGTCTGGGGTGAAAACGTAAATTTCTTCGGGAAATAAATCAGATTTTACATTTTCAATAAATTCAAATGAACTACCCGCACTTTGCTGTAGTTCAAGCAGGCTTTGCATCCAACGGCTAGCTTTCATTTGCGCCGTTGTGCCACTGTCATCACCATCTTGCTTATAAAGCCAATGGGCAGCAACACCTTTATCTGCCATTTGGTCCATATCATGGGTACGAATTTGAATTTCTACCGGAATACCATGCGGACCAATTAATGAAGTGTGTAGCGACTGATAACCATTGGTTTTTGGAATAGCAATATAGTCTTTAAAGCGCCCTTCAATCGGCTTAAATAAGTTGTGCACAGCACCTAAGGCGCGATAACAATTACCAAAGTCGTCCTCAACAATCACTCGAAAAGCATAAATGTCCATCACTTCATTGAACATTAGTTCTTTGTTCAGCATTTTGCGGTAAATAGAATAAATGTGCTTTTCTCGGCCGAGTACTTGCGCAGTTATGCCGCTTTCTTCAAGACGGGCTGAAATTTCTTCCTGAATATTAATGATGATTTCTTTACGATTACCGCGTGCTTGTTTGACCGCTGATTTTAATGCGCGATGGCGCATCGGATACATAGCCTCAAAGCCTAAAGCTTCAAGCTCATTTTTAATATTATGAATACCCAAGCGATTAGCAATAGGCGCATATATATCTAAGGTTTCACGGGCAATACGACGACGTTTGTCTGGCCTTAAGGACTCAAGCGTACGCATATTATGAGTACGATCGGCTAGTTTAATTAAAATAACGCGAATGTCTTGCACCATGGCAAGTACCATTTTACGGAAGTTTTCCGCCTGCATTTCTTCTTTATTATCAAACTTTAATTTGTCTAGCTTACTAACACCTTCAACCAACTCAGCAACCGTGTGGCCAAATAATTCAGCTAATTCATCTTTGGTAACTGGAGTATCTTCAATCACGTCGTGTAATAACGCGGCCATTAAGGTTTCATGGTCAAGGTGCATTTTAGCGAGGTTTAACGCGACAGCAACAGGGTGAGTAATATAAGGATCGCCGCTAGAGCGCATTTGCCCTTCGTGAGCATCACGGGCAACAATATACGCGTGCTTAAGTAGGTCTACTTGTACTTTTGATAAGTAAGTAGAAACATATACTTTCAACGGTTCAAAAAGGTACACCTAAACTCCCAAACAGATATGGATACAGGGGAAACGCCCCAGCAATAACACGTAGAATACGTCTATTTTTAATTTTTGTAACGATAAAAAAACGCGTAATCACTATTAGGTGAAATTACGCGTTAATTAATTTATCCGAATAAGGTTTAATTATTCAGCTTGGCCGCCAACAATGGCAGCTACAGCAGCAAGTTCTGCAGACTCTTGCTGCACTTGCTCATGACGGTCTGAGTCATTCATTACTTCAGTAGTAATTAGACCGGCTTCAATTTCTCGTAAAGCTAACACCGTTGGTTTGTCATTTTCAATCTCAACCAAAGGATCTTTACCGCCCGTTGCAATTTGACGAGCACGACGTGATGCAACTAGCACCAAGTCAAAACGATTACCGATTTTTTCAACGGCATCTTCAACAGTTACGCGAGCCATTTGGTCTCTCCAACGTTAAAATTCATAAAATAGCCGCATATTCTACTTATACCTAGGTTAATAAGCAAGCGCTGTGCGGCGCTAATAGCCTTAATTTTCAGCTAAAAGTTGTTCAAACATCTGCTGATGTGCATTTACTTGCTGGCTGCGTTTTAATCGTTGATTATTCACTATGGTAGTTAAATCAACTAACGCTTGCTCAAAGTCGTCATTTACTATGATGTAATCAAATTCTTGATAGTGAGAACATTCCGCTTTGGCTGCTAACATGCGATCAGCAATAACCTCTTCACTGTCTTGGCCTCGGCCACGTAACCGCTGTTCTAAAACAGCTTTTGACGGTGGCGAAATGAATATAGTAGTTACTTCCGGCTTTTTCATGCGCACCTGTTGTGCGCCTTGCCAGTCAATATCTAAAAATACATCAACGCCTTGTGCAAGCTGCTCATCAATAGCTACTTCTGAGGTACCATAATAATTACCAAATACTTCAGCATATTCATAAAAATGCTTATTGGCGATATTGGCTTTAAATTCAGCAACGGAAACAAAGTGATAATGCTCACCGTCCACTTCACCCGGACGAGGGTCGCGAGTAGTATGTGAAACTGACACTTGCATTGGTCTAGGCGATACTTGCTTTAATAAAGCAGAAATTAGGCTCGACTTACCTGCGCCACTTGGAGCAGATAAAATAAATAAATTGCCAGTTGCCGACATAATAGTGTCCTCTTATATAAATGCAAATTAACGGAGAAAATTTAGCCGCGCACTATACCTAAATTAGCAGCATTTTCCCATGACTAATTAGCCTTTGAAATACATCATTAATTGCCAAACTAAAAATCATCTTATTATGATGGCTATTTAAGCAACAAAAAAGCCAGCGATTAGCTGGCTTTCTACTTATAACGTTTAGCTTATCGCTAAGTAAAAATTAAAGTACTTTCGCAATAGACTCAGCTAAGTAATCAACATTGCTTGGTGCAATACCGGCAATGCTCATACGGCTTGAACCCACCATGTAAATACTGAATTCTTCTTGTAGGCGCTGCACTTGCTCTGGAGTAATACCTAAGAAAGAGAACATGCCTTTTTGATTGGCGATAAAGCCAAAGTCGCGTTCAACACCTTTTTCAGCCAGCTTATCAACAATAATTTTACGGTTACCGTTAATGCGGTTACGCATTTCAGTTAATTCGTTAAACCATTCGTGACGTAATTCGTCTGAACTTAAAATGGTTTCTACTAATGCCGCACCATGTGCTGGTGGCATTGAATAAATAGTACGAGCAACACCTAATACAATTGAAAAAGCAATTTCGGTAGTCGCTGGTGTTTCACCAATAACCGTACAAGCACCAATGCGTTCACGGTATAAGCCAAAGTTTTTCGAACATGAGCTACATAAAATCATGTTGTTTACGGTGTTCGCCATTAAACGCACGCCGTAAGCATCTTCTTCTAAGCCGTCACCAAAACCTTGGTATGCCATATCAATTAATGGAGTAAAGCCAACATCTTTAGCTACTTGTGCAACTTGTTGCCATTGTTCGTTGTTTAAGTCCATACCTGATGGGTTATGACAACATGCGTGCAATAAAACAAAATCATCACTTGATAGCGCTTTTAACGCATTTAACATTGCGTCAAAGTCTAAGGTTTTGTTTTCATAATCGTAATAAGGGTATTCTTGCACGTCTAAACCAGCCGCGTTAAATACGCCTTTGTGGTTTGCCCAAGTAGGGTTTGATAACCAAATTTTAGCGCCGCCTTTACAACGAGCAATAAATTCAGCGGCAACACGTAATGCGCCAGTACCACCCGGAGTTGAAGCAGTTTTAACACGATTTTGGCTGATAACTTGATGATCACCAAAAATTAATGACGTCATTTGCTCATTAAATTTAGCAGAGCCGGCACCGCCAATATAAGTTTTGGTCAATTCATTTTCTAAACGATACTTTTCAGCTTTTTTAACGCAGTTTAAAATGGTGGTGTCACCAGCTTCATTTTTATAAACACCTACGCCCAAATCAATTTTTAGCGGATTAGCATCAGCACGATACTTAATAGACAATCCTAAAATAGGATCAGCTGGTAAAGCAGTTAAGCGACCAAACATGGTTACAGTTACCTTATAGAAAATGAGGGATTTAACCGTCATTGCGCCTTCGCAATTAACGTTAAGAAAATACCCAATGATTTAAAGCGCAAGCATAGCGACAATACGGCGAAAATTAAAGCGTTTGTGTTAAAAAATATCAGCAATAGTTATGAAAAAAAAAACTAATAAATAGCAGAATAAGCTTTGTTAGTTTTATTAGCATTTATATTAGCAAAAAAATGTGCTTTAAAAGGTCTTAGATAATGCCGCTAGTGCGCCAATAACGCCACCAAAAACACCGCCCCAAACTACCAGCCAGCCTAGATGCTTGCTGATCATCTCTTGGACAATTTCTTTTACCAATTGCGGTGTTAATTCATTCAAACGCTTTTCAATAATATCGCTAACTTTATCACGCATACCCGCCATCACATTTGGTTGTTCAAGCTCTTCTCGTATAAGCTGATTAAAGGTTTCAGATTGTGAAATTTCAGCAATACTCATCTTCATTTTGTCGATAAACGGTATTCTCATAGGTTGCAAAGCTTCACGGCCACCGACCATAGCTAACATACCGCCAAAAGATGAACTTTCAATAACATCAACCAAATTGTCAAACGCAGATGATAAATCTACTTTTTCAATAATAGGTGCAAAATTGATATTGCTTGCTGGGTTAGAACTACCTGCTAAAAAACGGTCGATATTATCTTCAGTGAAAAACTGCTCCATCATTAAGTTGCGAATAGCTATTTTAAAGTCTTCAAAACGAGCCGGTATAACGCCCGACCCATACAGCCCCGGTATTTTTTCAAAGAGCATATGCACAGCTAGCCAATTGGTTATCGCCCCAGATAAAGCAAAAATACCTATAGTAAATACAACAGGTTGCGGCATAAAATAGCCAACCAGCGTTAACGCTAACGCAATAATATTGGTGATTAAACTTTTGTTCACACCTAACCTCACAATTAAAGATTGATCAATAACTTCATATGGCGCTATGGTATCAACCCTTGTGTGGTCGATCCATTAGCTTTAGCGCATATTTTCCTGCTGGCTTGAGCATATAAAATTTATAACGCCGATAGAATATAAAGTGAAGCTTAAACATGACTAAAACCATCACGCTATTATTGACCACTGTGCTTTTCAATACAGGTTTTGCTTACGCGGATGATTGGCGTCGTGTTGACCCCAACAATATGGTGGTGATGACTTTACCTCAAGGCGAAGTTATTATTGAACTTGCACCTCAGTTTGCTGCAAAACATGTGGCACAATTTATTAAACTAACGCAAAAAGAACATTATCATGGCAGTAAGTTCTACCGTGTTATAGACGGTTTTGTCGCTCAAGCAGGACCTGAAAAAGGTAGTTTAAAAGATAGAAGCGCATCAACACTACAACTAGAAGGCAGTTGGCCAACCGATAAAAATTGGTCATTTACCCCCGTACAGAAAAATGACCTTTATGCTGAAGTGACGGGCTTTAAACAAGGGTTTGCCCTTGCTCATAATCCAAGTGAGCAACAAGCATGGTTAGCACATTGCCCCGGCACGTTAGCCATGGCGCGAAAAACGAGTCCAAATTCCGCCACCAGCCACTTTTATATCACGATTGGACAAGCCCCTCGACAATTAGACCGCATAATGACAATTTTTGGTCGGGTAATTCTCGGCATGAACCATGTGCAAGCGATCACCAGAACTTCGGTTATCGATGGCCAAGCACCGGTAAGCCAAGAAAGTTATACGTCGATTATTACGATGAAATTGATGAGTGATTTACCCAAAGCGGAGCAGAAGATCATTGAAGTTCAAAATACTGAATCCCCAAGTTTTAGTAACAGTTTGCAAAAACGAAGAGCACGCGCTAGCAGCTTCTATTTTAAAAAGCCGCCGCCGGTATTAGATGTTTGCCAAATAAAAGTTAAATCTCGATTGGTTAATTAATTAGTTAATTAACCGCAGAAAAAAAGCTTAAGTTAAAAGTTAACTTAAGCTTTTTGCTAATAATTATTTGATTATTAATTTTCGATGCTAATGTTAGCTACTTGATAAAGGCTAGCTTAAATAAACGCAAAAGCGTCAGCATACATATGGTCTTTGTTCGCGCCATGAGCAAGGAAGTCGTCACGTAGAATGCCAACCATATCAAAGCGTCCAGCAATATAAATATCATAAGGAGCTAGGGTTTTAATATCGTTCATCAAGGTTTTATGGACCAAACCTTCTTTGCCCTGCCAGTCTGCACTTGTGGTTTCTACTACCGGAATAAAGCTAGCATTAGGCATTTTATTAATAGTTGCCTGAGTTTCTTCAAGCTCATAACAGGCACTTGCATCTCTAAGGCCCCAGTAAACGATAACTTCACGAGTTGATTGCTGCGCAGCTAAATGCTCAAACATAGATTTGATATAAGAAAAACCGGTACCACCAGCCACTAGCAATATCGGCCGCTCGCTATCAGTACGTAAGAAAGCATCGCCCATAGCAATTTCAACATTCACCACAGCAGCTGATTTAATGCGTTCAATAACTTGCATGGCATAGCTGTCTTCGCCAAAGGCACCTATTTGTAATTCAATAAATTCAGCATTTGGCGCACTGGCGATAGAAAATGGACGTTTGTCATCTTCACTCATAACAAAATTTAGATACTGGCCAGGTAAAAAATTAACGGCGGTATTGGGTTTTAATAAAACCTTGTAAACATAGTCCGTTAACGGGGTAATCGAGTGAACCTGACATTCTATTGCTTGCATGTTATAAACCTTGAGTAAAACCTTAAAAATAATCTTCGAAAAACGTTTATTGATTCTTTATCAAACGTTTTAAATAAGCTTTGGAAAAATAACTATATTGAAACTATTCAAAATTGAAACTATTCAAAAATAGCCAAGTCGTCCCAAATATCATCAACTTGTTTTTTGACTTCATCTGGCATGGTGATTGGCACGCCCCATTCACGGTCAGTTTCACCCGGCCATTTATTGGTAGCGTCCATACCCATTTTAGAACCTAAACCGGAAACTGGCGAGGCAAAGTCAAGATAGTCTATCGGTGTGTTTTCAATTAACACTGTGTCTCGGCTCGGATCCATACGCGTGGTCATCGCCCAAATAACATCTTTCCAGTCGCGAGCATTAACGTCGTCGTCACAAACAATCACGAACTTGGTATACATAAACTGACGCAAGAATGACCAAACACCCATCATCACCCGTTTAGCATGGCCTGCGTATTGCTTCTTAATGGTAACAACCGCTAAACGATACGAACAACCTTCTGGCGGCAGGTAAAAATCTTTTATTTCAGGAAATTGCTTTTGCAAAATAGGCACAAAAACTTCATTTAGGGCAACCCCTAAAATAGCTGGTTCATCAGGCGGACGACCGGTATAAGTACTGTGGTAAATGGGGTCTTTACGCTGAGTAATATGGGTAACGGTAAATACCGGAAAGTCATCGACTTCATTATAATAGCCGGTGTGATCGCCATAAGGCCCTTCAGGTGCCATTTCTTCAGGGTCAATATAACCTTCTAAAACAATCTCTGCCGATGCGGGCACTTCTAAGTTGTTACTAATACATTTAACCACTTCAGTTTTACTACCACGTAGCAAGCCAGCAAAAGCATATTCAGATAAGGTATCTGGTACAGGAGTTACCGCACCTAAAATGGTGGCTGGATCAGCGCCTAAAGCAACAGAAACAGGAAACTTTTCACCTGGATGTTGCTCTTTCCATTCAAGAAAATCAAGCGCGCCACCACGGTGAGATAACCAACGCATTATCAGTTTATTTGGCCCTAATAATTGCTGACGGTAAATACCTAAATTTTGACGTTCTTTATGAGGCCCTTTAGTAACAGTTAAACCCCAAGTAATTAAGGGGGCGACATCACCTGGCCAGCATTTTTGAATAGGAAGTTTAGTTAAATCAACCTCATCGCCTGCAAATACTTCTTGCTGACAAAGGGCTTTTTTTACCACTTTTACCGGCATATTTAATACTTGTTTATAAACCGGAATTTTACTTAAGGCATCTTTAAAACCTTTTGGTGGTTCAGGCTCTTTTAGCATGGCTAAAAGTTTACCTACTTCGCGTAGCGCACTAACATCAGGCTGGCCCATAGCAAGAGCAACTCGCTCTGGAGTACCAAATAAATTAGTTAATACTGGCGCATTAAAGCCTATCGGGTTTTCGAATAACAGTGCTGGTCCTTCTTGACGTAAAGTGCGATCACTAATTTCAGTCATCTCTAATTCAGTTGAAATTGGCTGGGTAATGCGTTTTAACTGGCCTATTTTTTCAAGCTGAGCAATAAAGTCTCTTAAATCACTGTATTTCATATGGGATTTTTATTCGAAAATTTGCGGCATTATAGCACTTGAAAATAAAAATAAGATAGCGTGAAAGCCACCTGAAATGAAAATGGAAATTTGATAAGCGCTAATGATACTTAGCGAGCACTTTTTGCCAACGAGGATCTGCCTCTAGATTAATCATTATTGGGTCAAGATAGTTAAAAATTTCAGAGTATTGCCGAGGTATTAGTATGCGTCGTTCGAAAACATCATGGGGTTTAGCCGATAAATGAAAGCTGTTTTTGTCAAATTCAGCGGCGGTTAAATACTCAAAAGTAGAGCGACTAACAATCGCGGCATCAATTCTTTTATATGCCAGCATAGTTAACAGTTCACGCTCACCAATGGTGTCTTGTCTTTTTATTTTGCCGCTGGCAACTAACTCATTTAAACCGAAATAATAAAAACCACGCACGCCGCCAAAAACTTTACCTGAAAAAGAGCTTGGCTGTTCATATTCTATTGGCAAACTAGCATGCGATATCACTTCGTCTCGGTCGTGATAAAAAGAGTGTGTCCATAGGTATTTCTGTTCGTTTTTATCTTTAAACCAAATTGGGCTAACTCCCAATAAAACGCCATCTAATTGCCGATCTTTTAGCATTTTGTCTAAACGTTTACGCGGCACAAAAATAGTTTCAAAAACATAATCACTAGAAAGGCGATTTAAATAATCAGCAAAGTCATAATAGAGGCCACTATGTTTATTTTTATCAACAATAAAAGGCGGCATTAAATGATAAACATAAATATTAACCGCTTGCTTTACTTTACCACCGCTAGCAACAGCAACATCGGTACGTAAAAAAATAAAAAGGATAAAAAAGAGTGAAGCTAAGCGAGATAAAAATATCATATAGCAGCCAAGTTCATTGTTATTAAGTTGATTATAGAAAGTTCTATAAATTTTTGTCAGTTAAATTAATAATTAACACGAAAACAATAGCATAGTATTTAAGGAAATTATGCTTACTTCATTATTTTCTGATATGAACGACGCACTTGTTCTACTAGTTTTTCATCGCTGGTTTTGCTGAAGGCCAAATACAAAGCAGTAGAAGGCTGAGCTAACTTCACTTTAGGCACAATTTCCTGGCAGTCAAGACCCAAGCGCCGACACGAGGCTTGAAAGCTCGCATAATGCACAGGGAATAAATCTAAGCGGCCTTTTTTAAGCATATTTATATTCTGTTCAGGCTTGCCAACTACATATAGGTTGTCTAAACCTTGCTGTTGCAAGTAAAAATGGGTCGCGCTATTTCTCACCGCCCCTATACGTAAGTATTTAATATCAGCCAAACTCGCTTGCTTGGGTAGCTGTAAAGACTTTAAACCGACAAGGTAATAATCCAGTTTAAAAATACTGCCGACCCACTGAAATTTTTCTTCACGCTCTTTAGTGCGGGCAATAGAGTAAATTAAAGTATTTTCATTAGTTAATGCCGCTTGATAAGCCCTTGCCCAAGGGAGTACTTTAATAGAGAAGTTCAGATCTGAGTCTTTTAAAATAGCTTCAACCACTTCAGTAGTGGGGCCGATTAGTTGTCCGTTTTCCATATACTGCAGTGGGTACGCATCTTCCGTCACCACCTGAATACGCGGTTCATTAGCTGGTATTGGGCGACTAAAAAAAATTATTGCAGCTAATAGGATAAGATGAAAATACATAAAAACTCAAAACAAACAACATAAGGGCAGCAAAACCAGCATAAGCTGAGTGCTTTATTAGCGCTTATCGTAGCAAATTTATTAATAATTAAACAATTGCCATTCACATCAAGGCAATGAGCAAGCAGGTAACAATACCAATAAAAAAGCCAGCTAAAAGCTGGCTTATTCTGAATAAGGTTTAGGCTACTTACGCTTCATTGAATCAAAAAATTCATTATTAGTTTTTGTCATGCCTAACTTGTCAATCATGAATTCCATTGCGTCAATTTCACCCATTTCATGAACAATTTTACGCAAAATCCACATTTTTTGCAGTTCATCAGGTTTAGTTAATAACTCTTCACGACGAGTACCACTGCGATTAAAGTGAATAGCAGGGAATACACGTTTTTCAGCAATTTTACGAGAAAGGTGTAATTCCATATTACCGGTACCTTTAAATTCTTCGTAAATAACTTCATCCATTTTAGAGCCTGTATCAACAAGTGCTGTAGCAATAATAGTTAAGCTGCCACCTTCTTCAATGTTACGTGCCGCTCCAAAGAAACGCTTTGGACGATGTAGAGCATTAGCATCAACACCACCTGTTAGAATTTTACCTGATGATGGAATAACCGTGTTATAAGCACGTGCTAAACGCGTAATTGAGTCGAGTAAAATAACTACGTCTTTTTTGTGCTCAACTAAACGCTTGGCTTTTTCAATAACCATTTCCGCAACTTGCACGTGACGGCTAGCAGGTTCATCAAAAGTAGAAGCAACAACTTCACCTTTAACTAGGCGTCGCATTTCAGTTACTTCTTCAGGACGTTCATCAATTAACAATACCATTAATTCTGCGTCTGGATGGTTATGCGCAATACTCTGGGCAATATTTTGTAGTAATAATGTTTTACCCGCTTTCGGCGGAGCAACAATTAATCCACGTTGACCTTTACCAATAGGAGAAGCTAGGTCTAATACACGAGCAGTAATATCTTCAGTACTACCGTTACCACGTTCCATCACCATACGTTGGTTAGGGTGAATAGGCGTTAGGTTTTCAAATAATATTTTATTACGGGCATTTTCTGGGCGGTCAAAGTTAACTTCGGCCACTTTTAATAAAGCAAAATAGCGCTCACCATCTTTTGGTGGACGAATTTTTCCGTGAATGGTGTCGCCCGTGCGCATGCTAAAACGTCTAATTTGGCTTGGAGATACATAAATATCATCAGGTCCCGCTAAATATGAAGAGTCAGCTGAACGTAGGAATCCAAAGCCATCTTGTAGTATTTCTAAAACACCAGCACCAAAAATGTCTTCACCACTTTTCGCATGGGCTTTTAAAATAGCAAATATTATGTCTTGTTTACGGTTTCGAGCAAGGTGTTCTAGCTTCATAGATTCAGCAAGAGCTAGCAGCTCGCTAATGGATTTTTCTTTAAGTTCAGTAAGATTCATAGTGGGGTTCTTAAACAATATAGGTTGTTATGCAGCCAAGTAAGGCATTTTGTGGGCAATGGAGTTAGATTTTTGAAATGTACTGGTATTTGAGAAGTAAATTTAGCATTAAAATTTAGCCGCGTAAAGGCAGCGGTTAATTTAAGCGCAATTTTATCTCAATAAGGATTCACTTAGGTATTAAAACTCATTGCATCAAGTAAAATAATTACTCAATGCAATGTGATAGCAACGACAAAAAGCTTATAGATTATTATCTAAAAATTCTTTTAATTGTGTTTTCGATAATGCGCCTACTTTAGTATCAACAATAGCACCTTCTTTAAAAAGTAATAAAGTTGGAATACCACGAATACCATATTTAGGTGGTGTAGCGCTGTTATCATCAATGTTTAATTTACCAACCGTTACTTGGTCAGCATATTCTTCAGCAATGTCGTTAAGTAGTGGTGCGATCATTTTACATGGTCCACACCATTCAGCCCAAAAATCAACTAATACTAGACCTGATGCTTTTATTACATCCGATTCAAAACTGTCATCTGTAAGCTGAACTATTCTATCGCTCATTTCGTTCTCCGTTCATGGTGGCCTTAATGCCAATCTGATAGAGATTATACCTCTATCACAAGTTTATACCAACCCTGCTATATAACTGTTTCATCAGTATCATAGCTAGATTACATAAAATGCATTTTTACTGCACTTATACTGGGTTTATTAATTATTCAACGATAAATACAGGTATTTAGCAATACTGTTTTTTATTCATCACGTTACCTGTTAAGCTAGCGCTATGAAAAAAACACATTTATCAAATATAAAATTTACCGACCTCAATCTTGCGCCGCAAGTTGTAACTGGTTTAGAAGCCATGGGCTTTGAACACTGCACTGAAATTCAAGCAAAGTCTCTTCCTATATTACTTGAAGGAACAGATATTGCTGGCCAAGCTCAAACAGGTGAAGGTAAAACCATCGCCTTTTTAGCGGCCACTTTTCATCGTTTATTACAACAACCAAAACCTGAGCATAACCAGCCAAGAGCATTGATCATGGCACCTACACGTGAGCTTGCTGTGCAAATTCATCGTGATGCTATTGAGATGGCAAAATCAACTGGTTTACGTCTTGGAGTAGTTTATGGGGGCGAAGGTTATGAAAGTCAACGTTTAGAGCTACAAGCTGGCGTTGATATTTTAATTGGTACCTGTGGTCGCTTACTCGACTATTTAAAGCAAGGTATTTATAACCTTAATAACATTGAAGTTATTGTACTTGATGAAGCAGATCGCATGTTCGATTTAGGCTTTATTAAAGACATTCGTTATATGTTCGGAAAAATGCCGCCAGCAACAGACCGCTTAAGCATGTTATTTTCAGCAACACTTTCTTTTCGGGTAAAAGAACTCGCTTTTGAGCACATGAATGAGCCGACAAGTGTTGAAGTAGCGCCAGAGCAAAAAACCAATGTTCGTATTAGTGAAGAACTTTTTTATCCTTCTAATGAAGATAAAATGACACTACTGCAAACCTTAATTGAAGAAGAATGGCCTGATAAAGCGATCATCTTTGCCAATACTAAACATGTTTGTGAAAAAATATTTGCTCATTTAGCCGCCGATAAAATTCGTGTTGGTTTATTAACTGGCGATGTTATCCAGAAAAAACGCTTAAAAATTCTTGAGCAATTTACTTCAGGCGAATTAGATATATTAGTTGCCACCGATGTAGCCGCTCGTGGTTTGCATATTCCTGCCGTAACACACGTATTTAATTACGACTTACCTGACGATTGTGAAGATTATGTGCATCGTATTGGTCGTACGGGTCGTGCTGGAGCTAGTGGTCACGCTATTAGTTTAGCCTGTGAAGAATATGTTTTTAACTTACCAGCCATTGAAACCTACATTGAACATTCATTGCCAGTAAGCAAATATGATCACGATGCTTTGCTAACTGACTTACCTAAACCTAAGCCGCGCCAACGACGCCATAAACCGCATAATGGCGGCCAAAATCGCAGTCGTAACTCGGCTAATAGAGGTCGTAGGACTTAACTAAGAATGTCTGCTCATCCTTTGTATGCTGTTATTGATTTAGGCTCAAATAGTTTTCACATGTTGATAACTCGCCTAGTTGCCGACAGCGTACAAGTGGTAGATAAAGTTAAACGCAAAGTCCGCTTAGCTGCGGGCTTAAACAGCAATAATGAGCTTGACGATACCGCAATAAAACGTGGTTTAGAATGTTTAAGCTTTTTTGCTGAGCGCCTACAAGATATCCCCGAAAACAATATTCGCATTGTCGCGACTGCTACTTTACGAATTGCTAAAAACGCCGATATATTCATTGCCCAAGCCAATGCCATTCTAGGCAAAAACATCACCTTACTTAGTGGCGAACAAGAAGCTAAATATATTTATTTAGGGGTAGCTCATACGAGTTGTGGTAAACCCAATCGCTTAGTATTTGATATTGGTGGCGCCAGTACTGAAATTATCGCCGGGGCAGATTTTTCTAGCAAAAAAGTGATCAGTTTAAATATTGGCTGCGTGACTTACCTTAATCGTTATTTTTCTGACGCCAAATTAACTGAGCATAACTTTTCTCAAGCCATTGATGCCGCAAAGCAGCAAATAGCACCACATATTGCCGACTATACGAAACTAGGTTGGCAAATAGTATTAGGTGGCTCTGGCACTATGCAAGCGCTTGCTGAAATATTATTGCACCACAACCAGCCGGCCATTATCAATTTAGCTTTCCTGAAAAAAATGCAAACTGAGGCTATTGGCTGCCAATCAATAAATCAACTTAAAATACCGGGTTTATTAGCAGACCGACAACCCGTATTTGCTAGTGGTTTAGCGATTTTAATTGCCCTATTTGAAAGCTTTGCTATTAACCAATTACAGCTTTCCAGCGGCGCAATCAGAGAAGGTTTACTCTATGAAATGTTGCCTGATATGCGCCAAATCACCATACGACAACGCACGGTAAAATCACTGACTGAAAAATTTCATATTGATACCGAACATGCTTCTCGTGTAACTGAAACGGTTGATGCGCTATTCGATTATTGCGCCAGTAACTGGCAGTTAAGTAAAGACAACAGCTATAAGTTATTGAAAACCGCGTGTGCGCTTCACGAAATAGGCCTATTATTAGAGTTTAAACGCCATCAACAACATGGTTGTTATATTATTGAAAATGCAGACTTACCTGGATTTGATCAAGCCGATCGCCAGTTACTCGCGGCGTTAGTACTTTGTTATAAAGCCGACATTGATATTGAGCGCTTGCGACAGCAATCAGCCACCAGTTTTGAAACAGCCAAGCAGCTTTTAGTGATATTGAGATTAGCAGTGATCATGTGCCGTCGCCGCAACGATGATGTTTTACCTCATCATAACTGCGTGGTTAATGGGCAAGCTATTGAAGTACACTTACCCAAACTATGGCTAAATAACCACCCTTTAATTTGTGACGAATTAAAACAAGAAAGCCAACACTTAAATAGCATCGGCTTTACCCTAGTCATTAAAGCCATCGATTGAACCAATATTGTTTAGTAATATAGACTTATAAACCTATAGCATCCGCGACCAAATGCCTTAACTCCGCTTTTAATTCTTTTACTATTATCTGGTGCTCAGGGCTGGCAATTAAATTGTTCTTTTCGAATGGGTCAAGTTTAAGGTTATACAACTCACCTTTGTCAGGATGAGAGATCCAATGAATGTATTTATATGAACCACTTCTTATCGATTTATAACTAGTATTCACTAACCAAGCCATCGGCTTTTCATAACTTACATATTCCATTAAAAATGATTGCCGCCAGTTACTAGGCGTTTTTACTGCAGGGTCAATAAGTGGTAGTAACGACTCACCTTGTAAATGCTCACCCACCTCTGCATTAGCTAAAGCTAACATGGTTGAAGCAATATCAACTGAGAGCACAAAATGATTATTGCTTGAAGCTGGTTTAGTTAATTTAGCAAAGCTCAGTAATAAAGGAATACGCACTGACTCTTCATAAGGCATACGTCGTTCAACAGATAAACCATGTTCGCCATAAAAATAACCATTGTCTGAGGTTAATAACACTGCTGTATTTTGCAGCATTCCATTGAGTTCTAATTCGTTAAGAACCCGACCGACACTTTCATCAACCGACTGTAACATTTCAGCACGCTCACGAATGGTTTTTTCAGCTGCGCTTAAATCTAAAAATGCCCGCCACGGCTTCATTGCGTCAGCATGTTTTGCCGTAAGCGCTGCTTTTAATACCGGCTTGTTGTGTAGTTGCTGATAAGGTATAACATTCTCTTGCCGAGTATAAGTTGCATCTTTATAAAGGCCTTGATGACGCGGTGCTGGTACATATTTCACCCCGTAATTACGATCAATTGAAGCATCTGGATTTTGCTTAGCGTCAGGATGAATAGCCTTATGTGCCATATAAAGAAAGAAAGGCTTTGCTTTATTTTTTTGCGCACGAATAAAACTACTGGCTCGGTCAGTTAGTATGTCCGTCATATAACCTGATACTGAAGTTAACTTGCCATTTTCATACAACTCAGGATTTATAGAGCGCCCTTGCCCCGGAAAACTCACCCAATAATCATAACCAGGACGTTGGGTTGGATCGTTTCCCATATGCCACTTACCAACATGAGCGGTAGTGTAACCAGCCTGTTGTAGTGCCTGCGGAAAAAGTTGTAATTGGTGGCTAGCCAAATCGCGGGAAATATTATCAACAATGCCATGACGACTAATATATTGCCCCGTTAGAATACTCGCTCGGTTTGGCGAGCATAACGGTGAAACAGCATATGCTGCATTAAACGTTATGCCATTTTCTGCTAAGCGATCAATATTTGGTGTTTTAGCATAGCTATGCCCCGCTGCACCATATTCATTCCAGCGCATATCATCAACAACAATGATGACTAAATTAGGTCGTCCAACATCCGCTAAAGCCACAACCGAAGCCAATAGATTTATCACTAATAACATAGTGAACTGGCCCAAACCGCTCATATGTTCTCCTAAATACTAATACAACAACCGAACTTAACTGATAGTTTTTAGCTCTAGGTAATGGTGGTTGCCCTTAAAAAGTTTGGTGTTCTATTTTAGCTTAATTTTTCTAGTGTAAATATTGCCGAATAAGTACAGCAACAAAGGCATGTTAAATGAATAGCCGTAGATGGTATTAGTTAACATAACCCTTTAGGCTAAATAATATTACTGGCTAGCGTCTTCTTTTAACCAGTAAGCTACTTGCTTGGCAAAGTAAGTTAAAATACCGTCAGCTCCTGCGCGTTTAAACGCGAGTAATCCTTCCATTACACACGGTTTTTCTGCCAACCAACCGTTATCAATCGCAGCTTTATGCATGGCATATTCACCACTCACTTGGTAAGCATATGTTGGTACTTGAAAGGTGTCTTTTACACGGCGAACAATATCTAAATACGGCATACCGGGTTTAACCATCACCATATCAGCGCCTTCTTGAATATCTTGGGCAACTTCATGTAAGGCTTCATCACTATTAGCAGGATCCATTTGGTAAGAATGTTTATTACCACCTTTAATATTGCCAGCTGAGCCTACTGCATCACGGAATGGGCCATAATAATTTGAGGCGTATTTGGCTGCGTACGACAATATTTTAGTATTTACAAAGCCTTCTTTTTCTAAGGTTTCACGAATAGCACCAATGCGACCGTCCATCATATCTGACGGAGCAACAATGTCAGCACCCGCTTGGGCGTGAGATAATGCTTGTTTTACCAGAATATCTTTAGTGATGTCATTTAATACATAGCCATTATCATCAATAATACCGTCTTGGCCATGCGTGGTAAAAGGGTCTAGAGCTACGTCGGTGATCACGCCAAGTTGAGGAAATTTAGCTTTCAGCGCTTTTACCGCTCTTTGCGCTAAACCGTCGGGGTTATAAGCTTCTTCTGCCATCAAAGATTTTTTATCAAGTGGCGTTACCGGAAAAATAGCGAGTGCAGGTATGCCTAGGTCAACCAACTCTTGTGCTTCTGCTAATAATAAATCAATACTTTTGCGCTCTACACCAGGCATAGAAGCAATAGCTTCACGTTGATTTTCGCCTTCAAGGACAAAAACTGGATAAATTAAGTCGTTAGCGGTCAATTGATTTTCAGCCATTAAGCGTCGGGAAAAGTCATCGCTGCGCATGCGACGTAAGCGTCGTGCTGGAAATTGACCAAAAGCGTTATTCATAGGTTACTCCTGAGGGTTTAACAAATTAGATATTTGAACTTGATTACGGCCATTATGTTTAGCACGATAAAGTGCCTTATCTGCGCATAGAAATAAATCTTCAACACTGATATTGGCTTGTTGTTTATAAGTTGTTACGCCGCAGCTTAACGTTAATTGGATCGGTTTTCCTTGATATTGCACAGCTTCTTGGCTCACTTTCTGTCGCAACTCTTCTGCTAAGGTTTTTGCGCCCGCCTCGTCTGTTTCCGGCAGTATTAAACAAAATTCTTCGCCGCCGTAACGAAAGCTTAAATCGGCACTGCGTCGCAAACATTGCTTCAACTTACCAGCAAGCCAAATTAAACATTCATCACCAGCAATATGTCCTAGGGTGTCATTTACTTGTTTAAAGTGATCAATGTCCACAACAACTAAGCTTAGCGGTGTTAAATTACGGCGACTACGACGAAACTCGGCTTGAATTTTTTGATCGTAGCTGCGGCGGTTATACAGGCCGGTTAAATCATCTAAGGTACTTTTTTTAGCTAACTCTTTGTTAAGATCTTCTAATTCTTGAAAGGCAATATTCAATTCTAACGTACGCTCTTGCACTCTACTTTCTAACTGCTCTTGGGTTTCTTCTTGTAGCTGCAACAACTCGGCTTGTGCTTGCTTGGTTTGTATAGCACTTTCAAGCGCGGCTTTTTGAGCAATTTGCTTATCTCGTACTTGCAAATACACCAAACGACTCACCAAGAAAATAAACAAAAAACCATTAAGCCAAAAAGAAATACTAAACAATAATTCATTATTGGTGAATAACTGTAGGCTATGCCAAACAATACCGACATCAATCAGTAAACTCACTCCAAACTGAATCGCCATGATCACGGTAAATATAGTCGCTAATGGGGTCGACTGCTTCATCAGCTGCCAACCAATAATCACCAACAATAGTGTCATTAAATTATGCAATAACAAGCTCATCATAAAGTTGGTATTAAGATCGAGCCACAAGCTAGAAACGATATATACAACTAATAACAAACTGGTAATTTTAACCTTGTTAGTTAAGGCGACAAATTTAGTTCTTAATGAAAATAGCTCGACACAAAACCATAATAAACATAGTGAAGATATTGAGGTAAGTAAGGGGATTTCTAGATCGTGTAGCCAAGTGATATCAGTGAAAAAAGAACCATTACTACGACCCAGTAATACTGATAATAATAAGGTTCGTGTTAGAAAATACCCAGACAAGTACAAAATGCTTTTTCGGCCACTTGCCACGAACAGCAATAACATACCAATCGCTAAGAAAACATAGCCACCTATGGCAATACCTTTATAAAAGCCCTGCTGATTATTGGAGCTAATATAGACTTTCTCACTGAGCAATTCGATCGGTAAGTAAACTTCAGCTTGGGTGGTTAATAATAAGAAAAGCTCTGCGGTTGAATTGGCGGGTAAGTTTAATTTTTCAACTCGGCGATTATTAGCATTAACTTGAGGGGAGTACTCGGCACTCTCGCCGTTAATGCGCATGACTATTTTGGCAGCGGTTAAATAGCGGTTATTTTTCACTTCAAGAAAAAAAGCTTTATCCTCTTTGCCATGATTTCTCACCTTAAAGGTTAGCCAATTTTTCCCCGCCATTAAATGTGGAATATCAGTAAGCTTTTTACGTGACTGCCATTGCACCGCAGGCAAAGTTAAAATATCAACACTGGTGACGTCATCAACTATTTTTTCAGATAAATAACTATATTCACTAATTTTTTTGTGAAAATGGTCACCTTGAATAGGGTAAATATAATTCGCAAAAACCAGATTTGGCAGCATGAGTAGCCAGCATAGCGTGAAAGCTTTGAAACTAATCATGGTGCTCTCCCAATGCAAAGGCCAAACACGTATTCGCGTATGTTTGTGTGACTATTTCTGTTTCAGTATAGTCGGTTAGCTCAGCAAGACGAGTAACAACATACGGTAAATAAGCGGGCTCATTACGACTGCTTTTTGGTCTAGGTTTAATATTCTTCGGCGTTAGATAAGGAGCATCGGTTTCAATCATCAAACGATCTAGAGGAATATAACGTACTAACTCTTGCAGTGATTGCCCTCTTTTATCATCACATAACCAACCCGTGATACCAATATACATACCGGCGTCTAAACATTGTTTCACTTCAGCCAGTGATCCAGTAAAGCAATGAGATATCATCGCAGGTATTTTCGAAAAATAAGGTTGCAGTAATTCAAACCACGGCTCGAAAGCGTCTCGTTGATGTAAAAAAAGTGGTAAGTTTAGCTGTGCGGCAAGTTGAATTTGCTCGGAAAAAACGTTGAGCTGTTGCTCAGGCTTGGAAAAGTTTCGATTAAAATCTAAACCACATTCACCAATGGCTTTAACCTGATGATGCTCAGCAAGTTGGCGAAGCCGCTCAAGATAATCGGCACTAACATGGTCAGCATCGTGCGGATGTACGCCCGCTGTGGAATATAAATAGTGTGGATATTGCTGACATAACTGCAGCGCTTTTTCGCTAGCTAAAACACTGGTGCCAGTTACAAGCATCGCTTTGATGCCCGCACTTTGCGCACGAGAAATCACTAGGTCTCGATCTTTATCAAATCGAGTATTGGTAAGATTAACCCCGATATCAATCAAAAGCCGACGCTCTATTTAACGCGTTTAACTTTGACTGTACGGTTTGCGTCTAACTTTTTCAGATAAAAGGAACTTAAGGCACCGCGCTTAATAATAACGGTATCGCCAGCTTTTAACTTCAACGTAGCACTATCTTTTTGTTGCCATATTTGACCATTTTCAAAAGTAAACTTTAGTTTGCCGTATGGATTTTTTTTCAACGATTTGATCGTCAAAGTAAGTTCAGGCAAACCTTTGCTGGTTTGAATATGCTCTTGACCAAACATATCAGCTTTAGCTTGTGTTGTTTGGATACGATTTACAGCGGTGTTTTCTTGAGGAATAACAGCTGGAGTAGATTGAGCTGGAGAGTTAGCCGCTTGCATAGCAGGCTTTGGCGTACTTGATAAAACATTTTTTGTAGCAGGAACAACAGCCGTTGGACTTACAGTTTTAGCAATGTTATCAAAACATGCTAATCGTTCATTATTATTGGTAATTTTTGTGCAGGCGAATAAAGACTCGTTAGTTGATGTGGCCATGACTGCCGGTGCCATCAAACTAACGGCAAATAAAGTGCTTATTCTCAAAATTGCTCTTCCTATTCAGACATCTCTTCGTCTGGCTTATGATATAAAGAGGCAATAAACACACCTACTTCAAACAATATTAACATTGGAATAGCTAACATGGTTTGCGAGATAATATCTGGAGGTGTCAACAACATGCCGATAATGAACGCACAAACAATAACATAAGGTCGCTTAGTACGTAAACTCTTCGGATCAGTTACACCGGTCCAACACAGTAAAATAATCACTACAGGTATTTCAAATGCCGCACCAAAAGCAAAAAACAACTTTAAAACAAAATCTAAATAACTACTAATATCAGTGGCTATCGTTACACCTTCAGGAGCTACCGAGTTAAAAAAGGCAAAGACAACTGGAAAAACAATAAAGTAAGCAAAGGCAATGCCGCCATAAAACAAAAAAGTACTACCAAACATTAGTGGCGCAATTAATTTCTTTTCACTCTTGTATAAGCCCGGTGCAATAAACCCCCAAATTTGAAACAAAATATAAGGCATGGCAATAAAAGTGGCTAATACGATAGTCAGCTTGAATGGCGCAAAAAATGGCGACGCAACATCAGTTGCAATCATTTGGGTGCCTACTGGCATGGTATCTAACAAAGGTAGGGCTAAGTATTGATATATATCTTGAGCGAAAGGCATTAAGCAACAAAAAACCACTAAAATACCAAGTACCGCATGTAATAATCGCGTGCGTAACTCAAGGAGGTGATCAAACAAGGTGTAAGAAGTTTTAACGTCAGCTGTCATTACTTATTGGCATCTTCTTCAAGTTTATTATTAACCGGTGTTGAACTCACCGAATTACTCGCTACGCCACTTTCTTCACTACTAGATGAGTTAGTTTCGTAGGGACGAGTCACCATTTCAGCCGCTTCTTTTAACGACTTTAATGATTCTTCGATCTCCGGAGATAGATTTTTCATCCCGCTTTGTTCTGCTTTTTTAAGGTTACTGTGCATCTCGTGAACACGTAATTCTTCAGTGAGCTCGGTTTTAACGGTATCACTAAATTTTCTTACGCCAGAAATCCAGCCTTTAACAGTTCTAATTGCCACCGGTAAGCGTTCAGGGCCAAGTACAACAAGGCCCATGATGGCAATGACTATTAGCTCCCAGAAGCCAATATCAAACATATTTACGCCTGATCTTTTTCTTTAACAGATTTTTTTTCTTCAACTGAAGTCTTATTTGCTAAGACTTCGTCGCTTGATTCGTCAGTTTTAGCTTTAGATTTATCGTCATCTTCATTTAAAGCGCCTTTAAAGCCTTTAATTGCTGAGCCTAAATCACCACCTATATTGCGTAATTTTTTAGTGCCAAAAAGTAAAATTATAATGACCGCAATAATTGCTAATTGCCAAATGCCTATACCACCCATTAGATACTCCTAAATTTCATCAATCGAATTGCGCTTAAAAACTATGCCGCCATTATAAAGTTTTCAACGTAAAAAGCACCCTCTCAATTACAATTCTATGCGTTAAGACAAACTTTCCCGAACATTGAAATTGTAACAGCAGAATGCCAACATGGTAAGCTGCTTATTTTAAAGGAATTAATCGAGGTTTTTGCAGGGATTTTTATGCTCGGACAGTTACAAGTCGGGGTGTAACAAATTGTTCGCTTGCAATTTTGCAAGGGCGGCTAATGTAATAACCTTGGCCAAATTCACAACCAACATCTTTAAGCTGATTTAAGGTATCTTCGGTTTCTATGCCTTCTGCAACTATACGGTAACCAAACTGAGTGCCTAAGTCGTTAAGTGCTTTTACTAAACTAATATTGTTATTATCATAACTTAAACTTTTGATAAAACTGCGGTCTAATTTTATAAATTCAAACGGGTAATTATGTAAGAAGTTAAATGACGAAATTCCCGCGCCATAATCGTCTAATGCCAACTTAACACCGAATTCTTTCAAGCGACGTAAACCTTTTAATGCTAATTCAGCATGCTGAGCAAAAGCAGATTCATTAAATTCTAAAATAAGTCGTTGGGGTTCAATATTATGGAGTTTAATTAAATCCATTAGCTTAGCTAACTGATTTGACTGAGTTAAATGACGGCCTGATAAGTTAATACCGATAAACGCGTTTTGATATTCAGCACTCTTCTGCCAATATTTAAGTTGCTTAGCGACGGCTTCGACCACCCAGGTTTCCATTTCTAAAATCATGCCGGTTTCTTCGGCTAAATATAAAAATTCACTGGGCGTTAGAATACCTTTGGTTGGATGATTCCACCGTAATAAGCCCTCAAAGCCAATAGTGGTAGTATGCTCTAAGTCAGATATTTTTTGGTAATGCAGTTCAAATTGTTGCTCTTTAATCGCAATACGCAGTTCTTGTTCTAAGGTCATAGTGGCAATTAACTGGTCACGCATACTTTCATCAAAGAAAACATAACGGCCACGGCCTAAGCTTTTCGCTTGATACATAGCAGCATCTGAGTCACGTAAAATTTCATTGGCATCAACATACTGGTTATTACATAAAGCAATACCAATACTGGCATTAGAATGAAGGGTGTGCCCTTCTAGATCAAAAGGTTGTGCTACTGAAGAAATAATACGAGAAGCCACTTCTTCAACATCTTCTTGTATTTGAAATGAGTCGAGCAAAATAACGAATTCATCACCACCTAAGCGCGCCAGAATATCATTATCTCGTACGCACTTACTTAAGCGCCGTGAAATTTCTATTAAGAACAAGTCACCAGCATGATGCCCTAGAGTATCGTTAATCATTTTAAAGCGGTCTAAGTCGATAAATAGCACAGCAAATTTATGCTTAGGATGACGCTTTAAATGTCGTAATGCGTGGCTCAAGCGATCAGAGAACATTGCTCGATTAGGTAACTTGGTTAACGCATCGTGATGCGCTTCAAAATATAATTGCTCTTCAGCTTTGCGGCGCTCTTCTATTTGCATGCGTAGCTTTAAATTACTCGCTTGCAACTCTTGAGTGCGTTCATTCACTAACTGCTCTAACTGCTCGTTAGTTTGTTGCACCTTGTCTTGGGCGCGCATGCGAGTAATGCCAATGGCAATTTGATGGCTAACAAATTGAATGAGTTTAAGGTCGCTTAACGCGTAGGCATCAGCAGCGTGGTAATGCTGAATTGCCAAAACACCAAAAATTTCACCATGAACTTTTAACGGTGCTGCCAGCCATGCTTTGGGCATATTGCCAAATCGGTCATGTTGCGCTAAAGGCTCAGATAAAGTTTCATTATTTGCAACGGTAAAGACTTTATCGTTGCAAATTAATACCGGCTTAGCTTTATTGATCACCAACTCTGTTAAACCATTGGCATATTTTCTTGATTGCGGCTCAGGGGAACTTTCATCAAAGTAATAAGGAAAGTCGAGTTGGCTTTTATCTTGGTTTACTAAGCAGATATAAAAATTATTGGCATGTAAACTCTTTTTCAATTCTTGGTGCAATGCGCTGTATAAGCCTGCCAAGCTTGTTTCAGTCGCGGTGATTTGAGCAATACTTAACAATGCTTTATGCATACGTTCAGCTTTTTGACGTTCAAAAATTTCTGATTGCAGTTTGCGATTAGTATCGGTTAATTTTTGCGTGCGCTGGGAAATGTTTTGCTCAAGTAATTCACGGCTACGAATGCGATCAATAGCGGTAACTAAATGCGTTCCAATAAACTGTAATAATTGACTGTCTTGGTCATCAAAAAACATTTTTGGGTCGTAACTTTGCACAGCTATTACGCCAATGACTTGGTGACCGCGCATTAGAGGCACGCCAAGCCAATCTTCACAGGGCGTATGGTAATAACTAATTTTACCTGCTTGTGCTAAGGCTAAGCGTTCAGCGGAATTACAATGTATAGGTTCTATTTCGTCGAAAACTAGGCCGGTTAAACTTTTCTTCCAATTATTTTCATCAAAATAATCAAAAAGTTGCCTTTGTTGGGGATTATGGCAATAAGCGGTATTTAATTTGTTTTCAGAATTTAATAAAGTGACGTGGAAATTATCGCTAACCAGCTGACTGCTGATCATCGCTTCTAATGCAGCATAAAACACATCCATATCAGTTACTGTGCTTGCCAATTCTGACAATTGCAGTAATCCTGATTGCATGGTTTTAACTTGACGATATTTTTTTACTAGCGCTTTTAATTTAGGGAATTGCCTAATCGCTAAAATATCTTCTTTTGTCCTTGGATCCATCAAGGGGTTCCACATAGAAGTTGTATTATTTTTATGCGGTTAGTCTATCAAAAATATAACAATTGGCTAGCTAAATGTGTTTTTTCCCTGACTTTTTTGGATTAATGTAATAATTGTGTAGCTAAGAGCGCTTCAAAGCTCGAATGAGATAAGCTTTGAAGCGCAGGACTATTTAGAACTTATATGAAGTGCTAACAAAGAAAGTACGGCCAATTACATCGTAAATGCTAGGCACAGTATCCATGTCGTTACCGTCTGGTACTAGCTCAGGCGCTTTATCAAATAAGTTTTTGATACCGCCGTTTACTTGCCAGTCATCATTAACAAAGTATGAGGCTGATACATTGTGATAAATAACATCGTTTGTACGGTAAATTTCACCGTAAGCATTGCCGTGCATACCTTGAATGAATTGAGCATTATATTGCAGGCTTAAGTCATCACTAATATCAGCAAATACTGAGAAATTAGACTTTAATTGCGCGTAACCGCCCATGTTGCCATCAATAGTTCCGGTGTAATCAACACCATCTTGTTCAAATTCAGTTAAATAGGTGGTATCTAACAATACACGAACGTTGTCGAATCGCATGGTTAGGTTCCAGTCAATACCAGAAGTTTTTTGACTACCAATGTTAGTTAACGCTGATGTCATGTTTGACAAGTCACCGTCTTCAGTAATATTGATGCCTTCACATGCTGCAGTATCGCCAGCGTGACATTTCCACATTTCGCTTTGTACATCAACACGACTAATTGCATTAGTTACGTCAAATTTCCAGTAATCAACAGTAGTTGAAATACCATCAGCAATTTCCCAAACCATACCAAAAGTTAATGACTCACTTTCTTCAGGTTTTAAGTTTTCATCACTGGTGTAGTTAACCAAAATTTGTGGATCTTCTTCATTTTCCCATGGGTCATCAAGATAATCGAATGAACCTGAGTTACCGCCGTAAAGCTCGCTCACATTTGGCGCTCTAAAACCTGTAGCTGCAACTGCGCGAAGCATAAAGTTATCAGAAAATTCATAAGTAGCACCTAATTTCCAAGTGAAAGCACCACCGAAAGTTGAGTAGTCATCGTAACGAGTAGCCGCTTCAACACTTAATTGCTCGGTCACTGGGTAAGACATTTCACCGTAAACAGAGTTTACTGAGTAACTTCCAGAAGTAGGGTCTTGTTGCGCTGCAGTACTTTCACCGTCTTGAACGATTTGATCAGGAGTGTAAAAACCACCTTCGTATCTATGTTCTACACCAAAGGCATAACCAAGGTCGTTATCAGCAATGCCGCTATAACCCGCAGCTAAAACAAACTGCTCGTTGCCACCTTTGTTTTGTTCGGTGTAAAGAATATTTTCATCAACTAAGAATTCACGTGATAATGAATCACCTTTAAACCAAACGTCTTGGTTATCATAAATGCTTGCTTCCATGTTACCGGCGTGAATTGAATTTTCAACGCTGTCTTTAGAATCGTTACGACCATAGGTAGCAGAAATATTCCAGCTATCATCGTTATCTAAATAACCGGTAAGGCCAAGTGATGCACGGTAAGTATCAGTTTCTTGCTTAGAAATACGTGGACCGGCATCAGTCATACGACGACGGTATTCTAATTCTTCTTCTAATTCACCCGTTTCTTCATTAATAAATTCTTCATAATCGGTATAGTCAGAATGAAGTTTTGAAGTATCTAACATTACAGAAGCAGGTTGTGGCGCCATGCTCTGCTGAGAGCTACGGTGGGTGTACATTAAGTCAGCACTAAATTCGATGTCGTTACCGAATTCTTTATTGTAGCTACTGAATAAGCTGGTTAGCTCATTAGGAGTTTGTGCGTAGCTGTCTTGAGTATAGTCATAGCCTTCTTCACGCTCAACAAAACCACCTTCGCCGTCAGCTACTAAACCACCTAAGGTACCTTCTGGTACATAAGATGAGCTTCCAGGAGGAACAAAGTCACGGTCCGCTTGAATAATGTCGCCACGTTTAGAATATTGCAAACCAACAACTAAGTTACCGCCAGCTAATTCAGTGCCGTGTAAAAGACTAAAGCCACCAGTTTCACCGTCACCTTTATCGGTAATGCTACTTTCAGCCGTTAATTCAGTTCCTTCAAAATCTTTTTTGGTGATAATGTTTACCACACCAGCAATAGCGTCAGAACCATATACCGCTGAAGCGCCATCTTTTAAAATTTCGATTGATTGGATCATAGCTACAGGGATAGTATTTAAATCTACTGCAGCATCAGCACCAACACCAGAAGCCACCATACGGCGACCATTTAATAATACTAAGGTACGTTCTTCACCCATACCACGAAGGTTAACAGTAGCAGAGCCACCTGAGCCATTGTTTGAACTAGCACCTAAACTCATACCTGCAACTGAAGGCTGGTTTGATAAAATTTCTTCAACCGATTGAAAGCCGTTTTTAACGATGAAATCTGAAGAGATTACGGTTACTGGGCTGGCTGTTTCAATGTCGGTACGGTTAATGCGAGAACCGGTAACCTCAATGCGCTCTACTGAGCTTTCAGCACTTTCTTGTGCAAAAGCTTGAAAGGTCATTGCTGATGATGCTGCAACCCCAACAACAAGTGATCGCTTTACCGCGCGGCTAATAATTGATCTTTTTTTCATGACTAATCTCTCTATTTTTTTTGGAAGGTTTTCCTAGTTACCTTCATGGTGCAATACTAGACAGAAAAAGTTCGTTTCAATTTGTGTGACTTTTGTTGCGCGCGCGTTATCGAATTGTAACTTTACTCGCAAATCGCGCAAGAATTCGTCGCGATGTAAAAAACAGCTGCATTTTGAATTTTATTGACAAAATGAAAAAGCGGTATTGACTGCTGCCAATACCGCTTTTATTTAATGAAATACTGCTGATTAGCCGTTATTTATTGGTGAGCCTTTTTTTCAGCAATTTCGGCTTGCCATTCGAACATATTCATTTCAATTAGCACAAAGGCAACTAACCATAAGAAAGCATCCCAGAACTCAACAAAATTACCGGTAACTCCCCAATAAATAGCGGCAAGTAGCAAAATACTATAAACAGTAACCTTGACGTATAAATTATATTTACTCCAAAGCTTACTGGAAATATTACCCAACTGAATATGAACATCTACCTCTAACATCATCACCACTGATACCCAAGCGGCTGAATTAATCGCATCAACCCATGCCAGCATTTTTACGTCCATTAAACTTTGCGCGTCAGTAACTACTTTATAGTCAGGGTGATAATAAAATTCACTATGGGCTGCCGATAAGCTTTTACAAGTTTCATGGGTAAAAGCGTTATAAACATTCAAGGTTTCCATATACTTCCAATCAGCTGGTAATGTACATAAGTCAGTAACTGAATGAAGAGTGAACTGACCTACCAAACCCACTTTGGTTAAATAGCCATAAAATGCATAGAGAATAATCAGATAACAAAGGCCACGAATACTATGTAAGGCAAGTTTGGTTTTACCAACAATTTTGTCGTCGTCAAGTACATAGGTTTCCAGTTCAAAAAGTAATAACAATACCAGCCATGCAGCGGTATCTATAGTAGAAGAAAACGCTTCAATAATAGTGTCCATGGAGACACCATTGGCAAACACCACTTCACTCGCTAACCATTCTTCACTAAAAAATAAATAAACATTAATCGCTAACAAAATATAAACAAGGTATTTAAAGCTTTGATAACCCCAAGCGTGAAAATGTTTCATTATGGTTTCATTCATCGATAATTCCTGCATCATTTTTTGACCTAATATGACTTATTATTTACTCAGGATATAACGCACAAGGCCGCTGATAAGAGCGGCCTTGTTACTAATTACATTAACCCGTAATGTTTAGCTGTTTGATCAAGCGTTAGTTTTGCTTTCTCAATCAACTCATCAACTTCTTTATGAGTGATCACCAACGGCGGTGAAATTATCATGGTATCACCACATGCACGCATGATCAGACCGTTATCAAGTGAGTAATCTCGACAGACCGTACCTGCCCGACATTCTGGTTCGATGCGCTCGCGGGTTTCAACATTTCTAACCAGCTCGACCGCAGCAACCATACCTAAACCTCGTGCTTCACCAACAATAGGATGCGCAGCTAATTCTTGCCAACGTTTTTGTAAATACGGAGAAATATCATTTTTAACACGAGTAACTACGCCTTCAGATTCCAGTAGCTCAATATTTTTTAAAGCAACGGCTGCGGCAACTGGGTGACCTGAATAAGTAAAGCCATGGTTAAAGTCGCCACCTTTTTCAATTAAGGTTTCTGAAACTCGGTCACCAACAATCACCCCTCCAATAGGTAAATAGCCAGACGATAAACCTTTAGCAATAGGAATTAAATCGGGTTTTAAATCATAATACTGGCTAGCAAACCATTCGCCAGTACGGCCAAAGCCTGAAATAACTTCATCCACCACCAATAAAATATCGTACTTGGCAAGAATACTTTTAATTTCTGGCCAGTAACTGTCAGGAGGAGTAATAACCCCGCCGGCACCTTGAAACGGTTCGGCAATAAAAGCGCCGACATTGTCTTCACCCAGTTCAAGTATTTTTGCTTCTAAAGCTTGCGCGGCTTGAATACCAAATGCCTCTTTGGTTAAGTCACCACCTTTTTCAAACCAATAAGGTTGGGCAATATGAGAAACGCCTTCAATAGGCAAGTCGCCTTGTTCATGCATATAGCCCATACCGCCTAAGCTGGCTCCTACCACTGTAGAACCATGATAAGCATTTTCACGGCTAATAAATTGTTTCTTATTGGGTTTGCCTTCTAAATCCCAGAAACGACGTACCATACGAAAAACAGTATCGTTAGACTCTGAGCCTGAACCAGTAAAGAATACTCGATTCATATGTGCAGGCGCTAACGATGCAATTTTACTTGCAAGCTCAATTGCTGGCGTGGTGGTGGTTTTGAAAAATAAATTATAATAAGGTAGCTCAGTCATTTGCTTGCTGGCAGCTTCTACTAATTCTTTACGACCATAACCTAAGTTTACACACCATAGCCCTGCCATAGCATCAAGAAACTTATTACCTTGGTCATCATAAATATAAACACCTTCAGCATGAGTGACTACGCGAGGGCCTTCAGCCGCCAACGCCTTATTATCACTAAACGGGTTAAAGTGATGGGCATTATTTTTTTGTTGTAATGCAGATTGCTCGTTATTTGACATGTTCTGGTGCTCCCCTTAAACGGCATTGAGTAAATAGTGTCTTTCCCAAGCACTAATTACATCTTTATAGTTTTCATAATCGGCTAGGCGTGTTTCAGTAAAACCTTCAACAAAAACGTCACCTAGGTATTTTTTAATTACTTCACTGCTAGCCATTTTTTCTATGGCTAAATCAATATTGAGCGGTAAATCAGCAGATGGCTTATGATTCGCTTTGCCAATGGTTTCAGCTTCAGGCTCAAGCTGCTCAACCATACCTATGTATCCACAAAGTAGCGTTGCTGCAATGGCTAAATACGGGTTAGCATCTGAACCTGGTAAGCGATTTTCTACGCGTCGTGCTTGCCCACCAGCATCAGGTACACGTAAACCAACGGTGCGATTTTCCACTCCCCAGTGAATATTCACTGGTGTTGCTTGTTTGGCGATAAAGCGACGGTAAGAATTTACATTCGGGGCAAACATTGGCATAACCTCTGGAATATACTGCTGTAAGCCCCCTAAATAATGATTGAATAAAGCGGTAGTTTCATTACTACCATTATGTGAAAAGATATTTTCACCGCTGTTAATATCAACAATGCTTTGATGAATATGCATAGCGCTGCCCGGCTGACCACTAATCGGCTTGGCCATAAAGGTTGCAGTACAACCATGTTTAATTGCTGCTTCTTTTACCGTGCGTTTAAAGACAAATACTTGGTCGGCTAAACTTAATGGGTCACCGTGATTAAAGTTAAATTCAAACTGCGCGGCGCCTTCTTCATGTACGACCACATCTATATCTAAATTTTGCTGCGCCGACCAATCGTATATATCATTAATTAACGGTTCAAATTCAGTAATGGCGTCAATACCAAACGATTGTCGACCTGCTTCAGTTCGCCCTGAACGGCCAATTGGCGGTTGTAAGTCTTGATTTGGATCAGTACAGGTTTGGGTGAAATACAATTCCATTTCGGGGGCAACAATTGCCTGCCAGCCTTTATCTTTATATAGCTGAATAACTTTTTTCAAAACATTGCGCGGCGACAAAGTGACCACATTATCTTTTTGATCAAAACAGTCATGAATAATCATCGCGCTTGGCTTACGTGTCCAAGGTAATACATAACAACAGTTAGGATCTGGTTTTAACACCATGTCGATATCGCCAGGATCAATAATGCTAAACAGCTTTTTGTCGTCAATTAAATCACCGCAAGTTGCTTGTAATAAAATACCTTCAGCAATGCGGAAACCTTTATCTTCAATAAACTTATCCACAGGAAATATTTTTCCACGTGAAATGCCGTTTTGATCACCAGTAAGACACTGTACTTCTTCGATATTATTTTTATTAAGCCAAGCTATTATATTATCCATTATTTTTTGCCCATCTGTTGTCGTGCTTTACATGCCTGACCAAATGCATGAAATAATTTAACGCTGTCAGGATTATTTTGAAATTGCCATTCAGGGTGCCACTGTACTGCTAGCGCAAACGTTGTTGCACTTGTTACCGAGAAAGCTTCGACTAAACCATCTTCAGCAAGTGCTTCTATGGTTAGAGCATCTGCTAATTTATCGACGCCTTGAGTATGTAAGGAATTAACTTGGGTGCTGCTTTTTTCTAACACCGCCATTAAATGACCATGTTCAAGTAAATTTATTTGATGACGACCAGCATATTGTTCAGCTAAAGCTAAGTCTTTGTTTTCTCGGTGTTCAATGTAGTGGCCATTTTCGTGAAGCTTCTGATGTAAACTTCCACCTAAAGCAACGTTCATTTCTTGAAAGCCACGACAAATGCCTAACAACGGAATGCCCATAGCAACGGCTTTATTCACCAACGGTAAACTGGTTTGGTCACGATTAATATCAAGTTTAGTGCCCTGTTCAGCGCCTTCACTTTGATAATTAAGCGGATCTACCATCGAATAACCACCCGTTAATAACACGCCATCAACAATATTAAGCAAAGCGTCAATTTGACTTTCGTCTGCCGATGCAGGAATAAGCACAGGTAAACATTGGCTGCCTTGGCTTATTGCTTGAATATATTTATCACCGGCAATATGGAATGAATGAGGGCCAAGCATTTCTCGGTCACAAATTATACCCACCAGAGGTTGTTGTTGGTTTTGTGCTTTCATCAGTAAGTTATCAATCTTGCTAAGTGTTCGTTTTAACAAACACTAACAATAAAAATAATTTACGTCGAGCATTATTTTTCAAAGAAACAGTTTTTTGAATAATATATTGAACACTAAAAGAAAGGGAGAGGATGTATACAAATAGCTTAAAGCTAATAAATACAACGCTATACAGGATTAATGAAGAAAAAAGCAGCGTGGTTAAATAAAAACACAGATCGATTGAAATATTTTACACAATAAACCAGCCGAAATTAAAAACACTTAATTTCGGCAACCAAGGGTTCGAACAGTAACGATAAATTATTTAGGATGGCTAAAATGCACATGCATTTTTTGTTTGAAATGATCAGGAATAGGTAACGATTTTTTCGCTTTAAAGTCGTAATGCACCATTATGGCAGTACCAGAGACATGCAATTCATTTTCTTGCCAAGCTTCTTGGTAAACATCTAACGAACTACTACCAACGCGACTAATAAAGGTTTTTATTTCTACGTCATGACCAAATTTCATCGGTAAATGAAATTCAATAGTGGTTTTAGCAAGAATCAAATTCCACTGGTTTAAATTTAAATTATCATCTGGGCTAAACAATTTAAATATTGGGTTTCGTGCCCCTTCAAACCACTGTGGAATAACGGTGTTATTAATATGTCCCAACGCACTCGTTTCGCCTACCCGAGGTTTAATTACTTCATAAAACATTTTAATTCCCTATCAACATCTACTTTATTGGTGCCGTTTTTTATTTCAACTATTGTTCAATATAACATACAACATCAATTATTGAACAACTACCTGCGTAAATATATCAGTAAAAACAGCGCTCTAAATAAGCGCCAATAGTTATTTTTCTTGATTCGCTTTTTTCTTTGCCTCCAGCATGGCGCGTATTCCAGCTACGCCCATTTTCGCAGTTTCTTGTTGTTTTTCTGGGGTTTTCTTCACTTGCCCTAGCTCCCAACTTAAATCGTCTTGGGGTAGTTCATGTAAAAAACGGCTAGCTTCAGTACGAGCTACTTCACCAAATTGTCGACGCTCACGTGCATAAGTGAAAATAAGCTCCCGTTGGGCGCGGGTTATACCTACGTACGCTAAACGACGCTCTTCTTCAACATTACCTTCGTCAATACTGGTTTGGTGCGGCAATAAGCCTTCTTCCATTCCAATTAAAAAGACATAAGGAAATTCCAAACCTTTCGATGCATGCAGGGTCATTAGCTGTACTTGGTCAGCAAATTCTTCTTCTTCATTACGCTCCATCATGTCACGTAAGGTCAAGCGGGTAACGACTTCAGGTAAGGTCATCGGCTCATCGTCTTCATTACCTTCAAGCATTTGTGTTACCCAGCTAAAAAGCTCAGTAACATTTTTCATGCGCATTTCTGCGGCTTTAGCGCTGGGTGAAGTGTCGTATAACCAATCTTCATAATTAATTTCACGGATCATGCTACGCAGTACCGCAGCTGTATCACCACGTTCAGCGTGATCGGCGGTTTCAACAATCCACTGGGTAAAACGTTGCACAATAGCCAAACCGCGCCCCGTTAATGTTTGTTCGAGCCCTAATTCAAAACTAGCAGCAAACATACTGTTTTGACGAATATTCGCATAACTGCCTAATTTCTCTAAGGTCGCCGGGCCAATTTCACGGCGTGGCACATTAGCAATACGTAAAAAGGCATTATCGTCATCAGGATTAACCAATACGCGCAAGTATGCCATCACATCTTTAATTTCTGAACGTGAGAAAAACGAGGTGCCGCCACTAATTTTATAAGGAATACGGTTAGTCATTAGCGCTTTTTCTAATAACCGTGATTGGTGATTACCGCGATATAAAATTGCGTAGTCTTTAAAGTGACTTTTGCTTAAAAAGCGATGCCCAATAAGCTCTCCCACAACCCGCTCTACTTCATGTTCTTCGTTTTTAGCTTGCACCACTCTAAGCTCAACACCGTAAGCAAGCTCACTAAAAAGCGCTTTATCATAAACATGTGGGTTATTGGCAATAAGGATATTGGCACATTTTAGAATGCGTCCACTAGAGCGGTAATTTTGCTCAAGCTTGATCAATTTTAAATTTGGAAAGTCTTGCCCTAACAATACTAAATTTTGTGGCTTCGCTCCGCGCCATGAGTAGATGGACTGATCATCGTCGCCAACTACGGTTAAGCGACCTCGTTCACCAGTTAAATATTTTACTAAGGCATATTGGCTTGAATTGGTATCTTGGTATTCATCCACCAGCATATAGCGAATTTTTTGCTGCCAACGTTGTCTTACTTCGCTAAAGTTTCTAAAGAGTAGCGTTGGAATTAGAATCAAGTCATCAAAATCAAGTGCGTTATAGGCCTTCATGTGTTTTTGATAACGTTGATAAAACTCAGCATATTCTGCAGTATCAGCGTCGCTGGCTTGTTTCATAGCTTCATCGGGTAATAATAAATCATTCTTCCAATTAGAAATCATCATTTGTAGCTTGCTAAGCAAGTCTTTATCACCATCAAGCTCGTCTACCGTTAGCTCTTTCAATAGCGCGAGTGAGTCTTGGTCGTCAAATAAAGTAAAACCTGGTTTATAGCCCAAGGTTTTAATTTCTTTGCGAATAATATCTAAACCTAATGAATGGAAAGTCGAAACGGTTAAACCACGGGTTTTGTCTTTACCCAACATTTTTATTACCCGCTCTTTCATTTCTCGAGCGGCTTTGTTGGTAAAGGTTACCGCGGCAATATTACGGGCTTTATAGTCACATTCTTCAATTAAGTAAGCAATTTTCTTACATATAACCCCAGTTTTACCACTGCCCGCCCCTGCTAATACTAAGCATGGGCCGCTGACATATTTTACTGCTTCGTTTTGTCCGGGGTTTAATTTCATTGTTACTAGTTAAATGCACTGAGAATAAAGTGCCGCGATCTTACTCTTTTTTTGTTTAAGACAACATCTTGAAACGGTTTTTTCTACATTATTGTTGAGAATTGATTACAATATTGCCATTAAGTACATTGATGGACTGTTAATAATGATCAACGCTAAAAAAATTGAAGAAATAGCCAAACAAGTTACTGACTCGATTCCGCCAGGTTTAAAGAACTTAGCCAGTGACTTTGAAGATAAAACCAAAACGGTTTTACAGCGCAAATTATCGCAACTTGATGTGGTAACTCGTGAAGAATTTGATGTGCAAACACAAGTATTAATTAAAACCCGTGAAAAACTTAGTGCACTTGAAGCTAAAATTGCCGAGTTAGAAACGAAGCTTGGTGGTGAATAAACTGCTAGGGTCTGTTGATCTTTCGAAATTGTTTTTGCAGCAGTTTGTTGGGGGTTTATACAAGGCAGAGCCTTTGTAATGTGGTTATTCCACATAAAAAGGCGATAACGCTGTAGAAATAACCAACAAACACTGTCCGAAGGATTCGGCTAAAAGCCTTTTACTCTTTGTTAAGTAGTATTTACTTAGAATGACTAGGCTACATACTACTCGCCGTGATTAAAACGCTTTTATCTCGAACAAAATTTAACCGCGAAAGATCAACAGACCCTAAAGTTAAGACCTAAAAAAGCCGATATTATCATCATAATATCGGCTTTTTATTTTTAGCTGCTAGTTTACCGCCTGTAGCTGCTAAGCCATGTAATTTTCTGGCATTTCTAAAGCCGCTACACCTGAGTCTACCGCAGCTTGCGCTACCGCTTTAGCAACGCGAGCACATAAGCGTGAGTCCATTGGTTTAGGAATAATATACTCACGACCAAAGGTTAATGCCTCAACACCTGACGCTGTTAATACTTCCGCAGGGACCTCTTCTTTGGCAAGTTGACGAATAGCATGGACAGCAGCTATTTTCATTTCATCGTTAATCGTTCGGGCACGAACATCTAAGGCGCCACGGAAAATAAACGGGAAACATAATACGTTATTCACTTGGTTCGGATAATCAGAACGACCCGTAGCAATAATTACATCATCACGTGCTGCTAAAGCAAGTTCAGGTTTAATTTCAGGATCAGGGTTAGAACAAGCAAATACAACTGGATTTGGTGCCATTAACTTTAACTGTTCAGCCGATAATAAATTAGGACCTGAAACACCAACAAATACATCAGCACCGTCAATCGCATCTTCTAAAGTACGTTTATCGGTATTGTTGGCAAATAAAGTTTTATATTCATTTAAGTCGTCACGACGAGTATGAACCACGCCTTTAGTATCTAGCATGTAAATTTTTTCACGCTGCGCGCCACATTTAATTAACAGTTCCATACAGGCAATGGCTGCAGCCCCTGCCCCCATACAAACGATATTTGCATGTTTGATGCTTTTACCCTGAATATCTAACGCGTTAAGCATGCCTGCCGCAGTAACAATAGCGGTGCCATGTTGGTCATCATGAAATACAGGGATTTTACAACGCTCAATTAGCGCTTTTTCAATGACAAAACATTCCGGCGCTTTAATGTCTTCTAAATTAATACCGCCAAAGCTGTCGGCGATATTAGCAACCGTGCTAATAAAATCTTCCGTGGTTTGATGTTTAACTTCAATATCAAACGAATTAATATCAGCAAAACGTTTAAACAATAACGCCTTGCCTTCCATTACTGGTTTAGAGGCCATTGGGCCAAGATTACCTAAACCAAGAATAGCGGTGCCATTAGAAATCACGGCAACAGTATTGCCTTTCCCGGTATATTTATAAACATCGTCAGGGTTTTTGGCAATTTCGCGACAAGGCTCTGCAACACCTGGGCTATAAGCTAATGACAAATCGAGGCTTGTTTCAGCCGCCGTGGTTAATTCAACACTGATTTTACCCGGTGTTGGGAAGGCATGGTAATCAAGTGCCTGTTGTCTTAAATCTGTCATGGTGTTTTCCTAGTGCGTTAAATATATAATTTGAGGGTGCGATGTGTGAAAGCACATTAATTTATTATTATTTTTATAGCTTATATGGTATTTCATAGTGGATTCACTTTACAACCCTATTTGTATATAAAAAAACGCTACAAGCTATAATCAATCTACACTTCATTTATTAATTTTTCATATAAACAATAGAAATATTGACCATTAACTTTGAGTATTCTTATACAAATAACAAACAATCACGCTCTACTCGCACTAATACAATTAATCACCAAGCAACCATAGAATGCCGCTATAAATATGGTTTTGACGGTCTTTTTGAATCATTTAACTGCAATATTCACTTTTATAAGATAATACTAATAGTAGCTAATAACTGCGATCAGTTTTATCTAATGAAAGTTTTTAAGGGTAATATTTACTATTAATTTCTAAGTGCTGTCTGCTAACAAGCATAGTGAACAAATATAATGGTGAAACTATATTTTTGAAAAAGACTGACAAGCCACCTTCAAGCTTCTATCTTTTTTCTTTTAAAGCTTATCCCAATCCGTATAAGAAAGTGATCTCTTAGCGAGAATTTAAAGGCTTAGAGGCAAGGCATTGATTGAAGAGAATAGTTATTCCCTTGTCAAAATCAATAACGCAGCATTTAAGCCTTTAAAACTCGCCCTTTGGCAACTCTTGGGCACCATGATAACTGCACAAAATTTGTTTAATGTAGAATAACTATATCTTCACATATTTTGGTTGTTTTAATGTCGCCCATGGAGTTCTAAGTGGTCACTTCTTTATGCGTAATGGTATTAAATGATGACAGATAAATTCGAGTACCAGTATATATGGCTAAATTTTAGTGACAAAAAAACCAGCCGAAGCTGGTTTTTAATATTTTCTAAGTAATCAGCTCATTGTGAGCAATAGGTAATTATTCAGAAAATGGATTGACCAAAACCATGGTCTCATTTCTATCAGGACCTGTTGAAATAATATCAACCGGTACACCTGTTAGCTCTTCAATGCGCTTAATATAAGCGATTGCATTCGCTGGTAAAGCATCAACTGAAGTTGCGCCAAAGGTTTGCTCACTCCAACCCGGCATACTTTCATAAACAGGGGTGATCTTCTCATAACCTTCCGCAGCTGTTGGCGGAACAGTGAGAATATCACCTGATTCGGTTTTATAACCTGTACAGATTTTTAATTCTTTTAAGCCATCTAATACATCAAGCTTAGTTAAACAAAAACCAGTAATGCTGTTTACTTGGATAGCACGATGCATAGCAACCGCGTCAAACCAACCACAACGACGTTCACGGCCAGTTGTAGCACCAAACTCATGACCGACAGTACCTAAATGGTTACCAATTTCGTCATCAAGTTCTGTAGGGAAAGGACCAGAACCAACACGTGTAGTGTATGCTTTAGTGATGCCTAAAATGTAATCTAAATGACGAGGACCAACACCACAACCAGTAGCAACACCACCAGCCGTTGTATTTGAAGAAGTTACGTAAGGGTATGTACCGTGATCAATATCAAGTAACGTACCTTGTGCACCTTCAAACATAATTGAGTCGCCGTTTTTACGAGCTTGATCAAGAATTTCTGAAATATCAGCAACCATTTTCAATATGACTTCACGAACAGCCAATGCATCAGCTAAAACAGTTTCATAACAAACCGGCTCAACTTTGTAATAATGCTCTAAAGAAAAATTATGATACTCAACAATTTCTTTTAACTTCACCGCAAAAGACTCAGCACAAACTAAGTCACCAACACGTAAGCCACGACGAGCCACTTTATCTTCATATGCTGGACCAATACCGCGACCAGTAGTACCAATAGCTTTACTACCACGAGCAATTTCACGCGCAGCATCAAGAGCATTATGATATGGAAGAATTAATGGACAAGCGTCACTAATAAGTAAACGCTCGCGTACTGGTACGCCTTTGTCTTCCAACATAGCAATTTCTGTCATCAAGGCTTTTGGACATAAAACTACGCCGTTACCTATTAAACATTTAACGTTTTCACGTAAAACGCCAGATGGAATTAAATGAAGAACGGTTTTTTCACCGTCAATTACCAAAGTATGACCCGCATTGTGGCCGCCTTGATAACGTACTACGTACTTAGCTTTGTCGGTAAGTAAGTCAACAATCTTACCTTTACCTTCGTCACCCCATTGGGTTCCTAGAACAACTACGTTTTTGCCCATGTTTTCAATTTCGTAAAAAAATTAGGCGGGGATTCTACCAAATAACCATACTTTGTCCAAGTAATTATTGTCGCTTTTTAAGACAATAAATGTATATAGGATATAGGATTTCGATCTTAGAAAAGTTTTAATAAGCTAAGTGACTGACCATAAAAGTAAACAGCCTAAAGCTACTACAGTAAAACCAACTGAACGTATCGCGCTTACTGGCTCTGCTGCTAGCCTACGCACATAGGCTTGCCACTTATTAGGAAACAAAGCAGGTATTAGCCCTTCAAAAATAAAGGCCAAGGCAATCGCGATTAGGAAGGTATTTAAAGTCATGCTCACCAACTTGCTTTAGTAGTTAGCTAGATCACCATTAGTGATACTAAGCTATTTATCATTATCTTTTATTGTAGATAAAAAAAAGCCATGAATTAACATGGCTTTTCATCTGACATCATTTTACTTTTTCGTTTTGTCGGTGTCTTTTAGATAATGGAAGAAATCACTATCCGGTTTAACCACCATAATATCGCTCTTACTGTTAAAGCTATTTTCATAAGCTTGTAAGCTACGATAAAAACTATAGAACTCGGCGTCTTGCTTATACGCATCAGCATAAACCTTGGCTGCTAAGGCATCACCTTGACCGCGGGTTTCTAAAGCTTCTTTTTGCGCAGTAGCTAACATGATGACAACTTTAGCGTCGATGGTAGAGCGAATAATTTCTGATTGCTCACGACCTTGTGATCTATGCTCTTCAGCAACTGCAGTACGTTCAGCTCTCATACGTTCATAAATTGAATTACTCACCTCGGTAGGTAAGTTAATCGCTTTAATACGCACATCAATCACTTCAATACCTAAGTCTTCACGACTACTTTCAGCACTTTCTAAGGCTTTAAGCATAATGGTTGAACGATCACCAGAAACAATCTCTTTAATGGTACGGGTACCAAATTCTGAACGTAAGCCGTTATTAATTTTTTGCTTTAATAACGCACGAGCATTATCGATAGAGCCTGAGGTACGTAAGTAATAAGTTGAAAAATCAACAATGCGCCATTTAGCGTATGAGTCAACAATCAAATCTTTTTTCTCAGAGGTAACAAAACGATCAGGCGCTTCATCCAAAGTTTGAATACGAGCATCAATTTTTCGAACATTTTCAATCATCGGAAACTTAAAATGTAAGCCCGGATCATAAACACGCATTTCGCCAGAAGCATCATCACGTTTAATTTTTGAAAATTGGAAAACAATACCGCGTTGACCTTCGTTAATAACAAAAACTGAAGAAACAACTAATAAAAATAACGCCGCTATTACGACTACGATAAAATTCTTCATTGCTTAGTTTCTCCCATCGCTATATCGGTCTGAACGTCCAGCCGATGATGTCGATGTAGTACTCGGACGATTTGATTGATTGCTCGAGATGTTGGTTTTTGGCGCTACACGAGTATTAGTATTGTGTTGCTGCATAATTTTATCTAACGGTAAATACATCATGCTATTACCGCCATCAACATCAACCATCACTTTACTGGTATTACTGTAAACCTTTTCCATCGTCGCTAAATACATACGCTGGCGAGTAACTTCTGGTGATGCTTGATACTCAGGTAATAGCTGGCTAAATTTAGCCACCTCACCTTCAGCGTCTAATAAAACTTGTGCTTTATAAGCTCTTGCTTCTTGCTCTAAACGCTTCACTCGACCACGAGCGGTTGGCTCAATACTACGGGCATAAGCTTCCGCTTCACGTAAGAAACGAACTTCATCTTCTTGCGCAGAAATCGCGTCATCAAAGGCGTCTTTCACTTCGTTTGGTGGACGGGCATCTTTAAAGTTAACATCAACAATAATCAAACCTAAGTTATAAGGTTCAATAATTTTTTCTAGCTCTTCCCATACTGACTGACGAACAACTTCACGGCCACTCGTAAGAATGTCATCCATAGTCGCATGACCAACAACATAGCGCAGCGCACTATCTAGTGCTTCACTTAAACTTTGATCGGCATTGGTAACACTAAATACATAATTACGCGCACTTTCAATGCGATATTGAACTTGCATTTCAACATGTACTACGTTTTCGTCTTTAGTTAACATGAAACCTGAAGCAGGTAAGTCACGGGTAGTTTGTACATCAATCGGGATAATTTTCTCGATGAATGTCCATTTCCAGCTTAAGCCTGCGTCAACCACACCAACGTATTCGCCAAAACGTAATTTAATACCGCGTTCAGCTTCGTTAATGGTATATACACAACTAAATAAATAGGCGACTGTAGCGATAATAAAAGCTAAAGAAAACACTACACCTGAAAAACTACCGCCAGACTTGTTTGAAGATGAATTTCCACCGCCAAAAATACCGCCGAATTTTTGACCTAGCTCTTTAAATAAGTCGTCTAAGTCTGGTGGACCTTGATTTTTTCCACCTTTATTTTTCCAAGGATCTTTATCATTATTCCCTGGTTCATTCCAAGCCATGATGCTCTCCGATAGGTTATGTTTTTTATGCTAATACTATGAAAAGACTTATCATATATTAGTTAGGTTAATTTTCAATAAAACCTTCAATGAAGTCTTTATCTTGTTTAATTAATCGATTCCACTCTCTTGCTGGTAATTTCACCTTTAAGTGACAATTGCCTTCTGCATCATATTCTTCATTAGAAATACAATTAAGCTGATACAACTCGCCTCTTATCTTGCCAGCACTAGGAGGAATTTTTAAATGATACTTAACAATTTGTCGTTCAAGACGTTCTGATAACGCTTCAAATAAAAGCTCAATGCCGATACCTGCTTTTGCTGATAACCACACGCGAATAGGCAAGCCCTGCTCATCTCTATCTATACGTGGTTCAACATCATGCAAGCTATCAATTTTATTGCAAATTAATAACTGAGGCACGTCACCAGCTTCAATCTCGGTTAATACTTCTTCAACTTGTTCAATATTTTCACTGCGACGTTCATCAGAAATATCAACCACATGTAACAACAATTCCGCTTCACGAGTTTCAGTTAAGGTCGCTTTAAATGCAGCCACTAGATCATGCGGTAAATGACGAATAAAACCAACAGTATCAGCCAAGATAACTCGACCAACATCTTCAACGTCAATTTTTCTTAAGGTAGGATCGAGCGTGGCAAAAAGCTGGTCAGCTGCGTAAACCTCAGCATTGGTGATCACATTAAATAATGTAGATTTACCTGCGTTGGTATAACCGACCAGTGAAACCGTTGGAATGTCGGCCCTATTTCTTGCACGTCGACCTTGCTGACGTTGCTTTTCCACTTTTTCTAGACGTTTGCGAATATTAACCATGCGGTCACGTAACAAACGTCGATCAGTTTCAAGTTGTGTTTCACCCGGTCCACGTAAACCAATACCACCTTTTTGTCGCTCAAGATGGGTCCAACCACGGATCAGGCGAGTACTGATATGTCGTAATTGAGCCAATTCTACCTGTAATTTACCCTCATGCGTGCGAGCGCGCTGAGCGAAAATATCCAGAATAAGCGAGGTGCGGTCAACAACTCTGCATTCACATAAAGCTTCAATGTTTTTTTCTTGTGAAGGGGAAAGGCTATGATTAAATAAAATAACATCGGCTTCATAAAGGGTAACAGCTTCGGCAATTTCTTGCGCTTTGCCGCTACCAACAAAGAATTTTGTATGCGGAGTATTACGCTTACCGGTTAGCACAGTAAGCGCATTAATGCCCGCTGAACTTACAAGCATTTCAAACTCTTGTAAGTCTTCACGAGCATTTTCATCGGGGAAATCTAAATGAACAAGTATAGCTTGTTCACCAGCTTGGTAACGGTCAAACAAATGAACAGCACCAAACAGTACAGCTATTACCCATTAATCTTGCTGTTCCGACGAATAATCTGACGGGTTAGCAGTTGGCGCAGGCATAGTAGTAACTGCTCTAGCTGGTACTACCGTTGATATTGCGTGCTTGTAAACCATTTGGCTTACCGTATTTTTCAGTAAAATAACGAACTGATCGAATGATTCTACTTGTCCTTGTAGCTTAATACCATTTACTAAGTAAATTGCGACTGGAATGCGATCACGACGTAACGCATTCAAAAATGGGTCTTGTAAAGACTGCCCTTTAGCCATTATTTGGCTCCTTTTTGTTATTTTTAGTTGAAAATAAATCTGTTCATTTTTAACTGGTTACTAGGTAACTCACTTAATTATACACCAATGTTCAAAGATTGCTTACCGCAGTCAACACATGTTGTAAATTTTGTTTGTCTTCCATCTGTAACCAATGCAGATCAGGCCAGTTTCTCAACCAAGTTAATTGACGTTTTGCTAATTGTCTGGTGGCGCAAACGCCTCGAAAAATCATTTCATCGTGATCGATATCACCGTCTAAGTGTTGCCACATTTGACGATAGCCGACACAGCGAATTGAAGGTAGGTCTTGATGAAGATCGGTGCGTTTTCTTAAGTTCACAACTTCTTGCTCAAAACCTTGTGCAATCATCTGTTCATAACGTAGCGCAATACGTTGATGTAATGTCGCTCGCTCCTTCGGAGCAATAGCGAATTGTAAAACATCTCCTTCGACTCTATCACCTTTTATTTCAGTTAATTGTGACAAAGTGTGTCCACTAATTCGGTAAACTTCGAGTGCGCGAGTTAGCCGTTGTGGATCATTTATGTGTATTCTTTGAGCTGATTGCGGATCGCATTTTTCTAACTGCTGGTGCATGTATTCCCAGCCGTGTTGTTCTGCTTCTTTGGCAATATCAGCACGAATACTTTGATCAGCTGAAGGCAGTTTAGAAATGCCGTCAATCAAACTTTTAAAGTACATCATCGTACCGCCCACAAGCAGCGGAATACGATTTTTAGCACGAATTTCAGCTATTTCTTTTAACGCATCAGCACAAAACTCAGCAGCTGAGTAACTTTGCGTTGCATCTTTAATATTAATTAAGCGATGAGGGTATTTTTGCTGCTCTGCTAGGGTTGGCTTTGCAGTACCAATATCCATATCTCGATAAACTAATGCAGAGTCGACACTAATAATATCGCAGGGCAAAGCGTCAAACAGTTCCATAGCTAACGCGGTTTTACCCGAAGCTGTCGGTCCCATTAAACAAATAACCGGAGGTTGTTTCTCCATTGACGACATAATTGTATTTAACGCCTACTTGCAAATACTAAAGCTGATTTAGCTGGTGTATTTCTGATGTAAGGTCGATGGTGACCGAATTCAAGAGCAACTGCGCTTCTATTTCACTTTCAAAGCAAGAAGTCGCTTGAACTAGCAATTTATTTGCGCTTTCTTGGTCAAAAAGCTCATTCGCCATTATCATTGCCAATGCTTGCTGCCAATCACTTTCACTGATCGCTTGTTCATTTTCATCGCTTTGTAAATAATCGTAGAGCTGAAATAAGCTATTGCTAACATCTTTATGGCGAAGTAGCGCAGGAAACTGCCGTACTTGAATGCTCGAACTGGAAAGCAGGTTATATACAATACCGGCTTTAGTGAGTTCAGTTTGGTATTGACTAAAAAATTGCTGCTGGCTGTTATTTACTTTTAACTTAATCGGCAGTAATAACGGCTGACTAACCAAACCTTGCTGCCACTGGCTTTGTAAAATAAATCGCTGACAAGCTTGTTCAAGTTTTGTTAATGCAACCAGCTGTAATTGTCCATTTAAGCTTATCGCCAAAAAGCTTGGCGCTACAAAGTGGCCTGATAACTTTCCAGCTTTAACCAGCTGCGATTTTTCAATCACTTTATTGGCATTAACTGAGGAAGGCTTAGATTGCGTAACTGGCTCTGCCAGGGGTGTCATCAATGTTTGATATGCACTCGCGGCTTTATCATTCACTTTACTTTGATAACCTGAATAAGCCTGACCTTGCCCCTGCCTTTGAGTCGGCTGATAGCTTGAACCAGCATTATTTGCAAGATTCGACTGACTCTCACGAGATTGCAGCGGCTTAATATAACTGGGTTGCCCACTGACTTCGCTAGTCGATAATTCACTCGCGGTATGATTATCTGACGGTTGATTTTGCGAAGGCTGGCCTATCGAAGACTGGCTTAGTATTTCGCCATCAGCACTGATCTGCTCAGTAGGAATGATGGTTTCAAAAAGCTCATTTTCTGCTATCAAAGGCGCTTGCGCTAATAAAGCTTTATTGCAAACTGAAAAAATAAAGTCATGCACGTAACGGCTTTGGTGAAAGCGTACTTCATGTTTTGCTGGATGCACATTTACATCAACATCTTGAAAATCTAATTCAAGAAAAAGTACAAACGCGGGATAAGTATCACGTGGTAATAAATCTGCATAGGCTTGGCGAATGGCGTGGTTAATTAATTTATCGCGCATCATCCGACCATTTACATAGCTATAGCAAAGGTCGTTTTGATTGCGGTAATACTCAGGAGAAGCCAACCAGCCTGATAAGTGCAAGTTGTCGTGCTGACAGTCAACTTCAATACTTTGCTCAACAAAACGTTGGCCACAAATTTGCGCAACACGTTTTCCATATTGACTTTTGTCTTTGGCTGCGCGGTACTGGCGCACTAATTTATGGTTATGATTGAGAATAAAAGTTACGTCAAAACGCGCTAAGGCGATCCGACGGATCACTTCTTCAATATGGCTAAATTCGGTTTTCTCGGTGCGTAAAAACTTTTTCCGTGCGGGAGTATTGAAAAATAAATCTTCAACATCAATGGTCGTGCCATTTGGGTGCGCTGCAGGTTGCACCACCACTTGCATATCTCTCCCTTCGGCATAAGCTTGCCAAGCATTGCTTTGCTCTGCCGGTTTTGAAGTTAAGGTGAGTCGTGCGACAGAGCTGATACTGGCAAGTGCTTCGCCGCGAAAACCTAATGAGCTAATTGCTTCAAGGTCATTTAAGTCCTTAATCTTACTGGTAGCATGTCGACTTAAAGCTAAGGTAAGTTCGTCTTTAACAATGCCGCTGCCATTATCAATAATGCGAATGCGTTTTGAACCGCCTTTTTCAACATCAATTTGAATTTGCGTGGCACCAGCATCTAAGCTATTTTCCACCAATTCTTTGATCACTGAAGCGGGACGCTCAACCACCTCGCCTGCGGCTATTTGGTTAGCAAGGCGGGCAGGTAAAATTTCTATGCTCATAAAGTCGCTATCTGGCTCTACAGTAAAAAGGGAAGCTCGCCTTAGCCAGCACGAGGAATTTTTAGGGTTTGGCCAATTCGAACCACATTTGATTTTAAATTATTCGCTGACTTAAGTTGGCTAACCGAAACTTTATAACGCTGAGCAACCACAGACAAAGATTCCCCACTAACGACTTTATGTTTACGATATCCAATGGAAGCGAAATAAGTGCCCATTAATGGTCGATTTAGGTAATAGTTTTTTACGCCGCTATATATGGCATTGGCTAATTTTTGCTGATGATTACTAGAATTTAAATTACGCTCTTCTTGGTGATTAGAAATAAAGCCTGTTTCCACCAAAATAGACGGGATATCAGATGATTTAAGTACACCAAAGTTACCATGCTGCGGCTCTCTTTTATGCATTTTGGTGATGCGTTTTAATTGGCTAATAATATTAGTGGCCATGCCAATACTGGTTTCTAACGAATGCTCTTTATTCATATCCGCTAAGGTTATGGCAAGATTGTCGTCACGGGTATTTTTTATCACCCCGCCGCCGCCGCCAAGTAGTTCTGAGTTTTTCTCACGATTAATTAACCACTTAGCCATTTCAGACTCAACCCTACGGTTAGAGACTACCCAGACCGATGCACCATTAGGGCCAGAGGTTCGAAAGGCATCAGCATGAATTGACACTAAGAAATCGACTTGTTTTTGCCGAGCAATTTCGCTTCTTCGGCCAACTGGAATGTAATAATCGCCGGTGCGGATCATCACAGCTTTCATGCCTTTTTCTTTATCAATTAACTTTTGCAGCTTTTTCGCAATCGCCAAGGTCACGCGTTTTTCATAAGAGCCTTTACCGCCAATAGAGCCTGGGTCTTCACCGCCATGACCCGCGTCAATACCGATAATTACATCTCGATAGTTGTTCTTAGGGATTTGCTTAGCAATAGTGGGACGGGATTTATCATAAAGGTCAACCACCAAACGGTTACCATACTGCCCTGCTGGCGCTAATGGAAAAATAGCAACTTGATAGCTGGTGGCTAAATCAAGTACCACACGGGTGGTGCCTTTAGTTTTGGAAGTGCTGGTACGAATGCCAGCAATGCGTTTATCAGACTTAGCTAAATTGCTTAATGCGGTCGCATTTTTGCTGTTTTTAAAATCAATCACTAAGCGTTCAGGTTTTGACAAGCTGAAATACTTATAATCAGGCTTTTGCTTTAAATCAAAAACCACGCGGGTATTTTCAGGCGCCGGCCATACCCGAATACTGTCAATAGAATTACTGGCGAAGCTAATAAAAGACCCGCTCAAAAATAATAAAGCTATGGCAATAAATCGAGATAAGTACCCAAACAACATAATAAAAACTATTCCTTTATTTCTGTGGTTAATGCCGCTAGTAATTGTTCACCCAATGCTGACTCAGCTTGCAGGTTAATCGTACGCTGCTCTTCTTGATACGCTAGGTTAATAGTAAGGTCAGCAGCGGCTAAGAGTCCAGCGCCTTTTTCTGGCCATTCAATAAAACAACAGCTACGTTCACCAAAATAGTCACGAATGCCCATATACTCTAACTCTTCAGGGTCTGACAAACGATATAAATCAAAATGAAAAACTCGCCATTCACCTAATTCATATGGCTCAACTAGGGTATAAGTTGGACTTTTTACATGACCGGTATGACCCATAGCCTGAACAAAGCCACGACTTAGGGTAGTTTTTCCTGCGCCTAAATCACCATTTAAAAAGACAACTATGCCTTGTTTAAGTTCATTTTTCACCACATTAGCTAGGGCAGTGCCAATAGCTATAGTGGCTTTTTCGTCGGCTAAAAAATAATTTACTGTGGTCATTTTTTTCATGTATTGGGTCTGTTTACTAAGTGTTGTAGTTCGACAAAAAGATCGCTCGCTAGTATACCGCGTTGGCCATTCTTTTGAGCAATATTATCAGCTGCTAAACCATGAATAAATACCGCTAAGCGCACCGCGGCTAACATATTCGGCATTTGCATAATCAAAGCCGCTATTATGCCTGATAATACATCGCCCATGCCACCCGTTGCCATACCTGAATTACCCGTACTATTAATCCACACGGTTTTTCCGTCAGAAATTAAACTGCCAGCGCCTTTTAATACACAAATTCCGCCATATTTTTGTGCAATGTTTTTCACTGCCGCAAAACGGTCTTGCTCAATCGTTTCTATATTACAGCCAAGTAACGCTGCCGCTTCTCCTGGATGAGGGGTTAATACCCAATTATCATTTTTGTGGTTATTTTTACTTAACAGGATCAACGCATCAGCATCAATTACCTTTGGCATTGCTAAATTAGCAGTAGAATTATTAGTACAGTTGCAGGCTAAATTAAATAATTGCTGCGCCCAATCATCTTGTCCTAAGCCGGGGCCAATAATCAGCACTTTAGCTTTTTCAAGTTTAGGAAATAGTGCCAATTGTTCAGCACTCGCTGGTGCTAACATCAATTCAGGTCGTCCAGCCATGACCATGGCATGATTGCTTTGATGGCAACTTACCGCAGCCAGTGATGCACCGCAGCGTAATGCCGCTTCAGCCGACATTCGAATGGCGCCGGGCATGCCATAATTTGAGCCAATGGCTAATACTAAACCAACACTGCCTTTATGGGCGGCAGCTGTTCTAGGTAATAACACAGGAATATTAGCAGTAGTTTGTAAATTCGCACTCGCGGGAACTTGTTCCGCAAAAGCTTGACCTAGATTTAAGTTAGCCAGTACTAATTTACCGACATAATTTGCGGCTTGTCCGGTTAGCAGGCCCTTTTTCAGCGCAATAAAGCTCACCGTGATATCAGCAACTACGGCAACAGAGTCAAGCCAGCCGGTATTTGCTGATAAACCTGAAGGTACATCAACACTAGTTTTTTGCGCGCTATGCTGGTTTATTACTGTAATAAGCTTTTGCATTGGCTTAGTGAGTGAGCCAGAAAAACCAATACCAAAAATACTGTCAACAATCAGATCTGACTGGCTTTGCTCGATAATTTTAGTGGCGCTATCAATATCCGGATGAAATCCTATGGCGACTTCTTCTGCCTCCGCCAATTGCAGTGCTGTTAGGGCATCGTCGCTAATAGCTGATTTTTGAGCTAATACCAGCACATTTACGGTAAAGCCCGCCAATTTTGCCATACGCGCAATCACATAGCCGTCGCCACCATTATTGCCTTTTCCACAAATCACCAAAATGCTAATTTGGTTCTTTGCTGAAAAGCCTTGTTCGATAACCGTAAAAACCGCTGCACCGGCTTGCTCCATCAAGTCATACATTGCTATACCTTGATTTTTAGCAACTAATGCTTCATTTTGTTGAACTTGCTTAGCGTCAAAAGCTGGCTGTGGTAAACTTGCCGAAAATATATCCGTCATAACATTATTCCATGGTTACAGCTGCTACTATCAACTATCAAGATTTATCAGAAAAAATCAAGTCTTGGGGTCAAGAACTTGGTTTTTCACAAGTGGGTATTTCTGATGTTGACTTATCAGCTCACGAAGCCGCTTTAGCTAATTGGTTAGCCAAAGACTACCATGGTGATATGGACTACATGGCTCGCCATGGTTTAATGCGCGCCCGCGCTAAAGAATTAGTTGAAGGTACTTTGCGTGCGATCAGTGTGCGTTTAGATTATTTACCTGCTGACGCAAAATTTGCCAAAACCTTAAAACAACCCGAACACGCTTATATTAGCCGTTATGCTTTAGGGCGCGATTACCACAAACTGATGCGTAAACGCTTAAAGCAACTTGGTGAGAAAATTAAACAACATTGCGCTAATTTTAACTATCGCCCGTTTGTTGACTCAGCGCCGATACTTGAGCGACCGTTAGCGGAAAAAGCTGGCCTGGGTTGGGTTGGTAAACATTCCTTAGTAATTAACAAACAAGCTGGTTCGTGGTTTTTTCTCGGTGAATTATTAATTGATTTACCCCTGCCTTGCGATAACAAACCAACTAACGATTGTGGTAGCTGCGTTGCCTGTATAAAAATTTGTCCTACTGGCGCGATAGTTGAACCCTATGTAGTCGACGCGCGCCGTTGTATTTCTTATTTAACCATAGAATTAAGAGATGCAATTCCATTAGAGTTTAGGCCGCTGATCGGCAATCGCATTTATGGCTGCGATGACTGCCAACTCATTTGCCCGTGGAATAAGTTTGCTAAACTCGGCCAAGTTGATGATTTTCAGCCTCGCCAAAATCTTGATCAAGTGAAATTATTAAGCTTATTTGCATGGGATGAAAATAGCTTTTTAGCCAAAACCGAAGGCTCGCCGATTCGTCGTATCGGGTTTGACTGCTGGCAACGTAATATTGCTGTTGCTTTAGGAAATGCACCTTATACTGCTGAAATTGTTAGTGCGCTTGCTCAGCAAAAAATCACTTCATCAGATATGGTCACAGAACATATTGACTGGGCACTAGAGCAGCAAGAATTAAAACGCCAAGCACTTGCAGCACAATTACCGCTCACCATTAAAAATGAACGTTTAACTGGTCGGTTAATTCGCTCTGTAGAAAAAGGCTTACCTAGAGATGCTTAATCACTTGCTTTGATTAAACTAATTAGCCTGGTAACGCTCCGTTTTATAATTCTTGAATAGTTACAGTGCCGCCAGATGTCCACTTCTTCAGCTGTAATTGCCACGGGCGAACATCCCAGCCATGGTTTTCGCCAAGTTCGATGGCCTTACGAATATGTACCACGGCATTTGATAACTTTCTCGGCTGCATACTGTTATGAGCAATAGCTTGTAAGTACTGATATTGCGGATTGTCTAGTTGTTGCTGCTCGATTTTAGTTAAATAACTAATCGCGCCATCAATATCATGTAATTGCTGATCTTTAGCGAGTAGCTTAATTTCTGCGGCCTTTTGTAGCGAAAATATATGCTCTTTTTTCGCGGCACTATCTAACCAAAACAAGGCTTTTTTCTCATCATGCACTACCCAAGGGCTATCAAGTAAAACTCGTGCCAAACGATATTGTGCATCACTTATTCCTTGCTTACTTGCTTCCGAAAGCCAATAAATCGCTTGTTTAAGATCAGATTGTTCACGATAAAGTTTTAAGCCATATTCGTATTTAGCTAAGTTATGACCCGCTTCAGCCGCACTTTTCAATAACCGTTCAATATCACCAGACTCTTGTTTTAACCATGAAAAACTCATTAGTAATAAGGCGCGCTTATAAAGATCGTTCGGCGCATCACTTTTCGATAATTTACTGGCTTGGCGCTTGATCATTGAATAAAGGGTTGGATGTTGCGCTCTGATCTCAAACCTATCTAAATTGGCAAAACCTAAATATGAGCGATGAATAAAATGCACGTTTTGATTGTTAAACTTTGGCTTAGCAAGCTGACTAATGGATAAGTCATGTAGACCGCCTTTAATATTACCTAAAGCTTTAAAGGGCTGAATATTTCGTATCGAGCCATCAGCACCTACATCATAATCAGCAATTAAAAAATAAGGACGATTAAAAAATTCATCATGGCTAAGCTGCTCAGCGGAAGAGTCTAAATTAACCTCATCAATGCCTTCATCGAGAAACCAATCCATTTGGCTATCATCAAACGAGCCCATATCCGTATTTAAATCGCTGTCGGTGATCAAGCTGCTATCATCTAAGCTGCCTTGCTCACCGAAGGTCACTTTATTGGAAAGGTTTTCGAGCACTAATTCTGGATAATATTGACTATTTACCTGTTGTTTGCCATATCGTTGCTTAAACCTTTCTACAAGCGCGCTAACGGCTGACTTGTCTTTTTCTGCCACGCCTGAAAATAATTTATCGGCAATTTCTGCAGAATTTTCAAAGTAATGCTCCGCTGCAAGTGAGAACCAAACCAAGGCTTTAAAGTTATCAATATCTGTGCCTAAGCCCTGATAATAAATAGCACCTAATTGATAGTATGCCCGTGGGTTACCAATTTCAGCCGCCGCTAAATATTCTGTAGTCGCTAAGTGATATTGCTGTTGTTGAAAATAGCCGTCACCAGCATCAATACTATTCGCACCAACCGGCAAAGTTATGGCGCAGAATAAAATAGCAATCAGGGGCTTGAGTTTTAATTTGGTTTTAAGCAGAGTATTTATCAGGGAAAATTCCATTTTAATTTAGTATGATAAATACGATAATAAAGCGAAGTACGTGCCTTGTCGAATATCTTTACATTACTTTAACTTTTACGGTAATTTTAACTTAGTTATAGCCAAAAAAATCACCCTATTATTAATACTTAATAGCATGATCTTTCTGGAAAATTACTTAAAGCGAGTTGAAGCTTCTTTAAATCGCTTCTGCGTATAGGTCAACCGCTTCAATATTCATCATTAAATTATCAATCATTGCTGGTGCAATTTCAGAGGTACCTTGAGCCAGTTGCCCACTTAACTGCTGCGCACTATTTACTAAGTCACTCGCGGCCATAATTTGACCAACAATTAGTATTTGCTCAACAAGACTTTTGGCGGCGGAAAATTCTTGCTCTTGTAAGGCTTGCGTTAATTCATCAGCGTACTGATGCAATTCGTCAACATAAGTTGTTAGCATAAAAGCTGCAAGTTCTGGTGAACCTTGATTCGCAGCATAAGCAGTTAAATCAAAGGCGCCGTTAGCGTCTAACGGTTCTAATTCATTAAAAGATAAGCCCGCTAAAAGCTCAGTATCAAAGTCATAATCGCTGTCATCAATATCGTGCTCAAACTCATCTACTACTTCGTCTATAGTACCTTGAGAAGGGGAAGATTTAGCAACTTGTGCATGTACTGCTGGCTGTGACTCGCCGTTAACAGTTATAGTTACCGCTTTATCAGCTAGCACTTTTTTGCTGCCATCAGCGATAGTCAGCCAAGGTTTTAATAAGTTTATCAATTCTGTAACTTGCTCAAGTGGCGGTAGTTGTTCAACCAGCCATTTTTCGGCAATTAGGGCTTCTTCAGGAGTGATCACGGCAAATTGCTGATCGCTGAAATAAAACACTCCGCGAGCAATACCTTGACCAGCATGTAAAGCCACAAACGGCGATTGGTTAAATTCAGTCACTAACAGCAAATAACGTCCTTGCTGCCATTGTTCACTGGCACTTTGTTCGTCGTTAACCACGGTAACTTGCAAACCTAACCATTGCAGTAATCGAATGTGCACTTGATGTTGCTGGGGCGATTTTACCGCAAACAATACTTCGGTAGGAGAAGCGCTGGGGCGATATTGCGTAAAGGCTTCGCTAGTTAATAAGCAATTGTCTGTGCCATCACCTTGCAGTAATGCATGCAAATCAGCAACAAAAGTAGACTGACAAAACGGCGTACTCGCTTGTGAATATAAACCTTGTCGTGCTAATGGCGCATTAAAAAACGTCTGTATTACCATTAATTTAGGTTGCTGCTTTTGGGGTAGCTTCGCCAAAAGCTGCTTAATGTCATTAAGCTTAGCTAATGCCGATTCGGTTGCGATTATCAGCACATCTTGCGGCTTTTTACTTAACTGTTCATGGCTAAGCTGCACCGATAATTGTTTAAAGTCGGTAAAGCAGTCTACCTGGCCGTTGGCAGCTTTAATCGCATTTTTCATTAATACTTGGTTTTGTTCGTCGTCAACCAGTATTAATACTTTGGCTTGTTTTAAATTAGCCAGCTCAGAATTATTATGAATAGTTTTTGGCAATGCCACAGCGGTAGCTATCGGCAAGTCAAATGTCAGTTGGTAACTTTGTTCGTTATAACTAGCCTGCACATTGGTGATATGCAAAGCACTAAATAGCGCCTGAATATAACCGTTAAAACCGGTGCTAAAATCGGTAAGCGCATCTTGATTTTGGCCAACAAATAATGCCAAAATTTCAGGTAATTGTTTAATGGTTTTTTCACTAAATACCGTGGCACAAAAACGTACAATTTGTTGACCTGAATTTTTATCACCCAGCTGACAATCAAGCAATAAAGTGGCATTAAATTGCTCAGTTAGTAAGCTATCACTTACACTTGTAATCAATTGTAAGAACAGTTTCGGGTCGAGCTTAGCGTCATCAGTTAATTTTTCATCACATTGCAATAACACCCGATTTTTCTGCTTGTTCGCTGCAAACATTGCGTTAAAAACCGCGCTGTGTAATTTGTCTCTGAAATTAAAATCTTGTAACTGATAAGAGTGATTAGCGTCTTGTAACTTGATAAAAGCTAAGTCTTGCTCATTGCTCGCTAACATCTTCACCAATCGACGATGAACTTTCAGCGAAGGAAGATTAGCTGCTAGTAATACACTTTGGTTTTGCAATAAGGTATTGATAGCGGTTTTATGAGCGCGCTGATATTGCTCAAGACGCGCGGCAATATTATGTTGCTCTTGTTGTTCATTTAACTCAGTTAACTGCAGCAACTGTTGTGCTAATAAGGTTTGCTTATTAATGTCTTGCAAGCTGCCATAAAAGTGACCTTGTTGATAACAAACATGCACCAATAGGGTTTTACCGGTTACTGAGTTAACTTGCAGGTTTTGTGGCTTATCGCTACTTTTAGCAAGGCTGGCAGCAGTAACTAAACTTTTATAGTTATGGGCATCAAACCAAGTTCGCCAATATTGGTTGATAGCAAATTTTTTCCGCTCTTTATTGCTAAACAGTAGCGATATTAACTGCTGCTTTTGTTGTTGGTTTTGCTCACTCGACCAATAAGCCACTTGGCAGTTTTTTTGTAAATATTCACTTTCAAATTGCTGCTTAGTGACTAAGGCTTGATAGTCATTTTCACTATGCTCTGGTTTACTTATGCTGCGTATGAGCTTGTCAATATGGCTATGCTCTAGTGAAAGGAAGTTTTTCATTTGTGCATCTGGGTTAGCCGACAATTGCTGACATAACATAATGCTATTTTTACCATGCTCTTTTATGCGTTTTCGAATTCGCATTAAAGCCATCACTAACGCCAAAGACAAAATCAATAAGGTGAGCAGTAATAACTGCAACATTTGCTGATGCGACAACGCAATGTCATTTTCAGCTAACCATGCTTGCACTATATTATTTGGCAGGCCTATGGTTTCAGCTACCTCGTTATTTAACGGCTGAGCTAAGGTTTGCAATAATTGGCTTTGTTGTATCGCTAAAGCATCTAAATACGGTTCGGCAATACGTAAATGACCACGCCATTTTGACAAGGTTAATTGTTCGGTTATTAATATTTGCTCAAGACGCACAAACTGTGCTTTTAACTGATCATTACTAATTAATGATGACTTTTCTAACTGCTGATAAAGGGCAAAGGTTTGCTCAACTTTGTCAGATAATAATTCAAAGCTAATTATCGGGGTTTGAATAGTTAACCCTTGAAAGCCATCATTTAAATTTACCAACAAATTATTAAGCTTGTGAAAACTAACTAACTTCTGCGTTAAAATTGCGTAAGCACGGGCGCGATTAGCGGTAACACGGTCGTTAGCTGTATCATTGGCAATTTGCCGATAAAGTTGATTTTGTTTGACTTCTTTATCGGCTATTTCATTGCGAAAATTGTCTATCAACAAGGCCAATTGTTGCTCGGCTTGCTGTTGTAATTCAACATTTTTCCCGCTGTTTCGTGCAATCCGATTAAGGTTAACAAATACATTACCTGTTTCGTAATAGCTAGCGTTTGGCAAAATTGCTGGCTTATAAGGGCTAAAGCGCAATTTTCTCAATTCTTTATCTAGGTTTTTATGCAGGCTGGGGAGTTGTTCGGCATTTTTCTGTGTAAAAATAGTCGCGATTTGCTCAGTGGCTAGGCGTAAGCTTTGCTGATTTTTTTGTGCTTGCGCTAACTGAGGTAATTGTTGATTTTGGAAAAAATCACTTTGCTGTTGCTGTAGATAAAAAGCTGCGGAAGCGGTTAATAACACCAAAAAAAACAACAAAAAAGCGACCATAAAGGAGCTGGTTAATTGTCGATGAAACGGATGACTGGAAGAATTAGCCATGTAGTTTTGCTTTCCCTATTTTTATTATTCTTAATGTAGCTTTGCCGTTATTACTTTCGCTATGCTTACTTTGACAATATTTTCACATACAACTGATTAGCGGCCAGCAAATTACCTTGCGCACTTAATGCTTGAGCAAAAGCGGTTAAATCAGTTTGGTCGTATTGCTCACCGTCAAGATTAGTTAAACTGCTAAAGGCTTTTTCTGCCATTTGCCATTGCTGACCAGCGGCGGCTAAATGCCCTAAGCTGCTCAACCATTTTGCGCTGTGCTGATTTTTATGTAAATGCTTTTGCACAACCGCAATAAGAGCATCTGGCTTTTGTAGTGGTAAAGTACGAACGCGATGTAAAAAAGCTTCACTGGCTTCTTTTTTAAGGGGTGCTAGCAAAATATCATTCAGTGGTTCAACAATATTGTTTTGTGCTAAAACTTGGCAATAAGCAAATAATACAGACTCACGTTGCTTAACTTTACGTGGCAAGCTTTGCCATTCTGACGCTAAGGCATTTTGGTCTTTCGCTTTAATAACGGCAGAAAATTGCTGATAAAAAGCCTGATCTTCCCACGTAATAATTTGCGTCTCAGATAACGCTTTTTGTTTGCGAGCGCTATTCAACAATTCAATGACTGAAGGGTAACGTTGTTCAATTAAACATAAGTCAATTTCTAGTGCTAGTAAACGGACGTCATGACCAATGTGTTTATGATATTCATCAATCAAGGCACGAGCGCCAGTATATTTTTTTTGTGCCATTAATAGTTTAATACGCACTAGAACACTGTCTAAACCTAAGTCTTTAATCGAGGTTTTATAATCAATAATTAAGTTTAAATAATGCTGAATATTTGACGATAAATGTTGTTTTTCCGCGCTCGATGCTGCCAATAAATAAGCGGTATTAGTACAAGGAGATAACTCAGCACTTTTTGCTAATAGGTGTTCGGCTTGTTGATAGTCTTCTAAAATATAACTGGCGATGCCTTTATTGAAATTACGTTGCGCGCGACGACGACCTGCAAAAGTAATTTTATGCCAAGTACCAAAGCCAAGGTTTAAGCTACCGCGAAGTACTTTTAGCGAGAATAATAAGGCAATAAATATCACCAGCAACATTATGCTGCCTGCAACCACGGTTGACTCGAAGGTGTAATCACCCATAGCCACCAATACATAACCTTTTTCACCAATTAATATTGGGCTAATAGCGACGGCGGCAAAAAATAATAAGATATAAATGATCAGACGTTTCATAATACCCCCTCATCATTATTATTGCTTTCTTGTATTGCTTCTGCAGGCTCATTAGCTGGTTGATTTTCAACGGCTGCTGGAGTTGGCGCAACATAACTCGAAGGTTGTTGATTCATTAATCGACGTAAGGCTTTTAACGAAGTCAGCTGACTTGGGTAGTCAAAGCTAATTTGTTTCGCTTTTAAGTCATCAATTGCCATTGAAAAATTCTGATTACTAAGGTTTTCCATATCGTAATAAGTCGCCAACCATTGGCTAATATCATTTAAGCTCGCTAAATAAACTTCAGCTTTTTCTTCACTAACAGCCCATTGCACCACTTGTAATTTCAACTTTAAGTTTTCGCGTAAATTTTGTTGATGATCGGGTGACATTAAAGGCTCAACATTACCAGTTCTACGGCGTACAGTTATAAAGTCATCTAAAAATTTCTGCCAAGTTTTTTTCAAATTCACTTGCCAGTCACTGGCGTTATCCGATAATTGCAGCTCTTCGCTAACCTGTTCACTTTCAGGAATATCAACCATAGCTAAGATTAACGAATCGACTTGTTTGGCAACGGCCATAATCTGCAAAATTACCGCTTCACTATCTAGTACCGGCATTAACTTTAACTGCTCAATATCTTGGTGAATTAACTGACGAACCGGTAATAATTCCGGATTATTTAATTCTTGTAATCGAGTATCAGCGTCTTGTAATAAATTAATCGCCGCCTTGGTATCGTGCTCTAACCATAAGGTACGGCCAGCAATGCGTACTAAATATTCGGCTTCGTGTAATAGCCAATCAGTGGGTTCATTTTGGCCAAGTTTCGCAATAGCATTTTCAAGCTGGGTAATTTTGTCTTGATTTGCCGACAACAGCTTGGCTTCATTTTCTGCTAACTGCTGCGCAAAGCTTTGCTGTTGACGAGTTAGCAACTGTTGAATTTTTTGCTGGTTTTCTTGGCTCAGTTGTTGGCTTTCGTTCAAGAGCTTTTGTTCAAACGTTAGCTGCTGCTGTTGATTCCAATAAAATAAACCACCAACCCCTGCACTGGCTAATAAGGCAATGAATAATGCAAGCAATGCGGTTTTTGAAAGTGGCTGACGTTTGGCAGTATTTTGCCCCTTGGCTGCAGATACTGGCGACTTACCTGCGGTATTTGGCGTTTTCGCTTCAGGCTTTGTATCTACTTTGGTTTCGGCTTTTTTATCTAAAGAAGGCGTATTTTTAGGCATAATTTTTTGGCTTTTGTTACTGGCAGCTGACGAAGAAGACTTTGCTGAAGTTGCTGCGGTTTCAGTAATCGGCTCTGTTCCAGCCGATGATGGAGTGTTTTGTTTTGATGAGCTGGTATTGCGACTACTTTTAGCGCTGTCATCAGAAGTATTACTTGAAAGGATTATCGATGCCGATGGGCCGGGGATCACTTTTTTATTATCACGACTATCGCTACTGGCATTGCTGCTTTCAGTGTTGCTAGTAGTGGCAGTTTGTTCAGGCGGCTTTTTGTCGGTCATTGTTAAATTCCATGTTGTTTGATAACAGCCATAATGGCTTCATCACTGGCACCTTGTGCGTTAATCACTTTTTGCAAGCCCAACGCGCGCGCTTTTTCTGCGATGCGTTCACTGGCAACTATCCATAAACATGTGTTTTGCCAGTAGTTATCGCATAGCTCTACTAAGTTTACAATGCTTTCGAGCAAAGCGTTACTGGTGATAACAATCGCGTTGATATTTTTTTGTTGCCAAGTTTGTCCAATATCGTCGGGGAATGTCTGCCAAACTCGCAGGTAAACCTCTAAGTAGGTAACTTGTGCGCCGCGTTTAGTTAACTGCTCAGCAATTAATTCACGGCCGCCATTACCACGCACTATCACTATATTTTGTTGGTTAATATTTTGTAAATCATTTAAGGCTAACAAGCCTTCACTAGTATGAATATCAGGACAAGTCGCGGTTACGCCATAACGTTGCAGCGCGTGTTGTGTAGCAGTGCCAACAGCAAATACTTGGCTAGCTTGCCACTTGCAAATAGGTAAATGTTTTTGCGCAAATTCTACCGCAGCAACACTAACAAATATCACCACAGCGGGTGTGGTAGCGCGCACTTGCGCAATAAGTGCTGGGGCTTGTATATTTTCTTGATAGGAAAAGAGTGGTTGCTGTAGCGCAGCAATGCCTTGTGCTTGGCATTTTTGCGCTAAAGCACGCCCTGCTTTTTCAGGACGCGTGATTAAAACGTGTAGCTTATTGCTGGTCATACACTTGTTTTAATATTTTGTCGGCACCTTGTGTTAATAATGTTTGCGCTAAAGAGTTACCTAACGCTTCTGCGTTTTCTGCGCTACCGCGTACTTCAGCACGTAAAATGACGCTGCCGTCAACCGCGCCAACTAAGCCTTTAAGAAATACTTGGCCGTCGCTTTCGATTTCAGCATAACTACCAATAGGCACCTGACAACCACCTTCAAGCGCACGGTTCATTGCGCGTTCTGCAAATACACGAACACGGGTAGTTTTACACTCAAGTGGCGCTAATAACGCGTGCAAGGCGCTGTCGTCGCTGCGACATTCAATACCTACTGCACCTTGGCCATTGGCTGGCAACATAACATCAGCGTTAATATACTCAGCAATACGCTCTGGCATTTCTAAACGAATTAAACCAGCAGCGGCTAGTATAATGGCGTCGTATTCACCTTCGTCTAATTTTCTTAAACGGGTATTCACATTGCCACGTAAATCACGAATATCAAGATCAGGACGTAATTCTTTAATTTGGCATTGGCGACGTAAGCTTGAAGTACCAACAACCGCACCTTGTGGTAAATCAGCAAAGCTTTTAATGGTGTTCGAAACAAAAGCGTCACGCGGGTCTTCACGTGGACAAATAACTTGCAAGCCCAAGCCTTCAGGGAATTCTACTGGCACGTCTTTCATTGAATGCACTGCTATATCAGCGCGATTTTCTAACATCGCCACTTCAAGCTCTTTAACAAAAAGCCCTTTACCGCCGACTTTGGCTAACGGCGTATCTAAAATAATGTCGCCTTTGGTGGTCATTGGCACTAACTCAACATTAATACCTGGGTGAAAATGTTCAAGTTGTGCTTTTACATATTCTGCTTGCCAAAGTGCTAATGCGCTTTTTCGCGTTGCGATACGTACCGTTTGTATTGCCATTAAAATGTCCTAGTTTATGAGTAGCTTTGCCAAGAATGTCGGTAAAGCTTTTATTGGGCTGTAAGGGTTATTTCTGCTTCAGCTTGGGTGCTTACTGCTGCTGACAAAAATGCCCAAAATTCGTCACCACCGCGTTTATCAAGCCATACCGGCTCTTGATAACTAAAATGATGACCATTAAATTTGGTTGCTACCCATACTTCCTGCAAGGGTGCTTGTTTATTTAAAATAATTTTTGTGCCGTTTACAAAAGTAAGGGTTAGCAAACCACTTACGCCTTCATAATCGATATCACTACCGCACTCTTCAATGGCTTCTTCTACTGCAAGTAAAAGCTCATCGGCAAGTAAATTATATTGACTATCGTTCATTTATTATCCTTATTAGGGCAATCACAAATTTTTGTTTATATATCACTTGTAATTGTTATATGCATCAGATTATAAAACGTCTATCATGGGAAAAAAATCGAATAAATCAAAAATGACTAAACAAATTGCAATTATTTTCACCTGTTTTATCGTTTTAGCAACCTTAAGTGGTTGTGGCGTGAAGAAGGACTTATACCAAACTCCGCAAAATACGCCAAGTGAAGCGGCTAAAAAAGATAGCCAAACTAACAAAGAATAAACTCAATACCAATAGGAAAAAACACTAGTGGACTTTTTTAATCGAAAAGCCGGCACTTTATTCGCAGAAAATAGTTCTGTTAGCGACATTGCCAAAAGTTATCAAACGCCATTATATATATATTCTCGCGCAACAATCGAGCGTCATTGGCACGCCTTCGATAATGCCGCTGGCGATCGTCCACATTTAGTTTGTTATGCAGTAAAAGCTAACAGCAATATTGCGGTATTAAATGTAATGGCACGCTTAGGTTCAGGCTTTGACATAGTTTCAAAGGGTGAATTAGCGCGCGTTATTCAAGCTGGCGGCGACCCTAAGAAAACTGTTTTCTCTGGCGTTGGTAAGAAAGAAGACGAAATTGAATATGCACTAAACCATGAGATTTATTGCTTCAATGTTGAGTCAGCCCCAGAACTAGACCGCATTCAAGCTGTTGCTGAGCGCATGGGTAAAATTGCACCCATTTCATTACGGGTAAACCCTGACGTTGACGCAGGTACTCATCCGTATATTTCAACCGGTTTAAAAGAAAATAAATTTGGTATCAGTATTGATGGCGCTAAAGAGGTTTACCTTTATGCAAAAAGCTTAAAGAACTTAGCCATTAAAGGTGTTGATTGTCATATCGGTTCTCAGTTAACTGAAGTTGCACCATTTTTAGATGCACTTGACCGCGTATTAATATTGGTAGACGAATTATCTAGCGTTGGCATTGAGCTTTCTCATATTGACGTTGGTGGCGGTTTAGGTGTGTGTTATCAAGACGAAACACCACCACACCCGAACGACTATGCCAAAGCTATTGCTGACCGTTTAGGCGATCGCGAAATTAAACTTATCTATGAACCGGGTCGCGCAATTATGGCCAACGCCGGTATTTTAGTGACTGAAGTTGAGTTCTTAAAAACCAACGAAGACCGTCACTTTGCTATTGTTGATGCAGCGATGAACGACCTTATTCGTCCGGCACTTTATCAAGCATGGCAAGCGATTATTCCAGTGCAAGAGCGCAATGATATTGACAGTAAAACCTATGATATTGTTGGCCCAATTTGTGAAACTGGCGACTTTTTAGGTAAGCAACGTGAACTAACCATCGACCAAGGTGATTTACTCGCCATCCGTTCTGCAGGTGCATATGGTTTTACCATGAGCTCGAACTACAATTCGCGCCCACGTGTTGCCGAAGTAATGGTTGACGGTGATAACGTGCATTTAATTAGAGCCCGTGAAACTATTGAGCAATTGTGGCAAGGTGAGCAGTTACTGCCTTAGTATTATCTAAGCCAAAAATACTTAGCTCAAAAATATCAAGGTCATAGGCCTTAGGAAAAGATAACAAAAAATGCTGGTTAATTTTTCAAAAATGCATGGTTTAGGCAACGATTTTTTTGTACTCGACAATGTAACTCAAAATGTTTATTTATCGAATGAGCAAATTAAAAAACTTGCTGATCGTAACTTTGGCGTCGGCTTCGACCAATTATTAGTCGTTGAGCCGCCTTACGATCCTGATCTTGATTTTCACTACCGCATTTTTAATGCTGACGGTAGTGAAGTAAGCCAATGTGGCAATGGCGCGCGCTGTTTTGCTCGCTTTGTTCGCTTAAAAGGCTTAATCAATAAAAATAAAATTAAGGTGTCTACCCAATCTGGGAAAATGACCTTATATATTGAACGCGACGGCAATATTTCTGTGACTATGCCGGTGCCGCAATTTGAGCCTGCTAAAATCCCTTTTAAGGCGCAAAAAGCTGAAGGCACTTACATTCTGCGCAGCGAAGATGAAACCGTGCTGTGTGGTGCTGTTTCGTTAGGTAATCCCCACTGTGTACTTACCGTTGACTCTGTGGCTGATGCGCCCGTAGAAAGTTTAGGGCAAGCACTTTCAGTACACGAGCGTTTTCCAAAAGATGCCAATGTCGGTTTTATGGAAGTTGTTGCCCCTAATTTTATTAAGTTACGGGTATATGAGCGCGGCGCGGCAGAAACTTTAGCTTGTGGCAGTGGCGCATGTGCGGCGGTGGTTATTGGCCAAATGCAGAAAAAATTAGCCAAGCAAGTTACGGTAGAACTTCCCGGCGGAGAACTGAGAATTTATTGGAAAGGCCCCGGCCATCCAGTAAAAATGTCAGGCCCTGCAGAACACGTATTTGACGGACAAATAACTATATGAGCGACAGCAACTTGAATTCTATTGATGAATTACCACTAAGCGACGACTTAATTGTCGCTTATTTGCAGGATAACCCTGAATTTTTTAATCGTAATCCTGATCTTGTTAGCTCGTTACGTATTACTGATCAGCAACGTGGTGTGGTTTCCTTAGTTGAAAGACAACAATTACAGTTACGTCAAAAAATTCACGGCTTAGAAGAAGAGATTACCGAATTATTGGCCATTGCTAATCATAACGAGCAATTATTTGCTTTATATAGCGATATTTATATTCGCCTATTAGATTGCCAAAGCGCTGATGAATTGCTTGATTGCTTATTGCAAACCACTACCGAGCTATTATCACTGGCTGATTTAAAAATTTGGTTAGCACACAGCAATGGCTTTAATCACCACAGTTTAATTACTAATGACTGCGCTGGCGTAATGCAAAACCGCTTAAGTAACGACGATTATTATTTTGGCCGTTTACAACAAAGTGAGCAACAGCTGGTATTTTCTCACACTATTACCGGCTCAGTGGTTTTAGTAAAATTATCACACTTTGACGAAACCATGGGCTTTTTAGCCATTAGTAGTGACGACGCTGAACATTTTGACCCGCGCATGGACACCTTATTGCTTGGTCAATTTAAAAAGTTAGTTTCTAAACTACTACAACAGCATTTAAGCTAAGCGTTTAACCAATGCAATGCTATCGCCGTTTATCTGTTGTTAAAGCGTTAAGTTTTGATCTTGACGATACTCTCTATGGCAACCAACCTTTTATGTTGGCTGCCTATGAAAAAATGAACGCTTACTTTGCGAATATTTTAGGCAAGCAACGTATTTATGACTTTAGCTTTTGGTTTCATTATCGCGATCAAGCGCTTAAAGCTAATCCTGAATTAAAACATGACGTTGCCGCTGTACGTGAGCAAAGTTATTACTTAGGCCTGAAAAGCTTAGGTTATTCGTCTGCACAAGCAAAAAAAATAGCAACTGATGCCATGGTTTATTTTGTTGAAGTACGCAGTGATTTTAACGTACCCAAGCAAAGCCACCAGTTGTTAGCAGATCTAGCAGAAAAATTCCCTTTAGTTGCTATTAGCAATGGCAATGTTGATACCAAAGCCATAGGTATTGACCATTATTTTGACCATATTTTTCATGCTGGCAATGGCTTAAAACAAAAGCCCGACGCACACATGTTCACCCTAACCGCACAAAAACTTAATCTCAAGGCTGAACATATATTACATGTCGGCGACTGCGGAAAAGCTGATGTGCAAGGTGCCATACTTGCTGGTTATCAAACCGCATGGCTTCCTCATTATGGCGTCGGCAAACCGCTGGCCTTATTACCCAATATTGAATTAACAACAGTGAATGAATTACGCTGCCTGTTATAAACTGATCGCTTAGCATGCAAACATATTATATGGTTGCCTACTGGCCCGTTACCTTTTAGCTTTACTCATAAGATAGATAAATAGATTACTCCTATGGATGTTTCCGAATTAATTGATGGTTTGAACGAAAAGCAACGCGACGCGGTTGCCGCCCCTTTGCAAAATATGTTGGTACTTGCTGGCGCTGGCAGTGGTAAAACACGAGTTTTAGTACAGCGTATTGCCTGGTTAATGCAAGTTGAACAAGCCTCGCCCCATAGTGTTTTAGCGGTTACCTTTACCAATAAAGCTGCCGCCGAAATGCGCGCCCGAGTCGAGCAAACGGTAAACGGCAATACTCATGGTATGTGGATAGGTACTTTTCATGGCCTTGCCCATCGCTTGTTAAGAATGCATTTTCAAGAAGCAAAATTACCACAAAGCTTTCAGGTATTAGACTCTGACGACCAATTACGATTAATAAAACGCATTTTACGCTCATTAAATATTGATGAGAAAAAATGGCCAGCCAAGCAAATGCTTTGGTATATCAATGGCAAAAAAGACGAAGGTTTACGTCCGCAGCATATTGATGCGCAATTTGATCCAACTGAAGAAATGTTCATAAAAATTTATCAAGCTTATCAAGAAGCTTGTGACCGTTCAGGCTTAGTCGACTTTGCTGAATTATTATTACGCGCCCATGAACTATGGCTTAATAATCCGCATTTATTAGCCCATTACCAAAACCGTTTCCGCCATATTTTAGTTGACGAATTTCAAGATACCAACGCCATTCAATATGCGTGGTTAACCATGCTTGGTAATGAAAATTCAAAAGTGATGATAGTAGGTGACGATGATCAATCTATTTACGGCTGGCGCGGCGCTAAAATTGAAAATATTCAACGTTTCTTAAATGACTTTGATCACGCAAAAACCATCCGCTTAGAGCAAAATTATCGTTCAACCGCCAATATTCTAAAAGCGGCTAATCAGTTAATTTCAAATAATAATAACCGCTTAGGTAAAGACTTATGGACCGAAGACGAAGCGGGCGAGAAAATATCTATTTATACCGCCTTTAATGAAATTGACGAAGCACGTTTTATTTCAGGTCGTATTAACCAATGGCGTCAAGACAATGGTTCGTTAGATGAGGTTGCTATTTTATACCGTAGTAACGCGCAATCACGCCTAATGGAAGAAGCGTTATTACAAGCAAAATTGCCTTATCGTATTTACGGCGGTTTACGCTTTTTCGAACGCCAAGAAATTAAAGACGCACTGGCCTACATGCGCATTATTAACAACCGTGATGACGACGCTGCGTTTGAACGTATTATCAATACCCCAACGCGTGGTATTGGTAACCAAACCGTAGGCTTAATTCGTGACGCCGCGAGAAGTCACGGCAGTACGTTATGGCAAGCCTGTAAGTACATGTTATCTCATCAAGAACTAAAAGGTCGAAGTGCAAAAACCATTACCGGTTTTATTGAATTAATTGAGCAGCTCGAAGACGACTCAACCAACTTAAATTTAGATCAGCAAGTAAACCACGTCATTCAATTCAGTGGCTTAAAAGCTATGTATCAAGCAGAAAAAGGCGAACGCGCAGAAGCCCGCATTGAAAACTTAAATGAGTTAGTAACGGCTTGCCAAACATTTACCCCAGATAGCGAACTAGTGGAAGAAATGAGCGATTTAACCGCCTTTTTAACCCATGCCGCGCTAGAGTCTGGCGAGTCGCAAGCCGATGAATACGAACCTGCGGTGCAACTGATGACGATGCATTCAGCCAAGGGATTAGAATTTCCCTTAGTGTTTATTGCTGGCCTTGAAGAAGGTATGTTTCCATCACAACAGTCGGTTGAAGATATTGCTCGTTTAGAAGAAGAGCGTCGTTTATGTTACGTCGGCATGACAAGGGCGATGGATAAGCTATACTTATGTCACGCAGAAAGCCGCCGCTTATATGGACAAGAAAAATACCATAAAGCCAGCCGCTTTTTACGTGAGTTACCTAGTGAATATGTTGAAGAAATTCGCATGCAAAGCCAAGTTAAAAAGCCAGTTACTACCGGTAAATTTTCAAATACATTTACCACAGAAACCTTTGCTGATACTGGCTTTAAGTTAGGACAACTAGTAAAACACGCAAAATTTGGTGAAGGTGTGGTGCTCAATTATGAAGGCAGCGGCGCACAAAGCAGAATACAAGTGAACTTTAGTGAAGTTGGCTGTAAATGGTTAGTCGTTTCCTACGCCAACTTAGAGGTTATGTAAAAAATAACATAACTAATATAACAACATGAAAATAATAAGTAAGGTGCAGGAGCTTAACGTTATTCAGCTCCAAGAACACTTTCGGAGAATGTATGTCGAAAAAATTATTAGTAGTAGAAGACAGTAAGCCAATAGCAGGTGTGATCAAACAAATTGCTGAGTCGCTAAAATACGAAGTAACCGTAGCCGCCAGCTTAGCTGATGTAGAGCAAATTCTGCAAGGCGATAACAAGTTCTTTGCCGCAACAATCGACTATTCCTTACCTGACGCAAATGACGGTGAAGCCATTCCTTTTGTACTTTCTCATGGCATACCTGGGGTGGTATTAACCGGTAAAATGGATGAACCAACTCGCCAAAAAATTCTCGCGCAACCGGTTATAGATTACATTCCCAAAGAAAATAGCCAAGCATTTTTATACCTAAAACGCATTTTACACTGGCAGCTCACCAACAGCCAAAATGGTATTTTAGTGGTTGATGACTCGGCTTCTGCACGTAATCATATTGTTGAATTACTTAAACGTCGTAACTTTTCAGTATACGTTGCCGACAACGGTAGCAAAGCCTTAGAAGTACTAAAACAAAACAACAATATTAAACTGATAATTACCGATCTTGAAATGCCGACCATGGACGGCATTGAACTCACCAATGAAGTGCGCAAAACTTATAATCGTGACCAGTTAGCGATTATTGGTATTTCTGGTGCCAATAATGGCGTACATTCAGCACGTTTTATTAAAAATGGCGCAGACGACTTTCTACGTAAACCCTTTTGCCCTGAAGAATTCTACTGTCGGATCACCCAGAATATTGAGAATTTGAATAATATTGAGCAAATACAAAAAGCCGCAAATACCGATTACCTAACCGAATTACCAAATCGCCGTTCATTTTTCAATCAAGGTGAGCAGCATATTAATAAGTATCGCCAAAAAGAAGTTCCGTTTGCTTTAGCTATGATAGATATTGATTTTTTCAAAAAAGTAAACGACAGCTATGGCCATGAAGCCGGTGATCACATTTTAAAAGTAGTTGCCCTATATTTACGTAAACACTTTAGAAATGGCTTGCTTGCCCGTTTGGGCGGTGAAGAATTTGCAATTTTATGCCCGGGTATTGATGAAGACCAGCTTTACAATAAACTTGATGACTTACGCCGTGATCTTGCCGTAGCCCAAATTGTTTATAACCAACAGCATATTCCTTTCACCATTAGTATAGGGGTAAATTTTAATGGTGAAGGCTCATTAGCTCAGCAGCTTAACCAAGCGGATAATGCCCTTTATAGCGCTAAAGAAAATGGTCGTAATCAAGTGGCTACTGAAAACAGTGACCACGATTAATTCACTTAATAAGTAACGAATATTAGGAAGCAGACGTCGCCACTAGGCGACGTTTTCGCTTGTATTCGCCAAAAGAATCAATACTGTAAATAAGCAGCGCCAACCAAATAAAGCAAAAAGTGATAAGTTTAGCTGGCTCTAACATCTCGTGATAATAAAATATCGCGATCATAAACATGATGCTTGGGCCGATATATTGAAAAAACCCCACCGTCGCCAAAGTTAAGCGTTTTGCTGCGGCGGTAAAGCATAATAACGGCGCTGTAGTAACTATGCCTGCGCAGAGTAATAACAGATTTAAGGAACTCGAGTTGCTAAACATATTAGCCGTTGGGCTATCGAGAAAAAACAACCAAAAAACTAAGGCTATTGGTAGCATTAACGCTGACTCTATTAATAAACCAACAAAAGAGTCGATATAAATTTTCTTTCGTAATAAGCCATAAAGTGCAAAAGTTGACGCTAAAGCTAATGAAATAATGGGTAACGCCCCTAAAACCACCACCTGAATAGCAACACCAATTATCGCCAATAGCACTGCAAATTTTTGCCAAACTCGCAGTCGTTCACCTAGAAATAACATACCTAAAGCAACGCTAAATAGCGGATTAATAAAATAGCCTAAGCTAGCATCTAATAAATGGTCGTTATTAACCGCCCAAATAAATAAAAACCAATTCATTGCTAAAATAATTGCGGTAATTAATAAACTCAGCAGCATTTTTGGCTGTTTTAAAATCAAAACTAGCGCTTTGGTTTTACCACTAAGTAAAATAATTAATGCTAAAAATAGGGTTGACCACACTACTCGATGCACAAGAATTTCAATGGAAGCTAATTCTGATAAGAGCTTAAAGTACAGCGGAGCAATACCCCACATTAGATACGCTGAAACGGCGTTTATGGCTCCAGTTCTTTGTTCTTTTTGGTTTTCAGCGGATAAAGGCATGAGCGGACTTAATAAGAAAATGTGGTGACGATAATAACATTCTCTTATCAAGGGATCAGTTTGACGAAGTAACTAAATGTTAGTGCAAGAACGACGTTCTGTTCAATAATCGATACTATTGCTCATAGCATTATTGCTCTAGTTCTTTAACCAACCATATAAGTACCGGTACCAAAAGCAATATGTACGCCGAGTTCGTTATGTAATTCCATGCGGGTTACGGCAACTTTACTGCCGCTACGAATGATTCGCGCGGTAGCAATAAACTCTTCACCTCGGCCCGGACGCAGAAAATCAGTGCGTAAGTCGATGGTGCTTAAATTACGTAAGCTGTGCTGAATAACTTGTGGAGTTATTGGGTCATCTAACTGTTCAATAATATTTCCTGCTGCAACCACACCACCAACTAAATCAAGCACGGCTGCGGTTACGCCGCCATGCAAAATTTTCTGCATGGGGTTACCCACCAATTGGTCTTGCCAGTGGAAACGAACTTCAGAGTCTTCATTATCAAAGCGAGTTATATTAAAGCCCACCAGCTTATTAAATGGCATGTCGTTATTCCAAAATTCAGCCAATAGTTTGTAAATTTGTGCTTTTTCCATGGTCACTAAACCCTCTGGTCGGATGTCTTTGGGTTAGGTTAGCACTTAATCAACAATGAAAAAAGCAAAAGGGCAAAGCTAAATTCATAACAGTGTCAGATATAGAGTTTTCAACTATTAAGCAAATGAAAAATCCCTTGTTAATGATTAACAAGGGCTTTAATAAAGAAGTTTATTCTTATCATTTGATAAAATTAGTAATAATTCTTCAAATACCCCTTAACATAGCTACGAAGCTTTTTCGTTGGGGTATTTTCTTTTACTTTCACCAACAGTGTTTTATATTGTTGAACCTTACTTAAAGCCAGTGCTTTACAATAAAATGCATATATTTGAGTCTCATCTGAGCTTAATTTTCTCGTATGGTTTTTATCAACTTCATCAGCGATTACCTCTAATACCGATTCATCAAAAAGTTCAAGTTCTATAATATACCGAACAGATCTTAATTTTTGATCTTCGTTACCAGTACGAAACTTCTCTAACCACTTCTTACGAATACTAGGATTAGTCAAAGACTCAATCATTGCTTCCTTATGTAGTTCTGAAGCAAGCGTCGCCCTTAAATTTAAACGCCACGTTTCATAGTATTTTTTCTTCGCTTTACAACGGTTACAATCAACTACTTTAAAGTTTATCGGCGTAAAATATATTTTGGAATCGTCATACGAGATTTCAATTGTTAGTTCGTAGCCTTTGTAATTATCTAACCAAACAATCATTTTATTAGGCTTTTTTTCTTTAACTTTCCAACTTCTTAAATGCAGTGAACGTGTAATGATCTCTTCGATTTTAGCTAGGTTTTGCGAAGCAAACTTTATTGGTTGTGAATATATGGCTTCTTCTTGGTTGAAAGATTTCGCTATTGATTGATTTGCAACGGTAATCAGCAACAACAAAATTAATTTAATCATATTTTTATAATACACTTCTTAACCCTTTTACTTATTAATGGCCATTTCTAAAGATAGACGTAATCTTTTCATATATAGGTAATAATCAGAGTCATTTTTATAACAAATACCATCTATATTATTTTGACAAACAAAGTCACCAAAGGCATTTTCATACTTCATTTGTATTAGTGATTCATTAAACTCAATGCGCGTTAGAATGGCATCTGCTCGATAATCCCACCTAAAGGTCATAAAGCCCGGCCCTTCATCTTCTAAAACCCACTTAATGTTAAAATTAGAAATTGTCGCCTCTAAAATTGCAAACCTTAACTCTTCCATAGAAAGGTTATGCGTTATAGCTTGATGAGCAACTAAGATTTTACTGCTGTTTCTTTTAGTTTGCTTTTTATCTAGCGTTAAAAAGCTAGGAGCAGCTAATAAGGCCGGTGAAAATAGAGCAATTAGCAATAACTTACTCAAAATAATGTTTAGCTTCATGAATGTTCCATTTGATTAGAATTACTTATTCCAGTTTAGGAATATCAGTTTAAATTAATTTCCTTACTATTAAAGAGTTTAATCAAACAAAAAGCCGTAAATGATGAGGGAATTATTAATTTAAAAATAGATAGCTTAAAAATTAAAACTAACTAGCAGGCCATGAAAATTTTATTTATCTAGGTTCATTAGTCTTTAATCAACAATGAAAAAAGCAAAAGGGCATTTACCTACACAACTAAACTAGTCATGCTGATAAATGCCCTTGGTAAAACCTTTTAAATAAAGCTTACATTTGCAGGTCAATTCTTACCGTGTTGCCTTGCAGGAAAATCATCCTTATTGCATCGCCTTTGGTGAACACCATGCTTGGATCGAAGTCTTGCACTACCATGTATTCTTTACCTTGGTCAGTTTTTATCATCATTTCCACTAAATGTAAGGTAATTTCTTTATGGTCTGGGTTACGATTATTTGCAGCCGAGCCACCAATAACCGCTCCTAAAATAGTGGCAACATCCCTACCACTACCACCGCCAAACTGATTACCAATAACACCACCAAGTAATGCTCCGCCAAAAACTTTCCAGCCTTTGTTTTTGTCAGCAATCAATTCTTTTTGGCTGATATTACGTACCGAAAGTACTTTACCAAACAACACTTGTTCAACAGGTACGGCACGATTTCTATCGTATTCTGCGTTTACTGCTGGCACTGCCAACAAAAATACCAAACAAAAACTTAATAACGCTTTCATAGCACACCTCATTTGTTCATAAGCAGATCAATACAAACCAGCTTTGCTTTACCAACTAACGCGTTGCTTGCCTTTAGTTTTACGAATTTCAGTTTCATCCGCCCATTCAACTAAACCGCTTTCTAGGTCCATTAAACGCATGGTGAATTTGTAATAAACATCTTCTTGGTCTTTGTTAGACTTTACAATGCTGGATAAGTTGCCATACAACATATATTCAGCACCTACTTGGCGGCCAAACTGCATTGCTTTACTTGGGTCAACCATGCCTGAATTTTGTTGAAAATCAAGCTGTTCACGAACAGATTCTACTCGTGCCATATCAACAAAGCGGAATTTTCCTGAACGTAATAATTTTGTCGAAATAGAGTCAGTGATTGATTCAGTATCAATATGTTCACTGGTTTTATTTTTAATGCGCTCAACAAAAACAATCGGACGTTTATTTTCGGTTAAGGTGCCAACAACTGGTGAAAGCAACATAGAGTCGGTCATTTCCGCCGCTACTTTTTGCAAGTCAGTCGAGCCAAAGTTAATGTCTACTGTTTCTACTGCAGCAGCATCACCATAACGTATTACCGATTTATTGCTACAGCCTGCGGTTACCATTAATGCTAAACCTATAGTGGTCGCTAAAATTACTTTTTTCATACAATGTTCCTTTTAATGCTTTTATACCTATGCAGGCAATTAAAATTTATAATATTTTTCAGGTACTTCGCGTACATATACACTGAATGACTCAACAGCAACTGAAGGCGCTAAACCTTTTACGGTAGCAGTTTGAAAACCATGTAACTCCAATGGTTTCCACGGCGCTTTGTTCGCTTCAAGCACGAAACCGTCTTTATCAAACCATTTAAAGTGATACTGCAATTGCTGTGACTTTTTATAACTACTGGTTAACGCTAAATTTATCTCTAATAAGCCATTGGTTTTACGAGACTTAACTTCAGAAATATGCAATTTTTTGCCTAGCTCGGCGTTATCTACTTGTAAGTGTTTTTTAAAGTCATCACCTTGTACTAATTTCTCTGCGCCAGTACCCGAAGTTACCGGCGCTATAGTGCAACCCGCTAACAACATCGTGCTAGCTACTAAAGCTGTAACCATAACTTGCTGTAATTTCATAATAAATCCCTTATGAATGAAGACTAAATTAACAATTATTTATAAATTAATTGTTTGATAACCAGTATAGTTACCCATGGCGGTATAATTAATTAAGCTAATACGATTAGCATTAATAGTTACTTCAACCTGCTGGTTTTTTCCGCCTTGCTGTAAGTTAAGTTGATGTTGTCCTTGCGGCAAATTAACTCGAATAATTTGCACATTATCTGGCAAGGTACTCCAACTGCGCGTGTCTGCCTTCTCTGAGGCTATATTATATAAGCTCGCCAAAATATTACCGACGTCGCCACCCTTTCGGCTAAGCTGCTGACGTATCTCTTCTTTACTAATTAAGCGTAAAACTTGTCGGGTAACAATGCCCGGTAATTGCTCTTCTAACTGCTTTGCAGCTAATGACTGCAAACGCACTATCGTTTCTGACTGATAGCTTTGCTTATTAACGCTAAGCTTCAGCGGCGCCATTGTTGCGGTATTAGGGCGATAAACTGGCAAAGCCACACTGTAATAACGAAAATCGTCGCGACGAGTAAATACCGGTAAATTAATACCGACACTTTCTTTGCCGTTAATAACGCCTTGCTCAACTAAAATTACTAACTGACCACTATTAGCTTTAGTGCCCTTATATTGACCAAAGCGTTTTTCAAGACGTGGTAAGTCATTGCTCATCACTAACTTGGTTGCTAAGCGTAATACGTCTTGTTGTAAATATTGGTTATCTGGGAAAATTTCTAACGCTTTTTTATAGTCAATATAAGCGTCATTTAATTCACCAGCACCTTCATATAACAGTCCCGACAAATAAAAAGTATAAGCGTTTTGAAAGCCGTTTTTTAAATCACCAATAATCGCTGACATTGACGGGTAGCTTTTATCCAAGCTGTCGGTACTAACGCCATTTTTCGCCATTTTTTCTTGTGCTTCATACAAGCTATTTTGGTTAGCTTTTAATGCTTGTTCTTGTACTAAGTTAGCACGGCGTACTTCAACCAGAGCGCCTTCAAAGTCACGCTGAAATAGATAATTGAGCGCTTGATAACTATGTAACATACCTTGTTCATATAAGGGTATATCATAGCGGAGCGCATTATCATTACTGATCAGGGCACCAACATTGTCGACCCCTCGGCTAAGTTGAATGTTAGCACTTTCCTGATTCGTTTTAATTTCGCTGTAAACCTGTGCAAGGCTTTCTTCACTTGCTTGCCAATTATTGGCTAAATACTGCAAACGGCCGCGTTCAAGTAGACTTAATGCATAACTACCGCTTGCAGTATTATGACTTTTTACTAATGAGTCAGCATGGCTAAAATCCCCTTTTAATTGGGCATTATGCACCGCCTGCATTTTTTGGTTATAGCCGACAAACATATCCGAGATCTGCATAGAGCTGCAGCTTGAAAGTAAAATACTCAGCAGTATGTAGCTGGTTAGCTGTAAGTATTTTCTTAGCATGAATGTAGGTTAACCTTATAAAATAAAATCTATGAAATTAAGCAAAAATTAAAGCTGCAACATCAGCGATAAAATTACTGCGACAATGCACTTATAACAACTGATGTTTTGTAAGTAGTTGTTATAAACACTAGGACTGTCAATTATCAATTGAGCTTCTGACCAGTCTGTCACGGAATTAGTTCCCAAAACAATTGTTACTTATCAGTTGGATGGCTTAGTGTTAATTCAGTGTACGCAATTGAAACTTAACATAACATGAACAAGAAACTAGTTCATACAGTCAATGCCTTTAATACTCTCGCACGGCTACATTGCGATTAATTTTAAAACTAATGAAATTATAGTTGATACGAAAAAAAGCCGAGAGCACTTAAGTGACTTAAACGATGGCATCGTTGTAAAGCGTTTTGTCAGGGAAAGGTATCAGCTAGGCATATAGCCAAAATGTGCTTATCCGCTGATAAAGAAACCATCAACCTTAACCAGTGAGGTCCAATACAACATTAACTGAGGTGGCGTTTTTATAGAAATAATTTGATAAAATAGCTGTGTATATTGAAAACTTATTTCAAGCTAAAGAAAGTGATAAGAATACTGTAATTGTTGATAAATAAATTTCCCTTTTTTAGTAGCAATTTCTTTATCAATTAGAGCCTATTGCCTGTTATCAACAGGCAATAGGCTCTAATACGCAGCTTAACTTGCTAGTTTTTCAAGGTGCACCGCTTTCGCCACGCGCGAATTTTGCCATCGTCGCCAGCTTAACATTACGCCGGTATACACCAATAAACAGGCGAGTAAAGAAGCCAAGCCCGCTAGGGTTTGTCCAAGTAATCCATAAATTTCACCAGTATGTAAAAAGCGAATGTAGCTTCTTATTTTTTGATAACTTGATAGTTGCTCAAAGCTTTGTTTTTTAACAATCTCGCCGCTACGTGTATCCAAGGCGAGTGATAATCGTTTTTGTGGCTCGCCGCCGTTACCTTGGTCTAGCTTAAAAATTTTAATATCAGTAGCGTGATTACTTAGCGAGAAGCTGATACTTTGCCATTGTGGGTATTGCTGAACCAACTTATCAATAAGCTGCTGATCAGATAACAACAAACGGCTATCAGTATTAGTCAGGCTTGTGGCTTTTATAAACGGAGCACTGGTGGTGCTGGCATATTGTTTAAGGGTTTCGCCCGGCCATTTAAACGAAAAGAAAATGGCGGTAACGCTAACAACCAGCAATATCGGCACCATGTAAATACCAAAAACATTATGCCACTGGTAATTGCGCGCGGCAGTATTAACATGCTTTTTGGTTAAAGTTAGCTTTTGCTTAAAAGCCCGTTTTTTAAAGCGATTGGGTAACCAAATATAAATACCTGAAAGCGCTAGTATTATGAAAAAAACATTGGCTACGCCATTAACCCAGCGACCCGTTTCACTAAACTTTCCGTCAAGTGTTAACCAGCGATGAAACGCCCTTAACTTTTGGAAAAAGACTTTAGTCTCCGCCCCTGGTGTTGGCATAACTTCACCGGTAAACGGGTTCAAGTACGCTAAGGTTTTACGGCCTTCTTTGACAATAACTGGCGCACCAATTTCATTGCTTAACACTAATTCAGGTGTTTTTTTTGCAGGAAGAGCTTGTGCTAATTGAACAAGTTTTTCCATAGCCAGTGGCTGGCTAACCGCAGTTGCTACAGGATAATCAGCACGTTCAGCTGATTGAATCATCTGCCGTTCATACGTTAAGGCCGCGCCGGTGATCGACATCAAAAAAATAAATATGGCTGCACTACAACCTAGAATTAAGTGCAGCCAAAACAACAATTTTTTTATCTTCATTTAGTTATATTCTTTGAAAATGCGCTAAGCGCTGGTTAACACCTGAGTACTTCGCTGTTAATTGGCGATGTACTCAGCTAATTTATCAATTGAAAAAATTTAGAATGAGGCTTTCATTTCTATGCGCGCCGTTCTTCCATCGCCTATTGTGACATTATTTATACCACCGCCAGCGACATAATTTTGATCGAAGATGTTTTCAACATTTATTCGAAAATCAACGTCTTGATCCGCAATAGAAGTATTGTAAGTTGCCCCGAGATCTATTCGAGTATAGGCGTCTTTCTTTACTGTATTTTTGCTATCTGCATAACGCTCACCTTGGTAAAACACACCGGCATTTAACGCTAAATCGTCAATTAATTCATAACGAGACCATACAGAAGCCGACCATTTCGGCGCATCTACTGGGGTTTTACCTTCATATTTATTATCGCGCTGATAAACCGCATCAAGATACATGGTTGACGCCATAACAAATAATCTGTCGGTAACTGCGCCTTGTGCCGATAACTCAAAGCCTTTATGGCGTTGTAAGCCCGCTTGCGTAGTTATGGTATTGTCAGAACCGTCGTTTAAGGTTTCGGTAATTAAGCTGCCGCTTTTTTCAATATCAAATAACGCAGTTTCTACCATTAAACGCTCTGATACCTGCCATTTTGCCCCAAGCTCTATTTGCTCAGAAGTAATCGCGTCTAACTTCATACCATGGTTAATATCGTCAGTATTATTTAAGGTTTCACTGCCTGAAGGTTGGAAGCTTTCTGAATAGTTAACGTAAATAGTGGCGTCTTCAATTGGGTGATATAACACCCCTAATTTTGGTACAAATGAATCACTATCTGCCCCTTCACGATTTTGCTGATCAAAACGGCCACCAAGCGCTACTTGCCACGTTGAATTAAGAGTGATCAAGTCTTGGAAATATACCCCGTAATAGTCGTATTCACTGGTATAAAGGCTGTCATCAGTTGTATAGCTAATTTCAGGGCGAACCGGTTCAACTTCGCCGGGAGTAAATGCTGTGGTTGCCGCTTTAATACGCAATTGTCCGTAATAATAGTCAAGTTTATTTGCGCCAATTAATACTTGATGCTCGGTTGAACCAAGGGTGAATTCCCCGGTTAAATCAATAAATGCGGTTTTAAATTGCCAGTCATCAAAGCGGTCATAAGGTTTAGAGTTGTATGCCTGCCCTACTTGGTATTCTTCAGGCTTGCTAGGCGCTGACTCAAAACGCTGACGCTGAAAAGTTTGTTCGTTATAGCCTATTTTTACTGCCCATTCAGGATTGATAAAATAGCTCACTTTAGTGCCAATATTTTCTACGCTAATATCGGTAAAGGCCCAAGAAAAGTCATAAATGGTTTTATCATCACCTATTACCTTGCCATTACTGTCTAACCAAGCGCCGGTATCTAAGCCTGCTTTATCATTGGTTTGGTCGTAATAAGCATTGATAATTAAATTATCAGTAACGCTATAATCTAGCGCTAGTGAACCCAGAAAGCGATCACGCTCACGCTTTTCACCATTAGCGTATTCACGGTCAAAATTCACATCTTGTTTAACTAATACACCGCGATAATTTAAGTCATCAGTAATCGCGCCGCCAACATCTAAGGTAAAACGAGTTGAGCCTAATTGGTCAGTATCAGCACTTACATCAAATAAACGTTTAGCGGTTGGCTTTTTAGTTACCATGTTGATCAAACCGCCGGGAGCCGATTGACCATATAACAAGCTAGCAGGCCCTTTAATCACCTCTACCCGTGCTAACGTTTCAATAGGTTGCTGATAGTGTGACCAGTGCTGATGACCGTCACGTAAATAACCGTTTGACGAGCTTAATTCAAAACCCCGTGAACTAAATACCTCACGGTTACGTTGTTTTGACCCCGGCGACAAACTGGCGTCATTAAGTAAAACTTCACCAAGCGTCGTTGCCAGTTGCTCATCAATAATGGTTTCGTTGATCACAGTTACCGATTGCGGAGTTTCTAAAAGCGAGGTATCTACGCGCATTGCCCCTGACGAATTATCAACTTTATAGTCGTTAAAAAAACTACCAGTTACTTCGATAACTTCAATTTTTGCAGTAGCTTGGAGAGAAAAAATAAGTAAGGTTAAAGATATACTTGATGATAAGAGTGTTAGTTTCATTGTTTTTAAAATGCAGCGTTATTATAAGAATGCGCACATCTTAATTACAAACAAGATCAAATGCAAATCATTCTCATTAAGATTTACATTTAAAGTGACGGTGAAATCTATATTATTAGGTTGTTTATATAAAATTTATTTGACGAAAAACTTAAAATCTGTCCAAAGGCTATGATTTTAAGTGTATTTATTTAACGTCAATGCGCTATTACATTTATTGAAAAGAGTGAAGTTGTAAAAAGAAGAAATGCTGGTCAGGTTTAGGAAGTAATAATAAACAGCCTTCAACATCATGACCTGTTGAAGGCTGCTATACGTGAATAAATAGGCTAAACGCTATTGATCTTCAAAACTATCGGATATTTTGCTCGGTCGAAAAAATCCTAGCAGTAATATTAATAAAACCCAGTTGCCAGTAGTACCACCACTACTTGCGCTTTCTGTTGGAGTTTTATCATCACTCTCGCCAGTATCATTGTCATTATTTGTCGCCTCTGGTGCTACGCTGATGATAACGGTGGTGGCTGTAGTATTTTCGCCATCACTTACTTCAACAGACCAACTGATATCACCAGACTGCTCAGGTGTTCCTGAAATGGCACCATCAACTGCCATGGTTAGCCAATTTGGTCCTGATAAAATTTGGTAAGTTAATGCGTCTTCGTCAAGGTCAACCGCGCTACCTTGAATGCTATCAGCAAATGCTTCACCTACGCGAGCACCAGTTTTACTTATGTTATTGGTTAGAAACGTAGGCGCATTATTAGCGGTAGGTGCTGTGTTATTTTTATGTTTGATCAATTGAAAATTGTCTAGACTGGCAAAACCATTACCGCTACCTGTGATAGCCACAAATAAGGCTTTATCAACGTCTGCGGCAATGGCGGTGTAAATACTATTACTGCTAACGGGTTGGTAACTGCTATCAATGGTTGATAACGGAGAGAAATGATCAACTAATGTGGTACTTGTTCCTGTAATAGTATTATCATCAGTAACGAACAAAGACACTTGAACACGGGCGCTATTGTCTTGCCAATTTGCACCGTCTTTCCATACATAGCTGATATCAAAACTATCACCTTCAACAATACTATAACCGGTATTTAGTGCCGCCACTTGGCTTGATGTTACGATGAGGTTTTGACTACCGTCATAATCATTCGCACTTTGTGTGGCGTTATCAGTACTACTACCGCCTTTATTTGTCCAACCAGGGGTCGTTTTAAAATTCACATTAGCGCCAGTTTCAGCATTAAAGTTACCATTTAGTTTATTACCCCCAATAAGAGTTAACTCATCAACTTCAATTGCCTGCCACACCCTAACATAATCAACTTTACTGCTGGTTAAATAGCCGTTCGCTTCTTCAGTAAAACTTCCTATAGAGCCAAAGCTAGCACCATTAGAAAGCCATAACCACTCAGCCACTTTTGGTACCCATATTCCTTCATACTGTACTTTAAAAACACCATCATAATATATGTTCATGACATGCTCGTTCCATTCCATACCAAAGGTGTGAAAACCACTATGTATGCCCGGTGTTTTATAGCCAACAGTGCTCGCTCTATGATTTGAGCCGTAACCGTCGATATGAACAACAGCTTTTGTGCTATCAGTTACCCAAGCAGACTCAAAAATATCAACCTCAGCACCATCATTACCGGTACCATCAATGTTGCCCATATAGTGCCCCTGAGTCCAAAAAGCGGTATGGGTAGTTTTCGAGGTGTCGGCAATATTTATTCTAGCTTCCAAATAACCATAAGTCGGTTCATACAATCCCTTAGAGCTAATTGAACCGTTATACATGGTATTACTGTCGTGCTTCACCACATCAAGTACCAAGTTACCCGTACCATCAAGCGAAACATTGTCGTGCTTCCACCACCAGTCATTAATACCCTGCGCAGGACGAGGATTGCGACTTCGCGTACTAACGTTAATACTCCACTTGGTTAGGTCTAAACTATTACCGTTAAATTCATCACTGAAGTCCAAAAGCCAACCCTTAGTTTCTGATGCAGGAGTTGCGTTAACAGGGGTTTGTGCATCAACCGTTGCCGCTAAAACCTGCCCACAGCAAGCGGCTATTAATAGCGCAGTAATTATTTTACTCATCGAATTTCACTCTATTTTAGCTGGGAAATGCAGCGAGATTAACACAAAGTCACTTTATGTAGTATTTATATTACAAATGAAAATTCAATATATATTGAAGTATTTATGCTCCGCAATGAGCTAATAAATTAGGAAAGTTGGGCATAAAGTAATTCTTAATTCAAGTGACGACTTTGTGTTCTTTAAATATTGTTATTTTTGAAAGTATTAACCCTATAAAGTTAATTCTCACTCAGACAATCGAGTTAACAGTTCCTCCGCCTCTTCATTTCAGTTAAAATAGCGCGATTAAAATTTGATGATGACACTTAGTTGACCACACACGATACACCCGCCCTTTCTGCCGAGTTAATGCCAGAACCAAAGCCGGAACTACAGACAGAGCAAAAACTTCTTGAAGCGCTTAAGCATTATTTTGGCTATACCAGTTTTCGCCCCGGTCAAGCTCAAATTATTGAAAGCTTATTTGCAGGACGTGACAGTTTGGTATTAATGCCAACCGGTGGTGGTAAGTCGATGTGTTATCAATTGCCAGCGACTTTACTGCCGGGTGTGACCATAGTGGTATCACCGCTGATTGCCTTGATGAAAGATCAGGTCGACAGTTTAACTCGCCAAGGCATTGCCGCCGCTTTTGTAAATTCGAGTTTAGACGCCGACACCATTAACGGTATTTTTCAGCGCTTAGGCGCAGGCGAATTAAAACTACTTTATGTTGCCCCTGAACGCTTAAATAATCATTATTTTCTGCAAGGCTTAATGAATTTGCAGATCAGCTTATTTGCCATAGATGAAGCCCATTGTATTTCACAGTGGGGACATGATTTTCGCCCAGCTTATACCCGTTTACATCAGTTAAAAAATAACTTTCCTCATGTACCGATTATGGCGCTTACTGCCACGGCAGATGTTACTACCCGTAAAGATATTCTCACCCAGCTTAATTTACAAAACCCGTATATTCACCTTGATAGCTTTGACCGCCCGAATATTCGTTTCACCTTAGCCGATAAATATAACGGCGCGCAGCAAGTGCTTGGTTATGTGAAAAAACGCGGCCAAGACAGCGGCATTATTTATTGTAATAGTCGCTGGCAAGTAGAAAAGCTCAGCAAAACCTTAGCCGGTGCTGGTGTTAACTGCTCGGCTTATCATGCCGGAATGGAAGTTGAAATTCGCAACCATGTGCAAGAAGGGTTCACCAAAGACAATATTCAAGTTGTAGTAGCCACAGTCGCGTTTGGGTTAGGCATTAATAAATCGAACGTGCGTTATGTTATTCACTTTGAACCGCCGCGCACGCTTGAAAGCTACTATCAAGAAATTGGCCGAGCAGGTCGTGATGGTTTATCAGCAGAAGCGTTATTTTTGTATGACGAAAAAGACGTAGCACGCATTAAAAAGCGCATCAGTGAAGGAGAGAATGAAGCGCGGGTAAATGTTGAAATGCAACGTTTTAACGCGATGAACGGCTTTATTGACGCGCAAACCTGTCGCCGCCAAGTAGTGCTCAATTATTTTGCTGAATTTACCGAGCAAGGTTGTGGCAACTGCGATATTTGCCTTGACCCACCTAGCCAGTTTGACGCTTTAGACCCAGCACAAAAAGTACTTTCTTGTGTTTATCGTATTCAGCAGCAAGGCGATATTGAACATGTTATTAGTGTTTTGCGAGGTAACGGCAGCCCGAAGGTAGTTGAACTTGGTCACGATAAAGTTTCCACCTTTGGCATAGGCAAAGACAAAACCCCCGGCTATTGGTTTTCTATTGTTCGTCAACTTATTCATTTAGGTTATTTACAGCAAGATATTGCCCAGCAATCAGCGCTGTGTTTAACCGAAGCTTCACGCAGTATTTTAAAAGGCCAAGAGCCGTTAATGCTCGCCAGCCCACGTTTACAAAAAGCCAGTTACTGGCAGCGTGATCGCCAAGAGAAAAAATACGACAAAGCCTTGTTTGCCAAATTACGTGTGCTGCGTAAAACCATTGCTGATGCTGAAGATATTCCACCATTCATTGTTTTTAGTGATGCGACCTTGTCAGAATTAGCAAAAGTTAAACCGCAATCGCAGTCAGAAATGCTTAGCGTCAGTGGTATTGGCGATATTAAACTCGCCCGTTACGGCCAGCCATTTATTGAATTAATTCAAGAGCATGAGGCGTAGAGCTTCAAGCACTAAACTTCAGAAGCTCGGTGAATTCTAAATTCGGTAAAATTCGGGGTCGGTGACATCAGTCGCCATAACGCAATAACTGCAGATTATCGATGATTCAATAAAAGTGTCACCGACCCCTATTGTCCATTGCCCTATTGTCAGAGCTGTTTACTCCAACGACCCCAACAACATCATTACAAAAAATTATCAAATCAAGAATCTTTAATAATTTTTAATGATGATCAGCTGTAGATATAATGACCTCATTGAAGCAACGCAGTAATTAAGCAAATCTTTGGAGTACATTATGAAAATGAATCACATCGGCCTTTTAGTTGGCGACATGGACAAAGCAGTTGAATTTTACACTAACGCACTTGGCCTTAAAGTAGTAATGGGCAAAAGCAAAGTTGAAGAAGAGCGTGAGTCAGCCATTGGTAGAATGTGTATCGCGGTTTTTGGTGAAGGCTTTGAAGGTTTTAACATCGCCCACTTAGTAACTACCGACGGCATCGGCGTTGAACTGTTTGAAATGAAAAACAGAGCTGAGCGTCACGAAGTTGATTTTTCAAAAATTGGCATCTTCCACTTCTGCCTTGAAACAGATGATTTTGCAGGGGTTATTGAGCGCACTGAACAGTTTGGCGGTAAAGTTAGAATGGACATTATGCGCTACCACCCAGAAGACGATACAAAACCTGCGAAAATGGTGTATTTAGAAGACCCATTTGGCAACTTATTCGAGCTTTACTCACATACTTATGAAGAAACCTATTCTTCTGAATACGAGTAAAAACTAACTACATCATCAATGAATTAATAAAATCAGGTTAACGCTAATTACAAGATAACTACGATGCTACCTCTCACGTTAAGTATCGTAGTAAGTTAACCTGATCTATTTTATGTTAAATGCTAACATGCACTAAAAAGATAATAAAATCATTAAGGTGCAGCATGGAAAACTCAGAACTAATATCAGAAGACAGCGTAGAAAATAATGGCGTATTTTCAAATCAAAACATATCTGAGCAAAGCATTCCGAGCTTACAAGCCCTTAATTATCAGCCGTTAACACCTATTTATCTTAAAACTTCTCGTTTAGTCAGTTTGGTATCAACCATGTGCCTTTTGCTGATTTTAATGATTGTGCAAAAACAAAATTTTGTGCCGTTACCCGATCACTTAAACGATATATTTTCTTATTTAATATTCGCGATTGCCATTATCGGTTTGCTCCATTATTTATATGTTGTATTAGCTTATAAGAAAAAATTTTTTGCCATGCGCGAACAAGATATTTCTTACCGCTGCGGCCTAATTTTTCAAAAAACAGTTACTCAACCCATTTTACGAATTCAGCATGTTGAACTTAAACGCGGCCCAATAGAGCGCAAAGTAGGTTTAGCTTGCTTACAAGTATTTAGCGCTGGTGGCGTAGCACATACCTTTGAAATTCCGGGGTTATTGCTCGAAAGCGCCGAGTCAATGCGGCAGTTTATTCTTGATCACAAAACCATGAATAACCAATAAGTGGTGGTGACAAATGACTTCTCAAACCAATGTTGAAAAAGCCGTAATAGCTAACACCACTACCCAAACCATAGAAGAAAGCTCAAAAGGGAATACAGAAGAAAATGCAAAACAAAACACCACCGCGCAATGGCAACGCATTCACCCTATTGGCATTATTTACTTTTTAGCCAAGTTTATTAAAGGCTTTATTAGTAACTTTATCTTTGTGCTGCCGGCAATTTTCATTAGCTTTAATAAGCTAACTGAAAATCCTGAAATTTGGCTGCCCGTGCTGTTAGGTTTAGTCAGTTTGTTATTGCTAAGCACAGGACTTAGCTTTTATTTTTTTCAATATCGCCTTAATAACGATCACATTGAAATTCGCTCTGGGGTTATTTCAAAAAAGCACCTCAACTTACCCTTTGCACGCATTCAAAACGTAAAACTTGAACAGCCACTTTACTACCGCTGGTTTAACTATACCTGCTTAGCGCTAGACACTGCCGGCTCAGCCAAACAAGAAGCCAAAGTAGTCGCTCTAAAAAGTGAATTTGCCGAGCAGCTTAAAGCGGAAATTTTAGCGCAACACCAAACAGATAATACCGAACAAGCAAGCACCAACAATAGTGAACAAGCAGCCGTAACTAAGCAAAATGCTAATACCGAACAGCTACTCAATACCCGTTCAATACAAGACCTTATTATTCATGGTTTAACCAATAACCGCATTTGGATTTTTCTTGGCGGTTTAGCACCTTTTTTTGATGATATTGGCAATTACCTAGTGACCCTTTTCAAAGGTTTAGGCATTGATATAGAGCAATTGTTAACGTTTGCCGACAAGCCTGTGTGGCAAATAGGGCTTTATGCATTAACTTTAACGATAATTTTTCTATTGGTTATTTCACTGTTTTCCATTGCTGGCTCGGTTATTACTTTTTATAACTACACCCTAACCAAATTAGGCGACAAATATATTCGTCGCAGTGGCTTAATAACCAAACATGAAGTCACCATGCGCTTGTCTCGCTTGCAAATGATCGTAAAGCAGCAAGACTGGTTAGATTTGCTATTAAAACGCATCAATTTAAAATATGAACAAATTAATACTTCCGCAGCTCCTAACGAAGTGAATGCCCAGAGCAATAAAATTATTGTGCCGTCAATTTATCCTAATGAATGTACAGCACTTATTAATGATGTTTACCCTGAAAATAAAATGTCGACGGTAAGCTATCAGTCAATTAGCAAACATTTTTTAGTGCGCAACTTAGGGTTTGTATTAACGCCCATATTTGTGCCATTGCTTGGTTTATTTGCTTTTAGCGGCCCTGCTGAAATGGTAGTTGGCTCAGTTGCCGCTTATAGCTTTTTGGCTTTACTTATTGTTATGCGTTGGTATCGTTGGGGCTATGCCAGTGACGACAAGTTTATTTATATTCGCAAAGGTTTTTTTGGCGTTGACTATTACTGCTTCCCTATTTACAAAGTACAGCAAGTACAAGTTAAACAAAGCTGGTTTTTAAAGCGCAAGCAGCTTTGTTCTATCGAATTAATTCTGGCGGCAGGTATGCAATCAATCCCATTTATTAATGATAATATTGGCTTGATATTAGCCGATAAAACCTTATTTGCAGTAGAAAGTACGTCTAAGTCTTGGATGTAAACAAACGTGGTAAATTCGGGGCCTAAATTGAGGTCGGTGACATAAGTTGTTATTACGCAATAGCCGCGGATTATCGGAGACTCGATGAAAGTGTCACCTACAACTAAAGTTTTCACTCCAATCACTGAGCAAAACATTATGTCAAAGAGAGTTTAATTTGATGCCTATACCCGAACCATCGAAAATAATACCATTTTCAACATCAAAAAAACTCAGTCAGTGGCTCAAGCTGAATCACCTCACTGAAAATGAATTATGGATAAAAATATACAAGAAAAATTCAGGCATTCAGAGCGTGACTTGGGATGATGTCGTGATTGAGTCTTTATGCTGGGGCTGGATCGACGGCGTTAAGAAATCACTTGATGACCAAGCCTATCTTCAGCGCATTACTCCCAGAAAAGCGCGAAGCAACTGGTCTAAAAGGAACACAGAGCATGCTGAACGTTTGATAAGTGAAGGCAAAATGATGGAGTCAGGACTCGTGCATATTCGTGCTGCAAAAGCTGACGGTCGTTGGGAAAAAGCTTATGTAGTAAGTGAAATGGAAGTGCCTGCGGACTTTCTAGCAGCATTGGAGAGTAAGTCCAAGGTGAAGCTATTTTTTGAAACACTTAATAAATCGAGTCGTTATGTGATCGCTTACGGATTAATAAGTGCAAAGAAACCTGAAACTAGACAAAGGCGATTTACAAAATACATGACAATGCTTGTTAATGAAGAAAAACCTAAATAAATAGCATTACACATACTTAAAATTGGGGGCTAAAATCGGGGTCGGTGACATAATTCGAAATTACGTAATAGCCTTAGATTATCAGTGACTATATAAAGCTGTCACCGCCCCCTACAATTTGTGAAAAAAGTTTTTAACTACAAAATAATTATTATTCACCTGTGTCATTTTGTACTGACAAATTAAACGTTTTTACATCACAGTTATTAAGGGCGTCACAGCCTTTTATGATAAAACTTAGATTTGATAAATCTTTCTCCTGAAAGTACATACTACCTAAAGAATCAGTTCCAATCGCGCAAGCTAAGCTATTGCCGTCAACGCTACATTGAACTTCACCCGTAGCATTCGGACAAAGTGAAAAGGTTTCATTACCGCATTTAAGCGCTACTATTTTATTGTTGTTAGAAGGTGCTGCGCCATTAGCTGATAAATATAAATCTATTCTATAGGCTTCTGCGGTAGGTGCTACCCATTGAACCTCAAAGTGCCTACTTTCTGTTACCGTAACTTGTTCACCTTGATAATAATCTCGGGCGTCAAATCTGATATTTTGTAAGGTAAAGAGCCCCTGTTCATCAGGTAAGTTATCAATATTTGGTGATTCCCCATCAGAACCGCCGCCTCCACAAGCGCTTAGCACGAATAAACTTATGGCGAGTAAAATATGTTTCATAAATGTCCTTATTATTAAATTATATGTATTCCACACTTGGCTGTTCTGTAGTCTAAATTGTCGTGTTCAATAAATTTGGGGGCGGTGACATAATTTGAAATTACGTAATAGCCACGGGTTATCTGCACTCTATATAGGTTTTATCATATGAACAGTTTCGGGCTTAAATCCTAAATTTTGGTAGAAAGTATCTGCTTTTTTATTATTTGCAAAGACCTCGAGATGTAACAACCTACACCCTAAGTTTTTAGCCCACTTTTCACCATGTTCAATTAAAAGTTTACCTAACCCCAAACCTTGCGATCTAGGTGATACGGCAAGCAGCGGTATCGTTCCACAAATTTCACCTGAAATTCCATCTTTATGTGTTCGTACATGAATAAAACCCATTGAAACGCTATTAACCTCAACGATAAAGGTTATATTGGGTTCTGATGTTTCAGCTAGCATTTCAGCAATATAATCATCTTGCATTTTTTGAATTGCTTCATCGCTATGCCAATCTAACTGAGCCACTTCAGCTAAGTAAGGAGACAGCTCGAAAATAAATGAATGATCACTTTTTTGTGCTTCTCTAATTACAACTAAATTATCCATATGACCTTTTTAATATTGTTCGTAAACTCGAATTGCCGCTGCCCCGTTATCTCAAACCCATGAATTCGCTATTTGCTATCTTCAACGCGAATTTTTGCTTGAATAATTTTTATTTCTTTTTTCGTTTTACCAGAGCGATTTCCCAATTCTTCAAACTTAGCAAGCACATCAACTTGACTATCAACGACTTCGCCAAACACTGTATGACGTCCGTCTAAGTGAGGTGTTGCTGTAAAGGTTAGAAAAAACTGGCTGCCATCCGTATTGGGGCCCGCGTTAGCCATGCTTAACATACCTGCTTTATGATGTGTCGCTCGTTCATTCGTTTCATCGAATTCACCTGCATAGCGATAACCGGGATTGCCACGACCATTACCTAGCGGATCACCGCCTTGTGCCATAAAACCAGGAATTACCCGGTGGAAAATTAAATCATCATAAAAACCTAAACGGGTTAAATACATGGTACTGGTAACATGCATAGGTGCAACGTCATGAAATAGCTCAATACTAATTAACCCTTCAGAAGTGGTAAGATCCCAGTAATATTTTTTGTTTTCAGTAAATGTTACCTGTTCAGGTTGGCTTAACTCGGTTTTCCAATTTACATTTGATTTATCAATAGCTTGTTTAGCAATGAGTTTATCAATCTCAGACACAGCTAAGTCGGGTTTTGAACAACCAAAAACAAACAATATGGCACATAGCGGCAATAATTTTAAAAATGATTTCATTGGAATTAATTAGATTATTGAAAAAGTTAGCAGATAAAATATCAGGCTTGAAAGGAATGTAAAGAAGCTAAGAGAAGATTATTTTGATTAATAAGTGTTTTATATTTTGTACTTTCAAACATGAATGTATTTAAAGCAAAAAAGGGGTCGGTGACAAACGTGTCACCGACCCCTTTTAAATTCTTTAAGCTTTTAACTTGTTACTTCAAACTTACTTACTTAACTACCCAAAAACGCTTGGTACGCTGGGTTACCCGTTTCTTCATGCCATTGATAACCTAAGGCGTCAAGGTGCGCAAAAAACTCTTTTTCCTGCTCATTTTTAACGGCAAAACCTGCTAGTACCTGACCAAACGCTGCGCCGTGGTTACGATAATGAAATAATGAAATATTCCATAATTCGCCTAAGTTATCTAAGAACTTGTCTAACGCGCCCGGGTATTCAGGAAATTCAAAGCGGAAAATACGCTCTGGTGCGGTAATTGGCGTTTTACCGCCGATCATATAACGCACGTGTAATTTCGCTAACTCGTTATCAGTAAAGTCGTTTACTTGATAACCGTTATCGCTCAGCATTGTGATCAACTCACTACGCTCTTCGTCACCTGACAAACGCACACCAACAAAAATATTGGCTTGTTCATTACCAACATAGCGGTAGTTAAATTCAGTGATCGCGCGGCCACCTAGGTCATGACAAAAACGACGGAAGCTGCCTTTTACTTCTGGAATGGTTACTGAAAGTACCGCTTCTTTTTTCTCGCCTAATTCACAACGCTCAGAGATATATCTAAGGGTGTGAAAGTTCATATTGGCGCCAGAAAGTATCGCCACTAATGATTCATTGCCGCCGGTACCTGCTACGGCATTAGTTTGACAATATTTTTTAACGCCCGCTAGCGATAACGCGCCTGCAGGTTCAGCAATTACGCGAGTATGTTCAAAAATATCTTTTATCGCGGCACATATTTCGTCGGTTGATACGGTGATCACTTCATCACAATAACGTTTGATCAAATCAAAGGTGTGTTCACCGATGCGTTTTACCGCAACGCCGTCGGCAAATAAGCCCACTTGGTCAAGGTCAACCGGTGTGCCTGCATCAAGCGCTGCTTTTAAACAGGCAGAGTCTTGTGCTTCTACACCAATCACTTTAATTTCAGGACGTAGCTGTTTTAAATAAACCGCCATGCCTGCTAATAAACCACCGCCACCAACGGGAATAAAGACCACTTCGGCATTAGGTAGTTGCTGTAATAATTCTTTAGCAACCGTGCCTTGGCCGGCAATAACTTCAGCGTCGTCAAACGGGTGAATTAACGTTTTCTTTTCTTCAACGGCGCACTTTACTGAAGCGGCTTGCGCTTCGTTAAAGCTTTTGCCAAATAAACGCACTTCACCACCCAAACGGCGAACATTATCCACTTTAATGTCGGGTGTGGTGATCGGCATAAATATGGTCGCTTTTATGCCTAGTTTATTCGCTGCTAAGGCTAAACCTTGGGCATGATTACCCGCTGAAGCTGCCACCACACCATGTATGCATTGTTCTTCAGTTAAGCTGGCTAACTTGTTGTAAGCGCCACGTAACTTAAAAGAATGCACGGGTTGTTGGTCTTCACGTTTTAAGTAAATTTGATTATTTAACCGTGACGATAATTTGTTTAGCGGCGTTAAATCTGTTTCAACGGCAACATCGTATACTGGCGCCAACAAAATGCGGCGCAAGTAGTCTAATCCAAGTGCGTTGTTTTCTAACATTGCCAAACTTTCAGCTTCGGTCATGGGTTTTCCTTTATGTCGCTAATATTTACTTTTAGCGCTAACTGTTTACTCTTCACCATCAAGTAATGCACGGTTACGTACTGCGCCTTTATCAGCACTGGTGGCTAACATTGCGTAGTTTTTCAATGCGTAGCTAATTGGACGAATACGGTCAACTGGTTTCCAAGCGCCTTTGCCTTTAGCTACCATAGCTGCACGACGAGCTTCAATTTCAGCTTCCGATACTTGTAAAGAAATTTCACGGGTAGGAATATCAATGTGAATGATATCGCCTTGCTCAACTAAAGCGATAGTACCGCCGTCAGCGGCTTCTGGTGAAACATGACCAATAGATAAACCTGAAGTACCGCCAGAGAAACGACCGTCAGTTAACAATGCACAGGCTTTACCTAAGCCCATAGATTTTAAGTAAGTGGTTGGATACAACATTTCTTGCATGCCCGGGCCACCTTTAGGGCCTTCGTAACGAATAACGACAACTTCACCGGCAACAACTTTGCCGTCTAAAATGCCAGCTACGGCAGCGTCTTGGCTTTCAAAAATATGTGCAGGGCCAGTAAATACTAAGTTATCGTCGCTCACACCCGCAGTTTTAACCACACAACCGTCAACAGCGATATTCCCTGAAAGTACGGCTAAGCCACCTTCAGTAGAAAAAGCATTGTCGATGCTGCGAATACATCCATTGGCGCGGTCATCGTCTAAGGTGTCCCAACGACAATCTTGGCTAAAAGCTTTAGTGGTACGAATACCGGCAGGGCCAGCACGGTAGAATTTTTTCACGTCTTCATCGTCAGTCACTTTAATGTCATATTTTGAAATAACATCAGCAAGCGTGGTGCCTAATACGTTTGGTACATCAGTATTTAATAATCCCGCGCGTGATAATTCACCTAAAATACCAATAACACCACCAGCGCGATGTACATCTTCCATATGATATTCAGGCGTTGACGGCGCAACTTTACATAATTGCGGCACAATGCGAGATAATTTGTCCATATCTTCCATGGTGTAATCTATTTCAGCTTCTTGTGCGGTTGCCAATAAATGCAAGATGGTATTGGTTGAACCACCCATGGCAATGTCTAAACACATCGCATTGTGTAAGGCTTCTTTGCTGGCAATATTACGCGGTAGTGCCGACTCGTCGTTGTCTTGGTAATAACGCTTGGTTAATTTAACAATTTCTTTACCGGCGTTTAAGAATAATTGCTCGCGATCAGCATGGGTTGCCAACATTGAACCGTTACCCGGTAAAGCTAAACCTAACGCTTCTGCTAAACAGTTCATTGAGTTTGCGGTGAACATGCCTGAACATGAACCACAGGTTGGACATGCAGAACGTTCAACTTGATCAGATTGTTCGTCAGATACTTTTGGATCAGCGCCTTGGATCATCGCATCAACTAAGTCGAGTTTGATAATTTGGTCTGAAAGCTTAGTTTTACCCGCTTCCATTGGACCACCTGAAACAAAAATTACTGGGATGTTTAAGCGCATTGCTGCCATTAACATGCCCGGAGTAATTTTGTCACAGTTTGAAATACATACCATGGCATCAGCACAATGGGCATTTACCATGTATTCAACTGAGTCAGCAATTAAGTCACGCGAAGGTAGGCTGTAAAGCATGCCACTGTGACCCATGGCAATGCCGTCATCAACGGCGATAGTATTAAATTCTTTCGCAACACCGCCCGCTTCTTCAATTGCGCCAGCTACTAATTGGCCCATGTCTTTTAAATGCACATGGCCAGGTACAAATTGAGTAAATGAGTTAACTACAGCAACGATTGGCTTACCGAAGTCGCCATCAGTCATACCTGTTGCGCGCCATAAGGCACGAGCACCGGCCATATTACGGCCTTGAGTAGAGGTTGCAGATCTTAATTTAGGCATAATACTGTTATCCAATTTGAAGGTGATAAAAATTTATTTTGAAAAATGACTGAGTAAGTCTCTTTTTAAAATACATTTCAATTCTGGCTATGCACTTTACTCAGAAATAAAATTTAAATGCGCTTATTTATTGGTAGGTCGTACTTTAGTGCGACAAATCAGCACCGTTAAATATAATTGTTGAAATAAGTTCCAACCTACACTGTAGCCTAGGTAATCTTCATAGCCATGTTTAAATTTTCCCTAGTGAGTAATCGTTGATGATATCTCACTAGGGCAAAATATAACTAGGCAGTTTCGCTTTTATCAACATGCACTTCTTTGATATCAATTAATTTATTGATTTGATCCACCAATAAGGTAATTGAACGTTCACTGCGCACAAATAATACGATAGTACCAATGTTAGTACCGGTATTTACTTTCGCTTCAATACCACTGATTAAAAAACCACGATAGCGAGTTACTTGTAAAATACGCTCAAGCACTACTTGTTTGTCATCAGCCTTGATGGTTAATTGATAATGATTCATTTACGTGCTCTCCATCATTTTGTCGTTAGCTGTATTTGGTGGTACTAATGGCCAAACATTGTCTAGGGCATCAATTTTAAGCTGTAATAAATAAGGGCCGTTGTGGTCTAACATTTCTTCAATCGCTGCCGTTACTTCAGACTTTTTAGTAATTTGCTTAGCTTTAATATCAAAAGCAGTTGCCAGCATAATAAAATCTGGGTTGTCTGATAAATCCGTTTCACTTAATCGGCCATCAAAGAACAAGTCTTGCCATTGGCGTACCATGCCCAGTTTTGCATTATCAATAAGTACAATTTTTACAGGTACTTGAAAACGCTTAATCGTTGACAACTCTTGTACGTTCATCATAAATGAACCGTCACCCGTTACTGCGATAACACAGTCATGCGGACGAGAAATTTGCGCGCCAATAGCTGCTGGTAAACCAAAGCCCATGGTGCCCATGCCGCCACTGGTTAAAAAGTTACTTGGATCGTTAAACGCCATGTGCTGTGCTGCCCACATTTGGTGCTGGCCAACATCAGTAGTTACACAAGTATTTTCTGGCATTTTATTGCTGATTTCATTTAATACTGCAGGAGCAAAAATAGTGTCGCCTGGGTGGTTATAATCCCATGCACAGTCAGCTTTCATTTGCTGACATTTTGCTTGCCAATCACCAATAGTTAACTCGGCAGCTAAGTCAGGTAAGTTAATTTTTAAATCACCTAAAATGGCGGCGTCTGCATTTCTACGCTTGTTAATTTCTGCAGTATCAATGTCAAAGTGAATAACCTTGGCATTTGGCGCAAACTCATCAAGTTTACCTGTTACTCGGTCATCAAAACGAGCACCAACAACCACTAATAAATCACATTCTTGAACGGCAAGGTTCGATGCTTTCGTGCCGTGCATACCTAACATGCCAAGATAATTATCGCAGTTAGGGTCTAACGCGCCTAAACCTTTTAAGGTTGAAACACTTGGTAAGCCTGTTGCTCGGGCAAATTCACGTAATTCGTCAACCGCGTTGGCCATTCCTACACCGCCACCCACATACAAAATAGGTTGCTTGGCAGCCGTTAACAGTGCTTTGGCAGCAACAACGTCAGCAGGAGGTAATTTCACTTTGTTTTTCAGTGGTGAAAAATGTTCACTGTCGGTAGGTACTTGTGCAAGCTGAATATCTTTTGGAATATCAACAAGTACAGGACCTTGACGGCCTTCAAGGGCAATAGCAAACGCTTTATGTAAAACTTTTTCTAAGTCATTAATGTCGGTAACTTGAAAAGAATGTTTTGTACATGCCAGTGATAAACCAAAAATATCAATTTCTTGGAAAGCGTCAGAGCCCATCGCAGAAGTTGGTACTTGGCCAGTAATAGCAACCACAGGAATGGAATCAGCTAATGCATCTGCTAAACCAGTAATTAAATTGGTTGCACCTGGGCCTGAAGTGGCTAAACATACGCCAACATCGCCAGAAGCTCTGGCGTAACCGACGGCAGAAAATGCGGCACCTTGTTCATGACGACAGAGATAGTGATTAACATCACTGTCGTATAACGCATCGTAAATCGGCATAATTGCACCGCCCGGATAACCGAACACATGTTGTACGCCGTGCTGTTGAAGCACATTAAATAATAATGAACCGCCAGTTTGTGGTTTATCGCTTGCCATGTAAGTTTTGAAACTAAGTCAGTAAATGTATGGGTGACTTAGTTTTTCTCCTAAAAGTTAATCAATAGTTATCAATAAAAAACCAAACATAAAAAACCCCCGATTCTTTCGAAGCGAGGGTTAACATTCATTTTTGCCTTTCTTTAGCTCAACGAATACCCTCGCGATGATTTGATAACCACCACGACGAGAATGTTAATAATCACTGAACCAATGTTGCGCATATAAATTTGTTTCTTCTTTATTTTTTATAAATTCTGTAGCTCATGAAGAGCTTAGGTCAATTAATACCACAGCCTTAGCGCGCAGAGCAAGGTATTTCATTAGAGCATTTTACGTTTTTTTATAAGGTCAAGCTATATGCGCATAGATATTTATTAGCAAATCTCATAAATGCCAACTAAAATTTACAGCAGCATTAGCTAAATAAAAAGGATTTTTATGGCTTTATCATGTGTTTATAGTCGTGCACGCATCGGGCTCGACTCCCCGTTAGTGACTGTTGAAGTACACCTTGCCAATGGCCTACCCGCTTTTAATATTGTTGGCTTACCTGAAACTTCTGTTAAAGAATCAAAAGACCGCGTGCGCAGTGCCATTATTAATTGTGGCTATGAATTTCCCGCTAAACGCATCACCATTAATCTTGCCCCTGCTGATTTACCCAAAGAAGGTGGCCGTTTTGATTTACCCATTGCCGTTGGCATTCTAGCCGCATCAGAGCAATTACCACAAACCGATTTAAGCCAATATGAGTTTGCTGGCGAGTTAGCACTTTCTGGTGAGCTACGCGCCATTGTTGGTGAAATTCCCGTAGCCATGGCTAGTAGCGATAGTGGCAGAACTTTAATTATTCCAACCGCTAATGCTGAACAAGCCAGCTGGGTTAAAAGCGCAAAAATTCATGCCATTGACCATCTTGCCCAACTTTATCCGCATTTTGCCAAACAAACGACCTTGCCATTAACTGAAGTTAAAACTCACGTTACAGAGCCGGTTATTACTGATCTGGATATGGCTGATGTTATTGGCCAGCCTTTGGCCAAACGCGCTTTAGAAATATCAGCCAGTGGTGGTCATAATTTACTATTAATTGGTCCGCCGGGCACAGGTAAAACCATGTTAGCCAGTAGGCTTGCAGGAATTTTGCCCTTAATGCATGAAAATGAAGCCTTAGAAGCTGCGGCAATACAATCAATCAGTCATCAAAAAATTAATCAACATTCATGGTTTACTCGTCCTTTTCGTGCGCCGCACCATACGGCTTCTTCTGCCGCTTTAGTGGGAGGTGGTAGTCACCCGCAACCAGGGGAAATATCTTTAGCCCATAATGGCGTATTGTTTTTAGATGAATTGCCTGAATATGAACGCAAAGTGCTTGATGTGCTGCGCGAGCCCATGGAATCAGGCGAAGTGACTATATCTCGTGCGTTGCAAAAACAAACCTTTCCTGCACGCTTTCAACTGGTTGCTGCGATGAATCCAAGTCCAACCGGTTTTTATAACGATAAACGCAGTACGCCCGAGCAAGTATTGCGATATTTGAATAGGCTGTCAGGACCATTTTTAGACCGCATCGACATTCAAATTGAAGTAACACGTTTACCTAAAGGTATGTGGGCAGAAGATAATAATCTTAGTGAGAGCAGCGCCACCATTCAGCAGCGAGTTAGTCAATGCCGAGCCAAGCAACTAAGCCGCCAAGGTAAAGCAAATGCCTTATTAGGCAGTCGTGAAATTAAGAGTTATTGCCCACTGAGCGCGGAGAATCATGAATTTTTAGAATTAGCCGTAGAAAAGCTCGGCTTGTCAACTCGCGCTCACCACAAAATTTTAAAAATAGCTCGCACCTTAGCTGATATGGCGAATAGAGACTCCATTGGTCATGACGATATTATTGAAGCGCTTTCTTACCGCGCCATGGACCGAATTTTACGGCATTTAACTGAAGCCGTTACGGTGTAAATTCATCACTTTATCAAGCAATATTTATCAAATAGTACTTAGCGACCAAGCCCCCAAAGTTGTTTAAGTAGTTTTTGCGGCGCGGCTTGTTTATACAAACCAAAACCACGTACCGACTCATTTTTACTCGCCAGCCAAGTACCAAAAAATTGGTCCCAAAGTGCTAACGTTGCGCCAAAGTTTTTATCTAAATGTTGACGGGCATTACTGTGATGAATTTGATGTTGCGCAGGGCTAATAAAAACTGTTTCAAATACCCCAAACCCTAACCAAATATGACTGTGACGTAAATTTGCTCCGGCCAAATTAAACAACAGCGTAAAAACATTCACACCAATAATTTCAACAAAACCTATTTGTCCGGCAAACAAATACATAAATACACCACTCACTAAACCTGATACCAAAACAGCTCGAATGCTATTGATAAAATATTCGATAAAATGAATGCGGTATAAGGTTAATGGCGTCATTACCTTAGCGCTATGGTGAATCGCATGAAAGCGCCATAGCCAAGGTACTTTATGGTAAAGATAGTGACTATAAAATCGCGAAAAGTCATCTAGCAGAAAATACACACAGGTAAATATGCTCATCACCAACCACGTAGGCCAAACAAAATAATCACCCATACAAAATAAGCTACTCATTTCGCGATATAACCATAAAGCGATACCGACTTGGCTGATCAAAATTGGCGCAATTAGCAAAGCTTTCAGCACTTGATTGATGAACAACCATTGTAAATCTATTTTGGTGCTGCGATTAAACCAATATTTACTTGCCACACTTTGTTTGCCTAGCTTCAGTATTTGTTGCCAACGGCCTTTTTTACTCAGCAATACCAATAATATACCCGAGCATAAATACAGCCAAAAGATGCGTTTATCCGCATTAATCAAAAAAAATAGCGGTGCTGAAATTTCTGTGATCAGAACCATAAAACGCTCAGTTAACATATCTATCATCAATTCAATATCTAATAAGTACCCTGCCTTCGAAATAACAAAATAACACAAACTCATAACAATAACATTGATAATCTAAATGATAACGATTAACATTCGTATACAATAATTCAATTAGGGATATATCGTGAAAGCTAAACTAACCGCACTGGTTGCCGTATCATCAGCCTTTTTATTTACTGCTTGTAATACTGAAGAGACAACCACCACAGAAAAAATTCAGCAAAACTATGTAAATATGGCTTACGCCGTTTACGGCGATTCTTTAACAACCGCTACCGTTTTAAAAACCGCTGTAGATACTTTTATTGCCGCGCCAACCGAAGCTAATTTATTAGCCGCGCGCGTGGCATATAAAGCAACTCGTGGCCCATATCAGCAATCAGAAATAATGCGTTTTGATACCAGCATTGCGCAACCTGGCAATTTAGCTGCTGACGGCGGCCCTGCTAGTGTTGACGATTGGGAAGGACAAGTTAACGCCTGGCCATTAGATGAAAACCATATTATTAGTCTGATCCAAGGTGATGAAACCATTAATATTGACTTATTGCTTGCCCAAAATGGTGCCGACGAGCAAGAAGCCAATGTAACAACTGGCGTACACGCGATTGAATTCATGTTGTGGGGTATGGACAACAATGGCACAGCAGCTGGCGCCGGCGAACGTCCAGCCAGTGATTTTGACACACTTGCTTGTTTAGATACTTTTTGTGAACGTCGCGGCCAATATTTAAGTGCAGCCACTAATTTATTAGTGAGTGATTTAACCATCATGGCAGCAGAATGGTCACCGGCTGCCGAAGTTACTCAAGGCACTTTAGCTTATAATTTTCTACACAGCGATTTAGCACTTGAATACATAGTTAACTCGATTAATGCCATGGCAACCGACGAACTAGCCGGCGCTCGCATGGGTTCAGGTTTAACTTTAGGCGACCCTGAAGAAGAGCATGACTGTTTCAGCGATTTAAGCCACGTTGCCATTTATCACAACTTCCAAGGGGTTAAAAACGCCTTTTACGGAAACTACGGTGATATTTCAGGTAAGTCGATTGGCGATTTAATCATGAAAAAAGATGCTGACTTATATGCCCGCATCGACACGGCTTTAACCAGTATTGAAAGCAAAATGCTATCACTTTATAACGCGGGTGAACGTGAAGTTAACCCCATTCGTTTTGACCAAATTATTGGTCAGTCATCAAGTGCTACTGAGCGCATTATTGCTGAAGCAGCCGTTGACGAATTAACCGCATTAAGTGCTGAATTTTCTGAAGTTGTTAACTTATTGCAACTTCAAACCATTGATACAGGTGGTTCTGGAGATTAAGTTTTAGTTGCTTAACTTTCAATATTATCGGCACCTTGTTTCAAGGTGCCATTTTCGTTTCAATCTTCATCGATATTTTCATCCACACTGTTATCAGAACTTGCATGAAAAACTAGAATAAATAATTAGAGTGAATACATTATGCGCTTATTACTACTTCTATTAACAACTGCCTTTTTAACCGCTTGCGGCGGAGGCAGCGAACCAGAAACTGACACGCCAACTACGCCTACCGACCCAATCACCGAACCAGAAACACCAACTTCCACCGAACATTTAGCTGGTGGTGAAGCGAGCGTGATTAACAACACCGCCGATGCCTTTTCACAACATTCAAAAACCATGAGCGATGTTGAGCGCATTCAACAGTTTGAACTAGGTGACGACTTTTTCACCAATCCTTGGGTAGCAGGCAGTGCCAGCACTTCTTCCCGTGACGGTTTAGGCGGATTATTAAATAACAACGCCTGCCAAGACTGCCATATTCGAGACGGTCGTGGCCATGCTCCTGATGCTGGTAGTGACGACTTTGGTAGTATTTTATTTCGCGCTGCTAAATCTAACATAACCACTGAACAAGCTTATGATATGTCACAATCGCTAATGGCGAACGTAGGTGATTCAAGTGTCGGCGGCCAACTGCAACAAACAGCTATTGCCGATGTTATGCCTGAAGTTGATTTAGCTGTTACTTACACCACTTCAACCGTAAGTTTCGCTGATGGTTATCAAGTTGAACTACGTAAACCAACGTGGCAATTAACCAGCAAAGCCGCTGCACAAGGTTATGACTTTGACGCTGACACTATTTTTTCAGCCCGCGTTTCTCCGGGAATGATCGGCTTAGGTTTATTAGCCTTAGTTAGTGAACAAGATATTATTGCCAATGAAGATATTAGCGATAGTGATAATAACGGCATTTCCGGCAAAGCTAATCGTGTGTGGAGTATTGCAAAACAAAATGTTGAATTAGGTCGTTTTGGCTGGAAAGCAGGTCAGCCTAGCCTTATCGAACAAACCGCCGGCGCTTTTGTTAACGACATGGGTTTAACCAACCGTTTTCATCAACAAGAGTCGTGTTTAGCGCATCAAGTCGATTGTATCGCTGCGCCAAACGGAAATGGCGACAGCATTAATGACTATAACTATGAAGTGTCTGACACCATTTTAGACGCAATTGGTTTTTATGCCGAGCATTTAGCGGTGCCGCAACGACGAAATGCTTATGACGATGACGTAAAACGCGGCAAAGATATTTTCATTAACGCTGGTTGCCAAGGCTGTCATAGTGTTTCTTACACAACAGAACAAAGCAGTGAACATCCTGAGCTTTCCGAGCAAAAAATATACCCTTATACCGACATGTTATTACACGATATGGGTGAAGCACTAGCAGACTTTACTTTGAATGGACAAGCCGCAAGTGGCGATATTGCTTATGAATTTTTAGCCACCACTCGTGAATGGCGTACACCACCACTTTGGGGGATAGGATTAGCACAAACCGTTGACCCCGAAGCGAACTTTTTACATGACGGCCGGGCCCGTACTATTTTAGAAGCGGTATTGTGGCATGGCGGCGAAGCACAAGCAGCGAAAGAAGCAGTGCTGAAGCTGAACAGTTCAGAGCGTGCCGATTTATTAGCGTTTTTATCTGATTTGTAAAATTAGATAACCATACATAGCAGTTACCCTTTACCTTCAACTTTCAGTAATAACTAAGAGTTGAAGGTTTTTTTATCTTAACTTTCAAAAAATAACAAAGCTGGGTGAAACAGGATAAGGTTAGCTCGCTTTATTAAGTTTAATCTTGCGCTGGCAACGACGTTTATACCATAACCAAAAACCGGTAATAGCTAGTAATAACGGCGCAATGCCAAACAAAGCCCAAATAATTTTGATCGGTAAACCAGCAAAATTACCAAAATGTAAATGACGAAAACTGTCTAAAATCAAATAGCCTATTCCAGCTTCTCGCGCATCAACACTGGCTAAAGCTGCACCACTGTTTTTATCAAAAGCACTATAACTAGCGTATTGGCTGGTTAGTATATTGGTATCAGGTACTTTTCCGTACCAAACAAAAGGAAGTTCGGGTTCATAAGGAAAAGTCATATAACTAATTTTCAAACCATCAATACTTGCTAAGCTCGACGCTACTTGAGCATCAAGCGACAGCTCTGAGTTATATAGTGGTCGGTCAATAACAAACTCGTGATGGGAGTCTGGTTCCGTTAGTTCGTGATTAAGCTCAACCACATTAAAGTAACCACCGGTAAACCCTAAAATCAGTAACAATGGCGATGCTAATACGCCAACGCACTTATGAGTATCACTAAATACCACCATAAGCTGAGAGCGCCAGCGCACGGTGAAGAGTTTACGCCAAAATTTGCGATAAATAACTAAACCGCTGATACCTAAAAAGAGTAAACATAAGGCATAAACCAGTCCTAACCATACGCCTGTAGTGGCAGGTAACAGCTGAGTGTCTTTGAGTAATAAAGTATAATGAAGCACCACTAGCCAATCTAAAAAGTAGTGGTCTTCAAAAGGTACTGGAGTTGATAAAATTTCACCGGTAAAAGGGTTTAAATGCATTTTGTACCAGTCAAAGCTGTTGTTTTTAATTAAATAAACTCGGTCTGCCTCTATCACCTCTTGTTGTTCGATATTGCCGAATATTTCCCAAGCGCCTAAATGATAGTCAGGAAAAGCTTCAGACATATTTTTAGCCAATTGATCATAAGATTGTCGTTCTCCCTGATTCATCACTACATGTTGTTCTGGCATTAACCAAGTATTGATCTCGCTTTTGAACACCAAAATACTGCCAGTGATACAAATAACCAATAAAGGCAGCATCGCAAAAAGTGCCGTATAACTGTGAAGTTTAAAAAGTTTTTTTCTCATGAATAACATCTTCTCAAATGAAAAAGCACCTCATTTAGAGGTGCTATTACTAACAATATTAATAGGCGTTTTTTGGGAAGTTAAAAGCTCACTTTCAAGCCAGCTTCAACCATGCGTTCAGCGCCCATCCAGCAATTATTGCCATCATAACAAGCACTGGTATATTGCTTGTCGGTTAGGTTACTCACACTAAAGGTAATTTGAGTTTCTTCGCCTAATGCGTATTTTTCTGGTAATTCATAACTGGCCACCAAATCAACAAGGGTATAGCTAGGTACGGTATCGGTATTATATTTATCTAACTGACTTTCCCCGACATAACGCAAACCACCGCCAAGCATTAGTCCTTCTATTAAGTTTTCAGGATAGTAATTAAGCCATGCTGAAGCCATATTTTCAGCAACCCACACCGGTGTTTTACCAACAACTTCAGGGTCAAGTTCATCTTCAGTTATGGTCATATCTAACTTGGTTAAATTGGCAATAAAATGAAGGTTGTCGGTTAGCTGTATATTAGCTTCCATTTCAAAACCTTTAGACTCAACTTCGCCAGTTTGGGTTTGTACCGACCAGTCAGGTGTATTAACCACAACATTCTCTTTGGTTAAAATAAAGTATGCTGTGGAAAGGCTAATGCTACCATCAGCACTTTGATATTTTATACCTGCTTCAAACTGCTCAGCTGTAGTGGGTACAAACGCTTCACCTGTTACACCATCAATACCCGTGACCGGTTCAAAAGAATCGGCATAGCTTAAATAAGGACGAATACCATTTTTGAAAGTGTACATAGCAGCTAACCGACCACTAAATTCACTTTGGTCTATTTCAGCGACAGAGCCATATTCAATTCCGCCGTAGCTATTGTCGACATCATCACGACTTTGAAATTGGTCGTAACGACCATTTAATAGCAAGGTCCAGTCAGCCCAAGTGATTTCATCTTGGATATAAAAGCCTTTTTGCTCAATATCAATAAGGTGGTATTCAGTATAAAAACCGATGGGTAAAGTTTTAGGGTTAATTTGGTAATAATCTGGATTTGAAAGGTCGATTGTTGGCGTATCGGTACCTAACGTATCGCCATAAGCAACGGTGGAGTCAGACTTTTGATAATCAAAACCAAAGAGTAAATTATGCTTGCTCTCGCCTAGCGATATGGTTCCGATAACCTGATTGTCGATAGTAAAACCGTCTATTTCTTCATCGGTTTCATAGGCTGAACGAATTAATGTTGTTTGATCGTCAGCTAAGCCATAGTTATACATATTGCGCTGTAAAGCTTTAGCGTCGGTATAACGGAAATTTTGATAAAATGACCAAGTATCATTAAGACTATGATTTAACTTATAACCTAGCATTAAGGTTTCACGTTCAAACATGTTCCAGTTGGCATCGCCAGCATAGGCATTGGCGTCTAATTTTCCATAAGGGGCTTCATATACAGTACCTACTGACGGTAAAGGCGTAGATGGCACCATTTGTGGATCATTTTGATAATACATTGATAATGTTAGATGGGTATCATCACTAACTTGCCAACCTAAAGATGGTGCAAAAACATAACGTTCTGTTTCAGTGGTTTCTTGTTGACCGTCACGTTTTTTACCTAACATAATTACACGATAATCAACGTTGTCACTTAGCTGACCGCTAGAATCGATGCCCAGCTCAACTAAACCTAAATTACCCGAAGCTATGTTCACCTCAGTTTTTTCTTCCGTTTGTGGCGCTTTGGCCACTTGGTTAACCATACCACCTGGCGGTACTAAACCGTAAAGTGAAGAGGCAGGTCCTTTTAATACTTCTATCGACTCGGTTGCATAAAAATCAACTTGAGGAAATAAATTCCAAGCATTGTTACTAAGTAACGGCATGCCATCATAAAAGCTTTGGTAAGTATCAAAACCGCGAATATTATATTGATCAAAAATGGTAATAGTAGATCGGCTTTCTGAGGTTATTCCAGAAACATAACGCAGCGCTTTGGCAACTGAGTCAACCTGACGGAAATCTAATAGCTCTTGATCAATAACCGTTAAACTTGCTGGTGTGTCTATCGCTTTAAGTGAAGACTTAGTGGCGGTACTACGGTAAATTTTATTACTGTTTACCTCAATATGCTCAATGGTTTCTTCGGCAGCATTAACCTGCCCTGCATATGCAGATAACGACAAGCCAACCGCAAGACATACACTAGACTTCAAAAAAGTATTTTTAAGATTTAAACGAGCTTTAAACACAACAACCTCACAATGGAATGATAATGCGAATGATTATCATTTAATTTACGAGGTATTACAACATAATTGTTAAGTTATGATTATTTTATTGATGTAGAGCAAGCTTGGTTGCTTGTAGTGATAATGAGAGGAAGAATAACGGCTACGACGATAACTTAGTTACAGCAGTTATACTGTAATGCTTTGTTACAGTAGCTAGCGACGCGTAGTAAATAATAACCACACCTATTATTGCAGTTTTTAAAGTAACAGTTTTCGATGATAGAAATGTCCGTTATCAACAAGCACAACGTTCTAAGCCTAAGCAAACCTTATTATAAATAGCTGTTGAGTTAATTTTAAGCTGTGCATTTTTATACGGTAAACTTGGCAAGTAACGCTTGTTGTTGGTTCACTTCATCCACTAAGGTTTCATTAGTTTGAAATTGCTCTTTTGAGAAGTCGCTAACCTGAACACTAATATCATTTATGTGGTTGGTATTTTTATTAATTTCTTCAATAACGACACTTTGCTCTTCAATTGCCGCTGCAATTTGAATATTTCTATCCATAATTTCAGTCACTGAATTTGAGATATCTTTCAACATTTCATTTGCTAACAAGGTGTCTTCAACACAACTACTGGCTTTAGTCATGCTCTCGTTCATCGAAGTTTGTACCTGAGCAGATGAGTTTTGAATTTGCTCAATCATCGCCCTTATTTCAGTAGTCGATTCTTGTGTACGAGAAGCTAAAGTACGCACTTCATCTGCAACCACAGCAAAGCCTCGACCTTGCTCGCCTGCTCGGGCAGCTTCAATGGCAGCATTTAACGCAAGTAAATTGGTTTGCTCTGCTACGCCATTAATAACCGATAAAACCTGTTCAATATTTTCACTGTATTGGGCTAGTTCGTCGCTGAGCTTTTGAGAAGCAGCAATATTATTTGATAACTCAGTAACTTCATCACTTGTGCGAGTAAAAACACCTTGCCCTTCTAAAGTTTTGTCATTAACAGATGTAATTGAACTAGCGGCTTCTTGGGCGCTTGAAGCAATTTCATTAGACGTGGCACTCATTTCATTCATCGCCGTAGCTAAACTTTCCACCAAGGTAGTTTGATTAGACAACTCATGGCTAGAGTCGGTAGAAAGTTGCTTTGAATTATCACTGTTTTCAACCACGCGCGTCGCTTTTTCTTTAATGTCGATCACTAACTGCTGTAACGAACTGAGAAATTCATTAAAGATTTTTGCCACCGCGCCACACTCATCTTCATTTTGAATTTTGAGTCGCTTGGTTAAATCGCCCTGTCCTGAAGCGATATCAGCAATGGCGCTTTCTAATTCGTTAAGAGGTAATAATAAATGTTTCGCTAACTTGCGCAGAATGAAAATACATAAAGCAATACTGAAAATAGCAAACAGTGCCGTTCTTACTGAAAGATCTGCCAGTGATTGATAGACTTTACCTTTATCTAACAACACCGCTAAATACCAATCCATACCGGCAGCTTTTTCTAAAGGGTAAAAATATACTAGTTTGTCGATGCCGTCATGCTCAAAAGTAATGATGCTATTAGTTTTATCTGGTGATTGTTGATAAATAGCTTGGCTGGTTTTACCGTTAAAATTACTATTGGGATGAGTAATAATATTACCGCTTCGATCAACTATAAATGCCAAACCGGTATTATTAAAGTTGATGGTATTCACACTTTTAGCGATGCTGTCTAAGCTTAAATCGCCACCGATAACACCTTTAAATTGACCGTTATCTTCAATGGGTGCAATAACTGAAAGTACTAATTCTTTTGATGCCGCATCAATGTAAGGCGCGGTAAAAGCTACTTGATTACTTTGTTGAGCAAGTTTATACCAAGGGCGTTCTCTAAAATCGATATTGTCTGGGTTAACTCTGTTTGGATCATTCGAACGTAAAATAGACTCTGTTGCCAAGGTACCAAACATCAATAAAAAGTCTTTTTGAAACACCGGCAAAGCTAAACTTTGCTGAAACAATTCGTTGGAAAAGTCACTTTCTATCGCACTTTTAGCAACCGCAATTTGCGCACTTTTCCCAGAAAGCCAATTACTAATGCCCTGCCCTAATAATGACGCATTGTCTTGTACGTAAGCTTGAGTTTTTTCTTCTAAAGTCGTTTCGACCAGCCAATAGGTAGAAAAAGAAAGTAATGAAATAACAATTAAAATAACCAAACCGGAAGCTATAGAAAATTTTGTTCTAATATTCATAATAAATTCCAACGGATAAAAGTGACGGTATATTTCTTTAAATTAAATATAGTCTACACTTTTTAAATTCGTTGATTTTTTAGTGATGTCGCCATGCCTAGCTGCAAAATTACTTTATCATTTTTCATTTGTTTTTCTCTCTGCAGTACAGCAAGTTTTGCCGATAACGCAACAGCAAAAAGTTTGGCTGAATTAAAAAAACAAGTAGAAATACTGAGAAAACGTATTGAGCAGTTAGAAAAAGAACAAATAGCCAACACTGCTAACCATAAATCCCCTTCAAAGCAAATCAAATCAAGTAGTGCTCAATCAAGTACATCGCTAGCTAAAATAGCTACAAAAAATATTGATACTAAGAAAAACAGTAGCGCTAAAGTTTATGCCACTTTAAGACCGACTTTTGGCTATATTGATGAGCAAAATATCAGCCAATGGGATGTAAGAGATGCACTTTCACATGCTGGTTTTAAGTTTACCAATGAATTCAAACCTGGTTGGACAGCTGAAGCGCAAGGTGAATGGGGTGTAGATTTATCAAATAATGGTGATTTTGGTAAAACTCGGCGCGCTTATGTTGCCTTAGACAGTCCTTATGGCCGTGTTGGCATTGGCAAACAACGACCACCACAATATTTGTTAATTGCTGAATACGTAGATATTTTTGATCATGGTAATAGCCCTTTCGCTTATGATCCGCAAAGTATTTTTTTCGTCAATAATTTAGTCACTTATAAGTTTAAATTCGATAATTTCACATGGTTAGCAGCGGCACAATTTGACGGCGCTAATGGCGATGATAACAGTGACTTGGTAAATTTAGGTTTAAGTTTTGACCAAAACTCTTTTCATGCTGCGATTACTTATCTTACTGAAGATCAAATACTTAATGGCGTAAAAACCGGTGAAGATGATGTAATTGCCGCAGCTCTTGCTTATAACTTAACCACTGACTGGTATTTAGCCGCAGGATATCAGCAACGTGATTATCGTGACGATGTTAACTTACTTAACAGAACTGGCCACACTATTGATTTATCTAGCGCATATCAGTTGTCAAAAATGTTTCGATTAAAGCTAGGATATTTTGATTTTGACGACGGCCACCATGCATCTTTAAGTCAAAACTTTAACGGCTACAATACCACCTTAGAATGGTTACCTGCGCCGTTACTTCGCTTTCATATTGAATACCTAAAACGTGATTTTGATTACTTACCCGACTTTTCATCTTGGTCTGTTGGCTTTAGATATGACTTTTCAAAACAGTGGCGTTTTTAGTCACTTAATTGAATAAGGTTGCTGACATGGTTTACTTAAAAGTTCTGCCATTATATTTGACCAAGCTAAGCATCAGTTGGACGATTATACTCAGCTGCCTTTCGGTTAACGCACAACAAGTCACGCTACTTGCTGATGATGCTTACCCGCCGTATTCATATATAGAAAATGGTCAGGCCAAAGGCATTTATGTTGAACTTATAAACAAAGCTGCGGAAAAATTAAAACCCTATTACCAAATAAAAATTGTTGCTGTACCTTGGAAAAGAGGCCTTAAAGCATTAGAAACTGGCAGTGCTTTTGCTTTATTTCCGCCTTATAGACACATTGAAAAACGCCCCTATATTTGGCCTTATTCGATCGCCATGCTCTCTGAAACCGTAGTCGCTTTTTGCTATAAAGATATTGAACTATCAAGCTATATTTATAAAGACTTAGAAAACCTACCACAACCATTAAATATCGGTATTAACGCCGGCTACGAAATTTTAAATAAAGAATTACAAATTGCGAAAGCCAAAGGAACCATAAAAGTTTGGGAAAACAAAGACACCCGTTCAAATATTATTAAACTGCTTCGTAAGCGACTAGACTGCTATATAAACGACCGATTTTCAACCTTGTGGGAACTAAAGCACTTACGTCAATCAAGTTCAAATAATGAATTAAATTTTAATGAAATCAGCGAAATGTTAGTAGTCATGACACAAACCGCCCATATTGGCTATAGCGATAGCAAAAACCATAAATACCCTTTCAAAGAAGACTTTATTAAGCGCATGGATGAAGCCTTATCATCGTTATATAACTCCGAAGACTACAACCATATTTTGGCAGATTATATAGAGCCTTAATGCGTTAAAAAAATCAATTTTGACGAGTAAACTCAGAGGTTTTTAACCAATGACTACCTTGATAGTCTTTGGTTGTATGCGAGGCAGTATTCACCCAGAAGTTTTTGCGGTTAAACATATATTGCGGATAATAATGACGACTAACCGATGCTAACGGATAATGATTCCAAGCTTTACCACTACGTTTAGACGTTGCTTCTAGCAAATAGCTTTGGTTATTTTTTTCTGCGACGACCCATGCATGGCCACCGGTTTTATATTTACCAATAACCACCTTGGCATCAACCCCTTCGGAAATAAGCCAGTCTGCTAATGCTAAGGCATGGTCTTCACAATCACCACGTAGTAGCTGAAATGCTTGCGCAGAATTTTGCCATAAATCGGCGGCGCCATATTGCTCACTGTCTAATTGATAAGTTTTGCGTTTTGATAAAATATAAAGTGGCAGCCACTGGTTTTCAACGGCAAAAGGTCGCAAGCCAACTAAGTAGCTATTCACAAAATGATGTTGCCAATCAAGTCCCATTGCGGTTGCAGTGGCGTTATTTTTAAAACGATCGAGCCAAAAATAAATATAGCTACGTTGCTGTTTATTTTTATGTTTTTGGATATTTTGCTGGATACGACTTTGCGTTAAAACTTCATTAGAGCGAGTAAAAACCACACGACCATTTTGCTTGCTATTACTGGTGAGTTTGACAGATAAATTATCGGCTGACATTTGGGCTTGTTTTAGCAAAGCTTGATCTGATGCCTTACTATTATTTTTAGCTCCACCAAAAATAATCACCATAATCACAGCTAGCAGAATAAAAAACCAACGCATAACTTAAATTAAGCCTTCATGCCAAAACATATAATGAGGGCGACAAAAATTAAAATTGCCGACGCAAAAATTGCCACAGCAAGATTATTTGCTTTTAACTCTTGTTGAATATCGACCCCCTTAAGTAATTTTTTGTCGATAACTACCAGCGCAATTACAGCAACAAATAACGCTAATATGGTGTAACTTAAATTAACAGCAAGATTAACAAAGCTTGCTACAACAAAATCCCATTCCATCATTTTTCCTTTTTGTTTGTTCTTTTTATTTTCAACATTTACCATTAAAGCTCGCTGCATTAGCGAGCTTTAATAATTAAGAAGCCGCTTTAATTTTTATTATTCATATTCCATAAAACACTTTGATCGCCGCCCATAATAGTCGTCGGCATTTGGCCATTCCACTGCTGGGCTCGCACGTATTCAACCATCATTTGTGAATTATTTAATGATTTGGCTTTTTCATTCAATGCTTCGGCTTCAGCCAACCCTTTCACTTTAATCGCTTCTGCTTCGGCTTGCGCTTCAGCACGTATGGCATAGGCTTTACCGTCAGCTTGCGCTTTGGCTGCATCACGTTGAGCAAGCGCGGTATTTACTTCACGCTGGGCTTCTAATTTTTGACGCTCCAAGCGATGCATTTCTGCCGCAGCTAAGTTCTTTTCGGTTTGCTTAGTTTCAATTGATTGAATGTATTTTTTTGGTAAGACTAAATTTTCTAGCTGCGCAGAATCTAACTTCACCGGATAGTCTTTCATTTCTTCAAGCAACAGCTCTTCAATTTGAGCGATCACTTGTGAACGATTTTGAATCAGCTCTTCCGCTTTATAACGTGCTAACGCATCTTTGGCCGCTGAACGTAATTTAGGGTCTAGAATACGCGCTTCAAATTGCACTAAACCGCCGTAGCTTTTGAATAGGTCAAACGCTTCAGCTCTAAGTACGGTCCAGTTGATGGACACTTCTGCGGTCACTGGCATTTGTTCGTGAGTAGAAGCATTGAGTTTTTCAACATTTTTACGGGTACGAATTTCTAATACTTCCACGGTATCAACAAAAGGGATTTTGGTATGTAAGCCCGGATTCACTTGCTCGGTGGCTTCACCAAAACGTTTGATAATACCTACATGACCTTCATCTACGGTATACATAGCTTGGAAGGCAAGTAGCAATAATATAAAAATAGTAACGACGGTAAAAATTGTGCTTTTACTTTTTGAAAAGGCACCTGATAAGTCGGGCAGATTTGGCGTTTGATTAGACATTGTTTTCCTTGCGTGCAGCTTTTTATTATTTATTTGGCCAATAAAATAACAGGTTTTTAGCGTAAATAAATATTTTTTATCATATTAACATGCTGTTATATCAGTCGTTATTTAAACGCAAAAATGCCCAGTGAAGATTCACTGAGCATTTAAATTTATCGAAGAGTTAAAGGTTATTTAGCTTTCGCGGATCAAGTAGTCGAAGGCTGATAGCGATGCTTTTGCGCCCTCGCCCATGGCAATAACAATTTGCTTATATGGCACAGTAGTAACATCGCCAGCGGCAAACACACCCGGTTCACTGGTTTGACATTTTTGATCAATAATCACTTCGCCATGCTGAGTACGCTCGACTAGACCATTTAAAAAATCACTGTTTGGTACTAAGCCGATTTGCACAAATACGCCGGCTAATTCTTTACGGTGCAAGGCATTGGTTGCGCGGTCTTGATAGTCAATGGCAACTACTTTGCCGTTATTGGCAACAATTTCTTTGGTGGCGACATTTTTAATAATGGTGATTTTGTCATGTTGCTCGGCTTTTTCCACTAATACTTGGTCGGCTTTTAGCTCAGGTAAAAACTCAAATACGGTAACATGTTCTACCATACCGGCTAAATCGAGCGCCGCTTCAATACCCGAATTACCACCGCCAACCACAGCCACTTCTTTGCCTTTGAAAAACGGGCCATCGCAGTGCGGACAAAACGCCACGCCATTGCCGATGTTTTCTTTCTCGCCCGGAATACCAAGCTCACGCCATTTTGCCCCGGTAGCAACAATCACGGTTTTTGAGTCAATCACTTCACCGCTCGATAAATGAATGCTTTTATTGCCCTCGGCTTTTCCGATTTTATCGACACGAACATGCTCTTTTTTAGTGATGTTGTAGTCATTTAAATGCGCCAGCATATTACCGGTTAATTCGGTACCTGTGGTTTTTGGCACTGAAATTAAGTTTTCAATACCGACAGTGTCTTTAACTTGGCCGCCGATTCTATCGGCGATCATAGTGACATTTAGCCCTTTACGCGCGGCATAAATTGCGGCAGCAACGCCACTTGGCCCACCACCAATCACGGTAACATCTTGCGTAGGCAAAGCTTGGCTTTCACCTTGATTAACAATTTCAGGGAAGCGCTCAATTAATTTATCGACGAGTTGCGCGGTATCAATTTTACCATTAGCAAATAATTCACCATTAACATAAACACTGGGTACGCCTTGAATATTACGCTGAGAAATTAGTTCAGGGGACAACCCACCGTCGATCATTTCACTGCTGATGTGTTTGTTTAATAAGGCAAACTGATTAAGCGACTGCACCACGTCAGGACAGTTATGACAGCTTAATGAAACAAACACTTCAAAATGCAGGGGTTCATTAATATTGCCGATCAATTGCTTTAAGGTATCGTCTAATTTGCTCTCTGTTCCGGCCGATTGTAACAAGGCTAAAATAAGCGAGTTAAATTCATGTCCGCTTGGAATGCCTGAGAATAAAATGCCATTAGGCTGATCATTCACTTGTAAAGAAAAGGTGATCGGGCTGCGTAATGCAATATCAGCTTCAACAAGCTCTAAGTTTTCTGAAACACTGCAAAGCTCAGTTAAAAACGCTTTAAGTTCATCGCGCTTTTCATGGGTGCCCGTTTGTAATACCAAACGAACCTTGTTGGTCATGTTTGCGGCATAAGATTTAACTGCGTTTAAAATATCTTGGCTTAACATAGTGCTACCTTTAAATTCTGTAAAATAGGAGACGAAATTTTCTACTGGGGAAAGCGAGGGGAGACGCATCTTTCGATAGCGGCTCAAGCCTCGCATTGATTTGCTTAAAAAGTTGGGGCTTAGATTTTACCCACTAAGTCTAAGCTAGGGGTTAAGGTTGCTTCACCTTGTTCCCATGCTGCCGGACATACTTCACCGTCGTTATCACGAACATATTGTGCCGCTTTTACGTTACGAACCATGTCTTTTGCACTTCGGCCAATGCCACCTGCGTGAATGTGCGCAACTTGAATAACACCATCTGGGTCTACTAAAAACGTGCCGCGATGTGCCATGTGGTCTTCTTCAATCATTACGTCAAAACCGCGAGTAATAGTGCCGGTTTGGTCACCAACCATTGGGAATTTGATTTTGCCAATCGCGTCTGACGAGTCGTGCCATGCTTTGTGTGAAAAGTGCGTATCGGTTGATACTGCATATACTTCAACACCTAAACCTTGCAATTCTTCGTATTGGTTCGCCATGTCTTCTAATTCAGTCGGGCAGACAAAGGTGAAATCAGCGGGGTAAAATAAAAAGATGCCCCACTTACCTTTTACACTTTCTGATGTTACTTCAACAAATTCACCGTTATGAAAAGCTTGAGCCGAAAATTCTGGGAGTGTTTTGCCAATCTGAGCCATGAGTAATTCCTCGTTTAATTTAAAAGTTGTTTAAGTTGGAAAGCGTGTTTGCTTTCGATGGGGAAATAATACGATCGCCCGTTCAATTAATAAATTTGATTAAATAGATATTGATATTCAAAAAAACTGAACGTAAAAGACGTGATAATTACATTTAATCGATTAAAATAAGCATAATGTTCTAACGATTGGAATAATGATGATTTCATTAAAACAACTTCACTATGCACTTGCCGTTGAAAAAACACTGCACTTTAAAAAAGCCGCCGAGGCCTGCAATGTTTCACAGTCGGCGTTAAGCACCGCCATTACCGAGCTAGAAAAGCAATTAGGTATTCATGTATTTGAACGTAATAATAAGCAGGTATTAGTGACTGCTGACGGCAAGCTTATTCTCAACAAAGCCAAAACCATTAAGCTCGAAATTGACGAGCTGATGCAGCTTTCGCAAACCAATAAAGCGCCATTGTCTCGTCCGATGACCTTGGGGGTTATTCCCACCATAGGGCCGTATTTATTACCCAAAGTATTGCCCGCGGTGAGAAAACAATATCCTGACTTTAAATTAAAAATTGTCGAAGAACAGTCACATGTATTGGTAGATATGGTCAGAAATGGTGATATTGACGCCGCAGTATTTGCCTTACCTTATGCCCTTGACGGCCTAATGAGTTTTGAATTTTGGCAAGAAGATTTTTATTTAGTGACCCACAAAGATGAATTTCCGCAAAACGTCACTGAAATAACCAGTGCCGAATTAGCCTTCGACAAACTGATGTTATTAAAAGAAGGGCATTGCTTAAAAGATCACGCCCTTGCCGCCTGTAGCTTGCAAAGCAATAAACAAGAGTCAGACTTTGACTCGGCCAGCTTACATACCTTGATTCAAATGGTCGCCGGCAAGCTTGGCACCACCTTAGTACCGCAAATGGCAATTGATCAACTCATTCATAATAACTCAGAACTGCAAGCCATACATTTAGACGAACCAGGGCCGCACCGCAGTATTGCGTTAGTGATCCGCCCGAACTATGTGCGCACTGCTGAAATTAGTATTTTAAAAGAGATGTTTCACCAAGAGCTCACAAAATATTGTTGCTAATGCGATGAGCCTTAATGTATAGCACCTAGCCAGTAGGAATAAAAAAGCACAGTAATCAATTTAGCTTACTGTGCTTTGGGGTTATTGCTTTTAAAAGTTACCGCTTATTCAAACGCTAACTGACACTAGCCTTCAGAGGCTGTATCTTTTTCTGCAGAGGTTGTACTTTCTACCGCTTTTACTGGTGCCGTAGCGGCCTCTTCAACTTTTTCGCCTTGTAAACTTGCAAGCTCAGCCTGTAGCTTTTTGTTTTCTTGCATAAGCACTTGGTTTTCTTGTGTGCGTGAAGCTAATGCTTGATTAAGCTTTTCAAGTTCATTGGTTGATTTAAGCACTTTATTTTCTTGCTCAAGTAAGCTCTTTTCTTGCTGTAATTTAGCAGCCGAATCAGCTGATGCTTGTTTGGCTTTATCCGCGGCAATCTTTGCTTCTAACAAAGCAAACTCTTGTTTAGCTTTAGTTAATGCTTGGGTTAAATTATTTTCTGACAAAGCAAGTTGTGCTAACTGCTCATTTACTTTCATCAATTGCTGATCTTTTTCAGTAATTTGTTTGATCATGTCTTGATTAAGCTTATTTTTGTCGCCTGTAACAACCAGCAATAAGTTATTTTTATCTTCAACTGACTGCAATAATTGCTCTTTTTCTATTGTTAACTCAGCAAGTTTAGCAACGGTTTCTGTCGATTTTGTTGCAATAGTGGCAATTTGTTCTTTAATGGTTAGGTTACGAAGATCTGCTAAACCGAGCGCTGAAGATATGGTTTCTAATTCATTTTCATGATTTAACATAAATGCTTCAAGGTTATCATTGTCTAACGCTTTTAGGTTCTTAACCGCAACCATAATGTTTTGGCTATGTAGCAGGTCAAACTCTGCCAATGCAACAGCTTTATTGATGCTTTCTCCGTCGCGAGGCGAAGCGGTAATAACGGCTTCAGCTCGTTCTTTCGAGGCAATCGCTTTTTGATAGCTAATCGGAATATATTTAGCCGCCTTAATTTTATTTAAGCCTTTTATTATGCTGTTTAGCTTACTTAATTTAATCTCTTTAACAGCTTTAACTTCTAAAGCAGATAAGGTGATCAATAACGTTGCTTGCTTGTCTTGTGCTTTTGCGATGTTGCCATCAGCAATGCTTTCGACGAGGTCATCCAAGCGTTTTTTAGCTTGCTGATAGCTTTTAGGGTAAATAGTTTTTACATCAAGTGCATCTAAACGAGCAAACTGCTCAAAGCTATCAGCCAAATTGCTTGTTGCTGCTTTTTTTATTTCCCAAGCAGTATCTAAATATTGGTTGGCCGTTTGAACATAAGCGATAATTTTGTTGGTTTGCTTTAACGTTGCTTTATTAGGTTCAAAGCGAATATCTTGAAAGTCTTCTTCAGCATCATCATATTCGGCGATGGCTTTTTTAAGCTTTGCTGGTGAAAAATAGGCTAAGTTTTCTTGCTCTGCTTGGCTAAGGCGTTGCTCAATATTAGTCATCGCCGTTTGTACTAATAAAAATTGAGCATTACGTTGCTCTGCCTGTTGCGCTAACTCACTAGGGCTTTGAGTAGACGCACAACCGTTTAGTAAGAGAAAACTGGTTAAACTGGCGGCAAGTAATATTGAGCTTTTCATGGAGGTTCCTCAGTATAAATAACTAACAAGTATCGGTGATCCTTGAACTTGTTTTACAGACATCACTTAAATGTAACTTAATGTAATCGGCGATTTTACCTATCTTTTAGTGAATTACCAGTAGATTGAACATGCTCTTATTTTAAAGCCGAGCAAAAGTAACATTTTGCTCTGATGCAAAATCAAGAGAAAAGGCATGATTCAGTTTTTCAGAATACCATTTTCGTTTTAATGAAATGTACTAAGTTCGATGCAACCGTCATGATGAACCTGCATTAAATACAAGTATCAAGCAGCCATTAAACGAGGAGAATCACCATGAATACTTTAATTCATTACTTTAGAACTGTTTTTCAACATCAAGCCCAACGCGATACGGTGATAAGCTGTAACTATGGTAATAACTATTATGGCGATCAGATTTGTACCCAAAAGCCAGAATAACACCTTATTTTAGTTTCACCTTAGGCTAAGGTATCTTGTGTTTTTTAAGCGACCTTAGTTAATTCACCATTAAAATCTATAGACTTTTTTGCTGTTATAACATACCCTTAACGTCCAAAATTTATGCTATGGACAGCAATGAATAAGTTACTTTTTCCACTACTATTTTTATTTTCGTTTACATCGTACTTCTCTTTTGCTGTACCAGCAGAAGGCGATACTCTCACTTCATATTTAGGTAAAAATAGACAAGGTGACGCTGTCAGCATCACTGAAATGCACGGTAAAGTGATTGTCGTTTCCTTTTGGGCGACATGGTGCCCGTATTGCATTAAAGAGCTATCAGCCCTCGAAAAAATTCAGCGTCAAATATCTAAAGATAAGCTTGACGTCGTCGCGGTAAACTTCAAAGAGTCACGGAAAGTCTTTAGCAATATTAAGCGCAAACTCAAAGGTTTTGCCATTACCATAACTCATGACAAACGCGGCACTATTGGTAAAGAGTTTGACGTTTCAGGCCTACCACATATGCTGATTATCGATAAAAATGGCACGCTAAAACATATTCATAAAGGCTATAGCGAGAAATCTCTGCCAAAACTCATTGAACAAATAAATCATTTATTAGTGAGTACCTAGAACACCGATAAACCTATTTAATTACTCTTACTTTACGGGTTTAGTCGGCATTTCACTCTTTATGTTAATGCCCTACACCTAATTATACATTTATCCAAGGATAGCAAATAACATGGAAACATCATTACGATTGCTCTTAGTCTTACTTACCAGCGCAGTAATATCTGCTTGTGGTGGCTCAGGAGGAGACGAAGGAACGCCAGTAACACCAGAAAAACCGAAAGATACTCGTTATCTGACATCACCTGAAGAACTGACTACGACAGAGCTCAATCAAGCCTATCAACAACATGCTGATAGCCTTTATACGGGTAGTACTGCTCAAGCAAAAATTAACTTAGCTAATTCTCAACAATTTCTTAGCTATATGACAGGCGATGAAACCTTATACCCTCCTTACATTTCGGTAGAAGATATTACCTATCACATAAATAACAATAGTGCTAATACTGAAGTCATTGAGTATTCATGTGAACAAGCTGGTTCAGTGAGTATTACCGGAGCTTTTGATGAAAATCAAACCGGTTTATTCGACGTTAATTTCAATAATTGTCAAGATTATTATGAGCCTATGTATGATGGCAAGGCTTACTTCAATGTCACTTCAAATAAAGACAATGCTTATAAGGTTAATTTATATTTTGCCGAGATCGAAGCCACACGAGATGGCCAACAGTTCACTATTTCAGGTCAAACGAGAAGTGAAAATGAATACGATGACAATTCAGGCGTATATAAGTATGAACATGAATTCTATGTGACCTATCAATTCCCGAATAAAACACTGAAAGATCATCGCACCATAGAATATCAAACTGGCAACAATTACCTAGAGGCTTATAAAGTAACCTCCAGCCTTTTAGATAGCGAATTAGGCCAAGCTAATTACACCTACTTAGATAGTTATAGCAGCATTAATGGCTCACAGCAGTCCATCACATTAGAAGGTGATATTACCTCTCAAATTGAGTTTTTAAACAATTTTTACATTAAATACAGTGAAGACACCAATAACGATGGTTCGCCCGATGTAGGCTACCATTTTTCTAGCATCTGGAACTTCCTCGACAGTCAAACCGATGGCGTTGAACTGATCGCTTATGATGAATTAACATTTCCTCCGGTTGTACATATTCCGAGTCTGTATGCCTACAACGCCACCACCAAAACAGAGTTAGAAGCTTCTTACCCTTATTATTATGACGATGATACACCTCAAGAAGAGCTGAGCTCGTCTTATAACTGGTATATCAATGGTGAGCTAGTTGAAAATGTAAACGGCAATATTCTACCTGCTTATATCGCAGTATCCGGTGATAAAGTACAAGTTAGTCTTGTTGTTTCTGATGGGGTAAATACCATAGAAAGTGAGCTTAGTTACGAAATAATTATTGGTGACAGCCCTGCAGAATTTATCATCAGCAACTTACCAAGCATTGTAGATAATGGCGACACCGCGATATTCAATGCGGTATTTACCGACCCTGATATTGGTGCAGGTAGCGAACAAGCGGCAGTCCTCATTTCAGGCCCTGAAGGCGCAACAATTAACGAACAAGGTGTTGTGACTTGGTTAGCCAATGAAACATCCATGTTTCCGCAGTTATCAGTAAACTTCATTTTCGCCAATACCTTGGCTGAAGATGCTGAAAAACATGAAGCTTCGATTAAAGTCACTTCTACCGGTGCAATGCCTATTGCGCGAAGCGGAATTGAAATTCCCTCAGTTAACCACTCTATAACAATAGGCGACTTTACTGGTGACGGTAATAACGAAGTATTGTCGACTGATTCTCAACATTCTATATTTTTACTTTCTCATCAAGATGAGCAATATAGTCAAAGCTGGATGTACCCTTTTGCCATTGGCGAGCAAAGTAACATAAAGCAGGTTATTGGCCATAATATTGATACTGACGCTACGCTAGAAATACTGGTTGCAACTAACCAAGGCATAAGTGTTATCAATGGCCTTGAGAAAATGGCCACGGCAATTTGGGAAACTGACGGCTATGTTCAAGCTTTTGCCTTAACCGGCGATGGCGAAGATACTATTGCAGCGGTTATCACTTCAAGCAGTAGTTATAGTAGTGGCGCCAAACAGCTGCAAGTTTTTGCCATTAATAGTCCAACAACATTATTATTAGATACGGCAATTGAAAGTGATAGCAATGAAGTGATTTTTGCCAATGTCGATGACGACAGTCAAATAGAATTAGTGATTAATTCAGGTAAAGTATATGACGGGGCAACATGGGAAAACCAATGGTTTAAAGGCAGCGGGTTTGGTGAACATTATGTTACTGCTGCAGACTTAACTGGTGACAACATTGCTGAAATTATTGGCGCAGATAATTGGGGAGCAATCACTGTATTTTCTGCTAACACCAAAACCGAATTAGCTAGTTTTGAAAATGGTAATACCTGTACTTTACAAACTCTTAGTGTCGCTGATGCGTCAACTGATAAGGTCATCGTTGGAGATTGTCAGTGGGGCAGCATTACCGCCTACGATTTACAAGCTGGAGCATTAGTCAGTGCTTGGTCGCTTGATATGCAAGCCCATGGTTCTAAATCCCTTGCCGTAGGTGATTCAGATAATGATGGTGATGTTGAGCTGCATTGGGGAACGGGAGGTTCTAGTTCAGGAGAAGATATTTTTGTTGTTGCTAACGTCGAATCAGAAGTAGCCATTCAGTGGCAAAATACCAACCCTTCACAACTAGATTCATACGCAAGTGCCGGCTGGGCAAATGTGGAACCTAACGAAGAGCAGGCAATATTTTTTATTCCTGGAACAAACAGTGGTTATGACGGCAGCGCCATTGTTTCAATGGAATTAAATGGTAATTATAACGTTAGCGAAGAAATATCATCAAATTGGGACAACAGCCGATACGCAGCAGTAACTGATTTCAATAATGATGGTTATGGCGATATTTTCTTACCTTCAGCCAAAACCTATAACGGTGGCTTTAGCGCTCTACAAATCAATGACCTGACATCTTTTTGGAGTTATGAAGGTGATTATGATGATAATATTGGTGTAATTGATGCCTATGACGTGAACCAAGATGGCTTCGATGATGCTTTATACATTAATAGTGGTACGCTAACCGTTATCGATATTAATAATGAGGTTTCATTAGGCAGTATTAATATTGCGGATAATTATTATGGTTCTGATTTTGCCGTAACAACACTTGATGAACAATCAGTCATCGCTATTTCCACAAGCTCTAATGTGCAGTTATGGATTAAGTCAGGCTCAAGCTACAGTAATAAAAGTGAAATTGAAGTTTATTGTACGCGTATTAACTTTATCAACATTGACGAAGATGATGAGCTTGAACTTGCCTGTGCAAGTCAAAGAAACTCATACTCTTCTTACAATAATAATTCATCAATCATCATCTATGAAATTGAAAATGAAGCCTTAGTTGAAAAGTCAAAAACTGAACTTTCCTATCAATTACTTGATTTTATTGCTGACAGCAGTGCAGAATATAACCAAGGATTTTTTGCAACCGCAAAGAAAAGCAATTCAAGTTATTCTTCAGATGATAGCTATATTTTAGTGAAAATCAGTAATTCAGGTGAGATCATACTTGAAAGCCCTGACTTAATTGGCCAGCCTACTCATCGTGGCTTAAAAATGAAATACAGCGCAGAGGAAGGTAGTAAGTTTATGCTTTCTACTAGTGAAGCAATGTATTTATTTAACGACTAATTAGTTATTTTAATCCGTTGGTTAACGTTCAAAAGCGCCAATCATCTTGGCGCTTTTTATTTTCCAACACTTTACATTTAACTCTATTATCAAGCAATCGCTTCAAAAAACGCTTTGATCAGCGGTTGCTGTCGGCTTTGGTTTAAACAACAAATACCTAATTCGAAAGGCTCAATTTCACTGGCGTTGGTTAAGTAATGCACCCGATCTTTTACTGGGCTGTTTTCTACCACCACTTGCGGTACTACACCGACACCACAACCTAATGCTACCATGCTTACTAATGCTTCATGGCCTGAAACGGTGGCGTAAATATTGGGCTTACCTTGCTGTTTTTTTCGATACCAATAATCAAAGCGTTTTCGCGCGGGGCCATGCTCTGGCAAAATTATCGGAATTTGCGACCAAGTTAATACCTCTTGCTGCAATTGTTGCTGCACTGCGCAAGTCATTGTGGGGGCAATCACTGCCAACGGGATGGTGGCTAACGGATGAAAATAAAAACTACGTGGTAGGTTTTCTGGGTTGGCAGCAATGGCAAAGTCGACCGCTTGTTGGCCTACTTGCTCTAAGGCATCAGAAGCATCACCTGTGGTCAGCATAATTTCTACTTGCGGATGTTGCTGACGAAAGCGTTCAAGCAATGGCGGCAAATGGCTATAGGCGGCGGTAACCGAACAATATATACGTAATTTTCCAGTTAACGCTTGTTGTTGCTGCTCAAGCGAATGTTTAAAAACTTGCCATTGTTCAAGTTGTTGATCGGCATATTGTTTAAATTTTTTCCCTGCTTCAGTTAAAACTACCGTACGATTATCACGATGTAATAAGTCACTGCCCACTTGCTGTTCAAGCCTTTGAATTGCGCGGCTTAACGTTGATGGGCTAAGATGAAAGGCTTCGGCGGTTTTGCCAAAATGTAAGCTTTGAGCAAGATGTTGAAACATCGACAGTGATTTTAAGTCCACAGTCATTTCCTTAGTCGGTTTAAACTCGTTAATAAAACCATTATTGCACAAAACGCAACGTAGCGATGCAAACATATCATTTTACGCAACATAAAGAATCACGTATGCTGCTTTCATCGTCAGAAAAACTGACAACTAACCGAACAATTTGATATTTGATCTCGCAAGAGTAAAAGGAAAATCCATGAGCAATTATTTTAATACCTTAAGTTTACGTGAAAAATTAGCGCAACTTGCGCAGTGTCGTTTTATGAAGCGTGAAGAATTCAGTGACGGCTGTAACTTCCTTAAAGGTTGGAACATTGTAATCGTTGGTTGTGGTGCTCAAGGTTTAAACCAAGGTTTAAACATGCGCGATTCTGGCTTAAACATTTCTTATGCTTTACGTGAAGCAGCAATCGCTGAGAAACGTCAATCTTGGCAGTGGGCTACAGAAAACGGTTTTACTGTTGGTACTTACGAAGAATTAATTCCTACTGCTGACTTAGTATTAAACTTAACGCCTGATAAGCAACATACTTCTGCTGTTTCTGCTGTTATGCCACTAATGAAAGAAGGTTCTTCTTTAGCATATTCTCATGGCTTCAACATTGTTGAAGAAGGCATGCAAATTCGTAAAGACATTACCGTTGTTATGGTTGCGCCTAAGTGTCCTGGTACTGAAGTACGTGAAGAATACAAACGTGGTTTTGGTGTTCCTACCCTTATCGCTGTTCACCCTGAGAATGATCCTCAAGGTAACGGTTGGGCAATTGCTAAAGCATACGCGTCAGCAACTGGTGGCGATCGCGCTGGTGTTTTACAGTCTTCATTCATCGCTGAAGTTAAGTCTGACCTTATGGGTGAGCAAACTATCCTTTGTGGTATGTTACAAACAGCTGCTATCTTAGGTCACAAACAATTAGTGGCTCAAGGCGTTGACGCTGGCTACGCACGTAAGTTATTACAATACGGCATTGAAGGCGTAACTGAAGGCTTAAAATACGGCGGCATCACTAACATGATGGACCGTTTATCAAACCCTGCTAAAATTAAAGCGTTTGATATGTCTTTAGAACTAAAAGAAATTTTACGTCCTTTATTCCAAAAACATATGGATGACATCATTGAAGGTCGCTTCTCTGCTGGCATGATGGCTGACTGGGACAACGGCGATGCTAACTTATTAAAATGGCGTGAAGAAACTGCTGAAACGTCTTTCGAACAAGCTCCTGAGTGTGATACTGAAATTTCTGAGCAAGAGTACTACGACAAAGGCATTTTCTTAGTTGCTATGGTTAAAGCCGGTGTTGAATTAGCATTTGACGCTATGGTTGACTCAGGCATCATCAATGCTTCTGCATACTACGAGTCACTTCATGAAACTCCGTTAATTGCCAACACTATTGCACGTAACATGTTGTACGAAATGAACGTTGTTATTTCTGATACGGCTGAATACGGTAACTACTTATTTTCACACGCTGCGGTACCTTTACTTGAAGAATTCGCAAGCAAATTAACCTTAGAAGAATTAGGCGAAGGCTTAAAAGAAACTTCTAACGGTGTTGATAACAAGCGTTTAATTGAAGTTAACGAAGCAATTCGCAGCCATGGCGTTGAGTCAATTGGTAAAGAATTACGTGGCTACATGACAGACATGAAGCAAATTGTTGAAGGCTAATTAACCTTTTTACAATTTAAATAAGCGGCATGTAGTGAAAGCTCCTGCCGCTTTTTTATTGCCCTAAACAAAGTCAAACTGAGTGTTAAAAATGATAGAAGCGGTTGATTTAACGCAAGCTATAATGTTGATTATCATCGGATTTTTAGCTGGCGGCATTAATACCTTCGCTGGCGGTGGCTCAAACTTATCATTACCTGCATTAATGATGATTGGTTTACCTGCTGATATAGCAAATGCCACCAACCGTGTTGCTATTTTTATGCAGTCGTTAACAGCTACGCACGGTTATTATGTTAATGACAAGCTAGATAAAGCTTCGATTAAAAACATTATAATGCCTATTTTATTAGGCGGCTTATTAGGGGCTGTAGTGGCTTCTTATTTAGCGGTAGAAGTATTAAAACCGCTATTATTAGCAACCATGGTCGCCGTGTCTTTTTGGGTAGTTTTTAAAAGCGACACCAACAATAGCACGGATAAAAGCGTTAACTGTACTGATAGTAAACTGGGCTTTATAACCACCTTTTTTGCCGGATTTTACGGTGGTTTTATTCAAGCCGGCGTCGGTTTTGTTTTAATTGCGGTATTTGTTGGGGTATTGAAATATGACCTACTTAAAGCCAATGCTTTAAAAATTGTCGCAGCATTATTATTTACTACAGTGTCATTAATTGTCTTTATATTTAGAGACCAAATCGCATGGCTAGCCGGTATATATTTGGCGATAGGTAGTATTTTAGGTGCAATGGTATCGGTAAGATTATCTATTGATATAAAACCTAAAACCCTGAAAGTTTTAGTATTAATTATGACAATAGTAGCAAGCATTGCTGCGTTATTGTCCTAACAAAATTTTAAATTAAAAAGTAGAGATAAAAAATGAGTGAATTTAACAACGTAACCATTACCCGCGAAGCAAATGTATATTTCGACGGCGCTGTAACTTCTCGCAAAGTAACTTTTGCCGATGGCAGCTTTAAAACTTTAGGCATTATGGCTGCTGGTGATTATAAATTTGGCACAGCTGAAAAAGAATTAATGGAAATTTTAGCCGGCGATTGTGAAATATTGCTACCAGGTGAAACACAGTGGCAAACCATTAAAGGCGGTGAGTCTTTTTATGTGCCTGCGAACTCTTCTTTTGAGATAAAAGCATTAACTTTAGTTGATTACTGTTGTTCATATATTGCTGAATAGCTCAAAGCTATCACTAATATAACAAAGTCAAAAGAAGCGAAAACGGCACTGTAAGTGTCGTTTTTTTATTTTTATTTTTCTGAAATGTAGCTAAAGCTTTTCTATCTACTTAAAACACTCTTAAGAAAAACTTACTTGGCTATGCTCTTTACTCAAGGGTAAAAGTTAAATACGCTTATTTACTTATTGGTCGTACTTTAGTGCGGCAAATGAGTACGGTTTGACAGAATTGTCGGAATAAATTCCGACCTACCTTTTACCTGAGGATAGGCATTTTCAAAAAAACATAGATGAAGATTCAATCGCTAAGCATGTATTATTTTTAGCTGCACTTTAAGGCTGTCAAACAACTCAGCAAAACGTGCAAGCTCAACACTTAATCAGGTAAATAAAATGACCAAAATAAGTAGATACGTATGAAATTAAAAATTAACGTTATTGACGCTTTCACTAATGTCGCCTTTAAGGGTAATTCAGCAGCGGTAATTATTACTGATGACTGGCTTGATGATGCTTTAATGCAAAATATCGCCAGTGAAAATAATTTATCAGAAACCGCCTTTGTTAAAAGAATAAGCGCTGATAATTTTCACATTCGTTGGTTTTCACCCTTGAGTGAAATAGACTTTTGCGGCCATGCGACCTTAGCTTCAGCTTTTGTTATTTTCGAGCAATCAGCTGAACTTGAACACATCACTTTTTACGCAAAGGCAGTTGGTAATTTAACGGTTAGCAAACAAGGGAATGGCGATATTGAAATGAGTTTCCCCAAGCGTGCACCGGTGGCTATAGCAGAAATTCCAAGCGCTTTATTAGAAGGTTTATCGATTGCACCGCAAGCAGTGCTATTAAGTGAACAAGCTTATTTTGCCATTTATGCCAATGAAGCACAGGTGCAAAACGTTCAACAAAATCCAGCACTAATTAAGCAACTGGCTCCCTATGATGTTGTAGTAAGTGCGCCAGCAAATACCGGTAGCGATTACGACTTTGTATCACGATATTTTTGGCCTGCTAATGGCGGCGATGAAGACCCTGTGACTGGGTCTATTCACGCAGGGCTAGTGCCGTATTGGGCTAAAATACTAAATAAAAACCAGCTAATGGCTTATCAAGCATCACAACGTGGCGGCGTGCTTAATTGCCGACTTAATGGTGATCGGGTTTATATTTGTGGTCAAGCGGTGCAGTATTTATCGGGCACAATTGAGGTTTAGGCTTTAGGCTTTAAAGCTTGAAACTTGAGTCTTTAAAGCTTAGAGCTGTAATTTTTAAAGCTTAGCTAAAAATACGCTCTGCCCAACGGGCCAAACCTGAAGTTACGCTACCAAAATGGTCACCAATAACTACGGGGGTATTTGGCATTTGCTGTTGAATGAATTTATTTAATATTGGTGACTTGGCTGTGCCGCCAGTAACAAAAATAACATCGGGCTGACAGCCTGCTTGCTCTACCGCAGCTTGCATCAATTTGCCAATATGATTCATCTCACGCGTTGTTGCTTCCAACAAACTAGAACGACTTACTTCAACCGATAATGCTTGGCTAATATCACTCAAGTCAATTTGATGTTGCTGATGATCGGTTAAGGCAATTTTCGCTCGTTCGGCGCCATTGACTAAACGATAACTGAGCTTTTCATCATGCACTTTTAGCAAGCGCTCTACTTCGTCACTTTGCTGAGCATCACCTATTAATTCAAGTAAATAGCGACGGTTAGCTTGGCTATAAAATTCAGTTTGCTCATTTAAGTTGTTAATTGAAACCGCTTGGCGAAAGGGAATAACGGGTACTGGCTTGCCGCTTTTCAACATGGAATTCATGCCTAAGCTTGGCATAATGCCTTTTAGCGCAAGTTGAATATCAAAATCGTTACCGCCCACTCTTAAACCACTATGGCTAAGCAGGTGCTTACTACGGTCATTACTATTTTTAAATTCAGGCCCCATCAGTAACATCGAACAATCGGTAGTACCGCCGCCAATATCTACCACTAAAACTTTGCTTTCTTGGCTTAGCGTGCTTTCAAATTCAAAACCTGCTGCCACGGGTTCATACTGAAATTCAACCGATTTAAAACCAACCCGCTTGGCGGCATTAGTTAATACTTGTAGCGCTTGTTGGTTACTTTTTTCCGCCTGCAAACCTTGGAAATTTATTGGCCTACCGATCACCGTATGGTTAACATCACGTTGTAATAGCTGTTCACTTTTTTGCTTTATGTTACTCATCATCGCGGCAACAATATCTTCAAACAGCTGAATTTGTACTGGTAATAAGCCACTGGCACCTAAAAAGGATTTTGGCGATTTAATATAATAGCCCTCTTCAGGGTCTTCTAAATATTGCGCTAAAGCTTGCTCGCCAAAACTTAATTCACTACTAATGCCATCGGCAGTTAATTCTCTTAACGCCCGTTGGCCTTTTTGCAATTGCGCTAAACGCTGCGCTTTAAAATCACTCTGCTGCGCGGCTGGTAAATTTTGATAAAGCCAATTAACAATAACATCGCGATTAGGAGCATACATGGTTGAAGGAATAAAACGGCTGTCGCCACCTAGCGATAAAATTTTGGCTTGGCCCTGCTCCATTATCGCCACTGCGCAATTTGAAGTACCGTAGTCAAAACCAATCATATTATTTCCTGTATGCCTTGTAAAAAAGCCGCGTAGCATACCGAGCAACAGCTAAGAGTTCAAGCAAAGATAAAAGCAAAGCCGATATTTACGAGTAATGTATTCACAATAAATTAAATAAAAGCGCTATCACTTAAAAAATAATAATTTATTCAACTAAAGCACGACTTCTATTATTAGCTTAACTATTACTAAATTATTATTTTTTAAGGATTTACTTGAAGAATAAAAAAAGCGAGAATCAATATTAAGGTAACTATTTGCAACTTTCTCTTTTTACTGAACATTGTTTAAAGAACACAACATATTAAACACTATTTTTCACTTATGGTAATTATCCATTTAAATGCAAAATTCGAAATTAGATAACAAACTTTTTATTAAGTTACCCGAAGGAGTCAGTGTTAATTTACTGCCCGCCGGCATTGCCATTCGCACATGTGCTTATTTATATGACTTTGCCATTCGCCTTGCTTTAATGTTAATTCTCTCGCTGTGCTTTAAATTTTTAGGCACTGCAGGTGAGGGGTTAATTTTGATCAGCTTTTTTCTGATCTCTTGGGGCTATTATATTATCTTTGAAGCAAAAACCGGTACCACCCCAGGTAAGAAAAAATTTCACTTACAAGTTATTCAAGATAACGGTCTACCAGCCAGTTTAAGCCAAATTATCACCCGTAATTTATTACGTCCAGCCGATGCATTCCCATTTGCTTACTGCTTAGGTATCTTCACCATGGCTTTTAATAAACACTTTAAGCGCATTGGTGACTGGGCATCTGGCACTATGGTTGTACACGTAAAAGTAGCAAATAAAGAATATGATTTTACTGAACAGCAAGCTTATGTACCGCAATTTCAACTATCAACCGAAGAACAGCAAGTGGTGATTGCCTTTGCTGAACGCGCACCAGAATTGTCTGAGCCCCGACAAGCCGAACTGGCCAATATTTTACAAAAGCAGTTAGCCGAAAAGGATGTTCACGCCGCCGAGAAACTCAAAAAAATGGCGCGTTTTTATATAGGGCAAGGCATATGAAGCAAAGCCAATTTGTTAAATTAAATCAAAGCCGCTGGCAAAACTTTGAAGACCTATGTTCAAGCGATAATAAGCAAGCCTTGCCAGCTAATTTTGGCCAACTGTATCGTCAAATTTGTAACGACCTCGCCATTGCTCGCTCTCGCCATTATTCGCCATCGTTAATTGACAAGCTTAATGTTTTTGTTGCCACCGGACAAAAGCATTTATACCAAGGCGAAAAAGCGTCAATGACCAGCTTATATAGTTTGTTTAAACAAAATTTTATGGCGAGCTTATACCTGAACCGTTATTACTTATGGATAGCTTTGCTCGCTTTTTATGGCTTAGCATTGGTGGTTTATTTGTGGGTATTAATCAGCCCCGATGCGGTTTATCACTTTCTCGATGTGCAAAGCCTTAATCAAATAGAGCAAATGTATGACCCTGCTGGCAAGGTGCAACAAGACGAGCGTGGTGCTGACTCGAATGTATTAATGTTTGGCGTGTATATTTACAATAATATTGGTATTGCTTTTCAAATGTTTGGCGGTGGCGCTCTGTTTGGTTTTGGTGCCTTATTACCACTGCTGTTTAATAGTTTCTATTTTGGCGCAGTCTCCGCGCATATTGTGCATTTAGGTTACCAAGAAACCTTCTTTTCATTTGTTATCACTCATGGTTCCTTTGAACTCACGGCTATAGCCGTAGCGGGAGCCGCGGGTTGCAAGATTGGTTTTAACTTACTCAACCCCGGCCAATATAGTCGTGGCTTTGCTGTTAAACAAGCAGGTAAAGCGGTACTGCCATTAATTGTTGGCGCCTTTATTATGTTAATGCTGGCAGCGGTAATTGAAGCATTTTGGTCGCCGTTAGATATTCCTAATATTTTTAAATATGTGGTTGGCACCTTATGTTGGCTTTATGTCATCAGAATATTTTATCGAGGCACACGTTATGGACATTAATAAACTGTCGTTTGTTGCCCGAAAAAGAACCCCATGGGAAGTGTTCGACTTTTGCCAGTTAATGGTTAAAAGTCATTTCCTCAGTATGTTTAAAATTGCCGCATTACTTTATATTCCTATTGCTCTGTTAAGTTGGCAGCTATTTTCCATTACTAGTGCAGGTTATATTATTTGGTGGTTAAAGCCTTTGCTTGAACGACCACTACTTGATTATTTAGCTAAACAGAGTTTTGCTCAACCGACTACTGCATGGCAATGCATTAAATCGATTAAAAATCTGAGGTTAGTCGATATTTTCGCGATGTTAACCTATCGTCGCTTTTCCCCTAATCGCGCCTATTTAGCCCCCGTTGAACAACTGGAAAAATTACAGGGTAACGCCGGTAAAAAACGCAAAAGCATTTTGCTTAATCGTAATAATCATAAACAATCGTTTTGGATTATTTTCTGCGTGCATATTGAAATGTTATTAGTATTTTTGTTTATGGCGATCAGCTATAGCTTTATTCCGCAAGGCATTGATATTGACCTACAGCTAGATAACCTCAATGCCATGATAGAAGGTATTGAATACCTTTATTTTATCGCTTATTTACTCGCGATCACTCTAATTGCCCCCTACTTTGTTACCGGCGGATTTTTAATGTATTTAAATAGCCGCATTAATCTTGAAGCTTGGGATATAGAACTCGCCTTTAAAAAAATAGCGTCAAAAACAGCGCAACTAGTCGGTGTAGTTGTATTTGCCCTAGCGACCAATTTAATGCTGCCAGCAGCAGACGTTTATGCCCAAAATTCCATAACTAAAACACTCGAAAATACCTTAGACGAAGCCAGTATAGTTAAACCATTAAGTGCACAAACACAGCTGCAACAAGCGGATAATTTATATAAACAACAGCAGGTTGATGATATTTATCAAGAACATCAATTAATAGATAAAATGACTTCATGGCAACCAGTAAATAATAATGAAGACGAAGTGGATTTAAAATGGCTACGTGATTTCTTTGCGAGTTTATCTGGTATCAGTAATTTTATTGGTTATCTTTTTTGGTTTTTAATTGCTTTATTGGTGTTATGGCTAGGCAAGGTTATTTATCAGAGCGGGGTCTTTTCTCGTTTAACTGGCATTAAAATGAAAGCGAAAAGCAAAACCAAATTACAAACTACCGAGCTACCGAGCTTTATTCGCGATGTTGAGCATCAACAATGGCCTGAAGACTTATTAAGCGCCGCCCAGCAAGCGCTAACTGAACAAGAATTTCGTCAAGCATTAATGTTGGTATTAAAATTTTCCCTTAACTTTGCCCAACAGCAAAGCGATGTCAGTATTTATGCCCACATGACCGAAACCGAATGCGAACGTGCTTTACTAAAAAGCTTACCTGAGCAGTGGCATAGCAGTTACCAGCAGCTTTTTATGTTATGGATAAAATTAGCGTGGGCACATCGCTCAGTTTCAAGCGAACAAGTACACGACTTAATTAAGCAATTTCAGGCTATTGAGCAAACGAAGGCAGCGGCATGAGTAGAAATAACCTGATTTTAATTATTTTTGTCGCCTTGGTCTTGTTAGTTATTGGTGGCAGTATTCTTTCCATAGAATGGGAAAAAGTTGAAGTTGAAACCGGTTTAACCAGCGACGCAAGCAAACAGCCACTTTTAGCCGCTCAGTTACTGTTAAAACAATATAATGCCAGTTTAGAAAAATTAGAACGCAGCAATAGCGATGACTTCTACCTTAATGAAAAATTATCACTCGCAACAAACAGCACCTTAGTAATGGATGAAGGCGCATTAAACGAATATCCGGGAATAGATAAAGCGATTCTGCGTTGGTTAAAAAGTGGTGGTCATTTAGTTTATATATTATCTCCCAGAAGAAACCAGCTTATATTAGATAACAATTCCTTAATGCTCGAAAGCTTAACCGTGCTTGATAGCGAAACACCGGCAAGGCGTCATAGTTTTGTAGTGCCTGCTGCAGCTAATGTGAATATAAAAAATGACCAACAAAATTTTGATATTTACCTAACTCACCAATTTACTTTCGATAACTGCCCCGGCACAGCAATTAAAGCGCATGAATCAGAGCTAGCTCTTATCTGTGAAGTCCCCGTAGCTCAAGGTCATATCACTTACTTACCCAGCATAGACCTTATCGCAACCAGTAATTTACACCGCTTAGATCACGGACAATTCTTACTGTGGTTACTCGGCAATAATGAGTATATGTTTTATCTGCCAAGTACCATTTCAACCAACTGGATAGTTTCATTACTAAACTGGTCATGGCAAATAATTCTCTTAGTAGTGATATTTTTTGTTGGCTGGATCTGGCATTTAGCGATGCGCCTTGGTTTACCATCTGAGCCTCATAGCAGTAGCAAAAACATTTTTTCAGCTCATATCGAAGCAGTTGGTAATTTCATGGTCGAGCATAATCATCATCAAAGTTTAAAAGCTGCCTTGGTTAAAGACCTAGATAGCATAATGGAAAAAAGAATCGCTAATTACAAACACCTATCTGTGCAAGAACAAGCGCAGCAGTTAAGCAGTATTACTAAAAAGCACAGCCAAACTATCGAGCAGTTATTAAGCGAAGAGCTACCAGTAGATAGTGAAGAGCGCCTGCAATATATTAAATTATTTAAAGAGCTAAGGAATTCACTGTGAGCGTATTAGAACAACAAGCATTAACTATAGAGCAAGCATTTGAGTCAGTTAAAGCGATTAAAGAAAACATCTCAAAAGTATTAATCGGTCAAGACTTAGTTATCGAAAATGCCCTGACCGCTTTATTTGCTGGTGGGCATATTTTACTTGAAGGCGTACCTGGGTTAGGAAAAACTTTATTGGTACGCGCGTTAGCACAAAGCCTGCAAGTAAACTTTTCACGCGTGCAGTTCACCCCTGATTTAATGCCGTCAGATGTACTCGGACATAGTCTTTATGATATGAAAACCGGTGACTTTGTGACTAAAAAAGGCCCCGCGTTTACCAACTTATTATTAGCCGATGAAATTAACCGGGCGCCAGCTAAAACTCAATCGGCTTTACTTGAAGTGATGCAAGAGCAGCAAATTACTATCGATGGCACTAGCTTACAGTTAAGCTCGCCGTTTATGGTGTTAGCAACACAAAACCCGCTTGACCAAGAAGGTACTTATCCATTACCTGAAGCTGAGCTCGATCGCTTTATGATGAAAGTGAATATTGATTACCCAAGCAAAGCCGCTGAAATTGCGTTATTAAAACTCAATACCGAACAGGTTAGCAATGAACGTAATATTGAAACCTTACCTAGCCTATTAAATGCCGAGCTTATTGAGCAAATAAAAGCCTTAGCCAGTAACGTTACCGTTGATGAACAAATTTATAATTATGCCGTTGAAATAGTGACCAAAACCCGTACTTGGCATGGTGTATTACATGGCGCAGGTGTACGAGCAAGCATTAACTTAGTTAAAGCGGCTAAAGTAACGGCATTAATGAGTGGCCGAGATTTTGTATTACCAGATGATATTAAAGCGGTAACGCCAAATATTTTACGTCATCGTCTTATTCTAACCGCTGATTTAGAGCTAGAAGGTATTGACCAAGCCCAAGTTATTGAAGAATTATTACACAGTATTGAAGCGCCAAGAATATGACCCGAATAGCTTTTAGACCGTCAAGTAAAGGCTTGTTTTCTCTGGCCTTGCTGATTGTTATTTTTATTCTAGCTAAGCTCTTTAGTGATGATAACACCGTGCTTGATGGTTTAACGGCTATCACCTTGATATTACTCGCATTTGGCCTTATTGATTTATTACAATCAAGGCGGCAGCCGAGCTTAACGATTAAACGTACCCTGCCCGGCCAGCTTAGTTTTAATCATTGGCATCACCTTAAATATCACATCAAAAATACCGATACTCATCAGGCTAAATTACAGCTGCGCGAGCATATAAATAATGACTTTATACTTGAAGGTTTTAATACTAACCAAACCCTAGAGCCAGATGAAGAATTACTTTTTCAAGGGCGAATACAGTCATTAAAACGTGGCGCAGCAACCGTTGGCCCACTTGAAATTTGCCTGCATTCTCCGTGGCAATTATGGCAAAGCTATTGGTTAATTGACGATGTGCTTGACGTAAAAACCTACCCTAATTTTGAACGCTTAAGACAACAACACTTGCAAGGGATTAGTAATTTACCGATTGCAGGTTTAAAACAACGAAAAAAACGTGGTAGTGGTACAGAGTTTCATCAACTAAGAGATTTTCGCCAAGGTGACAGTATTCGCCAAATAGACTGGCAAGCCACCAGTAAACGACAAAAATTGATCGCCAAAGAGTATCAAGAAGAGCGTAATCAACAAGTGATTGTAATGCTCGACGCTGGCCATAAAATGAATATTGAAACCGCCATAGGTTCGCACTTTGACGCCGCGTTAAATGCACTATTAATGCTGAGCCACAGCGTACTTAAACAAGGCGACTGGTTTAGTATGCAAAGTTTCAATCAGCATGAACGTTGGTTATCAGCCGTTAAAGGCGCGCAAAATGTTTCACAGGTAATGAATCATTTTTATGATTTACAACCCGATGAAAGTGCCAGCGATTATATTAAAGCGGTTAATAGCCTGCTCAGTAAACGCAGCAAACGTGCTTTGGTATTAGTGGTAACCACACTCAATGAAGAAAATTTTGATGATTTACTGCCCGCGTTAAAAAGTTTACAACGTCATCACTTGGTAGCATTAGTGAATATTGAAAATGTTGCGCTAAGCCAAACAATTAACAGCGACATTGAAAGTGTGAGTGATGCTAATCGTTATTGTGCGGCGCTTGAGCTAAAAAACCACTATCAAGCGCACTTAAAGCGTATTGAAAAAGCAGGGGTGATTTGTGTCAATTGCCAACCCGAGCATTTATTAACCTATGTAATTAATACATATTTAAACGTTAAGCACGCAGGTTTACTTTAATTTCTAGCACTTGGTAACTTGGCTCTGCTGGCTTTAAGTATTGCCGCGTGAACAAGCAAGACGCGTAAACCCTTCCATGGGGCTCTACAAAAGCATCCATGCTTGTGAAGCTTGCTTTTATCACATCTGCAAAACTTAATATAAAACAGTCAATGGAGTTTTTAGCAACGATTGACTGGAACATAGCCAATAACTTAATTAACTTCGCGCATAAAAAAGGGCGCTAGCTGCGCCCTTTATCATACATATTAACTTGCTAATTATTGATTTTGGTTATCGATCGCTTCATTAATTTTGTATTGAAAATATATTGCTGAAAAGAAAAAAGTTAACACGCCGCCTAAAGCAACCGTTTCACTTGTTCCTGCATTAATAATTTCTTCCAATGCTTTTCTAAAAGAAAATACCGCTAAGACATAAGGAATAATCATCGCAATTGTAACTATTCCAAACCCAATTAAAAAAGTAGGGTCTTCAGGTGGAAATACATACTGAATAACATTAGATATAAGAGTCCAAACAATATATACAACGAGCATACCAATCTTGACTTTAGCCGTAGTCGTTAGGCTATTAACCTTGTTGCCACGAGAGTACAACCAATACAAATAGTAAATTCCCATTGTGATTATGGAAAGACCAAGCACTCCCCAAGCACTAAATCTTTCGAGTTCTAAAACTGGCTTTTCTTCACTGACGTTAGCTAAGTTAGCTTCTGGCGCGGTAAACGCGTCGCTAATTTCTGGTGATGATTCAATATCTGACATGAAAATTCCTTAATTTATTTTATTATGTCCCAGCAAGTATGCTAACAGAATTTTCAAATAAAAAAACACTCATAATTACACAACCTAACACTTATGTAACAAACAATAAATTTGTATGCTTGCTATAAAAAGTGCAAACAAAAACAGGAAGCTGGCGCTTCCTGTTTATATTAGTGCATTATTGCTTAAGGGATACTAGAGTTAGTCACGTACTTGACCGTCACCTAAAACCACAAATTTCTCAGTAGTCAGTGACGATAAGCCCATTGGGCCATATGCATGTAGCTTGCTGGTTGAAATGCCGATTTCAGAGCCTAAACCTAATTGGCCACCATCAGAGAAACGTGATGAAGCGTTGACCATAACCACAGATGAATTTATCGCGCGGATAAATTTTTGGCTGCGGCTGGTATCTTGCGTCACAATCACTTCGGTGTGATCTGAGGTAAATTCATTAATATGGGCAATCGCCGTATCAAAACCACCCACCACTTTTATGGCAATTTCTTGGGCAAGGTACTCAGCATGGTAATCATCATTACTTGCCGGCTCTGCTACTAATTCTGCACCATCAAAATAGCCTAAGCTGTTTTCACAAGCATGTACTTTTACTTTCGCCGGAACTAAGGCTTTAGCAACTAGCGGTAAAAACTGCTCAGCAATGCTTTGGTGAACTAATAAGGTTTCTAAAGCGTTACAAGCACTTGGGCGCTGAGTTTTGCCGTTCACTAAAATATTAACTGCTTTAGTTAGGTCGGCATATTTATCAACATATAAATGACAAACGCCTTTAAAATGTTGAATTACAGGAATGCGGCTGTTTTCAGTAACATAACGAATTAAGCCTTCACCACCACGTGGGATCACTAAATCAATGCTGTCACTTTGAGTTAATAACTGTTCAATGACATCACGACTAGTATCAGGAATAACCGTGACTATATTTTTATCAATACCGTGCTGCTCAAGCACTGCGTGCAAACAATTGGCGAGCGCTAAGTTACTATAAATAGCTTCAGAACCGCCACGTAAAATAACAGCATTGCCTGATTTTAAACACAATGCAGCAGCTTCTGCAGTAACATTTGGGCGCGCTTCGTAAATCATTGCGATTACACCTAGCGGAATACGCATTTTACCTACTTGCATGCCATTAGGACGAAGTGCCAAATTGGCAATATCACCAACGGGATCGGTTAAAGTAACAATTTCACGAATAGCATCAGCAATATCAGACACGCGCTGTTCAGTAAGTAACAAACGGTCAAGCATAGCATCAGACAAACCTTTACTTCGTCCGGCATCAATGTCTTTGCTATTTTCGCTAATAATGTTGCTGGCATTAGTTTCAATAGCCGTAGCCATTTGTGTTAATAGCACATTTTTTTCGGTCGTAGTTAGCTGGGCAATAACTCGTGAAGCTTGCTTAGCTTGTTTGGCACTGGCCGACATATTAAATGTTGTTTGCGTCATAATTGTTACTCTGAATCTTGGTTTGGGATGATAACCATATCATCACGATGAATAATTACTTTACTAGGGCGGTACCCTAGAATGTCAAAAATTTGGTCGCTGTTATGACCTTTTATTCGCTGTAAATCGCGAGCGCTGTACTGGCAAATACCTTTAGCAATAATGCTATTGTCTTGGGTATTTATTACATCAACCGAGTCACCTGCTGCAAATTGACCTTTAATCGCGACAATACCTGAAGGTAGTAGCGAAGCGCCTTTATTAACTACGGCATTAACTGCGCCGATATCTAATACTAACTGACCACTACTTTTAAGAGTATGTTTAAGCCAATTTTTTCGCGCTTTGGTGGCTTCTAAGCTTGCCTGAAAACAAGTGCCGGGGTTTTCCCCTTTAAGCAGCTTTTCAAACACTTCAGGCTTATGGCCATTAACTATGTAGGTAGTGATACCATTTTCAACAGCTTTTTCAGCAGCTTGAATTTTGGTTTTCATGCCGCCAGTAGCAATAGGGTTACTGGTGGTACCTGCCATGGCATAAATTTTTTCGGTTATTTTCTCAATTTCTGGCAACATTTTAGCGTTAGGGTTACCACGCGGGTCTTGATCATAAACACCGTCAATATCGCTCAAAATAAACAAAGCATCGGCCTCACTCACTAAAGCGACCAAAGCACCTAAATTGTCATTATCGCCGACTTTTAGCTCTTCGGTGGCAACCGTGTCGTTTTCGTTAACAATAGGAATAATACCATTAGCCAATAACACCCTAATAGTATTTTTAATATTGATATAACGTTGACGGTTTTTTAGATCGCCATGGGTGATTAACAACTGGCTGCAAGGCACTTCAAAAAAACGTTGCCAGTTCGCCATCATTTGCATTTGGCCAATAGAGGCCATGGCTTGTTTTGTTTCAATTGAGGGAATAGGGGAGCCGTGCTTAATTAAACTTCGTCCGGCAGCAACACTGCCAGAAGACACTAAAATAATTTCTTTACCCGCGGCTTGGCACGCACTGACAAAAGCAGCAATAGCTTGAATATATTTTCCGCTGCAGCCGTTAGCGTCTGGAGCTACCAAAGCACTACCTACTTTAATTACGGCACGATTGAAATTCATCATTTCCCCTATAAATTCTTGAAGGGTAAGGATGACCTAAATTAGTGGCATTTGGCAATGAACTTTTCCCATTTAGTTAGATTAATAGTACCCCTTTTATAACCTTTACGACTCAAACTAAGGTAAAAGCTTATTTTCATAGCTTAATATCAGTAAATTATCGCTTTTTAATGCTCAGTTAAATTAAGTCGTTTATTTTTCATCCTGAATATATCTTGTTCAAAATTGCCGTTGAGATGATGTATTTTTTTGCGACCTTCCTTTATACTCATGACATTGTTTTTCGAAGTTTTATGATCGCCCTAGCGATAGCCGAAAGAGTATTTACATGTTTAATTTTTTACCCGCCCCGCTGATCGGATTTTTATCATTCTTTCTTTATACAATTAATACTTTGTTGTGGCTGGTGCCCATCATTATATTTTCGTTACTTAAAGCACTTATCCCAATTGCCTTCTCACAAAAAATATTCAGCTACTTACTCGATCAAATGGCCAGTAATTGGGTAGCAGTAAATACATTAATTCAAAAATTATTTTGCCGCATTGAATTTAACGTTAGCGGATTAGAAAAATTAAGCCTTAACGACTGGTACATAGTAGTAAGTAACCATCAAAGCTGGGTTGATATTCTGGTTTTACAGCGACTATTGCACGGTAAAATTCCTTTCTTAAAATTCTTCCTTAAAAAAGAGCTTATTTATGTACCACTGTTAGGCATTGCTTGGTGGGCGTTAGACTTTCCTTTTATGAAACGTTATAGCCAAGCTTTTTTGAAAAAGAACCCGCATTTAATTGGTAAAGATTTAGAAACCACCCGTAAAGCTTGTGCGAAGTTTAAACATAAGCCGGTGAGTATTATGAACTTTATTGAAGGCACACGCTTCACTAAAGAAAAGCATCAAAAGCAAAAACCTAAATTTGAACATTTACTACGACCAAAAGCCGGCGGCATTGCTTTTGCCCTTGATGCGATGAGCGAACATGTTTCTACTTTAGTAGATGTAACCATTCATTACCCTGACGGCATTCCTACCTTTATGGATTTTGCCTGTGGGCAAGTAAAGCGCATTAATGTTGATGTAAATACACTGGTTGTGGCTGACGGCTTTTCGGGTGATTACTTTAAAGACAAAAGCCATAAAGCGGAATTTCACCGTTGGCTCAATGAGTTATGGCTTGAAAAAGATAAAAAGCTCAACGACTATCATCAAGCAACTCAATAAGCTATGTTACTAACACACTAATATAACGCTGCCCTGAAGCGATAACATTCAAGTGCTGCGAATAATGCAAATAATAAGTTAGGGAATAATAATGAACAGCAGTTTAGTCGCATGGTTAACCGAACAGGGCATTCCTACCAGCTATTTAAACTTAAGCAGTCAGTTAATTGGTTTGCTTTTTATTGTTATTATTCTTTTCTTAAGTTACTACTTAGCCAAGCAATTATTTTTGGTGTTATTGCATGCCGCAGTGCTTAAATCTAAAAATAAGTGGGACGATTTATTTTTAGAGCATAAAGTATTTGTTCATATTGCCCTGCTAACCCCGCTCATTCTATTACTGCTACTAACTCCGTTAGTATTAACCCCTGATAAAGTATTAACCACTTTACTGATTGTAACTGCCAAAGTGGCGATTAGTTTTCAAGTAGCACGGTGCATGAGCGCGTCATTAAACGTAATTAATAGCTTGTATCGCGACAAAGCCCATCAGCGCTATTTGCCACTAAATTCCACTATTCAAGTGATTAAATTAGCCATTTATTTAGTCGCCACTATTTTAGCTATTTCTTTTATTCTTGGTCGCTCACCGGTTTATTTACTTAGTGGTTTAGGTGCATTAACCGCTGTGCTACTGCTCGTTTTTCAAGACACCATTAAAGGTTTAGTTGCCAGCATTCAAATTTCAGCCAATCGCATGGTTGCCCCCGGTGATTGGATAGAATTACCCAAATATGGCGCCGATGGTGACGTGCTCGAAATTGGTTTAAATACCGTAAAAGTGCGTAATTTTGACCGCACCATAACCACAGTGCCTACTTATGCCCTGATCAGTGGTTCATTTAAAAACTGGCGCGATATGTTTAATTCTGGTGGCCGACGCATTAAGCGCAGTATTATTATTGATATTGGTAGTATTGAGTTTTTAAGCCGAGATAAAATTGCCTCACTACAAGAATTTGCACTGCTAAAAGAATATTTGGCTGAAAAATTAGCTGAAATTAGTGGGAAAGAAAATAATCTAGATGTGGTGTTAAATGATCGTAAAAATAATCGTCAATTAACCAATGTCGGTAGTTTTCGCGCTTATATTGAAGCTTATTTAAAGCAGCACGATAAAGTAAATAAAGGCATGACCTGTATGGTTAGGCAGTTGCCCGCTACCGAAACTGGCTTACCACTCGAGCTGTACTTTTTTAGTAACGACCAAGATTGGGTGAATTATGAAGGTATTCAAGCAGATATTTTTGATCACCTATTTGCCATGGCACCATTATTTGATTTACGCATTTTCCAACACCCGTCAGGTTATGATTGGAAAAAAAGTAACGGATAAAGCTATACGCCCTAGCCGTTATCATTGCTCCCCTTACTGTTGGCTACTTACGTAAGTCTTTACGTAGTACTTTACCAACATTGCTTTTTGGTAATTCGGCCAAGAAGGTGATTTTTTTCGGTACTTTATAGCCCGTTAGTTGCGTACGACAATAATCAACAATCGCTTGTTCACTAAGCTCTGCTTGCGGTTTTTTCACGACAAAGGCTGAGACTAATTCACCGCATTTATCACTTACTTCACCAACTACAGCTGATTCTAAAATATCAGGGTGAAGCATTAAAATATTTTCAACTTCATTCGGGTAAACATTAAAGCCTGAGACAATGATCATATCTTTTTTACGATCAACTATTTTTAAGAAGCCATCAGGCAACGCCACCGCAATATCACCTGTTTTAAACCAACCATCAGCAGTTAATACCGCATTAGTTTCAGCCTCTTGCTGCCAGTAGCCTTGCATAACTTGCGGACCACGAACAACTAATTCGCCAGCCTCACCTTGAGCGACTTCATTGGCTTCATCATCCCAAATTTGCACTTCGGTATCATTCACTGGATAACCAATCGTGCCTATTTGCTCTTGGCCAGGAGGGTTTAAGCTCACCACTGGTGAGGTTTCTGATAAACCATAACCTTCAGAAATAGTACATCCAGTAATTTTCTGCCAATTGTCAGCCGCTGCAGATGTTAACGCTGAGCCGCCACTGACGGTAAGTTTTAAGCCTGAGAAGTCAACTTCATTAATTTTAGGGTGATAACACAAACCTAAAAATAAGGTATTTATACCGCTAAACCCCGTTGGAGGAGTGCTAATTAAAGTATCAACAAAACCATCTAAGTCACGTGGATTAGGGATCAGAACGTTGCGATTACCACTGCTAAATACCCACAAGTTAAGTAAAAATGCATAAATATGATAAAGCGGTAATGGTGTGATAAATGATTCTTCACCAACAGTGGTTGCTACTTCCAGCCTGCCAGCGGTTTGATTAATATTACTTAGCAAGTTTTTATGCGTAAGTACTGCACCTTTTGATAAACCAGTAGTTCCGCCGGTATATTGAATGGCGGCAATGTCATCTGGCTTAATTGCGGCGCGATTAATACACTTAAATTCTGCCGCTTGCGCTAAGGCTTGATGAAAGCTAACTAGGTTATAGCTTTTATCATGTGCGGCTTCATTTGCTGCAGGCATTAATAAGTCAGTCGCTTGGGTGCTGATCACTAACTCTACATTTGTTTCGCTAATAAAGCCGTCTAGTTTAGGCAGTAATTCAGCTAAAATAATCACCGCTTTGGCACCTGAGTCGGTAAATTGGTGCTTCATTTCCCGTTCGGTATACAGTGGATTAGTATTTACTAAGACTAGCCCTGCACGTAACGCCGCATAAGCAAAAATAGGATATTGAATTAAATTAGGCAGTTGAATAACAACCCGATCACCAGCTTGCAACTTAGCAACATTTAAAAAATAAGCAGCTAATATTGCTGATTGGCGATCAACTTCAGCAAATGAATATGACTGACCTAAACATTGATAAGCAATGGTATCTGCATACTGCTGCATCGACGCTTCAATGAGTTCAGCGAGGTTATTATACTTTAAATTAGTAGTCACTTTATTCATTTACTATCCCTGTTTATTTGATAAAAAATTTATAAATTAATTGATGAATATACTTATTATAAGGTGGAAAAATTATCGAGCCCAAACTAAAGCGGCCACGAGAGAAAATTGGCTTTGCTTTTGACAATGCCAAAAAGCCTTCTTTACCATGATAATGCCCCATACCTGATTCACCAACACCACCAAAAGGTAGATCGTCTTGAGCAGCATGAAACGCGGCATCGTTAATGCAAACCCCGCCCGCTTTAGTGTATTTCAAAACTTGCTGTTGTCTTTGTAAATCAAAGCTCATTAAATATAAGGCTAACGGTTTTGGACGCATATTAATATAGTTGATTGCGTCATTAAATGTCTTATATGGCAAAATAGGTAATAACGGACCAAATATTTCCTGCTGCATTATGGTCATGTCATCATTAACATTAGTTAGCAAGGTTAACGGGATTTTTCGCGCTAACTCATCTGCAGACTCTTCTAACAATGGCGTTACTTGTGCGCCTTTAGCTTGCGCGTCAGCCATTAAATTTTGTAAACGTGAAAACTGAGCATCGTTAATAATGCCGCTATAATCCGGATTTGAACCAACGTGGGCATACATTTCGTGAAAACGTGTTTTTAGTACCGCACAAAGTTCAGTAATTTTTTCTTCTGGACACAAAATATAATCAGGAGCAACGCAGGTTTGACCAGAATTGATGGTTTTCGCCATAATAAAGCGCTCAACGGCCACGTTAATATCAATATCAGGGTCAATAATAACGGGCGATTTTCCGCCAAGCTTTAAGGTAACTGGCGTTAAATTTTGTGCTGCCGCAGTCATAACTTTTCGGCCAACGGCGCTAGAGCCGGTAAAAACAATATGGTCGAAAGGTATAGAAGAAAAATGAGCCGCAACTTTTGCCCCGCCATTAACAACCGTCACTTGCTCTGGTGGGAATACTTCGGCAATCAACTTACTCATTTGCTCGTTAGTCGCTGGCGTAAATTCAGACATTTTGATAATCGCATGATTACCAGCTGACAATGCGGTTATCAACGGGCCAAGAGCAAGAAATATAGGATAATTCCATGGCGTGATAATACCAATAACACCTAAAGGCTGATATTGCACCTGTGCTTTAGCTGGTTGAAATAATACGCTGACATGACGTTTCGATGGTTTCATCCAACGCTTTAAACGCTTAATAGCATTATTAGCGCTCATCACCGTAGTTAAAATATCCCCGAATTTAGCATCGTCTTCACTGCGATGACCAAAGTCAATTTTCATTGCTTCTATAAATTTTCTTTCACGAGCAATTAAGGCTTTTTTCAGACGAATAATATCGCTTATGCGTTCGCTAGCACTTGGGTATAGAATCTTATTGTGGGCAATTTTTTGCTGTTGAAAAAGTGTATTTATAACCTCAATTTCTTGATTGTCATAACACTCACTGTAGGGATTATCCGCCATAAAATTCTCGAAATATGTTGTTGTTTACTCGCTTATGTAAAGAAGCGAATTCTTCAATCACTAAACACCCCGAGGGAAGGTTAATAATGTTTTCACTGGGTCAAATGAATTTTAAACGATAAGTACTAACATGCTATTCATCGATAATGACAAATCGTGTCAATTTTATTGCTACTGTGATTGATGACATTCTCACCTGTTATCAGCAAAATGTGGGTAACATAATGTTGGTTATTTGTAATCTAACTGTTGCTCGCACACTTAAGGCTAATGCAATGTTTTAATGATAAAAAATGGCTGACAGTCACCTTATTAGCCCGATAAGTGAGCGAGGTAAAATAGCCGGTGTAACGATTAAAAACATCACCTAAAGGAACTTATCAAAGCGAGTTATTCTCCAAATCATGCTAGCTGACATTGAGTCAAGCAGAGCTATTGATTGCAAATAAGCACGCTCGTCAAAAATAGTAACCAATTCAAATAAGGCGATACATCAAGGGAAACTAATTTTGTTCTATACTATGACTACGGTATAGGCAATGAATAATAACTTTATGAACCCTTGGCGACTAAGTCTGTATATCTGCGGATTTTTATTTATGCTTGCGCCGGCAAAAGCAGTAGAAAAAATGCCGAAAAAAATGATTATTTCGCATGTTTCCCACCCTGCGATTGAACCTTATAATCAACTTATCCTAAGTGCATATCAAAGACTTGGCTTTACCGTTGAATTTATACCCGTACCAGCAAAACGCGGTTTAGTTTTACTTAACAAGGGCGTAGTAGATGCTGATACCTTACGCATTGAAGAAAGCGTTACTGAATATCCCAATATTATTTTAATTCAGCCTGCGGTAAAGCAGTTAAAAATGGTCTTAATATGCAATAGCGGCATTCCATGCTCTAATGCGGTTTTTTCTGATGAATTTAGCAGTATTCTGACCACTCGAGGGATATCGTTATCATTACCTAAAACCATACAGGCAGATATTGTTTTTAATGAGAACCTTAATACTATTTTAGAGTTATTAAGATCAAAGCGTTATCAGTATGCTATTTATGCGGTTGATGATGAATTATTAACTCAATTAAGCGCCGAATTTCACACCTCAAATATGACCACGCCTAAATTTCATCATGTCATCAATAAAAGTCATCAAGCGCTCATTCCAGAAATTAGCGCCAGTTTAAGCCATGTATTAAATATTCATTATTTGAAAAAAAAACAGTCTAGCAGCCTGACAAACACTAACATTAACCAGTCTGCTGAAAGTTCATTGCCAGCTTTACCTGAAGAAAAGTAATCGCTAATAAGTAAAGTAAACAGCTACAAACTCTAACGATTAGCGCTGTCTGATCACACCTTCTTGTGCCGTAGAGGCAACTAATTCGCCTTGGCGATTATAAATTTGCCCTTTAACAAAACCTCTGGCGCCAGTAGCGGTAGGGCTATCAATACAATAAAGTAGCCAGTCATCAAAACGAAAAGGACGATGAAACCACATTGCATGATCTATGGTAGCTATTTGCAGGTCAGGCTGCCAATGACTAATACCGTGTGGAAATAATGCTGTCGGTAAAAAGTGAAAGTCTGAAGTATAAGCGAGCATATAGGTATGAATGCGTAAGTCACTTGGTAGTTGACCGTTCGCTTTGATCCAAAACTGACTATTAGGCGCGGCTTTCTCTGGTTTTAACCAGTTATATTCTTGTACTGGGCGAATTTCGATAGGCTTTTCTGCTAGGAATTTATCGCGAATATTTAAAGGAATACTTTCTTGATGCTCAATAATAAAGTCGCTAAATGAGCTTAACTGCTCTGGCGGCGGCACTACTGGCATAGTGTCTTGATGTTCAAAACCTTCCTCTGGCAATTGAAAAGATGCGGTCATATAAAAGATGGCTTTGCCGTTTTGAATAGCTTTAACCCGGCGCGTACTAAAACTTCGACCGTCTCTAATATTTTCAACTTCATAAACCACTGGCTGAGAAGCATCACCAGGGCGTAAAAAATAAGAATGTAATGAATGCACGTTTCGAGCTGGCTCAATAGTCTCTTGTGCTGCCGATACCGCCTGCCCCATTACTTGCCCGCCAAACAAAGCCCTAAAGCCTAGATCTTGGCTTTGACCTCGATAAAGTCCTTGTTCAATAACCTCTAATTTTAACAGGGCTGATAGATCACTTAATACTTGGCTCATAATATTCATCTCAATTTAAAAAACAGCTAGTTGCTATATTAACCAATTTTCAACTGGTAAAACCAGCAGTGTTTCTAGCAAAAAAGCAACAAATATGATTGAGTTGTGGGAATAAAAACGGTAGGGTTGGAAAATAATATTATAATAAGAGCGTGAGGACACCTGAAATGCAAGCATTACAAGAGAGAGAAGTCTTACTAGAGAGAAGACACTATTCTCCTGAGCAAACCGCTTTATGGGACAAGTTATCACTTGCTCAAAAATTTGCCGCTAGTAGCTTAACTCAATTTGGTTATGATCTTGCCTTCATTCGTAACAGTCAATCACAAAGCACTGCAATTTTATTATGCGACAATAATGTTGCGACTATTAGTGATGACGGTGAAATAAATACTTCACCCGATATTATTATCAGACACTAAAATATTTCAGATTAATTCCAATAAAAAAATAGCTACTTTTGAGTAGCTATTTTTTCTTGTTCAACTAATAACTCTTCTACTAAAGCCACATAGCCTTTTAAGTGATTACTCGACCACATACGTTGAATTCGTTGATCTTGCCGATTAATAAAACTAGTGAATTCTTTATAACTATTGCCGTCAGCGCTTTGATAACACTTAGCCACTATATTCACTAACTGACTTTTACCTTTTAAACATTCGGTGGTGATCAAAGCATAATGATTAATCAAAGGCGTAATAATAACTAATTGCTCTTCATTGGCAGATTTTGACTCTTTTAAAGCTACTAAGCGCTTCTTGGCAAATTCTTCATAGCGATTAGTTAGCAGCGCCATAGAATCAACCAGCACCTTGTTTTCTTTAAGGGTGATTTTAGTTTCTCGCTTCGACGACAGTACTTCTCGCTGCAGCGTTTCCGCACGAAAGAAAAAGTAAATACTAATGGCAACAAATATACCGATGATAGAAGCAACAAAAATCATAACTGCAGAACCTATTACTGAGAAAATGTTGAGCTTATGCGCTCACTCAGTCTTGATAAAAATATATAGGGGTCAATATCTTGAACACTTGGTGTATCAAAAGCATACCCTATACTCACCGCAAAACCACCTAAATTTGCAAAATAATTGACTTCAAGCGCCGCAGAAAGCTTTTCTAGTTTATGTTTTATATCGTCATTAGTTTGATGCGGGCACAGTAGTAAGTATTGCCCTTCATTTAACATACCCACACAGTCAAATTCACCAATAGACTGGTTAATTAAGGTAGCGATTGAGCGTGAGACCTCATCACGTACTTTTTTATTGGCCTGAAAAGAAAGTTCTTTCCAGTTATCAACCATAATATAGCCAATAGCTATTGGGTAATTATACTTTCGCGCTTTTTTATAATTTAACTGATAAAGGTTTTTAGTTTGATTTGAATTATGTAAAAAATCAGCTGGACGCTCACTTTCATTATATTGACCGATAAGTTTTAGCGAGCGTTTATTTAACCATAAACTGATCACCACAAAGACCAAAATCAATAATAGAACGGAAAGTATTAAGATAATTTTTCGTTGAAAATCGTATTTGCTTGCAAAGACATTTTTCAATTGTCCTTCAGCCACTAATCGACTAGCCAATGCTCTACCGGTATCTTCAGGGGCATGCTCAGTAACTAACGACCTTGTTTCGAAGTTCTTTGCCGGATAAAAATGCTGATACGAGTCAATATAACGGCTTAAAAATGCTAATGCTTTTTCATAGTCACCGTTGCGTTTGTAAAGTAAATGCAGCTGCTGGTAAAGTATAATTTGTGCTTTAGTTATATCAATATTTTGAACGAGTTTTTCCGCTTTATATAACACCTGTTCGGCTTCTTTAATGCGATTAACTGCTTTGGCTGCATCAGCCAAATAAATCAACGTACTTAAATGTGGTTTATTTTGGTTTTGGCCAATAAACAGCGACTCTGCCTGATTAAGTCGCTGATAAGCTTGCTGGTATTGTTCTTGCTCTAGCAACATTTTACCTAAACCCAGCTGAATATAGCCTTGTAGAATAAAGGCAGACTTTTCTTCTGCGATTTTTTGCGCATCCCAAAAAGCAGTATAAGCATCATCATATCGGCCCAAGGCTTCGTAGCCTCGAGCTAGGTTAAAATAATTTTGGTCTAGGTTATAAAAATTCGATTTAGCTAACTTCATTTCAATCAGCTGATTTTGCATATTAACCGCGGTTTTAATGTCACCTAAATGATGATAAGCAATCGCTAAAATACCTAAAATATCTATATGCTCACTAAAGTCATTTGCTTCAATAAGCTCTGTAACGTTTAGCAAGTCAGCATTGGCAAGTTCGTGTTCGGCTAATAATGCATAAGCCATTGCTCGATAACCTAAAGCCACAAGTTGCTGTTTAATGTATTCAGGGCTTGATGAAGCTAATTCAATCGCTTGGTTGCTAATTTCAAGGGTTTTATGAAACTGGCCATTAACATAATAACCTTCACAGATTTTTCGCAAAAAGTTAAGTTGTAGCGCAACATCGTTATGCACTAAGCTTAAGCCGTCACTAGCAAATTGAAAAGCTTTGGCCATATCGGCTTTACTGGTAGCAGCATCGGCAAGCAAGGCATAGGTTTTGGCAATAATATTACTGGGGTATGACTGCCTTTGTTTTAATATATCGGCAGACAAATGCATTACTTCATCATACGGAATATGTTCTTTATCCATAAGATAATACTGTTCAATCTGTTTAATTGTGGTTGTAACAGGAGTGTCTTTTGAACGCATTTTGGTCGCTGAAGCTGACCACGGAGTATAAAAAAACAAGGTTGCTAATAAAATAATGATTATTTTACCCTGCATTAATTTCCCCCTAAGCTATGAATATTACTAAAAATTTAATGCAAAAATATTAACTGAATTTGCTATAAAAGCCTATAAACTTAAGCCAATATAAAACTTTTTGTTTACAAGCGAATGCTAAAGCTTATAATGAAATTGAGCTGCTAAAGCTCGACAAGGGCAAATCTAGTGAAAGCTAGAGACGCAAAGTTACCGGTCTAAGGGGAAACCTAAGACAGCGGAACTGCCAAATTTAGATATAGTGGGGGCTTATCTTTTTTTAGCATGATGCTATCTGTTTTCTACTGTTAGCTTTGCGGCCTTCCCTCCCCTTGTAAATACCCAGCTTCATCAAAATAAATAACTTTAATATTTTTTCAATCTAATAATAAAATCACACCGCATAAACTTTGTTTTTTATCACTAAAGAACTAGTATTAAAAATAACTATTTACATACCATTTACATTATTTCAACATTTTTACTGGCAGTTTACTAAATTTTACTAGAGAATAACTTTGGCATAATAATAAATAAAATAGTTGTAGGGTAAAGGCCGAGTCAATGAAGTATCATGATTCTATTCAAGACGCAGAAAAAATATTAGCTATTTCAGTTAAGCAATTGCGACTTTGGAATTTACCGATCTCACCATTTAACTATACGATTAGTTATGAATATGCACGCAAAAAAAATGCACCATTAACTAAAGCGATTGACCAGCATATAGCTTCAGGAAAAGCACTTGATAATTTTATTATTGAAGAGCTTTACCAACAATACATTCTCGGTCAGTCTAGTTTTAGAGATGAACTCATTTCAGATGTAGAAGGTGTTTTATCAGCGGTAGAATTGAACAATAGCCATTCGTCTCAAACTTTAGATAATTTTGTCGACACCTTAGATGCCAACATAGGCAATATACAATCTGCCGATAAAAAGCGCTCTTCCACTGCGATATTGAGTTTGCGAAAAGCATCTAAAAAGCTCAAGCAACAACAAGCGATTTTAAATAAACAACTGCAAGCCTCAAAAACACTTACCACGCAATTAAAATCTGAGTTAGCTGAAACGCGCAAAGAAATTTACCTCGACCCTCTTACTAAATTTTATAATCGCAAAGCCATGTCTAAACATTTAGATACTTGGCTCAATGACGACCCCCATAAAAGCGTCGCTGCCATTGTTATTAACATTGATCACTTTTCTCAATTTAATCAAAGATTTGGGCCATTAATCAGTGATGTGCTGTTATCAAAAATAGCAAATAAAGTTGGTAGTTATGTTGATGATAGTGGTTTATCTATTCGTTCTGGTGGCGATGAGTTTATTATTTTACTTCCTGATCTAGAAACAACTATTGCGAATGAAATTGCGACAAAAATCAGTCAAGGTGTTGAAAAATTACGCTTTGTTAGCAGTAAATCAGGCATTCGCTTACCCAAGATGACAGTAACGGTAGGTGTAGGGCAATTTAAAGTTGCCGAAGAAGCCAATACCATTATCAAAAAAGCGAGAAAGTTACTTAACTTTTCCTCTACTAATCCAAATCAGGCATTAGCTTACTGATCTAAACAATCAGCTAAAGCACTAATACTAAGCTCTGAAAATACTTGTATACCATGTTTTCTTAATAATTGAGTGGTGATCCCCGCCCCGTTTATTTTTTCATTACTAAAACTACCATCATATATTAATGAACTGCCACAAGATGGACTACTTTCTTTAAGTAACGCCAGCTGAATATTATGTTTTTGACAAAGTGTTAAAGCAATATTAGCACCTTGATGAAAACTATTACTAACATCATGACCTTCTGTCGTTATTATTAACTGACTGTTTGGCTGTATTTCTGCCGCAGCTCTTGGTGTTGATAAGCCACCAGCAACTTCAGGACAAATAGCCAATAAGCGGCCCTGTTGTTGCCACAGCTCTATAAGCGGATGTATTAGCTTTTTAACGGTACCATTGTAACGTACCGGTGCACCTAAAAAGCAGCTGCTAATTAATATTTTATTCATCGAGGGATACTAACCTAAAATAAGGATGGTGTTATTTTACCGGTATTATTTGTTTTGGTTTACCAAAATATTTTGATGTACTACAACGCAGTTTCTACCACTTTCTTTGGCTAAATACATGGCTTTATCTGCCATGTTAATTAATTGTGAAACACTATTAGCGTGGTTAGGGTAAATAGCGATACCTATCGACGTAGTAATACACCCTAAATTTTTTCCTTGATGTTCTATTTGTAAATTATTGATACACAACCGTAACTTGTCAGCCAATACATAGGCATCTTTTAAACTAGTGTCAGGGCTAATAATGCAAAATTCTTCACCGCCATATCGACAAGCAATATCTTCCAAACGTAAATTATTTTTAAAAGACTCTGCCACCTTCACTAAAACTAAGTCGCCTGCATCATGACCAAACTTATCATTAAAACTTTTAAAGTGATCTAGGTCTAACATCAAAATAGCCAAGTTAGCTTGTTGACGGTCGGCACGGTTTAAAGCTTGCTCAAAGGCTTCTATCATAAAACGTCGATTATACAAGTCAGTTAATGGATCACGAATAGCCTGATTACGTAAAGCATCTTTAATGCATAAATTGGATAAAGCAAAAGCAATTTGTTCGGCAATATTGTTCGCTATACTTCTAGTTTCATCGTCAATATCACCTTGTGCATTAGCTAAATACAGTAAGCCAAAAAACCTTTTTTCACTTGATAGATTCAGCCAATACGCACTAGTGTCACGATTATTCAATTGTTGAAAATACAGATTGGTAGTTTGGTTTGCTTCTTCATTTTGTATTTGTTTTTGTAAATAGGTACTTGCCAGCATGCTAACATCATTAGACCTTGGCTCCCCCCAGCAAGTCAGCTCTTTTATCGACAAGTTATCTTTATTAGCTATATAGATAGAGCCACTTAATTGAGGAAATAATTTAGGTAAGATATTTAATAATAAACGTGAGGCGTCGTCCATACTATGAGCGGCATTAAGCATTGTTGCCATCGCTTGTATTAACGTATTTTCACGCGTGCGATTAACGATAATATTTTCATGATATAAGCGTTCTTTTTTTACTGCGCTGCGGATCAAATTAATTGCCACGACACCAAAAAATACCATAACCGCAAGGGTGATAATAAATATCACCGAAAAGCTCCAACGCAAATACAGCAAAGAAGTTTGGTAGCTATTTAGTGGCATAGCTACGCGAGCAATTATCCCAGTGTTACGGTCATATTTAGCAAAATAAAACATCCCTTGTTTTATAGTGGTGCTATAACGCTGCGCCTGACCATAGCCATCAGCAATTGCAGCTTGAATTTCTGGACGGTCGGCATGATTTTCAGCTAGTGTTAATTCAGTAAAGGTGAGCTGAGAGTCACCTAATAACTGACCGTCGAGGTAAATATAACTAATGCGGTAAGAGCTCGCCTTAGCTATTTTATCTGCGAGCGTATCTAAAGAGCGTTCAGAGTCGTTAACGTCGAAACTATAATTGACTAAATCAACAGCGGCTAAAGCAAACGAGGTCATGTCTTTGAGTTGAATGGCTAACTTTTCTTGGAGCAAGTTTCTCTGCTGGTATTCAATAGTAACCAGACTCACGGTAAAAATACCTATCATTACAAGGATAGGAAGTAATATTATTTTATAGTGCAGTTTCATTTTATTTTTAAAAGCATGCACCCTGCTTTTTCACGTAATTATCAGTTAACAACTGTCATCTACCCCAAAAGAAATATTCCATTGACTAAAGTTAAGATCGAATAAGTATAGAACAGATAAAATAAAATGTGAGAATTTTGAAAATTTATTAATTATACCGAGTTCATATTTGCATATAGTTCGCTGATTAACGCTCGCCCTAGCTCGTTTTCAGCTTCAATCCAACTTGACTGGCTATAGCTCTCAAAGTGCAATAAATATATATGCTTACACCATTCAAAACGTAGGTATTGTCGATCAGCTCCACTGGTTTTTTCGATAACATGTACGTTATCGGTAGCTGCCATAATTATTTTTATTAACTCAGGTATTTGCTCATAATCCCATGGTTTATTAAAACGTATAGTAATGGTACTGTTGTCCAGTAACTGGTATTGCATAACATGCATATTTTATTAACTCATTTCATTGTTGGATGATAAATCATTTACTTAAACAGCCTTATTTATGTGCCTACATTATGAGAGTAGCCCCATAAAAACTAAAATAAAGTGCGCTGTTCTAAATATTTTTGCACTAGCTATTAACTTAAGGAGAAGTTTGTTTTGTCTAAAAAGCTCTACAGTCTTTTAATTTTATTACTGTTATCGGGTGCCGCACAATCAAAAGATAAAATAACCTTTAGTTGCGCTTTAGACGGATCCGAAGTGTTATGGAATACATTAGCCGATATTTATAGCAAAGCTTTTGCACAATTAAACTACGACTTTGAAATGCTACTAGTGCCAAGAAGCCGAGCAGTACTTTCAGCACAAAGTCAGTTTAGTGATGGTGAGTGTGGCCGACCTAAGGTGCTAGAAAAATCACTTTCTGATAATAAACTCATTTTTGTGGATGCCGCTATTTTTACTGCAAACGTTGGTGTTTGGTCCATCAATACTAAGCAAACTTTAACAGCATTTAAACAAGACCTGAAAAAAGACAATACCTTACTAGGCATAACCAGAGGTTCAACGGTATTACATCAATATTTTCAAAGCTTGCAGGCCAAAAATATTTATGAGGTAAACTCAACGGAACAAGGTATTAAAATGCTGCTGGCCAAGCGTATAAAGTATTTTTCAGATTTTGACGGCCAAGCACTTTTTTATATACAGGCGTTAGATACTAATAAAGAAATTCAATTTGTTGGTAACGTATACAGTGAAAGTTATTACCCATTGCTTAATAAAAAATATCAGCACCTTGCTGCTCAATTAGCTAAAAATATTAATGCTCAACTGGCACAAATTGGCGGTAGTTTAACCGCACGAGATATGAATAAACCGCTTTATTTCACGCAAAGGTAACAACCAAAACTTAATCAATAATACAGTTTGATTCTATCCCATTAACTTTTTGGTAGTTTAAACTCAAAAATAACTTCAACGCTGTTCTTACTTGCTTGTTCTGGTGCATATTGCCACTGCGTTAAAGCCTGTTTAGCCGCTCTTGTCAGCGCCCTATTCCTTTTTTCATCAACAATGTTGATATCATAAACTTGGCCATTATCATTAATTTTATAGCTTAGTTTTACCGCTCCTGATTGCTTAGCTTTTATTGCACTGGCCGGATATTTAGGCATCACTTTATAATGAGGAATTATTTCAGCTTCAGGCTTTGCTATATCAGGTAACTGGACCACTTGAGCAATATTTATCGGTAAAGTAAAGTCAGCTGTTCTAGCCTGTGGTTTTACCGCAGCGACAGGTAAGCTTTGGCTATTGTCAGGCACAGGAGGTATAGCAGGCTTAGCTGGTAATACCGGCTTTACCACAATAGCATTCTCAAGCTCTTTTTCTGGAACAACCTTATTTAGGCTGACTTGATGATTAGTATTATCGACAACTTTATTTACTTGTGGCGCTTTAGCTAAATGACTGACAATAGCTAAAATACCAAATGACGCCGCTCCGCCCATCATTAATATCGCTAATTTCCCCGACCAAGTATGATGTCTGCGCTGAGTTTTTTGCATGTTCAGCGCAGTAACCTCAGGAGCAAGCACTTGTGACTTTCTCTGCTGATAAAGCTGTTGAAGGTCTTTATCAAAATTTTTGCCGGTCATAACTTTGTTCCTAATTGTGTTTTAAGCGTACTTCTGGCATAACGTAAACGGCTTTTAACCGTCTCAAAATTTTCATCGGTTAATTGGCAAATTTCGGCAATAGAAAAACCTTCTTGTTGGAAAATAAACGCTTCTCGTTGATGAAACGGTAACTGATTAATAATGTCATTAAAACAGGTTAAAGCATCTTTTTCTGCGATGGTTTTTTCCAAGCTTTGGCTCGCCAGCTGACCTGACTCAAGTTCAAGCTCATGGTACTGCCAGCGTTTTTGTCGTCGCAATTCATCAATTAAGGTATTACGCGCTATGGTGAATAACCAACTTTTTACCTGAGGTATTGAATTTTCCTGGCTATTGTTATTGATCACTTTTAGCCAAGTTGATTGCAGAACATCTTCTGCAGTTTGATTGTCAGATTGGCTTAATAAATAATGAAAAATCGCCTGATTAAATTGCTCTACTAGCTGAGTTAAGTATTGTCTTTCACCAGTAGAGCGATAGCTTGCCAGCAACTGTTCTGGGTTGATATTGGGGTTCAACCAACCCTTGATCATTGACGGTAGCTTCAAATTATTATCCTAATACCAAGTTAATTAATCATTCAAATTGGTCTAACTAGATTGGTCCATTTTAAAATCAAGCTGTACAGTAAAGTCAGTTTGTATTATTGCTTTCCCCGCCACAGACTTAGCTTGATACTTCCATTTACTAAGTGCTCGTTTGGCCGCTTTGTCAAAAATTCGCTTCGGCTCAGAATCAAGTACATTTATATTAATCACTTCACCTATCGCATTAATATCAAAGGCTAATATAACCCAACCTTCAAGGCCTTTTCGAGCAGCATCTACCGGGTATTTAGGGTTAATTCTAACTATTGGTCGTGCTTCTTGGTCTTGTTTTTTAATTAATGTATCAAAACCATCATTGCTACTTTTAACCCCTAAGGTAGGGGGATTATAAACGCCGATTGTTGGTACAACAGGGTCAGCTGTTTCAATCTCTCTTATTTGTGGTTGCTCTGGAACTGGTGGCACCGGTTTTAACCTGACAATATCTTCTATTATGGTTTCTTCTTGACGCTGCATAACATCAACAATTACCGGCGGTTTTACTACAGGTGGAGCCACTTGGTCATTACTCACTAAAGCTGCCATTAAGGCAAACAGAGCAAAAGTTGTCGTAGCTGACAAAGCTAATATAGTTAACGTTTTTTTCATCTTGTGTCCTCACTAATTTACCAATAAATTATGAATTGGTTTTCTTAAATTAAGAGGTGTGATCACACCGTAAACATCAATTTAGAATGCTTACTTAACAATAAAACGCTTCGCCGTTGAAAAAGGGGTTAAATAAATATAATTAATTTTCATCTGTTCGGTTTATCAGTCTTTATAAAATATTTTTAGGCACAATTCGTCTGAGCTTAACCTTTAACTGTTTAGTTTTATCAACGCTATGATCGGGGTTAAATTGATGAGTAACTTGCCAAGCATTTTCCGGCTGCATTTCAACTAACATGCCTTGCTTTACTTTTTCGGCAATTTTAACAGAAGGTAATATAACAATGCTTTCAGTGTTTAAATTAGCGCTACGTGGGTCAAGATTAAAGGTACCGATCACTGTTATATCGTCGTCTATAACCATACTTTTTGCATGTAAACCAAAAATAGGTGTTTGCGTTAAGGTTTTGTGTAATTCCGCCGACATGACCTTTTGTCTAATTTTCGCGTCAGGTTTAAATTCAAATAATTGTACGCCAGTATTTAGCAATGCCGTTCTGTCTCGTTGATAACCACTAAAGGCTTCTAAATTATCATTCGAGGCTAAGCTATTCGTTAAAATTTTAACTTCAATACCTTTATCAGTAAGTTGCCTAAATAGTTTTTTCCCTCGTTCAGTAGTTATCAGATACGGAGTTTGAATGGTAACCGAATGCTTTGCTTGCCCTAGTAAGGCTATCAACGCCTCAGTAGATTCCCCACTACCACCAAGGAAGGTTTTGCCATCATTCTTGCCTGGTTGATCAGATATGTATTCAACATTATCTAACCAATGCAGCTCGCCTCTTAATTCAATTGCTTTAAAATCAAAAGCAAGGTTATTAATTTTCGTTCTAATTTCAGGTAAAAAGTTGCTTGGATCACAAGCATATTGATGCAAAGTATTAAAATTAGGATTAGATTCAAACGCTTGCTTGGTTTTCATTAACTGCTGAACAGGTGTACTTAAATCGTGCTGCCAAAACTGTTCAAAAGATTGCTGTATATTAACCGCTGCACCACCGAGGAGTAGCACATCTCGATCTCTAAAGTTATATTCATGGTCGTAGCCAAAGTACTCATCAGCAACATTTCTCCCCCCTGTGATAGTTACTTTGCCATCAACGGTGAAAGTTTTATTATGCATACGTTGGTTAAATTGATGGAATTTTGTTGATAGGTGATATAGCTTTTCAATAATATTTTTGCCGACATTTGCCAAAGGGTTATAAATTTTAATATCGATATTTTCATGACTCGCCAGCATCAGTAATTCATCGCCCTGTGCCTCTATCATTATATCGTCAACCAATACACGTACTTTTACGCCGCGCTCAGCCGCTCTAACTAAATAATCGACAGCAATTAGGCCAATATTATCCGCTGAAAAAATAAAATATTGTACATCGATAGTTTGCTCTGCATGTTGAGTTAGCCAAGCTCTGGAGATCATCGCTTCAGCCCCTTGCTCTAAAACATAAACACCTGTTTTAGTTTTCATTTGGTTAGCATAGTTTGATAAATAACTAGAGAGTTTAGCCGGTTGCTCAAAGTCAACCTCGCTGCAATAGTCTTGCTCAGAAGCTATAATTCTTGGGGTTGAATCATCACATGCACTTAATAATAAAGTGCCTATAAAAGCTAATATGAAACGTTTTAAATATGTAAAATGTAGCTGCATTATTTTCCTTAATTGAGTTTCCAGCTCAGCGAATACCACATTTACTGTAATAAGCCATCACACACTCTGCTAATTATTTAAGCCTTGTTACTGTCAATTATTTTTACAATTTTTAGTCGCCAGTTATTCCAGCTTCATTAACATTATAATATTCAACAACTTGTAAAAAGGCTTAGTTATTGCTTAAGCTGCACTAATCCAATATACACCTTAAGTTAATGATTGATAAGGAAATATAAAAATATTGTTATTCGCATATTTTAAGTTTTTCTTCTACCTTAATCATAACAATAATTTAATTGCTATCAGACGTAACTTTATAAGAAAAACATATTCAAATACTACAATTTACAGGGAAATATTATGCGTACTCTCAATGCATTATCCATGGCGATAACTACTTCGTTATTATCACTATCACTCCAATCTTTTGCTGGTGAACAACCTGCAGCTTCTTCATTAGTGGGCAACACCTATGGTGGCTTACACGGTTTATATATTAAAACCGACAGTGACCGTTTATTAACCGACAATCCACTTTCTGATTTAGACCATGCTTCGGGCGTGGGTGCAGAGTTAGGTTACCGCTTTTCAGAAAATACTGAATTTCGTTTAGCTTATTCTCATGTGAATTTAGTTGCCGATGAGAAAATGTATAGCGGCCCGTCAGGTTCAAGCACAGCCTTAGACTTACTTTATTTTCCAACAGCGCAAAACTTTTATGTTTTAGCCGGTATGAACCGCCTTAAGTTAGAAGATACTAAATTATCTACCGACTTAGGTTTAGGTTACCGCTATTACTTAAATGAAAAGTCTGCGCTTTACCTTGAAGGCAAAACCCATTATCAATTAGACGACCATCATAAAGACTTTACCACGCAAATTGGTTTTGTTTATTTCTTTGGTGATACTGGCAACAAAGCGCCAAAGATTATTAATAAAGCAGCACCAGTTCAGCAACCAATTGCAGCTAAAGCGACTGCTGTAGCTGTGGTAGCCGCACCAAAAGATAGTGATAACGATGGCGTAATTGATAGCCAAGATAATTGCACTAGTACGCCAAGTTCTGACAAGGTTGACGCTCAAGGCTGTACTGTTTTCACTGAAGAAAGCAAAGAAATGCAACTACAAGTGAATTTCGGCAATAACAAAGCAGTGGTCGATGCTCAGTATTATGATGATATTAAAGTAGCAGCTGATTTCTTAAAACAATATCCGCATACTGATTTAATTATTAAAGGCCATACTTCCGCTCAAGGTAGTGCGGCTTACAATAAAAAATTATCACAACAACGTGCTGATGCAATTGTAGAAATTTTAATTAACAAGTTTGATATTGCTAGCGATCGTTTAACCGCGCAAGGTTTAGGTGAAGAGCAATTAATCAATACAGATAACAACGCTGCAGCTCATGCTGAAAATCGAAGAATTGAAGCTAAAGTAGTTGTTAAAGAGAAAGTTGCGGTAAAACGTTAATACATTTTCTTTAAGTAAAAATAACTTAAACCAACACGTACTGTTCTTATAAGCGTGTTGGTTTATACCATCATGCATTGTTCCACTTGCTAGTACTGCCTTTATTCCCTATACACCTTATCCACTATTTTTATAAATGCTAATTATTGATCACAAAATTAGCATATCGGTATAACCATACAAAAACTGTTGATAAATTACATAAAAACAAAAAATGCAAGAAGAGTAAATTTTAGGCAAAAAAAAACCGACAATTAAATTATCGGCTTATTAGCTATGAGGAGAGCTAGAATATACAAATTATTACAACAAGTGTTCGCGTTAGGAACAAGTGCATTATAGAGTATGAACTCTAAGAATGTAAAGCTAATTCCGTAATTAAATTACAAATAAATTGTATTTTTATTACATCAGTTCGAAAAATCAAAAAAAAGGCTCCAAGAGGAGCCTTTAAATTATCAAGCGTAACGCTTACTTAGTATACGAAAGATGTTTTAGTAATTTACTTTCAGCCATTGTTCAAAATGGTCAGCTAATAAGTGGCGTTATACGGCTAATGTGCTTGTTGCCAGTTATCACCAATACCAGCTTCGGCAATTAATGGCACTTTTAAGGTAACGGCATTATTCATTATCTCGACTAGCTTGGCAGTAGTTGCTTCTACTATATCTTGATGAATTTCAAAGATAAGTTCATCGTGAACCTGCATAGTCATTTTGATACGAGGATCATTTTGTTGTTCAATCCATTCATCAACCGCTAACATCGCTTTCTTAATAATATCAGCGGCCGTGCCTTGCATTGGCGCATTAATTGCCGCACGTTCCGCTGCTTTTTTACGCATCCCATTTTTAGATTTTATTTCAGGTAAATACAAGCGGCGACCATATAACGTTTCAACATAGCCTTGCTCTGTCGCTTGTTCGCGCGTTTCTTCCATATAGGTTAGAACACCAGGGTAACGTTCAAAATATTTGTTCATATACTCTTGTGCTTGCGCTCGGCCAATACCGAGTTGCTTAGACAGACCAAAGGCCGACATGCCATAAATTAAACCAAAGTTAATCGCTTTAGCACTACGGCGTTGATCGGTAGTAACCTCAGCTAGTGGCACGGAAAATATTTCTGCTGCTGTCGCTTGATGAATATCGCGATCTTCAGAAAACGCGGTAACTAAACCAACATCATCAGATAAGTGTGCCATAATTCGCAGCTCTATTTGAGAGTAATCAATAGCGACAATTTTATGATCTTTTGGCGCAATAAAAGCCTGACGTATTTTTCGGCCTTCTTCGCTACGAATAGGAATGTTCTGTAAGTTTGGCTCAGTTGACGATAAACGCCCCGTTGCTGTTATCGCTTGGTGATAAGAGGTATGCACACGGCCAGTATCGCCATGCACCATTAGCGGCAACTTGTCGGTATAAGTTGATTTAAGTTTACTTAAGCCCCTATTTTCTAAAATGACTTTTGGTAGTGGGTAATCAAGCGCCAGCTCTTGCAATACTTCTTCTGCGGTTGAAGGTGCACCTTTTGGCGTTTTTTTGATGACCGGAATTTTTAGCTCTTCAAATAATATTTTTTGCAGCTGTTTTGGCGAGCCTAAGTTAAAACTTTGTCCGGCGAGATTATGGGCTTCAATTTCTAATTCATCTAATCGCGCGCCAATAGTATGACTTTGCTGATCAAGTAAATCACAATCGATTAATACCCCATGTTGTTCCATGCGAGTAAGCACGGCTAATAAGGGCATTTCAATGTCATTAAATACAGACAGTTGACCTGACAACTTTCTTAGTTTTGGAAAAATAGCCTGATGTAATCTAAAAGTAATATCAGCATCTTCAGCGGCATAGTGGCCTGCTTTTTCCAAATCAATTTGGTTAAAAGTAAGCTGCTTGGCCCCTTTACCAGCAATATCTTCAAAGTGCACCGTTTTATAAGCTAAGTATTTATCCGCTAAGGCATCCATATTATGACGGGTGGCGACACTATTTAAACAATAAGACTCCAACATGGTGTCAAAGCTAATGCCCTTTAATTCAATACTGTAGTTAGCTAGTACATTAGCATCGTATTTAAGGTTTTGGCCTACTTTATGATGTTCTTCGCTCTCGAGTAATGGTTTTAACTGGCTAAGTACCCAATCACGGTCTAATTGTTCTGGCGCACCCGCGTAATCATGAGCAACAGGCACATAAGCGGCTTTACCTTCTTCAGTACAAAAAGAAAGGCCAACTAATTCAGCTTTTTTATAATCAAGGCTGGTGGTTTCAGTATCAAATGCAAAGTACGGTGCCGTTTTTAGCTTTTCAAGCCATTGCTCAAAAGTCGCTTTATCTAATATGGTTTGATATTCACTGGTAATATCGTTGGCAATAACGGCTTCTTCATCACTACTTTCAATATTAGCTGCTGGTGCTTTATTCGCTTTATCGCCGCCATTTAAATCAGCTAATAATCTTTTTAATTCATAAGTTTCATAGAGTTCTTTTAGCTTTTCAATATCAGCAGCTTTTGGCTGTAAATCACTGGCATGTTGCTCAAGTTCTACGTCTAATTTAATGGTGGCCAGTTCATAAGAAAGCGGTAGTTGTTCAAGCGCTGAACGAAGGTTTTCTCCAATTTTACCTTTTACTTTGTCTGCATTGGCGATTACTTCAGTTAATGAGCCATGCTCCAAGAGCCACTTAACTGCAGTTTTAGGGCCACATTTTTCTACGCCTGGAATATTATCGACCTTATCGCCCATTAAGGCTAAATAATCGATAATTTGATCCGCGCGTACACCAAATTTTTCCACCACACCAGCTTCGTCTAATTCAACATTGGTCATGGTATTAATTAAGCGTACATGTTTATTCACCAGCTGAGCCATATCTTTATCGCCGGTAGAAATCACAGTTTCTATGCCGCTTTCGCTGGCTTGTTGAGCCAAGGTACCAATAACATCATCGGCCTCAACACCGTCAATAACTAATAAGGGGATACCCATAGCTTCAATGATTTGATGAATCGGGGCAATTTGGCTACGTAAATCGTCAGGCATTGGCGGACGATTGGCTTTATATTCAGGGTATAAATCGTTACGAAAGGTTTTGCCTTTGGCATCAAAAATCGCAATAACATTACCGTTTGGGTAATCTTTTTTTAGACTTCTGAACATATTTAATACACCGGTAATTGCCCCCGTAGGTTGACCTGAAGCGGTCGACAATGCTTGTAAATAAGGTACATGATATGCGCGGAATAAATATGAAGAGCCATCGACTAAAATTAGTGGCGATAAAGCAGAAGTTGTCATGGTGATTATATAGCTGAGAGTAAAGTGTGGCTAAGCATGCCACATTCAAGACAATGTCTCTACTTTCTAAGATCTAAATGCAAATTATTTCACGTCTCTTCTGTGGATAAGTATGTTGACAAGCACAGGTAAAAACCATAATGATTTTAAAATCAAAATAGCAAAGGTGATTTAAGTTACTGATTTATATTGTAAAGGGTAAGATAAAAGTCCTTTTAATACACAATCTTCTTATTTTTATTTTTGTGGATAATTATATTATCTATGCAATTATCAAGTTGGTCGTTTTTTGTTCTTCTTAATAATTGCGAGCTAAAGATTACCAGAATTTGGCTCCATTACCAGACAATTGTTAAATTATTTTTACAGAAATATGACCTATAGAAATAACAAAAAAACATAAGCAAGAGGTAGCAATGGCTAGCGCTATTACGCACCATTTTAGCGCATTATTAATGTGATAAAAAACACAGAAATTAACTCAATAACGCCTGACTACTTTTTGCAAAAAGAGCAATAAAAAACGCTTAGCCCACTATCAGTGAAATAAGCGTTTTACTTGCTCAATTTTTATAACAAAAAGTGATTAGCGATTTGCGCGAGAAGCTTTATAAAAATTCATTAAACCTGTGGTTGAGCTATCATGTGCACGAATACTTTCTTCAGACTCTAATTCGGCTTGAATTTCATTGGCTAAGCCCTTGCCAAGTTCAACACCCCATTGGTCAAATGAACATATTTGCAAAATAATCCCTTGAACAAATATTTTATGCTCGTATAAGGCAATTAAGCTGCCAATTGATTTTGGCGAAATACGAGTCATCAAAATAGTATTGGTTGGACGATTACCTTTATGTACTTTATGCGGAGCAACTTTGTCGATGTAGCCTTGGCTACGGCCTTTTACTTTCAGATCAACACGTACTTGCTCTTCGTTAACACCTGACATTAATGCTTGGGTTTGTGCAAAGAAGTTCGCCATTAAGGTTTCATGATGCCCTTGTACTGGTGTAACGCTTTCAACAGAGCCAATAAAGTCGGCAGGAACCACGTTATTACTTTGATGCAAATATTGATAAAAAGCATGCTGACCATTAATACCCAGTTCCCCCCAAATAGAAGGTACTGTTGGGTAGTCAATTTCTTCACCGTCCCAGCTTACAGATTTACCATTACTTTCCATTTCAGCTTGCTGTAAATAAGCTGATAACATATGCAACGATTGATCATAAGGTAAAATAGCCTGCGACTGAGAACCCAAGAAAGTACAGTTCCATAAGCTTAATAATGCCAAAATAACTGGGGCGTTATTTTCTAATTCTGTTTCGCAAAAGTGCTGATCAACTTCATGAGCACCTTCGAGTAATTCGATGAATTTTTCAAAACCTAGATCTAAGGCAATCGGCAAACCTATGGCTGACCATAATGAGAATCGGCCGCCAACCCAGTCCCACATATCAAAAATATTTTCTTCGTCAATACCAAATTCCATGGCATTTTCTTTGTTAGCTGTAACGGCGACAAAATGCTTAGCCACTGATTTTTGATCAAATGATGATGACGTTAACCACTTAACCGCAGTTTTGGCATTCGTCATGGTTTCGGCAGTGGTAAAGGTTTTACTGGAAACAATAAATAAAACTTTTTCTGGATTTAGCGGACGTAAAACATTGGCAATTTGCGTACCATCAACATTAGAAACATAATGCACGTTAATGCTGTCGTCGCTATACGGTTTTAACGCTTCAGTAACCGTTTGTGGGCCTAAATTTGAACCACCTACACCAATATTAACAATATCGGTAATGCGTTTACCTGAATAGCCTTTCCACTTACCTTGGCGAACTTGCTCGGTAAAAGCTTTCATTTTACTTAATGCCGCTTCTACGCAGTCAGTAACATTTTCACCTTCTAAAAATATTGGTGCTTTTTTACGATTACGCAGCGCCGTATGTAATACCGCACGATCTTCGGTACGATTAATACGTTCGCCTTCAAACATTTTACTACGCCAGCTTTCTACGTCGCACTCTTTTGCTAGTGCAACTAACTTACTCATGGTGTCGGCTGTTACTAGATTCTTTGAATAATCGAGTAGCATTGCCGGTAATTGCACAGAGAATTTATCAAATCGTTCGGCATCTTCAGCAAATAAGTTATTCATGTGCTGATTTTTCATCTCTTTAGCATGCGCTTGTAATGCTTGCCAAGTTGGCAGAGAAACTCTTGATGTCATTTTTTTTCCTTTAAAACCAAAGATAGTGGTAAGTAATATGTACCTAGCTTTAACTATATAGTTAAAGCTAAGCACACACTAATAACTATTGCATCTTACCAATTACGAATTTTGTGACCTTTCAATGCGTAGAAGGCAATAAATAAGTAACACGGGAACATAACTAGATATGAACTTTGTGAATTCCCCGTTGCCTCTGTTAAAGCACCATAAGCAAATGGTAATAATGCACCACCTGATATACCCATAATTAATAGTGCTGAGCCCGTTTCAATGTGTTTACCTAAGCCATTTAATGCCATTGGCCAAATAGCAGGCCAAACTAGCGCATTAGCAAAACCTAATACTGCAACAAATAAAACCACATCAGGTAAGTAACTAGTTTCTTGCCAAAAAACGATCGTCGGCCATATTGATGCGCTATCAGTTGGGGTGATCATAATTAAGGCAGTTAATACTAAACCCAGTATAGCCGAAACTAACAAGGCCTTTTCTTGGGTAATAAAGCGTGGAATAGTGATCATGCCAATAATATAGGCAAGTACCATAAAGCCCATGGTATACGAGGTTAATTCACCAAAGTTTTCTACACCTAACTCTTGACCGAATAAACCAATAGTATCGCCGGCAATAACTTCAGCACCAACATATAAGAACAATGCAACCACACCTAAAATTAACTGTGGGTAAGCTAAAATTGATGCGTTTTCTTTACCGTCAGTTTGCGCTTCTTCAGCTGCAGTATTGATAGCCGGTAATGGTGAAAATTTAATGAATATAGCTAAAACTACTAAGGTTGCAGCCATAATCATATAAGGTGAAGTTAATCGCTGTGCTAGCTCATTAAGCTGTAATGCACGTTCAGCTTCGGCAAGTAACGCCAATTTAGCTTCATCAAACTGCCCCATGTCCGATAAAATATAAGCAGTAAAGATGATAGGAGCTACAACACCTGCGCCTTTATTTAATAGGCCCATAATACTAATGCGAACTGCAGCTGTTTCTTTTGGTCCACATAAAACCACATAAGGGTTGGCAGCAGTTTGTAAAATAGTTAAGCCGGTACCCAGCATAAACAAACCAAATAAGAAAATGCTATAGGTACGTTCATTCGCCGCAGGAATAAAAATTAAAGAACCTACCGCCATTACTAACAAGCCTAACATCATGCCATTTTTATAGCCGGTACGCTTTAAAACATAAGCCATAGGCAACGCCATCACGGTATAAGCAATATAAAAAGCCATGGTCACCATATAGGCTTCCATATGATTCAATTCACAGGCTATTTTTAAGAAGGGTATTAATGAGCCATTTAGCCATGTGACAAAGCCAAAGACAAAAAACAAAGAACCTATAATAAACATCGGCATTAAGCTACTTTGTCGCTTAGTTGTTGCTGGGAGTATCGCTTCCATAATTCTACCTGATCAAATAAATGTTAATTCATTGTGCCACAGATAAAACACCATTGAAAGCCTTCGAAAGCTCAAAATCTTTCACGGTAGGTTTTGCATAAAATGATAACGCCAAAAAATTATTGTACATAACCACAATAACAACGAGTTACACTCTGTGAGTTTTACAAAAATAAGGCTGAACAGAGAAGTAATACGCAAAGGAGAGAATGAAATGAAAGCAGATTTACCTCAATTTATAACCATAAATAAAGGTAAATCCATTAAATGAAGAGCTAAATGTAAAGGTTAGTTGTCAAATGTTGCGGCTTTACCTTGTGGTAAAGTCATACTTTTTTGACGACCTTGACCGAGAATTTCAATGCGATCAGGGTAAAAGTTAGCAATACCAAAAGCATTGGTTTTATTATTTACCATAGCTTTAAAAGTTAGATAATGAATACCATTTTTAAAGCCGTAATTACCGGTATGGTTATGACCATTAAACCAAGCAAAAACCCCTGAATATTGCTCTAACAATTGAATAATTTGATGATCATTCCATAAGTTATGCGCATTTTGAGGGAATATTGGGAAGTGTGAAAATAATACTACCTGCTGCCCTTGTGCTTTAGAATCTTCAAGCACGCCTTTTAACCACGTTAGCTGCTTACTGCCCAATGCGCCATTGTAGGTATGTAGTTCTTTCTGCTGAGGCAAGGTTTTTTGGAAGTTAGCAAAGGCTTGTTCAGAAGCTTTATGTAGCTCACTGCTTTTAGGGTAGGCATATAAACTTAAATCATTACCATCAATAATAACAAAGCGCCATTTTCCTTGTGAAAAGTCATGATAACGTGCCGGCATGCCTAATAAATCAGGAACACTGTCTTTTAAATGTTCTTCAACACTAAAGTCATGATTACCTAATACATGATGACCTGGCGCCGCCAAAGTATTCCAAATGGGTAACAGCTTTTGATAGTTGGCGTAATCTTTATCAATGAAATCACCTAAATGAACTGTCCAATCGACCGACTGACCATTAATGCTATCTACAGCTTGCTGTAATTTTCCATCAGATAAGGCATATTGGCGTGCTTTTCTTGGTTCACGATCATCATATTGGCAATCAGCAATAACACCGATAGAAACGTCAGGCTCTGATTGAGCTTGAGGAGATAATTGACTACAGCCAGCTAAAAAAAAACTACCAGCAAAAACTACATAATTTAAGTATGATTTCATAATGAATGACTTTTTTGTTGTTATTATAGGTAGAGCCCTATATTCATAGGGCTCTAACATTGATATTTAGAAATTTTCAGTGATGATAAAGCAGGGATTAATCGTCAGGGTGTGGAACAATAATCAGATTAATACGCTTTTCAGCCAAATAATCTTTATAAGATTGTGGAATACGACTGTCGGTTAATAAGGTATCAATACCATCTAACGAGCTAATAATGTGAAAGCCATTACGGTTAAATTTAGATGAATCAGTTACCGCAATCACTTCTTTAGAAATACCACACATTAAACGGTTCAAATTAGCTTCAGGTTCAAAGTGAGTTGTTAAACCAGCTTTTTCATCAATGCCATCAACACCTAAAAACACCTTGTCAAAACGTAAATTTGACAAGCTTGCTTCCGCTTGACGGCCGTAAAAAGATAACGACTTCTTACGTAATGTACCGCCGGTGATCAATACTTCAGTATTCTCACTTGCTGATAATTCTGACGCAATGTTTAAACCATTCGTCATCACTACTAAACCACTATGACTATGTAGTTGTTTAGCAATTTCTTCAGTGGTGGTACCTGAATCGAGAATCAGTGAATCGCCATCATTTATTAAACTAGCTGCCATAGCACCTAAGCGCTGTTTTACAGAATAGTGTTCACAATGCTTCTCTTTAACCGATAATTCTTTAGCAATTCTACTGTTCATTACCGCGCCACCGCGAGAACGAACAACCAGTCCTTTTTTGTCTAAACTATTTAAGTCATTACGGATAGTTACCGTTGATACTAAAAATTTCGCTGCAAGTTCAGCAACGTCAACCTTCCCTATCTCATTGGTTTGGTCAACAATAGCGTGTCTTCTTTCTATAGTTGTTAGCATGATTCTTCATTCAATAACGAGCCCAGAATGTCATCCTACCAAGCTATCTTCACTTTCACAATGTTTCAAACAAACATTCTTTAGATTTTCGTTCTAGCCATTAACAAGCCTAGCATTGCAGCCCATGGTAAATTTAAGCTACACAAGATTTTAACAATTTGCTGCTAAAGCATGTAATAACACGCCCAATTGTAACAACTCCTTTAATTGAATTTAAAATTAAATATTTTATTTGAAGTTTTTTGAAAGTAACTATTGAAAGTTAGTGAAGATAGAGTTAAGGTAAATATGAAGATTAAAGATTTAACGGTTTACTATGTCGAGTTAGTTCCAGGCTTAGCAGGCATTTAGATCATTTGCTTCATGTTATACCTCCCTTATAACTTCTTTAGTTCGATTTCGAGCTAGTTTGAGTTTACTATCGAGCACTTGTGCGGTGCTCGATACTTTTTTTCTCCTTATTAACTACATATCACTAATTCCATTAAATAAAATCACATAAAGATTTTCTACTTAATACTAATTTGTATACTTAATGCGTTATGCATAATTTGTGATTCATTTAATGCATTAAGCATTTCTGCTGCTTATCAAAGGAAATAGCCCTAACATTAATAAATTGAAGGAGTGTGGTTATTACTAAGCTGATGGGGTGTAATTTGCTGATGGGTAGGTTTTATTAGCAAAAGCAGGCCAATCCATTGACCTGTCTATTTTATTGAAAAGTAATTTAGCTATTCATCACCCTAAATAAAGCAGGTGATGAATATTCAGTTGATATAATTAAAATTATAACTCTTCTATCGTAAATGCATCAGCAAAGGTTAAACCCGAGCTTGCATATACATATACATCAACACTGGTATCAGTAGCGCCAGTTGTAAAAGTTAATGATTTATTAGTATATGAAGAACTTGTGGTTGAATTACTCAATTTAGCACCACCATAATTTCTTACGTATAAACCAGCTTTACCTGTAGTTTTAATTCTCGCAATAACCTTATACGTGGTATTAGGTTTCAAACCAGAAACAATATTAATAACATCACCACCAGCAGTAATTTCAGCAGCTCGGCTACCTTCATAAGCATTATTACTTACACGGCTTGCTAAGTAATAAGCCCAAGGTGCTGTACCGTCTTCAAAACCACCATTCTCTATAGTACCACCACCTGAACTAGTGCCTGATACGGTCAATTTAACTACAGCAGCATTACTTTCACCTTTGTTAGTATTAGTCTTATAAACAAAAGTATCTTCGCCAACGTAATTATTATCTGGTTGGTAAGTAAATGAACCATCGCTATTAAAGATAACAACACCGTGCTCAGGTTGAGAAAGTAATTGTGCATTTAAGCCATTTTGCTGTTGGTCATTGATTAATACACCTTGAGCCGCTGAAACCACTAAGTCTTCATTTTTAGTCACGTTATAACGGTCAATGGTTGCAGAAGGTGAATTATCATTTACCGGGCTTACTCGAAACCAATCAATAACCATGGTACGAGTACCCGACCAATCCAAATCACCAGTCCAACTCATTTGACGATAGCCTAGAATAACTTCACTAAGAGAATCACCGACAACATCATTAATGGTTGCTTGATAAATACCGTCAATATAGAAGTCGATATTACCTTTAATGCCATCGTAATGCTGCCACTCAATAGTAAAGGTATGGAACTGATCATCTTCAACAGAAATTTTGTTGTCGTTTTCATCTACAACTGGGGTTCCAATACTTTCTATTGGCAGATAAGGGCCGTAAGGATTAGCATTACCCCAAGAATTGAAGCGTGCGTCTGACCATCGACCTTTCGTATCAGTTGTTTTTATGTCGTTATAAGCCACTTCAATATCAATTTCATCAAAGCTTGTTGCATCTTCTTGGTAAGTAAAAATAAATCCACCAACACCTGAAATGGCTAAGTTCTTAGCGCGCATTTCAATGCGATTACCTGGACCCACTTCGTTAAAGCGAATATCTTGGAATGGACTACTACTGTCTTGGTCATTATTTGTATTAGCATCAATAGTTAAATAAGCAAAACCATCACCCGGGGCTATTTCATTCCAGCCGTATATAGGTAACATGTCGTCAAAATAACGCCATGTGCCATGCATAGTTTGCGGTTGGCCCAAACCATCAAAGTTTTCGAAATACCCCGTAGTAATCGGCCCTTCACCACTGCCGCCATTACCATTGCCACCACCGCTATCAACTTCAGCCATAGTAACATTGTCGATATGCGCATGTTTGGTTGCACCACTACCGATATTATCAACATAAAATATAATACGTGCTGTAGTCGCATTGGCTGGAGCCGTTAAGGTTTTTGCAACTGGCTTCCATTGGTCATAGGCATCAACACCGGCAACATAACTACCCACACGATCAGAACCTAAAGAGCTTGAGCCTGAAAACCATTCAACATCAACAATCGCTTCGCGATCAATTAATGCTTGGCGAGTAAATGAAGTTAGCTGAGCACTTACATTATATTGCTTACCAGCAATTACCGGCACGTCTTGATAAATGTCAGTTTTATTATCTTTTAATTTTACGGCTTTATCATCAAGTGTTTCACCTGAACGGCCATGATGCCAACCGTTAGTGCCAACCATAGTCCAGCCAGGAATAGTAACATTACTAAAGCTACCGGTATCGCCATCTTCAAAGCCGCCATTAATGATCATATTCGCTTGCGCAAGACCTGATAGTGGCAATAAAAGCCCCATAGCTAAACTTAGTTTTTTCATTTGTATATTCATTTTTTTCCCTTCAATTAAAATTATTATTAATAAGGCGGCTGCTGACTATTCAGCCGATTGTGTGGCAACTTAATCCCCACAGTGTTATTCCTAGCCATTCAATGCAATCCATGGTCTTATTTAGAAATACACTCAAAAAATGAGCAGTATCCATAAACACCATAGCAAAACATTAAAGGCTTCACAAACTTTCACGAACTATATTTAAGGCATGATCACTTACGAAATATGTCGGAGGGTGCAATTATTGAAAGAAAATGTAAGGAATGAGGTTTCTGTGAGGATTAAATTGATTTATTGTTCAATTACTTAAAGCTAGAAATAGACTTTGCCGAGTTACAGTCATTAATAAAAGCTAATAAAAATGAAATAAATTAAGGGCTGGCGACTTCTTGCCAGTGCTTAACCTGAGGATTAAAAAAACCAGATTGACCAAAGGCTAAGCTAATAATGCGCTCCTCTCTTAACCTTGCAATCCCTTGCTGCAGAGTTTGATGAACAAACTCTGCTTCATTGGCGTTTTTTGCAACAACAAAATGCCGTGAATCAGGCATGGTTACTTTTAAGTTAGGTACTGGCACCAGCGTTATATTATGTTGCGTTTGGCTTAAATCTTCTAAAGATGAAAAAGTCCACAGTAAAAAATCGGCGCGCTGATAACCAACCATTTTAAACATGCTGGATATTTGAGTAGTAGAGAATAATTTTTTGAACTGTAATGCTCGCAGCGTTTTCCAATCATTTTGCCAATGTCTTTGGCTCACAACACTAAAATTATGTAATTGCTGTTCGTCATTTATCGTTAACAAGGCAATATTTTCTGGAGAAGTATAAATACCTTGAACCATTTCTCCAGCTTGAATAATCGCAGAAGAAACTAAAAATTCATTATTATCAATTTCATTTTGCCAAACTGTTTCACTGGGAATATGAGCAACGCCTTTTCGCGCTATTGAAACAGCACGCTTGTAATTTGGCGCGGGGATAATTTCAAGTTTAAGGCTAGGATCAGCGAAATTAAATGCCTGACAAAGGAAAACTAATTCTAATACTGCGCGATAAGAAGCTTGAGGGTTATTAAAATTATCAATTTGTTCACAGGGCTTACCGTCAAGCAAGCGATGGTAATTCTTTATCGTAGTAGTATTGGCAGAGATAATGATTTTTTCTAAGGCTAAACAAGGGGTAACGATTAAGCAGCAACTTAGTAATAACAAATTCATAATGACTTTATTCATGCTTACACCTTAGCGAAACTGAAGATTAATTATTCCTTTCTCCTTGCTCCCTAAACATAAATATAGCCTAGATTTTCATCACGGTATAAAAAACTGCGTTTGAATTACGACTTCCTATAACCTAAATGTTCAGTAAAAATATTTAACCCAGTTAATATTGCCAAAATAAAAACAGGGTTAAATTTATATATTATTAGCCAGTTAACTAATTTAATTGTGCATTAAATTTTTGCTTTAACTCATCATTAGCAAAAACCAGCTGGCCATCAATTAACGTTGCTTGTACTTGATAATTATCATCAACCACCGTTAAACAAGCACGTTTACCAACAGCAATACTGCCCAAACTATCGTCAACACCTAGAAAACACGCAGGTACTAAACTCGCCATATGCACGGCTTGTAGCTCAGGAATATCAGCCAATTTAATTAAGTTTTTAATCGCTCTTTCTAACGTTAAAGTACTGCCCGCTAATGAACCACTGTCAGTTCGAGCAACACCTTCATTAACATGCACATCGAGCATACCTAACTTATAGGTGCCGTCTGATAAACCACCAGCAACAATACAGTCACTGATCAAGCCCATCTTACTCTCGCCTTTTAAACGATAGATCAAATCTAATATCGCTGGATGTAAATGAATGCCATCAGCTATCACTTCCACATATGCGTCTTTATCAAGTAATACTGCGCCAGCGGTGCCTGGGTCTCTATGGTGAATACCTTTCATGCCATTAAATACATGAACACCACCACAGGCTCCTGCGTGCAAGGCATCGCAAGTTTGTTGATAGTCAGCATTTGTATGGCCCAACATTGGCTTAACGCCTTTGGAAACAAGATAACGAATAATCTCATCAGAATTTGGCAACTCTGGGGCTAACGCCATTACTTTTAATGAGCCGTTTGAAGCTTCAATAATTGCGTCAATATTCTTCAAAGTTAACGGTAAAAAGTACTTTTCATCATGGGCACCTTTATGGTCTTCAGTGAAAAACAAACCCTCGTTATAAGCACCTAAAACTTGTGCGCCTTTTGGTTGGTTTATATAAGCTTCACCAACGGCAGCAAAAGCTGCCAAGGTATTATCCCAAGTAGAGGTTACTGTTGTTCCTAAGAAGCCAACAACACCGTGCTTAGCAAGTGACGCTGATATGTGCTCAATCGACTCACGCTTAGCGTCCATAATATCGCAACCTTCACGGCCGTGAATATGCAAATCAAGAAAACCCGGTAGCAAACGTAAATCGCTTAATTCAATCACTGGAATATCAGCTTGCGCTTGCTCAGTTATCGCTGCAACTTTGCCATTTTCAATTAAAACAAATTGCTCATTCACTATGCCGTTTTCAGCAAAAGTTTGCGTTGCATGTAAGTAATAACTAGCTGTTTGCATGTTGATTTCCTAAAATCGCCGCACCGCGAACGCCGCTCGAGTCACCGAATATTGCTCGCGAGATCAAAGGTGATTCAACCCCTTCAAATAAATGCTTATTAATTGCTTGTGGTAAGGCTTCAATAATTTCATCAATTTTTGATAAACCACCGCCAACAACAATCATATCTGGGTCGTACGATAAAACTAAGGTGCTAAACGCCGAGCCTAAAAATTCGATATAACAGTCAAAGGTTTTAATGGCGATTGGGTCTTTATCACGTAAGTCACTAACAAATTTAGTAGTACTTTCTGTGCCGCTGCCAAAATGATTATATAACCAACCTAAACCTGGGCCGGCAATATACGTTTCACTACAGCCAACTAAACCACAGCCACACGGGCGTGCTGGTAAATTATATTTTTGTAATAAATAACCGGAAACGGGTAAATGACCATATTCGCCAGCAATATTGTTTTCACTTTCGTACAAGTGACCGTCGATGCATAAACCGCCTCCAGCACCCGTACCAATAATAGCGCCGTAAATTCTTGGTAATTTATCACCTGCGCCGCCACAGCTTTCCGATAAAGCAAATAAGCGACAATCATTAGCCACAGCAACACTGCGACCTAACAATTTTTCTAAATCAGCCACTAAAGGTTTGCCGGTAGCACACCCTACGTTTGCCGATTTCACCCGAGCATTTTTATCTAAAATGCCCGGCATGCCAATACCAATAGTGCCTTGTTGACCACAACGTTGGTCAGCTTCGTTAATTAAGCTAACCACCGCATTAAGAAATTCATGGTAGTCTTTTGTTGGAGTTGGTACTCGCCAGCTATCAATAAGCTTCAACTCACTGTCGAATAAACCAATTTCAATTTTGGTACCGCCAATATCCAAACCATAAGTAATTGCTGACATAATAGCGCCTTTATTTTTCCTCTAATGGATATAAAGTAACCCCTTGAACTACACGGTTTACTTCACCAGTAGGACATGGATTATCAGGAGTAATGTTAGCATTGATTGATTTGAAGAACGAGAACACCTGACAATATACAATGTAAGGTAAACCAGCCCAAACGTCATCCAAATCACCAAAGTCGCCAAATAAACTACCGTCTAAAGTAATAATAGATTTTGCTTGTTCATCCCGCGCTAACTCAGCTAATAAGTCTTGATCATATTGCTTGGTATATGCATTTGTTGACGAGAAAAAGATAATTTCAGTGGTATCGTCAACTAAAGATTTAGGGCCATGTCTAAAGCCAAGTGGGCTTTCGAAATAGCTGATCACTTTACCTGCGGTAAGTTCTAATACTTTCAGTGCAGCTTCTTTAGCTATGCCTTGTAAACCACCAGCACCTAAAAATACTAAACGTTGCACATCAAGCGCTGCTTTTTCTTTTACGCTAGCAATACCGTTAGCAAAGAAACTGTCTGCTGCTAAAGCTGCTTTTTCTAATTGCTCAGCTTGCGGAGCAAAAATACATAAGGTGCTTACTAGCATTGAACTAAAGCTGCTAGTCATAGCAAAACTTTGATCAAGCGTACCTTCAGGCATTAGTAAAGAAAACGAGTTATCTTGCTTCTGCGCATTAGTTGCCAAATGGCCTTCAGGGTTACAGGTCAAGACTAGGTGATAACAATCATCAACAACTTGGTCTACAAGCTTCACTGCAGCAACACTTTCAGGGCTGTTACCCGAACGGCCGTAAGAAACCACTAAAGTAGGTTTGTCTTTTAATAAATACTGTAACGGGTTGCTAACAATATTTGTGGTGCTAATAGCTTCAATTTGACGGCCAAGCTGGGTAGTTAAATGCGGAGCAATCGACTCACCAACATAAGCAGAAGTACCGGCACCGGTTAAAATAATGCGTAAATCACTTTTCGCTAAAATTGGATTTAACCAATCATTTAGCTCAGCTCTTTTCGCTTCAACATTACTACCGGCTTCGCGCCATATACGTGGCTGCTGACAAATTTCTTTTGCTGTCCAATAGCCATTATTCGACGTTAAAAAATCTTCGCTATAGGTTAAAAATTCTGACATGGATAAATCCTTTATGTTACGACGAATACGCGACTACTTCTGCTTCCAGCAGGCCTGCGCATAAACTTCTGTTACTTGTTTAATTTTTGCTTTCACTAATTCTTGAGCTACAGAGCTCAAACGGTTATTGCGTATTTCTTTGTATTGTTCAGGCAAGAACTGGCTAATTAACGGTAATGGAATTCCCGTAGTATTTAAGTTGTCATACATACACTGTACAGCTGCTTCGATACGTGGTTGATTCCAGTAATAACGAATACGATCGCTATAACTATAACGACGATATAAAGTGCCTTTACTCGCAGGCACAGGATAAAAACGCTGCCAATTTTTCGGTTGTTCTAGCATTTCAGCTTCACAAACATCACGTAAGTGTGAACGTTGCTCTACCGGAATAAGTTCATCTTCAATGTAACTTAAGGCAAATAATGCTTCACGTAAGGCTAAAGTTAATTGCGGACCTACTTTTAAAATACCAAAGTGATCTTTAACTAAATCAACATAGGCCTGATCGTTTTGGTAGTCGGTTGAATGCGCTTCAAAAACAATATTAGGTAAAGTTTTAATACATTCTTTAAGTGCAGTCGCTTTTTCAGGAAGGTAGTCAATAATACTGGTGTGATCAAATTCAACACCCGGCTGTACTACCAAACCAATAACACGTTGCCACGCATCAGTAAGGTCAAGTTTTTCAAAAGCATCTTGATGTAATTGCAAGGTTTGCTTAACACGACTTACCGGAGTTAATTCTAACTCTTCAATTTCTTCAGTTGCGCCACCCGGAGGAGGTACTTCAGTGCCAACTACATAAACAACGTCAGATTTACCAAAAGTAGCAATCGCAGTTTGTTCTGCTACTAAGCAAAGATCAGCGGCACGCTCTGCAACCAGTTCATCAGGCATAATTTCAGGATCATCAGCACAAGCCATGCTGGTATCTAAATGAATTTTTTTAAAACCTGCCGCAACGTAAGTTTTGATAAGTTCACGGGCTTTTATCATTGCTTGTTCTGCAGGTTCAGCAACCCAACAAACTGGGCCTAAGTGATCGCCACCAGGAATAATACTGCTGCGCGGATAATCAAGTTGGTCAGCGATTTTGCCAATAAACTCTAAAAAGTCAGCTGGTAACATTCCAGTATAACCACCGAACTGATTCACCTGATTTGCAGTAGCTTCGATAAGTACTACGGTATTATCAGCTTTAGCTTGTTCAATTGCCGCTTCAATAACCAGAGAGTGAGCAGAACATATTGCATATATGCCTTTCCCTTCACCCTTTCTGTTTGCCTCAATAACGGCTTGTATCTGTTTCATCCACTACTCCATACATCACTTATATATTTCAATCTGAGCAAAGTATAACGACACTTTCAAAAACTTTCAATAGCTTTTTATACGAAGCTTTTATTATCTGCAGCGAAATTTCCAATAAAAGTGATATAAAACAACAGGTAGACCACTAGCAACATTTAAACATTAACTTTATTTAAATAAAAAAGATAAGTTATCGAAAGCTATTCTTAGTTATTACATCAGTAAAGTATTAACCATTAATCAGTTATTTACGGTCAATATAGCGTTCGTACTCTTTACAGCGTAAAACATAAGTGCTGACATTTTAACCAATATGTAGTATTATTTATCATATAAATAAAGCGATTCTGCTATTGATAATTAAAACAACAACAAAGAGGCCTGATATGACAAAATTTATTTTTAGCGTACATTTGTTTATTACATACCTCGCCTTAAGCTGTTCAACTTTGGCCAATGAGCCAGTAACTATTCACGTTGGTGTCTTAACAGATGCAGGTTTATTGACCAGCTATACAGAAGCAACCCACAACAAGCCATGTAATGAAATTGATACTTATGCTTATAGCAATTCAACCCGTACTTACACAGAAAGCTTATTAATATGCCAAGCACTACGCTTAGGCGGTATTAATCCTAAATTTAAGTTTATTGAGTTTCCTACTGAGCACAGGTTGTTGAAAAGTATTAATGAGGGCAAGTTGCATATGATGTTTTCCAGTACCTGGCTTGAAGACATCAACCCTGAAAAAGTATTTTATACTGATGCAATTATTGATAAAGGCAGCTTTGAAAAAGGAATATATACCTTACCTGAGCATAAAAAGTTATTAGCGGTTAAAAACCTAGAAGAATTAACAAAATACTCTGCACTATCAAACCAAAGCTACCATGCTGATTGGGCAGCGCTAAAGCAAATGGACATTCGAACCTATAGTGTGCATAAGTGGCCGTTGATGTTTAAAATGTTACAAGCTGGACGTGCTGATTTTCTATTGGCAGAGTTTTCACCTCATGAAGATATGGCAATATATACCGACGATATTAAAGTCATTCCGGTAGCCAACATGAAAATAGTACTTAACAGCTCGCGGCATGTTATCGTTAATAAAAGCTTAGCCAGTGCAGAAGTCATCTTTAACGCGTTACAAAGTGGCTTAGCCAAGCTCAAACAACAAGGTGTTGTTAATAAAGCTTATAAAGAACTGGGCTTATTTGACCCCAGAGTAAAAAACTGGAAAATTCTCTGCTGCAAACCCCAATAAACTCTTCTATATAGTTAAACCTTTCTTCAAAGCATTAATTATTCACTCCAGTATTTATACTGCTCTACTTTCAAAACACACAAGTGAAAGCCATTAGTTACGTTCCTGTTGACAATTCAACCACTATGAAGTACATCGAAAACATCAAATCTTATTGTTTAGTTATAGTAGCTGCAGTAAAGTAGCAGATGATTAATGAGGCTATCGAATTAAATAACTATATTTCGACTAATTTCACCAGCGAACTAAAAAGGCTTATCTATGACCACAAAAAAAATTATTCAAACTGTTCTATTTACCGCGCTGTTGCCGCTACAAGCCATGGCAGAAAAAATCTCTTTAGAAGGTGTTTGGCAACTAGTCTCTGCCGATCATCAATATCAAGTTGACGGCCCAATAGTAAAATTAAAAAGCAGCAATACGCTTAAGTCTTTTAAAATAATTAAAGATGGTTATTATTCAATATTAACGCAAGACCCTACTCGCGCTATTTTTGGTGCTCATTTTGGCACTTATAATGTTAATGGCGAGCTTTACACCGAAAGCTTTATTATTCATAAGCAGCCGACAGAAATTAATTCTTCAGCGCAATTTAAGTTTAAACTTGAAGGTGACTTATGGTACATATTCTCAAGTGACATTAACGAAGTTTGGCAAAAAGTTGCTACCGCAAAAAATTAACAACTTATAAGCCCCTTTTCTGAAACCAACAGTGTTATTTCCAAATTATTCATTTACCAATTAAATTAAAGAAATGACATTTAATTGGTATAACCACCATTCCTTAAATAAATACTTTTAATTTTTTGGTGGTAACTCTAGGCTTAATAGAAACCTAAGCCCTTTTTAGTTATTAACCTTTCTAAGCACAGCTTCTCTTTATCTTCCAACCGCAGATCAAACCAAAAATAAAATAACCACTTACTAGCAATTAGTTACCTACAAATAGGCAACATCAACTCCTCGACAACTAGTGATAAATTCCCGTAAACAAATTACGCCCCAAACATTGGTATACCAAGAGTTATATGCAAAACAAGTAATGACACACATATTGGTAACACAAATAAAACATAATTGGTTGACAATAAATTACACATTGGTTAGATTGTAGTCAGTAGGGAATAGCAAATATATTTTTACCTGCAATTATAAATATAATATTTAATAGGGGAGATACACTATGAAACTCAATAAAATCACTCAAGCACTATGTACAACGGCGTTGTTTTCAGTCTTAACAGCACCTTCGTACGCAGCAGAAGAAGTAGAAAAAGCCAATGCCGACGCTATAGAAGTTATTCAAGTAACAGGTATGCTAGGTAGTATGAAAGCCGCGGCACTTGTTAAACGTACCGATGGCCGTATTGTTGATGCAATTGTTGCTGAAGATATTGGTAAACTACCTGATAACAACATCGCTGAAGCGTTACAACGTATTACTGGTGTGTCAATTGCTACTGACTTTGGTGTAGGTGATAGCGTTTCTATCCGTGGTCTACCTCAAAACCGAGTTGAATTAAACGGTCGTACTACCATAGGTGATGACCGTAACGGTATTAGCTTGCAGGATTTTCCATCAAGCTTCTTAAAAACCGTTGAAGTAGTTAAGTCACCAACGGCTGATATGATTGAAGGTGCCTTAGGTGGTACGGTCAGCATGAAAACAGTTCGCCCATTAGAGTTAGAAAAATTAACTGGCGCCATGTCATTAGACTTTGAATATGCTGATAAAACAGAAAATGTAGCCCCTATTTTTAGTGGCTCTATTGGTGATAACTGGGACTTAGGTGATGCCGGTACTTTTGGTGCTATTGCGATGCTTGCTTATCAAGACCGTGAAATTCGTCAAGACGAATTCATTGAGCGCACTTTATTCCAAAACATTGATATTAATGGCTTACCTGGTAACCCAGAAAATGGAGAGTTCATTGTACGAGACCAACATACGGTTGAGCAATATGTTGAACAGCGTGAACGTACCGCGCTTAACTTGATGCTTCAGTGGGCACCTAAATCAGGTGACGGTATGGTCTACCTTGATTTAAATGGTACGCAACGTTCTGGCCAACAAGCCGGTAATTCTATTCTAGGTGTCGTAGGTTCTTTAGAAACAAATGCTGGTACGACTCAAGACTCAGCCGGTCAAATTAACAATTACACCTTAACTAACGATTTTGCTATTCCAAAAACCTATAGTGACTTCCGTGAAACTGACTCATTTTCGCATGCCCTTGGCGCTGAATGGAGCCTTTCTGAAACAGTTATTATTTCAGGTGAAATAGCTATAGCGTCTTCAGAAAGTACCCGTCCAGATTCGGAATTTACCTTACGACCTATTGAACAAGCTGGCTTCGACGGTACTTCTGGTTCATTGACGACTCATGTATATGACGGTGTTTTCTCACAATCAGGTGATAAATTACCTAGCATTATCCATTCGGATCCAAACGCTTTTACTGCAGCAGAAAACTTAGCATTGCGTACTTTTAAAAGTGAATTAAAAAATACAAAAAATGATGAAACTGCGGCACGCTTCGACGTGGTAATGGATGAGCCACTTTCTTTGGATTGGTTAACCCAAGTAAAAGCAGGTGTTCGTGTAACACAACGTGATTACGAATATGAGCAGTACAAAGAAGAGATAAAAGATATTTACAAGAATGCTGTCAATGATTCTGACGGACTATTAGCTACGTTATGGATCGATGACTACAACGCGGCTTTCCCAAATAGCTTCAGCACAGTAAGCCATGCAAATGCCTTTGATCAAATTGGCCATTCAGGTCAAAACGATTTATTAACTTTTGCTAACTACAATGGTTTATCAAACCCAGCGAATACTTATAGCCAACTTCAACAATTACTCGCTGGTACTAATCTAGCAACAACGGGTACGCTTCGCGAAAACCAAGAATTTCAAGACGGTGCTTATCGTGAAATTGCAGAAGATACTGCCGCAGTTTATTTATCGGCTTACTTAGATTTTGACGATGTTACTGCCATTGTTGGTGGTCGTTATATTCAAACAGATCTAGAGTCAGCCGTTATCTTAAACGGTGAAAAAGTCGTTGGTACAAACGATTACAGTGATTTCTTACCAAGTTTAAACGTTACCTATACCCTTGATAACAACACTTTAGTTCGTTTTGCTGCTGCAAAAGTTATGCGCCGTGCTGATTTCAGTGAATTAAGTCCTGCTTTTGATGTAAATAATGACACCACAAAAGCGACGCAAGGTGCGATTGATTTAGACCCATACCGCGCGACACAGTTTGATGTTTCACTAGAGCATTATTTTGGTGAAGGTAACATGGTGTCTGTGGCTTTTTATTATAAAGATGTTGAATCTTTCTTGAGCAGCGAAAATACCTGTGTTGCTGATGGCTCAACTTCAGGCCAAAACGTAACAGAATGGTATGCTGTTTGTACGCTTGACTCAGCGGGTGTTAGCAACCCTAACATGGAATACCATAGCAATTCTGATGATGCGGCAGGTTTAGCCCATGTTGAAGGTTTACGTGATGCTGGCCTTACCGGTATTGACACGACTAAAGATACCAACGGTGAATCAGGTAAAGTTCAGGGAATAGAAGTCGGCTATCAGCAACATTTTGATTTCTTACCAGGCGCATTTTCTGGTTTAGGAATTAGTGCAAACTATACTTATGCAGACAGTGAACAACCTTCTACTGAAGGTGAAGGTGAAGATATCCGACCATTATTAAAAATCTCTAAACATACTTATAACCTGCAAGGATTCTGGGAATACGAAAGTTATGCCGCTCGTTTAGCCTATAACTATCGCTCTGAATTTTTGGATACTGAAAACGAAAAGCGCGTATTGAATTTTTCTGATAATTACCGTGATGGTCGAGGTCAATTAGACTTCTCAGCAAGCTGGGATATTAATGAAAACTTCACGGTTGTTGCAAACGCAACCAACCTAACCGGCGAACATTCTGTGTTCCAATCTGAGTACGGTAGTGCTTGGAAATATACTGAAGCTGACCGTCGCTACACTGTAGGTGTTCGCGCTAAGTTCTAAGTAATAAAAAGCCTATTCGTTAGATAGACTTTTTCTTTAAATAACGCTTTAAACAGCGCATTCATTGGGCTTTGAATGGCAATAATGGTCAAAGCCCAATTAAAATCAACATCACTTCAAAACAATATTTACTAGCACTACACAGAAGTGTAATACCAGTCAACATAATTGGTTGACAATCAGGTTAACCGAAGTTAAAATTCAGTTACAAATTATTATTAACATGCTTAATAACAAGGTAAGTTCACAAGTAAATATAAATGTTAATTTTTAATCAAAAATCTAAATTACTACTTACATTTACTTGATATCGAATAAATAGGTTCTTACCAAAATAGATAATACGCCGCCACATATGGTGAGCAATTTTCATCGTCAGATAAAGATAGACCAATATATTTAGGAGTTAGATATGACTAAACCAACAATAGGCTTCATCGGCCTTGGCCTAATGGGCGGCAACATGGTTGAAAACCTACAAAAACGCGGTTTTCAAATAAATGTTATGGACCTTAATAAAGATGCTGTAGCAAAAGTTATTGCTCGCGGCAATGCTAGCGAAGTTTCGTCAGGCAAAGAGTTAGCTGAAAAAAGTGATATTGTCATGCTAGCCCTAACAACTTCTAACGTTGTCGAGTCAGTTGTTTATAGCGATGATGGTATTTTGGCGGGCATGAGCGAAGGCATGGTTTTAGTTGACTTTGGTACCTCTATTCCAGCTTCTACCCGCAAAATTGGTGCAGACTTAGCTAAGAAGGGCGCTGGTATGATCGATGCTCCTTTAGGCCGTACTCCTGCTCACGCTAAAGATGGTTTATTGAACATCATGGCTGCTGGTGATATTGAAACTTTCAATAAAGTGAAACCAGTATTAGAAGAGCAAGGTGAAAATGTATTCTATTTAGGTGCACTTGGTGCGGGTCATACCACCAAACTTGTGAATAACTTTATGGGCATGACCACTGTTACCGCAATGTCGCAAGCGTTTGCTGTTGCCGATAAAGCGGGTGTTGATCGCCAGCAACTTTTTGAAATAATGTCGACTGGTCCGTCTAATTCTCCTTTTATGCAATTCTGTAAAAATTATGCCGTTGACGGTGTAAGTGACTTAGGTTTTTCAATTGCCAATGCTAATAAAGATTTAGGTTATTTTGTGCAAATGGTTGAAGATCTAGGTAGTGAGTCGCTTATCGCTCAAGGCACTTCTACTAACCTTCAAGCCGCTGTAGATGCGGGTATGGGCAGCGGCAATGTTCCAGAAATTTTTGATTACTTTCTTAAATTAGAGAAGTAATTCAAAAATAAGGAAGCATGACACTTCTTTGCAATAACCTTTGATTGTGTATATCTGATATTGTTCCCCCTCAGATATGTACAATCAAAGATAACCAGTCACTTATATTATTGGTTATATTCGTTGAATACTTTATTAAGACGATATATTGCTAGGTATTATGCTGGTAATACAACTTAATATTTTTGATGGACTGCAGATTTTCTGCACTTTGGTTGCCTCTCGTTTGAGAGGCTTTTTTGCCTAATGTATTTATCCCTAACTCACTTCAATAAAATATTCTTCGTTAGCAAGTGCCTTGCTATAGGTTATTTCTAACATCTAATAAATACACTTATTTTCATTAGGTTATAGCCACTTATAAAGCGATTAAACCACTGTTAATTGATAAGTTTCTTAGGCTCTATGTAGAAAAACACGCATGACATCAGCGCTTAGCAAGCTTTTATCAGCAACGTTAGCCAATAATTAACCAGGAAACTTATACCTTTATGCGCTCGTTTAATGCAGCAACAGCGTAGCCCTCTTTCCTTAAAGCAATCACCTAATGAGTACTATGGCCAGCTCAAGGTTAACTCCAATTGATATCACTAATAATGTCGCTAACAATGACCACAAAAAAGCGCTAATCATCAAACATGTGCCAGGTGAACATAATGAAGCTGCATATAAGATGAAATAGGTTAAGAAGAAAACCACATAAACAAAAAAGCCACACTATAGTGTGGCTAAATATAAAGGTTTAATTAGATATGATTAATTGATTAGTGATGATTATCTAGCTGGTAAAAAGTCGCTTGTACGTAATCATTAGCATCACCGGTATTATTTTGATTATAAACGCCAGCTTTGAAGTACATATATTGATTACTCTTATCGTAGTTACTTTCACTCATATCAACTTCTTGCACCACGTCTTCTTTTCCTGCTCTGATCACGGTAACGGTTAATAAGTCGCCTTTAACATTAATTTTATAGCTAAAAACTTCATCTAAGCTAATACCGTCTGCTGGGTCTTTAGCGTTACTTTTACGTGAGCCAATTAAGTCATACCACTGGTCATCACCGTCTAATGGCTCATGGGCAATATAAATAGCACCTCGGGTATTATTAGGCAGCTTGCGGTAATAAAGCCTGACTGGCTCATCATCAGTCGCATGAATTTGACCAACAATAACGCGGCCAACCTGCCTAGCATCACCTGTTGTAGTAACATGATTTACCGCTAACGTCGCTTCAAGTGTACCGTCAACACCGCCAGCCTTTTTCTTAACTTTTCGTTTTGCGGTACTAAATACCCAGTTATTTTCAGTAATGCCTTGAGTTTTAATGCGAGTATTACCTTTACGCAACATTTCCCGCAATTCACTGCGAGTATATTTAGTATTCTTAGAAGTCTTTGGCCCCGCTATTGGTGCGGTAAAGACCAAACCACCATCGGCAGCCGTGTAAAACAATGGTTTTACTGATAAACCTTTTGCTACATAGCTTTCAGGTACATTATCAGCCTTGCCGTCTTTATTGGTATCAACTGGCAAACTTAAGCTCCAGTCAGTTAAATCAAAGTTCTCTGACGGAGCGCCATTAGCATCAAGCTTGATCACTTCATTGCGGCTATTGCGTAGTTCTTTTGCGTGTACATTACTCTGCCCGATAACGACCAACATCAGTACTAAGCTCAGTAATGTTTTATGTGAAGACAACATGATTTTCACCCTTCTTGTGTGTTTAAACGTTCTATACATTTATGATTAACGCCTTTCCCTGCGCTTGCTCATTAGCTTTACTTATAACGAGCTTTAATTAAAAAAATAGCGCTACAAGTAGCGCTATTTACCGTTAGTAAATTAATCGGAGAATTAATTCATTAACTAAGGTCTATCAGCAACAACAGCTTCATTAGTGCTAGAATTGTAAGGTGATGCATCATTATCACTATCAAGTGAATCACCTACAGCGTAGCTGTCTGCTTCAAAATCATCTTCAAAAACCAAGTTAGTACCAGCAACATCTGAATAAAGCTTAATATCATCGATATAAAATGAAGCAGCTACGGTTGCATCGTTATCACTTATTTTGAAAACTAAATGTTGTGCGCCATCCATAATAGAAGCAAAGGCGCCGTCTTTACCACTGTCTAATGTCGGGAACGCATCGGCACTTACCGCGTTACCATTAATTGACATAGTGATCATTGGTCCTGTTGAATCAGTTGCACTCGTTGCATCCCAAGTAATTTCAACATCAACCCAATCTGTATCAGTAAAGGTGTCTGCAACGTCAATGTCATCTTGATTTCGAACAACATAACCACCTTCTTGAATTCTTAATTCTACAAGGTCATAACCACTATTGGTTGAACTACCGTACACACCGATATATGCATCTTTGTTATCAGTATCAGTATCATTAGGATTATTGTTAGTCGCGTCACCAGACTTTCTAAATGAAACGCTTAATTTACCGGTTGCTAGAGGATCAATGTCAATATCATCTAGCTTAAGTCTTAATTCACCCGTGTCTTTAGTACCGTCACCAATACCTGTACCCATAGTATCTGTAATTTCTGCTGTTTGTAGGTTTGATGCCCCTGGAGCTTCTTCAACAGGCGCATTCACTTCTTCAACTACCGCTTCATTGGTACTAGAGTTATACGGAGAGGCGTCATTATCACTATCAAGTGAATCACCTGTTGAGTAATCATCATCAAAGTTATCTTCAAAGACTAAAGTGGTGCCAGCAACGTCTGAATAAAGCTTAATATCATCAATATAGAAAGTAGCCGCTACAGTCGCATCATTATCACCCATCTTCAAAACAAGATGCTGAACTCCATCCATAATCGAAGCAAACGAACCGTCTTTACCACTATCCAATGTCGGGAATGCACTTGCACTAACCGCGTTGCCATCAATAGACATGGTAATCATTGGCCCAGCAGTTTCAGTAGCACTGGATGCATCCCAAGTCATTTCAACGGAAACCCAATCTTCATCAGTAAATGTATCTGCAACCGTGATACCGTCCTGGTTACGCACTACATAACCACCCTCTTGAATTCTTAATTCTACTAAATCATAACCGCTGTTAGTTGAACTACCATACAAGCCAATATAAGCGTCTTTATTGTCCGTATCGGTATCATTAGGGTTATTATTAGTCGCATCACCCGACTTCTTAAATAGCACAGTTAATTTGCCCGACTCTAAAGGATCGATATCAATATCACTAAGCTTTAACCTTAACTCACCAGTGTCTTTAGTTCCGTCACCAATGCCTGTGCCCATAGTATCTGTTATTGCCGCTGCGTTAGTTTTTACAATATCTGCTGGCTCTTCTGTTACCGCATCTGTTGCAGCTGAAACAATAGCTTCGTCAAAATCGTCGTTATCAGTATAAACAACTGAAACAGTAATGACTGAACCTAAATGTGCATCCGTTAACGTTAACGTTGCTGCTGTTGCATCAGCAATGTCTGAACCGTCAGCCATCCAAGTATAAGTAATAGCATTTGAACCTGTACCATTTGGATCAGTAATCGCTGCATTTAGTACACTATCCACATAGGCATTGCCAGTGATAGCAACAGTACCTGCAGTGTTCACCGGAACAGCTTCAACTTCATCAGTAGGGGTTGATTTAGCAACTTCATTGAAGCCATCATCATCGGTATAGCTAACTGAAACAGTGATTTCACTACCAATATCGGCATCAAGTAGTACATATGAACTAGCAGATGCGCCTGAAATCACAGTATCGCCAGCCATCCATGTATAAGTGATATTTTCAGCGGTAACATTATTCGCATCGTTAACAGTAGCAGATAAAGTTGAACCGACAATTGTGTCACCCGTTAAAACAACGTTTCCAAGCGAGTTGCCAACTTTAGAGCTCTCGTATCCATCATTACAACCACTTAATACAAGAATCAGTGACGATGCTATTAGGGATTTCATTTTCATTATAGTTCTTCCTCTACTAGATTTTTAATTGTTATAAACTACTCGGCTGGTAAATATAGTTGAATAAAGTTTACCCATACCAATGGTTACTAAACATACTCGAACAAACTTACCAATTTGTCAAGTCAATTTATATTTTAAGCCATTACTAAAAACATAATTGGTTGACCATATGGGTTTCATTGGCTAGTTAGAAGAAAAAATGCGGTTTAGAGCTGAAAATAGTGAAGTTTGAGCACAAAAAATATAGCAGTAAAAAGATAGTGGCTCAGAAGCGCGCTGCAAACTAACGTGCTTAACAGCGCTACATCATTAAGAAGTTATTTGCTAATAGCTCGAATGAGTATTGTTGATTTGATAAAAAGTTGCCTGTACATAATCTTTAGGATCTCCGGTATTATTTTGATTGTACACCCCAGCTTTGAAATACATGTATTGACCACCTAAATCATAGCCGCTAGCAGACATATCAATGACTTCGACCACATCTGGTTGTTGCGCCCTTGATAAGGTAAAGGTCAACTGATTACCAACAACTGAAATTTTATAACTAAAACGCTCATTTAAACGAATGCCATTTTCAGGATTATCTGCACTTTTTGAGCGAGTACCAATCAATTCATAATAAACGTCGTCTCCACCTAAAATTTCATGGGCTAAATAAATAGCGCCTTTATCATTATTAGGTAACTTGCGGTAATACACTCGAATAGGCTCATCATCATTGGCATGTATTTGACCGATAATAACGCGACCAACTTGCGCGCTATCCCCTGTTGTTGTTACATAATTAACCGCTAGCTCGGCAAAAAGTTCACCATCAACCCCGCCGGCACTTTGCTGCTCTTGTATTGGTGCACTTGAAAATACCCAGTTATTATCATTTATTCCTTGAGTGCTAATACTGGTATCACCTCGCCTTAGCATTTCTCTTAATTCAGTGCGTGTATAACTGGTATTGGCAGAAGTTTTTGCGCCTTCAATAGGTGCTCTAAAAACTAACCCTCCACTACTATTTAAGAAAAAGAATTCGGCATTAAAATAATCATTTGCTAGTGCTTCTTCCTTTATACTCTCTGCTTTTGAATTAGTGCCTTCATCTACTGGAATACTTAAATACCAATCATCCAACTCTATCGATGAAGCAGTGTCTTGCTGGCAACCAAATGCCTCTACTTCAACAATATGACTGCTCTCATCTTGAGAATTACCTCTAGTGATTATCTTAATATAAGCAGCTGAACTTTCGCTAATACTGATAAATTCACCACGTGTAGTAGACGAATCACTCATCACTGAAGTTAATACCGGAGTCCAGGTAAGTTGGTCTTGTGAAACTTCAACATCGTAGCTATAGCTGAGACTATTTTCATTAAACCAAGTAACGGAAATACCTTTAATTAGAGCCGCAGCTTCAAGTGTTAATATTAAAGATTGATCGAGCTTTGAAGCCGACCAGCGAGAGGTAGCGATAAAACTTTTATCAATAACATTACTAGCCGGATAACCATCGACAGCCTCACTGGCACTTGCCTGTGATAAATCGAGCCTTGCCAGTCCATTACATTCCACATCTTCGTACGTTACAGGAGGTTCTTGAGGGGTAACGTCCTCAATAATGTCTTTACTTGGCTGTTCAGAATTTTCTGGCGTTGACGAGCCACATCCAATTAACAACACTACGCTAAAGACATAAATACTTAAATTATTTGAAAACACTGGAAACCTCTTAGCTAATACAACAACCAAGCCATATTACCAATAGCCATTGAATTGTAAATCAATTAGTTTATTTTTTGGTAAGAAAGGAATTTAAGTAAAGGGAAGAAAGATGTTTAAGTAGGTTAATCCGACGCATAGAATAACCAAGGAATAACGTTTAGTTAACTGATTTCAGGCGTACGAGAAGTATGATGAGGAATTACTAAGTATTTCAGTGAATGATAAGTTAAATTATTAAGATTCATTCACTGAAATAATCAGTTGAAATTAAGTAGTCGCAGAGTTCGGAATAGAATAAAGACCACGTTTTTCACTATTTTTACGTTTAATCTCCTCTAAAGCTCTAGACTCTATAGCATCAAACAAGGCATTAATTAATCGATTAAAATGACTATGCATAGCACTTCTCGCCAATGTAGCATCGCCAGACTTTAACGCTTGATAAATAGCCTTATGCTCTGCCAGAGTTTTCGAATTATCTTTGCTACATACACTGTCATAGTCTTTGATTATTTCAGGTGTTGACGAGCGCAGTTTCCAGAGGTTCTCTGCGGATAAGATCATCGCATTATTACGAGTTGCATGGGCAATAATTTGGTGAAACTCTTTATCGGCCGCTTCTACGTACTGACCATTTTCCATATCAACTAAAGTTTGATGTAAGCGTGTTAGCTCATCCTCAGTGATTGTTGTTGCGGCAATGGCAGCAACCTCTCCTTCAATTAATGCCCGAGCCTGTGTAACCTCAAAGGCGTTAACCTTTTCTAGTAATCCGGGCTGGTTAACCGATTTCAAAACATAAACACCTGAACCGGTTTTAACTTCAACTTTTTTTCTAACTTCCAAAGCAATAATTGCTTCTCGTACTGTAGGTCGACTAATATTGAAGGTTTCAGCTAGCTCTCGCTCTGGAGGCAAACGACTTCCTGGAGAGTATACCCCTGAGTCAATTGACGCTTCAATCTTATCAACTATACTCCAAAACAACCTGCGGTTGCCCATAATACATCCTTACCAATAACGAAAAATTTGTGACAATATTGTATATATCATATCGATAATTATTGCTCAAGGCAAAGATATTGACCAATAATATTAGTAATGATTGGTAGCTCCTCCCTGAATACCGCATATATAGGGCAATAACACCTCACCTCAGCTGCATTACCAATTGACGGTACACAAAACCATATTGGTAATATAATTTGGTTGACAACCTGTATGCAAATTGGTTAAATTTAGTTAAGTAGAGTTAAATAGTACGTGATTGTTGTTAAAACATGATGCGAATAAATAATAAATATTACAAATACTCGGGGAGATTAAAATGAAATTAAATAAAATTAGTCGCGTTTTAAGAATGGCACCAATCAAACCACAAGCGAAAGCTGCTATTATTAGCTCTGCTTTATTAGGCTTATTAGCGGCACCAACTTATGCTGCTGAAGAAGCTACTCTAGAAAAAGCGAATGCTGAACAAGCAATCGAAAAAGAAGTTACTGAAGGCCGCGCCATAAAAATTAAGAATAAAGCTGGCGAAATTGAAGTTATTGAAGTACGCGGTATGCGCGGCACCATGACTCGTTCACTTAACGAGAAGAAAAATAATACCGCTATTGTTGATGCTATTGCCGCGGCTGATTTTGGTGACTTGCCGGGCTTATCACTCTCAGATGTTATCGAAAACGTTTCCGGCGCCTCAGGCCATAGATTAAAAGGCAGCCAAAACGAAATATCAATTCGTGGTTTAGGCTCTTACTGGGGCTACTCTACCTTTAATGGCAGAACAATAACCAATGCAGGCCCAGGCCGTGCAGTAAACTTTAAAAAATTCCCGTCAGATTTAGTTGATAAAATCGTTATCTATAAATCACAACAAGCCAACTTAGTGGAAGGTGGTACCTCGGGTACTATCGATGTGGGTACTGCCCGACCGGTAGATCTTGGTAAAAGCAAAACCACTGTTGAAGTACAAGGCATTTATAATGACTATTACAGTGAAGCGGATAACCAGTCTGAATTTGGTAACCGTTTTAGCGTATCAACGATTCAAAATTTTGAATCAGATACTTTTGGTGATTTTGGTTTCAGCTTAGGTTATGTGCAAAGTAATTCTGCTAACCCTGAAGAAAACTATGGCTCGAGCACTTCAATGGCTGCCTGTAGTTTCAGAGCTGCAGATGGTTCTCCACTAGTAACAACCGATGGCGGAACAGTACTTGATGAACAAGAAAGGTGTGGTGACCGTGATATGAACGGCAACGTACCAGAAAACGATACCATGGTTAGCCCTGGACGTTCTCAAGACTTAGTCACTTTAGGTCCAAACTCAATAAAAGATAACGATGGAAATTGGATTTTTGGCGAAAATGGCGCCGATCATTTAGCAAAATTTGACCCTGACTCAATTTTCTTTATTCCTGATGATTCATATTGGCGAACTGGTCGAGACGAAGATGAACGCCAAAACATTGTAGGTACCTTCCAATGGGTGCCCAATGATCAGTGGGATATTAATTTTGACTTTGCCTCATCACGTTTAGAATATACTGAAGAACGTATGGAGCTTGCGACAGAGCGTGGTAAACACCTCAATCCTGAAACATTAATTATGGATACCAATGGCACCCTGCTTTATGAAGAAGGTGAAGGTAAATTAACCTTGCAAGGGGAAAGTCGTAATCAAGTTGATGAATATGACGGCTATGGTTTAGATATTGATTTTTATCCAAGCGACAATCTAATGTTCTCGTTAGGCGCTTCTTATTCACAGTCTTACCGCTACCTTACACGTCAACGTGCAAAATTTCGTAACGAAACCCAAACTGCGTATTCATTAGACTCAACCGGCACAGTGCCAGTACTTTATATTGGCGATGATACCAGCAGAGAAGATGCTAACTTTTATTACCAAAATGTTGGCGGTGAATTAGTTAAAAATGAAGCCTATCAAGGTGCTGCTGTAGATGTTTCCGATATGGCAAGCTTTGTTGCTAGTGATGGCGGTGCTTATTTAGAATATGGCCGCGAGCAAGAACATCGTAATGATGATATTTGGGCGGTTAACTTTGATAGTGAATATACCCTAGATGATAACGATATTTTCTCATCAATTGTTGCTGGTGTTCGTTATTCTCGTGAACATTTATATGATTATTCAGGTACCGATGTTAAAACAGGTCTACATGTAGATACCGGTGCTCGCCGTGATATTGGTAGGAACTGGAATTCAGATGATCATGTAGATCGAGGTTTCTACCCTGATGGTACTCCAAGAGATGATGGCGATAGTGCCGGCTCTGATTTTGATGCTGAATATCCTGAAGAGCATGCTGCAATGACCGCTCGCGCAATGGCATGTGGCGATAATGGCCATAGCCTTGAAGGTTTTCATAGTGCGGTAGGCGGCGTCGGTGATGCCTCTAACTTTTTAACCTTTGATTCTAAATGTTTGATTGGTGCTTATTTAGGCTCAGTAGGTTTCTTAACTGAAGCAGGCAATAACCCTGATGTCGGGTTTTATGATATTGGTGAAGACCCAGATAAACGAAGCGGTGAACTAAAAGATGTGCGTGAAGATATTGCCGCGGTTTACTTAATGGCCAATATTGATACTGAGCTGTTTGACTTACCCGTTACTGGTAATGTCGGTGTACGTTATGTAGAAACCAAAACAAAGTCTAAATCTTGGGGGGAACGCCCGATTTTAACTCTTACACCACAAGACGATGATCCCAATACCGATGATGATGAATCACAAAATCCGATCTGGGCTTATAGTGCTGAAACCGCACAGCTTTATTTAGATGATGAGTACACAGAAATTTTACCAAGTTTAAATCTTACCTTTCATCTAAATGATGAATGGCTATTAAGAACTGCTGCCTATCGCTCACTTTCACGCTTTGCCATGAACGCGATGTCAGCCGGTCAAACTATAACTGATTGTAATAGTGCAGATACTAGTTCAGAAGCAAATTGTGGCTCTTATGATGATGCCCTAGTTTCAGCTAATGCTGAGGGTAATATGATGAAACCCTATACCGCTGATAACTATGACTTATCTTTAGAGTGGTATCCAAGTCAAGATATGGCGATAACGTTAGCCGGTTACTGGAAAAACTTTACTGGCGGCACAGAACGGGTAACAGAATATCGTGTGCCAACCGTGACAGTTGTTGATCTTGAGGGGAATACTTCATTAGAAGACTACTCTCACGCGATTCCATACACTGCGATTCAAGTTGCAGATGATGATACCACCATTAAAGGTTTTGAGTTGACCTTCCAAAAACATTTTACCGAATTACCAGGTGTATTAAGTGGTTTAGGGGTAAAAGGCGCTTGGAACCATGCTATTTCTGATTTTGTTACTGAGGAACCAGCAAACTGGGGCATTAGCCCAGACGCAAACTTATTTGGTTTTTCTAAAAATGTCGCTTCTGGTTCAGTATATTGGGAGGGCAACGGCTTATCGATGCGCTTAATGTACAAATATCGCTCTAAGTACTTCCAGCCAAATAACTTACCTTTCCCTCATAAAGGCAATCGTTGGGTGGAAGACAGTGATTACTTAGATGCCGCGATTAAGTACAAAATCAGCAGCAATGTTTCAATATCGTTAAAAGCACTTAACTTATTGGAAGAAGCACAAGTTCAAACACGTGGCGCCGGAACGGTTTCTGACTATTCATATTCTGGTCGCAAGTTCTTTTTAGGTCTTAAAGCTTCATTTTAAATAGAAATCAGTTGTGTTAAGGCTCTTTATTACAAGGAGTAAATTGAGCCTTAAGTTTTGTCACCATTATTCAAAGAGTCTTTTATGTATCAAATTAAGAAATCTCAAATAAGCTGTCTAATTGCTATTCCCCTGTTATGTACATTACTTTCTGTGCAAACTTTAGCTAAAGACTGGTTAGTAGAATCGCCTGCAGCTTATAAAAAAGCAGTAGCCCAGCTACAAGCAGGTGATAACGTTATTCTTGCAAACGGTACATGGAACAACTTTGAAATTCTTTTTAAGGGTGAAGGCACGGAAAAGCAACCGATCACGTTAACAGCACAAACTAAAGGTAAAGTATTACTTACTGGCCAGTCAAACCTACGATTAGCGGGTAAGCACTTAGTTGTATCTGGATTAGTATTTAAAGATGGTTACACGCCAAGTAGTTCAGTAATTGCTTTTAGAAGTAACAAAGAAAATTTAGCCTATCATTCTCGCGTAACTGAAGTAGTTATAGATAACTTTAGTAATCCAGATAAACGCGAGCAAGACTATTGGGTAGCCATTTATGGCCAATATAATCGTTTTGATCACAACTACTTAACCGGAAAACGCAATAAAGGTGTAACCCTTGCTGTACGCTTAGATAGTAAAAATAGCCAAAAGAATCATCATAAAATTGACCATAACTACTTTGGTCCTCGTCCTATTCTTGGCTCTAATGGTGGTGAAACTTTACGTATTGGTACTAGCCATTATTCATTATCAAATTCATATACTTTAGTTGAAAATAACTATTTTGATCGCTGCGATGGCGAAGTAGAAATTATTTCAGTTAAATCAGGTCAAAACAAAATTCGCAATAATGTCTTTTTTGAATCAAGAGGCACACTCACCTTACGCCACGGTAATGGCAACCTGATCGAAGAAAACGTATTTTTCGGTAATGGTGTTGACCATACCGGCGGTATTCGCATAATTAACAAAGACCAAATCATAAAAAACAATTATCTTGAAGGATTAACAGGTTATCGTTTTGGCAGTGGTTTTACGGTAATGAATGGCGTACCGAATTCAAAAATTAATCGTTATCACCAAGTTGAAAATGCCTTAGTTGAAAACAATACCTTGGTTAACGTAGCGCACGTGCAATTAGCCGCAGGAAGTGATGCTGAAAGAAGCGCAGTACCAATTAATTCAAAAGTACAAAACAACTTAATTTACAACGAAAATGGCCAACAGCCATTCACCTTATTTGATGATGTCAGTGGTGTTGCCTTTAAAGGTAATGTCGCCAATACCACTACCCATGAAAAATTATCATCAGGTATTCGCCAGCAAGATATTAAACTTAAGCGTGCTAAAAATGGCTTACTTTACCCTGTTGATACAAAGCTTGCTGACAAGGGAGCGAAAAAGAGTCTTGTTCCTACCTTAAAATCAGCAACAGGACCAAGTTGGTATCCGAAAGTTGATACGCTAGTGGCCTTTGAATCAGGTAAAGTTGTTAACGTTCAAGCACAAGACGACGCTTTATTTAACGCAGTATTAGCTGCCAATGAAGGTGACGTACTGGTATTGGCCGATGGTAGCTATGACGTTAGAAAGATGATTGATATAAATAAAACATTATCAATTAAAGCACAGCATCAAGGTAAAGCAAAAATCACTTTTCAACGTTCAACTTTATTTCAAATTTCTGATGGCGGTAGCTTAACTCTTGATGGCCTAGCTATTAACGGTAACAGCAGTCCTGACGCTTCTGGCAATACTTTAATTCGCTCGAAAAAATGGGGCATGGTTGAAAACTATCGTTTGGTAATGAAAAACAGCTCTGTTACTGGCCTTGATACTAATCATTCCTTTCATTTATTTGATTCAGGCAAAGGTGCCTTTGCTGACTATATTGAATTAACCAATAACCACTTCAGTGATATTACCGGCGACCTACTTCGTTTAAATAAAGAAATTGAAGATTTAGGCATATACAACGCTGAATACGTAACCTTAAAAAATAATAGCTTTGATAATATCGAAGGAACTTTAGTTAACTTATATCGTGGTGGCACCGACGAAAGCACCTTTGGCCCACATCTAAACATGGCTAATAATGCAGTTAAAAATAGTGGTAAAGGTAAGCGTAACAAAACCAATGCCAGCCTGTATTTACATGGTGTGCAAGTAGTTAATGTGAAAAGTAATGCCTTTGAAAGTAGCGCAGCAACAGTTATTGAGCACACTGTTGGCGAGCCGAAAACCGCGCTAATAAATAATACCTTCAGCCAAACTCCAGCACCTAGTGTGCAAGAGTTATACGCTAAAGGTCCGCATACCGCCGTTTTATTAAATAACAAGCAAGCTAAATAAGAGCTATTTTATGAAATCATTTACTTTTATCTCACACATAAAATCAGCCCAGCCAGCAGTGAAAAACTGGTTAGCTTCGGTCATGGTTATTATTTTCTCTAGCTTAGCGGTGAATTCTTTGGCCATAGCCAAAAACAGACCTAACCTTGTTATAACCACTAACGACGTTGAAAACATGCGCGCGGCCATAACGCAAGAAGGGCAATTTAAAGAGACCTTTATTGCCACTAAAGCCTCGATTGACCAACAAATAGCACAAGCGATTGTGGTGCCTTTACCAAAAGATGGTGGTGGTGGCTATACCCACGAACGCCATAAGAAAAATTATAAATTAATGGTTAACGCCGGCATTGTTTATCAATTAACTAAAGATGAACGTTATGCAAAATATGTGCGTGATATGTTATTTGCTTATGCAGAGCTTTACCCTACTTTGCCTTTGCATCCAAAAAGAAAAATGGGCAAGCAAAACCCGGGAAAACTATTTTGGCAAAGCTTAAATGAAGCGGTGTGGTTAGTGTATACCAGCCAAGCTTATGATCTTATTTTGCCTTCATTAACAACGGCAGAAAAAGCAAAAATTGAACAGGGCTTATTTCACCCTATCGTAAAGTTTTTATCAGTAGAGTCCCCTGAAACCTTTAACAAAGTACATAATCATGGCACTTGGACAACAGCAGCCGTTGGCATGACAGGTTATGTATTAGGTGAACAAGAATGGGTAGAACAAGCACTTTATGGTTTAGATAAGTCAGGAAAGGGTGGCTTTTTAAGACAACTTGACGAGCTGTTCTCACCTCAAGGTTATTATAACGAGGGGCCTTATTATCAGCGTTATGCCTTAATGCCATTCGTTACTTTTGCTAAAGCCATTGAAACCAATCAGCCCGAGCGTAAAATTTTTGAATATCGTAACGGTATTGTTTTAAAAGCAATAGATACCACCATTCAGTTAAGTTATAACAAATTATTCTTCCCGATTAATGACGCAATAAAAGACAAAGGTATTGATACCATAGAACTTGTTCATGGCGTTGCTATTGCTTATGGCTTAACCGCTGATGCTGGTTTACTTGATATTGCTCAGCAACAAGCTCAAATTTTATTAACCGGCGACGGTTTGAAAGTCGCACAAGCGTTAGATAATAACCTTACGCAACCATACAAATTCAATTCAGTTGCTTATGGCGATGGTAATGACGGCAAACAAGGTGCGTTAGTGATCATGCGTCAAAACGTTAATGGCGACCAAGCAGTGCTATTTAAACCGGCAGCACAAGGTTTAGGCCATGGCCATTTTGATAAATTAACTTGGCAATTTTACGATAAAGGTGAAGAAATAGTATCTGACTACGGCGCAGCACGTTTCTTAAATGTTGAAGCTAAATATGGTGGCCGTTATTTACCTGAAAATAAAACCTGGGCAAAACAAACCATTGCCCACAATACTGTAGTGGTTGACGAACAAAGTCATTTTAATGCCAATGTTAAAACCGGTAATAAAAATCATCCCGAATTAGTATTTTTTGAAAGCCGCGATAACATTACTATTAGCTCGGCGAAAATCGATAGTGCCTATAAAGATGTTGCTTTAACACGCACCATGGCACTAATTAAATTCCCTAATGAAAATAGTGATGAAGCCGAGCAGTCATTAGTGCTTGATATTTTTGATGTTAAGTCGAACAACAAGCATCAATATGACTTACCGGTGCATTATAAAGGTCATTTAATTAATACGAATTTTTCCTTAGATACCCCGTTAACTAGCTTATCGGTATTAGGTAAAGCCAATGGTTACCAACACTTATGGCTTAAAGCGCAAGCACAGCCTAAAGCGGGCTTATCACAAATCACTTGGTTAAATGAAAATGGTCGTTTTTATACTCATACTTCCATAATGGACGGTGATGCATCGGTTATTTTTACGCAAATTGGCGCAAACGACCCGCTGTTTAATTTACGAAATGAAAATGCCTTTATTAACCGTAAAACAGCGTCAAAAAATCATACCTTTGTCAGCGTGTTTGAACCGCATGGTGAATTTAATCCGTCAAAAGAATTTACCGTTGACGCGGTAAGTAAAATACAACAGCTAGCACATCAAAAAATTAATAATATTGATGTGGTTGAAATTAGCTTCGCTACAGAATTAAACACCACCAAGCGTTATTTGCTAGCGGTGAACCTGCAAGCATCAGCAAAATACAATACGTTTACCTATCAGAATAATGACTTTAGTTTTAACGGCCGTTTTAAGCTGTTTGAACTGAATACTAAGTAGTAACGAGGAATATATTATGAGTCAGAGCGCACACTTTTCATGTGGTAATGAAACAGAAATTGAAGACATTGGCGGCGGACTAAAACGCCAAATGTTGGGTTACAATGAAGAATTGATGGCGGTTAAAATTTGGTTCAAAAAAGGCGCTATTGGTTACAATCACGCGCATAGACATTCTCAAGTTACTTATGTAGTTGAAGGGGAATTTCATTTTAATATTGACGGCGTAACAAAGATCATGAAACCCGGGGACAGCTGCATGATCCCACCACATGCTGATCACGGTGCTACATGCCCAACTGGTGGTATTTTAATTGATACGTTCAGTCCTCCGCGTGAAGATTTTCTGCCTGAAGGCACTTTCGACAATACCAATGAGGAAAGCTCATGAAAATGAAAAATTTACGATGGTGGGTTATCGCCCTTATCGCCTTAGCGACGGTAATCAACTACATTGACCGCTCAGCACTCAGTGTACTTTGGCCAGATATTGTTGAAGAATTATTTCCTGATGAATCAGCATTAGAGCGTAAACAAATTTATGCCAATATCTCGATTGTTTTCATCCTATCTTATGCTTTTGGTCAGGCCATTTTTGGCAAAATATTTGATTGGGTCGGTACCCGTTTAGGTTTTGTTTTGTCCATTGGTGTTTGGTCATTAGCAACAGCAGCACATGCATTTGCCCAAGGCGTATTAAGCTTTAGTATTTTCCGCGCAATATTAGGTGTGGCAGAAGCCGGTAACTGGCCGGGTGCAGCAAAAAGTAATGCAGATTGGTTTCCAAGTAAAGAGCGTGCTTTAGCCCAAGGTATTTTTAACTCTGGCGCTGCCATTGGCGGCATTATCGCCATTCCGTTAATTGCTTATTTAACAGTATATTTTAGTTGGCAAATGGTCTTTGTGGTTATTGGTTTAGTCGGTTTGTTGTGGTTAATTCCATGGATTATTCTGGTGAAAGCGCCGCCTAAAGATCACCCGTGGATCACCGACGAAGAGCGCGAATACATTTTAACCGGCCAAAAAGCTATAGATACCGAAACCATTTGTGACGAAGATGAATATAACCCGTCAACTGGCGAGCTACTTTCTCGTAAGCAAAGCTGGGGCGTTATTATTGCATCGGCTGCTATCGACCCAATTTGGTGGTTATTTGTTTTCTGGATCCCTATTTACCTAAACGAAGTTTATGCCATGGACGTTAAGTCAATCGGTATTTACGGATGGGTACCTTATGTGGGCGCTATGTTTGGTGCTTGGTTTGGCGGCTTGTTAGCGCAAAACAGGATGAAAGCTGGCTGGAATGTCGATAAAACCCGTAAGTTAACCATTACCTTAGGTTGTTTAATCATGTTGCCTGCACTTCTTGCGATGGCAAGCCCTGGCGGTCCAACTATGGCCGTAATTATTATGGCGGTTATTTTATTTGGTTTCCAAACGGCTATCGGCAATGTGCAAACGCTACCGAGTGATTTATATGGTAAAAAAGCCGTTGGTACACTGTCGGGGTTTGCTGGTATGGCAGCCAAGTTAGGAGCTTTAGGCTTAACTGCACTAGTGCCAATTCTTACTGCTGACGGTAACTATACCCCTGCTTTTGTTATTGGTGCTTCATTAGCAGTAACGGCTATGGCAGCTGTTTGGATACTTATTCCAAAAGTTGAACCATTAAAAAGCATCAAGTAATACTGTAAATAGGTAAGCTAGCGAGAAAAAGTCATTCTCGCTAGCTTACCTACAAAGTTAAATGGTTTGATTATTAATAGGGTTTTGTAAATGAATAATATTTATGTATTCGGTGAATGTATGGTCGAGTTAAGAGCTGATAAAGCCCTTAACTCTTCACAAAATAGCGTTTCAGCAATTAATAGTTCAGAAAGTGACGCATCATCAAAAATACTTAAGCAATCATTTGCTGGTGACGTGATAAATACCGCTATTTATTTAAAGCGTACCTTTCCCGAACTTAATGCCCATTTTGTCTCAGCTATCGGCAAAGATGTATTCAGCTCTGACATGCTAAGTTTTATCAAAAAAGAGCGTATTGGTAGCCAATTCGTTTTTCAGTCTGAGCATAAAATTCCAGGGTTATATGCCATTGAAACTGACGATACTGGCGAAAGAACATTTACCTATTGGCGGGAAAATTCTGCTGCTCGCGATATTATGCAGTTTATTGAAGCCGACCATCTTCAAGCATTTAATTCTGGCGATGTATTTTTCTATTCTGGGATATCACTAGCAGTTATTCAGCCACACGACAGGGCAAAATTTTGGACCTTGATCAGACAGCTAAAAAGCAAAAATGTTAGCATCGTTTTTGACCCAAATTACCGTGCTCGCATGTGGCAAACACCTAAACACGCTCAGCAACAATTTGAATTAGCCTTTGAACATGCTGATATTGCTCTGCCCGGCGTTGACGATTTTGTCGAGCTTTATGGTTTAAATACCACCGAGCAGGTTTATCAATTTTGTCAGCAATATAATCTCAAAGAACTGATCATTAAAAATGGCCCTGCACAGCTATTTATTAGCGTTAACGGCCACAACCAAACCATTGATATAACCCCAGTTGAAAACGTAGTTGATACCACTTCAGCAGGTGACTCATTTAATGGCGTATACCTTGGTGCTCGCATGCAAGGTATTGCCGTTGAACAAGCAATTGAGCTGGCATCACGCGCAGCGGGTTTTGTTATTCAACATAAAGGCGCAATCGTGCCAGCTGAAATCTTTCAGCATTTTGTTGAGCAACAACTACTTTTACCTACCAGTTAAATTTTTAAGCAATATTTCACTGCACAAATTTAGATAAACTTTAAGGGCACAATCATGAAATCATTCTCTTCTTTAATGGCGGAGCAAACACTCTTACCCATAATTCAAGCAAATAGTGTTGAAGAAGGGCTAAATATCGCCAAAGCCATGGACGCAGCAGGCATCACTTTAGTTGAAGTTGTACTAAGAACCCAAGCGTCATTAGCTGTGCTTAGTGAAATCAAAAAAGCACTGCCTAAGCTGATTGTTGGCGCCGGCACTATTTTATCAGAAGCTGATTATCAAGCGGCACTAGCAGCGGGTGCTGACTTTATTATCACGCCAGCATCAAGTGATAAGTTACTCACACTTTTGAAACAGTCGCCGGTACCGGTATTACCAGGCGTGGCAAGTAGTGCTGATATTTTATTAGCACGTGAACATGGTTATAGCGAATTGAAATTATTCCCCGCTGCGCTTAGTGGTGGTATCCCATTTTTATCAGCAATGTCTTCCATTTTTCAAGACATTATTTTTTGTCCAACAGGCGGAATTAATGCTGACAATCAAAAAGACTATTTAAACTTAAGCAATGTTTTTGCTGTTGGCGGCACTTGGGTTGCGCCCAAAAAATGGCTTGATGAAAAAAACTGGCAACAAATTACTTTAGCTTGTCAGGCTGCGAATCAGTAACGCTTAAAGAACCCTTATCGCGATGTATATTCACTTGTTAACCGTAAAAGAATTATCATGACCAAATTATCTCAATCAGTACCTGCTGGTGTTGTTACCGGCGAAAATGTTAATCTATTAATTGAATTTGCTAAGCAAAATCAATTTGCTTACCCTGCTGTAAATGTAGTGGGTACCAACTCAATTAACGCCACTTTAGAAGCCGCACAATTAACTAACTCGCCGGTAATTATTCAGCTGTCTTTTGGTGGCGCTGGCTTTTTTATGGGTAAAGGCGCAAAACTGCCAACCATGGAAAAAGCCATTGCCGGTGCCATTGCCGCAGCCCATTATGTACGTGCGGTTGCCCCGCATTATCAAGTGCCGGTTATTTTACATACTGACCATGCTGGCCGAGAGTTATTACCATGGATTGACGGCTTACTCAGTGCCAGTGAAGCTTATTTTGAGCTACACGGCGAACCACTATTTAGTTCACATATGATCGACCTTTCCGCCGAACCAATTGAAGAAAACATAGAGACTTGTGCGCAATACTTAAAGCGCATGAGCAGAATAGGTATGACTCTAGAAATGGAACTGGGCTGTACAGGCGGTGAAGAAGATGGCGTAGATAACAGCCATTTAGACTGCTCGAAACTCTATACTCAGCCTGAAGATATTGCTTATGCTTATGAAAAGTTAACAGCGATCAGCACTAACTTTACTATTGCTGCTGCTTTTGGCAATGTTCACGGTGTTTATAGTCCTGGCAATGTTAGCTTAAAACCGATGATTTTGAAAAACTCGCAAGCCTACGTAAGCAAAAAATTCAATTTACCACACCACAGCTTAAATTTTGTTTTTCATGGCGGCTCAGGCTCTGATGTCGGCGATATTAAAGAAGCGATTTCTTACGGTACAGTAAAAATGAATATCGACACAGATACCCAATGGGCGAGCTGGCAAGGAGTTTTGAATTATTATGCTGAGCGCCAAGGGTATTTACAGTGTCAAATTGGCAACCCTGACGGTAAAGACAACCCAAACAAGAAATACTACGACCCACGCGTTTGGTTACGCCATTCAGAAAGCACGATGGCACACCGACTACAAAAAAGCTTTAGAGACCTTAATTGCGTTAATCGCTACGCTTAAAAATTAAGTTTAGTCTTTAAAAAAAGAAAAAGTTACTATTTTAACTGTTAGGTTAATAAGTAACTTTTCTTCATTTTGGCGTAGTAGTTTTTACTTTAAAGAATAAAACCTACATAGTGACAAATTCTTCAGCCGAAGTTGGATGAATGGCAACGGTATTGTCAAAATCAGCTTTCGTTGCGCCCATTTTAATTGCTACTGCAAAACCTTGCAGTAACTCGTCACTACCAAAGCCTATGCTGTGTAAGCCCACTACTTTTTCTTCTTTACCCACACAAATTAACTTCATTCGAGTTGGGTCACGGTGGTCTTCAGTAATCGCTTGATAAAGTGCGGTAAACTGCGAGTTATAAACTTTTACCTGCTCTTCGCCAAATTCTGCAATCGCTTCTTTCTCGCTTAAACCAACCGTGCCAATAACAGGGTGAGAAAATACCACTGTCGCAATGGTTGAATAATCTAAATGTTCAAACGGTTTATTGTTAAATAAACGCTCACATAAACGGCGACCTGCCGCAACGGCAACTGGCGTTAATTGTGCACGGCCAGTGTTATCACCCACTGCATAAATATTTGCCACATTGGTATTTTGATACTTGTCAGTAGTTATAAAACCACGTTCATTCAGTTCTACGCCTGCCGCTTCAAGGTTTAAATTATCAGTTGCTGGCTCGCGCCCTACTGCCCAAATAACTTTTTCCACCGGACCTACTGATTTACCGTTTTCTAAATGAATGGTAAATAAGCCGTCATCATGTTTTTCAATACGCGTGGGAATACTATGGGTATGAAGCGTTGGACCGTGTTTGGCCATTTGCTCAACTAAAGTATCGCTCAGCATGTCGTCAAAACTACGTAATGGTTTGGCTTTGCGCACCAATAAATGCGACTCGCTACCTAAAGCTTGTAATACGCCAGCAAGTTCAACGGCAATATAACCTGCGCCAATAACGGCAACACTTTTTGGCTGTTCGGTTAATTCAAAAAAGCCGTCAGAAGTAATCCCGTATTCAGCGCCTTCTAGTTCAGGAATTTGTGGACGACCGCCAGTGGCTATAGTTATGTGCTCAGCGGTATATTGCTGACCATTAACTTCAACAGTATTAGCATTTACAAACTTAGCAAAACCATTAATAACCGTTACTTCATTGCTGTCAAAACCACGTTGATAAGCAGCGTGAATTCGCTCAATATAAGCTTCACGATTTTTCACTAAGCGATCCCAAGAGTAGGCTTTTTGCTCGGTATTAAAGCCGTAGTCGTAAGCATATTTCAACGCATCAGCAATTTGTCCGGCGTACCACATTGCTTTTTTAGGTACACAACCAACATTTACGCAGGTGCCACCAATATATTTCGCTTCAATTACTGCCGCTTTTTTACCTAAACGTGCTGCTCTATTTGCCGAAGCAATACCGCCACTACCGCCACCAATGGCGATATAGTCAAAATGTTGAGTCATGGTTAATTCCTAAATAAGGGTCTGCTAATAAATATGGGCGTCATCTCAGCGTTATTCAAGGCTGAGTTTGTAAGCATTTCTTTAATTTTCAAACGACACCTATGCTAACTAAGATGACCGTTTCAAGCGTAATAAATATTCAATAGTTGATTAATTATGCTTTTTACCTTGAATATCAACGCCTGTGGTATTACATCTATACTTATCATTCGGCCATTATTGACACTATTATGAGCAACCCGCTATTAAGTTCGTTTACCTTACCGCCATTTTCACAAATAAAACCAGAGCATGTTAAACCTGCTGTTGAACATGCTATTGCTGACTGTAAAAAAGTAATCGAGCAAGTATTAACTGAAAATCAGCAGTTTACTTGGCAAAACTTAGTAGAGCCTATTGATGTGATTGACGATGTTTTGTCAAAGCTATGGTCGCCTGTTTCGCATATGAACTCAGTAATCAGCAGTGACGAATTGCGTGATGCTTACGAGTCTTGCTTACCACTACTTTCTGAATACGGCACTTTTGTTGGCCAACACCAAGGCTTGTTTGACGCTTATACTCAACTGGCCAATAGCGACGAATATAACAAACTAGATACCGCGCAAAAGAAAGTAATTGATAACGCACTGCGCGATTTTAAATTAAGTGGCATTGCTTTAAATGACGACGACAAAAAACGTTATGGCGAAATTGTTACTCGCCTTTCTGAATTAAGCTCTACCTTTGGCAATAATACCCTTGATGCTACCCAAGCCTTTAACGTTAACATTTTAGATGAAGCCGAATTGGCTGGCCTGCCAGCAAGTGCCAAAGAAGCGGCGCAAGCTTTAGCAAGCGCTGAAGAAAAACAAGGCTATTTATTTACCCTTGATATTCCAAGTTACTTGCCGGTGATGATGTATTGCGACAACCGTGACTTACGTGAAAAACTATATGGCGCATTTGTTACCCGCGCCTCTGAACAAGGTCCTAATGGCGGTGAATTTGATAACAGCCCAATTATGGACGAGTTATTAAAACTGCGTCATGAATTAGCGCAGCTGCTGGGTTTTGACAACTTTGCCGCGAAATCCCTCGCTACTAAAATGGCCAATAATATTGATGAAGTATTAGGCTTTTTAGAAAACCTAGCAGTGAAATCAAAAGCACAAGGCGAGCAAGACTTTAACGAGTTAAGCCAATTTGCTGCCGACGAATTTAACCAAAGCGATTTACAAGCTTGGGATCTAGCCTATTACAGCGAAAAATTAAAGCAAAGCCGCTACGCCATTTCAGACGAAGAACTTCGCCCGTATTTTCCTGAAGATAAAGTCGTTACAGGTTTATTTGAAGTAGTGCACCGCTTATTTGGCTTAACCATTAAACCGCGCACCGACGTAGAAACATGGCATAAAGACGTTACTTTTTACGATGTATTTGACGCCAACAACCAACAACGTGGTAGCTTTTATTTTGACTTATATGCCCGTGCGAAAAAACGCGGTGGCGCCTGGATGGACGACTGCGTAGGCCGTCACAAATTAAGCAACGGTGAACTACAATTACCAGTGGCGTATTTAACCTGTAACTTTAATGGCCCAGTAGGCGATAAACCAGCGCTATTTACTCACGATGAAGTAGTAACCTTATTCCACGAATTTGGCCATGGCATTCACCACATGCTTACACAAATTAACGCCAGCAGTGTATCGGGTATTAATGGTGTACCTTGGGATGCAGTAGAATTACCAAGTCAATTTTTAGAAAACTGGTGTTGGCAGCCAGAGGCACTTGCCTTTATTTCAAGTCATTTTGAAACCGGTGAAACACTACCACAAGCTATGCTTGATAAAATGCTCGCCGCGAAAAACTTCCAATCGGCAATGCAAATGTTACGTCAAATTGAATTCAGCTTATTTGACTTTAAAATGCATGCTCAATATACCCCAGAAGTTTCAGCCAATTACATTCAAGATGTACTTGATAATGTTCGCGAGCAATATGCTGTAGTTAAAGCGCCAGCATTTAATCGCTTTCAACATGGTTTTGGTCATATTTTTGGTGGCGGTTATGCTGCAGGTTATTACAGCTACAAATGGGCAGAAGTGCTTTCGGCTGATGCCTTTTCACGTTTTGAAGAAGAAGGTATTTTTAATAAAACCACAGGTAACGACTTCTTAACCAACATTTTAGAAAAAGGCGGTTCACAAGAACCAAGCGAACTGTTTAAAGCTTACCGAGGCCGCGAACCAAGCATTGACGCCCTACTTCGTCATAACGGTATCAATAGTTAATATTTACCCCATTTAACCTTACATATTCAGCACAAACTACGCGTTAGTTTGTGCTGTTTTTTCTGCTTATTCTATCTTGCTACTTTTACATAACCTTGACACACAATTGTTAACAGCAACGGTGGTTTATTACACAACTTAAGCACTTCCGCTCAGCTAAGATCACATGCTGTTTTTCATGTTATCTGGTTGAATTATGCGTTATTTATTGCCATTACTTTTATTACTTTCACCACTGTCATTATCAGCTAAACAACCGGAAACTGAAAAACTTGCCGACGACCCAACAAAAGTTATTACGCGTATTGGCGCTGGCTATAACAACACCTTAAAATTCAATGGTTCATTAGCCTTTGGTGAAAAGCACAAAATTAGCACAAATTTTAATACCGACTTAAGTGAATGGCGCGTAGGCGGGTCGGCTTTATTTGATGTTGGCATTGTTAACTTTAACCTAAGCCGCAATGAATATGACGATGGCGGCACAAAAAACAACTACTCTGTTGGTACATTTATGCCCATTGATGCATTCGATACTGGTGAATGGTTAGTCTTTGGTATGGCGGGGGTAAACTATAACCAAGGCGAAACCACGCAAGAGCAAGAACACTTCACCCCGTATCAAGAAGAAATAATGCATCAAAGCACCAACTATGGCGGTTACCTTGGCACTTTGCTATTACGCCCAATAACCGAACGCTGGACATTCAAAGCCTTTGGCGGCCTAGGTAGAGGTTCAAACGACTATGAAAATTATTGGCTCGGTGCAGGAATGAGCTACAAAATGCCAAAGCAACAAACCATTAACGTGTCTTACATTACCTCTGAAGACAGTTTTGGCAGCCAGAGTCGCTTAGGTGTTAACTACACTTTAGAGTTTTAATCGCCAACTAAGCATTATAATGAATCTCTATGAGATTTATATTGGCGCAAATCAACAACGTTATTCCATGGTGAAGCTTAGCTTTACCTTCAATTATATCAGTCATATATATTTACATTTATGATTTTATTCTTAACCACGTCTTAACCCAGCAGTGGGTTATACTAGCGTTAAGTTAACTCGAAGAGAAACGTCCATGAAAAAAGTAATCATCTCTGCTTTATTGCTTGCTAGCACAAACTTTGCAGCTATCGCTTATGCTGAAGAAGAAAAAGAAAAACATCAAGAAGATCCAACCAAAGTTATCACTAAAATAGGCCTTGGTTATACCGATGAATTAACCCTCTCTGGTTCACTTGCGTTAGACGAAGCACGTAAACTTAATGTTAGAACCAATACAGATGCTAGTGAATGGCGTATGGGTGGTTCATGGTTATTTGATTTTGGTATTATGAACTTTTCACTAAGTCGTTCAGAATATGACGACGGCGGCCACAAAAATAGTTACTCAGTTGGTACTTATTTACCGCTTAGCAAGCTTGGCGTTGACACCGGAGAATGGATGATTTTCCCTATGGCCGGCATTAGCCATAACAAAGGTGAAACACCTGAAGACCAAGAAGCCTCGCTTGTAGATAGTGTAGTTATGGTGCAAACTGCCAGCAATGGCGGTTATATTGGCGGCTTCGCACTACGCCCTTTAACTGATAAGTGGACATTTATGACCTTCGGCGGCGTAGGCAAAGGTTCTGGTGGCTATAGCAATTCTTGGGCTGGTGGCGGCTTAAGTTACACCATAAATAAACATCACTCGATGAATGTTTTCGGCTTCATGTCAGACGACAGTTACGGTAGTGATAGCAAGTTAGGCATTAACTACACATATGAATTTAAATAAACTTGAAAATATAGACAGTATTATCAATCGCGCCGCTGAGCGTAAAGGCGGCGAAGCAGCACTTATGTTACTACTAGGAGATGATAATGATCATCTCCTGAACCAACTTTCTGATGACCGACTACTGTCGGCCTTCACCAAAAAGGTTTTTCAATCTGGGTTTGTTTGGCGCGTTGTTGAAAACAAATGGCCAAATTTTGAAGAGAATTTCTTTAATTTTAATATTGAAAAAATATTAATGATGCCCGAAGAAATGCTTGAACGTAAAGCGGCCAATCCCAAAATTATTCGTAACTTTAACAAAGTAAAAACCATTAAAGCCAACGCACAAATGATTTTTGATGAACAGCAAAATGGTCACAGTTTTGCCGAATTTGTTGCCAACTGGCCAAGCGACAATATTATTGGTTTATGGGCTTATTTAAAAAAACACGGCCAACGTTTAGGCGGTAATACTGGCCCTTATGCGCTGCGCACTGTTGGTAAAGACACCTTTTTGCTTAGCCGCGATATTGAAGCATACTTCCGCTCTCATGAAATTATTACCGGCGGTATTCAAACCAAAGGCAGCCTAAATGCCATTCAAGACTGTTTTAACCAATGGCAACAACAATGCGATCTATCGTTAAGCCAACTAAGCCGCTTAGTTGCTTTTGCCACTGGCGATAATCATATTCAGGTAGAAGTTAATGAGTAATATTGCCGTTGCTTACGTAACCCAAACCGACGCTGACCAAGCTAAACGCATCGCCAACAAATGGAAGTTTGACTATATTGGCGATAAAAATGCGGCTGTTAATCACCCCGAGCTTGAATTTCTATTACAAGTAAATAACCAGTATTTAGAGTTAGCCAAGCTTGATGAGCCTAAACTTGGTGCAATCAGTGTTGATTTTGTTGAAGGCGCAGTTGCTCATCGCCGCAAATTTGGCGGCGGACGTGGCCAAGACATTGCCAAAGCCATTGGCTTAAAACATGGTTTTACCCCACACGTATTAGACGCCACCGCAGGTTTAGGTCGCGATGGTTTTGTTTTAGCCTCGCTTGGCTGTAAAGTCACCTTGATGGAACGCATGCCAGTAGTGGCAGCATTATTAGCTGACGGCCTTGAACGAGCAGAGCTTAATAGTGATATTGGCGATATGATGAAAACACAAATGTCGCTCATTCATGCCTCGTCGATAGAGTCAATGAATTTGGCACAGCAGCCTGACGTTATCTACCTTGACCCTATGTACCCGCATCGTGAAAAATCAGCAGCCGTGAAAAAAGAAATGCGCGTATTTCAAAGTTTAGTAGGTGAAGACCTAGACGCCGACAGTTTATTAGCGCCAGCACTGGAACTAGCTAAATACCGCGTGGTGGTTAAGCGCCCTTCTTATGCACCACCACTTGATAATAAAAAACCGTCAACCAGCATTAAAATGAAGAAAAATCGTTTTGATGTTTATGTTAAGCAAGCTATTCCTAAAGGTTAAGCACATATTTAAATTGTATTGATTAATATAGCGCTCCCTGTGACAGTACTTTTCACCTTTTGTGGAGCGTCATTTTCACGTAATAAATCTGCCACAAAAACGTCACATTAAAGTAATACACTGCATCATACCAATTTGGTTATCGACTTTATCAAGGAGCGAAATGGTGCGTGTATCGAGTTTTTCCAAATTGTCTGTAGTGGCTATTAGTACTTTTGCGCTTATATTTCTCACCGTTATGTACCAAGTGGCTAATACCTTATCTGAAAGTCAGCGCCGTTATGGTGAATATCAAAACTTAAAGTCGTTAACCACAGTTAAGTTTTACCGTACTATTCTTAACTACCTTCAAAATGGCGATACCAATTATTTAACACAAGCCAAGCAGCAGCTTGATGTGATTGATCTCAGTGTAAAAAGCCTTGCCATAGGTGAAAGCAAAGTTGATATATTGGCGAAAACCCAGCAATTAAAAACTGACTTAATACAAAAGTATCGCGCTTTGGGCAAGCTCAGTGGCGACCCACTTGTTTTACTAAAAAACAGTGAACAAACTATTGCCGCGCTTATCGCCACCCTGCCCGTTTACATCAGTAAAACAACAGCGCTTAGTATCAAGCAGCAGTTAAATTATTTGCAAAGCACCACAGAACTGGCGGGGTCTTTAAATTCATTAGTAAGTGCCAGGGAACAACTTTTCCAAAATAAACAAGCCGATAACACCTCAATAAATTCGGTGATTAAAGCCTTAACCAAGCAGGTTAAAACCTTACAAGGCTACCCATTACTTAATATTATCGAAACAAATACTGACGACGAAGACGATTTATTATTTGACGACGAACTACTGAATGACGATGAAGCAGGAGCTGACTTAAGTGACGAGCTACTCGCCGAACTTAGCTCGATCGTAAACCGTTACCCATTAGAGCTTAGTCAAACCTTAGCCTTATCAGCACAGCGACGCCAAGGTTTAGCCGAGTTAAACCAACAAGTTGCCGCTATTGAGCAATTAATCATTGCCGGTGAAAATCAACTTAGCGCAGCGCAAGACAAAATTTACCAACAACTCACTTGGGTAGTTAGCGCTTTATTGTTGTTTTTAGTGTTATTTTTAATCTCAAATTATTGGTTAATGCGCCGTATTGTGCTGTCGCCTTTACGTAAATTACGCGACAGTTTTGTGCAGTTAGTAGAACAAGGCCGCGTCGAAAATATTGTTGGTATTGCGCCAAAAACTGAGCTTGGTGAAATTTCCCTTAGCTTTAATAACATGGTGAATAACCTTGCTGAAGAAGACAAACAAAAAGCGAATCAATTAACCTTAGTTGCCAACGCTATGCACACCATGGAAAATCAAGCCAATACGATTCTCAATTCGTCAAAAATTACCAGCGAACAATTACACGCCGTTGACGAAATTATGCAAGCACTTTCACAAGTAACCGAAACAGTGAATCATTTATCACATCAAGTGGTTAGTAACGCCACAGCGACCCAAACCTCGATGCAAAACAGCCAGCAACAAGTGGAACAAGTATTGGTTGCTAGCGAGTCAACCAACCATGCGGCCCAGTCTGGCAAAAATGCGATTACTGAATTAGGAAACTCGGTAGAAAGTGTTAGTTCAATTGTTGATGTGATCAGCGCGATTGCCGACCAAACCAACTTATTGGCACTTAACGCCGCAATTGAAGCCGCGCGCGCCGGTGAACATGGCCGAGGGTTTTCAGTGGTCGCCGATGAAGTAAGACAACTGGCCTGTAAAACTCAAGACTCACTTAAACAAATTAGCCAACGCTTACAACAATTACAGCTCGCCAGTAGCAGTATTAGCGAAACCATTACCGCGATAGAACATGCCTCTGCCGAGCAAAAAAATATTGCCGAGCAATTAAAAACAAATGCTGAACAAGTTTCAACACAAGCACATGCTTCTGCGCAAGTATCGCAAGAAACCCTCAGCCATATAACCGAGCAACGACAATATTATTTGTCGTTTGAACAAGCCATGGCGCAGGTTAACCAAGAAGTAGCACAAGCGAAAACTATCGCCAACAACATTTCCATAGATGTTAACAGCCAAGTAAGCGATATCAAACAAACCTTAAAGCTCGCTTGCTAGTAACGACCCTAAGCAATAAAAACCTGCCAATTTTGCCAAGCTAATCTACAATATAAACATGGTTCGCTTGAGTAAATGTTATGGCAAAAGCACTCTGTAAGTGGAAGAAAAAAGATATTGAACGTAGCATTCACGAGCTTATTCATATTGTTGACCACCCGCGCTTTATCTGCAAAGACTGCGCCCGAGCAGCCCACGATAAAGGCTTTTTATGCAAGCCGATTAAATTAAAATAATTCTGCTGATTACCCTAACGGTTCGCATTGTTATTTATCTGATAAAATCGCGGAATTACCTTGCTACTACTTGAACATTTGCCATGGTCAGTGCACACTTCTCCTATGCTAGCTAATTAGGAAAACCCCATGCTTAAACCTGAAATGGTCGTTCAATTAAATAACCAAATTAACCTCGAATTTTACTCTTCTAACCTTTACCTACAAATGAGCGCTTGGTGTGGTGAACAGGGCTTTGAAGGCGCGGCAGAATTTATGCGCAAACACGCCTTAGAAGAAATGGATCACATGACCCGCCTATTCACTTATGTAAGCGAAACGGGTGCTTTACCTATTTTAGGTGCTATTGATGCGCCGCCACACGAATTTACTTCGCTGGCTGATGTTTTTGAAAAAACCTACGAACACGAATGTTTGATCACCGAGCAAATTAACAGCTTGGCTCATCAAGCCTTTACCAACCAAGACTATTCAACCTTCAACTTTTTGCAATGGTATGTAGCTGAACAACACGAAGAAGAAACCCTATTCAAAGGCGTATTAGACAAAATTAACTTGGTTGGTCACGACGGCCACGCACTATTTTTTGTTGATAAAGACCTAGCAGAAATGGCTAAAAATGGCCCAAGCGCCAGCATTATGACTGATACGCCAGCTTAATTGTGTCAATCATAACTAAAGATGTGCTAGTCATTGGGGCTGGCGCAGCCGGATTAATGTGCGCGGCAACCGCAGGTTATCGTGGTTTAAGCGTTGCTGTAGTTGATATGGGCAAAAAAGCTGGCCGTAAAATATTAATCAGCGGTGGCGGAAGGTGTAATTTCACCAACGAAAATGCCCAACCTGAAAACTACCTTTGTCAAAATCCACACTTTGTAAAATCAGCCCTTAGCCGATATTCAGCTCAAGACTTTATCGAACTTGTTGACAGACATGGGCTAAATTACCATCACAAAACCTTAGGTCAGTTATTTTGCGATGACAGCGCCCAAGACATTGTTGATATTTTGATGACCGAATGTGAATGGGCCGGTGTAGAAGTTAAACTGCGAAACGAAGTACTGAGCGTAACAAAAAATGATAATGGCTATTTAGTTACCACTACCGAAGCCACCTACCAATGTAACTCGTTAGTTGTCGCCTCTGGTGGCTTAACTATGCCAAAACTTGGCGCCAGCCCAATCGGCTATAAAATTGCTGAGCAATTTGGTTTAAAGCTATTACCAACAACAGCAGCTTTGGTACCATTTACCTTGCACGATCACGACAAGCAGCGCTTTGACGGTTTATCAGGCATTAGCATCGCGACAGAAGTAAGCAGCGAAAACGGCACTAGCTTTAAAGAAAATATTCTCTTTACCCATCGAGGATTATCGGGCCCAGCCATTTTGCAAATATCGTCTTTCTGGCAAGCAGGACAAGCGATCACCATTAACTTACTGCCCGAACAGAACGTACACGACACCATAAACTTGTGGCGTGCACAGCAAGCACAAAAATCACTGAAAAATTTACTCGCAACCGTTTTACCAAAACGCTTTATTGATGTTTTAGTTGACGAAAAAGTTATCCCCGAAAAAGCAGTGAACCAACTCAGCCACAGTGAAATAGATGCGCTCAGTGACTATTTACACCACTGGCAAATAAAACCTAATGGTACCGAAGGCTATAGAACCGCCGAAGTCACTTTAGGCGGCGTTGATACCGACGAGTTATCGTCAAAAACCTTCGAAAGCAAACAAGCCAAAGGCCTATATTTTATCGGCGAAGTAATTGACGTAACGGGCTGGTTAGGAGGCTATAATTTCCAGTTTGCGTGGAGTTCAGGCGTAGCCTGTGGTTTGGCGGTTTAATTCTATGTAACGACAATATAGTTTGTCCGTTACTCCTAAAGTTTGTCTTTAGTGGGGGAATATTGAGGTTTGCCCATAAGAGTTAGGTATTTTCTTCTAATAGTATGAATAAAGTACATAACTTCAATGTTCACTATTGCCACTTTGAAGACATTAGCACTATTGGGTTAAAACTGAATTCAGATTAGTTTTTGTATCGATAACGCCGCAATAAGCGGCAAAAAATGGTTGGCTAAAATTAGCGAGGCACGAGCAAAAAGCCAACTGTTTTTTGTCCGTTTAATTGCCTTGTTATATTTTTTATACCATAATCCAATATATATTGGTACTTACGAGGTTTTACACTATGGCTAAAAATACAAGCGTAACATTGGGCGATCATTTTGATCAATTTATAAACCAACAACTTAACACTGGTCGTTATGGCTCAGCAAGTGAAATTGTTAGAGCGGGATTAAGAGCTTTAGAAGATCAAGAAGCTAAACTATTAAATTTACGCAATATGCTAATCCAAGGCGAACAAAGCGGCATTGCTGATTACAGTTATGACAGTTTATTAACTGAGCTAGATAAAGATAACCATTAATGAGTCAGTTTTTATTATCTTCGAAAGCCAAATCAGATTTAATTAAAATTGCTAAATATACCCAATTAACTTGGGGCAAGGCTCAACGAAATGATTATTTAAAAATATTAGATAATACGTTTCAATTATTAGCCACTGAACCAGAGTTAGGTATTAATTGCGATTATATTAGAGAAGGTTACAACAAGTACCCTCAAGCTAGCCATGTAATTTATTACAAAGAGCATAAAGCTAATCAAATTTTAATAGTGCGTATATTGCATAAAAGCATGGATGTTAACTCCGCACTCTAGAAAAATATAACGCCCTGTTAAGGGGCTTTTATTAGTTTGCTAAAATGTGGAACGAAGTGGAACCTAGCAAACTATTAAAAGTCCCACTTGAACAGCTTGTTAGGTTTATTTTACTTTCTTGCTAAAACTAAGATTACCGGGGCCTTTCTTAACTGGTAACTCTTTTGTGAACCCTGTAACTTCAACACTTGAATCTACTACTTCAAATTTAAAGTCATCAAAATATACCACCCCATTTCCAGCTAAGCGTACCCCAAAAAGAATATTTGCGTTACGTTGTTGAGGAATATCTAATACGATTGAATACTCTTGCCAGTCATTTGAATCTTTAATTTGACGATCTGACATATTATCTGAACTCGTATACCCATAGCCATGATGAATACTCATGAACATTACAGCATAATCCAATAACTCTTCTGTTTTGATCCGTGCTGTCAATTTTACTCTTTGACCAAGCCATTCTTCAAGTGGTGAAATATGCTGAAGTACAGCTCCTGATGATGCTTTGTCATTAATAGATTTAAGATAGCCTACAATATCATAATTATCTAAACTCTCTTTAGTACCAGACTCGTAACTTTCAAGGTTTGATTGGTACCATGGTTTTGGTAGCGGTTCAGCTTTTGCCACATTTAATACGCACAAAAGAAAGAATATACTTACTAATAAAATTTTCATTAAAGACTCCATTCTTTGACTATAAACCTAACGCCAAGCTAAGCGGAAAAATACAGTTTGGCTAAAATGTTGAACGCAGTGAAACCAGCCAACTGTAATTTTTCCGTTTAAGCGCCTTGTTAGGTGTTACACCAACACTTACGCGGCATTGCCGCCATAACCTGAGTATTGAATTAAACACCTAAGTTTAAATTAATAAATACGCGAGAAAATTTAACTGAGAAAAGAAGACTGAATTTGATAACCACTTTTCCCTGTGTTTTTAAACAACACCCTTGCCTATTTACACTTTATTCTTGTTAGTTAAACCACTTGAAAGGTTGAAAGTTTAACTACTGATTTAATACACTCTACTTTAAGTTTTAAACCAGATTTAAACAACTAAAAAGTCAAAGAATGCGAAAGCCACCTAACGCCGCGTTAAGCGGACAAAAATTGTGGGTTATAATGTGTAGCGAAGCGAAACGTAACCCACTGTTTTTGTTCCGTTTAAACGCCTTGTTATGTTTTTAGCTAATCAAATGTAGCATTTTTAATAACTAACTCTCTGAGCGTATAAACATTATCTTGTAACTCTGAAAATTTATTATTAACAGAGTCAAAAGTTTCACCATCATTTAATTCTCGAATAATGATATCGTTCAAGGTTCCGTATGTTCCCCACCAAGAGCGCATATTTTCTACAGATGAAAAGCTACCACTTGCGATTTTCTTTATAGTTACCCGAATATCAGAAGCCCATGAAGGTTCATTATGAGACTCCATAAACCTAGCTAAATACTCCATATTTTCTGTAAGTTCTTTTGTTAATGGTCCCACGATACCTCCAGAAAAACATAACGCCCACTTAAGGGGCAAAATAGAGTTGGCTAAAATAGGTGAACGGAGTGAACAAAATAGCCAACTTTATTTTGTCCCTCTTTAAGTTCTTGTTATGTTTGCCGAATTCATATACTAAGTGCAACACCCAATTTAATAAAAACGATGAACTGCTATATTCTTAGTTTTTTGCTCCC
>CANMXU010000003.1 GCA_947501935.1 uncultured Alteromonadaceae bacterium
GATCGCATGGATGCGAATGAGTGTCGATGTACAGGATGTACGGTCAGATTTTAAGTTCCAGACAAAATCTAAGTACCTACGTCCTTGTCGGCAATGACACGATCGCATGGATGCGAATGAGTGTCGATGTACAGGATGTACGGTCAGATTTTAAGTTCCAGACAAAATCTAAGTACCCACGTCCTTGTGGACAATGACACAATCGCATGGACGCGAATGAGTGTCGATGTTAGCCTTGTATTGATTTTTTAGCGATTAGATATCATCGAGAGGCACATATTTAAATGCTCAACATAGAAGCAAAACTGCTGATATTCATTATCGGTAATTAACCTCGATTTATTAAAAAATTGCCCAGCAACCACACCAATAACTTTGTTTTTAATTTTTATCGGCGCTATACACACAGTGCCACCCGCAAGCCATGGCACTATCGCTTTGCTGATGTAATTACGCCATTGTAATTCTTTATAATCGTTAATCACCACCGACTTACCTGACTTGATCACATAGGCAATGATATTTTGGTTATCAACAATATTAATCGACTCTTTTGATGAATCATGTTCAGCTAAATTATTTAAAGAATAACGCACTTTCACTTGCGACTTATCACTGGTCAACATCATAAAAACCGTACGTTCAAAACCAATACTCTTAACCATGCTTTGCATAGCTAGCTGTAGAAAGTCGTTAAAATCTTGGCTGGTTTGCGTTAACTGAGTAAGCTGCATTAAGGCATTAAGTTGTAGTTTTTCTGGAGAAAGGTTTTCTGGATTATCGGCTTCACTACGACGAGAAAAATCACTTATAGTCGGCAAGGGTTTAATTAAATCTTTAAGTACTTCAGCGCCATAAGAGGTTAATAACTCAATTGCTGACTGACGAGTATATTCAATTTGATTTCTTAAACCGCGCACGCTGACCTTTTTAATTTTACTTATTTCTTCAAGTACTTGGTCAAATTCTTCTATCGACTCTGGCGGCTGATCAATATTACGGCTAAGCTGGTCTGCCAACGCAATAATTTGCATTTCAACGGTACGACTTTGTGGATTGTCTAGCGATTTTTCTAATAAATCTCCTAAATTCCATGCTCGCGCTAACCCCATACTTAGCGATGAAAACTGTGTACCTATTACCTTGAGGCACTGCTGATCAATATCATCATCAGCGGCGTGATCAATTAATTCATCTGCTGCTTCACCACCGGCACACCAAAACGAAGTTTCACCAATACGATATAACATCGCCGCTAAATACACTTGTTCTTGGGTATCTTCGTTATAATCTGGCACCATCATTCGTGCCAATAACCCCGCATAAAATGAATTAGCCATTAACTGGGTAACCCGAGCAACAATAGCTGGCGCAAGGTCGTGATTTTTTAGCAAGCCTTCAATTAATTTTGACGTTAAACAAATATTCTTAACCGACTGAATACCTAAAACCACAGTCGCCCGCGATACAGTAGTCACTTTATTACGGCCAATATGAGAAATATTATTAGCAATTTTCAATAAACAAGACGACAGTGCTTGGTCATGCAAAATCGCTTTGCTGAGTTTAGGTAAGGAAGATACATCGTCATTAGAGAAACTATCGAGTAAACGCGCCGTAGAAGTAATAGCGGGTAATTCTTGCTGAGCAATAACATCAATCCATTGTTCGGTAGTTTTTTTTATCGATTTTTCCATTAATTACAACAGCACGTAAAAAGCAGTACTTTCAATTTAGCACAGTTTGTTTTTTGCTAGAGAAATTTTTTCAGTGTAAGCGACTTTATTCAACCTTAAATTGAGCTAGTTATTCTTGTTGTAAAAAATAGACTCAAAACTCAAAAATATAAACTATATTGTAAAGAATAACTTTCGAGCAAAATTGATTGTTTTTTGTTCACATTGATATTGCCAACCATGAATAATTAGCTAATTAGGAATTTATTATGAACCTGAGAAGTTTAAAAATAAGGTCCCGTCTTCAGCTTATTTTAGCCATAGTCTTGCTGTCGTTTTTAATATTCATTTCCTTAATGTTAAACCAATTTCACAGCACACTTTTAACGCAAAAATATAATACCACTCAAAATGTTGTTGAAACCGCCTACAGTGTTATTGCCCATTTTCATGAATTAGAAAAAAACGGTACGTTAACTACCACCGAAGCTCAAACAATGGCTAAAGACACCATTAAAGAAATGCGCTATCAAGGTAATGACTATTTTTGGATAAATGACCACACCCCTACAATGATAATGCACCCGATTAAGCCTTCGTTAAATGGCAAAAACCTATCAAATACTACCGATCCTAATGGCACTTATTTGTTTAGAGAGTTTGTTAAAACAGTTGAAGCCGAACAAGCGGGCTTTGTGCCTTATTTATGGCCGAAACCGGGCTTTGATGATCCAGTCGAAAAAATCTCCTATGTAAAAGGTTTTAAAGCTTGGGGCTGGATTATTGGCTCGGGCATTTATTTAGACGATGTTGAAAGTGAATATTCCAAAGTGATGTTTTTAGTGCTCGCTGCTGGCGGGGCGTTATTTATCGTAATGGTATTTTTAACCATATTTATTCAACGCTCAATTCTAACCCCACTAAATGAAACCGTTGACGTAATGGAAAATATCGCCCAAGGAGAAGGCGACCTAACCCAACGCTTAACCGTTAAAGGCAATGATGAATTAACCTTATTAACCAGTCACTTTAATACCTTTTGTGAGAAAATTTCTGCGTTGATCTTAAATGTTCATGTAAATGCTAACAACGTTAAAACCACCGCAGTTTCTCTTTCCGACATAAACAACCAAGCACGTTCACTCGCCTGCGACCAGAATGCACAAACTGAGCAATTAGAAGCCGCGATGGACCAAATGAAGCAAACCATAGATGAAATTGCTCAAAATGCCGAAAATGCAGCCCAAGAAACCCAACAAGGCAGAGAGTTAGTTTCAGACGGGCAAAAAGTCATTGAAGTAACAGTTGAAGAAATTAACGCCTTATCAGATACCGTAAGTAAAGCCGCCGAAGCGATAAAAGTTTTAGCTAATGAGTCAGACAACATTGGCAGCGTATTAGAAGTAATTCGTGGCATTGCCGAACAAACTAACTTATTAGCATTAAATGCAGCCATTGAAGCCGCTCGTGCAGGCGAACAAGGCCGAGGCTTTGCCGTAGTTGCTGATGAAGTAAGAACCCTTGCCAGTAGAACGGGCCAATCAACCGAAGAAATTCAAACCATGATCCAAAACTTACAGCAAGGCGCAAGTTCAGCGGTTTCTGTTATTGAGCGTAGCGCGAAACAATCAACCGAAACAACTGAGCATGTACAGCAAGCTAATGTCGCCTTGAATAAAATTTCGGAAATTATTAATCATGTTAGCGACATGAATACACAAGTGGCTGCAGCAGCTGAAGAACAGTCGTTATCGGCGAATGAAATAAACGAGAGTGCCCACCGTATTTCAGGACTATCTAAAGAATCTTTACAGGGGGTTGAGGAAGCGGCCAATAGCTCGGAAGAGCTTAGAAACATGGGAGAAGAACTATCAGATCAAATCAATCAATTTAAAGTCAGTTAGTTAGGTAGTTTTTATTGGTTTTTAAAAAGCGAATACTACGCCAACTCTAAATAAAAAACCTCCCAGCCAAGGTACTTATTTCACATAAGTTAACCTTAGTTGAGAGGTTTAAATGCTTCAAATAACAGTGGGGGGTGTCTGTTTAACTTTTAGCGCTTTAACGTTGTATGGTTTGATTAAAATACGCCATGCACTACAATTATTATGTGACTGAAGAGATGACTCCACCACAAAGCAGGCCTTAAAATTATTAGCTACTTTAGAGCTGATTATTTAAGCTAAAAAACGCCAATAGTTAATTTCAGTAATTAAGATAAGATGACGCATTATACTCAATTATTTTTTGCCGATAGTACGCTGATGAAATTAAGCTATAAATTATCATTCCTTTTATACTTGGCTATTTATGCCAACGGAGCTGAAGCGAAAAATATTGACATTGCTCTAGTGACCGAGCATTTCCCTCCATTTCAAATCGTGAGTCAAAATAAAGAGATATCAGGCTTTAGCACGGAATTAATGAGGGAAGCGATGCAACGCAGCAAGTACAATTATAGCTTAACAGCGTATCCTTGGACTGTCGCTTATAACCTAGCATTAACCAAACCAAATTATTGTGTTTTTTCTATGGCGCGCATACCCAGTAGAGAAAATTTATTTAGCTGGGTTGGTAAAGTAACTAACAATAACAGTGCCATTGTTTGGCGACTAAAAAACAAAAAAAACATCGAGATCACACAATTCGAGGATCTAAAAAAATATACTATCGCGGTAAAACGTAATAATGCGCCGCACCAAGCGTTAATTAAAAGAGGATTTAAGGAAGGGGAAAACTTATACGTTTTGGAAAATGCCAATGCCCTAATCAACGTACTTTATTCACGCGCTGAAATTGACTTTATCATTGTTGACGATATCACCATACGCTACAGAGCAAAATTAGCTGGAATTGATCTCAACTCCCTAGAACCGATTTATGAGATCAGTGACTTTTGGTCTGATTTTTATCTCGCTTGCCATAAAAAAACAGATAAAAAAGTAATAAGCAAACTCTCACTAATACTCGATAATATTCACAAAGACGGCTCTTTTAAAAAGCTACTCGATAAGTGGAAGAAAAAAATGATTCAGGTAAATTTAACTCCTGAATAGCTTTTTAAGTAACCAAAAGCTAGAGCCTGTTTAATCGAATATATGCGCTCTGAGATAAATATTTCCATTTCGAAAGTTAAGAAGACACCCTCTGTTACTTTCAAATTTTTATCCGTATTAATAAAGTAACAGTGGGTGTCTGTTTGATTTTTAATCTTCACCACATAAAAACGCTCGGCGAACACAGCGTGAAATGCAATGATAATACGGCGTATCTTGTAAACTAATTTGTTGTTCGCGCGCAGTCGCCATAAATAAAAAACCTCCCAGCCAAGGTACTTATTTCACATAAGTTAACCTTAGTTGAGAGGTTTAAATATTTCAAATAACAGTGGGTGTCTGTTTAATTTGTTTAATTTCGTGTTTAATTTCTCTTCAAATAACAGTGGATGTCTGCTTAATTAACTCGGCTTGACTAAATGGGGGCGTCCATATATGTCTGTTTAATTACTTTTATTGTTTACATTCATCAACTACTTTTTTTGCTGCTATTAAGTCAGTTAATTCGTCTCTTTCTGATATTAAATTACGAATATTATCTACCATTATCCGTGCCTCTTCATTACGTTTATTATGACAGTGGATTGTAGCAAATGCTAAAACGGAATCAGGCTGATTTAAGCTTGTTTGTCCTCCTTTTTGAATTGCTATATTCATATATTTTTCTGCCGTTTGAAAATTCTCCTGTTTGGTTTCGATGATAGCAGCTAAAGAAAAAAATCTAAAAAGACTAGGATCAAGAACTACGGCTGAATTTAATATTTTCATCGCTTCATCTAACTCATTCATCAGCACGAGTACCTCCGCTAATTCGAGGTATATCAAGACACCGTTAGTGTGTTCAGCATTTTCAGCCTCAATTAATAAGTCTCTAATCATCGAATAATCATAATTTCGAACTTGCCATTGAGTTAGCCTTCTCATTATATTCGCTTTCTGATACAAAACTGTGCCTAAAGGCACAGCCTTACGTTTAATCGCCTTATTCAGAAGTGTAAGCGCCTCATCATATTTAGCTAGATCATACAAAACATTTGATCTGATAAAATAATACACAGCGTTAGTTTGGCAAATTTGTTCGTTAGATAGTAAATACTTTAGGGCCTCTTCTTCCGTATGATTTTTATTGATAGAAAGCCCTCCAAATTCATTTTTATATTCAAATAATACAGCTTCACATGCTGCTTCCTCTTTAGCGCTTAATTTAACGCTAAAGAGCATTATAATAAAAAAACTACCCACTAAAAGTTTTAACATTTTCATCTCTCTACTAATAACCAATACGTTTAGGGTAACCCGGGTGCGACCAGTCTATTTGGTCTGCAGTTAAAAAGACGCCCACTGTTACTTTCAAATTTTTATCCGTATTAATAAAGAGTGAGCTTGCCTAAAAAGCCGCAATATAATTGAAGGTTTTACAATCAAGTAAAAATATATCCACGCAATGATTGTTTTTACCAAAGCTTTCACGCTAGAATCAGCGCACATTTTTTATCCTTGTTTATCAAAAAGTGTTTAATCGGTCAGTTTGATTATTCAATTAACAAGATGAAAATGTACGACTTGTCGGAGTGCCAATAGGCTGAGATCGCGAAAGCGGGATCCGTAGAACCTGATTCAGACTAATATCTGCGAAGGGAACAAGCGAGTGTGTTTTGTAAGTATAGCTTGAACTGCTAACTCCAAGCCTAATCATACGTTTCAAACACATTCCTCGTTAAATTCTGCCTAAAAGCTCCGCCTGAATATTATTTTAAAACACAGGTGAGAGAACATGAGTTCAAGTAAAACTAATACTAGCGAAACTAAACTAACCCGACGTGAAAAACGTGAGGCTGCGGCTGCTTTTCTAAAAAATGTTTCTGATCAATCATTTCCCAATTCAAAAAAAGTTTATGTTGATGGTGAAATTCACGATATCAAAGTAGGTATGCGTGAAATAACCTTAAGCGATACCCTTATTTCGTCAGGAAAAGGCTCTGATAAAGAAAACCCAGTGTATGAAAAAAATCCCCCTTTATGCGTTTATGATACCTCTGGTTTTTACACCGACGAAAATGTAGAAGTTGATGTACACAAAGGTATTCCACGTTTGCGTGAAAGCTGGATTGATGCCCGTGATGATGTTGAGTTTTTACAATCAAACAGTTCTAAATATGCCCAGCAGCGCTTAGCTGATGAAGGCGTTGATCACATTCGTTTTGAACATTTACCAAAAATGCGGGTCGCGAAAAAAGGTAAAAATGTTACCCAAATGCATTACGCTCGCCAAGGTATTATCACCCCTGAAATGGAATATATTGCCATTCGTGAAAACCTTAAACGTGAACAAGTAAAAGACGAAATTTTATTACAACAACACCAAGGGCAATCTTTTGGCGCTAGCATTCCAGCGCAAATAACCCCTGAATTTGTTCGTGACGAAGTCGCCCGTGGCCGTGCAATTATTCCAGTAAATATTAACCACCCTGAATGTGAGCCGATGATTATTGGCCGTAACTTTCTAATTAAAGTTAACGCTAATATTGGCAATTCAGCAGTAACTTCATCAATTGAAGAAGAAGTAGAAAAACTGGTGTGGTCAACTAAATGGGGCGCTGACACGGTAATGGACTTATCTACCGGTCGTAATATTCATGAAACCCGCGAATGGATTTTACGTAACTCGCCCGTACCCATTGGTACTGTGCCAATTTACCAAGCCTTAGAAAAAGTAAACGGTATAGCTGAAGACTTAACTTGGGAAATATTTCGCGATACCTTGATAGAACAAGCAGAGCAAGGGGTTGATTATTTTACTATTCACGCCGGCGTATTATTGCGTTATGTACCAATGACCGCAAAGCGTGTTACTGGCATTGTTTCGCGCGGCGGTTCGATCATGGCGAAATGGTGTTTGGCTCATCATAAAGAAAATTTTCTATATACTCATTTTGAAGATATTTGCGAAATTTTAAAACAATACGATGTCTCGTTTTCATTAGGCGATGGCTTACGTCCCGGTTCAGTGGCTGACGCGAATGATGAAGCACAATTTGCAGAATTACATACCTTAGGCGAGCTAACGAAAATTGCTTGGCAGCATGACGTGCAAACCATTATTGAAGGCCCTGGCCATGTGCCGCTTCATATGATTAAAGCAAATATGGAAGAGCAACTTGAGCATTGTGGTGAAGCACCTTTTTATACCTTAGGGCCACTAACAACCGATATTGCGCCAGGTTACGACCATATTACTTCCGGTATTGGTGCGGCGAATATTGGCTGGTACGGCTGTGCCATGCTTTGTTATGTAACGCCAAAAGAGCATTTAGGTTTACCAAATAAAGAAGATGTAAAAGCAGGTTTGATCACTTACAAAATTGCCGCCCATGCAGGTGATTTAGCCAAAGGTCATCCGGGGGCACAAATTCGTGATAATGCGATGAGCAAAGCCCGTTTTGAATTTCGTTGGTACGACCAATTCAACATTGGTTTAGACCCAGAAACTGCACGCGCTTATCACGATGAAACCTTGCCGCAAGAGTCAGGTAAAGTTGCTCACTTTTGCTCTATGTGTGGACCAAAATTCTGTTCAATGAAAATTTCACAAGAGGTTAGAGATTACGCTGCCGAGCTAGAATCTGGTCAAAAAATTGAAATTCAATTACTGGATGAAACCATAGTGCTTGATGCTAGCGAAGCAGCACAGTCTGAAGTGGAAAAAGGCATGGCAGAAAAGTCAGCTGAATTTAAAGCCACGGGTAGCGAAATCTATCATGCTATCAAGTGATAAATTATCACGTATTGCCATAGTTGGTGCAGGGTTAATGGGGCGTTTAACGGCCTTAACCTTACACCGACAAGGCTTTAACATCACCTTGTTCGACAAAGACAGTAAAGCCGCTCATAACAGCGCAGCTTATGCGGCTGCCGGTTTATTAACGCCGCTTGGCGAAGCGATCAGCAGCGAAAGGAATATTGTTGAAATGGGCTTTGAGTCGATAAAACTTTGGCCTGAATTTCTTAACAGCCTTGATGAATACGTGTTTTTTCAGCAAAAAGGCGCATTAATGGTCAGCCATGAGCAAGACAAAGGCGACTACCTGCGTTATCAACGCTACTTGCAAAACTACTATCCCGAGGCCCAACACCAACAAGTTGACCGCCAAGCGCTACAACAACTTGAACCTGAATTAGGGCGTAGTTTTCATCAAGGTTTATATTTACCTGACGAAGGCCAAATTGGTAACCGACGTTTATTAATCGCGTTAAAAAAACAACTTGAAAGTGAGCAAGTCGCTTGGTTAGAAAATACCAAGGTTCAGACAATTCAACCACAAAAACATGGCTGCCAAGTACATTATCAACAAGACGATAATATGCACAGCGCTGACTTTGACTTAGTGATTGACTGTCGCGGTTTGGGTGCTAATGCAAGCCTGCAAAAAGACCCTATTAACCAACTAAAAAATTTAAGAGGTGTTCGCGGAGAACTATTTCAGTTATTTGCGCCTGAGGTAAAATTATCACGACCAGTGCGGCTAATGCATCCTAGGTATCAACTTTATATTGCCCCGAAAGATAAAGGCTTTTATGTCGTTGGTGCCACGCAAATTGAAAGCGATGATAACAGCCCAATGACCGTACGTTCTGCCATGGAATTACTCAGCGCCGCTTATAGTGTACACCCAGGTTTTAGTGAGGCCAATATTCGCCAGCATGTTAGCCAATGTCGTCCAGCTTTTGCTGATAACCAGCCAAAAATCATCCTTGATCAGCACATTATTCAAGTGAATGGTTTATATCGTCATGGTTTTTTAATTGCGCCAGTTTTACTTAAACAAATTGAGCAACTGACCTTGAGCTTAGCCGAACAAGACAGCCGTGACTTTTTAACTGAACCTGAAAAAATAGGCCAATACTTAAACAGCCAAGCTTTTCAATATTCACATTTACAAGCGATAACACCCAATGAAAAACATTCACATTAATGGTCAGCCGCACAGTTTTGCTTTAGATGAAGCTGGCAATATCGAACAAGTTTTGGCGCTATTTTTCAATGGTCAAAAGCAAAGCACTTTTGCTTTAGCACTTAATGGCGAGTTTGTTGGCAAAGCAGATTATGCCAATACCTCGGTAAACAATGGCGATAGTCTAGATATTATGCTGCCCATTCAAGGTGGCTAACACTACTGCAAAACTTTAAAGAAGAAACCTTATGTCACTGACTATTTATGGACAACAACTCAACAGCCGCTTACTAATTGGTAGCGCGTTATACTCATCTCCAGAATTGATGAAACGCGCCATTTTAGCCAGCGGGTCGCAAGTGGTCACTTTGTCACTTAAACGCCAAAATCCTAGTGAAAAATCAGGGGCGAAAATTTGGCAATACATTCAAGAAACCGTAACCGAAGTTGATGGCTTTTTATTGCCAAATACGGCCGGCTGTCGCAGCGCTCAAGAAGTTTTCACCTTAGCGCAAATGAGTCGTGAGATATTTCAAACCGACTGGATAAAACTTGAAACCATCGGGGATGACTATAACTTACAGCCTGATCCAATCGAACTAATTAAGGCCACAGAAATATTAATCAAAGACGGCTTTAAAGTGCTGCCGTACTGCACTGACGATTTAGTTATTTGTCAGCGCCTATGGGATTTAGGCTGTGAAGTGATCATGCCGTGGGCATCACCTATTGGCACCGGCAAAGGTTTGATGAATCCATATAATTTAGAAACTATTAGAATGCGTTTACCAGAAGCGACCTTAATTTTAGACGCTGGCATTGGTAAACCTTCTGACGCTTGTTTGGCAATGGAAATGGGCTATGACGGCATATTATTAAATAGCGCGGTTGCCCTTGCTGATAATCCTGTCGCCATGGCACAAGCTTTTTCAGGCGCCATTAACGCAGGCGAACAAGCCTATGTTGCCGGCATTATGCAACAACGCCAAACCGCTCAGCCAAGCACGCCAACCTTAGATACGCCTTTTTGGCACCAGCCGGGAGTTAATTAATGACTGAGCATAATAATACTCAAAAGCCTATTATTTGGAGTATATCTGGCAGTGATTGCTCTGGTGGTGCTGGCATAGCGGCTGATATTAAAACCGGTCACGCCATTGGGGTTGAAGTCTGTTATTTAATGACGGCCAACACCGCTCAAAATAGTGAAAAGCTAATTTCAGTAAATCCTGTTAGCGCGGCATTGTTAACTGAACAAGCACAGTTATTACATATTGATAAAGCGCCAAACGTGATCAAAATCGGGCTAATTGCCAACCGCGAACAAATCACTTGGCTATGCCTGCTTATCAAGCAAGTGCGTGAAAAAAACTCACACCTACAAGTAGTATTTGACCCCGTCGGTAGCGCCAGCGTTGGTGGCAAATTCTCCGATTTAACTGCAAACGACTTTGCTGATTTATTGCCGCTTATTGATATTATTACCCCCAACTTTCCTGAAGCACAAATGCTCGCCAGCAAAAATAATACATCAGCAACTGAACTGGCTTTAGCTATTCAAAAGCTTGGTGTGAACAGCGTCATTATTAAAGGGGGTCACTTGCCAAGCAAGAATGAGCTCGAAAAGGAAAGTCATTCACTGAAAACAGCTCAAGATTACTGCTTGCACCGACAAGCGAACGGCGAAAACATTAGCTATCAATTAAGCTCAGCAAGTATTAATACTGATTTCAGCCATGGCGGCGGTTGTTCTTTTGCCAGCGCAGTGGCTAGCTATTTAGCGCTAGGTTATTTATTACGTGACGCCTTCACCATAACCAAAGCTTTTATCAATCAAGGCTTAGCTGCCAATAAAAATAAGCTCGGCTATTACGGCGCTTTTGAGCAGGTATCTCAAATAGAAAATAACTCAGCATCAACGCAATTTTTCCCTATTGTTTGCGACGAAATTCAGAAAAAACATCAATATTTAACTGCTTTCAAAAACTTAGGTATTAAGCGTGACGGCAGCCAAGCCTTAGGTTTATATCCAGTGGTTGACTCTCTTACTTGGCTAGAGAAATTATTACCTTTGGGATTAGAAATAATTCAACTGCGAGTGAAAAATTTAACAGGTGAAGAGCTCAATTCCACCATAGCCAAAGCCGTCGCATTAAGTAAAAACTATAACACTCGTTTATTTATTAACGACTATTGGCAGCTGGCAATTAAGCACGGTGCTTATGGTGTACACATCGGCCAAGAAGATTTAATTGATGCTGATTTGAGCCAAATTCAAGCGGCAGGCTTACGCTTAGGCATTAGCACACATGGCTGTTATGAGTTTTTACTCGCCCAACAATTAAAGCCATCGTATTTAGCCATAGGCGCAATATTCCCCACTAAAACCAAAGACATGACCGGACAAATTCAAGGCTTAGATAATTTAAAACAAATATTGACCATTGCCACTGATATTCCTGTGGTTGCTATTGGCGGCATTAACCACCAACGTGCAGCACAAGTTTGGCAAACCGGAGTGGATAGCATTGCCGTGGTGACTGCGATTACAGAAGCGGAGGATTATCAAAAAGCGGTTGTAGACTTTCAGCTAACATGTGATTAATTACCAAGTGACGCTCGTAATCCACGAGCATCACTGGTCTTATTTAGCCGCTAGGTAGAACTAACAGCTAGCTACTCACCCAACTCTATTTTCGCCCGCCATTGCTGCCAGTCTTCATCAACCTCGTCATATAAAGTAAATTGATGACCCTGCTCTACTTGTGCTGAGTTACTTTCAGTTTCTGGTGTGGCGAAGGCGATGCCGCCGGCGAATATTGACTCTATCGATTCAGAGTCAAGTTTTACGCCTGAAAATAATCCGCCTTCAACCGTTACGCCACTGGTGTTCCAAAACTTACTTTGTGGTTTTACTAGTGGAGCATATTTGTCGTAAATATTAATGAAGATATCAACTGAGTTGGCAGTTGGTGATAGGTCTATTCCAATCACTTTACCCACTTGTACTTGACGATATAACACCGGATTATCAACTCTTACCGAGCCAAGTTTATCAGCAGTTACTTTTAGGTTTAAACCATAAGTTAATTGCTCGATAACTGGCGGCTGGTCTTGTGCGATAAAGTCAGTTTTGGCTGCGCCGTTACCGGGTGAAATACTGATAAAACCGCCATCAAGTACTGAGGCTAAGTTTTTGCTGCCAAATAGTCCTAATTCTGTTTTTTCTAGCCAGAATTTACTGCCGGCTACGGCAAACTTGCTGCCAAGGTCGTTTAAATAAGCGACTGCGGTTACGCCATGTTTTTCTTTATCAAAACTTAAACGAGCTATGGTGCCAATTTCTTGGTTTTTATATTGAATTTTCATAAAGCTTTTTAAGCCGGTAACATCTTTAAAATAAATAGTGATCGCTTGTCCGGCTTTTTGGGCGTGGCCTAAATTATTATACAAAGAGAAGTTGTCCCCCTCTTGCAAGGCTACCGTTTTAGTTTCTTTTTCGGGGTTATAAAAGCTAATGCCGCCTTTTAATATTGCATCTGCCGACTCTGTTTTTACGACAAAGTTAGTTAAACCACCGGTTAATGTTACGCCACTGGCATTATAAAAGCGGGTTAAGCCATTCACTAAGTGACGGTATTTTTCATCAATGGTGATATGAATATTTACGTCGTCTTCGTTTTCATCTAAAGAAACATTGTCTACTTCACCTACCGCAATACCGCGATAACTAATTAAACTACCAGGGCTAACCACATTACCGCTACTCGCATTTAACGATAACTGTAAGCCTTCAGCGCTGTGGTGTTTTATTGGCGGCGTTAACGAAACATTAAATTGTTTTTGTAATGCGCCACTGCCTACGTTAAGGCTAATGTACGAACCTCCAAATAAGGCTTCGGTATCAGTTAATCCAGCTAATGATACATTCGGTTTAACTAACCAGAACTGGGTGTTTTCACGTAAAATGTATTCATATTCAGGTAAGATACCGGCAATAATACGACTGCCTTTTTTATGATGCTTAAGCTGATGAATTGAGCCAATTTCTTCGCCGCGAAACATAATGCGGGTATCTTCTGAAATACCATTCATTTCACTAATCGCTAGCTCAAAGCTTAGGCGTTGTTTGGCGGTACTGGCTTGGTCGAATAGCTTAAATCTGTCACCATTTTGCGCTAGCACTCTTTGCTTATCATCAGCTTCAGTCATGCCTTTATCAAAAGCGATACCGCCGTTAACAATCGACATTAGGCTTTGCGCTTGCACTTCAAAACTTTGTAAGCCACCTGAAACTTTAAAGCCACTTACATTCCAAAAGCGACTGTCTTTAGCAATGTAGTTTTTATACTCTGGCTGCACAAAAAGATGAATAAGAAATTGCTCAGGCCCTAAGTTTTCTATCGCCTGAATATTACCTACATTTTGTTGTTGATAATAAACACCGCTACCCACACTAAGCGAACCTAATTCACTCGCGCTAAGTACAAGGTGTACGCCCGGCTCTGAATACTTATAAGCTGGCTTTTGCTTAAATACGGTGAACGAGTTTTTCGCTTTACCTAATTCACCAAAACGCACACTAATATGGCTACCCAATAACAGTGAATTCATATTAGACATGCCGCCTAAATCTAACTTTGGTGATACCACATAAAACTCAGTACCTTCGGTTAAGTACGGCACAACTCTTGGGTTAATAATCACGTTAGCGACAATTTTACGGTTTATCGGGTCAATTTCTTTAAAAGATTCAACTTTACCTAAGCTTAACCCTTGATAGATAATTTTAGCGCCAACATCAATACCTGACTGCCAACCTAAAACAAGCTCAATATTATGGCCCATTTCGGCACTTTGAAAGCTCGGGTGCAATTCAAATTGTTGCCCACTTTGCGCCGGCGGTAAAATAAGGTCGTACTCTGAATTATCAAAGGCGATCCCCCCGACAATGATTGACGCCAAAGAATCAGTATTAATATCAACACCACCACTTAAAGACGCATGAACATCAATGCCGCTAGCGTTCCAAAAGCGCGAATTCTCTTTTACTAATTCAGCAAATTCAGGTTTGATAAATACACTCACATCTACCAAATTTTGCTCTTCGTTATATTTAAAACCTTCAACATGGCCTACTGGGATTTGTTTGAAACTTACTGGCGAGTCTTTACCTAACGAACCCAAGGTATTGGTTTGCAATACAATATGTAAACCCGGTAGCGACTTATCAATATCAGGTTCTTCGGTTAGGGCGATAAATTCGCGTTGCGATTCACCTTCATCATTAAGTTGTGGCTGAATATTAATATAACTACCCGAAAGCAAGGTATCGAGGCCTTTAATTCCTTGGAAAGAAATGTCGGCAGTAACGTACCAAAACAAGGTTTTATCGGTCAGCATATTACCGGTGCTGGGGATCATTTCAATTTCAGCATTTACGTTTTTGAAGTCGCTAGAAACGGCAACATTTCTCACCACACCAACGGTTAAGCCTTTATAACGCACTTCTGTTTTACCAGCGACAATACCACTAGCACTTTCAAACTGAACACTAATTGTGATGCCTTGCTCTGACAATGCTTTGTATAAAAGCCAACCACCAAAAACTAAAGCAATAGCAGGAATTAGCCAAACAGCCGAAAAGCCTTCACGCTCTACAACCTGTGCTTGCATTGGTGTTATGTTATTTTCATTGTTCATCTTCTGGAACATCCCATAATAATCGTGGATCAAAACTTTGTGCAGCAAGCATGGTAAAAATTACCATTAAGGTAAAATAGGTACTGCCTGTTCCTGCTTCTATTGAGGTGATAAAACCTAAGTTAACAACGGCAACCATCAAGGCAACTACAAATACATCTAACATTGACCACGGCCCTAAAAACTCAATGAAATGAAACAGCCTAGCCCGTTGTGCTACGGTGAGTTTTGAGCCTTTTTTAACGCTCATCATTAATAATATTAAGCCTGCTATTTTTGCCAAAGGAATTAAAAAACTGGCAACAAAAACAATAATAGCAACCGGATACACGCCGTCGTTAATAAAATAATCAATACCGCCTAAAATGGTAGAAGCGTCTCTATCGCCTAAAGTATTTATTACCATCATCGGCAATAAATTAGCCGGAAATAAAAAAATAATCGCCGTTACTGTCCATGCCATAGTCAATTTTAAACTATTAGGCTTGCGCTGATGAAAACTAGAGTGACAACGACTACAACATTGCTTAGCCGAATGCATTTTATTAACCTTATGGCATTTAGGACACAAGCCTAACCCTAGCTGTTTAGCCGTACTTATGCTCACGCGATTCCTCCAAGGTTTCCCAAATGGCATGTTGATCTAACGTGACCGACACCAAGGTTGAACACAGCAATAGCAATACAAACGAACTAAAACCAAAGCCGATGGTTAGCTGAGACATCGACAGCAATTTATACATAGACACCACCATACCCAGCAGAAATACATTCAGCATAACCCAATGATCTAAGGTGTGATAAGAACAGAAAAAGCGTAATAAATGCGGTTTAACTCGGCCCCGTTTTATGCGGTAAGCAATATAAAAAGCCGTAACCAAACGCACAATAGGAATCGCAATAGTGAATAAAAACAAGCAGATCGCAACAACATAAAAGTCATTAGCTATTAATACCGCGATGCAATCAACTAAGGATGCTTGATTAAACAACCCTAACATACCCACGCCCATTAATGGCAAGGTCATCGCGGGAATAACAAATACCAAACCCGCCAAAGCAACCGCTAATGTACGATCAATAGAATTGGCCTTATGCTCAAATAGTTTTGCCTGACAGCGCCCACACATCGCTTTTTGCCCAGCAAGCAAGGTCGGCTTAGTGGCCAAAGCGTCACACTTTGGGCAAATAATTAACTGGCTGAGTTCTGTAGAATTTTCAGTCATTATCAAGGCATTGAAAATAAAGTACTAACATAGGTCAAGTGTACGGTAAGTTGCTAGTTTCGCCAATATCTAAGCTTGAATGTTCGTTATCATGGCTGGATTAAATTCCATACGGGCATATTGAAATTAAACCGCAGGCAATAAAAAAGCAGCGATAATTCGCTGCTTTTTCAAATAGGTTTGAAAGTACCGTTAAGGAACTAAAACCTTATTTTAACGATGACATAAATTGCGTTAATGAGGCGATGTCGGCATCAGTTAAACGTGCAGCGATATCGCGCATAATTTTGCTGTTGTCGTTAGCGCGCTCACCTGAACGGAATTTCTCAAGTTGTGTAGTTAAGTATTCAACATTTTGGTTGCCAACACCAGGGAAGGCCGCTTTGCCCATGCCTTTACCATTAACACCATGACATGCGATACAAGCTGTTATGCCGCGCTCTGCGTCGCCACCAAAGTATAATTTTTGGCCTTCATCATTGGCTTTACCATTACCCGCTGTTGCTTTTTGCGCAGCAAAGTATTCAGATAAATCAGTAATGTCTTGCTCAGATAAAGCAGCAACCATAGGCGCCATTACTGGGTCTTTACGTGAACCATCTTTAAAATCATGAATTTGCTTAGCAAGATAATCAGCGTTTTGACCCGCTAATTTAGGGTACATAGTAATTAAACTGTTACCGTCGGCACCGTGACAAGCAGTACAAGCTGCGGCTTTTGCTTGGCCTGGGAAGTTACCAACAATTTTAACATCGCCGGCTGCTGCAGGCGCTGCACTTGCAGAAGCACCACTGTCAGCGGCTGCTGGCGTGCGTGGTAAGCTCGCAAAATGAGCGGCTAAGTCAGCCATGTCTTGATCAGATAAACCAGCAGCCATAGGCGCCATCATCATGTCTTTACGATCGCCGTTTTTAAACGCGGCTAATTGCTTAGCAAGATAAGCGGCCGGTTGGCCTGCAAGATTTGGATATAAAGGTACAGCACTAATACCATTAGCACCATGACACGCTGAACAAGTGCTCGACTTAGCCTTACCTGCTGCTGCGTCACCAGCAAATGCTGCTGCCGTATTAATTACACCTAAACCCATTAATAAGGTAAATAGAATTTTTTTCATGGAATTGCTCTCTGCTCGCTAAACAAGGTAACCTGAATTAGGTCTATCTTATTATATTGTTATGAAAAAGTGACAGCATTTTACACGAATATCGTATTTGTGTAACAACCGAATGAAAAAAATAGCCGACATTTTTCATATTTATGGCAAAAAAACACCTTCTCGCTCTTTTATGGCAAAATATTAACCACAACAACGGGTCTAAATTGCCATCTGTAATTTTAAATATAAATAAAACAACACTTTTTTAAGTGATTCTCATTCCGCCTTCTTGATTAAAAAACATCCCTTAGGATCTTGGTTATGACTGTTCATCAGCCCAAATTAAAACAGTTATTGGCCGGTTAAACTTGTTACAAAAGGGTTGACTAAATTTCCTTATTTGGGCTTTCAATACTGACCATTTAAGCGAATTTTTTCTAGTGCAAACTACCCTATATTGATTAATTATTTGCTCGATAATATTGAACCTAACTAAACCAGCCATAGTGATGCACAACCATTTCACCTTGGAAAACTCTACTATTTCTAAAGACTAGTAGCAGCTAGTTGTACTAGCGATGATCTTTAATATTCAACATATTTTAAACTGTCTTCATTTGTAAACCCGTAACAAATTGATACAGCAAAAAATCGATTATTAGTTACCTTTAACAGGTTTAGAATTCACAAGATAAAAGCACTATGTCGATATCAAGCCAAACAGATATTTCTCCATTAACAATGGCACAAAAAGCGATGCAAGTTGGCCAAGCTAGAACTAATCGCATGTTATCAACAACTTTTTATTTAGCCATAACCGCTGGATTTTTTATTGGTATTGCTTTTATTTTTTATATCGTTGTTACCACTGGCGCGCAAAATATGCCCTATGGCATGGCTAGACTTATTGGCGGCTTAGCCTTTTCACTGGGGTTAATTTTAGTAATTGTGTGCGGCGGCGAACTTTTTACCGGCAGTCTGTTGGCAATAATTGCCAAAGCAAGTAACAAAATAACGATGCGCCGAATGCTCAAAAGTTGGCTGGTGGTTTATCTGGGTAATTTAATGGGTGCGCTATTACTCGTATGTTTAATGATGCTCACTAAGCAATATTTACAAGATAACGGTGCCGTTGGCCTTAACTATATGACGGTAGCTAATGCCAAACTACAGTACGACTTTGCGCAAGCCATAACACTGGGAATTATGTGTAATGTGTTGGTTTGTTTAGCAATATGGATGAGCTATAGCGCTCAGTCAATTATCGATAAGGTGATTGTGATTATGCTACCGGTTTGCATGTTTGTTGCTGCTGGCTTCGAGCACTGCATTGCTAACATTTTTTTAATTCCAATGGCTATTTTAATCAAAAACAATACTCCAGCTGAATTTTGGCAAGCAACCGGTGCCGACATAACCCAGTTTAACGACTTAACATGGGCTAACTTTTTCACAACTAATTTATTGCCAGTAACTATCGGCAATATGATCGGCGGCATTTTACTTGTAGGCATGACCTACTGGTTCATTCTTCTTAAAAATAAAGCCACCAGCCAAGAAGTTAAGCAATAAAACAGAATTTAATATTATAGAGAGACCACACAATGGTTAATGAACAATGTCAAAATATTTGGCAAAAATTTAAGCCTGGAAACTGGCAAGAAGAAGTTAACGTAAGAGACTTTATTCAACAAAACTATACTCCTTACCATGGCAACGCTGACTTTCTTCAAGGGCCAACCGCGGCCACAAATACGCTATGGCAAGAAGTTGCAAAAGGTATTACTCAAGAAAATACTACCCAAGCACCGCTTGATTTCGACACTGAAATACCTGCCACAATTACCTCTCACGGTGCTGGTTATATTAATCCAACCCTTGAAACTATTGTTGGCCTGCAAACCGACAAACCATTAAAGCGCGGCATTATTTGCAACGGCGGCATTCGCATGGTGGAAAGCTCGTGCAAAGTTTACGGTAAAAAACTTAATAGCGACGTTTCAAAAATATTTTCTGAGTATAAAAAAACCCATAATCAAGGGGTTTTTGACGTTTACACCAAAGACATTATTAAATGTCGTAAGTCAGGCATTATCACAGGTTTACCTGACGCTTATGGCCGAGGCCGAATTATTGGTGACTATCGCCGAGTAGCCGTTTATGGCATCGACTTTTTAATGGCTGACAAATATCAACAGCAACAGTCATTAGAACAAGAGCTATATAGCGCTAAAACCAGTGCCGACGTTGAAAAAGTTATTCGCCTTCGCGAAGAAATTTCCGAGCAATATCGCGCCTTAGAGCAAATGAAAATAATGGCGTCGCGTTACGACTGTGATATTTCATTACCAGCAAGCAATGCGCAAGAAGCCGTGCAATGGACATATTTTGGTTATTTAGCCGCGATTAAATCTCAAAACGGCGCAGCAATGTCGTTTGGTCGTGTTTCAAGTTTCTTAGACATTTACCTTGAACGTGATATCGCTGAAGGAAAATTAACTGAGTCACAAGCCCAAGAATTAGTTGACCACCTAGTAATGAAATTACGTATGGTTCGCTTTTTACGTACGCCAGATTACGACGAACTATTTTCTGGTGACCCTATTTGGGCTACTGAATCGATTGGCGGCATGGGTGAAGACGGACGCACTTTGGTTACTAAAACTAACTTCCGCTTCTTGCATACCTTATACAACATGGGCGCAAGTCCAGAGCCAAACATGACCGTACTTTGGTCAGAAAAGTTGCCAGAAAACTTTAAAGACTACTGCGCAAAAGTTTCTATTGATACTAGCTCTATTCAGTACGAAAACGATGATTTAATGCGTCCTGATCTAGCATCTGACGACTACGCCATTGCCTGTTGTGTAAGCCCGATGGTAATTGGCAAGCAAATGCAGTTTTTCGGTGCTCGTGCTAACTTAGGTAAAACCTTGTTATACGCAATTAACGGCGGTATTGACGAAAAATCAGGCGAACAGGTTGCCCCTAAAATGGCGCCAATCACCAGTGAATACTTAGATTACCAGCAAGTAATAACCAACTTTAACCAATTAGTTACTTGGTTAGTTAAAAACTACATTACCGCGCTTAACTGTATTCACTATATGCACGACAAACACAGCTATGAGACCGCATTACTTGCTTTGCACGATCGCGACGTAGTACGTTCGATGGCATGTGGTATTGCTGGCCTTTCAGTAACTGCCGACAGTTTATCAGCCATTAAATACGCAAAAGTTAAACCTGTGCGAAATGAACAAGGCATCGCCATTGATTTTGAAATTGAAGGCGACTACCCGCAATTTGGTAATAATGATGAACGGGTTGACAGCATTGCTTGCCAGCTGGTTGAAAATTTCATGGCCGAAATTAAGAAAAACCCAACTTATCGTGATGCTAAACCAACTCAGTCGGTATTAACTATTACCTCTAATGTGGTTTACGGTAAAAAAACCGGTTCAACACCTGATGGCAGAAAAGCAGGCAGCCCTTTTGCTCCGGGTGCAAACCCTATGCACGGTCGCGATAAAAATGGCGCATTAGCTTCTATGGCATCGGTGGCTAAATTACCCTTTTGTTCGGCCGAAGACGGTATTTCATATACCTTCTCAATTGTGCCAAAAACCTTAGGCAAAACTGAACCAGAGCAACGTAATAACTTGGTAGGTTTACTCGACGGTTATTTCCACAACAGTGCAACCAGTGAAGGTGGCCAACATTTAAACGTTAACGTGCTTGACCGCGAGTTACTGGTAGAAGCCATGGAACACCCAGAAAAACACCCACAATTAACCATTCGTGTTTCGGGTTACGCCGTACGTTTTAATGCCCTAACCAAAGAGCAAAAACTTGATGTGATCAACCGCACCTTTACTGACAAATTTTAACGTTGATAAAGTGTACAATATGGCATCGTAGAATTTTACGATGCCATTTAAATATTTTAGTTGAGCTATTTAATAATTTTATCCGCAATACCATTACCGGAAATAGCACACTTTGTAGGAAATTTTAATGACGGCGGTTAACGCATTAGGCGAATCAGAAAGTATCGCAGGTCGTGTCCACTCAATTGAGTCGTGTGGTACGCTTGACGGGCCTGGGATCCGCTTTATTCTGTTTTTGCAAGGCTGTTTAATGCGCTGTAAGTACTGTCATAATCGCGACAGCTGGGACGAAAGTGCTGGCTACGAAATGACCGTAGAAGAAGTAATGGAGTCATTGCGCTATTACAAACCTTACTTTAAGTCAGGTGGTGGCTTAACCGTATCGGGCGGCGAACCCTTACTGCAAACTCCTTTTGTTACCGAACTTTTTAAAGCTTGCCACCAAGAAGGCATTAATACTTGCTTAGACACTAACGGTTTTATGCGCGAACATAACGGCGCTATTGACGCTTTATTAGCTGAAACTGATCTAGTGTTAATTGACGTAAAGCATCTTGATAACCAGCAACATATCGAACTAACCAAAGTGAGTAATCGCTATACGCTGAATTTTATCGAACAACTTGAGCGTTTATCAGTACCCTTTTGGCTTCGACATGTTGTTGTACCCGGATATACCGACAGCCAAAATTCAGCCAACTTACTAGGCGAATATGCAGCTAAATTTAGCCAATTAAAACGGGTAGAATTATTACCTTATCACCAGCATGGCGCGTTTAAATGGCAACAATACGGCGAAATTTATCCACTGCAAGGCGTCGACCCTTTGCCTCGCCAAGCCTTAGAACCTATTGCTAAAACCCTCACTAGCTATAACTTACCTGTGGTTTATTAACAGTTATACCACTTTAACGTGCATAGCCTAGTCGACACTCGCATTTCACCTACACTCAGGTATAATGCGCCTTTAGAATTTCTATAGTTGGATAGCACCTTGTCATCACCACAAATTAATTTACGTCAGGCAAAATTTACCATCAGTGCCCCCGACATTCGTCATTTACCTTCAGACGGTGGTGTTGAAGTAGCTTTTGCTGGTCGCTCAAACGCTGGAAAATCAAGCGCCTTGAATACTTTAACGCATCAAAATGGCTTAGCACGAACCAGTAAAACACCGGGTCGAACTCAGCTAATTAACATTTTCGAACTTTGCGAAGGCCGCCGTTTGGTTGATTTACCCGGTTATGGTTTTGCCAAAGTTCCGATGGCAATGAAAGAAAAATGGCAAAAAGCCTTAGGCGAATATTTAGAAAAACGCGACAGTTTGAAAGGCTTAGTGGTTTTAATGGACATTCGTCATCCACTAAAAGATCTTGATTTAGACCTAATTCATTGGGCTGTAGACAGCGAATTACCGATTTTGGTATTGCTGACCAAAAGCGACAAACTTTCACAAGGCAAAGCCAGTACTCAAGTACTTAAAGTAAAAAAAGCACTTGCCTCGTTAGAAGCTGATCTTAAAGTACAAGCTTTCTCGTCATTGAAAAAAACTGGCCTAGACCAAGCCAACCAAGTTATTTGTAATTGGTTTAACATGAATGACTTAGCTAACCTTGAACAGTCAAACGACTTCGCTGACGAATAGCGACTAACCGGGTGTTTTGCACAAACACCCTTTATTCAATAAACATGTCAGTTTAACGATTATAAATTAATAGCTTACGCTGGCATTGTTATTGTAATCATCATTTCCATTTTCTGTATTCCCTGTTTGTACACTTCTTAATACCAAGAAAACATCGTTAAATGTCAGGTTAACTTGACATTAAGTTATGTAAGGCATACCTTACATAAAATCAAGCAAACATTACATTCGGAGTTAACCATGCACACCTTTGACCCAGCTGAACGACACTTCACCAAAAAATTCATGTTCGCGATGTTAGTATTTTTGCTATTAATTGCCGTGCAAACCTTTGCCATTGAGTTATTCGCATTATCAACCGCGCTAGTGGTTGTAGTTACCGTATTACCCGTGCTGCCACTGGTTTGGGCATTTTTTATTTACCGTACCCGCTTTAAACAATTAGACGAATACCTGCAACGCCTCACCGGAGAAGCTTTTTTATGGACCACAGCCATTATGTGTTTTGTTACCTTTATATACGGCATGTTAGCAATGAAACTGCCGTTACCTAATATTAGCTTAGCCTACATTTTGCCGATAGTGATTAGCTCGCAAGGTTTAATACTTCAGCTGTTATTATGGGAAGATAGTCGTGAAAAATAAAATTAAAGTATTACGTGCCGAACAGAATTGGTCGCAAGAAGAACTAGCCAAAAGGTTAGGCGTTTCACGACAAGCCGTAAATGCCATTGAGCGCGAAAAGCACGACCCTTCGTTACAACTCGCCTTCGCTATTGCCGACCTATTCGCTAAACCTATTGAAGAAGTTTTTCTACCTGAGCGAGCCAGCAAAAGGTCATAAGCATTAAAGCAGCAAGAGCAAAGAATAATAAATAACAAGAAAGAGAAAAAAACAGGACACTAAATTTTAGGCAAAAAAAAGCCGATGACAATTTCATCGGCGGGTATAGCTATGGGGAAAGCTAAATACATAAAATAATTACAACAAGCGTTCGTTAAGAGAACAAACACATTATAGAGCACATACTCTACAAAAGTAAAGTACTTACTCTAATTTTTTTACATAAATGTCAAAAAATGTTGTTTTAAGTTAATCTCGGCAAGAATGTGTGACTAGTCATATTGCTTGAGATTATCAGTCAACAGTGAGAACAAAGATCTTATCTTGAATAAAATCTCTTCGGATTATTCAACAAAAATTGACGATATACTCCGAAAATCTCTATTGTGTCGAATTTAGATACATCCAGCCCGACATCAAGGGACCAGCTCATTAAAGCCTCTCCTTCATCGGATAAAACATGAAAAGTTTCTATTGATTGAACTGATTCTAGCGAACACCCTGCATGTAAAATCACTTCCATTTCAGCATCATCAGATGTTTCGACTTCAATTCTCGATTCAGCTACAAAACGTGTTACCTTGCCTATGCTTTTCACAAATTTTTCATCAGTAATTACTAGTGGCTTATCATGAAACAAGTCATAAGAAACTTTATTCATTAAACTATGACTAATTGATGCACCAGAACGACCAACATTAAACCTGCTGTCGGCAATGCGCTTTACTATAAAGCTTAATTTTTCTAGTGTTTTACTAATTTGAATTTTTTCATCAAAGTTATCAGCAGGTATATAAACTTCTCTCCCTTCTTTAGCATGAAACAGAGGTAACCTACCTAAGCGATAAATTTCATCGGCTAGAACACCTGCACCACTTTCTTCATTTTCCCCTACCCAATAGTTCAATTGAAGTGGCTTATAATTCTCAAGCAGAAAAGCTTTCAACCAATTTCGTTCAGTGAACTTCTTCTTGTCAAACGGCAACTCATTTGAAATTAGTAATTCCAACGCTAAGTACATATTTCGATAAGCATCGTAAATGTCATCTGATGCTTGTGATAACCTAAAGTATCGAAAGGCATGATGATATTTCTGTTTTACTTTGACAGGCGGTACGACATTACCGTCTTTATCATAGGAGGTTATCTCAAGAGGGCCAATTTTCATCGGCTGAGTAATAGTTACGTGATGATATAATTTTCTTTTTCCATCATCATTCCACCACAAAAAGTATTCTTCATCAGATTTTTCAGTTATCAATGTTGCTACAGAGTTAAGGCATAAGATATCTAATACTTTTTGTATAGAAGAATACGCTTTTGAGTGGGCTTCATCTTTATTTGATGCCCCATTAAATTCACACAAGATAAGTTGGTGAGCAGGGTCAGCTTTTACTACAAAACCTTCATATTTAAAATCTACATATTGGTCCGGCTTTTTCGTCAGATAAATACATAAACCACTATCAAAATTGCTATCAAGCTCAATTATATTACACACTAACTTTTCTTATTCCTTAATTGCTGTCTACGAAACTCTTTAGCAGACTCTAACCAATTTGGCTGCTTTAAGTTATCGACAAACCACACGATAAACTTCTCTGAATAGCGGGGAATTCCATCTATTTCATATCTATAGTCAGACTTCTTCTGCTTGTTTACTTTATGTTTATTCAATACAGCCTGAAATGCACCACTTTTTATAAAATCAACAGTTTGCCTTTTATTAATTTCATCTAGCGCCTCTTTAGTGCGGTAAGGGTGTGTCAATTCAGGGTCTTTGGTTTTTGTAATAATAATTGCGCCTTCACCTTCATCTCCGACACTCAATGAAAGATCACTTTCATCTTCTCGCTTAACCAGAGCGAGACGATAATCAATAGGTATGGTGAATTCTGTTGAATCGATCTCTTTTGCCGTTTTATCAAATTGATTAATAAATCTAGATATTGAATTAGCTGTGTGCTTGCCATATTGTTTTTGAATCAATGCAATTTCAGGCTTCGGCCCATCTAGAACAAGGCTCAGCATACCAACACTTTGTCCTGATAAAGGTGCATTACCCATCTCATTTTTATATCTTGTTTGATAGTTCAACACTGTAGCTTGAAATAACCTCGATAATTGAGATTGCAATTCAGGAATTAGCAAATGAACAGCTTGATCCCTTAAATCAATGAGAGTTTCCAGATTGATCCGCACAGGGTCTTTTTCTTGGAGTCTACGTTTTAACGCATCAGTAACAGAAATACTTCGGTCATCATCGTAGAAAATCTTCTCATAGCCATCGACTTTCAATATTTCAGCTTTGAGCAATAATTCCCATGCATTGACCATCATTATCGCGAAGGCTTCGACTCGGTTCTTCATGCTTGGGCGATTATAAACTTCAAGCGCTAACGTGAATGCATCTAGGCTTCGACCAATCAATTTCTCGTAAAATTGTTCTTCTGGAGTTTTCTTCTTAGCTTTTGCTGACTGGCTCATCAAAGCCAAAAACTCTTCATTTGAAAGGGCAGCTACTCCCTCACACCTATATTTTGTGCGTGAACCAGCATGAAAAACATATTTGTCTAATAGCTTTTCATTAATATATTTATTAACAGAGTTCTTGCTGTATGTTGTTTGTTCTACAATCATGTCGGCAGTAAAAATAGTACCGTTTACTTCAAATTCTCTCAGAGCTTCTGCTAATTTTATTTGGTTATTATTCCTTGCCATTTAATTCGTCCCATAAAAAATTTAATATCTAATAATAAAAACTCCAGATGCCGGGGCTTATGTAAAACTTCCATTCTTAAACCACTTGTTTACCGATTTTCTTCACTAATTTGTATAAACCAGAGTCATTGCCTTTAGTAAGCATATAAACCATATTGTCCGTTTTTATCTCTAGCGAATTTAAGACTTTTTCAGCTAAATTATCAGACAGATAAAAGCCCCTTTTGGCTTGAATTGCGAAAATTAATACTTGGCTCTCTATAAAGTTATCGACCTTTTTTTGTGCTACCCAAACAGCCTTTACCTTCTTGTTTGATTTTATTTGCTGAACTAGGTCTTCTAATACATCTTCACTCACGGTAGTTGGCTCAATCGTGTCACGCTTAGTAACCGATTGTCTTTCTAAATTTGCTTCCCTATAAAGCTCTTCAAGCGAATATGTTTTTTCTAACCAAGTTGTTGCTTCTTCAACTCGGTTATTTTCAATCAAATATGAGTACGCTATTTTTGACGAGAATTCTAGAAGCTCGTGTTTTGTAGAAGCTTGGTCTAAGTATATTAATCCAGAGTCATCTTTATCTTCTAAAAGCAACCGACCCATTGCTAACTGGCAGTAAACATCGTCAGGATATTGTTCATGAAAAGCTTGATATAATTGTATGGGCAGCTCTATCATTTCAAACTTCTCCGTTAGAAAAGCCAATTGCCATAACTCATCTCTGCTTAGTTCTTCAATATTTCTTGATTCTAACTCTTTCAGCTGGATTTGCTCTGCTTGAGAAGATGAATAATCTTCCTTCCATTGTTCGATATTCCACTCGCTCCAATGATTATCTAATGCAGCAGCAATCTCCTTTATTTCTTCACCGAAGAATTGTTTTGCAGCAGACTCTGATGTAGGCATAAAAACAACATTTTTGCCTTTTAGTGACGCTAATCGGTCACTTAAACATGGGTGAGTATCTTGGTAGTTAGTCGCTTCTTTCTTAGCAAACTCAATCGATGAATAGGCTTCTGAATATGGAACTTCATTTTCTTCTATGAACTGAAGTAATCCCATATTAGGAGGTACATCTGGTTCTGGTTTATAAATGGCGCTTTTGTAAAATGGAATCCAGTAGTTTTCTTGAATAAAATTTGAATAGACAGGCAGCTTTAAAAGAGCTGAAGAAGCAGCTTCAATCGAAGATTTATGGGCTGCAATATTGTCTGCTTCATACTCATTCAATCTAGCCAAAGCAAATGAATAAGCTGAGAATCTAGGGCTATACCAATTAAAGAATTTTCGAATTGGTGCCGTAGTCCACCCGTTGTGTTGATCAAGGTTATACATCATGTTCTGCCATGAATCCCTTGCTTGGTAGATCCAACCGTGGAACTTGCTATGATCACCTGACAGGTGAGCTAGTTCATGCGCAATGACTGATTTTAGTTCTTTAGCACTTAACGAAATTAATAATTCAAAACCTAAAACAAGCGTATTATGTGTAAACCCAAAAGCTAGAAAACGAGGGGTTTGAATTATAGCGGCATTGAATTCAGGTGTTACCAACACTTGATGGATCTTTGGGGCTTTGAGATCAATACGTATTTCTTCAATGATGTTAAATAAATCAGATGATTGTTCTTTTGAGATAATGATTCCTTCGGGCTTAGGCCATCGAATGAAAACAGACTTAAACAATACCCAAACCATTATAAACAAGGGGATAAATAGTTTTTTCTTAAACAACAATAGTAAAAACATTGAACTTGATAATGCTAACCAAATACTCCCCGCAACAAGCCCAAATAAAACAATGCAAATTGCAAGAATGATCCCGTAGCCTAGCAAGGAATAACGTAAAAGTTTGCGTTCATACAACTTAGGATCTGTTGCGAGATCAGCTTCTGATTGGGCCAGTAGTTCTTCTATTCTTGTGCGGTTTCTATCCATAAACAACAATTACTCCTTTTTGTTTCCTATTAAATTGATTCTTCTTGTGGTTTGGCTGGTTGGAATTCAACAGCTTTAAGTTCATCAATTAAATTTGATTTATTAATCTCTTTGATAGCTTTCTTAATATGCTTTTTTAGATGAGGTTTGAGGTATTGATAAGCCGTATCATCAGGTAACCCCTTAAGCTTTAAGAACAAGGCAAGTGCATATATATGCTCACTTTCCGTCAGGTAACCACTGCGGCTAGTTTTCCATCCCTGAGAATCGGTATCAGTATACTGACTAAAATTGAATGCTGAATTTGCCATAAATAAGCCAAAGCCCATAAAAGTAGCAGCGATATCAGTAGCAAATTCCCAATTTTCCCAGCCACCGGGAGGCTCTTCTTGGGAAGTAGCTGTTAAGTAATGGGCAAGTTCATGAGCAAGTGTGGCAACTAATTGGATAGGTTGTCCTGCCAAGGCAGGATTGTATGTAATTACAACCTCATTTTCCTCTGTTGCCTGAAAAGTCCCATGAGGGCTAGTTGGCGCATTTTGAATCGCAAGGGTTGGTGCAACTATAGGATTAGCATCCTCCTCTTGAGCTTCTAACTTACATATCCAGTTTTCAAGTCCTGCATGCTTTTTAACAGCTTCAAAAGTTTCACTAACCGCTCCCTCTGGTGTATCTACCTTTGATGGAAAATATTCCTTGGTGGGCAAAACTAACTTTGTTGTTTTATAAAAATCATCACCACCAAAGTTCTTTAACAGCCACTTAAACGTAGCCACTTGAAATTCAATGTCTGATTGCGATAACAGTGATTTTGATTTGAAAAGGTTAAACATAAGTCCATTTACTTTTGTTATTATAATTAATGCATTAGCTTACTTTACTGGTAATTAACTCTATAAGCCACACCACTTTTATTTTTCGGGGGGATTACCTTGGGAACTGTCATCTTTAGAAATAAAAGGTGGAGTTGAGTACACTTTATCTAAGAATGAGCGGAGTGCCACGTACCGATGGGAAGAGGATCGCCCTGAGGAAATATTTTTTGCTCTTTGTAGGGGAAACGTTTGTGATCTAGATGACTGGACTGAAATGTTTGAATCTGAGAAATTTGAAGCTTTATTTGAATATATAGAATTAGTATCAGATCGTTACTTGGAAAAACCAACCAGAATTGCAAAAAAGTGGAAGTATTTTGGTTATGAAATTTTACAATATCAAAGTAATGGCAAGTGGGATAATATTCGATCACCAACCTAAGCAATTCAAGCGAAGTTTAAAATTGGCCGTTAGCTTTTGGAACATTCAATAACAAGGGGGTTATATCTTGAATAAATTACAAAAAATAGGGGGTGTTTTCGCTATTTTTGAAGCTATTATTTACGTATCTGCATTTGTATTCTTTGGTGCGTTCTGGAGCTTCCCTACTGATGCTGATTCTGTACAAAAGTTTGCTTTTCTAGCTGAAAATCAGGTCATCCTGTCTATCGTAAATTTCATTATGTACGTACTTTTTGGAATTTTTTTGGCTGTATTAGTGCTGGCGATTAATGAGCGTTTGAAAAGCAAAACCCCAACCCTTTCACAAATCGCCTCTATATTTGGTGTTGTTTGGGTGGGCTTAGTTATTGCTAGTGGAATGATTGCAAATATAGGCTTATCTGCTGTTTTGGAGCTATCAACTAAAGACCCTGAACAAGCTATGACAGTTTGGCGAGCTATTTACTCAGTAGTTGAAGGCTTAGGTGGCGGGAACGAAGTGGTTGGAGGGTTATGGGTTCTATTGTTAAGTTTTGCCGCTTTAAAGGGTGATGAGCTTTCTAAAAAACTTAACTACTTCGGACTTTTTGTTGGTATTGTTGGCATTTTTACCGTTTATCCTGCTGAAGTACTTACAGAAATTTTTGGTGTAAGCCAAATTGTGTGGTTTTCTTGGTTGGGAGCAGCCATGCTTTCGAGTAGTAAAAGCTAATAAATAAGAATAAAAAACAGTTGGCTGCGTATGATTTTTGAGATTACCAATCAAGAAATAAAGTTGACCGCTGATGGTCGATTTTTCCTATAATTATGCAAAAGAGTCATCTTCAGTTAATCAGTACTAGTGAGTCTAAAATACCTTTGCCGCTATGAATGCCACCCTCGTTTTCACTAGCGGGTTTACTGCGAATAAGATAACCCGCATAGCCATCAAGTTCGGTAACGGGTTTTCCGTCATAATAAGCAGTAAATAGGCCGACTTCGCTCACCAGATCATCTATTTGCGTTTGCTCTCCATCACGAACCGCAATTGTTGGCACTTCTCGCTCGTGAGGATATAAGCGTTGCATTAATGCCCAAGCATCATATTCTTGCGGGGTGAGTTGCTGTAGTTTCTTGCTGATATCGTCACCAAAAACACAATGTCCTCCACCTTCACCTTGGTTTTTTAAAACCCAATCACTTTTATTGGTTTGCATGTAGAACCAAGTTATTGTCTCTGGGTTTATTGGCTTCATATCCGCCAATACACTTTTTACCAACTGAGCTTGTTCAAGATTAAGTCCCCAGCGAGCATAGTCTTTGGCTGGCATCAATGTCAGTAACATTTGCATAGTTTTACTGGTTGCGAGTTGCTGACTAAATGTTGCATTAACGGCAACATGATGTTGTTCGATAAAGAGCCTTGTTTGACTAAGTGTGTGACAACATATCGGCTCATTCTGCTCTGGTGAGTAATAATCAGCATACTGATAACCGGCTCGCAAATACACAACATCGATGGCTCCAACACCTTCTAACATTAAACGTTGATTTTCGCCTGTTGAAAGCTGAGTGCTAAGTTGCTTAAAGGTACGCCTAACGGTGCGTAAACCTTGTTTATGTAATGCCATTTCTAGCAAGTGTTGATCATAAACATTGTCTTCATTTTCTTGGATTACCATCAAGAAGGTCGGCTTATATGACATCTCTTTTGGTGCATTTAAAGCATCAGTAGTAAATGTCGCTTTTACTTTTTTAGCGGCTTGCGCAATACCAAAGCTAAGTTGCTCGAGCCCGTGGTTATCAGCTGGTGTTGACTGGCTTTCTTCCAACCATGTTTGATAAATATCAGGCCATTGGTTATGCAGAAATGCATGAAATTCTGTCGCTCGTTGGCCAAAGGGCGCCATACCTGCGGCAATGCCATTGAACTCAATCACTTTTGCGCCATGTTGGCGGTCGTCCATAAAGTCGGTGCGCATTAACAATAGTGGTTTTCGAGCAGGCATAAGTCGATTGTCATTATCGCCATGTGCCTGTTGGTGTAAAGCTAATAAACGCCCAAAAAAGGGATCGGCTTTTGCGACATCAGCAAGCGAAGATTGCAGAAAATCATGATCTTCTGAAACATTGCTGATCAACTTAGTGATCAGTGGCGTCACTTTTCGTAAGTGTTGAAATACCTCTCGCTGCATCGTTATTGGCGCAATACTAAATGGGCAATGTCTGGCCGTATTATCTGCTTGGCGAAAGGCAACGCCATGCATAATGGCCCATTCAGTAGCGTCATCAATTATTTGTTGCGAAATTAGAGGCTGCGTTTTATTTTTCATGGTAACTCCGAAAAACTTTATTGCTTGCTACGAAAAAGGCTGCAAATGCCGATCTCGTTGCTAGGCATATGTGACTAAAAACAAAAACGTTATTATCAGTTGTACTCACTAATGATTAGAGAGTGATTAGAAAATGGTTGAATACAAGTAACCCGCACCTACCGCCATTGATAAAATTACCGTTAAAAACGCAATGATCATTTGGTTTTTAAATAGTGATTTCAGTAATATAACCTCTGTTAAGCTCGCCCCTGCACTGCCTATAATCAATGCCATAACGGCACCAAGCCCCATACCTTTTGCTGCTAAAGCTGCACTTAATGGAATGACGGCTTCTGCTCTAATGTATAAAGGGATACCTATCACTGCGGCAATTGGCACAGCGAAGGGGTTGTTTTCACTTGCTACGCGCGCGACAAATTCTGTTGGCATAAAGCCATAAATTATTGAACCTAATGCGATGCCGCCAACTAAATAAGGTAAAACTTTTTTAAAATCTAACCAGGTGCTGTTCCAAATTCGCAGCCATTTACCAACAGGTTTTCCCTTGCTAGAGCAACTTATTGCACAGCCCTTATTTTCAGGGGCCATATACACTTCAGGCTTAATGTATTTTTCAAAACCAAATTGCTCTAATAAATAACCGGCAATAATTGAAACGCTCATCGCAACAATAAAATAAAACGCCGTCACTTTTACCCCAAAGGTAACGGCAAATAAGCCAATAATTATTGGATTAAGTAGCGGGCTGGCAAATAAAAACACCATCATGGTACCAAAGCCTGCTTTTGCTCGAAGTAATCCTTTTAAAAAAGGAATAGTTGAACACGAGCAAAAAGGGGTAATGGCTCCGAGAAACGCGGCAATAATGTAACCTTTGCCATTTTTACTACTTAAAATATTTTTAATTTTGCTTGGTGGAATGTATTCCTGAAGTACCCCAACAAAATAGCTAATCAGTAAAAAAAGTAGGGTTAGTTCTACCGCTAAAAAAGCAAACATGTTTAAGGTATCAAATACCATTTGTTGAGTGATCTTCATAATGAACAGCCTTTAATTCCATATTTCTAGATTATTCGAATTATAGAGATAAAAGTATCCGTGTCAATATATTTCTAGTAATATCGAATTATATAAAGATTAACCCTATTTAGAGAAAACATGATGGATATAGAAGTTATTGCCAAAGCCTTAAAAGAATTAGGTCACCCAACCCGACTCGCAATTTTTAAACGTTTAGTAAAATCTGGAAAACAAGGACTAGCGGTTGGTGTAGTTCAAGAGGAGTTAAAAATACCGGGATCAACTTTATCACATCACATTTCTGGTTTAGCTTCTGCCGGTTTAATTAAACAACGCCGTGAAGGCCGGGTGCTTTATTGTGTGGTTGAATATGAAAAACTACTTTCGGTACTCGCCTTTCTTCAAGAGGAGTGTTGCGTGGATGAACAATAAGATCAGCACGAAGGCTATAAGCAAAACTTAAAATACCACTCCCCTTGGTTATATTTTCCTCAAAGCTTTGATATCACCCATTTTAATTGAAAGGGGTCGGTGACAAAAATATAAAAGAGTGTGACTATTGATAATCACTATCAAATGTCACCGACCCCTCATTTTATGTACTTATATAAGCGTATAGTTTTTTCTATGCTTTAAGCGGTATAATTAACAGGCATTACCGTGTGGTATAAATAGTAGTAATGAATTAATAACTTTTAAGGAAAGATTATGAGTAAGAAGAAAAAGCCATTAGCGAAAGCTAATACCAGTGAAGCAGACTTAGGCCGAGGCAAAATTAAAGATAACTTTTTAGCGGCGCTAGTTACCTCAAAGCTTTATAAAATGCAGGTTGTAAAAGCCAAAAAAGGTAAAGGTTCGTATCAAGGTAAAGCTAAGAATTTAAGACGAGAGTCTTATTTAATGGCGGCTTAAGTTATTACTTTTAGCCGTTATTAAATAAAACTTTTTACTTATTTTACTTTATATTTCCTCATTTCTTCTCTAGTTAATTCACTTGTGCAAATTGCTCAATGGCTGAAATAACTACAGCAATTATGCTCGGCGCTTGGCTGGAGCTACAGTCTTTAGTGTCTTGCTGATCTTTCGATATGGTAATGCAGAACTGTCCATTTTCAACTACAACCACAGCTATAGTAACGTTTTGCATGTAACCCTTAGAACCAAATGTCGCTTGCCAATGTTGGTTAGTTGTATCATTAAATGCTTTAGATAACGCACATTGACTATACCAAACGGAATAATCGCTAAGTTGCGGGCTTTTTGTACTATAAGGCTGAGCGTAAAATGTGGTGAAGTGCTGGTAATTGGCAGCAATGGTAACAATGGTAACAATGGTAACAATGGTAACAATGGTAACAATGTAGTTTGACGAATCATTACTTGGGTCGGCTATATTAGTTGAGGCATTCAAGGTCATTGCTTGGCTTCGTACTATTTTTTCTTCACCTGTCGTGCTGCTGCGATTTATTTCATCGACATACCTTTAATTATTAAAGGTCATATATTTCATGAACATGAACAACGAATAATTTTCAAATTTTATTGAAAAATAAAGAACCGATTCAAAATAATATAACCACAGCTCTGTTAGAATGTGCTTGAAGTTAATAATAAAATTTGAAGGGTTAACTGTGGGAATTTTTGAACGTTACTTATCGGTATGGATCGGCTTAAGCATTTTGCTCGGAGTTATTTTAGGTTTATGGCAACCTGATGTTTTTCAAACCATTGCCGGCCTAGAAGTTGCCCATGTGAATATTGTCGTGGCGGTTTTTATTTGGGTAATGATTTACCCGATGATGGTGCAAATTGATTTTTCCGCGATAAAAGACGTTGGCAAAAACCCGAAAGGATTGATATTAACCGTTATTATTAATTGGCTAATTAAACCTTTTACTATGGCCGCATTAGGCTGGTTATTTTTTAACTTTCTCTTTGCTGATTTAGTTGACCCTGCATCTGCGCAAGAATACATAGCAGGGATGATTTTATTAGGTGTAGCGCCTTGTACTGCAATGGTTTTTGTTTGGTCACAATTAACCAAAGGCGACCCTAACTACACACTAGTTCAAGTATCAGTAAACGACGTAATTATGATATTTGCTTTCGCTCCTATTTCGGCATTATTACTTGGCGTTAGCGATATTCAAGTGCCGTGGGAAACACTGCTAATTTCTGTAATACTTTACGTATTACTGCCGTTAATTTTTGGCGTGGTTACCCGTAAAATACTTAATAATGGCAAGGGTGCAAAGTCGTTAGAACATTTGTTGTTGGTATTAAAACCTTGGTCAGTTATCGGCTTGTTAGCCACCGTAGTTTTATTATTTGGATTTCAAGCCAATACCATAGTTTCAGAGCCGCAAACCATTGGTTTAATTGCTATTCCATTAATGATACAAACTTACAGTATTTTCATAATTGCTTACTTGGCGGCCAAGTGGCTAAAACTACCTCATAATATTGCCGCCCCAGCCAGTTTAATAGGCACGTCTAACTTTTTTGAGTTGGCGGTAGCCGTAGCTATTTCTCTTTTTGGCTTACATTCAGGCGCTGCTTTGGCGACAGTAGTTGGGGTATTAGTTGAAGTGCCGGTTATGTTGTCGTTGGTGATGATAGTTAATAGAACACAGCACTGGTTTAAATAAGTTTGCACGTGCGCGCAATATTCCTGAGAAAAGGTGTTGGTGACATTTTTAGGTCATTGTTGATAACGTTTGATCTCCGCCCCTATTATTTGTCACCGACCCCACCATTTTCTAAAAGCCGATTAATTTATCACATGCGGCAATGGGATGAATAACCGCTTTGGTGATTTTTCCATGCTGATGTTTAATCAAAGCTTGATTGATATAGCCAGTAAACTTTCCTGCTTGCCACTGGTTTAATACAGTGGAATTACTAGCTAAATTGGCGATGAGACCTGTTGATTTCTGAGGCTTTATCTTCTTTTTATTGTGGTTTTTATTCGAGCTGTTGTCGTTATTATTAGCAGTATTATCGATAGATGATTCATCGGTAAAACTTTTCTCTCGAGTTGCGGCAACGATGCAAATTCTATTTTCCGCAGCGCACGATAACAAGCCGTATTTCACTTCGCATGGTTCTTGAATATCAAAAGGCACCAGCAATACCTGAATATTATTTAACGCAGCAAGGTTAACTAATTCAGGTATGTGCGCGTCATCGGCGGTTAGCATAGCGACCTGAATATTCCCTTGCTCTAGGGGTAATTCGATAATATGTAAATTATCACCGAGTGTTGTCCACGAGTATCGTTGGCAAAAATGTAATTGCTGTTGGATAGCAAATATTCCCTGCTCGCTTATGATTACCGCCTGATGTTTTCCTTCAAGCACCAAGCTGGTACACACATATTGAAAAGGTCTTAGTTCAGCGCTTATTTGGCTAATAAGCTGATTACTCAAACTTTCTATATCGGCTAATTGCTCGGCATTGTTGGTAATGGTTTTATCAGCAATAAAAAATAATTCAGGTAATTGAATAATATCACTAAGGTTGTTTTCAATATAAAAACAAACGTCTTCAATGGCTTGCTCGTTAGATTTATAGGTAGCAAATATTGCAACATTGGCGGTTGCTGGAATATTGCTTTCTTTTTCTGAAGTAGCAACTTCATGCTGTGGTGCATTGCTTACCGGCAGTATTTGTTTTTTATACAGCTCAGGGCGCAATTGCTTACTAACTTCAGTGCCATCAGGACGGTGTTTATAGTTAATTCCACATTTAGCTAAATCAGCTGCATCAATATCAGCAAAAGTATAACCTTCTTCATCATGAGCTAATTTGGCCAGCACCTTGCCGTTAGGTGCCACTATTTGGCTGTGACCCACGCCTACAAGATACTCATTTGGAAAGTTTTCTGATGCAATGTGCTCTACCGGCACAAGTGAGCCAACTTTATTAGCTTGCACTAAAAACACGTTATTTTCACAAGCTCGCGCAGGGCCGTGCAAATTGCTTTGATCGAATGCGAATGAACTTATCGAGCTACATAATAATTGCGCGCCATCTAAGGCTAGTTCACGTGCAGCGGTATAATTTTCGTCATCACTTCCAGCCAAAAGCCCGAGCTTTCCAATAGCGGTTGTTACTTCTGTTGAGGCTTCATTTTCGATATTTTCACGAATAAATAAATCACTTTCATGCCCTGTTAAGGTTTGTTTATCTGCTTGGTGAATAAGCTTGCCAAGCGGTGAAAATAAACAGGAGGTAATACTAATTTTTGAGTTTATCTTTGCGTCATTATTTGCATTTAGGTCTGACGTATTTGCGGCGTCAGTTTTATTACTGGCAAGCTCAGATAAGCCATTTCGTCGTAAAGTTACATTAAGCACAATATAACAATTATGTTTTTTAGCTTGCTGCGCTATCGCTTGCAAAAATTCTCCGTCAGCTGGCAAAGCTTCATGCCACGCCTGATTATGTTTAAGGTAGCAAGACTGCGTATTACTAAATGGGATATTACAAAACTGGGTATTACACAGTTCGGGCATAACGATTAACGATGGCTGACACGCTGCAGCCTCGTTTATCATGCGAATACAGCTTGCGAGGTTTTCCTGAGAATTTGATGAGGTGGCAAACTGAGTAACGGCAACGCGCATGATATATTTTCCAATCACTAATAATGATTATTTGAATTTAGCAATACCAAAACATGGTGTTTTCAATAAAGCTAACGATGCGCTATTTTAATGTATTTTTACTGCTTTAAGAAAGCCTACATTTGATTAATTAACCACAATACTGCATTACAGAATATCGCGCCCGCGATAAACGCTTTAAGTTGTGCTGCTGTAAATATTGACTACCATCTATTTATTGATAACACTGGCTTTTTACGGCGCAAAGATAATCGAATGAAAATACATATTATCCTCTTAATAACACTGGCTATTAGCACTTGCTGCAACGCATACGATAGTCACCCTATGCAAACTACTGACCTTGATAAGAACATAACCACAACATTATTTGTTGACGGTATAACTATTCCTTGGGCTATGGTGCAGCTGCCAAGTGGAGAAATTGTGATCAGCGAGCGTAAGGGGGAATTACGGGTAGTCAAAAATGGCCGTTTAATAAAGCAACGTATCAGTGGATTACCTAAAATTGATAGTAATGGGCAAGGTGGTTTATTGGATCTCGCCCTTCATCCTGACTTTGCCAATAACCATTGGCTCTATTTTACCTACGCTAGTAAAGAGGGTAACAAAGCAGGCAGTAATACCGCATTAATGCGAGCTAAATTAAATATATCTACTTTTACATTATCTGAGCAAAAGTTGTTGTATAAGGCTCACCCCAATTCAAGCAAGGGCAGACACTACGGCAGCCGCATAGTATTTGACCATAAAGGCTTTATTTATTTCTCAGTTGGTGACCGAGGCCAACGCGATGTTAACCCTCAAGATTTAAGTAAAGATGGCGGGAAAATATACCGATTACATGATAACGGTAAAGTTCCTGCTGATAACCCCTTTGTCGGTCAAGATAATGCCAAATCTGCAATATTTTCTTATGGTCATCGCAACCCTCAAGGCATGAGTATTGACCCTCGCAGCCAAAATATTTGGTCACACGAACATGGTCCTCGCGGTGGTGACGAAGTTAATATAATTTACAAAGGCAGAAATTACGGCTGGCCCGAGATCAGTTACGGCATAAATTACAACGGCACCAAACTTACTGACAAAACTGAACAAGTTGGCATGGAACAACCCGCACTTTATTGGACGCCTTCAATAGCACCTTCAGGCATGATTTATGTATCAAGCGATAAATATCCGTCACTAAAAGGAAAATTTTTAGTGGGTTCGATGAAGTTTGGTCATTTAGTTTTATTAACCATTAAAGACGAACAAGTCATTAGCCAAGAAAAGGTATTTGAAGGTATTGGTCGAGCACGAAGTTTACTGCAAGGACAAGACGGTTATATTTATGTAGGTATCGATGGCGAGGGCATAAAAAGACTAAATAGCGTCGCATTCTAGGGACTGTTGAAAGGTTGCAGAACTGAAGCTAATGAAGGCGTTTTTACCTATTCATTAGCTTTGTCTTAGCAATATTTTATTAACCTAACAGCTTACCTAAGCCGTCAGTTAATACTTGCTTGGCTTGTTGCCCCTGCTCAGTATCTAAATAACTTTGCGCTGTAGAAACAAAGTCACTGATCATTTCAGGTTTTAAACCTAAAGCTTCAAATTGCTTTTTCACATCATTAATAGATTTTAATGAGTCACTATATTCTGATGCTTTATCAAGTAATCCACCTAAGCCTTCGCCAGAACTAAGTTTACTGATATCAGGCATGTCACTCATTAAACCTTCAACCCCAGGTACCGACTTTGCCAGCTGGCTAAATTGTTCTGCTGAAACATTATTTTTAACATAATTAAAAATGGCGCCCATACCTCCAGATGCTTGGTCAGTATTCACATTTAAAGAGCTGGTTAGCATATCAACTAAACCGCTACTGCTAGGCATAACGGCGGCATCTTCTTTAACCGTTTGCTCTTTAGCGTCACCTAAACCTACAAGGTTTTTCAAGCTATCAAGCCAGCTTGTTTCTTCTGCCAATACAGAGGTACTTAATGTTGAGATAGTTAATAATACAATCAGTTTTTTCATAGGAGCTTCCGTCACCTTAATAAGTTACAAACTTGTAAAAAACTAGTGTACAACATTTTATCGAATGGTCTATAGCTCTTTGCTTGCATAGCCAGCTTTTTGCTCCAGCTCAACAACCACCATGATGAAATCTGAATTTAGTTGCCTCGTTTCAGCAAAAATTATATTGCTGATTAACGATGCTTACTTTATTTTTCATAGAAGGCTGCTTCTGCGGTTAACTTTAACAAGCTTATATGACCATGCAATTAGCCATTACTTCACCTAGTGAAAATAGCGAAAAGCATTGCGTAAGGGAAACATCACGGTTAACGTATTGAGCAAATTAATTAGCATCAGTAGCTTGAGAATACTTCCTTGATAATATTAAATATTTTGTTGGTTATTGCCGCTGTGCTTATTTCCGTATCGCTCATATACAGCACCGTTAAGCTGGGCATATCACCCATGCCAAGCTCAAATAAAGCCTATAACACCATGATGACCTTAATTGATGAAACAGGTACCGGACCTATCGTTGATTTAGGCAGTGGCTGGGGGAACTTGGTTATACGTATAGCTAAGAAAAACCCACAACGAAAGATAGTCGGCTATGAATTGTCGTTATTGCCGTGGCTTACCTCAACATTATTTAAAAAGGTTTTAGGGCTAAAAAACCTAACCTTGCATAGACAAAATTTTTATAACGCAAACCTGTCAACGGCATCAGTATTAGTTTGTTATTTATATCCTAAGGCGATGGAGAAAATCAAAAACAAACTGCGGTTAGAACAACCTCAGGTTGATTTTCTAATAAGTAATAACTTTGCTTTACCATCATCACAGCCATATAAAGTGATACAGCTAGATGATTTTTACAAATCACCAATCTACCTTTACAGAATAGCTAAAGGGCAGCTTGAATTTTAGTATGAGTATGAACTAAGCTATCTCAATAATTTTTCATAAAACAAAAGTAAAATAGTACCTAATACTTATTTAAGCTGATATTTCATTCGCCACTTCATAACAAGATATATTCCGGTGCCAAGCAAACCACTACATAAGCAACCCTTGTGTAACATCGACACTGAAATTAAGCCTATAAATTAATTATCTACCGCAAATGGAAAAGAATGACTCATCACCTGAGCGCATAATGACATCAAGTAATACGTGACTAAAACTACCTTGGAGTATTGATTTAACCAGTATTCTTGGTCCCATGTGTATTGGCGTAAAAGGCATCAGTTAATTATATCCAGTAATCGCGTACCATTTGACGACATCAACCAAGCTAAGGCAGTACAATTCATCATAACCGTTAGCCAAAATATTATTTGAAAACTTCTTTTTTGAGTTTTATGACGCAGGGTTTGTTGCGCAATAGCAGCCCCAGGCCAGCCACCAATTAACGCCAAAAAATGTAAGGTGCGCTCGGAGATACGCCAAGCACCACGCCGTGCTTTTGTTTTATCTAATGCATAAAATACAAAGACCACTGCACTCAAGCCCATATAGGCCAGTAGTAAATTTTTTGGAAAATAGCCGTGAAGAAAAGCAAAAGTCATTAACACGAAGAAGATAATGGCTAGAAATATAGAAAATTTTTTCATCATTGTAAGTTACTTTTTGGCGGGTAGTTTAAGCTAAGCAAGCAAAGCGATATTGAAAAACTTTCAATAATAAACTCTTAATGGCAATATTAATGACTAAAGCTGCCAGTTTTTAAATAGCGGATAACCTGTTCAATCACTTCGCTATTGAACGTCATAAAAGGGTGCGTGGTTTTCATTTCGATATGGTCATTCATACCGTCAAGCTTAGTATTACTAACCGAGACCTTGCCGTCATTAGTTTCAGGGATTAGCGCCGATAACATTAAATTAATGCTTTGCGTGCCAGCAATAATACCAACATTAAAGTCAGCAGGGCCAAGTTGATTAGGCATGCTTAACTCGCCGGTACCTAACTGCATCCCCGCATCACCATTTATTAGATGAAAACCGGGAACATTAGCCAATTTATCTACCACTTCACTACCTTTATTCGGCGGGCCAAGCATCACCACTTTATTCAAATTTTCAATGTGGTGCAGGCTTAAGTATTGTCTCACCAATATTCCGCCCATGGAGTGAGTAACAAAGCTCACCTTACTTCCCGCACACTGCTTTAAGGCTGTCGATATAACCTTTTCCGCCAGCTCTTCTATTGGATAACTGCGCGAAGGGTAATCAACATTGATAACGGTATAATTTTCAGCTTGCAAGCGCTGCTCAATTTTACGCATAGAAAGAGCTGACCGCGCTAAACCATGCAGTAAAATTACGTATTCTGAATTAATCATTTTCAGTTTTCTTTATCAATTTTTGCTACCAAAATGAAGCCAGCAAAATAAACACGCCAATGCTCATAAATAAAATTATTTGCTGATGTTTTATCTTCAAACCAATATATGATGTTCTATTAAAGATTTATAGAATATTTTTACGTTATAATCTCGCCATTGTTTTATTTCACTAGCACAACGGCAAAAATAATGAGAATAGCGGCAAGTTCACAGCAAGCACAACAGGCGTTAAATCAGCTAACTACCTTACAACGATATTTTGTTGAGCAGTTACAGCAAGTAGCAACGCAAGCTTCATTGCCAACTGAATTTACTGCCGTTGAATGGCTGCGTGATCAAGGTCAGCATGGTGGTGGCGAACGTTTTGAAGCGCAACCTAATGGCTTGTTTAATCGTGCTTCGGTGAATGTATCTCAAATTCAGTATGAAAATAATCCTGACAAAAGCTTTGCCTCAGCCACGGCGCTATCAACCATTATTCACCCCGATCATCCGCTAGCGCCTTCTATTCATATTCACGTTAGTTGGACTGAACTTAAAAGCGGTAAAAAGTATTGGCGTATTATGGCTGACTTAAACCCTGCGATTGAAGATAAGACTGATACTACGCTGTTTTTGCACATGCTTGAGCAAGCATCAGGAGAATTTTTTCACCAAGGTATTGCCGCTGGCGATGAATATTTTAATATTCCTGTATTAAAAAAACGCCGTGGGGTTGCGCATTTTTATTTAGAAGGCTTTGTTGGTAATGAAACTACTCCTGAAAATTATGCCATCGATTTCGCCAAACAAGTAATTGATTGTTATATCAAAATATTATCGAAAAAAAGCACTAATATGCTGCCGGCAACAGCTGAGCAAAAGCAGCTGCAATTAAATTATCACACCTTGTATTTCTTTCAGGTATTAACGCTTGATAAAGGCACTACCGCAGGTTTGCTAATACATAATCAAAATGATGTTGGCACCTTAGGTTCAATACCTGCACACATTAATCGCGAGTTATTAACGCAATGGGCTAATGTAGCGCCAGAACCGTTAAATGCACTGTTAGCAAGTTTATTAGCAGTAGTACCTAAAGAAAAAGTAGCCGCTATTTCAAGCGAAGTTAAAGCTGAAATTGCCCAAGCACTACGTCAGCATTATCAAACTCATCCGCTGAATTAATGACTGATGCTTGTCACCTGCCAAAACTGAAGGTAAGCGCTATACTTTGGGTGGTGTCATTGATTGCAGAGGTGAACTGTGTTTTTGAAGAACAGAAAAAATGGCAAGATGATTGACGTTAATGCGATGAGTGATTTAACCAATCTCTACCATGAAAAAGTATCAGGCCAATATCAAGCTGGAGAGGAAGTGCAGTACCCTGAAGAATTCAACAAATCAGATTTAGTCTTTTTATCTGGAGAGGAATTACCTCGTTGTTGGACCGATCCGCATTACCGCTCGGCTAAACGATAAGCCAATAAAATATAAGCACCGTTAACAATTAACGGTGCTTATATCAAACAAAACATTAAGATGAAAATTCATAATTACCTTTTAAGAATCTTCTTCGTGCATTTGTCCATCTACCAAGGTCATCTCTTCAATAAATTTTTCATCATGTTTGGCTAGGCGATAACTACCGTCAAACATGTTTTCGAGAAAAATGCATTCACCGTCAGTTGCATTTAATTGACTAAGTACTTCTTGCGGTAAAACCACACCTAAGCCATTGCTTACCGGCTGTATTTTAACTTCAATCATAATAATTACTCACTTGTACTCTCTGTTTCTAAAGGCTAAATTCACCGATAAAAACCATCATAACTTAAGTATAGTCGTAAAAATTCATCAGTAGATGACAATATTAATGCTGAATAATCAGCTGAAAAAAGTTCGAATAAGTGTAGATATTAGTGATCATCGCCAGCATAAATCCACATTGCTTGGGTATTACCAGCACGCTCAAAGCCAAGTGCTTGATAAAAGGCAATTGCTTCACCGTCGGCGGTAAGCATTTGTTGGTGAAAATGCTGATACTTGCTTTGCAATGCGTTCATTATTTTTCTACCAATACCTTGGCCCTGATATTCAGGAAGCACCAACATATGTGGGTAATACACGACTAAATAACCGTCTGAAATAGCATTCGCTAAAGCAACTAATTTATCGTTAATTCTCGCGGTGATCAGGGTATCAGAATTTGTTAACGCTGCCATAAGTTGCTCGGGCTTTTCAGCCGATGACCACTTATTCGCTTGGTATAAATGAATTACTTCATCGCTGCTGATATTTTTATCAAAACTAATTATCACATTATTCATCACTGTAACCTTCAAATAATGGCCTTAAATTATAACTTTCAACGATCTTTGTTTAGTCCATCATCAGCACGGTAATAAATATCCCCAAGACTAAACCAACCAAGCCATAAAATATTGCGGAATCTATTTTTGATGAATGCTGAGTCTCAGGCCTTGCAGCGACTATATGTTGAGATGTTGGCTCTTCAATGTTAGTTTGCCTCGCACGCGTTGCTGATATGAACGACGGTTCAAACGCTGCTGTCGGCTCAAGCTGTGGTGACTCGTTAAGTATCATTACCACTTGCTGAGAAATAACCTGCTGCTGCTCAACAACATCAATTTTTTCAATAATTCCATGTGCTGAAGCAGGAACTTCTAAAACGACCTTGTCAGTTTCAACTTCAAATAAAATATCATCTATATGCACCTGTTGCCCAGGGGTTACATGTATTCGGGCAATTTTTACCGGATCGTTAGATTGTGGCAGTGCGGGAACCGCGATTTCTGTGGTCATTTTTCATCCTTGAAACTTTTATTGTTATTTTTTATACACTAGATTAACGGCTTACTTAATTTCATTTTCAATAATAATAATTGTGGTAGCACCGATATTTTTAACGTTATGGGTAGTGGCGGGTAAATATAAAAAATCTCCATCGTTAACGGTAATAACTTTACTTTTAGCCTCACTTTGCGAGCCTAAGTCTGGAACAAGCGCTAAAGTGCCGCCCTTGACAAAATACACGGTACGGTTGGGAGATTGATGACTATGCATGCCTGATTCACTACCGGGAGGGTATGTTAGCCGAACCATTTCAACACGTTCGTTTACTAACAGAATTTCTTTTTTACCTAAGGTTACCTGCGCCAAACTGACCGTAGATAAGCCGTAAGTGATTAGAGCTAACACTGCTAAGGTTTTAAATTTCATTATTTCTTCCGTGATGATACAAGCAAGTATTCCGTTAAAATATTGCACATTCTTATTGCTGTTAATATCCCATAGTTTCAATAGATTATAAACTTAAAGTTTCAGTAAAAAACAATAACCAACGGATTTAAAATGAAACAAATGTAGCAAAATAGCGACATCAACGCGATGTCGCTTAATTGTTAAAATACTTATTTCTGTCGGTTAAAACTTAATTGTTTACGGTTGTTGTTTCGTAGGCGCAATGAGCAACTCACGAATACAAACATTTTGCGGTTGGTTATATACAAATGTGACTGAACGGGCCACATCGTCAGGCATAATTACGCCGCCCATATCTTCTTTCCATGCTTGGTAACCGGCTTTAATTTCTGCCGATGTAGTATGTGAAAGCAATTCTGTTTCCACCGCGCCTGGGGCAATAGTGATCACCCGAACATTACTTTCAGCAACTTCTTCACGCACATTTTCTGAAATAGCATGCACCGCAAATTTACTGCCACAATATGCGGCATGATCACCAAAGGTTTTACGACCAGCAATTGAACTGATGTTAATGATAGTTCCGCTATTACGTGCTTTCATTGGCGCAAGTACTGCCTGCATACCATTTAATAAACCGAGTACGTTTACATCAAACATGTTTTTCCACTCACCGCTATCTTGGCTGGCAACATCGCCTAATAGCATCACGCCGGCATTATTCACTAAGCAGTCTACTTCGCCATAAAGCGCTTCAGCTTTGGCAATCGCACTATTAAGAGCAGCTTGATTGGTTACATCAACTTGTTCACATAAAGTATTGGGTAGGTTTAATGCCTGCAATTGCTCTACTCGGCGAGCAATTAATAATAAAGGATGACCTTGAGCACTAAAGTGTTGAGCAATGGCTTGACCGATACCTGAGCTTGCACCGGTGATGACGATTAATTTTTTCATACTGTTCTCTCTTAATTAGCATTTGTCATTATTTAACTTGGCGCTATTTTATAAAAACAGCTATTGTTGATATATAAGGCATTAGCCACAACATTGTTTACATATGAATCACAATAAGCGTTCTCATGAATAATGAAATTAACTTAGCCGATATTCGTGCTTTTGTTGTTATCGCGCAATCCGGCAGTTTTACTGATGCGGCTGAACTTCTTAACTGTTCACGTTCGCACTTATCAAAACAATTACTGCAACTTGAAACCATGCTAGCAGTGAAATTAATCACTCGTACTACCCGCAGCCAGCGCTTAACCGAGCAAGGAAAGCTTTTATTTGAGCAATGTACTCGTTCACTATTAAGTATAGAAAATGCGGTGGCTGAGGTAATTGACCATGCCAGTAGTACCAAAGGTTTACTTAATATTAATTGCGTCGGTGGTTATATTGGTGAAGATATTATTGCGCCACTCGTTAATGACTTTATCAGCCAGCATCCGCAAATTAGCGTCAATCTTGATTTTACCAGCCAACGGGTTGATTTAATTTCGGGGGAGTTTGACTTTGTTTTTCGGATGGGAAATTTAACTGATTCTAACTTAATAGCAAGAAAACTGGCCGACCTTGCCATAGGTACTTTTGCCAGCCCAAACTATTTAGCTGGGCATGGCCAACCAAACGAGCCCAAAGATCTAAAAAATCATCAATGTATAACTGGCTCAGTCAAGCAATGGGCTTTTACTGATACACAAACCACGACTAAAAAAGTTGAGGTAATAGTTAACGGTCATTTTCAGTGCAAAAATGGTCGAGCGATGAAAAACAGTGCACTTGCCGGCAATGGTATTGTTCGGCTGCCACTTTTATATTGTCAGCAAGAACTAAATACCGGCCTGTTAGTGCCGGTATTTTCACAGTGGCAAGTACCTCACACCCCGTTATATTTAGTATATTTGCAAAACAAGTTTCAACCAGCACGGCTGAAATTGTTTGTTGAATTTGTACAACAACACTTACCGACTTACCTCAACTTAACCTCAGCTTAGCTAAACCATGCAAAAGCTAAAAAAGCTAATATAGCGACGAGAATTAGCCTTTCATAAACAGCTGCAAAAAGTCATCATGACTGGGCAGCTTTGATAACGGTTCGTTTTTAATCGCTTTAATTTTACTTAGCATTTCATTGATATGCTCAACTGACATATTGTTGGCAATGGGATGATAGTCTTGAGGAATAATGCCTTGACCAATCATAACTTGCAGCCACGAGCTTTCTAAAAACAAATCATTTTGTTCACGAAACAGGCGGCCATTTTCTTTAAATATAGCTATTTTGTGGGCAAGACTGTCGGGTATTTTCATATTGCGCATATCGCGCCAAAAGTCGCTGTCGTCACGTTGATTAACGTGATAATGCAAAATTAAAAAGTCTTTAATTTGCTCAAATTCTACCTTCGACTGACGGTTATATTCACTCACTAAACTGTCTTGAATTTCTTGATGTGGAAAGCAATGTACAAGACGAACAATTGCTGATTGAATAAGGTGAATACTGGTTGACTCTAACGGCTCTAAGAAACCACTGGCAAGGCCAACCGCCACGACATTTTTATGCCACTGCTGATAGCGTCGGCCGGTTTTAAACTTTATCACCTTAGGGTCGCCTAGTGCTTTGGTGTCTAGGTTAGTCATTAAGGTGTCCATGGCTTGCTGTTCGCTGTAATGGCTACTGCTATATACTAAGCCGTTACCGTTTCTATGTTGCAGCGGAATACGCCACTGCCAACCAGCAGAATGAGCAATAGAGCGAGTATAAGGTCGCGTTTTGTCATGACGTTCTGTTGGCACTGCAATCGCGCGATCGCATTGCAACCATGGGCTCCAATCTTCAAAGCCAGTATGTAGCTTCTCTTCAATTAATACCCCTTTAAAGCCTGAGCAATCAATGAAGAAGTCACCTTGTATGGTTTTACCATTTTTTAGTTGTAGCGCTTTTATAAAACCAGAGCTTGGGCATTGCTGAACATGTTCAACCAAACCTTCAGTTCTGGTTACGCCCATTTTTTCACTAAATTTTCGTAAAAACTTTGCATATAAACCCGCGTCAAAATGATACGCATAAGGCATGTCTATAATCGGGTCTTTGGTATTTATTTTAGCGAATTTTCCCGCTTCAGCGCTTAGGTAGTTAAGATCGTATTGCCAAAGCTGGCTGTCGTCGTTAAGTTGATTAACTTTCTTTAAAAGATGATGAAAATGGCAAAAAGCTAAGCTTTTCCCAGCAGCGCCAAAAGTATGGTAATAACTGTGACCTTGCTGCTTCCAGTTTTCAAACTTAATGGCAAGTTTAATGGTTGCTTTGGTTTCACGTACAAATTCGGCTTCATTAATACCAAGGACATTGTTTAAATGCTGAATAGGCGGAATAGTTGCTTCGCCAACACCAATAGTGCCGATGTGATCAGACTCTACCAATTCAATATCAACCGCATTGCCAAGCAGTTTTTTTAATAACGCCGCCGAAATCCAACCTGCGGTACCGCCACCTAAAATTACCACTTTTTTCACAGCATTATTCATCTTAATTCCTTCATTCACATCATCTAAATAACTATGGTTGAAACAAAAAAACCTGCAAGTTTCCTGGCAGGTTTTTATTAGCTTATTCCATTAAGAAATTAACTAACATTAGAACTTGTAATTAAGACCTAACAAGAAGTTACGACCATATGATTGATGACGGCCAATAAGTCGAGCGTCTGCTGGGTCAATCTCAATATCAACTTCATCAGTTAAGTTTTGACCTTGTAGCGTAATACGTAAACCGTCTAATGAATCAATGCCAGATTCTGAGAAGTCATAACTAATTTGCGCATCCCATAACTCACTACCTGCTTTGTCTGTAGGGACAAGCGATAAGCTACCGCCACGAGTTTCTGAAACATAATCGCTCCGCTTAGTACCAGCAACACGTACTTCAAAACCGTTGCTTTCATAATAAGCCGTTAATGAATAACTTTCATCTGACAAGCCCGGAACTTTACCTTCAGCTTGGCCAGCATGGGCGTTTAACTTACCGTCTAAGAAAGTAGCGCTCATAATCACACCAAAACCTTCAAGTGAGTCATGTGCTAAACGTAATGGTAAACTTGCTTGTAATTCATAGCCTCGAACAAAGCCAGTAAAACCATCAGTAGTGGTTTCAATAAAGCCTTCTAAAGTATTCGGTGCGTGATTAGGAAATTCCTCATGTTCATCAGAAGTTTGATGAAGCTCTGGAATATAGTATTCAGTAAAATCAATCAACTCATTACTACTACGATGCCAGTTAATTAAATCTTTATAGAAAAATGTTGCCGCAAAATAACCATCATCAGCAAAATAGTTCTCATAAGATAAATCAAATTGGTTAGCTTCATATGGTTTTAGTTGTGAATTACCCGAAGCCCCACTCCAAGGACCATTAGCAGGATCAGTACTTAAAATTTGGTTATCATTATAAGCAAAAGTAGCACGTTCATTAGGTCGCATGTCATCCATACGCGGACGCGATAAAACCTTGCCCATAGCGGTACGGATAAATTGCCCTTCAGCAACTTCAAAGCTTAAATTCAAAGTTGGTAAAACATTAGAATATGAAGCACCTTCAGCCACAGCTGTTGATTCAACATAACCGCCAGCATTTTCTACGGTTTTGAAACCCGATGAATTTTGGTCAACATCAACATATTGTAAGCCAAAATTACCTGACATCATGATGTCGCCAAAATCAGCTTCTAAGTCAACTTTAGCAAATAAGGTTAAGTTATCTTCAGAAACTGTGTAGGTATCACCTAAACGGTCAGTTTGTACCAATGACGCTTCTGTTGCGGTGTAATAACCGTTTTGATATAAGGCAACACTGTCATAAGCTAACACGCCATTAATACCAATAAAGCTTAAATCTGTAGTGCCTAAAACATCAGGTATCGCTGCGTCACCTGGGTATGATGGAGCAGTTAAATAATCACCTTCATTAATTTTAGTTTTCTTACGTTCTGAATAAATAGCGCCAACCTGAATACCGCTGATAATGCTGTATTCAACCACGCCATTTACTTCAAAGCGCACGCTGTCTAGTGACTCATCAAATTCAGGGCGGTTAACAAAGCCGTCTTGGGCATCACCACCAATAACAGGAGCACCCCAAGCTTGTGGGCCAGCTAAACGCATAATGCTTTCATCAGTGTAATCAACCCCCGGTAAAGTTGGGTGGTCGCTATACATAACGCCAGATGAAGTCATTTCCCATGAACGTGCAGCTAATGGACGACCATCAGTACCGGCACGGCCAACACCGGAATAACTTTCTACATCAATAATGCTTTTCTCAACATCACCAACTGAAATATCAGTAATTAAGTTCCAATCATCATTTAAGGCGTAATCAATATTTAAACCAAAAGTGGTTAATTCAGACTCTTGTACACGTGCATCATTACGAACTACAGAATAATACCCGTCGGTATAGCCAGAAGTTACTAGGCCACTTTCAATACCAGTAATACTGTAGTCGCCCGTGCCCCATTCTGCGCCACCTTCTTCAAGGCCACGGCGAACATCGTGTTCTTTAAAATCAATATAAAGGGCATCAAATTGAATGGTTAAATCATCCGATGGTGCATATTCAATAACAGCTGCAATCGAGTCACGCTCCATCATTGCTGAACGAGAAAATGAGTCATGACCGCCTAAAATTCGGTCTCCTTCTGATGCCATAACCGGATCAGTTAAGCGGCGCGGGTTATGACCTTCTTCACCAGCAGGCGTTAAGTTAACATCAGCATAACCCCAAGCACGAAACTGCTCTTCTTGACGAGGTGTTTCTTGGCTTGATACTACTAAGGCTAAACCTAATGAATTATCTAAAAACTGTTCTACATAGTTAACTGATACTTTATGGCCGGTATTGTCATAATCAGGGTTGGCAGCATCTTTACCGTTTTGCTCATATACTGCATTTACCGTTAAAGTAGATTCCGCATTTAATGGACTAACCGTTTGTAAATCAATAGTACCGCCAACGCCTTGGCTAATTAGGCCAGCTTCTGGGGTTTTATAAACAACAATATTTGAAACTATTTCTGTTGGGTATAAGTCAAATTCCACGCCGCGGTTATCACCCATGCCGAGTAATTCACGACCATTTAATGAGGTGCCGATAAAGTTTTCATTGAAACCACGAATAGACAAACCACTAGTACGGCCGTTACGACGTTCGCCGGTAACACCCGGTAAACGCGCTAAAGATTCAGCAATACTGGTATCTGGTAATTTACCAATATCTTCTGCTGAAATAACTTCAACAATTGAGTTTTCACTCATTTTAATCGCTTGCGCTCTTTGTAAGCTGCCGCGAATACCGGTAACTTGAATAACTTCGACTTCTTGCTCTACGGCTTTTTCTTGTGCTGTTGCAGAAATAGCTTGGCTACTTAATGCCATTAGGCCCGTAGATAGCATCGCTAGTGTTAATTTGTTTGGCTTGAAATTTAACATAATAATTTGATCCCCCAGTTCTTCCGTGACTGTTTTAATTTTATTCAATGCAATGCACTGATGTAATAATTGTATATTTCATTTTTTAGACCCACCGGAGGGATTATTGACCTTTTAGTTTAAGGTGAAGCTAAACTAGAAGGTCAATAATCCTTCATCTGTGGATGACTCTAATATAGAGGGGAGAGAATGAGATGAATACGCCTTGCATACGTATTCAAATATGCAAAAGCTTATGCATACGTATTCAATAGTATGATAAATAGCCATTTTTCATGATTTATACAAAATCACCCCACCAAAAATGTAATTATAAGTAAAAACCAAGAGTGAAGATGTAATTGAAATGTTGATCGGGTTTAGGGGAATATCCGTTATTAATACCAAATCATATTGCAAAATTCTTGCTATATAGGTGTTTTAAGTATTAACAACGATAACAGCGCTATTCTAGGCTTCGCATCAAACGACGGTGAATGTAGCGGGTGCCAATAAAAACAGTAGTGATCACCACAGGTACGGCGATACCGCTAACCAAGTCATGATTAAAGCTTACGCCAACAGCGCTAATGGAAGAAAGTACAGTTTCCAATAATTGCATTGCATAATAACTAATTGCCGCAACCGACAAACCTTCAACGGTTTGCTGTAAACGCATTTGCACATGAGCACGACGGTTCATTGATTTTAGCAATTCTTGATTTTGCTCTTGTAGCATCATTTCTACCCGCGTACGCAATAAATCGCTGGCGCGAGTTACTCGCCTAGAAATATCTTCCAAGTGCTTGGCCACGGTTTGGCAGGTTTTAATCGCCGGACTTATACGGCGCATTAAAAATTCTTGTAAGGTCATATAACCCAGCAGTTCATCTTCTTTCAGTTCGTCCATGCGCTGTAAAACCACGTCGTAGTAGGCGTTAGTGGCGGCAAAGCGATAATTACTTTGCGCGCGAAAATCTTCCACCTTGGCGGCGATAGCAGATACTTGTGCCAGCAGTTTACGGTCATCAATATTCTTATCGGAAACCGCAATGCATTTGGTCACTTGTTGGAGCTGTAAGTCGAGCTTATTCAGTTCACCATTAATAGCTTGCGCCATAGGTAAACCAAGCGTGGCCATTAATCGATAGCTGTCTAGTTGCAATAAGCGCTGTACTAAACGGCCCAACTCTTCTGGCGATAATGAAGGTGCGTGTACCAGCATGCGGGCAAAGCCGTCGTCGTGTAATTTAAAAGACGACCATACTTTTGCCAAACCATTCATCGGTGCACTAGCAATTAACCGCATATTATCGAAATATTGTTCAATCGGGTTTGACTGCTGTTGCGATTCCACCACCAAATGCATCGCAGCGATAACTTCTCCGGGCATATGTTCAAGCCAATCACTGGGCACAAAGTCGATAGCATTTTTACTAAATAACTCACCTGCTATTGGTGCTTCGTGAATAATGGTATAGGTTGAATATTCCATGTGTCTTTCCCAGCGCAGGCTAAATAAGCCGTAGTCTTGATAAAAACAACTCATGGTTGACGTTGGTGAACTCACTTGAAAACGATCGCATAATAAAGCAATAAATGCATGTTCTTGCACAGCAAGCTTACCTTGATGCTGAATAGCAATATGAGTTATTTGTGCAGGGCTACCGAGCAAGTGAAACGGCCGAGTATGCAGTTCGTTATACAGTTTTTCGCGTAACGGGTGCATCACCATTTTACCTAGAAATGCAGTTTCTGACGAAGCTAAAGGTTTAGCAACTGGCGTAACTGCATGGGTAGATTCATCATCAGCTTGCATGGTTAGTGGTGATTTTATTGAATTCATCGGCGCCTTTATTCATTACGAGTGAGCCACTGTGCTTGAAAATAAATGGATCACTAAGACCCCTGAAATAATCAGCGTCATTCCTAACACGGCATAAATATCAGGCTTTTCTTGATACAAAATAAAGCCAATAACTGCCACCAAAACAATGCCTAAGCCAGACCAAACCGCGTAAGTAATACTTAATGGAATGCTGCGCAGCGTTAAAGTCATAAAATAAAAAGACAGTCCGTAGCCCACCGCCACAACTAAACTAGGTAATAATTTAGAAAACTCTTGTGACGATTTTAAGGCACTGGTAGCAATAACTTCAGTGATAATCGCAATCGCCAAATATAGATAAGCCATGGTTATTTTTACTCTCTTTACACTATATTGCTATTTGCTTTTGGCAATGGCGATTATTTCTGCGATTTATTATAGGGGTTTATCGACACTTACTAAGAAAACACCTTAGCTAGTGCCGATTCCCTAATAATATGACTCTAGCGCTGATAAATAGTTTTACCGCCCAAAATAGTTTGCAACACCTCAACCTGATGTATTTGGTATTTATCTACCTCAAACAAGTTTTCATTCAGTAAAACAAAGTCAGCTTTTTTACCAACTTTAATCGAGCCTATTTCATCTTCCATATGGAGTTGATATGCACCATCTAAGGTATAGCCCTTGATTAAACTCGCAACATCTAAGCGCTCATTAATATTAGGCTGTACTGGTGCATTTGGTTCACCTGGGTTTTGCCGAGTATGGCCAATTTCTATATTAAATAATGGCGACATGCCTAATGTGCCTGCGCCACTGGCTGGAAAATCACTACCAAACGACATTCTAACGCCCGCTTCTTTTAAACTATTAAAACGAAAATAACGGTTGAACTGATCGTCACTAACAAAAGCTTGGCCAAAAGTATCAAACGATGTCCATAACGGCGTACTTTGCGCCACAACATCCAGTTCGGCAAAACGGCTAACATCTTCATCGGTCATTACTTGAATATGGCAAATAGTAAAACGGCTGCTGCTGTTATTATGCGTAGCATCTGCTCGTACTAAGGCAACTGAATTTAGGGTTTCTGAAATGGCGCGTTCACCTAAAGCATGAATATGTACATCAATATTTTTACTACTCGCCTCAGCAATAAGAGCATTCATTTGTTGTTGAGAAAACACCAGTTCGCCTTTATTTCCAGGTTCTCCTTGATAGTCTTCAAACATGCCCGCAGTTTTGCCTTCAATGGTACCGTCGTTCATAATTTTTAACATGCTGATATGGTACATATCATTTTTACTGGTAGCTCTTTTGTGTTCAACAATCTCAATTGCCCCTTGTGCTTGACTACCTTCACTCACCATATGAGAGCCAACCATGCGAATAGTCATTTTTCCTTGCTCACTGACTTTTTCTAAAACTTTCATTTGCAATGAATCAACATCTAATGCACCAGCGTCAAACACTGCGGTAATACCATAGCTGTTCATAATATTGATAACATCGCCGGTACCTAATGCAACACTATCTGCGGTAATAATATCGAGCTTTTCAATGCCGGCAGTTGCAGTACCTTCAAGTAAGTACCCCGTGGGCACACCGTTTTCATCTCGTTTGTAATAACTAAAACCCGGTTCAGGATCTGGGGTTTCTTTATTAATACCTAATAATTCCATCGCTTTGGAATTTGCCCAAGCGCCATGAAAGCCTTCATCTAAAAGATATACCGGTCGATCAGCAACCACTGCATCTAACATTTTACTGGTTGGCCCTTCAGCGCCAAAAGCACTGGCTAGAAAGCCATAACCAAAAAGTATTTTTGCATCTGGATTCTTATCTGCGTACTCTGCTATTTGCTCTGTCCAACGTTTAGGACCAGCAAAAGTATCTAATGACAAACTACGCACATAAGCACCACCCATCACCGGATGTGCGTGCGAGTCAATAAAGCCCGGCAATAACATTTTGCCCTGCAAGTTTTGCTCTGCTGTATTTTCACCTACCCACTGCTGTGCACCTTGGTTAGTGCCAACGTAAACAATTTCGCCATCTTTTACCGCAACGGCTTCAGCCCACGGTTTTTCAGCGTCAACGGTATATATTTTACCATGGCTTAAAATTAGATCGGCTTTAACCACTGCTGCTTTATCTGCGTCAACTTTTTCAGCTTTGTCTACTGCTGGCTGACAGGCGAATAAACTCACCATCGTTAATAGCATCATAATATTGCGCAATAATTTCATAGATGGTTCCCTTATTTTTTAATAATTATTAAGTTATAGGTTGAATTTTTTAAGTCAGAGTAGCTACTAAAATAGCTCTAACATTTGATGGTAAGCCATGCCCAATGCTAACAGTGGCGCACGAAAGTTTTTGCCACCGGGAAAGTTCATATGCTTAACCGCATTAAATACTTCAATACGTTCGCTTTGCCCAGAAATAGCTTCCGCTAATAACCGCGCCGCCATATGAGTAACATTCACGCCATGGCCAGAATAGGCTTGCGCATAATAAATATTAGGGCTTAGGCGGCCAATTTGTGGCAGGCGATTTGCGCCGATACCGATCATACCGCCCCATTGATAGTCAATTTTCACCTGAGCTAATTGCGGGAATACCTTTAACATTTTTGGCCACAACGCCGCTTTAATGTCTTTGGGTTCACGGCCTGAATAATTACACATGCCGCCAAACAACAAACGCTTGTCTGCTGATAAACGGAAATAATCAAGCGCGATTTTAAGGTCACAAACCGCATGATTACCCGGTAATAACTGTCGCCATAATTCTTCTGGTAAAGGTTCAGTCGCAATAATATAGCTGCCGGCGGGTAAAATTTTCCCCGACAGTTTTGGCTCTAAATCGCCTAAATAAGCATTGCCTGCCAAAATAACTTGTTTGGCGGTAACCTTGCCGTGTTCAGTTTCAATAACAACTTGCTCGCCCTTAGTGATTTTGGTCACTGGCGAGTATTCAAAAATTTGTGCACCTAATTTACTGGCAACCGCAGCTTCACCAAGGCATAAATTAAGCGGATGCAAATGGCCACTGCCCATATCTTCCATACCACCAATAAAGTTAGTAGAACCAACCACTTGGCTTTGCACTGCGTTTTTATCTAATAAACGCACCGCATGAGGATAATTACTGCGACTTAACGCTAAGTAGTCTTGCTCTAAGGCTTTAATATGCTTGCCTTTGGTGGCAAGGTCACAATAGCCCATGGTTAAATCGCAATTGATTTTGTATTTATTAACTCGGTCAACCACTATGCTGGTCGCTTCCACGCCCATGCCATTAATGGCATCAATACCTTCTTGGCCAATTGTTTTACGAAAACCTTCTAAGTCGTGACCTATGCCGCGAATCACTTGGCCGCCATTGCGACCAGAGGCGCCCCAACCAATTTTAAACGCTTCTAATACCGTTACTTGATAACCGCGTTCAGCTAATTCAACCGCACTAGCAATACCACTAAAGCCACCACCAACAATGCAAATATCGGTTTCAATCGCTTCAGTAAGTTTTGGATAACTGGTATCTTGATTTAAGGTTGCAGCGTAATAAGATTCAGGGTATTTATTAGTATGTATCGCGGTCATAAAACATCTCAGTTAAAGCACATTTTCAGTGTAAAATAAAAGCATCAATGTAAATTATATCAAACGATACTAGCTGATAAAATAAACAAAGCCAAGCATTTGTTAGGTAATTTTGAACACTTATCCGGTTGTATCGTTGCAATATGGCCAATAGACAGATATATTCAGCTTTATTAACAACTTTGTACTTTAAGGATTATTCATTGGACGTTGGCGCTAAATTAAAGCTGGTTAGAACCTCCCATAAGCTTTCGCAACGAGAATTAGCGAAAAGAGCAGGCGTAACTAACAGTACAATTTCAATGATTGAAAAAAACAGTGTTAGCCCGTCTATTAGTTCATTGAAAAAAGTCCTCAATGGTATTCCTATTTCTTTGGTAGATTTTTTTGCTGAAGACAGCGAAAGTGAACAAATACAGCAAATTGTATATTCACCAGAAGAGCTTATGGACATAGGCTCTGGCGATGTGCACATGAACTTGGTGGGCAAAGCCTTTCCTCGCCGCCAAATGACATTTTTAGTAGAAACCTACCCGCCAAATGCTGATACCGGCACGGAAATGTTAGAAAATGACGCGGAAGAAGGTGGTTATATTCTTGAAGGAAAAATAGAGCTTACCGTCGGTAATGAAGTCTTTACCCTAAAAGCCAACGACAGTTATTATTTTGACAATAATAAACCACACCGTTTTCGAAACCCTTTTAACAAGGTCTGTAAAATAGTCAGCGCAACTACGCCAGCTAATTTTTAAGCCTTTAATAACTGACATTAAAAAGCACTCTTATGAGTGCTTTTTTGCTTTTCAGAATAAGAAGGTGTTGAATATAATTAACCCGGTATCGCGGTGTTATGTTCTTTTTGGTCAAATAAATCACTGAGGCGAGTGATCACCATATAATTTACCGGCACCATGATCAGGGTAATAAAGGTAGCAAATAAAATACCAAAACCTAACGATACAGCCATCGGAATAAGAAATTGCGCTTGAGTTGATTGTTCAAATAGCAACGGCATTAAACCAAAGAAAGTGGTTAAGCTGGTTAACATTACCGGTCGGAAACGGGCGGCGCCAGCGGTTAAAACAGACTCTAATAATGGGTAGCCCTGCTCGCGCTTTTTATTAATATAGTCAACTAAAACTAACGAGTCGTTCACTACTACGCCTAACAACGCCATCATGCCTAATAAGCTCATAATGGTTAATTCCATCGCCATAACCCAATGACCCATTACTGCGCCGATCATACCAAAGGGAATAACGCTCATCACGATAAGTGGTTGTAGGTATGACTTAAACGGAATAGCTAATAGCGCGTATATAACAAAGAACACTAGTAATAATGACCATGCTAATGAACTGAACGACTCACGCTGTTCTTTAGCTTCACCTTCCAGCGAATGTTTTACGCCTGGATATTGCTCAATTAATTGGTCTAAATAGTTTTTTAAATCTGCTTGTAAGACCGTCATATTGGTGGCATTTTTATCAACGTCAGCCGTTATATTTACTGTGCGGTAGCGATCAATGCGATTAATAGTGGCCGGACTTTGTCCCGGTACTAAGCGAGCAACATGAGCTAACGGCACATTACCACCAGCAGGAGTCGTAATAAGCATATCGGTTAAATCGGTTATCGCACTGCGCTCAGCAAGCGGCAGCCGCACCATTACTCGAACATCATCACGACCACGTTGAATGCGTTGTACTTCAGAGCCAAAAAAAGCATTTCTTACTTGTTTGGAAATACTCACTCGGGTTAACCCTAAAGCTCGGCCTTGCTCGGTTAGCTCAATTTGCAATTCTTGTTTACCGTCAGACAAGCTGTCGCCAATATCAAATACCGCCGGATAAGTTTTCAAACGTTCAGTTATTTTCCCCGCTATTTCTTCTAAAAGCCCTAAATCATTGGCACTTAGTTGAATATCTATAGGGTCTGAAGTACGACCAATTTCAGCACGATAAGTTAAACTTTCTGCGCCGGGGATCACGCCAATACTTGCTCGCAGCTCATTAACTAGCTCACCAGAGGTTACTGCGATACGGCGCTCACTCGCTGGGGTTATTTCAAAACGTATGCCGCCGTAATGTGAAACACCACCGCGACCACCAGTTACCGATAAAATATGAATGATGACGCTGTCGCCATTATCGTCTCGATACTTTTCTTGTAGCTCAAAGGCCTTGTCCGTCATTTTAGTGACGTATTTATTAGTAATTTCAAACGGTGTGCCTGTGGGAAGTACTAGGTTAGCACGCACTGTTTCACTGGGTACTCGCGGAAAAAAGATAAACTTGGTCCAGCCGCTCATTACTAAGCTAATAATGACCACCAATACCCCGCAGAATATTGATAAGGTGGTAAGTTTATTTTTTAACGCGACAACTAATACCGGTTGATAATATTGCAATATGGCCCGTTCAAAACCATCGGCAAAACGCTGCTGAAAACGTTCGAATTTATTACTGTCTTTTTTATGATGGCGCAGCTTAATATTTTTCAAATGCGACGGCAGCACAAATTTAGATTCGATTAATGAAAATAACAGTACAGGAATAACTACCACCGGAATTTGCGCAAATAGGCTACTACGGCCACCTTCAATAAATGCTAACGGCATAAAAGCCGCTACGGTTGTTAAAATACCAAAGGTTACTGGCGTTGCTACTTCTTGCGTGCCTTTAATTGCTGCCTCTTCACCTGACTCGGCATTGCGCAAATGGGAATAAATATTTTCGCCGGTAACAATGGCGTCATCAACGACAATGCCCAGTACTAAAATAAAGCCGAACAAGCTCATAATATTAAGGGTTACGCCAAAAAATGGCATCACGAAAAAGGCGCCCATAAATGACACCGGAATGCCGATACATACCCATATAGCGATCGCTGGGCGTAAAAATAAGGTCAGCAAAACAAAAACTAAAAAGCCACCTTGCATGGCATTACTGGTTAAAGTTCCAATACGGTTTTTAACTATTTGGGAGTCGTCATCCCAATAACTTAGCTCGTAGCCATGTGGCAAACTGTCTTGTCGTTCTTCGATATAATTTTTAACTTTGTCGGCAACATCAATAGCACTTTGTTGACCGATACGAAAAACATCAATAAAAGCCGCTGGTTTACCATTAAAACGGGTACGAACGGGAGTTTCTTCGAAACTGTCTTTAACATTAGCTATATCCGCCAAAGTTAAAATAGAACCGTCGGCCAAGGTTTTAATGGCAATTTCATTGTATTCATCTTTGCGGTAAGCCTGCCCTTTTGAGCGAATTAAGACATCGCCACCACGGGTGCGAATATTACCTGCAGAAGCGTCAAGGCTAGCACTAGCAATGGCGGTAGAAATTTGGTCAATCGTTAAATTATACTGCTGTAACTTATTCTGTGAGATCTCAATAGCAATTTCATAGTCTCGAACACCACTAAGCTCTAACTGGGTTACGCCGGGAATTCTCAATAAGTCATCACGTACCTGCTCAGCAAATTCACGAATTTCTTTTTCGCTGTAAATACCCGCAACAGTAACGGCGAGCACGTCATATTTACGCTGCGCTAAGGCAACAATCGGTTTTTCAGCGTCAATAGGAAAAGTATTTATGGCATCAACACGATTTTTAATATCCGCGAGCATTTCCCGCGCATCGTATCTGTCTTCCACCTCAATGGTAACTTGGGCTGAACCTTCAGTTGACTTACTAATAATGCGTTCAATGCCTTCTAGGTCTTGCACCGCTTCTTCAATACGAATGGCAACGCCCTGTTCAACATCTTCTGGGGTTGAACCGCGCAGCGTAACATTAACACTGACCTTGTCTACTTCAATACCAGGAAATACCTCTAAAGGAATTTGTGTGGTTAAGCTAAATAAACCAATAATCACAATGGTGATCATTAATAAATTTGCCGCTACATGATTGCGAGCGAACCAAGCGATCATAGCTTAGCTCCTTGGGCATCAGCTGCTTTAGCGTTTCTCTTGGCTTTACTTTTGTCACGAGGCGTTGACTTGGTTGGCGCTTGACCGGCAATAGCAACTCGGGTACCTGAACTTACCTGACCAAGCGAGGTTAATACTAATTGACTGCCATTTACTAAACCTGATGAAATAATGGCTTGTTGATTGTTTTGCCAGCGAATTTCAACTGCTTGTCGTTTAAGTAAATTGTCTTCAACCAAATAAACATAACTACCTTGATAAATGGCACTATTGGGAATAACAATCACATCTTGAAGGTGCTTTCCTGCAATAGTTGCGGTCATGTATTGGCCAATTTTAACCGGCGCAGAATGTTCAGCAGTAATGTCAAACGGGTCATCTATTTGCGCAACAATATAGAGCTGCTGCGAATCACTATCAATGGCGCCTTCAGTTCTAATAATTTGCCCTTGCCACTGCTGTTTACCAATAAGTGTTGAACTTAAACGCACCGCCGCACCTTGCTCGACAACGTTATTATTTCGAAACTCTTCCGGTAAGTTAATCAAACCTAAATCTTTGTTTTTTATTGGTAACCTTATTTCTACATTATCAATAGCATAAATATCAGCTAATTGACTATTAGCCGAAACCACTTGGCCAAAATCAACATTTTGCTTCAATATTCGGCCATTATACGGCGCGATAATTTGACTACGTTCTAAGGCTAAATCAGCTTTTTGTAATTGGGCTTGCGCCGATAATACTTGCGCTTTAGCAGCTGCAAGTTGTGGTTCACGTAATACTAATGCAGACGGTTGTGCGCCATTACCTAAACGCTGCCAATCAGCTAAGGCTTGTTCAACACGGGCTTGTTCTTCAAGTAATAATTGCTTTGCCGACAATAAACTCGCTTGGGCAATTTTTTGCTCAGCCAAGTAGTCTCTATTATCAAGCTCAATTAAAACTTCGCCTTTATCAAAAAAACCACCTTCACGAAAGCTAGGGCTAACCTTGATTATTTGTCCTGGTACTTGTGCCACTAACGCACTTTGAGTACGGGGCTGAACCGTGCCAAAACTTTCAATATCAACCTGAAAATTTTGTGATTGTATGCGAGTAATTTCTACCGTCATTTGCGCATTTTTATTAGCGCGGCCACGATCACTTTTGGGCGGGTTGTTATTGATAAAAATAGCCAAGAAAATGGTGGCGGCTATGATGATAACGGAAACTGTGTATTTATTATATTTACGCATTTTTATTCTGCCGTGGCATTGTTTATGGGCGTGGAAAACTCGCCACCTAAGGCGACATGTAGGTTAATTCGGTTACTGATCAGCTGTTTTTTAATTTGGATAACCGAGCTTTGCGCATCAAAGGCTCGGCTTTGCGCGTCGAGCACGGTGGTGTAGTCAACCAAACCAGCTAAATAATTTTCGAACGATAAGGTTTGCGCCGCGAGTGCATTTTCTTCTGCGGTTAACATCATGTTATAACGCTCTTTTAAACTTTGCTCTTCACTTAAGCCATTTTCTACCCTTAAAAAGGCATCATAAAGGGTAGTTAAATATTGCTGCTCACTTTGCTTTAACTGCAAACGAGCTTTTTCTTCATTTGCTTTAAGTGCTCCGGCATTAAATAGCGGCATGGCTAAGTTGCCAAGCAATGACCAACCTATAGATGAAGCTGATAATAGCTGCTCTAATTGCTCAGAATTATTACCTACTGACGCCGTTAAGCTAATACTAGGAAAGCGTTGTTTATGGGCATAAGCCAACCCTGCGTCTTGAGCAAGTAAACGATACCAGCTCGCCATTAACTCAGGCTTTCGGGTGATAAGTTCAGACGGCATGCCTTGGGGGATTTCAGAGTTTAATAAAGGTAATGGCGCGTCAACATCAAGTATACCTTGCGGATATTGGCCAACTAAAAGCTCTAGTTTTCTTATCGCATTGATTAGGGTGTTTTTTTGTTCAGAGGTTCGTGATAGTTCGCTATTAACTTCATTACGGGTTAAATAAACATCTAAAGCGCTATTTAAGCCACGTTGATAACCTGATTGAATAATATCTAAATTTTGCTGGGTATTTTCACTACGTTGCTGATAAAGCGCCAATAAATGTTTTGCTTCAATTACTCCAAACCAAGCACTTACCACATCAGCGACTAATTGCTGTTTAGTTTGCTCGAAATTCGCCTGTTCAGCAATTAGCTCTAAGTTGGCTTGGCGTTGTTGATCAGAAAGCTTCCCCCATAAATCGAGCTCGTAGGTTAAGTTTAAATCGATTGAAGCATTGTTGCTATAGGTTGCAGCTGAGTCGGTATTAGCATTTTTACGACGATTGGCACTACTCGATAAGTCTAAAGATGGCCATAGTGCACTACCGGCAACTACTAAACTTTGTCGTTTAATTTCAACCGACAGTGCCTGCTGTTTTAAAGCAAAATTATTATTTAAAGCAAGCTCAACTAATTGTTGAATTTGTGCATTGGGGATTTCATTTAACCAGCCGCTGGTTACTGCAATATTTTCGGATGTTTTCTGCTCAAGATTCTGCCAATTTTCTGGAACATTGTAGTCACGGATCTTTAAATCAGCTTCTTGAACGCTATAACACCCGCTTAGTAAAAATCCGCAGCAAAGCAAGAAAACATAATGAAGGCGACGTGCCATAGAAAAACCTATTCAATTAAAACGAAAGCAAGCTGTAGACTACCAGATTATAACTTAGTTCAGCTAGGCTCAAGCAATTTTACAGTCTGCTGACATTTGGCCATGAATGAGGCGTAAACAAAGAAAAACACGAGTAATACACTATTAATATTAGCAAATTACAATGGTTAAAAAGCAGGCAAAAAAAAAGCTCAATCAAAGGGGTGATTGAGCCTAAAAACAAGGGAGTATAACAACACTTATCAAGCTACTGCTTGGAAAGCTTGAAAACATAATATCGGTATCGCTTGTTTTTTACTGTGCTATTACAGTAACGAGTTGTAATCGCCACTGTTACAATTTTTGTCGATTATTTACGCTGTTTGTATGAGAAAAAGAAGAGCTAAAATTTAGGCAAAAAAAAAGCTCAACCAAAGGGTGTTGAGCTTAAAAACAAGGGAGTATAACAACACTTATCAAGCTACTGCTTGGGAAAGCTTGAAAACATAATATCGGTATCGCTTGTTTCTTACTGTGCTATTACGGTAATGATTTGTAACCGCCATTGTTACAAACTAAATAACCGATTACAGCTACTCAAGTAGCAAAGAATAGCGCTAAAAGTCAGGCAAAAAAAAAGCCCAACCAAAGGGTGTTGAGCTTAAAAACAAGGGAAGTATAACAACACTTATCAAGCTACTGCTTAAAAAGTATGAAGCTATAGTATCGGCTCCACTTGTTTCTTACTGTGCAAACACTGTAATGATTTGTAATCTGTTTTTTGCCAGCTTATTGGATGATTTTCTTATCTTAAAACAGAGAAAGTAAGTACTAAATTTTAGGCAAAAAAAAAGCTCAACCAAAGGGTGTTGAGCTTAAAAACAAGGGAAGTATAACAACACTTAACAAGCTAAAGCTTAAAAAGTATGAAGCTATAGTATCGGCTCCACTTGTTTCTTACTGTGCGAACACTGTAATGATTTGTAATCACCAGTTGTGGGTATATTTATGCCAAGCTTAGTTGTATTAGCTCAGGCTAAATGTACTCTTTAATAAATTTATCTATCGCTTTAAGTGCCTTTAAACGATTTTCACGTTTGCTTAATTGGTGGTCACCATCTTCTAACTCAATAAAAGTAACCTTTTTATCGGCATCTTCTAACTCATCAAACATATCTTCAGACTGGGCTACCGGCACGGTTAAGTCATGTTCACCATGAATAAGTAATATTGGTGCAGTCACTTTGTCTGCGTGGTTAATTGGGGATATTTGTTCTAAATGATCTTCATCAACATCACCGTCGGCAATCACGTCTTGCCAATACGCCACCACCCAATGGTCACTACCATATTGACGTTTTTCAGTTTTTAACATTTCTTCAACATCTGATACACCATTAATGGCAACCACACATTTATAGAGCTCAGGGGTAAAGGTTGCTCCTGCCAAAGCCGCATAACCACCGTAACTCGCGCCAACAATACAAACTCGGCTTTTATCTATAATGCCTTGTTCAGCATAATGATTAACCGCATCGGTTAAGTCATGTTGCATTTTTCGTCCCCATTCACCGCGCCCACGTAATAAATGAGCAGCCCCAAAACCAGTAGAACCACGAAATTGTGGCTGAATAACCACATAACCTTGGTTGGCAAAATATTGCGCTATCCAATCAAAGCCTCTTTTGTCGTATGACTCAGGGCCGCCATGAGGCAAAATGATCGCAGGAAGGTTTTGCTTTTTTTCACCATTAGGCATAGTTAATAAGGTTGGAATTGGCCAGTTATCACGGGCTTCAAAACTATTTTCTTTAACCGCATTAACCGCTGCAGGAGGGATATCTGGCCGTGCTGAAGTTAAAAAACTTAAACTGCTATTGTTATAAAGTAAATAATCACCTGAGCTGCCTTCACCATCCATATAAAAAATCATGCTACTCCAATCTGGGGTGTAGTCTTTAATGGTGAAGGTATTATTGGGCATAGCTTTGTTCATGCCACGCATACGCGCATTAAGTTTTTTATCAAAAAAGTCATAAGATGGTGTGAAACCGGAATATTGCACGCCATGAACAACACGCTTAATATCTGTTAGTACATGTTCAACATCTTTATTTTTATGACTAAAGATTGGCTCAGATATTTTACCATCGGCAAGTGACATAGTGTAATAAGCCCAGCGACGTTTCTTGTTTTGACTGATCATCACTAAGCTCTTACCGTCAGGTGTTATGCCGCGAAAACCTTTAGTAATATAAGGTGTGGTTTCTCTGAAGATATCCACCCATTCATCGTCAATCAAGGCTTGAATGCGATGTAAATTGCTATCATTGTTATAACGTTCTCGGGCCAGTACTTCACCATCAGCGCCGATGAAAAAGTCCATGGTGTCATGCGTACCTTTTCGATAAACCCTTGGCTTTCTTTTCTTGGCTAAATCCACTTTATAAAGGTTAAAGGTTCCTTCTTCAGCATAAGCTGGCATATAAGCGTACTTATTGTCATTCGATAGCCCCATAATGCTACCTAATTGGGTTTGCCCTTGATGTATGCCATAACCACGAATTAATAACTGGTGTATTTTATTTTTGTCAATATTGTAGACAAACGCAGCACTAATATTATGACGACCATAATAGCCAAGCATGCGTTTATTTTCTGAAGCAACTAAAATCAGGCGGTCATTATCAGTAAAGTAAATAGTAGAAGGATTTACTCCATCAATATTAATGCCGTTAACCATTTTATTGGTCGTTAAATCAATAACAATCATCAAGTCTTGGCCATTAGAGGTATCACGATAAGCCATGCGCTGGGCGTTAGGGGAAATAACCAGCATGCTTTTACTTGGCAATTTTCCATAAGCTTCTACTGGAACTGAGCTGGTTTGAGCAAACAGTAAATGAGGGATCACTAGCAAGGCAGCGATAATTAATCGAATTGACATGAACTATCCTATGTTTATTTTTAGAGGGAATTTTTCCTTTTCAAAACGAATTATAAGATTAATCATCTAACATTCAAACACTCTTTTACATTTAATGACTGAATGAAACATTCGAAGGGATGGAGAGGAATATTCAATAAAAAACGGCGTTTACTTATCCTTATTTAGGTAAGTAAACGCCGTTTCAATTTTTAGGGCATAAAATTAAGTTAAAGCTTAAGAGCTAGAAATTATATTTAACTCTAACACCTGCTGTACGGCCTCGGCCAATACCAAAGCGGTTAATACCCGTATCTTCAACAGCACCTTCGTAATAAGTTTCATCGGTTAGATTTTCAACATAGGCTGATAACTGCCATTCCATACCTGTAGCGTTAAATTGAATGCCTGTTAACCCATAAGCTTCTTGTTCAAGTAAATCAGTACCACCCAAGAATTCATCACCAAAGGTTTCTGATTGCCAATTATAAGAAACCTGGAAAGTTAAGTCGATATCGTTTTCCAAGTACCAGTAGTAACTACCAACAAAACTAAACGTTGCATCAGGTGCAGCTAATTTTTGACCAACAATTGAATCGCCATTTTCATCAAGCCCTTCTTTAACTTCTGAATCTTGTAAGGCTGATGCAAAGAACAAGCGAATATTTTCATTTGGTAAATAAGTTACGTCAAATTCAACACCCGTGCCTTCGGCTTGGCCAATGTTTTTAATGATCACACCACCTGCATTAGGAAAAATACCTTGAAAATCTTGGTAATCATAATAATAAGCACCAAGATTCATTTTTAAGGTATTGTTGAAAAAATCACCTTTTAAGCCAATTTCATAGCTATCAACAATTTCAGGATCGTAACTCGCTAACGTTCGGCCGTCAGGGTACAGCCCACCGTAATCACCTTCGTCAGACCAAAAATCGCTATCTGTGCTATCAATCACTCCATCAGGGATACCGTCGTACCACTCTTCCTCTTCATCCCAACCGGTATAATCTTCATTTAGGTTAAAGGCAAAAGTATTATAACCACCAGCTTTATAACCGCGTGAATAACTAGCATAGATATTTACATCGTCAGTAAGCTTATGATTTAACGCAACACGTGGCGTGAATTCAGACCAGTCTTGTTCATCTTCAACCCATTCACCGCCAGTATGACCACCGACTAACCAGTAGTGACCTAACCAACCGTCAGGCTCAGGTAAGTTCAAACCAAATTCTTTATTGTCGTAAGAGAAGCGGCCACCAACGGTAATTTCAGTGCTATCAGTAATTGACCAAGTAAGGTCACCATAAATGCCATAGCCACTGTTGGTGCCTTTGGCTAAGACTTGTTCTTGCACTCCTATTTCACCTTCACCCGGCGCTGGACTATCAGCTATATCTTCTTCCCAACCATCAACAAATAATTCATGACAATCAGCATAATAATCTTCAGGCATACTTTCATGAGAATCATAATCTTGATCCCACTCTTCTAAATTCGGTAATTGCGCACACAAGGCATCGTCGTCATATTCATTGTAAAACTGTGAATCAATTTTTTCTTTATAGAGGTTCACCCCAATAAACCAATAAATATCAGAGTCGGTATTTGAATTTATGCGAAATTCTTGGCTTAAATATTTGGTATCATCTTTTTGCGAATAAATACCTAAAGCTTTAGCTGTGCCATCGTAATCTTCTAGATAGTCCCAAGTGTAATTTTTCATCGCGGTTTGCGAAGTAAAAACAACTGAGCCAAAGTCATGGGTAAAATCTACCGTGGTTGCAAATACTTCAGCAACATCGCGACCATCAGCGCCTAGGTCAGACTCAATGCTACGCTTATCACCTTCAGTCCAAATAGAGCGATATACACCGCCATCCATATCACGATCTTCATAATTTAAAGTGACTCTTAATTCGCTATTATTCCAACCTTCATATTTAAAGGCGGTACGCAAAGCGGTAACATCTTTGTCACGTAATTTTCCACCCACTAAGTTATCAACGTAGCTATCTTGGCTTTGGTGATAAGCGGCAAAGCGAATGTAGGCATCATCTGAGATATTGGTATTATAAACACCGGTAAATTCTTTCATGTTGTCGCTGCCAATACCAAACTCAACACTACCTTCAGTGCCATCAATAGCTTGATTACTGTACATGCTGATCGCACCTGAAGCAGCATTACGACCAAATAGCGTACCTTGTGGCCCTTTAGCTACTTCAACACGTTCCATATCGAAAAAAGTTGATAAACCACCACCACTACGGCCTTGATAAACACCGTCGAGATATAAACCAATTGAAGGGTCGCCACCAATACCATAGTCAGCAGTGACTATGCCACGAATACCAATACTGTCGATATAGCTATCGTTTTCACTACCGCCATTTAATCCTGGTGTGAATTTGGCTAAATCAACGGCATTGGTAACATTAAAGTCTTTAATGAATTCTCCACCAAAAGCACTTACTGCAACCGGTACTTCTTTAAGGGTTTGAACCCTTTTTTGGGTGACAACGATCACTTCATAATCGTTTTTAGCTTTTGTTGTTTCGGCTTCTTCAGCAGCATAAGTGGCTGAAGTTGAGACTGTGGCTGCAACGGCAAGCGCGAGTAGTGATTTACGGTATATCATAGACATTTCATTCCCTATCAACGGTAAACTTGTTGTTATAATTTTTACGAATGCTTTTTTTTTAAGCTATTATTTTCGCTTTCTTGATAATACACACCCTGTAAATTAAATCAAACATATATCTCAGGTTTGTGTAATTTTTATTCGCCATCTATTTATTGTTATATTTTATATAGATTAACTTTATTCACCTATAATCTTTTTAAAGCATAAGGTTAACTAAAACTTCACGGTTCTCAATGCGTAAATAAAATCAAACAAATTTTGGGTTTTATTCTTGTTGATAATTAACCAATAGCTCGTTTGTTTGATTTTATTGACATTTAAAATGTTAAATTTTCATCCATGTGGCTTTTATTTCAGTGTACTTACTAAAAGCATGTAATGACTTATCACGGCCATTGCCTGATTGTTTAAAGCCACCAAATGGTGCAGTCATATCGCCACCATCCCACTGATTAACCCATACTGAACCCGCTCTCACGGCTTTGCTCATTTGATGGGCTTTCGACAGGTTTGAGGTCCAAATGCCTGCCGCTAATCCATAAGGCGTGTCGTTAGCGATGGCAATCGCTTCTGCCATTGTTTTAAAAGTGATCACTGATAATACCGAGCCAAAAATTTCGTCTTGGGCAATATCCATCGCATTGTCAACTTCGTCAAAAACCGTTGGTTCAATATAAAAACCATCGGCAACCGGTGCTGTCGCATTACCACCACAGCGTAGTTTTGCACCTTGAATTTTGCCCTTTTCGATATAGCTAAGCACCCGTTCAAATTGCGCTCTATCCACTATGGCGCCAACGTTAGTATTTGGGTCAAGCGGGTTACCCGGCTGCCAAGATTTTACCGCGGCGATGACTTTTTCAATAAACTCATCTTTAATGCTTTCTTCAATTAATAACCGCGTGCCGGCAGTACATACTTCGCCTTGGTTAAAACAAAACGCCCCTGCTGCCGCTTGTGCGGCATCATCAAGATTAGGTGCATCGGCAAAAATAATATTCGGGCTTTTACCACCCGCTTCAGTCCAAACGCGTTTCATGTTTGACTGACCAGCATAAACAAATAATTGCTTAGCCACTGCGGTTGAGCCGGTAAATACTAAGGTATCAACATCGTTGTGTAAGGCCAGTGCTTTACCCACTTCATGACCAAAACCCGGTAATACATTAAATACGCCAGCAGGAATACCAGCTTCGATAGCTAGCGCGGCTAATTTAATTGCCGTTAAAGGCGATTTTTCTGAAGGCTTAAGTACTACGCTATTGCCCATTGCAAGGGCTGGTCCTAGTTTCCAACAAGCCATTTGCAGCGGAAAATTCCACGGCACAATTGCCGCTACTACGCCACAAGGTTCATGGGTAACCAAACCTAAATCATCACTCGCGGTTGGTGCCACTTGGTCGTAAACTTTATCAATCGCCTCTGCACTCCAGCGAATACAACGTAAGGTGCCAGCTAAATCAACATGAATAGCGTCAGAAATAGGCTTACCCATATCTAAGGTTTCTAGCAAGGCTAATTCGTGCTGGTGTTGTTCAATAATATCGGCAAATTTTAATAAGGTCGCTTTACGCTTTACCGGTGCAAGTTTTGACCAACTGCCTTGTTCAAATACAGCTCGCGCCGCAGCTACGGCCACATCAGCGTCTTCACTTTGACAACAAGCAATATTGGCTAAGTGACGGCTGTCAATTGGGCTTATGCAATCGAAAGTTTGCTCAGCAATGGCGTCGGTATATGCACCGTTTATAAAAGCGCGCCCTTCAATAACGAGTTCGCTTGCTTGTGCTTGCCAATAGGCTAAGGTAGATTTTTCCATCACTGACTCCAAAAATTACATGCGGCTAATATTGTTAGACTAGCCTTCATTTCAATATTACTAACACGGTAGTTCAATATATTTTACAGCGAGATTAATTGCAATCTATTACTGTAAAATATATCAATCATTTATTTTGATTAGTTAGTAAGCTAACAAGTAAAGCCAAGGTTAAGCTTATCGAGTAGCTGTAACCATAGGCCACGCTTGCCATTATTAGCATCGGCATTCACTAAGGCTTGTTGAGTAAAACGCACACCAAACCATCGAAATGGCTCTGGCGCCCACGGCATTGGCTTTTTCTGAACAAACTGCATATCTAGAATATCACTCGGCTGATAACCCAATAATTCAATACCAATACGTGCGCCAAAGCGAGTAGCACCAACACCTAAACCTGTGTAGCCTATTGCCCAAGCCACACGGCCGTTATAGGTAGAACCTGGTACCATACAAAAACGAGTTGAGGTGGCGATAATACCACTCCAACGGTGGCTAAATTTCACCCCTGAAAGTTGCGGGAAAGTTTCAAAAAATTCTTTAGAAAGTTGCTCAAAGCGCGCTGGAATATCAGCACAACTTTGATCAGTACCTTTATTAAAATAATAGCGAACCGCGCCACCGCCGCCCCAAGTAATACGATTATCTTGAGTAATGCGGTAATAATGAAACATGTTGGCGTGATTACCCAAAGCATGGCGGGTTTTATGCCAACCAATACTATCAAGTTGCTCAGGTGTTAATGGCTCTGTCGCTATTTGATAATCCCACACCGGGATCACGGTTTTATTCACTGCTCTAAGGGGATTCTTATAGGCGTTAGTTGCCATCAATACTTTGTCACTTTCAATAATATGACCGCCGCATTGGGCAAGCATTTTTTCATTACCTAAAGGCGAAACATCATCAAGCGGGGTATTCTCAAAAATTTGTACACCTAATTCGAGCAATACTCGCTTTAAACCCCAGCAAAGCCGTGCAGGGTCAACAATGCCGTCTTGGCCATCTCGTCGCCACAATCCAGCCATATATGTTGGCGAATTCACCTGAGCTTGCATTTGAGCTTGGTCAAACCAAACTACGTCGTCGCCTTCAGCTTTTTCCTGCTCGTAAGCTTTTCGCAGTGCATCAACCGCCCCTTGATTAGTTGCTACTTCAGTTTCGCCAACTTTTTCATAACGGGCATCAATATTATAACGCTCAAGCGTTGCCAATAATTCCGCCATATTTTGCTGACCCAGTTCGTATAAACGGGTACTTTCACCGGGGAAATGATGGTCAGTATTGGTTTCGCCATGCGCTAAACTAGAATTTAAAAAGCCGCCATTACGACCTGAAGCGCCATCAGCAATAAAGGTTTTTTCAATAAGAATAATATCAGCATCAGGTTTGCGTTCTTTCGCTTGTAACGCAGCCCAAAGGCCGGTAAAACCACCACCAACAATAAGCAGCTGACACTGTTTGTTTTCAGCTAACGACGGCAATACTTCAGGTTTCAGATCTTGGTCAAGCCAAAGTGGACAATATTTTGAGCCTTGCAAGGCGGCTAAGTGTGGCTGCATATTTTCTTCCCAGTGCTGGCAATGCCAGTATAGTTATTCTTATTTTGTGTCTGTCGTATTTTTAATAAAAGTCGCTGTCGCTAAGTTTTGCTACTTCAAATACCAACCCCAAGGTTCGTCACTATTAAATTGGGTGATTTGTTTGGTTTCAAGGTAGTTATTTAAACCCCATTTACCTAACTCTCGGCCAATACCTGATTGTTTATAACCGCCCCAAGGCGCTTCAACAAAGGTTGGTTGTGAACAATTTACCCAAACTATGCCAGCCTTGAATGCTTTAGCGACACGATCACAGCGCGCTTGGTCTTTCGACATAACCGCCGCAGCTAAACCAAAGCGGGAATTATTGGCCATAGCAATTGCCTGCGCTTCGGTTTTAAATGCTTTAACACAAACCACAGGGCCAAATATTTCTTCTTGCCAGATCCAGCTATCTTCTGGCATGTCAGTTAAAATGGTTGGTTCAAGGTAATAACCTTCGCTTAAATGACTCGGCTTTTTACCACCGCTGGCCAAAGTTGCCCCTTCAGCAATAGCGCGTTCAATAGAGGCAAGCACTTTTTGATATTGGGCTTGGTTAACTAAGGGCCCTAATAACACGCCATCAATAGTACCTTCGCCGATAGTAATTTTTTGCGCTTCAAGCACTAAGCGTTCAAGCAAGGCTGGATATAACGACTCTTCAACCAATACACGAGATGTAGCTGAACACACTTGGCCTTGGTTCCAAAAAATACCAAACATGATCCACTCAACCGCTATTTCAATATCGGTATCGTTAAAAATAACTAACGGTGATTTTCCGCCGAGCTCTAAGCTGACGTTTTTAATATTACGCGCCGCCATTTCCATAATTTTAGCGCCGGTTGGCACTGAGCCAGTAAAGGCCATTTTATCAACATCTTTGTGCTCCGCTAATGGCTGACCAGCACCTTGACCAAGGCCTGTAACAATATTTAGTACACCATCAGGCAAACCTGCTTCTATAGCAATATCAGCTAAAGCCAGCGCCGTTAATGGCGTAATTTCTGAAGGTTTCAGTACCATAGTGCAACCTGCAGCAAGGGCTGGAGCTACTTTCCAAGCCGCCATTAACATTGGGAAATTCCACGGAATAATTGCGCCCGCCACACCAATAGGTTCTTTAATCGCTTTTGAGCTAAAGCCAGGCTCGCTTAAGGCGATAATTTCTTCGGGGCTTTCATCTAGCTGTTCAGCAAGGTTGGCATAAAATTCAAAGGTGCCAGCGGTGTCTTCAATATCCCATTTCGCTTCAGGGAAAGGTTTGCCGTTATCTTTAACTTCAAGTGCTGAAAGTTCATCTATTCGGCGAGTAATAATTTCTGCTATTTTTCGTAAATAACCACCGCGTTCTTTGCCTGACATTTTTGGCCACGGGCCGTTATCAAATGCTTCACGCGCTGCAGCTACTGCCGCGTTAATATCTTGTTCGTCACCAGCGCTTACTAAAGCAATAATTTCTTCAGTAGCTGGGTTAATAACATCAAAGGTTTCATCGCCATGTGCGGGCTGCCATTTACCGGCTATATAGTGTCCTTTGGCTGTTTCTACATTGGTCATTATTATTGTTACCTTCTTTGAATAAGTTACCTTGTCGCACTAAAGTACGACCTACTAATAAATTTATTAAACCTTGCTACTGAGCTATTTTCTACTGAATGATGGTGTAATAAGTTCGCACATTATCTTTAACTTGCCACTGACAGACCGTGCCTTTAGGGATAAAAAACGCATCGCCGGCATTAAAAATATGGGCTTGTTGATGTTCATCAATGCAGGTTAATTGCCCTGATTGCACATAAATAAATTCATGACGAGGAAAGGGCTGAAGCTTGGTTTCAAAGGCATCACTTTGCCAAATACCTGCAACAAACCGGCCTAGATTGTCTTGATATAAGTGTTGCCCTTTGTTGACCTTAGTTGGCGTTTTCAGCTCAAAACTGTCGCCTGTTAGTTCAACTTCAAGTTTTTCAGCGCGGTTATCAGGTGAAGCTTGTTGAGCTTGCATTTTTATAATGCCATTCGCTGCAGGCTGCTCTGGAATCGGCTCTTGTGGATGTTCAGAAATAACATAAAACTTGCGCAAATAGCCTTGTTGCTGCCACTGACATTCATAACCTTTAGCAATAACAAAACCTTCGCCAGCAGCTACAGTTTCAACTTCGCCGGTACTGGTATTTTTAATCGCCGCTTGGCCTTCAAGCACAATCATAAATTCATCACAGCCGTAAGGACCCGCCACTTCCACCATATCCGTGGTGTCCCAAACGCCAATATATAAACCAAGTTCATCATCTTCAAAATAGCTATGGCTATGCTGAATAGGTAGTTCTGACTCAAACATTTCTGCTGTTAATTCATCAGCTGTATTGCCAAACCCTTCGGGTGTTCGGCTTAATCTAATTATTTGTTTTTCCGACATCTTTTTACTCTGGGTTATTTTTATTATCGGGCTATTTATCTAATATTATTAGCTTAGTGCGCTTAACTTATATTGTCTTATTTTTAATAAAGATATTGTTACTGTATTGATATAAAAACGGGACTGAAGTAATTAACTTCAGTCCCGTTTTATTTATCTAGCTTGGAAAAGCAAAGCTAACCCCTTCACGTACGCCACTTGATGGCCAACGTTGGGTAATGGTTTTACGTTTAGTATAAAAACGCACACCGTCTGGGCCGTAAGCATGTAAATCACCAAATAATGAACGCTTCCAACCACCAAAGCTGTGATAAGCCACCGGCACAGGTAATGGTACGTTAATACCCACCATGCCTACTTGAATATGGTCTGAGAAATAACGCGCGGCTTCGCCGTCACGGGTGAAAATACACGTACCGTTACCGTATTCATGGTCGTTAATTAACTGCATTGCTTCGTCCATGGTTTTAACACGAACAACTTGCAATACAGGGCCAAAAATTTCGGCTTGGTAGCTGTGCATTTCTGGCGTTACGTTATCCATTAAGGTTGCGCCAACAAAGAAACCTTGTGGGTAACCTGCGACGTTAGGTTCACGGCCGTCAACAACAATTTTCGCCCCTTGGTATTCAGCGCTATTAATATAGCCAACTACTTTTTCTTGATGTGCTTTGGTGATCACTGGGCCAAAGTCATTGCTGGCATTATCATAAGCGCCAACCGATAAACCTTTCATCGCTTCAGTCATTTTTTCAACTAAGGCATCACCAGCTTCATCACCAACGGCAACCGCAACTGATAACGCCATACAACGTTCGCCTGACGAACCAAAAGCTGCACCCACTAATTGATTAACGGCATTATCGATATCGGCATCTGGCATAACAATCGCGTGGTTTTTTGCGCCACCTAAGGCTTGGCAACGTTTACCATTAGCACTTGCTGTTGCATAAATGTGTTCAGCAATTGGCGTTGAACCAACAAAGCTTACCGCTTGAATACGCTCATCTGTAAGCAATACATCAACTGCTTCTTTATCACCATTGACAACATTCATTACGCCGTCAGGCAAACCCGCTTCTTTTAATAACTGAGCAATATATAAAGTTGAACTTGGATCACGCTCAGACGGTTTTAAGATAAAACAGTTACCACACACAATCGCTAGTGGAAACATCCACATTGGCACCATAGCTGGGAAGTTAAACGGGGTAATACCTGCCACAACACCTAAAGGTTGAAATTCACTCCACGAGTCAATATTTGGCCCAACATTACGGCTATGTTCACCTTTTAATAGTTCTGGTGCGCCACATGCGTATTCAACATTTTCAATACCGCGTTGTAATTCGCCAGCGGCATCATGGCTAATTTTGCCATGTTCTTGACCAATAAGTTGGCAAATTGTATCGGCATTTTGCTCTAACAATTCTTTAAAACGAAACATAACACGGGCACGTTTAATTGCTGGCGTATTGCGCCATTCTGGAAAAGCGGCTTGTGCAGCAGCAATAGCTTGTTCTACCGTTTGCTTTGACGCTAACGCCACTTGCTTTTCAGCTAAACCAGTAGCAGGGTTAAATACGTCTTGTGTACGCTCAGTATCGGTAATTAATTCACCGTTAATTAAATGGCCAATGGTGTTCATGTTACTTCCTTAAGTTAAATCTGTGATGGTATTAGTACCAATAAATTTTGTTATATGTGAGTAATATTTATTTACTCAGTTTCGTTAAGTGATTCACCTAACGCATTAATTAAACTGTCAATTTCCGCAACTTCACTAGTAAATGGTAAACCTAGTTGAATGGTGTCGCCGCCATAGCGTACGTAAAAACCTTTTTGCCAACATTTCATTGCCACTTGATAAGGGCGTAAAGCTGGCTGGCCATTATTAGGTGCTAACGTTAATGCGCCAGCTAAGCCATAGTTACGAATGTCAGTAACATGTTTACTGCCCGCTAGGCCGTGTAATAATTCTTGAAATTGTGGCGCTATGGTTTGCACTCGCTCTGGCAATTTATCTTTCGCCAAAATATCTAACGAAGCCAAGCCAGCAGCACAGGCTACCGGATGCGCCGAATAGGTATAACCATGAGGCAATTCCAACATATAATCAGCGCCGCCAGTTTCCATGTAGGTGTCGTATATTTCTTGCTTGGCAACTACCGCGCCCATAGGCACAACACCATTAGTAAGCTGCTTTGCTATGGTCATCATATCAGGCACCACACCAAAAGCTTCAGAACCGGTATTGGCCCCCATACGACCAAATGCGGTGATCACTTCATCAAAAATAAGTAAAATATTATGCTTAGTACAAATTTCACGTAAACGTTTTAAATAACCAATTGGTGGTGGAATAACACCTGCCGAGCCTGCTAATGGTTCAACAATAACCGCAGCAATATTACTAGCATCATATAGCGCGACCATTTCTTCTAGCTCATCAGCTAAATGCGCACCTTGAGCTGGCATACCTTGAGTGAATTTATTTTCAGGCATCATAGTATGTGGCAAATGACCCGCTTCAATACCTTGACCATATAAAGCACGGTTAGGACCGATGCCACCAACGCTGATACCGCCAAAGTTAACACCGTGATAACCTTTAGCACGACCAATAAAACGGGTTTTGCTGGCTAAGCCTTTTTTACGCCAGTAACCACGTGCCATTTTTAATGCGGTTTCTACAGATTCTGAACCCGAGCCGGTAAAAAATACTCGGTTCATACCTTCAGGCATTAATTCAGTAATGCGGTGCGCGAGTTCAAATGATTTTGGATGACCAAATTGAAACGCTGGAGAATAGTCGAGCTCTTTAACTTGTTTACTGACCGCCTCAACAATTTCTGGACGAGAATGGCCAGCGCCACAGGTCCATAAACCTGATAAACCATCAAAAATTTTACGACCATTAGCGTCGGTATAATAATTACCTTCGGCGCTAACAATTAATCTAGGATCTTGTTTAAATTGACGATTGCCAGTGAAAGGCATCCAGTGAGCATCAAGTTGCTCTTGGCTTAAACCACAATAGTTGGTTTTATCATTGTTATTGTTCATAAGTCATCTCAACGGCTGAGTGTGCTGATCGGGTTGACTTCATTATCAACATCCTGATAGTTTATTAAATCCAACAATTTAAAAGTTAAGTTAAGTATTTACTTACCTATTAGCTTTTTATCGTTTTTCTTGGCTATGCGCTTATTTATTTGTAGGTCGTACTTTAGTGCGACAAATCAGCACAGTTTGATAGCATTGTCGGAATAAATTCCGACCTACAATTTTGCTTGAGTAATCTACATAGGCATGTAGTTTTTATGGCTTTAGCGCCCGAGCAAAGCCACATAACTGAAAGATTAATAAAAGATGAGTAAAAATAAAAACCTGTTACCGCGCCAATTAGGCGATGCCCATATCCGTTTATTACGTATTTTTAAAAGCGTGATAGAAGCAGGTGGCTTTGCCGCAGCAGAAGTAGAGCTAAATATTAGCCGGCCAGCGATTAGCTTAGCGATTGCCGAATTAGAGTCGCTGTTGAATATGAAGCTGTGTAATCGCGGACGCGCAGGTTTTTCGATAACCGATCAGGGCCAACATGCTTATCAAGCCAGTTTGCAGTTACTTGGCAGCTTAGAGACTTTTCGCTCACAAATAAATGCTATAAATACTGATTTGGTCGGCGATTTAAACCTCGGCATTACCGACAACTTAGTGACTAATCATCAAATGCGCATTACCCGTTCATTAAGTGCAATGAAACATCGTGCACCGGAAGTTATTTTTAATATTCGCATGATGCCGCCCAACGACATTGAAACCGCAATATTAGACGGACATATACATATTGGCGTAGTGCCTGATTTAAGAAACTTACCAGGGTTAAACTACTTACCGCTTTATAAAGAAAGGTCGCTATTATATTGCAGCGCGCAGCACCCATTATTTCATCAAGACCTAAATAAAATAAGTGATGACGCGTTAAGCCAATACGACGCAGTAGTACCGAGTTATCCGCAAGCTGCCGAAATTAAACAGCAGCAAACTATGCTTAAAGCGACCGCAACTTCAACCGATCGTGAAGGCATTGCTTTTTTAATTCTAACCGGACGTTTTATTGGCTTTTTACCAACCCACTTTGCCGAGCGCTGGGTATCGCAAGATAAATTAAGAACGATAGAAGCCCACAGTCGAGGTTTTGATACCTATTTTTCAGCCATTACCCGCAAAGGTGCGCGTACTAATTTGATATTAGAAGCGTATATGGAAGAGTTAGATAGAACCCAATAAGGTCTACAACAATTAGAAGCTGCAAGTTACAAGTCGTGTTTACTTTCGTAACGCGAGCAGTGCAAAAATAGTCGCGATAACCCCAGTGACAATAGCAAAACCTTGCTGTTGATCGGTCATCAATATACTGGTAGTAACAAAGCTGGCACCCGCTAATACGCTATAGATAAGGCGTTGACTTTGTTTGTTTTGTTGCGCGGTCATTTGTTTGATCAGCTCGCCATGGTTTTCATGGGATTGTTTGCCGGCTTTTAAATAGTCGTAAACAAGATCAGGGATTTCGGGTAGTTTTTCATTCCAAAAAGGAATGTTGTCTTTAATTTTGGTAAACACTGCTTTTACGCCCATTTGCTCTTTTACCCAATCTTCAAGGAAAGGTTTGGCGGTTTGCCATAAATCAAGCTGCGGGTATAACTGACGGCCTAAACCTTCAATATATAACAAGGTTTTTTGCAATAAAACCAGCTGCGGCTGCACTTCCATATTAAAGCGGCGCGCGGTATTAAACAGATTAACTAATACTTGGCCAAAGGAAATTTCAGCCAAAGGTTTGTTGAAAATAGGCTCGCACACGGTGCGAATGGCAAATTCAAATTCATCAACACTGGTATCGCTTGGTACCCAGCCAGAGTCAACATGCAGCTGGGCAACTTTGCGGTAATCACGGTTGAAAAAGGCGACAAAATTTTCGGCTAAATAACGTTTATCTTCACGGTTGAGCGTGCCGACAATGCCGCAATCTATCGCAATCCATGTAGGGTCGGCGGGATTTGTGGCATCAACAAAAACATTACCCGGGTGCATATCGGCATGAAAGAAGCTGTCGCGAAAAACTTGGGTGAAAAATACTTCCACACCACGCTCAGCCAATAATTTCATATCAACGCCAAGTTCAGTTAACTGCTCAACTTCACCGACGCCAATACCATAAATACGCTCCATTACTAAGACGTTTTTATGGCTATACTCGCTATAAATTTCAGGTACATAAAGCACTTTATCGCTAGGCTTACCTTGGCTGAAATTACGCTTTAATTGAATGGCGTTGGCGGCTTCGCGGTTTAGGTCAAGCTCGTCTAAAATAGTGCGACGATATTCAGCAACGACTTCTTTGGGACGTAAGCGCTTGCCATCAGGAAATAAATAGGTAACTAAGTTAGCAAATAGGCTCATTACTTTGAGATCAGCTAAAATGATTTTGCTAATTTTAGGACGTAAAACTTTAATCACAACTTGGCGGCTTTCGCCTTGTTCGCCATGGTTGAGCAAAGTCGCGGTATGTACTTGTGCAATAGACGCTGAGGCTAAGGCGGTGCTGTCAAAATCAGTAAAGTATTGTTCAAAAACATCTTCACCAATGGCGGAAATAATCATTGCTTTGGCATGTTCACCATCAAAAGCGGTAACTTGGTCTTGTAATAGCGCCAATTCATTAGCGAAATCGTCAGGCAGTAAATCACGGCGAGTTGACAGCATTTGGCCAAATTTAATAAATACTGGTCCTAATGATTCAATCGCTAAACGAAAACGCTGGGCAACCGGTTTATCTTTATGTTGATTACGTAACCAAAATAAATGCAAGCGTGCTAGTTTGGCATACCAAGGCTGGGCGTGCTTAGGCACTAAATCGTCTAAACCATACTGAAGAAATGTTTTAACAATGCGATATAAACGAATACTGCTCACGGTTAACCTGCTGTAGCTGAAGAAACGGAGAGACGAGTTAATAAGCGTTCAATACGCTGTTCAGCTTGCTCGGTTTGGTGGGTAACTTGGTCAACTTGGTGGTTAAAGTCGCTTAACTGGCTAGAAGTAACGACAAGACGCTGTTCATGCACTAGATATTCACTGGCATCGGCTTGAATTTGACGAGCAGCAAAACCGAGTTTATTTGCAAGGTTTTTACCGATACTTTCTAATTTATAAGTGGCAACATCGCCAATATGTTTGGCAAGTTCACTGCGCCAATCAATGTCTAAGGTTTCGGCAATATGAGCAAACTGCTGGGCAACTTTAATATCGCCTTGTAAATCGAGTTTATCTTGTTTGATCAGCTCGGTGAGTTGCTGTTCATTTTTTAAAGCAATAAGGGTTTTAATACTGGTATGAATAGCGCAATCGGCTGAGCTGTTCAGGTTATTATTTCGGCTATCATCAACGCTATCATCAACCGTGCTAGTAACCAAAACTTGTTGACCATTAACAGTAAAGTTAAGCTCAAACCCTAATTCAGCTAAAGAAATAGATAAGGTTTTTTGCTCAAGCACCGCCAATTGCTCAGTGCCTTGACTGTTTAAACTCAGCGCTGCGGCAACAATTTTTTCAATGGCAATGCACAGTAGTTGTTGATACATAACGAACCTTAGCTTTCAGTAAATTAAAACTTATAACCTTTATGCAAGGCAACCACACCACCAGTTAGGTTTTTAAAGGTGGTTTGCTCAAAACCGGCATTTTCCATCATGGTTTTCAAGGTTTCTTGGTCAGGATGCATGCGAATAGATTCAGCTAAGTATTGATAGCTTTCGCCGTCTTTAGCGACAAGTTCGCCCATTTTAGGTAAAATATTGAACGAGTAAAAATCGTAAGCTTTGTTGACTAATTCATGCTCTGGTTTAGAAAATTCTAATACTAACAAACGGCCACCCGGTTTTAATACGGAAAAAATAGAACGCAGCGCTTTGTCTTTATCAGTTACGTTACGCAAGCCAAAAGCTATGGTGACTACGTCAAAGGTATTTTCTTCAAACGGTAGATATTCAGCATTGGCTTGTACATATTCAATATTTTGCACTAAACCTTTGTCACGTAACTTGTCACGGCCAACATTGAGCATAGAACTGTTAATATCAGCTAAAACCACCTTACCTTCACGACCCACTAACTTAGAAAATTTAGCGGTTAAATCACCCGTGCCACCAGCAAGATCAAGTACTTTATTACCCGGACGTACGCCACTAGCGTCGATAGTAAAGCGTTTCCACAAACGGTGAATACCAAACGACATAAGGTCGTTCATAATATCGTATTGCTGAGCTACAGAATGAAAAACACCAGCAACCATAGAGGCCTTGTCACTTTTTTCAACGGTTTTATAACCAAAGTGAGTAGTTGATTCGTTAGTGTTTGCTTGATTATTTTGATCTTGGGCTGACTCTTGAGCTGACATAGTTAAATCGCAACTAATTTAAATTGCGCTTAGTGTACTGTATGCGTAGATGATCAACAAATGTCTGGTGAAAAATTTGTGAAATTTACTACCAAGATCAAAGTAAAATGTGGATTCTTGAACATTTAAATTACTGATGGGTGAGCTCTAAGAGGCTCACTAATGATGAATGAGTTTTACCCTTTCATCATTAGTGTTTTTTATCGTCTAACTAACGTGCCTTTTCTACCAAGAGAATTTCTTTTAGGCTTATTTCTACGCGGCGGTTTATTTGATGTGCTGCGGCAGTATTTGCATGGTCAAGTAAGGCTTCTTCGCCTTTACCAATCGCGGTCATTATAGTTTCGTCGATACCATAATCTTGATGCAATTGATTTAACAAGGCTTGCGCCCGTTGCTGAGACAATTTTTTATTAAACGCAGCTGCCCCCTGAGCCGAAGTATGACCATAAATATTTAATGATTTAACTTGGTATTTTTCAATAAACTCCGCCAAAGCCTTAATTTTCTGTTGATCTTCAGCCTGTATTTTTGAGCTGGCAACCGAAAAATGAAGCACCACTTGCATCTCTACTTCACGCTGTTCCATGATCACACAACCGTTTGCATCAACCGCATATTTGATTGCAGTAGCCGGACATTGGTCTTGTTCATCAATAATGCCGTCATTATCACTGTCTTTTGGCTTAGCAATAACTGCTACTGGTTTAGGTGTACTAACCTGAGTTACCTGCTGATTAGCGCTAGTTTTAGATGTTTTATTGGTAGTATTACCGCTTTGATTTCCAAAGTAATAATTTATACCTAGACCTATACTAGAGACATTGTCTTCAAAGAAGTAATTTTGTAGCAAGGCGTACATCGACCAATTTTTATTGAGTTGATATTCTAATGCTAAACCAGCAACAAAATCGGTGTCAGAGTCTTCAGCCCGTGCGAGCTGGGTATTGTTAATATCGGTTAAATAGATATCAGACGACCAATGCATTAATCCTAAACGCGGCTGTAGTGCTAAGCGCTCAGTGAGTTGCCATTGATAAGCAGCGATTAACGCGACTCCTGAACCCGTTCCTGCTTGTGCCTGCGCTAATTTTTGATAGTCAATTGCATTTGGCAAGGCATCAAAAGTTACTTCGACATTGTCTAAGTCATGATAGCCCAGTTCAACTCGCCAATTGTTATCAAACTGATAACCTAAATGTAATTGCCAACCCAATCGACTTGCGTCTGAGTCAACATTATCAAAACCTTGAGTTAAGGCATTTAGCTCGTCTTCCGCATCTGCTGAGTACAGTTGATTTAATCCACCGCCAATGAAAAACCCTGAAAGTGGTTGCTCGTTTGCTTGGCTCGAGGTAGTAATAGCCGCTAACAGCGCTGCTAGGTAACTTAGTTTTAATACTTTTCTTGAACGAGCAAGTACTAACAATAAGCTCATAAACAGTAAGCCAACACCGGCGCTACCACCTGATGATTTACTTTCTAACTTTAAACTTTGATATGCAGTAACAGTCACGTTAAAGCTTCCTTCTATTGGATCATTTTCACCATCACTGACTAAATATGTGACTATAGCCGTGCCTTGATAATCTCTAGCTGGGGTATAAGTTAGGCTATTATCAGCATTAATGGTGATCTGGCCGTGATCAACACTGGCCGCTGTTATCGTTAATGTGTCATTATCAACGTCGTTAATACCTGCTATTGGCTCAATGGTGACGCTACTATGATCATCAACGGTGATATTTTGTGGCTCAGTGTCAATCACTGGTGCTTGATTAACCCGTACTTCAACCGTAACCGTGCTATTCGCAACACCGCCATTTCCATCAGAAATGCTATAGGTAATGGTATCCATGCCAGCAAAGTTTTCATAAGGGCTATAACTTAACTGTTGATCAGCAGTAATACTCACCTCGCCAAAAATGGCACTGGCAACACCTAAACTGACAATATCGCCATCCACATCAGTATCATTATTTAAAACATCGATAATGATACTTTCATTTCGTAGCATGCTGACACTGTCGTGGTTAGCAATCGGCATGGCATTATTACTCATTAATACCGCAACACCGCCAGGGTCAACTATGGTGCCGTTAGCAATACCGTCATCATCGTTAGGGCCGCCATCGGTAAGGGTTAGTTGCACACACCAATGACCTTCGGTTAAACCACTGTTCCAGTCAACGCTTTCTGGTGGCGGGCAATACCCCGGTTCACCCGCGGTTGAATGTAAATAGTTATCTGCATCTTGAACAAATTCTCCCCAACCACTATTTTCATTATATTTACGATAAACAGCTCCGGCAGGAATTGGCTGACGCTGTGGTAGTACAAGGCTATATTGTTGACCGACTGTAGGTAATCCGGTGGCGATATAATCGAAGATGCCGCCAATATTTAGTGCTTCGTCATCTATACCGATACTGTTACTTAAGTCGTCGTCTGAAAGTTGTATGCCGCCATTTTCACTGTTAGCAACGGTACTACCTTTGCGCAAACATACACCCGGCTGACCTTCAACAAGAAAACGCTGCTGAACATTGGCTTGTTCAGGTAAAACATTACATTCGGCTATGGCATCTTGGTAATCAGGAATACCATCACTATCGCTATCCGCATACCCTTCTTGACTATCAGGAATAAGATCGCCATCGGTATCAACATCATCTTGTAATACTGGCAGCTCTGCCACTACGGCTAAATAAAGCGTGCTAGTTTGCGATAATAAACCTTCGTCACTTGCTGTTAAGCTGACCTGATAAACGCCTGAAGTTAAAGTACTGGCATCAATAACTACTTGGTTATTATCTTGCTCAATAACGGTGAGCTCTTCTGGTAAGAGCCAATTAATTGATACCGAATCATTAACGTTAGCATCTGTTACCTGCGCAGAAATAATGATGTCACCGCCGTTTGGCGTGAACTTTATACTGTCAATATTATTTTGGCTTGCACTCAGATTTACTTCTGGTGCTACGTTTTCTTCGGTAATAATAATAGTTTGCTGAGCTTGCGCCCCTAAGTTTAATTCATCACTTAAAGTAATAATCAGAGTTTCGTCACCTTCAATATCTGCATCAGCAGTTATAAAAGCTTGGATGATCGCACTGCTACCTGACTCGATATTAATGCTGCCATCAACCAGGTTATGATCATTCTCATCACTACTACCACTGATGGTATAGCTTATTTCTAGTGGGTAACTCGGCGCTTGGCCATTTAAAATCACCTCAATTTCAAGCGCAGCTCCCTCAACTACCACTTGGTTTTTCGCTAAAGAAACCAGTGGATTAACGCTAACTTTCTGACTAGCAATAGTTGATAAACCAGTGGCATTGTCGATAGTTTGCCAATAAGCGAGATTATTACCCGGCTGGAATAAGGTTATGCCATCAACCAATGATACCGGTATAGCTTTGCCAGCATTATCAACGGCGGTGGCTATGCCTAAATCAACCTTGGTATATAAGCCATTCGCATTAACAACTACTGGTTCTGGCACAATTAATTCAGGCGCTGAAACATTATTTGTACCATTAACAGTTAACGATACTGTCGCCTCACTGTACTCATCATGTCCGTCGGTAATGATATATGACAATTGCACATCACCAACAAAGCCAGTTTCAGCAACATATTGCAGTTGGCCATCTACAATACTGACTTGTCCTAAACTCGCCGTTGCCGCAGAAATACTAAGTTCATCTTCATCAATATCGAGGTCATTATCGAGAACATCTAGGTTATAAATATTGTCTTGATTTAACTCGATACTAACAAGGTCATCAATCGCTTCTGGCGCATCGTTAACGGCAGTAATAGTGAAGCTTATCGTAACTGCAGCAGAGTCGACATTGCCGTCATTGGCAATCACTGTAATAAAGTCTTCACCATTGTAGTTAGCTTCAGGAATATAAACCCAAGGAGTGGTTAAGGTATTCATTTCACCATGTGATGGCTCGGTAACTACTTGGAAAGTTAGCTCGTCACCGTCAACATCGCTAAATAATGGCTCAACGTTTATTTGGCTATCTTCAGCTAAACTCAGCTGCTGATTTTCACCTTCGGCGATATCATTGGTATTGGTCACTTCAATAGTAAATGCCGTTAGGCTAACACTGGCATTAGCACTATCGGTAACGGTAATAATAATATTACTGTCACTGCCAACGTCATCATTACTTGGTGTACCGGTTAACGCACCTGTAGCTGTACTAAATTCAGCCCAACTTGGTTTACCCGTAATACTGAAGGTTTTAGTGTCGCCGCTGTCAACATCGGTAACCGTTGGCGTGAAGCTATAAGCAGAGTCTTCAGCTATGGTGGTTGCTGGGGTGCCGCTGATGATTGGGGCATCGTTGGTATTAGTCACGGCAATGGCAAATGCGGTTAAGCTGTCACTAGCATTCGCACTATCGGTAACCGTAATAATAATATTAGAATAATTACCAATTTCATCATTATTTGGTGTACCCGTTAATGAGCCAGTTGCTGTACTAAAACCTGCCCAACTAGGTTTGCCAGTAATGCTAAAGGTTTTAGTGTCGCCGCTGTCAACATCAGTAACGGTTGGCGTGAAGCTATAAGCAGAGTCTTCAGCTACTGTTGTGCTAGGGGTGCCGCTGATGATTGGCGCATCATTAGTATTAGTCACTGCAATGGCAAATGCGGTTAAGCTGTCACTAGCATTCGCACTATCAGTAACGGTAATAATAATATTACTGTCACTGCCAACGTCATCATTACTTGGTGTACCGGTTAACGCACCAGTAGCTGTACTAAATTCAGCCCAACTAGGTTTGTCAGTAATGCTAAAGGTTTTAGTGTCGCCACTGTCAACATCAGTCACTGTTGGCGTGAAGCTATAAGCAGAGTCTTCAGCTACTGTTGTGTTAGGGGTGCCTGTAATCTCTGGTGCATCATTGGTATTGGTCACTGCAATGGCAAATGCGGTTAAGCTGTCACTAGCATTCGCACTATCGGTAACGGTAATAATAATATTAGAATAAGTGCCAATTTCATCATTATTTGGTGTACCCGTTAATGAGCCAGTTGCAGTACTAAAACCTGCCCAACTAGGTTTGCCAGTAATGCTAAAGGTTTTAGTGTCGCCGCTGTCAACATCAGTAACGGTTGGCGTGAAGCTATAAGCAGAGTCTTCAGCTATGGTCGTTGCTGGTGTGCCGCTGATGATTGGCGCATCATTAGTATTAGTCACTGTTATGGTAAAGCTTTGCAAGCTTTGGCCATTTTCATCGTCAGTCACCTTTAAGGTTATACTGTTATCGCCAATATCTGCGTTCGTTGGTGTACCCGTTAAACTTGCGCTGCCACTGCCGTTATCAACGAGAGTTAGCCAATTTGGCTTAGTGGTGGCAGTAATTGTCAGGTTTGTATCATCAAGATCTGTAGCGGTAATATTGTAGCTGTAGCCACTGTCTTCAGCGACTGTGCTAGTGCCACTTGAACTGAACGATGGTAGGTCATTAACTGAAGCGACAACCACATTAACCGTTATAGTGTCAGTTAATAAACCATCACTCACTGCAACAACAAAACTATCGTTACCTTGGTAATTATCATTTGGTATATAGCTGATGGTTTTGTTATTACCACCGCCACTAGCCGCTGCTGTTCCCTGTGTTGACTGAGTAGCTATTGACCAAATTAAGCTGTCGTTATTAACATCAGTTGCATCGAGTGACAAAGAAAATGCCGTTGGTGCGCCATCTTCACTCATGTTGATTAGGGTACTAGTTCCTTGACTAATTTCAGGTGCTAAATTAGATGCGACAATTTCCACATCAAAGGCTGCCAAATCATTACCATCTAAACTTGGATCTTCAACTCGAATAACAATATCAGACGTAATGCCTACATGGGCTGGAGTTGGGTTACCACTAAGCTCACCTGTTTCAGTATCAAAACTTGCCCAAGTAGGTTTATTAGTGATGCTAAAGACTAGCGGGGTATCATTTTCTATGTCATTCGCACTTGGAATGAAACTATAAGCATTGCCATCAACAATACTGGTGGTTGGCGTACCACTTATAGTTGGTGCATCGTTAATCGCCGTAATGGTCAGTGTTTCTGTGAATGCGCTGCCTACTTCAAGCTCATCATCCGCGCTGATGGTTAAGGTTACGGCACTGGTATCATTTTCATCGGTTTGGAAATGAATACGTTCGCCATCATCAAAGAATGAGGTTATATCAGCACTTAAGCCGGTTAAGGTTATTGAAGTTGTACCATCTTCATCTGAACCAGCAATAGTGGTAGCTGATACCGTAGTATTACCATCGCTGGCAAACAACAAACCGTTATCAACACTTAGCGTTAAGGTAAGTGCATCATCATTGCCATCAGCAATAACAAGGTCGGTTAAGTCGAGTGCGACTTTCACATCTTCATCAGGGGTAAACGGACCAACACTATTGGTCGCTTCAGTTACGGTTGGTACATTATTGGTATCAATTGTATGCTCTGCACCGCTGGTATATGCAGAAGGAGTATTGCTATTTTCATCAATAATATTGGTGCTGTCGTTTAAGTCTAAACGTAGGTCGCCAATAGTTACGCCAGTATTAATACTAACGGTATAATTTTTACCACTACCGGTTATGCCTGTAATCGCTGGAGGTTGATTCGTTTCACCGCTAACTAAATTAGCGGTAAAGTCATCAGTGCTAACATTGCTTACTTCATCAGCAAAAACAACGTCAAAGTCAACAGAAGTGTCGGTATCAGCAGGTGAGCCAGAAATAGTGATACTAGCAATATCAGGTAAAATATCTGTAGTGCTAAGATCTAACCTCACCACTGCGCCATCAGCTTGTAAGTTACCAAAGTTATCTTGGGCAATCACATAAATATCATAATGACTACCGTCACTAAGGGTTGAAATAGTGCTATTTCCTATGGTGCTAGTGGTATTAATTGTGCCATTGGCTAGAACGGTCATGCCGCTATAATCGACGCCCGCTTTAACCTGAGCTGCAGTTGGTACAGTCGCACCATCAGCAACAACAAGATAATAAGCACTGCCATCTTCATCAAGATCTACCGCTACAGTTGCACCGCTACTGGTTATGGCAGATAAGATAGGACTAGTATCAAAAGTAGGCGCGGTGCCGTCTTCATCATCAGTAATGGTTACTGTTTGTTGCTGCGTGCCACTTTCACTGGCGCTGCCACCTGAAACTGAAGAAACATCAATAATAATAGTTTCATTCGCATCGATATCACCATCATCAACAGCCGTAATGCCGGTTGTCGCATTCGCTGATGTTGAGCCGCCATTGATAGTAATACTGCTACTTGGGGTATTGTAATCAGTGCCACCATTGGTCGCTGTGCCGCTATAAGTTAAATTTACCGTAACATTTTCATAAGTGGCATGGCTAAGTTCGGCGGTAATAACTGAAGTGCCGCCATTTTCTGCAATGCTGCTTGAGGCTGTTGATAAGGTGACTGTCGGTGCAGATTCTGCATCGGTAATGGTGATGGTTTGTTGATTGGTACTACCTTCATTACCAACCGATAAACTGCTGATGTCTACTATCGCGGTTTCATCGGCTGCAGCGTCAAATAAAGTATCTGCAGTACTGGTTAGGCTTGCAGTATTACTACTACTGCCTGAAGTAATAACAATACTGTCTAATTTGGAATAATCAGTGCCTGCAGACCCTGTACCGGTATAAGCAAGGTTAACAGTAATATCGGCAGGCCAATGATTATTTAAACTGCCACTTAACGTAGCAGTTAAGGTCGCGACACCGCCATCTTCAGCAATGGTATTGGTATCGGTAGTTAAATCAACATCAGGAAGATTAGCGTAAATCGCATCACTGCCCTGACTAATCGCGGTAGTAAACGCAGCGCTAGTATTGCCGCTGCTATCGTCTAAAGTGAAATTAACCGCAATATTACTGCCAGCAGCAACATCCACGCCGCCATCAGTTACGGTAAAGGTTGCGGTATACGTGGTGTCGTTAGTTTTGCTTAAACTGCCTAAAGCATAACCATTAATCGTACCTGAAATACCACCGCTACCAGTAGTGTAATCATCACTGTCTGAAGTTACCGTAATAGTTGCCGTAACCGTATCGCCGACTTTATGATTGCTGTTTGGAATGGTGACTGCGCTGATAGTTGGCGCGGTGCCGTCTTCATCATCAGTAATGGTTACTGTTTGTTGCTGCGTGCCACTTTCACTGGCTCCGCCGCCTGAAACTGAAGAAACATCAATGATAATGGTTTCATTAGCATCGATATCACCATCATCAACAGCCGTAATGCCGGTTGTCGCATTCGCAGAAGTAGAGCCACCATTGATAGTAATACTGCTACTTGGGGTATTGTAATCGGTACCACCACCGGTTGCTGTGCCGCTATAACTTATATTCACCGTTACATTTTCATAAGTGGCATGGCTAAGTTCGGCGGTAATAACTGAAGTGCCGCCGTTTTCTGCAACACTGCTTGCGCCTGTAGATAAGGTAACTGTTGGTGCAGATTCAGCATCGGTAATGGTGATGGTTTGTTGATTGGTTGTGCCTTCATTACCAACTGATAAACTGCTGAGGTCTACTATCGCGGTTTCATCGGCTGCAGCATCAAATAAAGTATCTGCAGTACTGGTTAGGCTTGCAGTATTACTGCTACTGCCTGAAGAAATAACAATACTGTCTAATTTGGAATAATCAGTGCCTGCAGAACCTGTACCGGTATAAGCAAGGTTAACAGTAATATCGGCAGGCCAATGATTATTTAAACTGCCACTTAACGTAGCAGTTAAGGTCGCGACGCCGCCGTCTTCAGCAATGGTATTGGTATCGGTAGTTAAATCAATATCAGGAAGATTAGCGTAAATAGCATCACTGCCCTGACTAATCGCGGTAGTAAACGCAGCGCTAGTATTGCCGCTGCTATCGTCTAAAGTGAAATTAACCGCAATATTACTGCCAGCAGCAACATCCACGCCGCCATCAGTTATGGTAAAGGTTGCCGTGTAGGTGGTGTCGTTAGTTTTGTTTAAACTGCCTAAAGCATAACCATTAATCGTACCTGAAATACCACCGCTACCAGTGGTGTAATCATCACTGTCTGAAGTTACCGTAATAGTTGCCGTAACGGTATCGCCGACTTTATGATTGCTGTTTGGAATGGTGACTGCGCTGATAGTTGGCGCGGTACTGTCGATAGTAGTGAAATCAATTTTGGTGACCGATACTTGTTCGTTAGGCGAACCTTCATCATCTTGGGCAACCACATAAATATCATAAGCGGTGCTACCAGATAAGCCACTAAAAGCTTCACTGCCAGTCGTTGATGAAGTAGTAAAGTCCCCTGATGCTAACTGCCCTGAGCCACCGTTACCAGTACCGGCTTTAACTTCCGCGACTGACGGTGCGCTCGCGCCATTTGCCACCACCACATAATAAACCGTGCCGTCTTCATTAAGATCAGCAGATAATGTCGCGCCAGTTCCAGTAATACTTCCAATGGTTGGTGTGCTGTCAAACACTGGTGCTGTGTCATCAATAGTGCTGAAATCAATTTTGGTGACCGATGCTTGTTCGTTAGGGGAACCTTCATCATCTTGGGCAACCACATAAATATCATAATCAGTACTGTTAGCTAAGCCACTAAAGGCTTCACTGCCAGTGGTTGATGAAGTAGTAAAGTCCCCTGATGCTAACTGCCCTGAGCCACCGTTGCCAGTACCTGCTTTTACTTCCGCAACTGACGGTGCGCTAGCACCATTTGCCACCACCACATAATAAACTGTGCCGTCTTCATTAAGATCTGCAGATAATGTCGCACCAGTTCCGGTAATACTTCCAATGGTTGGTGTGCTGTCAAACACTGGTGCTGTGTCATCAATAGTAGTGAAATCAATTTTGGTGACCGATGCTTGTTCGTTAGGGGAACCTTCATCATCTTGGGCAACCACATAAATGTCATAATCAGTACTGTTAGCTAAGCCACTAAAGGCTTCACTGCCCGTCGTTGATGAAGTAGTAAAGTCCCCTGATGCTAATTGGCCTGAGCCACCGTTGCCAGTACCTGCCTTAACTTCCGCAACCGACGGCGCGCTCGCACCATTTGCCACCACCACATAATAAACCGTACCATCTTCATCAAGATCAGCAGATAATGTCGCACCAGTTCCAGTAATAGAGCTAATAACAGGCGTGCTATCAAAAACTGGGGCTACATTATCAACAACTGTTATCGTAAACTGCTTAGCAAAATCATCGGTGCCATCATTGGTATTTACACGAACAGAGTAAGAGCCGGCGCTAAGTGCTGTAGCATTATTAGCTCTTAACGAAGAACCACTAATATTAAAGTTGCCATTATTGGTATCACCAGCGCCAGAAACAAGCGAATAGGTATGGCTATCGCCACCATCAGCATCTGTGGTGGAAAGTGTACCAACCGTAGCATTAGTGCCATCTGATTGATTGACACTAGTAGAAGTTAAAGAAATATCTGTTGGTGCTGAATTAGCAGGTGTACCGCCTGCAATGCTTTTTATGTTAGCATTCTCCCAAAAACCACTTATATGTGTACTTAAATAAAAAGGGTGCCCGCCAGCACGCACAGGAAAAGCACTGGAGGCAACACATTCTCTAACACTCACTCCGGGAGAGCTAGTACAATTTCCACCTGATGTATAATGCCAGTAATTACCGTTACTGGTACAAGAGGCTTTGTTGGCGTAAGAGGCCATCACCTGAGCTTGTGCTACAGTAGTTTCAGCAAGGTCTTGGTGAGGAATCCCTCCATCAATAGCAGGATTTGGAGCTGCCGGACCTCTTTGGCCCAATGGCAGCTTATCGTTATGACAAAAGCTGGCAAAGGTTTTTCTACCGAGCATATTGCCGGAAAGCGTTGCTTTAATACTATCGCCTTTGTCTAACAAATTATTGTCTTTTAAAAAAGCCAACGCCGAATTATTTACCGCTACCTCAGCAGCCGCATTTTCATTAGCTTTTTTAGCATAACTAAAAGCGCCAAAAGCTGAGCGTTTGGCTTTAACCTTTTTAGCATTGTCTTGTGCGCTAGCTTGCTCTTGCTGAGCAATATCGGTATTAACATAAACTCTCGCTTCGCTTTTTAAGCGGCGACCATTCACTGAAGAGCTCACATTTCTAATTGATGCCGCGGCACCACCACCTAACATGGCTAACATCGGAATAGCGCTTTTAATCACTTTGCCAAGCTTGTTAGGTCTGCCTTTTAACGGGCTTGAATTATTTATCTGCTTAGTCACTTTCATTAATCCTTTAACTTGTCAGTGGTTGCATTTTGGGGTGACAAAAATGATTTCTCATTCTTGGGTGCGAAGGTTCAATTAATTCCGGAAAACTACTATTGGGTATTACGGCAATATCGTAAATTTGGTCAACATTACCGGTGAATTTAATATTGCCAATTTCAGCTTGCTCACCTTTTTCATCAAGGTTGAATAGCCAAATTCCTGAAAAAGTTTCATCGTACTTTTCTGATAACGGTGCTGGTTTAGTCACATCCGCCGCTCTTACTTTCGACAGGCCAGCAAACATAATAGGACCATAAAAGTCCATGCCGCGGGTAAAACCGGGCACTTCAAATAAGGTTTCGGTTTGCTTAGTTTCAGGGTGATAACTACAAATAAGGCCATAGCCTGAATTACAAAAATATACTTGTTCGTTATACCAACGGGGCGAGTGCGGCATGGCTAAGCCGTCAACTAAAATTTCATTGGTTTCAACATCCATCAAGGTGCCGTCAAAGCTTTTGCCTTTACGCCACATACCTGCATTATCAAACTTTGAAAATGTGGTTACATAGGCAGGTTTACCGTCTTTTAAAGTCATGCCATTGAGGTGGCAGCGGTCTTCAGGGACGAGTTCCGAAATAAAATGTGGTTTCCAGCGAGGGACAAAACTCGAATCAGCATCGAGGGTGCATAAACACGAAAAACTAGAGTTAACTGCCCATAAGCCTTCATCGCCCCAGTCAATATCATGAATATTGATCATGCCGGAATAATGGGCCGAACGGGTGATAAAACAAGCGTCTACGCGCTCATCAAGTGCTGCGTTTAACTTTTCTTGATAAGCCTGAGCTTTCTGCCGTTGTTGCTTCATTTGTTCACCTTGTTCAGGTGTTAACTCAACTGAATCTTTGTCGGGAGTGCTTACCCCTTGAGGCTGTTGCTCTTGTTGCTGTTCTTTCGCTTTAATACGAGGCGCGGTAATATCGTCTTCAATTTTTACCAAGGGCTGTTTTATTTGTTCTAATAAACCGTCTTCACGTTGAAAGTTAATAATTTGCGTGAATATACCTAAGGTAATGCCATCTTCACTGGCAGTAAGCCCCATAGGACGAGGAAAACTTTTAAAATTTACATCCAGCTTTTTACCGTCGCTGCGGATCAGCATTAAGCGCCCTGCTTGATAGGAAGTAAAAGCGAGCGAGATATTAAGCTCTTTTAAAATGGCGGGTAAATTATCGCTATATTCACAGGTGAAATCGAGTTCATCTGTTACTAATGAGGGGGTTTGTGGCTGTTCAACGTCAGCTTTTTTGACTACATCATCCATAACTTTACTTAATTTCAGCACACGGTAGTACTGAATATCCTTATTAAGATCACCTTTCCTAGTGAACTATTTATTCAGTGTTTACTACACTGAATGTCCTTTGACTAACTTTTCTTAACTTTACTTAAATTAGCTGAAGTTACTATGTTTTTTTACTTAGTGTAACTTTTGTTGATTTCGTTACTGCTAACTGAGTCAGCTCTTTTAATTGTATTAATAATTGACTTAGCGTTAGTTCAGGTTGCTGCGATAACAGCAAAGCAGCCAAGCCAGAGGTTATACTTGAAGCTAAAGAAGTTCCTGAGAAATAACCATATTTTCCTAATATTAGCGTAGTCTTGGTATTTTTACCATAGTTCAATAAATCGACACTAGCGCCATAATTACTGAAGCTGAGTCGATTGCCACGCTGATCGGCTGCACCTACTACAATTGCTGCGGGGATACTGGCTTCGCTACTAAATTTATTTAATGCTTTGCCTTGATTACCTGATGAGAAAATTACCGCTATCCCCTTACCATTTCGGCCTGTTTTAGCCAGTTCAGTAACAATTTCGGCAACCGGCTGTAATAGCCATTGTGAATGCCAACTGCAATTAATAATATCCGCGTTAGCAAGGGCTGCTAAGTTAAAACTTAACAAGGTATTTGAAGTCCAACTGTCTGGTTGGCGCAAAGCAATAATATCGGCTTCAGGGGCAATACCATCAATACCGATATTATTATGTTGGGCAAAAATAATACCTGCCACTTTAGTGCCATGACTATCTAATCGCGATAGCGGCTGAGCGGTCAATTTTTTATTAGTGACATCATAAGCTAGTAGCGGTTTTAAGTGTTGAAGGTCTGGATGTTTTAAGGCAAAACCATCGTCAATAATGGCAATTTTTATACCTGCGCCTTTGGTGGTCTGCCATAAATCGGGCACATTCAATTGCGCGATATATTCGTTACTTTTAAAAGAGGAAGGGACAGAAACAGTGTCTTTTTTAATAGCCTGTTTTTGCACAGTAGACTTCTGTTTGAGTTGTAAAATATCAGGCTGTACTAATTTAATTTCTGGCAGAGTTGTTAGCTCGGTTAATACCTCCGACAGTACCGCTTTATCTTTTATTTCAACCGCATAAAAATGACTTTGCTGACCTATAAATAACTCGGTTACTTTGTTGATTTTCTGATGATATTGCTGCAGCTTAACTTTCGTTATTTTTTTTGAAGTTTTAACAATAAGTCGATTGCTCACTGATACCTTGACGTTACTACCAGCAACTAAATAATGCTGTTGTTGTTTGATTAAACTAACGGATTCAGAGAAGTTATTAAAAGTTAAGTTCTTTGCTAAGCTAGCTGCTGATATACAAAACAACGAGAGAAATAAAGTAAGATATACTTGGTATCGTCTATGAATCTTCGGATTAAAAATACCAGCTAAAAACTGAAAAAAAATAGACTGCAAAATATTTCTCTTTAAAAAAGAAAAGTTACCAACACAGTATAAAATACCATACTAGTAACTTATGCAAGACATATTTAAACAACGAGCCACTGAAGATATATAGCAGTTTATACTTGGGTATACGCCATCTAGCGCAATACATAAGTTCACATATAACTGCGCCGACGGTTTTCATGTGTTTGACTTTATTGAGAAAATGTATACCGTAAAAAATTAATTTGTTGAACTACAAACTCAAATCAACCACCACTCGGCCACGAACCTTACCAGCCATTAACTGCTCTGAGGTTTCAATAACGTCAGATAAACCAATAACGGTTTGAATTTTTTCTAATTGTAAGTCATTAACAAGTTCAGCCAAACGAGACCAAGCTTCAAGGCGATCGGCAGTTGGTCGCATCACGCTATCAATACCTGCTAATGTTACGCCACGTAAAATAAAGGGCGCTACCGTTGCCGGAAAGTCCATGCCTTGCGCTAAACCACAAGCAGCTACTACGCCACCATATTGTAAACCAGCACAAACATTGGCGAGAGTGTGGCTGCCAACAGAGTCAATGGCTGCCGCCCATTGCTCTTTTCCTAACGGACGACCCGCTTCAGATAAACTAGCGCGGTCAATAATTTCACTCGCGCCTAAGGCAGTTAAATAATCACTTTCAGCAATTCGGCCCGTAGAGGCAACCACCTGATAACCGAGTTTGGCTAAAATTGCGATAGCAAAACTACCAACACCGCCATTGGCTCCGGTCACCAAAACCTTGCCACTTTCGGGGCTAATACCATTTTTTTCAAGTGCGATAACCGAAAGCATAGCGGTATAGCCCGCAGTACCTATGCTCATTGCTTGTAAAGGAGAAATAGCTTCTGGTAAAGGAATTAACCAATCAGCTTTAAGCTTAGCTTTGGCAGCTAAACCACCCCAATGTTTTTCACCTACGCCCCAACCATTTAGCACGACTTGCTGGCCAACGGTAAAACTCTCATTGCTGCTTTCACTCACGGTGCCAACTAAGTCAACGCCAGGCACCATAGGAAACTTGCGTACTACAGGACCTTTACCGGTAATAGCTAAGCCGTCTTTATAATTTAACGTGCTGTATTGCACATCAACCGTTACATCACCTTCAGGTAAATCAGCCTCGTTTAACGACTGCAGACTGGCTTGATAACCTTGCTCGTTTTTTTCAATTACAATACCGTTAAACATCATTTTTTCCTTAGAAAATATTTAGACTGATCGTCTATTAATTAATAAAATAAGTGCAGCAATAATTTGAACACTTAACTTACTTCGAACGAGCAGCTTTATTTAGGTAAGCTGCTCAAGTACATTTTCATATACAGGGTTAAAGGTTTTGAGCTTTCCAGTAACTTGGCTTGCATTACCGCACCCTCCCAACCTATCCAAAAGTACTCAGCTAATTGTTGGCAGTCAGCTTGTTTTGAAAGTTCACCTTGCTGCTGCGCTAACGCTAAACAGGCGGCAATTTTCTGCTGCCAACCTAAAAAAACATTCTGAATTCGTTCACGAAAACTACTTGGCAATAACCCGACTTCTTGGCCTAAATTGCCGATTAAACAACCGCGTTTATACTGATATTTCGCCATACCTTGCTGTGCTTGTTGAGCAAATTCTGCAATGCGATTAAGGGGGCTTAAGTCTTCATTATGCAAGCAGCTATCTAGCTTATTAGCAAAGTAACTGTCGTAGCTTGCAATAACAGCAATGCCAAAATCTTCTTTGCTTTTAAAGTAGTGATAGAACGAGCCTTTTGGCACAGCCACTTTTTTTAATATACCGTCGATACCTGCCGAAACAAAACCACTTTCAGTGAGTACTTCCAAGCCGCTACGAATTAACGCTGCTCGGGTGTCTTCACTATAACGACTAACTTTGGGTGGCCGACCACGTCGTGGTTTTAATAATTGCTCACTATTCATTCGAATATTATAGACCGATCGTCTATTTAATTGCAAATGCTGTATTTAAAATGCTAAATAAGTGGCTAAAGGTTTAAATTAACTGCCTATTTACTCAAATGAATTAGTATAAAAGTTCGATCTTCGAAGAGAAATTGCTTATATTTTTTTATAGATAATTATTGATGAGTGTTCTTGGTGCGTTATTTAACTATTGTAATAATTCTTGCTTGTTTGCTTGTTCAACCTGCTACGGGCCAAGACTTAGAGCCTCGTCGGTGGACCCCTATTCCACTTGGAGTCAATTTTATTGGCGTGGGCACTGCTGTTAGCGCTGCCGATATTGCTTATGAGCCAGTATACCAAGTTGAAGATGCGAAACTAAAATTACGCCTTGTTGGTACTTCATTTATCACCGCATTTAAAGTAGCCGATAAACTGGCGCGCTTTGATGTCAGCTTGCCTTGGGCACATGCTAAATGGGACGGCTTATTAGAAGGCGAACAGTCAAGTTTAAAACGTGTTGGCTTGCTCGACCCGACCTTTCGAGTTTCAATAAATTTACTAGGCGGCCCACCATTAACGGCAAAAAAATTAAGGCAGTATCTCAGCCAAAAGCAAGAACATACCTTAGTAGGCGCTGCTGTGGCGGTAACTGTGCCTTGGGGCGAATATTTCAACGATAAGGTTATTAATTTAGGCAATAACCGTTATACCATCAGGCCACAAATTGGCATTTTACATCGCCAAGGGCCATGGTCATATGAACTAACTGGCTCAATGTTTTTTTACACCGACAATAACAGTTTCAACGGCGGAAAACGTAAACAACAACAGCCACTTTATGCTGTGCAAGGCCATATTATTCGACAATTCCCAGCAGGAAAATGGTTATCGTTTAGCTCTGGTTATGCCACAGGTAGTAGAACCAAAGTTGATGAGAAATATAACAATGATAAAAAGTACTCTCTGTTGTCGGCACTTTCTTTTGGTATGCCGATAAGCAAAAGCCAGTCAATTAAAGTTGCCTACTTATATCAACAAAGTAATGGTGAAACCGGAGCTGATTCTGATTCACTTATTTTTGGTTGGTCAACACGGTTTTAGTGAAAGGATAATTTCATGTTTCAGCAAGTTTTAGATTTTTGGTTTAGCGAGATCAGCCCTGAAAAGTGGTGGGTAAAGGATGCTAATTTTGATCAACAAATTATTGAGCGCTTTAGTTCATTACATCAACAAGCTAACCAAGGTGAATTATTTACTTGGCGTTCAACTGCACACGGACGTTTAGCTGAAATAATTGTGCTTGATCAGTTCTCGCGTAATATGTTTCGTGACACTGCTCAAGCATTCGCTAGCGATGCCTTAGCGCTGGTACTTTCACAAGAAGCCATTGCGATAAAAGCCGATCAGCAATTAAATGCTATTGAGCGCTCTTTTTTATATATGCCGTTTATGCACAGTGAATCAAAAATTATTCACCAACAAGCAGTGCAACTTTATAAAGCGAACGGTATTGAAGCAAATTATGATTTTGAACTGAAACACAAAATGATTATTGACCAATTTGGCCGTTATCCTCATCGTAATGAAATACTTAACAGAGCATCAACTGACCAAGAAAAGCTATTTCTGACTCAGCCAAATTCTAGCTTCTAGCTTTTATCTTTTTATTTTAAACGCCTTGCTTGACCAATATCAATGCAAGGTTATTGCTTTGTGCCTATAATTCCCTTTCATTTATAAACCTACTGGCCTCCCGATGAAAAAACGTTTTCTGCAAAAAGTCTCTACTGTATTTGCCATCATAAGTTTTATTGCTGCAGCCATTACCGGCATATGGCTGTTTACCCTAGAAGCTGGTGCCAGTGAAGTTTATCGCTCAAGTTTAGGCGCAGCCACCTTCTTCTTTTTTATGGTTGGTATTGTTTTACACGCTATTGGCGGTGCCAATTTACCGAACTTAACCCCAGGGAAAGATTAAAAGCCACTCAAGCGAAATTGCCAACAAATCGCTCTACAGCTATGATAAATTAGTACATTAGTTTTCATCTCATCACTTTTGTGATGCTTTCCTGAAAACTAATGGCTAAATTTTTCATTTGATGTACTGAGAAAAGCACATGCAAAATCGCTCAACTAAAAAGCTCGCGATATTAGCAACAACTCTGATCATAGGGATTGTGGTTTTTCCGTTTGCACTGATCCGTTTTTTAAATCATGAATACGCCATGGCGATATTGGATATCAGCGTTGTCGCAGGTATGTTTACTGTATTTAGTTACGTTCTCTCCACTAAAAAAGTTGAAGTGGCTGGCATTGCTTTAGCTATTTTTTCAGCGGCAGCAATATTCACTTTGGTTGCTCTGAAAGGCCCTGATGCTTTATTTTGGGCCTATCCGGCGCTACTGGCGGCATTTTATTTATTAAGTATTAAACAAGCATCGTTTTTTTCCACTGCTGCCTTAATTTGTTTAGTGCTAATCGTTTATCCCAACATGGAAACTGTGCGTTTTATCTCCTTCGTTGCCACATATTGTATTACCTGTTTATTCTCCTTTATATTTTCACAAGCGATTAAACAGCATTATCACCGTATTCGTGCCAACTTAAGAATTAATCGTTATCGTAATAATATTCTTGAACTGATGGTGCAGTCGACACCGCTAGGCAAAATTTTATTGGCGATTACCGAATGCTGTGAAAAAGAATTTGATGATATTGTCTGCAGCATTTTACTGCTTAACCATAATAAGAATCAGCTAACCATAGGCGCTGCACCGTCACTACCCGAATTTTATAATAATGCTGTTGATGGCCTAGTTATTGGCGAAGGGGTAGGTTCATGTGGCACAGCCGCCTTTACCGGCAAACGAGTAATTGTTGAAGATATTGCTAACCACCCTTATTGGCAAGAAGCAAAAGAGCTAGCAGCCGCAGCTAACTTAGGCGCATGTTGGTCAGAGCCCATTCTTAATCAAAAAAAACAAGTGCTGGGCACCTTTGCTATTTATCATCATCATAAAGCCGCCCCCACTAAAGCTCATTTTAAATTAATTGAACTTTTTGCTTCATTAGCAAGCATTGCCATTGAACGAGAAGTCGCCAATAAACTCATTTGGAAACAAGCCAATTTTGACAGTTTAACGGCCCTACCAAACCGCAATATGCTGCAAGAGCATTTACAATTAGCAGTTAAAAGCGCTCATCGACGCAAACAGAAACTCGCTGTAGTTATGCTAGACCTTGATCACTTCAAAGATGTAAATGACTCATTAGGTCATGACATTGGTGATTTATTATTAATTGAAGCGGCAAAACGCATTCAAAACACCATTCGCGAAAATGACAATGTCGCTCGCTTAGGCGGTGATGAATTTGTTTTAATATTGTCAGAGCTTGATGACTTTCATGGCACAGAACGTATTGTGCAAGCCTTAGTGCATCAACTATCACTGCCTTTTTATTTAAAAGATGAATGTTTGCATAGTTCAGCCAGTTTAGGGGTAACGGTTTTTCCTGATGACGCTCAAGACGTAGACACCTTATTAAGTAATGCCGACCAAGCCATGTATCGCGCGAAAAAGTTAGGTCGTAATAATTATCACTATTTTACCGATGAAATGCGCGATTCTACGTTGAAAAGACTACAACTGATTAAAGACTTAAGAAGCGCAGTAGATAAGCAGGAATTCTTTTTAGTGTACCAAAGCATTGTTGAGCTCAACAGCCAGAAAATTACCAAAGCTGAAGTATTAATCCGTTGGCAGCACCCAACGTTAGGACTGGTTAGCCCATTAGATTTCATCCCTATTGCCGAAGAAACCGGCTTAATTATTCCAATAAGTGATTGGATTTTTGAGCAAGTAGTCGAGAAAATCACCTACTGGCGAACACATTTTCAAGCCGATTTGCAAGTCAGCATTAATACCTCTCCTCGGCAATATCAATCTGGCGATGGTAATATCAATCAATGGATTGCCTTAATTGAAAAGTCACAATTACCATCTAACGCACTGGTTTTTGAGATCACTGAAAATCTATTAATGGAGTCACACGATGAGATTTCTTCCACTTTATTAGCCGTGAAAAATGCCGGTATAGAATTAGCTATTGATGATTTTGGTACTGGTTATTCATCGTTTTCTTATTTGCGTGAATTTGAAAGCAGCTACGTGAAAATTGATAAAAGTTTTGTGCAGAAAATGTCACAAGGCAGTCGTGATTTAGCCCTTTGTGAAGCCATTATAGTCATGGCGAAAAAGCTTAATATTAAAGTAATTGCTGAGGGTATTGAAACTGCAGAGCAAAAACAGCTGTTAGAGAAAATAGGCTGTGATTTTGGCCAAGGTTATTTGTTATCAAAGCCTATTATTGCTGACGAATTTGAAAAACTATTACACTAATAGTTGCTCCTAGCTCAGCATAAACTAACTACCCACAACAGGTGGTTCAGTTCGAGGGTGCCACTTCCACCATTGTTGTTCACCTTCTTTAATATCTTTTTTACTTTGATGAATATCCCAAGTAATTAAATAATCAGGATTAGTCACTTTTACGCCAGCTGTACTGGTATGAAACTCACCTTTGGGCGCACTAAACCAACAAGACAAGTCTGACGGAATAATAAAGTCAGCACCACTTTCTTCGCCTTTACTCGCCAAAGTAATAGTAATGCCCATTTCAGCATCAACGGCCTTAACTATGCCAGTTAATAGCGACTGTTTGAGTTGATTACCTTGTACATCAAAATAGCTTAAGCCAATAAGACAGGTTTTATCTAAGGTGTCTTCAAGTTTCGTTAACATTAATACATCCATTCAGCGGAAAAATATAAAAGGGCTAGAAAAGAAAAAGTGCACTAAAACGCGCACTTTATCTAAGCATCAATATTGTCGCAATTAATGCGCTAGCGGCGCAACCCCTGTCGCTGGGTTATCGGCTAAACCAATATCGCGAGCATGTTGTTCAAAGCCTTTGTTTTTCCAGAAAAATGCGCCCGGCATTGTCGTTGGAATAACTAAAATATAGAACAAAGCACGGCCAATTAACGCGGTAAATATATTAAGTAGTGCCAAGATAACCCAAGCAACTAATACTAAACTGCTGTCAAAACCTAACACAGTTAAAGCAAACAAGCCCGTTGCTGCAACAATGTTTAAGCCTAATAACCAGTTGCGTAATAGGTAGGTTTTTCCAAAGGTAGTGCATTGAATATAGTGCGCGGCACCACCTTCATTCTCACTACGGTTTAAGTCGTGGTTATGGCCAATTAATCCAATGGCCTCAATCACCATACCTAAAATAAATACGCCAGCAAATAGTGGTGTTAGTGCTAAAACATCACCACCTTGAACATAAACAGTAGCCAGTACTATTACGCCGCTCACAAAAGCGCCTATTGATAAACTGTTACCAGCAAAAGCGGTAGCTGTTTGCCAATGATGCCAAAATGGGCGCGCTTTAATTTGATAACATTTATTCATGTAATATAAACCGCCAAGACCTGCAATTAAGGCAAAAATTCCTGCCCCTTCAACTAAGCCTGCTAACGGCAAACCTTCGCTTATACTTACTAGGTCTAAGCCGATAAATTCATTAATAAAACCTACAGCCCACTCATTGCTTGGTAATGCAAATAATGCCGTAATACCACAACCGGCTGAAAACATCGCTAAACCAAAGCCTTCACGCGCCATTGGCGAATAACGTAAGTTATTAAAACCACGGTAAAAACGCATCGGTTTGCCTAAATGAGTGACACTCATTAATAGTGCGAACGCGGTCATAGCTAATGCCGCAACGGTAAGCGGTAAAAACATGTCTGATTCAGTGAAACTCACTAACGCTTGCACACCTAATAACGCGCCTAAAAATGGAATTAAAAATACCCCAAACGCCGCTTGCGCAAATAAAGTAAATAATACCAATGGGTTTTCTCGGCTATTTAATTTGCCAAAGTTCCAATGTTTCGCTTTACCCACTTTTTGATCAACTACCGGTTTGTAATTACCTTTTTCGTCACGATGATATTTTACTGGCATAGAGTCAGTACGGTTCATTTCAATCGGCATGGTTTTAGTTTGCTGAAAACGTACGTTCGGGTGAGTAATTTCTGGATCAGGAAAGCCCGGAATTTGGGTTTTACATTGTTCACGATTTTCAGGAGTATTTTCAATAACGCCAAAATCTAAAGCATTACCAACACAGGCAGATACACATGCCGGTTTTAAGCCAACCTCTAAACGGTCAACACACATATTACATTTAGACACTTGGCCTTTAACAGGGTCAAGCTGTGGTGCATTATACGGACAAACCCAAGTACAATAACCACAACCAAAGCAGGTTTCAGGATCTTGTAAAACTGCACCATATTCAGCATGTTTGGTATACGCTTTGGTTGGGCAACCTTTTAAACATACTGGGTCATCACAATGGTTACAGGCCATTGAAATATTCATACGTTTATAATCTGGATATGAACCGCCTTCTACATAACCTACTGAGCGAAAAGCTAAATGGGCAGGATTTTCATTTTTCTCAGAACAAGCCGCTTCACAGGCATGACAACCAATACAGTTATCGGCAGTGAAGAAAAAACCATGTTGTTTATTACGGTTAGGGTTGCTACCCACTTCAGGATTCTCGTTAATGAACATTGAGCGATCTTTAGGTAGATCGGTAAGCTCAACTAAGTCAATTAACTGCCCATAACGGTTTTTATCTTGAATAGGTTGGTCAGGTAAATATGCGTATGACTGTTCATCTGTTCGCACTTCCCAATGGTTGGAACGACCTTCTTGTTCTGGGCTTTTTTCAGTCGTTGAGGCAACTTGCATGGTTGCCGGATCAAAACTTTGCACAACCGTCTCAACTGGCGGTTTATTTTTTACTTCTTGATTCATCATAAATTCCTTAAATGCCAGTATTAATACGCGCGACGTTCAACGTTTAAGCGAGCGGCTTCAGCTTGGTCAACCTGCTCAATTCTTACCGAACCTTGTTTAAAGGCTGGTTGGCGAGAATGTGGGTCTAACAAGCCAAGCGTTAAACGGTTCACACAGTCATGGAAATGGAACGGAATAAAAACCATATTGCGTGATACGCGCTGAGTTAATTGCACCATTACCACGGCATCACCACGACGACTGGTTAAACGCACATAACTTTGATGTTCAATACCTAATTCTTTTGCCGCATCTGGATTCATTTCCATATAAGGCGTTGGGCTGAATTTATTACAGTTACCAATTTTTCCGGTACGAGTACGCGTATGAAAATGCTCAACCACACGACCACTGTTTAACCAAAATGGGTAATCGTTACATGGTTGCTCGTTATTATTGAAAAATTTAATAGGGATTAAATTTGCTCTACCAGATTTGGTTTGAAACTTGCCGTCGGTATATAAACGCGGTGCACCTTTTAGCTTGCCACTGTCTGCATCGGCTTCGCTATACGGCCATTGAATGCCACGGGCTTTAATAATTTTTTCATAGCTCATGCCGGAAATATCTAAGGTTCTTTCATTGCCATAGGCATTCGACCCTTTAGATAATTGCTTCATTTCATTAAACGCTTGTTCTGGCTGGTCTGGGAAGTCAATAACACTGCCATTTTCAAAGCGTTTTGCCATTTGATTGAAAATCCAAAAATCAGGTTTTGAATTCGCATAAGGCGGCACAACATTATCAATTAAGTTTACGCGGCGTTCAGTATTGGTATGGCAACCTTGTTTTTCTGCCCATACTGACGCGGGGAAATACACATGGGAATACTGATTCATTTCCACATCTTCATAAACATCTTGCACTACTAAGAAATCAAGCTTTTCTAATGCTTTGCGAATACGAGCGGTATTTGGCATTGAGGTCATAGGGTTGGTAGCAACAATCCACAAGCCTTTTATTTCGCCAGTTTCTATTGCGGGGAAAATATCAGTTTCAGCTAAACCACGTTTTTTCGGGAAGAATTCAGGGTCGATACCCCAAAAGTCGGCAATTTCTTGGCGGTCGTCTGCGTTTTCTAAATAACGATACCCCGGCAGCCCTGAACATGATGACCATTCACGCGTCCCCATTGCATTACATTGGCCAGTAATAGAAAGTGAAGTTCCACCCGGCTTACCGATATTGCCGGTGATCAGGTTTAAGTTATTAATATTAGCAACGCCGTCACTACCATGAGTAGATTGGTTAATGCCCATAGTCCAAATACTCATCGCCGATGGCGCTTTTGCATAAATTCGGGCGACGGTGCGAATGGTGTCTTCGTCTATGCCACACACATGCTGAGCTGATTTTGGATCGTAGTCTTGCACTAAGGCTTTAACTTCGTCAAAACCTTGGGTATTTGCGTCAATATAAGCTTGATCTTGCAAACCTTCATTAATGATAACGTGCATCATTGAATTGATTAACACACAATCTGTTCCAGGGGTAATTGGCAAATGAAAGTCAGCAAATTGCGCTAACATAGTTACTCGTGGGTCAACCACAATTAACGGAAATTTGCGTTTTTCTAACGCCTCTTTTAAGCGCCAGTAAATAATTGGATGTTGCTCTGGTAAGTTGGAACCAAAGGCCATAAAACAGTGGGTATGCTCAAAATCATCATAACAGCCAGGAGGACCATCACTACCAAAAGAGCGTTTATAGCCACTAACTGCTGACGCCATACAAAGGGTAGTATTACCGTCGTAGTTATTAGTGCCAATACAACCGCGAGCAAGTTTTCCTAAGGTATAAAATTCTTCCGTTAATAACTGACCGGTTGAAATAATCGCGAACGAGTCTCGACCATATTTGGCTTGAATTTCTTTAATTTTATTGGCAGTAGTATCTAAGGCGTTATCCCATGAAGTTTTTTCAAAACTTTCGTAATGCTTATCGCGAATTAGTGGTTCAGAACCACGGCCTGGGCTTTCAAATAATTCATGCTCAAGCAAGCCTTTAATGCACAACTTTCCACGGTTAACATCAGCGCCCGCATGGCCACGGGTGGTAACAATTTTTTTCTCGTCATTAAGACCGATCTCAATCGAACAACCGGTTGAACAATAATTACAGGTGGTATATTTCCACTCAGCGACTTTTTTACTGGGAATAGAGATAGGCTTTCTATTTTTACGACCAAACAGCATGACAGACCCTAGATAATACTTAAATTCACAAACTGTAGTTATCTAAGCAAAAAGTAGACCTATAAAAAAATATAAAATTTTCTTATAAAATCATACGATTATGTCGTACGCATTATTATTCAATGAGCAATTACGGTGCTTTAGGATCATTTTGGTGCACGAAAGAAATATTAGTAAGCCAATTGGAGTTACATCATTTATCGATTTAGGTTATTGTGTTTTTTTTGTCGTAAATAAGGAGGAAGCTCTCTGTTTTTCCAGCCTATTTTTTCCATAAGCTCTGGCCTTTCCTTTGCCGGAATAGCAATTGAAGGCTGAACTTTTTCAATATAATTAATAATTTCCTCATCAATAAAAACATCAAAAACTAAATGTAACCTTTTAGCATCACCATCATTAATCACTCCGTGCCTTGCAATATTATTAATACACCAAACCTCACCAGCAGCCATATGATAAAAAAAATCACTATTATAAAAATATACTTTTTCATTAGTATATATCGGTACATGAAACCTTAAGGTTTTCTTAAAATATCCATGTGGGTCAGCATCTACATGAATAGGAATTTGTGCATGCTCATCTAACAATAGCAAAGCGGTTCTACCAATAATTTTTGCAGGAAAGTCACTGAGAAATTTTTTAATTGTTGGCAAACATTCAAGATAAGGTTCATTATACTTATTAGAGGGTTCTAACGAAGGGTTACCAAAAATAGATTGCTTAGAGTGGCCTCGAAGATATATACCATTGACAGCGTCATGAATAGCGCCCCGATTAGTTTTATCTCCAGATAAAAACTGCAAATTTGCTAGCGCCATTTCTTGCACTAGCGATTTGATATCCAACTGAAGGTCGAGTTTCTTGGGGTAAGGAATTATTTCAATTTTTTTCACTTTAAACCTAAAGTTTCTATAATTAAGTGATGTTCTAAGTAAACATCACTTTAAATCATATCTTTTGCTATTAAAACTAGTTTCAGTTTGTTTCACTCTTTGTATTTATTGAAAAGTATTCGCCAACTCTTTTAACTTAATTGACTGTTCATTGAGGAGCTCGATGTTGTTGGCAACAACATCAGAGTCAACCAGCTCTTGCGCTAAATCTGACACCCGTTGGACATTGCGATTAACCTCTTCAGCCACCACACTTTGTTGCTCTGAAGCGGCAGATACTTGATTGGTTAAGTCGCTAATAGAGACCATTTGTTCGTATATAAGCACTTCTGATTCTTTAGCTTGCTCTCCTGAAGCTAAACAAGCGTTGCTGGTATTAATATTTTCTTCCATCAAATTCGACATTTCATTGAGCTTTTCAGTGATTTTAGAAACAGCGCTATTTATTCCTTCTGAAACGGTATGAGTTCTTGCACTTAATGAACGAACTTCATCGGCAACCACAGCAAAACCACGACCTTGCTCTCCGGCACGCGCCGCTTCGATGGCGGCATTTAAAGCTAATAAGTTTGTTTGATCGGCAATGCCTTGAATTTCTGACATTTGTCCATTTATCGAATCAGCAATTTCCACTAATTCATTAGAAGAATTATGGGCTTGTGATACTTTCCCCTGTAATGAGGAAATGTTTTTTACCGAATCATCCATCAATGCTTGTGACTGCTCGCAAGCTTGATAAACGCTATCAACCCGAGCTGATGTTTGCACAACATTTTCACTAACATCAGCAATAGTGGTCGACATTTGATTCATAGCTACGGCAATTTGAGCTGTTTCACTATTTTGCTCATTAATATCTGCGTTAGTATTGGCAATTGCTTGATTCAAGTTATTAATCACGTTGCTAATAACATTCATTGAATCTTGCATGCGACCTAAAATGGTACCAATTCGTGCTTCAAATAGTCCTTTACGAAACTCTAAAATAGAGGCGGGCCCTGACTGAGTATAAACAAAACGGCAAATACTCGGTAAAGCTGCCTTTTGCTGAGCGATGTAACGAGGCAAAATCACCAATTGATCGAATAAACATGCAAATAAACACATAAAAGCGACCAAGGAAATAATGCCTGGCGTTAAACCACCAAAGATAAAACTACTACCTATTAGCACCACGCTGGCAATTAAAGCCATTAAGGTTTTTATTTGCTGTATTTTGTCTTCACCTAAGCCTAACTTATTATTATTTATTGCCTGATAAACAGCGGCGGCTTTTTGCTTTTGCTCATTGGAAGGTTTAACACGAACTGATTGATAACCAGTAACCACGCCATTTTCATATAACGGAGTAACATAAGCATCAACCCAATAATAGCGACCGTCTTTACAAATATTTTTTACCATACCACGCCAATGGTTACCGGCTTCAAGTTGTATCCATAAATCTTTAAAGGCGGCTTTGGGCATGTCAGGATGCCGAACAATATTATGATTTTTATTCAGTAATTCTTCTTGGGAATAACCTGCAACTTTGCAAAAGATTTCGTTGGCGTAGGTGATTACTCCACGAGTATCAGTAATGGAAACCAGTTGTTCTGACTCATCAAAAAGAACTTCTTCATTTATTATTTTTTGATCACGCCTAGCCATGTTATTAAGTCCTATTTAAATACACTTTGTTTACTTTATTTAGTTTAGTTTAGTTTACTTGCTCTTTTTTATTTTTTACCGACAAATACAAAATGCTAACAAAATCACCTCTGAAAAATAATAAACGTTATCGTAATCAAAGTAAGTATTGAGTGTCATAACTTGTTACCAAGCAGTTTTCTAGCGAGTTTACTGATCCCGATCAAATACTTGAGTAAATTGATAGGTTATTATCTGCCCATCTTTTTAATTATTAATTTACGGAGTTTTACCATGGGATGTTGTGGCGGATGTGGTGGCGAAGGTCACGAAGCTAAGAAAGAACAAGAGCAAACTGAAGAGAAAACAGAAAGCTCAAAAGAGTAACCTTATGTTCAGCAATGAATATTTATTAGTTAGCCTGAGGTTAGTTACTCAGAAATAAAAAAACCTGCAAATAAGCAGGTTTTTTTGTCGCTAAAATAAATCGATGTTCGACTTATTTTAAGCTCGCGTAGTATGCAGAAATGTTAGCTATATCTGCATCAGATAAGCCCATTGCCATAGGCGCCATTACTGGGTCTTTACGAGCGCCTGATTTAAAATCTTTAAGTTGCTTAGCAAGGTAAGCTTCTTTTTGACCGGCTAAGTTAGGGTACATAGGTACCGCAGAAATACCAGCAGTACCGTGACAAGCAGAACAAACGCCTGTTTTTGCTTTACCAGCAGCAGCGTCACCGGCGAAAACTGGCGATGCCATCATAACAGTAGCTGCAACAGCTAAAGTAAGTTTTTTCATAAGTCATACTCTCTTTGATGATAAAAATTTTATTAAAACTGCTTCGATTATATGGAAAAAAATTTCTAATGTCGTTGAATTTTTTAACATATCACTAAATAGCGAATATACATCAAAGTTACTGTGGATAACTTCACATAATGCCGTGTTTTATCAACACTAAAAGCAGAATACAGTAGCGAAACTAGCGGCTAAGATTACAACTGCATGTAATCGACTTGATATGGTTATTTATACCAAATTTTAACGATATCAAAAAACTTATCGCCATCTGGCGTTTTTACCATAATTTCATCGCCAACCTGTTTGCCCAATAATGCTCGCGCCATGGGTGAGTCGATACTAATTTCTTTGTTGCGCACATCCCATTCATCAGGGCCAACCAAGCGATAACTTACTTCTTGGTCTTGCTCATTAACTAAAGTTACCCAAGCGCCGAAATAAACTTTACCTTCTTGACGCGGGTCGTAATAAACAATATTTAAGTCTTCAACCCGTTTCACCAGAAATCGTACTCTGCGGTCAATTTCACGCAAACGCCGTTTACCATAAATATACTCTGCGTTTTCACTGCGGTCGCCCTGAGCGGCCGCTTCAGATACTGAACGAGTAATTTTAGGGCGTTCATCTTTCCATAAGAATTTTAGCTCTTGATCAAGACGATCCCAGCCTTCACGGGTAATGTAATTAGATTTTTTCATAGGTACAGATTAATAAATAGCAGTTAGTGCTAGCTTGCTGATTGAACTGAAATAATTAAACAACCAATACAGTGATTGTTAGTATATAAGGTGCACTTTATCGCTTTTTAGTTGGCAATCATATAATTGTTTTTACCCGACTTTTTCACCTGGTACATTAAGTCATCAGCACGTTTACGCAAATGTGTCGCTTCTAAAGCATGATCAGGATATATCGCTGCGCCAATACTTACACCAATTGATAAGTCAGAGCCTTGATATGAAACTGTACTACCAACACTTGCGATAAGACGCTGACAAATTTGCTCTACTTCCTTAATATTTTCAATACTAGCCAGTAATACTAAAAATTCATCGCCGCCAATACGACAAGCAGTATCAACGTCTCTTATCTCGTCAAGCAAGCGCAGTGCTACGGTTTGTAATACTAAGTCGCCCGCTTCATGGCCATAGGTGTCATTAACTTGCTTGAAACCATCTAAATCAAGAAACAATAACGCGACTTTTTGTTGAGTACGTATGCTATTGCTGATTGCCGATTTAATGCGATCAGTTGCCAGCATAATGGTAGGTAATCCGGTTAGCATGTCATGGTTGGCAAGATGTTCTATTTCATTTTTAGCGGTTGTTAAATCAAGCGCTTGTTGCCTTAGTAAGTGGTTCGCGGCTTTTTTATCACGATAAAGTTTAATGGCGATACCTGCACTAAGCGCAAACATTAACATGAATGCAGTAATGGCAATATTTATGATGTATTGACGCTGAATAATTTCTTGTTTAAGGGCTAATTCTGCATCCTTTTTGTCACTATCATATTTGGCTTGCACATCAGCTATCTGTTGTGATTTTTCGCTATTAAACTGCAAGTCTTTATATTTAATGTATTCTCGGTAATAAACCAAGGCTTTGGCAAAATTTTGTTGTTGTTCATAAAGTTCACTTAACCATAACGCCGATTCATTCACATTGGCTTCAGCGTTGCTTGCTAAAGCTTCTGTATGAGCTTGCAGGGCAATTTTTTCAGCTTCCACCGGCTGTTCACTTTCAGCGAGTACTTTAGACAGGTTAATTTGCGCGCGTAAAACAATATATTTTTTGTTGAGTTTATTACCTAATTCAATGCATTGCTGGTAAAAAGTGGCGGCTGAAGGCAAGTCACCATTAAGATAATGCAAACGCCCCATGTTATTTAAAGCCGCGGCATATAACAGCGAATCTTGCTGTTCTTTTAATATGGCCAAAATCTGTTGCATAACCTGCAATGCCTCGGCTAATTTTCCTTGGCGAGCATTACCACCAGCAATCGACATTAATAATTCAGCACTAAGCGCAGGGTCATTAACTTCCTCCATATAACGCGTAGCTTTTTCTAAATATTCATTAGCTTGTTCATATTGCCCCATAGAAAGATAAACCGTACCAATGGCTTTATAAGCTGTCATTAATCCTAGCGGCGAATTTAACTGTTCATATAGTCTCAATGCATTGAGAGCATAGGTGATCGCGTCATCATAAATACCTTTGGCATAATAACTGTCGGAAAGTGAAAGTAATGATTGGGCTTCTAAAGCCGTGGCCTTTATTTCGCGAGATAATACAGTAGCTTCATCGCCATAACGAATGGCGGCTTGCAGATCATTAGCTCGCTCAACCGTTGCCATTTGCAAAAGTAAGCTAATTTTCGTTTTAATATCAGTGCTTGATGCTAAGGCGCTTTCTAATTCAGCTAACTGGCTATTTTCAGAAAAAGACTTAAAACTAACCATCAAAAAAAAGACTAAAACGAGGTAAATCTTGGTCATTAGTACTCTCTTCGTGCCTTTTTATTATACTAATAAGCTAACATTTTAATTCGTAATAACAAACAGCTTTAGCGCAAAAAACCTCCAGAAACTACAGCTATAAATAAAAATTGATTACTGGCTTTTGTGAGAAAATTTGAACTAACCTCGACTCAGGTTAAGAGGTTTTGATAAGAAGAAGCAGACAAATTATAGCTTTTAGATGAGATTATATGGCGGTAAAAAACAGTAGGTGAGTAGTATCAATATTTAAAAACTACTCACCTTATAATGATTATTTACTCTGGTTGCCAAGTAAGACTGATTGATGAAATGGTTTCAAAAGCTTCATCATTAACCAAAGGTTTTGACAGGCGATATTTCACTGAAAATTCCTTATCTATGGTAAACGTAAAGCCGGCATCAACCGATGCATACCATTCTTTCAAATCAGCTACATTACCCACTTCGCCATCAACAAATTCAGGGTATAAATGAGCAATTTTATCGGTATTAGCATAATAGCCCGACAAACCAAGCCCGGCAATTAAGCGGCCTGCTCGGGTTAAACTTGCATCTGAAATTGGCAACTCCATACTTAACATACCGCTTACATAGATTGAGCCTAAATTTTTGGTTTTCTCATTTTCATCTGTATATTCAACTAACTTAACCCCACCTTGTAAATTAGCCCAACAGCCGCCTTTTAATGTTTCATCAGCTCCGGTGAAGTCACAAAAGCCATTGCCATTTGGTTTCCCCCAGCGTTCTCCAATATTCCAGTCAGACGCGAATTTGAAATTCACTAGGCCCGTATTTTGACCAAGCACTCCTTGGTTAACTTTATCAGCACCTTGAGTATCTGAGGCTTGCGCTGTCCCCATAATATAAAAAGGAATTGAACCGTTAGTACTATAATGAAGGTTATATCTAACAAAAGTTATTTTTGTATCAACCCCTCCGCCAAAGCTGCCTAATGAAAAGCCACCAAAGCCTTGCTGTACTTTGTTTGTTTCACCAGACTTAGCCCCTGCATCTTGTTCTATTTGAACTTTTTCTTGTTTAAGCTTATCGATTTCTTCAATGGTTTTTTCATTAAGATTCTTCAGAAACTGATAAACATCTTCTTGATTATCACTGTCATTAAAACTATTGGTAAAAGTAGGCACAGCCACTAAACCTTTCAACTGACGAGAAGTTAAATAGTCATCAGCGTCATTTATTAATACTGTAATTTCTTTATTTAATAAATCCTGACATGCGCTTGAAAGGTTGTCTTGGCCATCTAAACGGACAATACCTACACAGTCTTGCACATTTTTATTAATGCTTGCCTGCTCAATATAGTGAGTTATTCTTTTATCTAGCGCATTTACTTCTGCTTGTTGTTGCTCAGAAAGACTATTGCCAGCTAAATTAACTCGCACTAAGCCTTTATTTTCATCTTCATATAAATGACTTTCTAGTGGTAATTGAGCGCTAGCCCATGGTGATATTGTTAAACATGTTAGCAATGAAAGTGAGGTAAGTTTTTTCATGATATCCCTTGTTGTTATTTTTATTAAAAATAGGCTAAAGGAATAGTCAGCATCCTTGCCTGTTTTGCTCAACAATTATGCAATATTTAATATGAGCATGTACAGAGGGTATTGCCAATAAACACTTATAAAACATAACAAAAAAGGCCAGTACGAGTTAACTCGCACTGGCCTTTTATAAATTATTTTAGCCTAGATGAAGCCTGACTTTTATTACTTCACTAAACCAATATTTTTAATCCAGTGATCAAAGTCTGCCATATTGCCCGGTAATACAATTTTAGTACCTTCTTTGTTTAGGCCTCTAAGTTGGCGTAAATATTGTTCACCTAATTGCATTTTTAAGGCATTTTCACCGCCAGGGGCTTCAATAACTTCTGCGAGCTTTTCAATAGATTCAGCCGTTGCATTAGCAATCGTTAGAATTTCTTCAGCTTTACCTTCAGCTTCATTAATTTGCTTTTGCATTTCACCTTCTGAGTGGTTGATCATTTCCATTTTCACCCCTTCAGAACGATTAATTTTTGCTTGTTTGTCACCTTCACTTTTGGCTAAAACTGCACGACGTTCACGCTCGGCATTTACTTGCATTTCCATGGCATTTTTTACCGTATAAGGCGGTGACAAGTTTTTAATTTCATAACGATGTACACGAATACCCCAAATTTCGCCCGCTTGGTCTAAGACATCAACCACTTTCGCGCTGATCAAATCACGCTCTTCAAAAGTGCGATCAAGGTCTAAAGTACCAATAACCGAGCGGGTGGTAGTTTGCGCAAGTTGCATTGCAGCAAAACGGTAATCAACAATGCCATAGCTGGCTTTTACTGGGTCAACAATCGAGATATAAATTACGCCATCAACGGTAATGTTAACTTCATCACACGAGAAACATTCTTGCGGCGGAACATCTATCGACTCTTCTTTTAAGTCGTGAATGTAGGCGACTTTATCAAAAAACGGGATTAAAGCATGAAAGCCAGCGTCTAAAGTTGAATGATATTTGCCTAAACGTTCAACAATATAGGCTGATTTAGTTGGTACTAAACGAATAGAACGGAATAAGTTAAGGATAAATATAAGAAAAATAATACCCCAAACACCTAATACAAACATATCTTCATTTAATTCAATAGGCATTATTTCGCTCCTGTTTTAGTGGTATTAACGGTTTTGGTTACTTGTTCCATACCGGTAAAAAAGCCTTCTAATTTCGCGATTTCGGTTGGCATTACAGAAACTTCAGCATTGGCTAGAATGCCGCCCATTTCTTTAATGAATTGCTCCATAAGTTGCATATTCATCGCGTCGAGTCCGCCCGCAGTATTAACCGCGTTGGTAATGCGGGTCATGCCTTGTGCTTTGGCACCAGCGATAATAGCAATTTCTTGCGCTTTACCTTTTGCCTCATTAATACGTTTTATTTTTTCGCCTTCCGAATAGTTAATCGCTTCTTGACGTTGGCCAACAGAGATATTAATACGCGCTTCTTTATCAGCAGTAGCTAAAGTAATTTCAGCACGTTTTTTTCGTTCCGCTTCCATTTGTTTTTCAAGGGTATGAACCACATGTTCAGATGGGGTAATGTTTTTAATTTCATAGCGTAAAACTTTAATGCCCCACGGGTTGGAAGCAACATCAATTTCACGCACAATCGCCTCATTAAGCTTTTCACGTTCAGAAAAAGTTTGGCTTAAATTAAGCTTACCTATTTCACTGCGCATGGTGGTTTGCGCTAAGTTAACACTGGCAACGCGATAGTCTTCAATGCCATAGCTAGCTTTGCTGCCGTCCATCACTTTAATGTAAACCAAACCGTCTACTTCAATTTGAATGTTATCTTTTGAAATACAACTTTGCGGCGGCACATCTAGTACTTGTTCGCGGGTATCATGAGCATAAGCAACGCGGTCAAAAAATGGGATTAAAAAATGAAACCCCGGTGCTAATACCGCACGAAATTTCCCTAAACGCTCAATAACAGCAACTTCGCGCATCGGCACAACTAACAGCAATTTGTAAATAATAAAAAATACAAACAGCACAATAATGGTAAATACAGCCATAGTTTCTTTCCTTGTTATTTAAGGGCTATTAACCCTCGTCATTTTATAATTATTTTTTAGGTTCAACTAAAAGTGAGATGTTTTCATGGCAAACAATGGTAACTTCGCTGCCGGTTTGAATTTCTTGACCGTCGCCTAGTGCTGGCCATTGCGTACCTTGAAACTCGATGCGCCCGGGATTCTCGCCAGGGCCAATGGTTTCAATCACCAAGGCAGTTTTTCCGTAAATATCAAGGTTTTCATCGGTATTAGCAATATGTGAATCGCCACCAACAAGTTTCTGGGTAACACCACGAAATGCAAAAATAAGCACCATGGTAGCAATAAAGAAAAATAACCACGCACTTACCCAAGTATCAATAATGCCAACAAATAATAAGCCGCCAGTAAGAAAAGCACCTAGGCCAATAAACACCACAATTCCACCGGGAATAATGAGCTCTGCCAACATTAAAACAATACCGGCAATCAACCATATAGCGACCGGATCCGATAAACTCATATAACCTCCTGTTAACGCAAAACCAAAAGTTTTGCTTATCTTGCACTCATTTAATATAACAGCAAATCTTCAAATGTCGACATATTATGTCACGTTAATTTAACAATAGCTGCCACGTGGTTAGTATCTGCATTTTAAATTGATTAACGTTATACTATGCGCAGATTTTTTCTCCCTTATCTTTTGGAATATTACCGACATGTCGCAAATTGCTGAGCAAATCGCCAATGAATTGCAAGTTAACACTGTTCAAGTTAATGCTGCTATTACCCTGCTTGACGACGGCGCTACCGTGCCATTTATTGCCCGTTATCGTAAAGAAGTCACCCAAGGCTTAACCGATACTCACCTGCGACACTTAGCCCAGCGCTTAACCTATTTACGTGAATTATCAGACCGTCGCCAGCTGATCTTAAATAGCATTGAACAGCAAGGTAAGTTAACGCCGGCCTTAGCAAAAGATATTAATCAAGCTGATAACAAAACCCGTTTAGAAGATTTATACCTACCTTTTAAACCTAAGCGTCGTACCAAAGGCCAAATAGCGACAGAAGCAGGTTTAGCGCCATTAGCAAACATGTTATTTAATAATTGGTTACTTGACCCTGAAGAACAAGCTCAAGCATTTGTAAGTGCAGAAAAAGGCATTTCTGATACCAAAGCTGCCCTTGATGGCGCTAGCTCAATTTTAATTGAGCGCTTTGCTGAAAACGCTAACCTATTGCAAAAATTACGTCGTCATTTACTGAAACAAGCACACTTAACCAGTAAAGTTGCTAAAGGCAAAGAGCAAGAAGGCGCAAAGTATCGCGACTATTTCTCGCATAGTGAAAAACTCAGCGCTGTACCGTCACACCGCGCATTAGCAATGTTTCGTGGTAGAAACGAAAGCTGTTTACAGTTAGCCATTGATGTTGACCCTAATAATGACAACAGCAAATACTGCTCAGCTCAAGATATTATTATGGAACACTTTACTTTAAGACTGTCCAGCCAAGCCGCTGCGCCTTTCTTGACTAAAGTTGTGCGTTTAGCATGGAAAACCAAACTAGGACTGTCACTTGAAACTGAGTTGCTTGGTCAATTACGTGAGCAGTCAGAAATTGAAGCAATTAAAGTATTCTCCACTAATTTAAGCGACTTATTAATGGCTGCTCCTGCCGGCGCTAAAACTACGTTAGGTTTAGATCCAGGTTTACGAACTGGCTGTAAAATAGCAATAGTAGATGCCACCGGAAAGTTACTACAAACCGCAACTATTTTCCCGCATGCACCCCAAAACCATTGGGACAAATCAGTTCGTACCTTAGTGAATTTATGCAAACAACATAAAGTAGAACTTATCGCCATTGGCAACGGTACCGCCTCGCGTGAAAGTGATACTTTAATTGCTGATGTACAAAAGTTATTAACCGAGCAAGCGCCAAACCTTAACCCAAAGAAAATGATTGTCAGCGAAGCCGGCGCCTCAGTTTATTCAGCCTCTGAATTAGCTGCTAATGAATTTCCAGATCTTGATGTTTCCATTCGCGGCGCTGTTTCTATTGCTCGTCGTTTACAAGATCCACTTGCCGAATTAGTGAAAATTGACCCGAAAGCCATAGGCGTAGGCCAATATCAGCACGATGTTAGCCAAAGCCAGTTAAGTAAAACCCTTGATGATGTTATTGAAGATTGTGTAAATGCTGTAGGTGTTGATTTAAACAGCGCTTCAGCAGCATTATTAACCCGTGTTTCTGGTTTGAACAAAACCATGGCGCAAAATATTATTAATTATCGTGACGAGCAAGGGCGTTTTAATAACCGTAAAGAATTAAAGAAAGTAGCGCGTTTAGGGCCAAAAGCTTTTGAACAAGCCGCTGGTTTTTTACGTATAAATCAAGGTAGCAATCCGCTCGACAATTCTGGGGTTCATCCAGAAACCTACCCTGTTATTGAAAAAATCATCGCACAACTTAATTGTGACATTGATGCTTTAATTGGCAATGGCGCAACATTAGCGCAGCTAGATAAATCGGCATTATTAAGCGAAGGTATTGGTGAAATTACCCTAACCGATATTGTCAGTGAATTAGAAAAACCGGGCCGCGATCCTCGTCCTGAATTTAAAACTGCCACCTTCGCTGCTGGCGTAAATAAAATTACCGACATTGAAGTAGGCATGATTTTAGAAGGGGTAATTTCGAATGTCGCTAACTTTGGCGCTTTTGTTGATGTTGGTGTGCATCAAGACGGTTTAGTGCATATTTCATCACTCACCAATGCTTTTGTTGACGACCCACGCAAAGTGGTTAAAGCTGGTGATATTGTTAAAGTGAAGGTGCTTGAAGTAGAGCCCCAGCGCAAACGCATCAGCTTAACTATGCGTTTAGATGAACAGCCGGGCAGCAACAAGCCGCAAAATAATAGCCAAAAGACTCAAGATAGAAGCAAGCAAGCGAACCAAAAAAACCAAGCTAAAAACAGCCAAGGGCAACATAGAAAACCCGCCAAAACACATAAGCCAAAACCAGTAAATAATGCAGTTATGGGTAACGCTTTCGCTGATGCTTTTGCTAAATTAAAGAAATAGTTTTAAAAACCTCTTTACAATGCAAATGAGAATTACTATCATTTACATTGTTGAGCTTATATGAGCGTCATACTCTTAGCAAACATTAAGCACAACCACCTTATTATTTAGCTAGCCTGTTACAGGACGCAGGCTCAGCTAAATAGTAAACCCTAGCGTTAAAATTTTAGTAGCACTACTTTTGCATTTCTCCAGCCGACCATTTATGGTCGGTTTTTTTATTTTCAAATTAACTAAAATGTGGTCAAAATTAATAATTACATGAGTTAATTTCATCATTCAATATTTCACCAAATATCTAAACCACGCTAACCTACTGTATTTAATTGAAATTAAATTATGGCATTGCGGTTGCAATATCATCAGCAAGCAAAAACAAAGGAGCTTGTTATGAACACTTTAACCACATTATTAACTGCAACTGTACTCACTTTAACTACCGATAGTGCAGTAAATGCCGCCGAATTAGTTGGCACAGACAAAAGCATTACCACAAAATTATGTCTTACTGCCGCTAAAGGCAACATTGCTGCAATGCGATTTGCTATCAAACATTCTCGTTTATCTAAGAACTACATCATTGAAAACGTACAATGTAATCAGCAGTCCTTTTTATCTTTTGTTGAGCAATATGGTAATAACTCAGAAAGAATGAATTATTTATTAACCCGTAATAAATCTAAGTTTACTGATAACAGTACCAAGCTAGCAGCACGCTAATTTTATTGAAAAGTTACTTCCTGATTCGCTAGTTTTTAGCAGGCCACATATGTGGCCTTTTTTGCTTACAGGGATGTAAGTACTAAGACTTTGCAGGAGCAAAAAGTCGGTGCTTACAGGGATGTAAGTACTAAGACTTTGCAGAAGCAAAAAGTCGGTGTCTGCGATACTACTAAATATTCAGTTTCATATGCACTACCTTTCAAATGACTAATTCGGTAGCGATAAAGGTTGTGGCGACCAAGATACACTGCTAGCTTTGTTATATGGCGTTGCTTTAGCTAATAAAAGACGACTAGAAATTATTAATTATGTGTTAACACTGCGGATTATATAAATGTGCCTAAAAACCTGACCCACTTTATAAAGTTAATTCCAAATATTATTGCATTAGCTGTTTGGCAAATAATTTTTATGCCAATAACTTTGGCGGCTGTTGATGATATTAAAGAACCTATAAAAATAGGGAGTTATTTAACACCAGGCTTAATAAAAGCAGATGGAACAGGTCTATTTAATAAATTAAATAATGCAATATTCATGGAAATGAGTAGAACTTCACAATTGTCTCTTTTGTCATTAAACAGGGCAAGACAAGGTATTAAAGATGGAAAGTTAGATGTTTATTTTCCTGAGTTATGGGAGAACCTACCAGAAACCAAGCAGCAATATGTAGTTTCAAAGCCTATATTTTATAAGCGCATAATATTGTTTACCTTAAAAGGCTCGAATTTAACTGAACTTTCAGATTTTGAAAACAGCCTACTAGGTGCCGTTAAAGGCTTTTCTTATGGAGCAGAAATAAAATCTAACCCCAAGTTAAATCTTATCTTTCAAGAAAATGACATTATCAATATTAATTTACTGCTAAATAAACGTATTGGTGGGGTTTTAGGTGGTTATCCTGGCACTGTTATGGCGGTAAAACAAAATAATGCTGACAATGAAATTCATTATGACCTCAACAAACCAGTCGCTATTTTAGAAAGCTTTTATGTTTGCAAGAATGATGCAGATGGCATAAAGCTATGCAACTCAATTAATAAAGCCATTGAATCGTTATTACAAAAAGGAATTTTAGAACTTAATGAAAATACTGGGGTAAGCCGATTTAATCCAAATAAAATAGAGCTAGCCGATTTAAAACATTAGTTCTGACCGTGCTTCCTGTACATCGACACTCATTCGCATCCATGCGATCGCGCCATTGCCTACATGGATGTAGGTACTAAGACTTTGCATGAGCAAAAAAGTCGGTGCCTACAGGGATGCAGGTACTTAGACTTTGCAGGAGCAAAAAGTCTGACATCACATCCTGTACATCAACACTCATTCGCATCCATGCGATCGTGTCATACCGTACTTCCTGTACATAAAAAAAGCGCCCTAAGGCGCTTTTTTGGTGAATGTAATAATGACTAAGAGCCGTGTATTATGCGTTGGCTAATTAAGTTTTCAACAACACTTGGGTCGGCCAATGTTGAGGTATCACCTAAACTATCAACGTCGTTTTCAGCAATTTTACGTAAAATACGACGCATAATTTTACCTGAACGTGTTTTTGGTAATCCCGGCGCCCATTGAATATAGTCAGGTTTAGCAAAACGACCTAATTCTTTAGCTACAAACTCTTTAAGTTCTTTGTTTAACTCATCAGTTTCAGTTGAGTTAGCCATTAAGGTTACATAGCAATATACGCCTTGGCCTTTAATTTCATGCGGATAACCAACTACGGCAGCTTCTGCTACGTCTGGATGTAAAACTAAAGCACTTTCTATTTCAGCAGTACCTAGGCGATGCCCTGATACATTAAGTACGTCATCCACACGACCGGTGATCCAATAAAATCCGTCTTCATCACGTTTTGCACCGTCACCGGTAAAGTAATTACCTGGATATTGGCCTAAATAGGTTTGATAAAAACGATCATGGTCGCCATAAACCGTACGTAGTTGTCCAGGCCAGCTAGCGGTCATTACTAATAGACCTTGGTTTTCACCTTCTAGGTTATTGCCGTCTTTATCAAATAAAGCAGGTTGCACACCAAAGAATGGCTTGCCTGCACAGCCCGGTTTCATATCAACCGCGCCAGGAAGAGAGGTTATTAAAATACCGCCTGTTTCTGTTTGCCACCACGTATCAACAATTGGACAATTACTTTTACCAACAACTTCATAATACCAATGCCAAGCTTCTGGGTTAATAGGCTCGCCAACACTACCAAGTAAGCGTAATGACGATAAATCAGATTGATTAACCAAGTCATCACCAACACTCATTAATGCACGAATGGCAGTAGGTGCGGTGTAAAATACGTTCACTTGGTGTTTTTCACACACTTGCCAAAAACGACCGGCATCAGGGTACGTTGGTACACCTTCAAAAACTAAGGTCGTGGCACCATTAGCTAATGGGCCGTAGAAAATATAAGAGTGACCGGTGATCCAACCTGCGTCGGCTGTACACCAGTATATTTCGCCTTCTTTATAATCAAAAACATACTTATGCGTCATGGCGGCGTATAAAATATATCCGCCACAGCTATGTACAACACCCTTAGGTGTACCAGTAGAGCCTGAGGTATAAAGAATAAATAATGGATCTTCAGCATCCATTATTTCAGGTTCACATACTGCAGGCTGCTTAGCTACTGCCTCAGCATAATTAATATCTGTTTTTTCATTCCAAGCAACATCACCGCCAGTACGAGCAACAACAATCACCGAGTGAACATTTGGACAATCAGCAACGGCAGCATCAACATTGGCTTTTAAAGGAATGCGCTTGCCACCACGAAGGCTTTCATCCGCAGTAATAATCACTTTACAGTCAGCATCTAAAACACGTGCTTTAATTGACTCGGTAGAAAAACCACCAAAAACAACCGAATGGATTGCGCCAATACGAGCACAGGCTAGCATTGCATAACCGACTTCAGCGATCATCGGCATATAAATACAAACGCGATCGCCTTTTTTAACACCGCGTTCTTTTAATAAGTTAGCTAAACGACAAACATGATCATGTAATTCTTGATACGTTACTTTTGCATCTTCACTTGGATCATCACCTTCAAAAATAATCGCGGTATCGTTTGCTTTTGTCGCTAAATGACGGTCAATACAGTTATAACTTACGTTTAATTTAGCACCAGAGAACCAGTTGATTTCAGAGTTTTTTAAATCAACTTTGCTTACATTATCCCAAGGTTGATACCAATCAATAAATTCTTTCGCTTGCTCACCCCAAAAAACATCAGGCTGTTCAATAGATTGCTTATACATAGCATCGTAAGTAGCGGCATCAATATGAGTATGAGCCTTAGCTTTTTCTGAAACTGGATAACAGCTTTTTAATTCTTCCATTCTATATCCCTTAAACGGTTAACGTAATGTCTAACCTTGTATTCTAAATTTATAATTACTAAGTATGCTAGTTTTTTTTACTACCTTTTTATATACGGCTTTAGTCTAAATTTGTGATTTTTTCATACAAAGCACAATCAGGATATTGCCTACAGGGATGTAGGTACTAAGACTATGCAGGAGCAAAAAAGTCGGTGCCTACAGGGATGTAGGTACTAAGACTTTGCAGGAGCAAAAAAGTCGGTGCCTACAGGGATGCAGGTACTAAGACTTTGCAGGAGCAAAAAAGTCGGTGCCTACAGGGATGCAGGTACTTAGACTTTGCAGGAGCAAAAAGTCGGTGCCTACAGGGATGTAGGTACTTAGACTTTACAGGAGCAAAAAAGTCGGTGCCTACAGGGATGCAGGTACTTAGACTTTGCAGGAGCATAAAGTCTGACCGTACTTCCTGTACATCGTCGCTCTTTTACATCCATGTAACCGCGCCATTGCCTACATGGATGTAGGTACTTAGACTTTGCAGGAGCATAAAGTCTGACCGTACATCCTGAGAATAAAAAAGGGGAAGCATAAGCTTCCCCAAAACAGCCTCAGAATAGGAGGCCAACTAACGCAAGAGCGTTATGCAAAAATGCTACTAAAGCACATATTTTGCAGAGAACTGGAAGTAATTTGAATCAGCGTCTTGTTCAGCCATTTCAAAGTTACCTAACTCAACACCAAAAGAAAGCTCTTTAGTGTAGTTTTTAAATAAGTTAACACCCCAGTGAGTACGATCTCTATCCGAGTAGTCAGTTTCCGTGTTTCCGTAAAATACTGAACTACGCATATCATCAGTCCAAAAATGGCGGTAAGCCACCATGATAGAAGTTGATTCTTCTACTTCTTCGCCGACCATATCAGTAATAGCAGCAACACCTACATAACGGCCCACTTCACCACCGTGCAGTTGAAAACGAAAATCATCTTTACCAAAGGTATTAATGCGACCCGCAACACCGTAACCAATAGCAGTTTCTTCATTACCTGTTAATGACTCTAATTGGCGTGCCACACCTGATACAGAAACATTACCCCAGTCACCTTTGAAGGTATATTTAGCTATAACATCTGGGCCGCTATCATTACGATAACCTGCTGTTGGACGGTTACCGCCATATGTTTCAGGGTTTTCAATCGCTAGTTGTAAGCCACCATTGGTATAACGAATTTGGCCTTGACGAATAAAAGCAGAAGCCACTAATGGGCCGCCAAAGTCGGCAGATTCAGCTAAAGAACTGGTGTTTTGGAAAGTGGTCCAGTATTGGCCCACTAAAATATTTTTATACTTAATGAAAGCATGACGTAAACGTGGTTGCGACGAGTTTGAAATAACTTCGTTACCGCCACCGGCAACAGCATCACCATAAAAGTCCATTTCAATAAAACCAGTGACGTCACCATGAATATATTTAGTATTAATACGAGTTTCATTGGCTGCAATGCCAAAGTTTGAAGCATCTTGAGCAAGCTTAGTACCACTGCCATACCAGTAATCAGTTGCTTGAATATTACCGTCAACATAGCGGGTATCTACTTTTATGTAGCCGCCAAAAATTAGCTTACTGTCTTCACCGGTTTTAATTTCATAACCAGCATTCGCTGCACTTGTTATTGCCATTAAACCGCCGGCTAATAGTACTTTCTTTGTTGTAATCATGTTATATCCTCATTTTTTGGCCGCAAGAAACCGCACAATACCTTTTGGCTTGTTTTTTATTAAAATTATTTTTGTATACTTTTTTCGTAGCGTTTTATAACGCTATCTTTTGTCTTTCTTGCGTGTGTGCTAATGGATATTGCTATTTTTATTATTATATTTTTTGAACAAGTTCTTTGACTTGTTTCAGCAACTTCTTATTTTATCGTTTACGAGTAATAGCTTATGAAGTTATCTAATAAAGTAGACGTTTTTTAACCACTTGAAAATTAGACCTAAGTCTAAAGCAGTAAAAAAAAGGCGTGTTTTTACTTATTCTATTGAAAAGAACTTTAAAATCGAACAGTAAGTAATTGTAAAATAACAACAAATAATAAATACTCTCGATTATTTAGCCCTTAAAAATAAATATAGTATATTCAGATTTTTTTTTAAGCTAGATCAAAGTTTTCTTATCTAACAGGCATAGAATGAAATTGTGGAGCAGGTAATAAAGTAGAGAAATCATTTAATTATCGGCCATGAAGCATCATTGACTTAATCAATAAAATTAAGGAAAGAAAATGCAAAGCAATGCTATTTTGACGGCACTCACCAAAAAGAAACAACAACTGCAGCAACGAATTTCAGCGATAGAAGCTGACTTTAAGAAAGGTCGTTCTGCTGACTTTGCCGAGCAAACCACCGAAAGTGAAAATGATCAGGTGCTTGATGAAATTCATCATGAAGCAAAAATAGAATTACAGCAGGTTGTTGAAGCCTTACACCGACTCGACAATGACCAATATGGCATTTGCAGCCAATGTACTGAAACCATCGATCCTAAGCGTTTAAACGTTTTACCTTATACCAATATTTGCATTAATTGTGCGACCTAGGAGTTTTAACATGCCATTAGAAAAACATGATTTACACCACGAGTTCCCTGAGTTCAATAATGAAATTCATCATTTAAAAATGAATGATAATTATTTTGCAAAGTTATTTAAAAATTATCATGAGCTTGATCACGAAGTACACCGTATTGAGCAAGGTGTTGAAAATACCACCGATGAGTATTTAGAAGGTGTTAAATTAAAGCGTTTAAATTTAAAAGACCAACTCTACTTAATGTTGAAAAAAGCCGCGACTGTCGCCTAACATTCCGTTTTCCTTAAGGTATTCAACATAAGAAAAGCTAACCTTGGTTTTATAAACTAACGTTAGCTTTTTTGTATTCAGCTTTCATAAAAAATTATGTAGAAATTATTATCTGCTGTTAAAGCAGTAAATCAGCAAGCCTTACTTGCATAGGTTCACGCATATTACTCACCTGTGCCATTAATAATTCAGCGGTAGCAATCGCATCATTTAAAGCATTATGGGCATAATGTTCAGGCAGCTGATATTTATTTCGTAGCGCTGATAAACGCAACGTAGACGGGTCGTAAGCAACGTCACGATGATCTAAGCGTTTTTTCGCCACCATTAAGGTATCTATCATCGGAAAAGTTGGCGCCATGCCATATAATTCTAGGCAAGCTTGCTGTAAAAATTCACGCTCTATGCGAGCAAAATGCACTAGCATTACTTTGCCTGTTAAGGCTTTTAATAACTGCTCAACCACTAACTGTAGCGACTCGCCCTGATCTTTTTGACTGTCGGTAATTTGGTGAATAGTTACATTATCTGCTTTTAATCGTCCTTTACTGCGAATAATTTCATGATAGCTGCTTTTTAGTGGTATTTGATTAGCATGTAAATCAACAAAACCAACACTTAACAGCTTGTCGTTAATGGCATGCAAACCTGTAGTTTCAAAATCAACCGACAAAATTGGCGTATCAACAAAAAACTGCTTTTTATCAGGAAAAGGAACAGATAGAAAATCTCGTAACGCCCCTTCCGGCGCCTTTTTTAATAAGCGTTTTCTTTTGGCTTCGTAGCCAAATAAGCTGTCAAAAAACATAAATAGTTACCGCCGTTGCGCCGTTAATAAGCTGATTGCCTAGCATCTTGCATGGTTTTGATCACTTTAAAGGCGTCTTTAAGGTGCTCTCTTTCCAATTTAGATAAGGCTTTCGGCGATAAGAAGTTATTCGGCTTTTTATTGTTCTGCATACGTTTTGATTGGTGCTGCATGCGTAACATAGCTAAAAACTCATAAGCATCAATTAAATTAGCAGCCGAGGCTTTAGTTAATGAACGGGTTCCCGCAACTTGTTGTAAACGTTCAATAGTACTTGTTACTGCAACCCCTTCAGCCAAGGCGTAAATTCTAGCTAAATCGACAATTGGCGCAATGCCATTGTGTTTTAAATCAAGTACTTTCTTATTTTCTCCGTCTTGCACTAAAACAAAATCACGGAAGAAACCTAACGGCGGCCTTAAGTTTAGAGCATTTTTAGATAGGTGAGCGATGAACAAGGTGCTACGTTTTGTTTTTTCTAACATTTCTTGGCGTACACTCGCCAATAACGATGTGTCACCATGCACAGTACTTAAATCAAAAAAAACACTAGCATTTAATAACGCTTTCGGACTTGGCGTATTTACCCATTTGTCGAAATAACCACACCACACTTTTTGCGGCTGTCGCCATTTGCTATTGGTTGCCATAATGTCGCCAGGGCAATAAATAAAACCACAAGCTGCTAGGCCATCAGAAACAAAAGTGGCCAAGTCAAAAAACCACTTATCATGCTCAGGCTGCATTTCGTCAGAAATAATCAAAGCATTGTCTTGATCAGAATGAGCAAACTGCTCTTGGCGGGCTTGTGAACCTGCCGCTAGCCATGCATAAGGTACAGGTGCTGGGCCTAATAATTTTTCTGCCATTTCAATTAAACGAATAGTAAACGCCATAGTGATCGCGCTAATGCTTTTACCAACATGGTCGGCAGTAGTGCCCAGCTTAGCCATGCGAATTTGCAGTTTAGGTAGCATTTTACTAATTTCGACCAGATCTGCTACCGTATTAGCTTTATGAATAATACTGGTTAAATTCGCTGCATTTTGTCCTTCATGATTCATTAAGTCGGTAACCGTAACCATGCCTTCAAGTCGTCCTTGATTGGTTACTGGCAAATGGTGAATATGTTTGCTGGTCATGATCATCAAGGCATCATAGGCGTTACTGCTGATATCTATGGTGGTGATATTATCTGTAATGATATCGGTGATCGGTTGGCTAATTGCTAATCCTTGCGCAACACAGCGGCGACGGATGTCTTTATCGGTGACTATGCCAACACTTTCATCCCCATTTAACACCACTAAGCAAGAATAACCGAGATCAGTCATTTTAATTGCGGCGGCTTGAATGGTACTTTTATAGTCAATACTGGCCACAGGCGTATGATAAAACGCGGTAATTGACGTATTTATGAGTGATGAAGAAATAATTGCTTCTTCATTCACACTGGCCATTTTCTTTTGTAAGCGTTGCTCAGCACTATTATCAAAAAAGGCTATAACATCAGGAAAGTCTTGCAAAATATCTTGCAATACAGGATACGATATTGCATATAACAAGGTGTCTTCATGGGTGCGAACCCGAATATTCATGGTGTTTTTTTCGTGGCAATAAATACTACAAATATCACCTTCACCATACATACCTAACAACTCATCTTCCGCTGAGTAATAGCTCAGTGCACCTTTCCTTAAAATAAATAACGTTTGCGCGGCGAACTCATCTGGCGGCAAGTTTTCTTGATTGCGTAAGTAACATATATTGATTTCTTTAACGACACTTTCCAGCGCATTATCGTCGAGTAGATCAAAAGGAGGAATCGCCTGTATAAATGCGCAAATTTCCGATAATGCCGTATCCATTGAATAATCCTAAGTTAATTTGTCATTAATGTTTTAGGTAGTTGCGCAATTTAAGTCAACCGAAATAACACCGATCTAGACTAAAGTTGAATACTCCCTTTCAATAAAGATTGCTAGTGTGTAGTACAGATAGGTTGAGTATTCATTTTTGAATTTAGTGATTCCCTTATTAAAAATCAGTAATGAATATTTAACCTTTCTCAACATAACAAGCTAAAAATCAAGCGTATAACAAAAAATAAACGCTCAATTGCTAGGAGAAGATAATGGAAGGTAAAACAACATATTGGCAGGAAAATCTGCGATTAATATTTATCTGTCTTGCTATCTGGTTCGTAGTTTCATTTGGTCTGGGTTTACTTCTGGTAGAACCATTAAATGCAATTCGTCTCGGTGGGTACAAACTAGGTTTCTGGTTTGCACAGCAAGGTTCAATTTACACATTTGTGGGTTTAATTTTTTGGTATACCGCCAAAATGAACGCACTTGATAAAAAATACGATGTGGAGGAGTCATAATGGATGAGTTAAAACTTTATACTTATATTGCCGTTTTTGGCTCGTTCGCGGTTTACTTTGGCATAGCCTGGTGGGCTCGTGCTGGTTCAACAAGTGAATTTTACGTTGCTGGTGGTGGTGTTACACCAATGCAAAACGGTATGGCGATTGGTGCTGACTGGATGAGTGCTGCATCGTTCATTTCCATGGCGGGTTTAATTGCTTTCTTAGGCTACGGTGGCTCAGTATTTTTAATGGGTTGGACTGGTGGTTATGTACTACTGGCAATGCTCTTAGCACCTTATATGCGTAAGCACGGTAAGTTCACAGTCCCTGAGTTTATCTCTGATCGTTATTACTCAAAAACAGCGCGTATTGTTGCAGTTATTTGTTTAATTATCGCGTCATTAACTTATATCATTGGTCAAATGAAAGGTGTGGGTGTGGCATTCTCTCGCTTCCTAGAAGTTGAATATGATAACGGTTTATATATCGGTATGTTTGTAGTTTGGGTATACGCGGTACTTGGTGGTATGAAAGGCATTACTTACACACAGATCGCACAGTACTGTGTATTAATTTTTGCTTATACCATTCCGGCAATATTCATTTCATTACAATTAACCGGTAACCCAATTCCACAATTAGGCTTAGGTTCTACTTTAGCTGACGGTAGTGGTGTTTATCTGCTTGATAAATTAGATACAGTTGTTACTGAATTAGGCTTTAAAGAATATACCACCGACAACATGGGCGGCACATTAAACATGTTCGCATACACTATGTCGTTAATGATCGGTACTGCCGGTTTACCTCATGTAATCATGCGTTTCTTCACGGTTCCTTCAGTTAAAGCAGCACGTCAGTCAGCAGGTTATGCGTTAGTTTTCATCGCGTTATTATATACCGTTGCTCCAGCAGTTGGTGCTATGGCTCGTTTTAACCTGATGAATACTATTGAACCAGCGGCAGGTCAAAACCTTGAGTATGCTGAACGTCCACAATGGTTCAAAGACTGGGAAAAAACCGGTTTATTGAAATTTGAAGACAAAAATGGTGACGGAAAAGTTCAATACACTGCAGATAAAGCAACCAATGAAATGGTAAAAGTTGACCGTGACATTATGGTACTTGCTAACCCTGCAATTGCGAATTTACCTAACTGGGTTATTGCTTTAGTAGCAGCTGGTGGTTTAGCCGCAGCACTGTCAACTGCAGCCGGTTTATTGCTCGCCATATCGTCCTCGATATCCCATGATTTAATGAAAGGGGTACTGACACCTGACTTGTCAGAGAAGAATGAGCTACTGGCTGGTCGAATTGTTATGACCATTTCAATTATCGTTGCAGGTTACCTCGGTTTAAATCCGCCTGGATTTGCCGCAGGGACGGTAGCGCTCGCCTTTGGTTTGGCAGCGTCATCAATATTCCCTGCACTAATGATGGGTATATTTGCTAAGAAAATGAGTGGTACCGCTGCTGTTTGGGGTATGTGTTCAGGTATAGGTGTAACTATGCTTTATGTATTCCAACATAAAGGCATTATGTTTATCCCTGGTACTTCTTTCTTAGGTGATATGGGTCCAAATTGGTTCCTAGGTATTTCACCTAACGCATTTGGTGCAGTTGGTGCGCTTGTTAACTTTGGTGTAGCTTTCGCTGTACTTAAAGTAACCGGTCCAGCTCCTGCTCATATTCAGCAAATGGTTGATAACTTCCGTACACCACATGGCGGTGTTACAGCAGCTCACGATCACTAGTCTAGTGAAGCGACAAATATAAAATTTGTCGCTAACCATCTGAGCATAAAAGTTAAACTAAAGGCTAGCCGATATTCCGTCTAGCCTTTATTATTAGCTTTCTAGCTATATTTATTTTGATCTAAGAGTGACATGCCTATGAACAAACACACTAAAATGGCTTTAATGGTTGCCCCTTTCCTTATTCTAGGAGGCTACATTGCCTCAGACTTTTATATTGAAGACCAAGCCCAAAAACAGCGCGTTTTCCAACTTGTACCTTATGGACATTGTGATGTTATTAACCAAAGCTGTATTTTAAAGTCGGGGGAATTTGAAGTGAATGTTTTTGACGAAGCTGGTATCACCAAAGTAAATGCTACTTTTCCATTAGATACTGCCACCTTATTTTTAGTTGACGCCGAACAAAATGTGTCAACCCACCAACTCGGTATGACCGACAGTCCTTATTATTGGCAAAGCCCAACTGCGCTACGCAGTTTAATTCCAAAAAAAGGCGACAAATATAAGTTACGTTTAATCGCTAATATTAAAGGCGGCCAATACATTAGTGAGTTTTATACCCAAACTACCCAATAAAAATTGAACAATAAAAGGGTCTTAAACAGTCATTATTAACAAACAAAAAGTTGTAGTGGTTTACTAACAATTATTAAAATACACTGAAGTTGAAGGAATTAACTCACACTATAATAAGAGAACATTTATGTTTCCAAATTGGCAGTTAGCAATATTAAGCTTTTTTTATATTTGTTTATTATTTTTAATTGCCTATATTGGCGATAAATACCGCAATAAATTTGTTGAACAACACCAGTCGATTATTTACGCTTTAACCTTAGGTGTTTATTGTACTTCGTGGAGTTTTTTAGGAACTACCGGACAAACTGCCACTAATATTCTTTCCCACCTACCGATATATTTAGGCCCAATTTTACTGTTTGTATTTGCTTGGCCATTTATACAACGCATTATTCGCGTTAGCTTAAAGCTCAATTTAACCTCAATCGCCGATTTATTAGCGGCACGTTATGGAAAGTCACACAATTTAGCCGTTATTGTTACCTTGGTCGCTTTAGTTGGCACCATGCCCTATATTGCCTTGCAGCTTAAAGCGATTGTTTATTCCTTCACCCAATTACAAGCTGATCATAACTTTGGCAGTTGGCGCATAGGTCTTGCGGTAAGCTTAGTATTAGCCGGCTTTACCATCGTTTTTGGCATTCGCAATATCAATGTAACTGAGCGCCACCCAGGGGTAATGCTCGCGATTGCGTTTGAGTCGTTAGTCAAACTTTTTGCATTTTTAGCGGTTGGTATTTATGTGGTATTTTTCTTGTTTGATTCACCCGGTGACCTATGGCAACAAACCAATGCCAGCGTAAAATTAGAACAACAACTTAGCTTACCTAGCATTGCCTCATTACTGGCAATGTTAGTGATCGCCATGGCCGCTTTTTTGTCATTACCTCGTCAATTCCAAGTGATGGTAGTAGAGTTAAAAGATGAAAAACATACCTATTTAAGCCGACGATTATTTCCACTTTATTTATTAGTATTTGCCATATTTGCTATTCCTTTAGGTTTAGCAGGACAATTATTATTAGCCGAAACCGTACCTTCTGATGCCTATGTACTGTTTTTACCGAGCTTAAAACAGCAAACTTGGTTAACCCTGCTGGCCTTCCTTGGAGCTATTTCTGCGGCAAGCTCAATGGTTATTATTTCTGCCATAGCGCTAAGTACCATGCTCAGTAATGAAATTGTTTTCCCGTTACTTTTTCGCAGTAACCGTTCAAGTAACAAAGATTATGAAAATTTTAGGTCGCGTTTATTAATTATTCGTAAGCTACTGGTTTTAATTGTTATTTGCTTGGGATTTGGTGTATCGCTAATGCTCTCATCAGAGACTTTATCATCACTTGGTGAAATTGCTTTTGGCGCTTTTGCCCAACTGACTCCGGCACTAATTGCGGCTTTTTATTGGCGTAGAGCTAGCCTTACCGGCGTTTACGGCGGCATATTGGTTGGCTTTATGTTATGGCTAACATTTAACTTTTTACCGCAATTTGGTTTATACATTCAACCCTTTACCGACGGCTTTATTCCCGCGAGTAGTATGGCAACCTTATTAAGTTTAAGTGCCAACGTTTTTGTGGTGTGGGCCTTATCGCAAATAAGCCGACAAAGTGTGCAAGAACGCGTACAAGCGTCAATATTTTTAGAGTGGCAATCACCGAAAGTATTAACCTCACAAAAATTTAAGCATATAGATTATCGAGAATTAGAGTTGCTGGTTTCACGCTTTGTCGGTAATAAAAAATCTCGCGCCAGTTTTGAGCTATTTCAACGCTCAACCCTTAAAAAGCAAGTGGGCAATAATACCTATAACCAGTTATTAATCGAACATACCGAAAATACTTTAGCCAGTGTAATGGGAGCATCATCTGCGCGCTTAGTGCTTTCATCTGCTTTAGAAGGTCGTGATATCGCCCTTGATGAACTCGCCATGCTAGTGGAAGATGCTTCGGCGCAACGACAAGAATACAGCCAAAATTTATTACAAAGTGCAATAGAAAATGCCAGTGAAGGAATTTCCGTAGTCGACGGTAATTTAAAACTAGTGGCATGGAATAAAAAATATCTCGATTTTTTTAATTATCCTGAAGAACTTATTTATATTGGCTGCCCAGTTGAAAGCTTAATTCGTTACAACGCTACACGTGGTTTATGCGGTTCTGGCAGTGTTAACGAGCAAGTAAATAAGCGTTTGTCTTACTTACGCAAAGGTAGCCCGCACTCTTCTGAGCGCCAACACGACAATGGCCAAGCGATACGCATTGAAGGCAACCCCTTGCCTGACGGTGGTTTTGTGATGATGTTTTCCGACGTTACCGCCTACAGGAAAGCAGAACAAGTATTAAAAGAAGCCAATTTAGACTTAGAAACCATAGTACAAGAACGTACTCAAAAATTAGAACAAGCCAATGAAGCACTGGCCAGCGCCCGCAAAAAAGCAGAACAAGCGCATGTTAAAAAGAGCCAATATTTAAAAGCCTGTAGCCATGATTTAATGCAGCCCTTAGAGGCAGCGCGTCTGTTTACTTCGGCCTTGGCTGACCAAAATAATTTGAACTCAGTGCAAAAACGCCAAGTCGATAATATCGATCATTCATTAAAAGTTGCAAGTGACTTATTGGCTGATTTAGGTGAGATTGCCCGCATTGAAAGTGGCAATATTAAACCGCAAATAACCACTTTTGCGGTGAAAGAATTATTTGATAATTTAGCCCAAGAGTTTTCCGCCTCAGCGGTTGAAGCGGAAGTCGATTTTCGTGTAATAGCGAGCTCGGCGTGGATAAAATCAGACAAGCGCTTATTACGCCGCATTTTACAAAACTTAATTGGCAATGCTTTTCGCTACGCCAGCCCCGGTAAAGTTTTATTAGGCGCCCGTGTGGTTAATGGCCAAGTAAAAATTCAGGTCTTAGACAATGGTCCCGGTATTCCACAAGAGCAACAAAGCTTAGTATTTGAGCAATTTACCCAACTCGACACGCCAAGTTCGCAAGCTAATCGAGGCTTAGGGCTTGGTTTAAATATCACTAAAAGCCTAGCGCAATTGCTCAAACATGAATTAGCACTAAAATCAAAAGCGGGCCACGGTTGCAAATTTACCCTAGCACTTAAACAAGCCGCCGCTGGCACTGCCAGTAAACCGAGTACGCCGATGATAAATACCGGCTTTAGAGACGTTACCGTATTATGCATTGATAACGACCCCGATGTGCTTGCTGGCATGGTTGAGTTATTAGCGGCTTGGCATTGTAATGTACTAACGGCTGATTCATACGCCTCGGCTGAGAAAATATTTAATGATGAAAAAGAAAATATAAAAATATTATTAGTCGACTATCAACTTAATAATAATGAAGACGGCTTAACCTTAATTGCTAACTTACGTGAGCAATGCCAACACTATTTACCAGCCATTTTGATCACAGCAACAACCGAAGTAGATATTGATATAAAAGCGGCAGAAGCAGATGTTGGCTTTATGAGAAAACTAGTAAAACCAGCAGCTTTACGTGCAATGATGAGTGCTATTTTAGCCAAGCATTTACACGATAATTATTTATAACAACAAAAGCAGACAGTATTACTGACAAATGAAGCCATTGCTTTTTAAGCGCTTATTCTTAACAATGGGCATATTATTAGCTATATAAAAGTTACTGTTGTATTCATGAGTAGAACCTTTCTCAGCGTTATTTTAACTGGCTTACTTGCATGTTTATCATTGTCGGTTTCTGCCGTTAGTGTCAATGTAGAATACATCAACACTGAGCAAGCCGTCCCCTTGCCTAATGAGCTAAGTGAAGCAATCGACATGCAAGGTTATGGCCTAAATATTAGCCATAGTTTTTCTGAACAATGGTCAGCCAGCTTTACTACTCAGCACATTGAACATCAAGGTAACACCGCAGATAATAACTTTTCACGTGATGCCCAGCAAAAAAGCTACCAAGCTAACCTCTATTATTTATTCGATAATTACACCCTAGCTATAGCTTACAGTGATATCAGTTTTGATTTCTCTTCTCTTGGGGAAAATGCACCGCGACTAATATATTACAATTATGACGAGGATATCGACTCATCTACATTTGAGTTAATGCTGAGCCGCGATGTTGATTTTGACAATTTTTGGCTAAGCATTGATGGCACCCTTTCTTATATCGATCAGCAAGCTGGATTTACAAAAGATACCATTATAATAAGGAAAGGTGGCAAAGAAACCAATGTAAACGAGAGCACTCGTGATACCAATCAGAGTTGGTTATTAGCGGCCTCAGCATCGTGGGCAACCTTATGGTCGTGGCGGGATGTGGCTTTTATTCCTTCACTAAGCGTTAATTATGCCATGGTCGCAGCGGGTGACGATGTGTATTTTAGAACGACTAAAATAGGCAGAAGAGCAGCAACAGATGAGCAAGCCCAGAGTCGCGAATCCTTCGCCAGCGACAGTTCTTTTTATTGGGGCAGTTCTTTAACGGTATTACTGAGTGAGCAACTGTCATGCGATTTTCAATTTAACCGTATTTACACGGATGACAGCACCGACAACTATTTATCACTTGGTTTAGGTTGGGAGTTTTAGCGAAAACACAACTTCAGTTGTTCGGTGGATTAGTCATCACTTAATCTTGCAGATTAAAAAAATAGAGTTTTATATAACTAGCTGTTTACACGCTATCTTTAAGCTATGAAGTTATGCCTGCCTTGAGCGAAGAACAAACGTTTATTTGAGGCTTAAAGCAAATAAGACTACCCCCTCACTTTAACAGCGTCTAGGCATGTCTTATTAGATTAATTGCTATTCTTCTAAATCAATCTCAGTACTAAATTTTACTGTTTTCCAAGATACCGAGGTATGAAACTTACGGATGTTTAAATCTGTATGCAAAACACGTTTGACAAAGTCTTCATAATCCTGAGTATTTTTCACCGTTACCACTAACATAAAATCGTAGCTGCCTGAAATTTGGTAGCACTGCGTCACTTCAGGAGCCTTCAACATCGACTTTTTGAATACTTGATAAATGTCTGCCCTATCTCGCTCCATTTCCACAGATACAATTAAGGTCATGGTATTACCTGCTAATTCAGGATTGATGATAGACACATCTCCAACGATAACTCGTTCTTCCCTTAGGCGTTTTACTCGTTTCAAACATGCAGGAGGAGATAAGCCAACCAATTCCGCCAATTCAAGATTTGGAATACGATTATTTTTTTGTAGAGCGACTAATATTTTCTTATCAATTCGATCTATTTTCATAATTTCTTATTTACCCTATTACCTGCAATTATATTTCTTTATTACTTATAAATAGCAAATCTAAAACACCAAAACCACCACAAAAAGAAATCGTAACACATCATCAGCATGTAAAATTATCCCATGTAATACGTGAAACGGAATAAATAAATGCAAGTTGTCTATAAATTTTTGAAGGAGCTAACTCAAGATATTTTCGATGTTACCTTCACCCTCTTCAAGATAATGATCCCCATTATCATTCTCATAAAAATTATAGAAGAAATGGGCGGAATAGTGTTATTAAGCGAGTGGCTTAGCCCAGTTATGGCATTTGTGGGCTTACCCAACGAACTCGGCTTAGTTTGGGCGACAACTATGTTAACCAACATATACGCTGGTCTAATTATTTTTATTAATCTAGACATGCCACTTTCGGTGGCTCAGGTTTCTATACTAGGTAGCATGATGCTGCTTGCTCACTCTTTACCCATTGAGGCCGCGATAGCTAAAAAAGCGGGTGTTAACCTTTTCGTTACTCTTGTTATTCGAATTGGGGGAAGTTTGCTACTTGCTTGGCTATTAAATATTAGCTATCAATTTGGTGATTTTTTAAACCAGCCAGCAGTAACGCTATGGCAGGGTGACATTTCAACTGACACGAGTTATTTGGGTTGGTGCCTCGAACAAATCAAAAACTTAGCCGTAATTTTCGTCGTTATAACTGCACTATTATTTACACTTAAAGTATTGAAAATTTTAGGTATCGAGAAATTGATGGCAATATTACTTAGACCCTTCTTACGAATACTCGGTATCAGTAAAGAAGCCACCAACCTGACCATTATCGGTATTACATTAGGTTTATCTTTTGGTGGAGGCCTATTAATTAGTGAAGCGAAACGTGGTCATATTGCTGCACGAGATATTTTTACCGCGATAATGCTGCTTAACCTACTTCATAGCCTGATAGAGGATACCTTGCTTGTCATGCTGATAGGTGCTGATTTCTACACTATTTTCTGGGGTCGGTTAGTGTTTTCGGTGTTAGTCGTTGCATTCATTACACAGCTTATTAAGCGCTTAGATGACCACTTCTGCGAACGCTACTTTTATCGAAGTGTCGCTCAATAACCAGAACAACCTTTGCTCGTCATCTGTTGTGAATATTTAAGCCGGATGCTATTAAATACTTAAGGGAAGGTCAGACTCAAAATTGTAAGCGTTAGATTAAATATGAGCGACTTCACATTCGCTCATGACTTTAGCAATAACAACCCGTAATTATTTCTTTCTTCTTAACTTCATTTTCGTTTTTAACTTTTGCTTTTGCGCGGGCGTTAATTTTTTCCACTTATTTTTTAACTTTTGCTTTTGCGCCGCTGACAGGTTTTTATAGTCTTTAAAAGTACTACGCATTTGCTTTTGAGTATCGGCAGGTAACTTTTTAAATTCTTTATATTTTCCACGTAGCTGCTGCTGTTTTTCTGGCGAAAGTTTTTGCCACTTCTTAAAGTTTTTACTGGTTTGCTGACGTTCATTACCATTCATCGACAACCACTTATCAGCACCTTTTAGCAGCTTCTGCTGTTGGTCTTGTGGTAACTGTGACCAGTTTTTTTCAAAACCCGCTAATACTTGTTGTTGCTCGTTATTAAGTGATTGCCAGGTTTTTATTTCCACATCAGCGGCAAGCGTTTGGAAACAACAAATTAAAGTAAAAAAACAAAGAATTTTCTTAAACATTATTGCACTCCTTTATCGTTCATTGGTGGTTGCTCGCTTAGCGTATCTGGCTTTTTATTTTGGCTATGCTCTACACTTTTCGCCATATCGTTACTGTGCTGTTTTTTGTTTGAACTACTCATGGTTTCACTTGTTAAATTGTCTACCGCTATTGGGTCTAACCACTGCTGGTCAACTTTTTCCATTTGGGCAATATAAGTTAAAAAATCAGCTTTTAAGGGGGCTAATTTTTCAGCTTCGGCTTTGCTCGGTTGCGCCATCACTTGGCTGCTAACCAGCAAAGCAAAACTACTATAATAAAGCTTGTTCATGTTCTTGCGATAACCAATAAATAAATTCCATATCATCTAATAATTCTGGGTCTTCAGCCATTTCATTTTGCGCTAGCATGGTGGTGATACTATTTTGCATATTGGCTTCTTGCCATTGTGGAAACAAAACAACCGCGATTAATAAAGCTGAAAGTGCCGTGGCTAGTGTTGCTCCCGTTAACCACCAAGCTTTAGGTTTTTCTGGAGCTAAAGTTTGAGTAAGTGCCTGCTGGCGAATAACAGCAAGCTGCTGTTCAATATTGCTGTCAATTTGTTCAACACGCTTATTTAGCGCGGCATTGGCTTGCGACTCAATAGGCTTAGGCATTAAGGTTCTCCAACTGTGCTTTCAATTTTGTTACCGCTCTAAAATAATGGGTTTTTACGCTACCTTGGCTACATTGCATGATGTCTGCAGTTTTCGCCACTGAAAAACCTTGCCAGCAACGTAATAAAAAACACTGTTGCTGCTTGGCCGGTAAGGTTTCTATTACCGCTAGCATGTCGCTAATATCATCAGCCTTGCTCAATAAGTCGTCAGGCGTTTGTTCGTGGTAACCCGTAAACTCTGCTTGCTCTGCACTTTCTTGCTCGTCGCCTTGTTGTTGCCAAAAGAAGAATAAGCTACGAAATTTCTTTTTTCTATGCCAGTCCATAATGCAGTTATTCAGAATCCGATAAAATAACGGTGGCCATTGCGCCGGCTCTTTATTACTGTAATTTCTAACCAATTTTTCCATGGCATCTTGCACTATATCTAATGCTTCCTGCTGATTTAATGTCGCGATGTTCGCCATGGTATATGCCTTTTTTTCCACGCTAGCCAGAAACTGAGCAAGAGAACTGGTCAAGCGTACCTCCTTATATTTTAAACATAAAAGTAAATAATATCGGCTGTTGAGTTTGCCATTACCTCAGTAACTAAAGACTAAGTAACACCCAACAGCCTCTAGGGAAAATCCCTAAACTTTTAGTAGCTTACTGTAAAACAATGCTCACAGCTACTGCTTTTATAGCTTGTGCTTCACCATCATATAAGCCCTTACTGGTAATTTGCTTAACTTGCTTACCGGCGGTTATTTGTAATGAAAGTTCGCCGATAAAGTCGCTATAAAGCGCGAAGTAAGTAATTTTTTCACCTTGCTGTTTCAGGGCAAAACGGCCATCTTCACTAGCACTGCTAATTGACGTTACTGGGTTTTGCTCAGCTAAGTTGCCCGGCACACCACGCATGGTCATTTTTTGCGAACCATCATCAAGCAACCAAGTAATACTGCCAGTTTCAGAGTCAACGCTAACACTGTCGGTTCCTTCGTTCCATTTTACTTTTAAGTTGCTATGCGCTGCGCTCAGGTCTTTTTTGATTAATGCTTTGGCAGTAAAGTCAGCAGGCGCTTGACCAAAATCACTGACATGACCTTTCACCGTTAACCAATCACTTTCACTAATATTATCGCTGGAAACACTATGGGCAACTTCATAGTTGTCTGGATCTGCGTCTTGCTCTAGGGTTAAGCCTGTGCCGGTAAAATCATAAGTCATCACCGGTTTTCTATTCATTTTGGCAACATCAATAACTAGCGGCTCAACTTGTACCACTTGGCCAATAACTTCTGACAATTTAATTTGTACAATACCGTCAGCCGCATCAAAATTAAGCTCATCATCAAATAAACCTATCGCCTTAATGGCTTGGCCAGTGCTTAAGCTGTCAGCACTTAACGTTTGTTCATTAAAACCGGTTATTTGCGTAGTTTCAGAAAGGCTTAAGGTGAATGCTTGAGAATGAACCGCTTGTTGGTCTTCTGGCGATACCACAACACCACTAACAGTTATGCTGTCGGCAGTACGTGCTGTAACCACGCCGCGAAAACCGTCTTTTCCTGCCCATTCAACACTGCTGCCAGCTAATATTTCATTGGCGGTAAATTGTTTGTTTTCATCAACACTGCCGTAAGCAACAAAAGGGCTGTCGATAGGTAATAATGCCAAGGTGGTTACACCATCAACATTGGCGATAACTTCACCATTAATTTCAAATAAGGTTTCTTCGTCAGTGGCGACATTTAATTGCCCAAACTCTCCTTGTTTTTTACGCATAGGTTTAACTTCAACCGTTATGGTATTGGTTTCGCTATCAACACTTTGCAATAAACCACGGGCGCGATGTTCACGGGCTTCGTCTGCGCTAATACTGACATTAACAAACGGGTCAACTTGTACTATTGCAGGGTCAAATGATAAAACTTGGTTTGAGCTGGCTAAGTCGAGGTCGAGTGTTATTGTTGCCAATTCATTTTTACGGATCACTAATGGATCATCTGCCGCAAGCATTAACGATAAACTGTAAGTTGTTAGGGTTTCACCTTCGCCATTTTGTGCCGTTGCTTGATAGGTTTGCCCCTGTTCGTCTTGAATAACAATACTGGCGGTTGAATAATCTAAGTTGAACGCAACTTCAGTATATTCACCCGTTGGTATAGTACTCATTGAAAATAATTCAGATAAGTCAGCATATTGAATAAAATCAACTCGCGCACTTGCTGGCGTTACACTTACTTGCGTACCGTCTTTACGTACTAAGTCGATAGACAATACATCAATATCGTAAGACAAAAAATCGTCTTCATCATCACGTAATACCATCAAAACTTGACCTGAATCTTCAGGCACTTCTTCCACGATTGGCGCAGGTTCAGCGACAATTTCGGTTTCACCCGACGAACCCGAACCACAACCAGTTAATGACAAACTTAATCCCATGACAATTGATGAAAGTGAAAACTTCGTAAATTGACCAACCTTATTATTTTTTGAAGATACGGTGTTATTTAACATGACTCTTTCCATTGTTACGCTCCTAGCGATTGCTTTGTTATGTATGCCCAAGGGCATTATTTGTGCTTGCTAGTATCTAAAACGCATAGCGATGAGAATGGTTGACAAACAAAGTGAATTTATTTTAATTAACTGATATGAGTGTTTAATATTAGCTCTGCTCAGCTGTTGCTATCGCCGCAAAAATATCGTGAAAAATTCTTTTAATACAGAATGTTAATTAAAAAACATGGTTGCGCAGCCAAACGGCAATGTGATATAAATCAACCGATAACAATTTAAAAATAATTATAAAATTAAAAGGAACTTAATATGTCTATTACCACTTCGTTGGTTAACTTGATGAACAATCATTTACCCAGCCCTGTTGGCCGTTTGGTCAACAAAGTAGCCACTAATCGTTTATCAGCATCAACCCACCCTCGGCCTAATACTTTTAGTTTATGGTCGCCTATTGGCACAAAATCACCGAGCCAATATTTAACTTGGCATTCTGTTACCGATAAGCGCTACTTTGATTTACATATGCGCCCTGCCAGTGAAGAGTATTGTAAGTCGTTACCTTCAAACGAAATTGTCGAAGGTTCACCTTTTCCCTTTGGTGAAGTTACCGATTTATTTTCTCGCGGCGACAACTTTAAAAAAGGCCGTTCAAGCGTATTTTTTATGTTTTTTGCCCAATGGTTTACTGATGGCTTTTTCCGTTCAGATTTTCATGATGGCCGTAAAACCACCACTAATCACAATATCGACCTTGCCCAAATTTATGGCAAGAACGAAGAAGTGGCGCTGATGCTTAGATCTGGCAACAAGGGCAAATTAACCAGCCAAATGATTAATGGTGAAGAGTTTCCCGACTCGTTAGGGGAAATAGGCGACGATGGCCTATGGCAAGTAAAAGAGAAGTATCGCGAGCTACCTTATATTAAAGATGTGGATGTTCGTAAAAAAGTAATTGATGTGGTTAAAGAAGAGAAAAAAATTAACCTTTATGCAACCGGCTTAGAACGTGGCAATAGTATTTTAGGTAACATTTGTTTTTCTACGCTATTTTTGCGCGAACACAATAATATTTGTGACGAACTCAGCCTAGCTTACCCAACATGGGATGACGACCGTTTATTCCATACCGCGCGCATTAACAATACCGTGATTTTAATGAAGCTGGTGATTGAAGATTATGTTAATCACATCGCTGGTTTAAAAGTATTGCAAATGGACCCAAGCTTTGCCGAAAAAGAAAAATGGTATCGCACGCCATGGATCGCCGCAGAATTTAACCTGTTATATCGCTGGCATAGTTTGATCCCCAATAGTTTAGAGCTTAATGGCGGTGAAGAGGCGTTAGTAGCCAACTATGGTTTGTTACGTTCACAAGGTTTAGACGCAATTTTTTCCGCCGCGTCAAAACAGCAAGCAGGTAAAATATGTTTGCAAAATGCACCAGGTTTTATGTTACCAATAGAACGGGTGATGATTGAAAAAGGCCGCAGCTGGTGTTTGCCAGCTTATAACGAATATCGCGTGCAATTTGGTATGGAAAAATTAACTAAATTTTCAGACTTTACTGCAGATAAGGGCTTACAAGATAAACTTAAGGCCTTATATAAAACTGTTGATAATGTCGAATTAACCGTCGGTTTATTTGCCGAAGAATCAAAAAGCTACCCGATCACCGGTTCTCTGTTAACCACCATGGTTGCCTATGACGCGGTTACACAAATTTATACCAATCCGTTGCTAGCAAAAATTAACTACACTAAAAAGAACTTCTCGCCAGAAGGCATGGCACGTATTAAGAAAACTAAAAGCTTTCAAGACTTAGTTAATCGTAATATGAGTAAAGATACTAAAGTAAGTTTGGCAGCTAAATAGCTCATCAGCTGCAAAAGAAAATAAGAATTAAGATAAGCAATAAGACAGTACTTAAAGCTTTTCTTAAGACAAAAAACGGTAATTACTAATTAAATTAGTCGTTACCGTTTTTTATTTTCATCAAACAAATACCTAAATAATTAAATCGTTTTCAAATATTCCAATAACGCATCACATTGCTGCGGCTCAATTTTAGGACCAATAACCCCACTTTCTTGCTGCCAATAAGGCTGATTAGTATCGTACTTTTCAGAAAAGTGATGACCACTATTTAGATTACCAACAATATTACTGTCGAGGATAAAGTAGCCTTTATCGTCATACTGTAAGCCCTTTTCAAAATACTCTAGCGCGAGTTCTTGATAATTATCTGGCTGCTTAATGCCAATATTTTCAGCATCAAAATTAAGACTGCCTAACTGAATAAAACGTGGGCGCTGGTCATTGCTCGGACAAATTAAGTCGCGAATAGTTGCTACCGAACCATTATGTAAAAATGGTGCTGTTGCCCACACGCCATTTAATGGCCGCGCTTTATAACCCCAACCCGCCTGAATACAATTAGGACGACCACCTTTAATTTTCTCTTGTAAGCTTGCGTCATTAACGCCAGAGCGAATAAACCAAGCATCAATGGCTTTATCAACCGTTGACGCTAACGCATAACCAAACGGCACATTGGCACCGTCTGATATCCATTGGTCAACAAGTGAATAGTCGTTATGCTCTAAAGGTTTTTTCTGGTAATAATTCGCGTCAAAAGGATAAAGTGCTTCAACATTTTTATGCTTAGCCACTTCATTAGGGTCGCGCACACAAATATTAGACGCCATTTGCAAACCATAAGTACGCTCGTCAACCGCTCCAACTTCCGCGCCGCTAGTATCAACGGTACGATTTATCATCACACCCGCCTGTTTATTATCAGTACCTATTTGCTTAAGCGGAATAACGTTTAGCTGTAGTACCTTTTCTTTGGTTTTATTTGCTAAGCCACCCGTTTTCCAGGCAATATTATCGAAATATTTTTCATCCCAAATTTCAGCACTAGTTAACGTAGGTAAATGACAACCTTGGCAATGCTTTTGATAAACGGCTTTGCCTTGATCTGCTTTCGTATGGTCTATTTTTGACAGCAACCATTTAGGTTCTTTTAAACCGGAAAAGCCGCGATCTTTATTAGGCTGTTCGCCAGCTAAAAATTCTTCCATCCACACTAAATTTTCAACTGGAATTGAGGAACTGAAACGATTATCTTTTGCAGGTGATTTCACATCAAGATAAGCTTTCACTCCCATTGCTTCACCCACATTACGAATTAACGGCCCCATTACTGAAGCGTCATATTGCACCCAATCAAACCAAGGGGCGGTCCAAATATGTGGATAATTTACTGGTGCATCAATGGGTGCATAGTTTTCAGGGCGATCAATATTGTCAGAAAAAACCTCATTGCCAATACGATTTAGTGCATCTAAACGACTAAACCCTTCGGTAACTTCAATAACATCGCCACCTTGGAGTTGCGCTTCTACCACCGACAGAAATTCTTTTGATAAAGCTAATTTGGTAGTTGGCCCATATTGCGTACCTAAAACATTGCGCGCGAAGCGATCAAAACGACCATCAAACACCGGTATTTTACTCGACAATACCGTTTGACCAATCGCCGCAGTTAGCGCTTTTTGCAGTAAACCTAAGTCAGTAGTAGCTGGGCCACCTTCCACTATATACTCAACTGGCTCATTTAAACCGTCACCATGAATAAAATGACTGGTATGACAAGCAGCACAGGTTAAGCCGATAGTTTCTGTTTCACGGCTAATGCCTTTAATATTTTGCGAAAAAGTTTTGGCAAAACCTATTGGTAAGCCATCAGGGTTATTATCGGGATCTGACTTACTACGAATAAAACCAAAACGTAAAATATAGTCTTCATCAACAAACTTATCTTGCTTAGAAAACAGCATGGTAAAAGGTGACTGGCTTGGCTGCTCTAAGCTGATTATCCAATTATAAGGCAAGGGTAAAGTACGTGTACCTTGGCTTAAGTGATGATATTTTTTGGTGGCCTGACTTGGGTCATCAGTTTTATTGCCCCAGTTTTGCTCAAGCCATTGCTGGGTTAACCATTTTCCTTGATTATTTTTCACCTGTAGTTCTGGCAATTCAGGTGCTGATAAAGTTTCAACAATACTTTTATATTGCGTAGTTAGGCTGATCAGCCAAAACAGTACCAAGATAATTAATAGCAGATGAAAGCTACGTTTTCGGGTAATTTTTTTTATTCGTTCAAGCATTAAAAACTCCATTATTTTGCTTTTTATTATTATTGGATTGCAGGTAAAAATGCAGTAGCCATAGGCTCTGCATTAATACGCTTCCTTGATATTTAATTAAATTAGTTTATACAGTCACGCTATTAGGCACGTTGTTAGGGTGCATATAGGGGTAAGGATATTTTCTATAAGCATTGGCTTTGTCAATTTTCTCACCAATACTAAGCAAGTTTTTCTGATGATTTTTAATTAATTGCTGCGCCTCAACATCAAATTTATCTAAGTCATATTGACCAGCTTTATTCACTTTAAAGTTGGTCAAATAAAAGATAAACGCTTGTTGAAAAGCCATGCTATAACGCGGGAAAAACTTCACTATTTGTTCTTCGCTTTGATATTCATCAGGAGACGTTAATGGCGCTAAATAAGAAGAAAATGGCATATTCGGCGGATAACCAGCACATTCATATTGCGGGTAATGCACCGCAGAGTGATGAGCTGTGGTAATGAAAAGAATATGCCCCACAATTTCAGCGAGCTGTTTAACGCTAGTAAATGCGGTAGGAAAGTCGGTTAAGCCACAGTTATTCTCGCTTTTTGCACCGCCAAGCTCTGCCGCCCACGCTTGCAATTCATAATCTTGTATTACCGCGTCATCATTGGCGTAATAAAGAGATAAGTAGTCAAAAGCAAACTCTTGGCTTTCTTGCCACCATAACTTTCCGTCATCTCGATAAGGATAAACTAAGTTAGGGTTGCCCATATGGCGATTTTTAATATCATTAGGGAAAGTGAATTCTTTAAAGCTAAATTCGTTCATGCCTTTGCCCATAAAATTCACTAAGGCTTCGTTATCACAAGCAAACATTTTACCGAATTCAGGAATTGAACCATCAGGCGCAGGCTCAAATAATGGGTTTACGTTAACGCTTAAGGTGAATTTTAAATGCGGTGCAAGTAAGGCAAACAGCGGATGCTGCTCACTTAGCTGCCTATGGCTAACCATAATAATTGATTCAAGCACATAATGAATTCGGGTGGCATGAGTCCATAATTCTTGATGAGTACCATCAGCCGCCTGTATAACCGCTCGCGCTGATTTCCAGCGAGCATCTTCAGGGGTAATAATGGGGTTTTCAGCACTGGTATTTTCGGAAACATCAAATTGTACCGCTTTAATGTCTAACTGGCCTTCACTATTTAGGCAGTATAAAGCGATAGCGGGAGTTACATATTTACGTAAACCTTGTACTGTTCCGGGATTATCGAGCAACTCTTTTAACATGCCATAGTTAGTGACATAAAAGCGATCATCGGCTAAAGCTACAGAAAACTCACTGGCATTCATACCAACCATTTCAGCCGTTATTTGAAAGGTTTCAGGCAACGGATTAGCCGGATTAATACCTTCAATAACCACCGGATTCATACCAGCAAGGCGTTGATAACCTAAATATTGGTTGTCCCAAAAATTATCACGCATTTGTATATTTGGAAACGGCGCACGTTTGAAAAAAAGATAATCACTGTATTTTTTAAACGGACGCTTTAGTACTGAAAATTTGAAATAGCGTTTAGCTAATCCCGGTAAGCTGGTTACCGTGCCAGCCATATTAGCCGCCAACTTTAAGTTATATTTTAAGGTAGGCTTTTCTTGTTTCGGTAACTTATTAATGGTGGCTATTTGGCCGTTATAAGTTAGTGAAAACGCATATTCTGCTCGTGTTTTTTCCAACGACTTTAAACGTTGCTCTTTGTTTTCACCGTCTTGCTGCGGCAAGCTCAACTTAGTTTTGCCGTTTTGCTCTTTCATTGATAAAGCTATGGTATTACTCATGCCCTGCTCCTTGCGGGTTATTTTTATTATTTTATTTACGTTAGTTATGTTTACTTGCGTTGCTTATATTATTTATGTTGCTTGCTAGCCAAGGTCAAACTTACCTACGCTTTGCTGCAAACGTGTCATTAAGGAAATTAAATGATTGCCAGACTCTGAGGTAGATCTCGCCCCTAATGAGGTGGTATTGGCAATATCGTTAATGCTTTCAGCATTATTATTAATACCATGAGTAACCATGCTCTGCTCTTCTGCTGCGCTGGCTATTTGTTCGTTCATTGCCATAATATTCGCAATTGAATCAGAGAAATCAACAAACACCTTCTCTACTTGCTTAGTATCGTTAACACTCAAATGCGCCATTTCTTGGCATTGCTGCATAGTTTCTACCGCGGTGTTGGTATTACCGCGCAGCTTGGTGATCATCTCTTGAATTTCTTCGGTTGAACTTTGGGTACGCTGTGCCAGTGTTCTTACTTCATCAGCAACAACTGCAAAACCTCGGCCATGCTCTCCTGCCCGTGCCGCTTCAATCGCTGCATTTAATGCTAATAAATTAGTTTGCTCGGTTATTGCGGTAATAATGCTAACCACTGAGCTGATGCTTTCACTATCGGCTTCAATACGCTCAATCGCTTTAGCTGAAGAGGCCACCTCATCTGCTAACTTTTCAATAGAATGCATTGACTCGCCAACCGAACTTCGCCCTTGCTCTACCAAAGTAGCGCTTTCTTGCACCGCTTGATTCGCGGTTGCTGAAGCCGTTGCTATAGAGCCAATAGATTCACTCATTTCGCGTATGGAATGCACCAGCTGTTCAACTTCTGATATTTGCTGAGTTACCCCTTTTAAGGTTGTTTCTGAAACATCGGAATTTTGTTGCGCTGCCGCTGAAAGCTCGGTCATCACTTGGCCAACTTCAGCCACCATATTTCGTAAACTCGCCACCATGCCAATAGTAGACTGCTCTAAGCTTGGGTGGCTTAAATCGATAGACAAGTTGCCTTGGGCAATATTGCGCGCAACTTCGGTAGTTTTTTCTAAAGGAGGAATTGAAGAGCGCAAAGTAATATATATCAGGCCGATCACAGTGCTAATAAATAAGAAAACTAGAAAGACCACTAGGCTTTTAACAAAGCCTGCGGCATCACGCAGTTGCTCGCCAAAAATAATACTTTTTTCCAGCGGCCACACCATAAATTCATTGAGCTTGGCAATTTCTGCTGTCGATAAGAATTCTTGATTGGCCTTAGCTAAAATAGGTAGGTACTGAGTTTCAAAGCGAACAATATCTTCTGTGGCTAAATCAACCAGCTCGCCATAACCAAATAAATGGAATAATTGCACTTCAGCCCAGAATACCGAGTCTAAAACATTGGTTGCCCACTTTATCGCATCTTGCCCTAATGGCACCAATTCTGATTTACGTACTTGCGGTTGCTGCAATTTATAATTAATTTCGGTTACTGCAAGCATATGGTTGCGTTCAAAATAAGCAAAACCAGTGACTTTGCCCATCATGCGCACACCAAACATCACTACGAGCAAAGCAACTATTGCCGCTAAAATAGTGAACTGTAACTTTTGTTTTAAGGTGAATTTAGCCATGACATCACTCCTTATGTCTTGTAGAAGTTCCAATTGATATATGCATCAGTCCTTGGAATTCATTGAAAATACGGGTTAGTTAAAGCGTAACTTTTTTGACTTAATAATTAGACTAATTAACTTATTTAAGTCATTCAGTTAAAAAGCTGAGAATGAATGTAAGCAATTGATAAAAAAGTACTATAACAAAAACATCAGCAAATTAATAAGTAAACTCATTGAAAATGTTGAACTATTAAGAAAGGTAGTGGTACAGCCTGTCGCCGTATTTTATGAGGGGGGTGATAAAAAAACATGGCTAATTTACAAAGTTGCATATCGCATAGTCCTTTAATAATAAAACATCCTGAATTACCCGATCAATACTGGCTCACCTTTAATTAAAAAGCAAATTCATCCCTTTGAGGAAATGTACTGGGAATGCTAGCGACTATTACAACTACTTTTGATTAAAATTCGGCTCTGAAATATCTAAATGGCCAATCGCGATAACCGCTTGGGTGCGGTTGCGAACATTTAATTTACGAAAAATAGCAGTGGCGTGAGCTTTAATGGTGGCTTCTGAAACATGTAAATCGTAAGCGATTTGTTTGTTTAGCATGCCTTGGGCGAACATCATTAAAATTTTATATTGCTGCTGAGTTAAGCTGGCAACTCGTTCGGCAATATCAGAACTTTCATCGTCGTTGGCTAATGCTTGAAAATCTTCAGGCACCCAAACATTACCTAACAATACTTGCTGAATGGCGATAAAAATAAGATCAATAGGGGTTGATTTAGGCACAAATCCGGCAGCACCAAATTCCATTGCTTTAGTAATTGTGTCTTGGTCTTCATGAGCAGAAACAATAACTACTGGCATATGCGGATAATGATTTCGAACATGTATTAGAGTATTAAAACCGTGCGCACCAGGTATGTTTAAATCAAGTAGCACTAAGTCACTGTCGTCATGATTAACTAATAGCTGTTCAAACTCAGCAATTGTTTGTGCTTCTAACCAGTTGGTTTCGGTAAATTTAGACTTTAATGTACCTAGTAAGGCTTGCCTAAATAAAGGATGGTCATCAGCTATTATTATTTTTTCTGGCTGAATCATAAGTTTACCCTTAACGTCGTGCGGTATTTAATGAATGTATAGTAAAGCGGATTGTTTTAACGCCTTTGTTACAGTCTAACACGTGTAATATTACATAGCTGTTTCAGTTGAGCAATAGCTAGTCATAACTATGCTCAACCTCATAACTATTTAAACGTTAAAGATCAAAGTGTTCGGTAATTATATGTTTTTAAGAACAGCGATCAAAAGCTGCCAGTATTGCTCAACACTTTCAATATTTACTTTTTCATCTGGCGAATGTGGAAACTTAATTGTTGGGCCAAATGACACCATGTCCCAATTAGGGTAGGCCGTTTTAAATAAACCACATTCTAAACCAGCATGAATCACCATAATTTCAGGGGTTTTATTAAAGAGCTGATGATAAGTATCGCGCACAGTTTTCATTACGGCCGAGCTAGTGTCTGGTTTCCAACCCGGATACGCGCCAGAAAACTCAATGTTTGCACCCGCAAGTTCAAATACAGATTGTACCGAGGTTTGCGTTTCTAAACGGCCATCGTCATGTAAGCTGCGAATTAAAGTCATGGCAACAAATTTATTACCTTTGCTGCGCATTACCCCTAAATTCAAAGAGCTTTCCACAATACCTTCAATATCATCACTCATCCGCATTACGCCGTTAGGGCAAGCATTAAGCGCTTTAAGAATGGTTTTTTGAGTATCTGCAGTCCACTGTTTATCAAAGGTTTCTGGTGAAATTAGCAACATCTCAATGTCTGTTTCAATACCACTTAGGTTCGCTTGAATTGTCGCTAAATGTTCAGCTAAAGCCGCTTTTAATGGCGCTACTTGCTCATTGGGTACAACAAAGCTGGCATCAGCTTCACGAGGGATAGCATTGCGTAAACTGCCACCATTTAATTCGGTTAAGCAAATGCCAAATTGTTCACTGGCCATTAATAAAAAGCGTACTAATAATTTATTGGCATTGGCTCGACCGGTATGAATATCAACACCAGAGTGACCACCTTTAAGACCAGAAATAGATAAGTTAAATGCTTGGTAACCCTCTGCTACCGGTTCATATTCCAATGAAAAAGTGGCTTGGCCGTCAATACCGCCAGCACAGCCCATGTAAACTTCACCTTCTTGTTCAGAGTCGGTGTTAATAAGAATTTCACCGTCTAACCAACCCGCTTCTAAACCGAATGCGCCGGTCATACCTGCTTCTTCATCTATGGTTACTAATACTTCTAATGGCCCATGTGCAATATCATCGCTGGCCAAAACAGCTAAAGCTGAACATAAACCAATGCCGTTATCGGCGCCTAAAGTGGTGCTTTGTGCAGTTACCCAATCACCATCACTTTCGGTAACAATATAAGGTTTAATTGGGTCAGTTAAAAAGTCATGATCAGTATCTGCATTTTTTTGCGGCACCATATCCATATGCGCTTGTAAAATTACGCCCGGACGACTTTCCATACCTGCGGTTGCTGGCTTTTTAATAATTAGGTTGCCAACTTTGTCTTCTTTAACCGACAAACCTAGCTCTGTAGCCCACGACTGGATCCAGGCAGAAATTTGCTGTTCATGTTTTGATGGATGCGGAATACTGCAAATTTTTTCAAATAATTGCCATAGCTTGCTTGGTGCAAGTTGAGATAGTGAGCTCATGTCTTTTCCTCAAACTAAAATATATAGAAGGTTTAATGGCGTTATTAGAGATGGTTATGCGCCCTTTTACTATAACCATAGTGCTTTTTTACGATAGACGTATGTAAATTTAGGTTTACTAGCAAGGTTTAAGCTTTGTGTAATTATAGAAGGGTTATAAAACGACTGCTGTGGCTTAAAGTTAGTAATAGCCAGATGAAGGCCATATTAGGGCTAAAAATTAAATATTGGCGCTAACCTAATCAGCCCTTGATTAGATTAGCGAGTATTACGATAAAAAACGCGCCTAAGCAAACCGCGATTTTATTAATTGTCTTGATATGGGCTTGCAGCATATGGATTTACTGGGCTGGCTTTAGTTTCCGTGCTGTGCTCAACTTCAGCATTAGCTTCAACTTTTGGGCTAGCTTCAACTGCTGGGCTAGTTTGAGCTACCGAGCGCTTTAATTCTTCCAACAAGTCATGAATTTCAGCTTTCAATTCTTTATCAACAATTTTATTACAGCTGATTTTAGCTTTTTCTAAATACTCAATAGCCCCTGTTTTATCGTCTAACTCAACTTTTAAAGCGGCAATGGAATAACCAATAGATGAGCAGAAGTCTTTAGAATTAATAGCTTCAGCTTTCTTTAGCGCTTGTTGGTAAATAGTTATCGCTAATGGTAAGTCATCAGTAAAATCGCCAAGCGTTTCCCACTGTACCGGATGGTCTTTATCGGTATTTTCATGCTCTTGACAAAGTTGCTTTAACTCTAAATAAAAACCATCAAAGCGCTTTTGATTTTTTTGTTGAACAGCCGACAATAAGCTATCAGTAAGCGAAAGCACTCGCTTGTATATTTTAGTATTCATTTAATCTGGCCTTATCAATAATTATGAAGAGCAATGCATAACTTATTATTATAAAGCTTTTATCAGAACTAAACAGAAACTTAACCACACAGACGCAACTTAAGACTAGTTAAGAATGCTTTTTATTGATCTACAAAGTTATTTTTCGCTAAATTGTGCTGCCAATTTTTTATCTTTCGGGCGATAAGCTTTTCGGCTGTAATTCTTTAAGAACGGCAATATTCTTTGATAAACCGACTTGCCCCAGCTAACACCGTAGAAAGTTAGATATTCATTTACCTGAAACTGGTGTTGTTTAGCACACTTTATCGTGGCGCCATTAGGCAGTTTAATGATGACAATTTCCGGTAGAGGCTTACTACTTATAAAACCGGCTCCGGCAAGGCTAATATCTTTAATAATGCCTTTGCCAATATATTGGTCGTAAAGAAATACCCGGCGGTAAAGCTTTATTGGTACGCCACGACTTTGAAAAACCAAAGGCACATTACTTGATTGAAATTGCCAACGTAAATACTTACGCTGCTTAGCATTAGTGCTAACGTCAACATTGTTTTCATTATTGCTATCAGCTTTTTTACTCGCCAACATATTACTCCACCACTTGGTTTAACATCACCGCAGAGCGCATCATCGGTAGGTTTGCTTTGGCCTTAACGATAGCTTTGTTTATTTCATTTTTGGGTTGTTGCTGGCCAAATAATTCTGTTAAAGCCGTTTCAGCTTTTTCGGTTAACAGTAAAAGTTCAATGCGCCTATTACTGCTAGCTCTGGGCTGTTCTATATTTAGCAAAGCGGTGTCAGACATAGCAACTACCTGCGCCACTCTATTTTTTGGCATACCGCCAATTTCAAGCATTTGTCTGGCTTGTAAGGCCCGTTGACTAGACAGCTCCCAGTTGGTAAACGCGGCATTGTGAAATTGCGCGGCATCGGTATGGCCAGAAATCATTAAGCGATTATCGATGCGAGCAAATACCGGGGCTAATGAACGCAGTACGTCTTGAAAAAAGTAAGTCATTTCTGGGCTACCGCGTTTAAACATGCGGGTATTGTCGTTATCTTTGATGATAATACGCAAACCTTGCGGCACTATTTCCACTTCAATATTTTTGTGCGCGCCAACCGCGTCAGCTGCCGCTTTCATTTCTGACGCTAACAAGGCGAGCTCTTCAACCGTGGCTAATTGTCCTTTTAAGCGCGAGCTTAACTGAGGTTGGTCACTGTAGCCGTTTTCGCCTTTTTCATTGGCACTGCGCTGATTTAGTGAACGCGCGGTTTTATGGGATTTTCTTATCGCTTCAGGGTCTAAGCGGTTTTTGCTGTCGAGTACTGAAAAGTCTTGGCCAAAATCAACCGGATGCGGGCTGTTGCTTAAATCAAAGGGGTTATTTTCACCGTCGAATACTGAATAGGTGCGTAGGTTTTCTGAAAACTGTTCACGCTCTTCAACATTGGAAACGGCTAAAATCCAGAGCACCATAAAAAAGGCCATCATTGCTAAGGTGAAATCAGCAAATGCCACTTTCCATGCACCGGTAGATTTTGGTCTGCTACGTCTTTGTTTATGACGCTTTACAATAATATTGCTGCTCATTAGGCTGCCTTCTTATTCAGCCATTCTTCCATTTCAACAAAGCTCGGCTTGGCGTCTTTATCAATCAGTTTTCGTCCGGCATCAACCGCCAAAAGTGGCGTTTTACCTGTGCTGTGTGAAACCAAAATAGACTTAATACATTCGAGCAAACTTATTTTTTTATCTACTCGGGTGGCCAAGGCATGGCTTAAGGGCTCAAAAATACAGTAACAAAGAAAAATACCAATAAAGGTGCCCACTAGCGCTGCGCCCACGTGTAAACCAATCGACAGCAAAGGTCCGTCAAGTTTTGACATGGTAATAATAATGCCCATAACCGCGGCTAAAATACCAAAGCCTGGCATAGCTTCACCTGTGGTATGCAACGCGCTTGACGGCTTAAGCATGTCTTCTTCTATCGCGGCAATTTCTTGCTCTAATAACGACTCAAGTTCGTGGGCTGAAATTTTTCCCATCGACAACATTCTAAAATTGTCGGTAATAAAATTCATTAACACCAGATCAGAATGAACATGGCTGTACTGCAGAAAAAGTGAGCTTTCTTGCCAAAATTCAATATGTTCATCAAGTGACTTCAAACCTTTTTGACGCACGCTTTCTAGCAAGGCATGCATTACACAAAGTAACTCTTGGGTGACTTCACTATGAGCTGGCTGGCTTTTAAATAACGCGGCCACTTGGCTTTTTATTGCTAATAACACCTGACTAGAATTGGCGATAACCATAGAGCCTAAACCTGCCCCAATAATAATCACTAATTCAGCGGGTTGCCATAACGATAACAGTCTGCCATTGGCCATAACAAAACCGCCAAAAACACATAAAACTACAATTCCTAAGCCAATAAATTTCTGCATAATAATTTCCTTACAATAAATCAGCTAGCTGATCTTTTAATTGTTTCACCGCTAATTTATGCAGTTGACACACCCTTGATTCAGTAACGTCGAGCGTTAGGGCAATTTCTTTCATATTTAATTCGTATTGATAATATAAGGTCAGCAGTAATTGCTCGCGCTCGGGCAGGTTGCTTAACGCTTGCATCACACTTTGCTTAAGATCGGCGTAGCCCGAAGTACTGTCTGTTCCGTCAAAACTGCTGCCGTTTTCTAACATTTCGTCCATGCTGTACATTTCTTCAGCAACGCTGTCTAACTGCATTTCTAAGAGTTGGGCAATGGTAATAGCCATGTCTTGGGCAAGTTCAGCATTGGAAACGTCTCTACCAAGTTTTTTAGTGAGTTGCCGTCGATGTTGATTAAGTTTATTGCCTTGCTGACGAGCTTGCCGAGGACGCCAGTCAAGCCGTCTTAATTCATCTAAAATCGCACCGCGCACTCTTTTAAAGGCGTATCCTTCAAAGCCGGCGTCAGGTTCACTACCGTAACGCCGAATGGCTTCAAGTAAGCCTAACGAACCTATTTGAATAAGATCTTCATAAGCATGAATAGTGCTTAATTGGCTGCGTAAATGCGTTACTACGCGTTTGACTAAATATAAATATCGCAGCAGATATTTTTCTTCGTCTTTACCAGAAAAAGCAGACTGCTGCGCAGCAAAGTTTTGCTCATTATTGCCACTAGCGTCCTGATGATGCGGTTGCATTAATGCTTGAGGTTGAGTTACTGCAAGAGGTTGCGCCACATCAAGCTCCTATTGGATCACGAGCTTGGTGATCAAAACATCGTCGATCACATCGGCGATATCATATTTAACTAATACTTCTTTTACCGAGCTATGTAGTTCAGTTTGCAATAAGGTTAAATTTTTCAAATAACCGCGCATTGCCTCAAAATCACGATGACTTAAGTTCTTCACAAAAGCATTTCTGATCACCGGCAGATAATGATTTAATTCCGCTAGTTTTTTATCACTAGAAGTCGCTAGCGATATTTCCAGCATCATGTAATAAATTACAGTGTCACTTTCTACGCTGATAACAAATTTTTCTAACGCTAAGTATTTCGGCGTTTCACTGACAATTATCCCAGGAGTACTTTCTGCTAATAAAAAAGCTTTAAGCTCTTTTTTGCCAAGCACCACGGCTCCGGCAATGAAAGCTAATGTGGCGACAACGGTGAGAAAAATAACCTTAGCACTGCCCTGTATATAGTACTTGCGATAAGTTATTGGGATAATTTTATTAGATGAATTCAAACTCGGTAACTCCTTTTAAGCAAAGGTATTTAGCCAACTAAGCGGCGTAGATATCACTGATGGCTGGTGAAGACTTTCTTCGTTATTAGATAAAGCGACCTCTTCATCGCTTTCCTTTAATTGTTCCTCTAAAGAATCGTCAGAAACATTAACATCGACCCCACCACCAAACTGTTGCTCAAGGCCAGCACCAAGTCGGCCGCTGCTGTCGAGTAAGGCGTCTCTTACACCGTTATTATTGGCAACCAAGGTCACTGAAATGCGGTCGCCATCGGTTTTAATATTCACTTCTAGGCGACCAAGATCAGGTGGGTCTAAACGAATATTCACTTGTTTAATTTGTTGACTGGCTTGCATTTGAATACGGTCTTGTAAAACCGTGACTAATTGCTTCGACCAATTTTGTTGCTGGGCTTCTAGTTTCACCGCTGACCATTCATAACGGCCGGCTTGGGTTTGCACACGGTCATTAAAACTTAAGTCAACCATGCCTGCGTCGGTACGCATAATGGCTGCTTCTACTGATGACTTGCTCTGGCTAGTAGGGTTAACTTGCTCTGTGTTTGCCATTGCCTGCAAAGTTGATTGGGCTAATAACGCTTGCAACTGCGGCGCTTGGCTCTGATTCAAAGATTGGCTTGAATTTTGACTAATATACGAGCCTAATGCTCGGCTAACACCTTGACTGTTTTCAACAGCAGGCTTAGCCGCCAAGCTTTGTTGGGCTAATTGCGCAGCCGTTAACTGGGTATTTGGTAAACTTGTTCGTTTAGAAAGTGTTGACGATAGCGCTGCTATTTTTGCTTCACCTTGCGAATTTTGTCCAAACTGAGTTGAAGAAAAATCTGCAAAATAAGTAGCTACATTGGCTACGTTAACATTGTCAGCCGTGCCATTGCCTGCTTTGTCCGCAAGGTACGAATGTTCACTAATAGTGGTTTTAGTACTTAAAATATCAAGTGATAATTTAAGCTCCTTGAGCGCTTGTTCGGCAACATCTTGCTCACTAACTGTATTCGCGGTGGCATTATTTTCCAACGCAGATGCCACGTCGTGATAATCAGCACCGGCTGTTTGCTGACCTTCCATGGCGCTCTCTGCTTGAGCAGGTTTGTTGCTACTGGCTTTATCAGCCTTACTAGTCAACTGGCTAGCCGCTGGGCTAGCAACAGAATTAACAAGCATTATCTTTGTACCCCTACGCTTTGGTAGGCAAGCACTCCTTCCTTATTCTGCTGACTGTCATCCATCTTTTTTTTGATTTTCTCACTCATATGCTCACAGTTTTTTATTAGCACTTGATGCGAGGCATACAAACTTCTTAATTCAGGTGCTAACAGCGCTAGAAGTTCGCCGTTTTTATTGATTTGTTCTAATAACTCGGTCAGACGATTATTAAGTTCAGTGACAGTACCCAGATGAAAGTTATCCCCCGACATTTGTAAGGCGGTATTTAACTGAGCGATTTTTTTTCGATAAACTGACAAGCAATAAATAGGTTTTTTCATAACTGTTTTTTATAATTATGTTTCCGTAACCTGTTTATTTGCAAAGCCTAAGCCAACAATAAAAACCAACTAAAACAGCAAGATATAAAGTAAGCGAGTAATAAAAGGAAACCCTACTTCCTCTTTGCGGAAGCAAATATTTTGCTCAAGGAAAGTCGCTATCATCCAAGAAGCTATATGGAGTAACCAGCAAAAAAAAGCTAAAAAAACAGTACCAACATGCTCTAAATGTAGTGATATGTAGTTTAAAAATAAGCGAGGGTATTACTAAAAAAAAGCACAATCCATGTGCTGGCAGAACGATAAGCCTAGAAGGAAATAAATGCGGGTAAAACAGTAAAAATAAAAAGGAATGCAGTCTTTGAAAACTGCTCTTTAGATATTAAATTAGTTAGCTTTGCTACCAATTAATAACCAGCCTTCTCTTAAATCTTCCATTACATGAGTAATGCTAGCTAACTTGCTGGTGTTATTGTCGACGCTAGCCTGAAACAAAGTTTGCGCGCAATATTCGTATAAATTATGCAGGTTGTCAGCAACTTGACCACCCTGTTGTAAATCTAAGGCTGAGTCTAAACCCGACAAAATATCGATGCACTTGCTAATCGACTTACCTTTATGTTTAAAACGGTCAGCTTTCATATGGCCTTCCACCCGCGCCATTTCATCTAAAAAACCATCAATTAACATAACTACTAATTTATGTGGATCGGCGGTAGCCGCTTGCGCTTGGGTATTGTTTTGTTGATAGGCTGCTAAGCCAACATCAAATTCCTGCATTTGGTTTCTCCATGCCCCGACTTTAATTAAGTTTGAGGCTATTGCGGTAAGCTCGCTCAAGTTATTATTTTATATTGCCGTTAATAGCTAACTTCAGCTGTAAATTAATGTTTAAAGATTAGGAAAAGCTAAACAAACTCGCGGTTTGTTCCATTTGCGCCTGCATTTGGTTCATTTGCGTAAATTGCGATAAATAACGCTGGTATGTATTTTCCATACGTTTATCAAGCTGTTCAACCTTGTCGCTAATGCGGTCAACTTGGCTGTTCAAAGTTGTCATTCTCGCGTCCAGAAAACCTTTAGTTTCATGAAACGGTTCAACAATATTTATTAATGACTCGGCCAAGCCGCCAGTACCGAGTAAAACATTTTCAAGAATATTGGGATCATTATTCAATGAACTGCTAAGCGCGTCGTTATCAAGTGAGAGTTTACCGTAGCGGTCAAACGATAAGCCTAAGTCAGATAAATAGCTGCCGTTAGGTAAGTTAGCAAAACTATTACGTAATAAATTAGTTAAGTTGCGCGCGGTGCCGTCACCTGCCAATGCAGCTCGTTCACCATCAGCACTTACGGTTGCGCTTTTAGTTTGTTCAGCTAAGGCATTATAAGCATCAACTAAGCTTTTTAAGCTTGTAGCAATCGCTTCATCGTCACGGGCTATTTCTAGTGTCGTTGGGCTGCCAGCATTGGTTTGAGTTAATTCAATACTCAAATTTTCAATAATATTTTCTACTGTATTACTGCTTGAAGTAATATCAACACCACTAAATTTAAATAATGCATCTTGCGCTGTACTTAACTCAGTTTGGCCAGAAATTGCCGTATTCAATTCATCATAAGCTGCGCCTGCACCGCCCAATAAGGTCATTGAAACAGTATTGGCAGCGCCAGTTTCTTCACTGGTTAGCACTAACTTAACATCACTTCCGGTTTGTAAAATTATGGCATTAATGCCGGGGTTATCAGCAGAGCCATTAATAGCGTCGCGTAAGTCATTTAAACTGGCGCCAACGGGCAAGGTACTTAAGTCGAGCGACATATTATTGCCATTCACGCCTAGATCTAAAACCCCTGTGGTTGGTGCTTGCCAGCTTTCATCAGCAAAGCTTAAACCAACACGATGCGCTTGCGCTAACTGGCTCACTTCAATAGTGTAATTACCCTCGGCAGCGCCAGCACTGCTATTCACTTTTACCGCACCTTCTTGTGAAAAGGTTGCCTGTGTTGAATTTAAACTGCTGCCATCGCTTAAGCCTTCAAGCACTGCTGAGAAAGCTTCCGCTTTAGTATCAATAGCTTTATAGGCGTCAATTTTTGCTTGGGCAAGATTGGTTTGTAATCTGAATTGGTAATCTAAACCTGAGCGTTCGGCGGAAACAAGCTGGGAAGCGAATGTTGCTGGATCTATCATGTCATCACCTTTTACTAGCCGATAACTTGGCTTCATTTATTGAGTTTAAATGGCTGGTTATTTAAAAAACCTCTTTAGTTAAGCTCTGAACACTCTTGCTGAAAAGCTTAACTAAAGAGGTGCTAACGAATAAGGGGATATTCATTAACACCTATTACTTGCTGTTTAGCTCGTCGTTAAAATTAACGAAGTAAGCTAGTTACCATGCCACTAATTTGGTTGGCATTGCTAAGTACAGACATACCAGATTGCATTAACATTTGGTTTTTAGTCATGTTTGAAGACTCAGAAGCAAAGTCAGCATCCATAATACGACCTTTAGAAAGCTCAATGTTTTGATCCATATTGCCTAAGTTATTGATGGTATGGTCAAGACGGTTGATGTTGGCACCAAACTCACCACGGGTTGTACCCACATCTGAAATTAGGGTATCAGCTAAATCCATTGCCGCAGTTGCACCTGCTGAAGTAGATAAATCTCCAGCTGTAATCGCTGTGATTGCAGTTTCAACAGCAGTAATATTAGCTGTAACATCAATAACTAGTTGCTCACTTGAAGAAGCACCTACTTGTAAAGTTACTGCACTAGCAAATTTACCACCAGATAATAACTTGTTACCTGAACCATATTCAGTATTGGCCATAATGCTGGTTAATTCTGCTGATAATTGGTCAAATTCAGCTTGCATTGCAGCACGTTCTTCTGTGCCATTCGTGTCATTCGCTGCTTGTGTAGCAAGGTCTTTCATACGGTGACCAATATTAGTCACCTCATCAAAAGCACCTTCAGCAGTTTGTAACATTGAAATGCCGTCTTGAGAGTTACGCATTGCTGTTTTTAAGCCGTTAGCTTGTGATTGTAAACGTACCGCAATTTGTAAACCTGCAGCGTCATCTGCTGCTGAGTTAATACGTAAGCCAGTACCTAAACGCTCCATCGCGCTTGATAACATGCTGTTAGTTTTACCTAGTTGGTTTTGTGTAACTAATGATGAATAGTTAGTATGTATTGATAAAGACATTGGTTATTCTCCTACTGTACCTAAGTACTTTTAATTATTAAATTATAGTTAATTCAAATGGTTGGGAATATAACTATGATTTATGCTGCCCTATAATTAAGCGACCAGAGATAAAATTAACTTAAATGTCTTTTTAGTTTATTTTCACTTTTTTACTTATTTCTTGGTTAACATTCGCTACAAACTTGCTTAACAGCGACTAAACATGGGATACCAGCCCATTCAGAACTTTTCCCCCTGCGCTAACTTATAAAATGATAGGAAGCTTGATTTGACGAAATGCTTAAATATTTTTGAAAAGATTTTGAATTATTAGTTATTGGGTAGCTGAAGGTCAGCTACCAAGTAAAATCGGTTTAAGGTTAAGTATGATTTTTCAATAAAGAAACGGTGGTGTCGCGAGAAATGTTAGCTTGAGCAAGTAGGCCGGTTAAACGGCTGCCAAAATCACCTTGTTGTAAGGCCTGGCTTAACTGCGTTTGCACGTTATCAATATTGGCATTAACAGTAAGCTGCTTAGTTTCTTGACCAACTTTGCTGATAACATAACGTAAAGTAGCAATGCTACGTTTAACCTCGTTTTGCATAGTGGCTATTTGGCTTTTAATTTCGTCAGTTTTATTATTTTCGATGTTCTGCGCCAACTCAGTTAATTGATGCTGTTGCGCCTGCAATTGCACTGGCACGGGATTGCCTGCGGGAATGCGAATACCTTCGCCAGAAAAAAGTACTGGCTCAGCTAATTGTCGACTTTGGCCAGACTTAATTGATAATACCAGCTGTTTATCCGCATGTGCTGCTACGCCAATATGTAGCGGTGCTAACGCTTTAGCGACAATGCCCACTACTTCTTTATTTGAAGCACCTTCTGGTAAATGAAAGCTCACTGATTTGCCTGCCGTCGGTAATACCATGCTAATGGTTTCAGCCGGTTTAACTGAAAACAAGTCGACGGTATTTAAAACAAATTGACTTTGCTCAGCTTGGTTTGACAATACTTTTGGCTGTAAATTACTACTTAAGTCGTCACTAATATTGTGCTGCAATTGTTTAAGGCTGTCGGAAATTTGTTGTGGATTTTTTACCTGAGATGACACTGCACGATTGATGGTCACCAATTCGCGATAAACACTCATTAAGCTGCGTTCAGCACTTTGCGCCTGAGCATTTTTTTGCTGCACTATGCCCCAATTAGCCCAACGTTCAAACCGCTCAGCATTAACCTGACCAGCAGAATTTTTAGCTAACTTTTTATCACTAGCGTCAATACGGCTAATGTTATTAACGCCAGCTGCAGCAACTTTATGCGAGGTACTGCTTTGACTGACGCCATCAAGGTTTTGATTGGTGAGTTTAATCATAAGAACTTATTACATGTGCCCAAATAAATTGATCTGATTAACCTTAGTGTAAACCAGTTGCGTGGTTTGCAAAGCTAGCTCAGCTTGGGTGAGTTCCATTGAAGCCTGCGCATAATCTAGTGACTCTAATTTCAACTGTAAGGTTTTGCTATACAAGGTAATGTCGTCGTTTGTCGCCAGTACATTGTCTAATACATTGATGCGAGAACCAATGTCGGTAATTAATTCCAAGTTAGCGTCTAAGCTAATATCAACACTGTTTAACATAGCCGTTACATCAGCGCCAATATCACCAGTATTGGTATTTAAGCTCAAAATAAAGGCATCTAAATCGTCCAATAAATTATTGTTAGTAAACAAAACATTTTCAATATCAACATTGGTTGAAACTTGTACGCCAGCAGAAATATTTACTTCTCGGCTTAAATTATCACCTTGATAACTATTCGCCGCAGATACTGGCGCAGTATTTACTTGCGAGCCAGAAAATAGATATTTTCCGTCACTACCTTTGGCATTGGCGGTATCAATTAATGCTTCTTTCAAGGCAGAAATTTCACTGGCAAGCGCTTGGCGCTCTGACAAACCATAACTACCGTTACCTGCTTTAAGGGTTAAATCGCGCAGTTGTAAAATAGTATCTGAGAAGCTGGTCATATAAGTTTCTGCACTGCCTAAATGGCTGCGCGCATTGCCAATATTGGCATTATATTGCGATAAGTTGGCTTGCTCTTTTTTCAACGCCATTAATTGCACGGTGCCCATGGCATCGTCTGAAGGTTTTAAGATGCGTTTGCCCGAGGCCATTTGCTGGCTAACCTTTGAAAAATCAACCGCGCCGCGCTGTAAACTATTCATCATCAATTGCTGTAATTGACTGGTACTAACTCTCATATTAATTCCTCAGTGCTGGCGCAATTAAAACATTGATAACAGGGTGTCGAACAATTGGTCGGCGGCGGTAACCACTTTAGCGTTCGCTTGATAAGACTGCTGATATTTCATCAGCGACATCGCTTCTTCATCTAAATTTACTGCGCTTACCGAGTCACGCTGCGCCAAGGCGTTATCACTAATACTTTTACTCGCTTGTAATTCGGCAATGGCTTGGCTACTTTCAATGGCTAGCTTGCCAGTTAGGCCATTATAAGTATCATAATGCACTGCTTTTAAGGCGATAACTGTATTCAAATTGCTATTGTCACCTGGGCCTGCGCCAATTGCGCCAAAGGCTAAGTCTTGTGGCTGTAAACCGGCGGCGACAGAAATTGAGCCGGCAGGGTCAAGCGGGTCGTAAGTAAATAGTGGCTTACCTGCGCCGGGCGGGTTGTTGATATCTTGTCCTGCTGAAAACTGATTATTAATATCGTCAGCAAATTGTTGCGCTAGGGTATTTAAATTGGCTTCGGTGACATCAAGCACATTGCTGCTATAAGATAAAACACCACCCATTTTTCCGCCAATATCGCCATTAAAATCAAAAGATTGTCCGGCAATATTAACCTGATATCCACCACCTGAGCTTGATAAAGATGCGTAGCTAGAGCCTAGTACTAACGGTTGACCACCGCTCATTGATAAAGTCATTGAACCGTCTTGCTGGCGGGTAACATCGACTTCGATTAACTCAGATAAAGCTTTTATGGTTTCATCACGTTGATCTTGCAAGGCAGCAACATTACCGCCATTGGCGATGCCTTCAACAATTTTTCCATTTAGGTTAGACACTTCGGCAAACAAGGTATTGGCGCGGCTGATCATGCCATCTGCCTGCTCACCTATTTGGGTACGCTGAATATCTAAATTAGCTGCTAACGAATTAAATCGGTCTGACAAGGCTTGTGAAGAAGAAATAACCAGCTGTCGTGGCGCAATTGAACTTGGCTCAACCGAGGCAGAATTAAAGGCGCTGAATAAACCGTCAAGGCCAGCAGAAATACTAATATTTTCATTTGCAACCAGCTGCTCGGTCACCATTAAGTATTCACTGTATGCGCCGTTATATGCGGTTGATGAGGTGCTGCGCCATAAACTATTATTTAAATAATCGTCGGTTATACGCCTGATGCTATCAACTTGTGCACCGTTGCCAGCATTTAACCAGCCGGCACCATTATCAGTACGTGAACTAAAAGACGCTTCTAAACGGGTAAAACCTGAAACATTGCTATTGGCAACATTATTACTGACCACGTTCAAGGCAATTTGTGAAGCATTCAGCCCTGATAGGCCATTACTTAACATACTCATTAATTTTTCTCTCCAAAACGTGGTAGTTAAAGAATTTTAAAAATTCCGACTACTTTTTAATTTTTAGCGCATTAATGGTAAGTAATGGCTGACTAAAAGCAGATTGGCTTATGGTTTTATCAGCGACCAATTGTGGCGAGGACTTAAATTCGTCGGCAGAATTAATTTTATTTTCCCCCGTAACCTTTTCAGTTTTTATCGCGGCAACGTTAGCTGGCTTTGCCGCAGTTTCTACAGCTGAAGAAACCAGCGGCGATAGCTGCTTAACCATGGCGTCGGCAATACCGATATTGCCGGTATTTGCCATAGCCATAGTGAGCTGACTGTCGTGCATATCTCGATACATACGGGTTTGTTTGCTTGAAACAATCGAGTCTTCGTCGCTCATTGCGTCACCAGCAGAGCGCATGCTTTTTAACACCATTTGCAAAAATAGCGTTTCAAACTGCTTAGACGCTTGCTGTAAGCCCTCTAGTTTATTAGTGTTTTCTTTAATTGCTTCAACGGTTTTAGGATCACTGTAAAGACCCTGTTCAATCGTTTGATTTAGCTTGTTAATGGGTGAATTACTCATACCTGCCAGCCATTTTATTTATTTAAATTAGTGCGATTATTTCAGCGGTAGCTAAATAACCACAAGTTCTGCTTCTAACGAGCCAGCTTCATTAAGCGCTTGTAATATCGCCATTAAATCGTCTGGGCTAGCGCCTAGGCTGTTCACCGCTTTAACAATAACGTCTAAGGTGGTGCCTTCTGGCCAAACAAACATCGGATTGGTGGCCTGTTCTACATAAATGTCGGTTTCAGGTGTTACCACGGTTTCACCCTTACCAAAAGCATTGGGCTGACTCACTTGCAAGCTTTCATTAATGGTAATGGTTAAATTTCCGTGAGTTACTGCCGCTTTATTCACCTTGATATTAGCGCCCATAACAACAGTGCCAGTGCGACTATTAAAAACAATGCGTGGTCGTTCACGGCCCGTTTCAATGCTAATTTCTTCGAGCATCGACATAAAAGTAACCCGTTGGCGCACATCTAAAGGAGCGGAAACTGCAATGCGGTGTTGGCCTTTTGCCAAAGCAACGTCAGAGCCAAATAAGCTATTAATCGCCACTTCAATATTGCGTGCGGTTTTAAAGTTAGGCTTTTTTAAGTTTAAAATAATGTTGTCTTGCTCAAGAAAGTCAGTACTAATTTCACGTTCAACAATTCCGCCATTAGGAATATTACCCGCGGTTGGGGTATTTACCGTAACTGACGAGCCTGAAGCGCCAGAGGCTTTCATGCCGCCAACCACTACGTTGCCTTGCGCGGTAGCATAAACTTGACCGTCCATGCCTTTAAGCGGCGTTAATAATAAGGTACCGCCACGTAAGCTTTTTGCGTCACCTATTGAAGATACCGTAACATTAATTAATTGGCCTTTACCCGCCTGCGGCAAAATATCTGCGGTAACGGTAACTGCAGCAACATTTTTCAAATTAGGGTTAGCGCGTTCACCCAATTGCACACCAAATTGTTGCAACATATTGACCATCGACTGATTAGTAAATAGCACTTGGCGCTTATCGCCCGAGCCGTCTAAACCCACCACTAAGCCATAGCCAACCAATTGATTTTTGCGTAAGCCTTGAATGTCGGCAATATCGAGCAGCATTCTTTTATTGCTCGCAATGGCAACATCACCAAGCAGTTGCACGATCACAAAAGTGATAATACTTATGCTTAAAATATGTTTTTTAATCCAAACCACGAATACGCTCTCCTGCGCAGTTAAAATGGGAACCAACTGCTATTAAAAAAGTTTGATAACCAACCTTGCTCGTTCGACTGCGCTAATACGCCTCTACCAGCATAAGCAATGCGGGCATCGGCAATACGCTGTGAACTAATGCGGTTACCTTGGTCAACGTCTTCAACCCGAATTAAACCTGTTAAGCGCACATATTCATCGCCTTGATTAAGCTTGATCCACTTTTCACCTTTAATGCGCAATGCACCGGTTGGTAATACTTCAGCCACGGTTACGGTAATTGCGCCAGTTAAAGTATTTTGCTGGCTGGAATTAGCGCTGCCAGAAAAATTACGGTCGCCGCCTATGCCTAAGCTGCCATTAAGGGTGCTATTGGTGAAGCTGCCATTGTAGTTGGCGCCAAATTCACTCTGTTTTTTTACACCAGTATTGGCGCGTTTATTTGACTGGGTTTCTTCTTCTAAAATCACCGTTAAAATATCGCCAACATCATAAGCACGACGATCTTGAAACAGCGTTAATAAGCCAGCGCCTTGTATTAAACTGCCATCGGTTGATTTATTGACCTTACTAACCGCTGTGGTTTGGTTAGTCACCGTTGGTGCCCATTCCACTTGGCCAGGTTCGGCATCAAAGGGTTGATAAGTTGAAGCACAACCACTAAGTAAAACTAACTGCAACAAACCTAGCGATAAAAAACTTAAACATTTCAACAACATAATTACGCTCCAACAACCTAGGTTTTTATAACGATTGGCTGATAAATTTCAGCATTTGATCAGACGCAGAAACCACTTTTGCATTCATTTCATACGCTCTTTGGGTAGAAATCATATCAACCATTTCTTCAACCACACTGACGTTTGAACCTTCTAAAGTACCTTGTTTTAAAGCCCCTAGAGAGTCTTCGCCAGCAACACCTTCTAACGGTTCACCAGAAGACCCCGTTGCTAAATACAAGTTGCCGCCTTTTGCTTCTAAACCGGCAGGGTTAGCAAAATTAACTAAGGAAATTTGACCAATTTCTACTGGGTTAGCATCGCCTGCTAAAGTCACACTTACCACACCGTCTGAGCCAACCGTTAAACTTAAACTATTTTCTGGCAGTTGCAGGTTAGGCACTAACGGTAGGCCATCGCCATTAACAATTTCGGCATTAGAGTTAAGCGAAAATTGACCATTACGGGTATAAGCAATTTCACCGGTTGGCTGTTCTACTTGGAAAAAACCTTTCCCCACAATGGCTAAATCAAGTTCTTGGCCTGTGTTGGCAAAATTACCTGTGGTGAATACTTTTTGCGTACCCAATACCCGTACACCATTACCTAACTGAATACCGCTTGGCACTTCATTTTGCTGATCAGCTTGTGCACCCGGCTGGCGCTGAATATCGTAAAATAAATCTGAAAAGGCGACCCGATCACGCTTAAAGCCGGTGGTATTTACGTTGGCCAAGTTATTGGCTATCGCCGTCATTTTCACGTCTTGTGCTGCTAAACCGGTTTTACTTACCCACAATGCTGAACTCATGGTTATCTTCCTATGCTAATTTTGTTTAAATCGTTCTATTTAAAGAATGCTTTTTAATTAATTTCTACGCTGTTAATGGCTGAGCTAATAATGGCCGATCTAAGCTACGAACCACCAACTAACTTATTGCCCACTTGCGCAATGGTATCGGCGGTTTTCATCATTTTAATTTGCAACTCAAACTGACGATTAACCGCCATTGATGACACCAATTCGTGCACGGCATTCACGTTCGAACTTTCTAAAAACCCTGATACCAGTTGCACTTGCTCGTCTTGCCCAGCAATGGCGTTGTCAGCTAAACGAAATAAACCGTCTTGGCCTTTGGTTAAATTGGCAATATCAGGCGAAACCAGTTGTAGTTGCGCCACTTCAATTTGTGCGCCGCCACCTTGAGGAATAACACTTACGGTGCCGTCGCGACCAAATTCAATTTGCTGATATTCAGGTAATACTAACGGCCCACCCATGGTTAATACTGCACGGCCATTAATAGTTACTTCGCCTTGAGCGCCAACCATTAAATTGCCTGAACGGGTATACGCTTGCTGACCGTCTTCACCAGCAACCGTTAAAAAACCTTCGCCTTGAATGGCAAGGTCTAAACTGCGACCTGTACTTTGCAATTGCCCTTGCGCAAAGTCAGTACCGGCTTTTTGAGATTGGCTCATTTGACGCGTTTCAAAGCCATAACCTTCTAACTGAAAAGCAACCGTGCGTTCTAAATCGGCTTTAAAACCTGTGGTGCTAACATTGGCTAAATTATTCGCACGAATTTGCATCGCGATTTGATTTTGTTTTGCACCAGAAAGCGCGGTATATAATAGTTGCATCAATAATTCTCGTTAGGCTTGTTCAGTTAATTAACGGCTTTAGAAAGAGCTAAATAACACCTTGGTCATTTGCTCTGCCGCGCTAATGGTTTTGGCATTGGCTTGATAGTTTCGTTGTGCGGTCATCAAGTTAACTAGCTCGCCAGTTAAATCAACATTTGAACCTTCATACGCGCCAGCAGTTAATACACCTAAAGTGCCGCTGTCAGGCATGCCAACCATAGGCGAACCCGAAGCATAGCTTTGGCTCCACGTGGTATTGTTGCCTTTGCGCAAACCATCTGGGTTGTTAAAGTCAGCTAAAACCACCTTACCTTGCAGTCGGTCTAAACCATTGGTGTAAACGCCATATAAAGAGCCGTCGTCGTCAATACGAATATTCTTTAATTCACCCGCGCCATAGCCGTCGGTTTCATTTTTACTTAAGCTAAATGCCGCTGCATTTTGGCTCATATCAGCAATATTTAAATCAACCGATAGTGGCGCTGAACCTGGTGGTGTATAGGCTAAATTAATGGCTGTAGTTGGCGCCGTTAAGTTACCGCTGGTGTCAAAATTTAACGTTTGCGGAGATGGGCCTACAGGATTTCCATCCATAAAATAATGCGCTTGCCATTCATTGGCGGTTTGGGTTTTAACAAAGTATTGAGTAAGCACATGCTCACTGCCTAATGAGTCAAAAACAGTACCTGATTGAGAATAGTTATACATATCCGCTTGAATATTTGCCGGATCAAAAGGCGCATTGGTAGGTACTGAAGCGTCGGCTTTTAAATTGGCCGCAAAGTTAACCATGCTTGAAGCATTCGCCGGTAAATTACCCGTCGCCACTTGTAAGTTTTGCACCACACCGCCAAGCAATACGCCGTTGGCGTCAACCGGATAACCCTGCAGGTTTGCGCCGCTGTTGGTAACAATAAAATTTTGCGCATCGCGATTAAAAGTACCAGCGCGGGTATAAGCGGTTTCGCCGTTATTTTCTAAAACAAAAAAACCACGACCCGAAATGGCTAAATCCATTGAACGGCCGGTATTAACCACATCACCATTACGTTCAAAATTACTTGAAACAGAACCCACTTCAACACCACCGGGAGCGCCGCCACTGTAAATGGCTGAAAACTCAGCGCGTCCAGATTTAAAACCAGCAGTGTTAACGTTGGCGATGTTTTGTGAAATTACGCCTAACTGTTCATTTGTCGCGCGTAAACCTGATAAACCAATACTATAAGACATCTTTTTTCCTTAGCTATTACTTTGGCTAAATTCACTTACCGAAAACAAAGACACACTGCCCATGCCGGCTAATTTAAGTTGAATATCTCCGCCACTCGACGGCAACATTACTCGTTCAACATTGCGAGACAGCAATGGCGTTTGTACTGAAATATTTTCACCGCGTAGCACGGCTACTTCAAAGGTGTAGCTACCTTGTGGTAATTCATTAAGATCAAAACGAATATCATCACTGCCAACGTGGCTCCAATTAAGGGTTTCAACCACGTTGCCATTTAAATCTTTCACGGTAAGTTCAACGCCATCGGCACTGCCGTTCATAGGAATAACACCACTAGGGGTTTCTCCTGCATTTACCGCCAAGCTGTCTGCGGGTACTAATACCTCTTTGCCAATTAACGAGGTACTTTGCAGCACTTGCTGGGTATAAAGTAATTCGGCATTTTCAGCTTGACCAGCGCGAATATATTCTTGGCCTTCAACCATAGAAAATTGCGCTAATTGGCCAACATATTCAGTACCATCTAGTGGTTCTAATGGGTCTTGATTTTGAATTTGCGCCACCATCATGGTTAAAAATTCATTTTTTAAACCAAAAGCAGAACCGTTATCGCTGACTTGAGTTGTACCCGCCAGCGCAGTATTGGCTGCCGCGGTTTGATTATTTATCGTTAATGACATAATTAGCTCCGTCCTAAGCGTAATAAGCTTTGTTGCATGCTATTTACTCGGCGCATAACTTCTACCGAGCTTTCAAAGCTGCGAGACGCCGACATCATGTCAGCCATTTCATCAACCGAATTTACGTTCGAGTAAAAAACAAAACCGTCTTTATTGGCGATAGGGTTTTGCGGCTCGTAACGGCGTTCAACCGCTTGTTGAGACTCGGTAACGCCAAGCATATTTACATTGGCTCCCGTTACCTGCATGGTTTCTTGATTGGTTTGATAAACACTTGAGAACACAGGTTTAAGCGCTTTATACGCGCCTTCTTCAGTGCTTGCGGCAGAGTCTGCATTGGCAAGGTTTGAAGCCACTGTATTTAACCGTAAGGTTTGACTACGCATTGCGCTGCCAGCAATTTCATAAATATTACTAAATGACATAAATTACCTTCCATCAATAACTTTTTGTAAGCCGCTAATTTTCATATTGAGAAAAGTTAAGCTGCTTTGAAAGTCCATAGCGTTCTTATTAAAGTTCGCCTGTTCAACACCCAATTCAGAGGTGTTACCATCTTTTGATGGCTGATAAGGCACCCGATATAAACTTTCCATAGTTTGAGTGGGAAAGTGGGAGTTATTCGATTGAGAAAACATGCTTTCAACATCAGCCATTGCTGCTTTAAAGTCGTAATCTCTCGCTAAATAACCTGGGGTATCAACATTCGCCAAGTTACTGGCTAATATTTCGCTACGCTGCACACGCGCTTGTAAAGCATGGGCATGAATACCTAGCGCTTTGTCAAAATTTATCGCCATTTGCCAACTTATCCTGTGGTTTTGTTTTAAGAATCCATGTACAGTTAAACAAAAGCCATGCCATTAACAACAAACCATAAAATTCAATGACTTACAAAAAAACTCTTTTCCAAAGGGAACAACGATCGGAAGCGGAATTTCCGATAAGGAAGCCTATAAGTTGGCTATTCCTCGTTGCCCTTGTTTGCTCATGGCCGAGTTTAGCCGAACCTTTTTTACAGCAAGTTGAACAAGACTTAACTGACCATGCGCACGATATGCAGTGGCCGAAATTTCGTCATGAAATAGCACTATGGTTACCGAATAATGCGCAAGCTTTACCTGACTGCCAAACAGGATTAAAAATTACTCGTAGTAACCCCAGTAAAGCCCCTATTGGCCGCGTTAATTATTCAGTTGAATGTACTGATACCAAATGGCAATTACGTGCAGTGGCAACGGTTAAAGTGTTTTTACCTGTGCTACATGCCAAAGCGGAAATAGCGCGTAATCAAGCGTTATCAGCAGGGAATAGTTTTTATAAAGAGGCGGAAGTAAGCAGGCTTAGCCAAGGTTTTATTACTAAACCTCAAGATCGCCAGCAATTTCTACCAACACAATTTCAGCAAGTTATGAGTAAAAGGCGCATTCGCGCAGGCAAAGCGATTTCCCCTTATCAACTGCAAATCGCTAATTTAGTCAGCGCTGGCGAAACCGTGATAATTCGCGCGCAGGTTAATAACTTTAGCGCCACCATGAAAGGTAAAGCCTTACAAAGCGGAAAACTGGGCGATAAAATTCAAGTTGAAAACCTGTCATCAAATAAACGCATTCAAGCGATTGTGGTGGAAACAGGCGTGGTGGAAACAGTTTTTTAAACTTACTGAATTCAAGTAATAAAGCTGCTCAACTTTATTAAAGTTTATTTAAATCACGGTCGCTTAATATTTATAAGCATTCATTGTTTTATTATTTTTAAGAGCCCCCGCATGAAAATAACAAATACCACAGGCTATATGCCAACCATTAAAGTAAGCACAGCAGTGCCCGCCGAACCACGTAAAAGTGAGCCACAAAGTGCCCCAAAAACCACGGTTACTGCTAATAACTATATTGAGTTAAATAACAAAATAGCCGCCACTTCTGATATCGATTTAGCCAAAGTAAATGAGATTCGCGACCAACTTAAAAACGGCGATTTGAAGCTCGATATTGAAAAATTAAGCGAAGCCATTATTGCGATGCATCGTAAATGAGTAATATTAAGCAAGCGATTCAGTTATTAGTTGCCGGTATTAAAGAAGATACTGGCAATTTTAAACGTTATCATCAATTGCTTATTGAACAACAAAAGCTGATGCAACAGCACGATAGTCAACAGTTGATGCAACTAAACATCCGCCATGAAAAGTATCATCAGGCACTTTTGGCACAAGCGAATAAGCGTAAACAAATATTAGTAAATTTAGGTTTGCCTGGTGATGACCAAGGTATGGAAACGGTGATTTCTGCACTAAGCGCTAAACCCGCCGCGCAAGTACGCCAAATGTGGCAGCAATTAAAAACTTTGGTTGCACAATGCCAGCAACAAAATAATATTAATGGTGAATTACTCGCTAGCCAGCAACAGTTATTAGATAAGATGATCCGCCCGAATACCCAAGATGAATATCACCCAACCAGATGTTAAGTAGAGCAGTTAACTCAATCTGGCCGACAGTAATAAGCTCATTGCTAGCGTTGGTATTTCATCTCAGGGCCCAACTATTGCCACATTCGAGACAGTAGCTAATAAACGTCAATCAGTACTTCGGATTAGATTTTGTATCGCTCATACCAAATGAGAAAAAAAATACTAGTTTCAATTCAAGTTCGTGGAAAAAGCAGTTGAACACTACAATAACTTACTCATCAATTAAAATTATATTAACCCCCTTACTTAATACTGTTAAAAGTGTTCAATAACGACTGCGGATAATAATCCCCTTTATATGTTTCACACATCAACTCAGTTATATGTGATTTAAGCTGACCTTGCTTTTTAAACTTTTGAGTAGCTAAAAACTTAAATTTTGATTTAAGCGTTTCTTCTAATAAGTGACCATTTTCACCTATCCATATTTTAGGAAGGTTATAATGGTTACCATTAATATACTCTATATCAATAAATTCAGAATTTTCTTGGGGAAATACATATTTATACATAACTAAGACGGCATTAGATAATTTAACTGGAGAACTTAGGATATCTATAAATGTATATTCTAATTCACCAAAGACTTCTTTAAATAAATACTCTTGCGAATACTCTTGATACAGAAAGATTAAAACTGATAAAGGGTTCAGTATTACATTATCGATAGCATAAAAATCTCCACCACATAACACTATGAGACCACTTTTTGATTTGTTATTTATATCTCTATCAATGATTCCATATACAGTAGAATCATCCTTACTTCTAAATGCATACACTTGACCTTTTACTGCAGAGCAAGAGCCTTGTCCGTTAATTTCATCAGCAAGCATTTTAGCTTCTGCATCACTTGCAGCTTTCCAATGTTGCCTGATTTTATTCAAAAGATAATCTTTATCTGTACGTGGTGCAGCTTCAATAAACTGGATAGTTAAATCTAATGAGATTAAATTGCTTTCAGTAAAGCACATAAATAGTTTGTCGTAGATCGCCCGATCAATATAACCTTCTACATACACTGTCCTCCTATTTTCTGGTGATACAGCTATATAGTTCACCCCATCTAAAAGGTCTCTAATTGCACAATCTTTAGATACGGGGGTTACCTTATTGGGAGTAACATTATATACATTACAGTCTTTAGCCAATGCGACTGTAGTTGGTGAATGTGTAGACATAAGAACATCACAATTTAACTCCTTACACATTTTTTTTATTACAGAAAGAAAGCTATGTATCATTCGGGGATGGAGAAACGCATCAGGTTCATCTAAAAGAATCAGTTGACACTTCTCTAGTGAATCCCTATTTAAAGTGTGCTTTATAAGGGCGCAAGAAATCCAAAGTATTGTTTTCTCTCCATCAGATAAGTGCTGAATATTTATTATACTGTCGTCATTAGATGTTTTAAATTCAACAGGCTTTATATCTTCTGAAAGTTTCTCTGACTGCTCTAAATGCCAGTTAGTTTCAAGTTCATTTTTTAATATATCATTTATTATTACCCATGGAGGTCTTCCATGTTTTTCTTCAAAATTATAAACGAGAACATCTTCTTCTCCCTGCTCTTTATAAAATTTCCTTATACTATTTTGTTTTTTTAGCCAAATATAGCTAGCACATATTGTAGATATTTCATTTTGAATACTTAGACCTTTATGAATTGGCAGTTTCTCACTTTTAATCTCTGACTCTGTCAGGTTATCTATGTCTTTATTATTGTTTTTAGCCGTTTCTCTAATAAATTTCTCAAAACTGAGCGCATCGATACGCACACCTTGACCTCTATATTCATCACCTACTTCTCTAGCTAACTTATTGTTAGGGTTGCTATTTTTTTGATTTAAATACTGTTGATAAGTTCTGAATATTGCTCGGTAAGTTTCATCTAACCCTTGTTGTGACATTACCCTACCTGCATTAATATTTAGCATATCCTTAGCAGCAATAAAAAGAATTGAATCTGGTTGGATAACTCCAGTATCATTAGATACTTGGGTAACATTTGGATGCCTAATAGCATCTATGATTCTCGTTTTTCCTGAACCATTTTTACCACAGAGGATGTTTATACCAGATGAAAACTGAATTGGTTCCTCTATAAGCATACCTTTATGCTCAGCTTTAAACTCTACTTGCATCAAAAACCCCAAACAGTCACGTAAAAAAACAACAGTATCACACTTTAAGAATTTGATTAAGCGAACTTTTTTCTAGCCAAACCATTCGATCTGCATAGTGATTTACAGACCACCTTGTAATTAATTCATTAGAAAATATATGGCAAAAAACCTTAGTTTAATGTCAGGAATGCGCACTTTGAAGTCATGCCATTGCAACTTTTCTACTGTCGGCAATGGTGATTTTTGCGACGGTTAGACTCGTAAAGGCCTATTTACCGGCAGTGTTAATTCAGGCCTGAGCTAATTCAGGTGAATAAATGCGCCTGCGATGCGAGGTCATCCATCTGCGCTTGTTCGGTAAGTTCTTGTTGATTATATTGCGCTAAATCTCGCTTGGCTTTAAGGCGTTCAATGCCTTTAATTTTCGCCAATTGTTGCTGTAGCAACTGCCCTAACCTGACTAGTTCTGACTGACTGAGTGCTATTTGCTGCTCAACTGTATCAAGCATAATTACAACCTGCTTTCGCATGGCGATATTGTTCGCTATGCCAATGCCGTTACCGCCATACACTGGCATTTGTAAACTCTGTTGGTATTGCTGAAGTTGTTGCTGTTGTTGCTCGGCCTGCGTTAGCCTATGGTTAAGCTCGTCGCGCTGCTGCACTAATTCAGAAAGCTGTTGTTGTTGAATGTTTAAATATTGAGATAGCATTTTTTGTTTTTTAGCTATTCAGGCATGAGTTTAAAGAGTTGTTCAATACTGCTGGTAAACTCACTTTTTTCGTCCATATCTTGCTGTAAGAATTGCGCTATTTGTGGATAAATTTGCACGGCATAATCCATTTCAGCATCTTTGCCCGGCTGATAACCACCTAAAGGAATGAGTTCTTTAATTTGCTGATATTTGCTATAGAATTTTTTTAAGGTTTTGGCTTTGTTGAGGTGCTTTTTATCAACCACATGCGGCATAACACGACTAACCGAAGCGCTAATATCAATCGCCGGATAATGACCTTCTTCGGCAATATCACGGCTTAAAACAATATGACCATCAAGAATCGCACGCGCCGCGTCAGCTATCGGTTCTTGTTGATTGTCACCTTCAACCAGCACGGTATAAATTGCGGTCATGCTGCCATTTTTATGATCGCCATTACCGGCACTTTCCACCAAACGGGTTAACATACTAAATACTGATGGCGGATAACCTTTAGTGGCTGGTAGTTCGCCGGTGGCTAAGCCAATTTCGCGTTGAGCCTGTGCATAACGGGTGAGCGAGTCCATTAATAATAATACGTGTTTGCCCTGATCACGATAATATTCAGCTAGCCTATGGCATACTTGCGCGGCACGTAAACGCATTAAGGCGGTCGCATCAGCAGGTGCGGCAATAACGACAGCGCGAGCACGGCCTTTTTCGCCTAAACTGTGGTTAATAAATTCGAGTACTTCGCGGCCACGTTCACCAATTAAACCAACAATTACCACATCGGCTTCAGTGTGACGGGTCATCATGCCTAGCAATACACTTTTACCAACGCCAGAGCCAGCAAACAAACCTAAACGCTGGCCTTTTCCTGGGGTTAAAATTGCATTAATTGCTCGTACACCAACATCAATAGACTCTTGCACCGGCGCTCGGCTTAATGGGTTTGGTGGTAATGAAAATAACGGAATTTCAGTGCCGGTAATTGGCCCTAATTGGTCAAGTGGTTGTAATAAGCCGTCGAGCACTCGGCCTAACAATTGCTCGCCCACCACTATGGTTTCAACACCTTTTTGCGGCGTTACTCGCGCGCCAGCATATAAACCTGAAGGCGGCTGTAAAGGCATTAAATAAGTGATGTCGTGATTAAAACCAATCACTTCGGCAGGAATTGACGGCCCTGATGCACAGTCAACTAAACAGCGTTGCCCCATAATTAAACGACAACCGGTTACTTCTAACGCTAAACCGTTTAAGCGTACTAAACGACCATAAACTTTGGCAACTGCGCCAAGTTTATTGGCTTTGGCATGATCAATTAGCGAGTCGGCTTTTTCATCAATAAACTCACCTAATAACAGCTGCAGTTTATCTTGTAATGCTTCTTTCATTTTGTTCGCCTAAACCGCTGTAGGTTCACTAAGCAATAACGCTTCTTGGCTCTGTTTTTCAGTATCGCTAACCGCTTTGCTATCGTTAGCTGTTTTTATATCGTTAGACACTTTCTCATCATTAGACAGCAGGGTTTGCTCAACATTCGCCATACATTCCCCAAAGCGTTCTTCGGTATCAACTGCTATTTCCATTTGCTTAGAGCGAATAAAACAATCGCCAACCGCTAATTCTGGGTCGTCTTCTATTGGCCAGCCATGTAGCGTATCAATACCCAATTCACTTAAGCGTTTTTTGTCTTCTTGGTTAAGGAAAATACGCACTTTATCTACTTCGTCAGTAAGCGATTTCATCGCCTCTTCAACTAAAGCTAATACTTGAGTAGGGTTAAGGGTTAGCTCAGCACGAACAACTCTGCGAGCAACTTGCGAAACAATATCTGAAATTAGTTTTTGCTGCTCAAGTAGCTTGTGATGAGATAATTGTTCAACTTTTTCTTGGCTGGTCGCCAATAACGCTAAGCTGTTATCGAACAATTGTTGCCCTGCTATTTTTCCTTGAGCTAAACCTTGCTGATGACCTTCAATTTGCCCTTGGTTCAAGCCTTGCTGATAACCTTGGCTTAAACCTTCTTTATGGCCAAGTTCTATGCCTTGTTGAAAGCCGTCTTCAAATTTTGCTTCAAGGTCAATTTGGCTATCGTTTTGCTGATAGTCATCTTGTTCGCTTTGCGCACGATAAGGAGGAAACCGATGCCGACGTAATTGCCCACTTCCCTGATTCAATAAAGGGTTTAATAGAGGGTTAGTCATTAGCTGACCACCTGCTCTTCAAACAATTGCAGCGCTAAGTCGCCGGCTTCATAATGACGCCTAGCAATTTGCATCACTTCTGTACGTGCTTTTTCTATTTGACTTAACGGCTGCGGACCAAGGTCGGTAATTTGGTCCATAATTGACTGCACCATACGTTTTGGTAGCGCTGAGAATAATGCGGTTTTCACACTATGGTCTGCGCCTTTTAACGCTACGGCTAATAACTCTTCAGGTACTTCAACCAGCAAGTCTTGCAGTACTTCTAACGACTGCCTTGCCAATATCATAAAGTCGAACATGTTGTCTTTAATCGCTTCAGCTGTGTCTTCACTGTGCAGCTTAACCATTTCCATAATATTGACTTTATCACCGCTATAGCGATTTAAAATATCAGCGGCTTGGCGAGTACCATTAACACGCGCGCCTGACTGCTGTGCAACAAATTCAATGCAGCGTTCTAGGGTAATTTTTAAGTCGTTAATTACCGCTTCGCTGATTTCTTGTAAATTGGCAATGCGATATAACAGTTCATCATGGCTGTCTTCTGGCAAGTGCATTAATACAGCATTGGCGGTATCAGGTGGTAAAAAGGCTAACATTACCGCTTGCATTTGTTGGTGTTCGTGACGGAAAAAACGCGCGAGAATTTCAGGCGGTAACCATTGCAAACGCTGAATTTCTTTCGAAACATCATCACCATAAATATTGTCTAACATGCCGCGAGCAAGTTTATTGCCAAGGGCTTTTTCCAGTGAGTTTTCTAAGTAGTCTCTTGAAGCACCGCTAATGCCACTTTGCTTGGTATATTGTTGAAAAAATTGTTCGAGAATAATTTCAGCTTCGTTGGTGGCAACATTACTTAAATGCGCCATCGCGTCTGATATTTTTTGCACCTCAGTGCGATCCATACGTTGTAGAATTTTCGCGGCGAAGTCTTCGCCCATGCTCAACAGCAATACGGCGGCCTTGTCGCAATCTGAAAACGAGCTTAAGTCGTTTACTGGCTCAGCGTTAATGGTTTTCACTATTGACTCACTCATCGTTTGCTCCGCTCACTATTGTTTACCCAGTTCTTTAATACTTCTGCAACTCGAACAGTTTCTTTATCAGCCAATAGCTGTAAATGGGTAAGCTGCACGCTAAACTCACTACCCGGTGCGGGTAAGTCTGGAATTTTAGTCGCTACTTTTTCATTACTGGCTAAGGCGTTATTAACCGCTAAAGCATCGTCAGCTAACTGCTGTTCTTGCACCAACTCGTCATTAATGATCGAAGCATCGGCAATGCTAAGCTGTGCGTCTTTTTCTTCGTTGCTTTGCAGTACCACTAAATGTTTCACTAGCGGACGCACACCAAATAAAATCAGAGCTAGGCCAAGTAAAGCGCCAACAATGTAACGTAAGTATTCTTGCCAAACAGGTTCTTGCCACCACTTCACTTCTGGCGCGGTGATCACTTGCGGTTCAACAATAAAGTTAAAACCGCTAATGTTAAACGCATCGCCACGTTGCTCTTTTATACCAAGCGCATTTTTAACGCTGGTGCCAATTTGCGCGAGTTCAGTTGGGGTCCAGCCATTTTCACCGCTGGCAGCATTGTTATTTAAAATGACCGAAACGCTTAACTGACTAATGCGGCCTTGCTGATATTTTTTATGAATAATAGAACGACCAACAGAATATTCACGGTTGAACTGATTACGTTTCGATAGGGTTTTATTGTCTTGGCCGGCAAGGCTTTGTTCTTCATCACCAGCTTGTGCTGGTTTAACTGGCGGCTGATTGGTTAACGAGCCCGGTACGCCCATCGCCAAAAAGTCACTTGAGGTTTGTTCGGTGCCATTTTCTTTAGCGATAACACTTTCTGGGCTAAAATTTTCTAAGGTTTCTTCAACTTCATTAAAGTCTAAATCAGCCGTTACTTGAATGCGGAAATTGTCCATGCCCACTAGCGGGTAAATAATATCGCTCGCTCTTGCTCTGATACGCTCTTCTACCGATTTACGATAATCAGCTTGTTGCATTGACATGCGTGCGCCTTTGGTCGAATCGCTGATACTTAAGCTTAGTAAGCGCCCTGACTGATCAACCACTGTTACGCTTTCAGGCTTCATGCCTGGCAAACTACCCGCCACCAAGTTAACAATTGCTTCTACTTGGCCGTTTTCTAAAGCTTGGCCGGCTTTTAGATCTAACATTACTGAGGCGGTAGGTTGTTCTTCATTACGACCAATAAATAACGTACGTTTGGGAATGGCTAAATGCACACGTGCGCTACGAATACTTTTCATGGTGATAATTGAACGAGCCAACTCACCTTCTAAGGCATGACGATAACGCATCGACTCCATAAACTGGCTTGTGCCAAGGCCTGAGCTGTTATTTAAGTTTTCCATACCAGTTGGCAGGTTCACTTTTACGCCGCGCGCAGCCAATGACATTCGTGTGGCAGCTAACGCACTTTCAGGCACCAATATTTGCCCTGAGCTACCGTCTAAACGGTATAAGGTTTCTTCTTGCTCTAACAGTTCAAGAATGTTGGCTTTGTCATAAAGTTCTTGGTTGCCATAAAGCGGAACAAAATTTTGGCTTGAGGTCCATAAAATTACCACAATAATTGTAGCGATAATGCCAGCTAAAAGCGCAATTTGTAGCACTGAACGGTTATCAGATGACAAAGACCGCCAATAAGAAAATATTGATTGCGCCTTGGTTTTAGCAGAAGCTAAATTTGGTTGAGTGCTTGATTGAACATTTGGTTGAGATACAAGTTCCACAATTTACCCCTTATAACGGCATGCGCATAATGTCGTCGAAACCCGACATTAATTTATTGCGCACTTGCATTAATACTGAAAAACTTAAACTCGCTTTTTGGCTCATAACCATAGCGCCAACTAGGTCATCACTGCGGCCAGCATCCACTGCCGCCATTAATTCGCCAGAAGCAAGCTGCTGCTGATTTATGCCATTTACCATGTTGTTCATAGTGTCGCTAAACGAAACTTCTTGGTGGCTTGATATTGGGTTACTTTTAATGTCGCTACTGGCTTGTAGCTTCATTAATTCCATTTTGTTTTGCAGGGCAATTGCCTGAATATTCGTTTCTATTTTCATAATGCTTCTCAATATTCGTTAAACTTGAATGCCCTGTTCGCGCATTGCTGCCATTTTGTATCGAAGTGCCCGAGGAGTTACTCCAAGCGCCGCTGCTGTTTTGGTTTTATGTCCATTAAATTGTGCTAATGCATCAAGCACATATTGGTATTCCGCTTGTTTTTTACTGGTTTCCAAGCCATTCGCTGTAGGAGTGTCAATCGCTTGAGCGCTAGCGGTCATATTGGCGGTAGCCGTTTGACCATTAGACGACGGGGCCTGCACTGGCAACATTAAATCGTCTATTTGCAACTCTGTGCCTCTGGCCAAAATTAATGCCCGTTGAATAACATTTTCAAGCTCGCGAACATTGCCCGGCCAAGGGTAATTTTGCAGCGCATATTTAGCGCTAACGCCAATACTGTAGGCGGTAGTATTTTGGTATTTTTTTAGAAAGTGTTCGGTGAGCGGAATAATGTCGTCTTTACGTTGTTGCAAGGCCGGCCAACTAAGTGGCAGTACATCAAGGCGGTAATATAAATCTTGGCGAAATAAGCCTTGTGCCACTAGCTCGGGTAAGTTTTTATTGCTGGCGGCGATTACACGAATATCAAGCTGCACACGTTTATGACTGCCTAACGCTTCTACTTCGCGTTCTTGCAATACTCGTAATAGTTTGGTTTGCAACAGTAATGGCATTTCTGAAATTTCATCCAGTAATAGCGTGCCGCCATTGGCGAGTTCAAACTTGCCCACTTGGCTGGTAGTGGCACCAGTAAATGCGCCTTTGCTATGGCCAAAAAGTACGGCTTCAATCATATTTTCAGGAATAGCTGCGCAGTTAATCGCAACAAAAGGGCCAGCGCTGCGCGGTGAGTTTTCGTGAATATATTGCGCTAAACATTCTTTACCTGTGCCCGACTCACCACTGATAAGTACAGTAGCGTCGGTTTGAGCAGCGCGATGAGCAAGCTGAATAACTTGTCGGCTGTTTGGCGCGCAGGCAACAATATTAGCTAGTGGTTTACGTAAACATATCGCCTGATTCATTGCCGCTAATAATTGCTGATCAGTAAATGGCTTAAGTAAATAATCAGCCGCCCCTAAGCGAATAGCATCACCAGCGAGCTGACATTGCTGGCTTTCAACCATCACCAAAATTATGCTGGTAGGAAACTGACGGGCAAAACATTTAACAAAATCGAGTAAGGTCATGCCGGCAATATTGGCTGAAACTAGTACCACAGTCGGCGTAAGTGACGACGCCATATCAAATGCACTTTCCGCAGAAAAACAATGGTGCACGATAAAGTTATGATCGGTCATCAAGCTGTCATCGGGACGAGTAGCCGCTGGCGATTCAACAATAAGTAATGACTTAGTTTCTTCTAAGCGGTTTGCTTTTACTGGCTTTAGTGCGTTCAAGATGAAACGCTCTCTTTCAAAATAATGCGCAGATTTACTCGTCGATTATTGGCTCGTTGCTTAGCATCACGGTTGCTGTTAACTGGGTATCTATCGCCATGCGAGCGCACTTCAATCAAGCTTTTATCAATACCCGCTTCTAATAAATGTGCATATAAATCGTCGGCACGTTGCTGCGATAAACGTAAATTGTCGCTACTGTGACCAGAAATGTCAGCATGGCCATCAATTAAAATGCGGCTCACGTTCGGTTCAAGTTCAACAAAGCGAACAATGTCGGCAAGTTGTTTTTGTTGGCTTTTATTTAATAACAGTTCATTAGCTGGAAAATAAAAATTTCGATCGCGCACTTGGTCATAAGACAATGGGGCTAGCTGGTTTAAGCAATGGAAATATTGCTCAAAATGTTCGCCACGTTGCACAGTTGGTAGCACTAAATGAATATTTTCACCATCAGCAAAGTCAAGTTGAACATGCCCCCAATTGCCTTGTTGCAATTGCTGTAAAAGCAAATTTGCATGTTGGTCTTTTACGCTGGTAAACCAGTTTGCTTTAGGTAGCTGCTGTTTACTCCATGGCGGTGCAGATGCCCCCAATTGCTGCTGTTTTAGCGGCTGGGTATAGAGCACGGAATCTAGTTCTAGGGTCATGTTATAGCCCGCATTTTTTGTTAGGCTAACACGACCAAAATTAGTGACTGCGGTACTTAACTGACAAGTAAATCGACTCCCGTGCTGCTGCCATGTAACCTGATCAAGAGGCGTAATTAATGGCTTTGCTTGGCTAAATACACAATACGACAGTAACGTAGCTGTAGTTAATTTTCTGATGTTGAAAAAAGGCGTTTTCAAGAGCAGTCCTCTTATTGGTGAATACCAACATGCACTAAAACTTACCAGCACAGTCTTTGAATAAAACCCAAAAACGGTTGCCAAAATCAGTAAGCCGACGCAATAATTTCATTGCTTTAGCACTGATAACTAGTCATTCACAAACAATGGCGGAATGGCTAGAGGTGCTTCAAGCAAGGCTTTGCTAAAATACAAACAAAGCTTAAGAAAGTAATAGCGACGCTTTAGTTACAAAAATGTAATACAACAAGAAAAAAACACAGAAAAGAACTTCAGAAAGAAATACAGAGAGAAAAAACAGTAGTGTTACCAGGGCAGATCACCCCCGTGAAGTGCATTATGGGCGAGCCCATGCACAATAAACCTTGGTAACCCCACTATCTGAAATTCAGACTGGTGGCTTTGCGTCCTGACCTCACGATCAGTTTGCCTTTATCTTGTTAGGTGCGGATTTAACAATAAGTAACACAAAATAACAATAGCGCGTTTTGAGAAAACTCTGCTTTTTGCTGCGAATATGAAAGCATTTACACAGTTTTTGCTTTCACTGATAGTTCGCTGCCACCAGCCTTTTACGCTAATTTTCACAATAAAATTGCCCCCGTAACAATTTATCAACATTTTTTTAAATTGATTCGTTAACCAAGGCACTATGGCATAAATATTGACCTTACTTTAAACAAGGTTAATGGTGAGGTTAACTAAAACCATGAAAAATGGTTGCTTTTTAAATAATGCTCGGCTTAAACTAATAAGCGATTATCCCCAAAAAATACTAAAGCGAGCCTAGCTCGAACGCTGAATAAACTAAACCTGAGTAATTTACCTTGGTATTTTAGTTTCAGCTTTCACTGGTCGCTTTATTTGTTATTAGCATTTTTCTGTCTGCTCAATTGCAAACTTAGCCTGTGTGGCTCGGTGAGCTTATTGCGCACATAGAGTATTTTTTGGAGAAGTTGCAATGCCCACCTTCAAACGTTCGCAAAATAAATCAGCGATTTATAGTGCGGATGCCTGTGAAAACATTGAAGCCTATGATTTATTTGGTGAAAAACGCCAATGGCTTGAATGTTTAGCGACCCTAAACAGCAAACATAAAGATATTTTAAAAAGCATCGAATTTGACTGTATTCGTATATTTAATGATCACGACTGTAAGCTAGAATTAAGTCAATTTAGCCAAACCCAATTATCTAATCAGTCAAACCAAAACAACGAAAAACAGGCCGATTTAAACCACGAGCAGCAAGTTGAATCACAAGACAATAATACCAAGCTCATTTGGTTACAGGCTAGTAATCAACTGGGCCAACAACCAGTTTTAGCGATTAGCTACGCCACTTTATACAGCTTAACCGAGCTATTTTTAGGCGGCCAGCAGTCAAACTTAGCTAAAAATACCAAAGCCACTGAAGTGAGTGAGTCAGAATTACGTTTACTAGAACGCTTACTTTTCATTCATTTAAAAGCCTTAGACACAAACTTTGCGCTTGAAAATACTTGGCAAACTCGACTAATAGACCCACCAACCCGCATTCAACCGCAACTAAGTACCTGCGCATGCTTTTCAGTTACTGACTTTGAAGCGTTATGGCAGTTATGGTTGCCACAAGATTTTGTTGGTATTCCAGTAAAAATAAGCTCTGCGGTAAGTGATCAGCAAGCATTATCAGAAAAATTAGCACGAGCAGCCGAGAACATTCCCACTGAACTGAATGTGGTATTAGCTAAAACTCAAATATCACTGGCCCAATTAACCGAGCTCGCTTCGGGTGATGTGCTACCGATTGAGCTTTCTGAAATTGTTAATGCCTATGCGGGTGAACAACACATAGCTCAAGGAAAAATTGTCGATCGCAACGGCAACTTAGTTATGCAAGTTACCCAAGACCAACCACTTAATTCTTAAGGAAAAAACATGAATGATTTTAACGTAGACAATCTTGATTTAAATGTGGATGAACTTGACGGTTTTGATGATATTGAAGCCGCAGAGCCAGCAGTAGTAGCTGCGCCCAAACGAGACTTAAGTTTTTTCCATAACATTCCTGTTGATGTCACTTTAGAAGTAGCAAGCACCAAATTAGTACTGGGCGATTTAATGCAGCTAACTTCTGGTGCGATAATTGAATTAGACAAACTTGCCGACGAAGCCTTAGACGTAAAAGTGAATGGCCAAATGCTAGCCAGCGCTGAAGTGGTAGTAATTAATGGCAAATATGGCATTAAGTTAATTGATATTGTTGACGATGTTTTAACAGGCTTTGCTCCATGAAAACCGGTATTTTCCTGCTGCTAACTGTGCTGCTGAGTTTTACTGCGCCTGCCTATGCCGACTTAACCTTATTCTCAATGAACGAAGGCGGGGTAAAGCAAGAATACAGCGTAAAGTTACAAATATTGCTGATGATGACAGCGCTAAGTTTGTTACCGGCGATGTTATTAATGTTAACCAGTTTCACCCGTATTATTGTGGTATTGGCGATATTAAGGCAAGCGATGGGCTTGCAACAAACACCGCCGAATAAAGTATTAATTGGCATCGCTTTAACCCTGACCATTTTAATTATGAAACCGGTGTGGAGTGATATTCATGAAAATGCCTTTATTCCCTACGACAATGAAGACATTAGTTTTAATCAGGCGATAAGCATTGCCAAAGTGCCGTTGCAAAAATTTATGCTGGCACAAACTCGCGAAACTGATCTTGAGCAAATGTTAAAAATAGCCAACGAACCTGCGTTAGCTCCCGGCGAAGAAATTCCATTTATCGTATTAATGCCCGCATTTGTATTAAGTGAGTTGAAAACCGCTTTTCAAATTGGCTTCATGTTGTTTATTCCCTTTTTAGTCATCGACTTAGTTGTTGCTAGTGTGTTAATGGCGATGGGTATGATGATGCTATCACCACTGATTATTTCACTGCCATTTAAGCTGATGGTTTTTGTATTAGTTGACGGCTGGGCGATGACGGTTGGCACACTCACCGCAAGTTTTGGGAGCCTGTAATGACAGCTGAACAAATCGTTTCCATTATGACCTTAGGCATACACACCATAATCATTATGGTGGCGGTTTTAATTGTTCCGGGGTTAATTGTTGGTTTGATTGTTAGTATTTTTCAAGCTGCCACCCAAATACAAGAACAAACCTTAAGCTTTTTACCACGATTAATGGTGACCTTGTTCATGCTAATTTTTTCAGGTCATTGGTTGCTAAAACAACTACAAGATTTGTTTAATGAGCTTTTTCATAACATTCCCTACCTCATTGGTTAGCGATGACAATTAGCACGCCTGAGTTAATGATGTGGCTAGGCCAACTATGGTGGCCTTTTTTTCGCATTGCTGCGGTATTGTGGTTGATGCCATTTTTTGGCGACCCGCGCATTACGCCAACGGTACGGATTTTATTTGCTTTAACCATAGCGGTAATTATTGCGCCAATAATGCCAAAAATGCCAGCTATAGACCCTTTTTCAATGGCGAGTTTACTGCTGGCGGTTGAACAAATTGTTTTTGGACTAGTGCTTGGGCTCAGCCTAAATTTGCTATTTACTGTGATGATCATGGTTGGCCAATTTCTTTCAATGCAAATGGGACTTTCTATGGCAATGATGAACGACCCAGCCAACGGTGGTAGCGCACCGATTATTTCTCAAATGATGATGATTTTTGCCACCCTGCTATTTTTGTCATTAAATGGTCACCTTATTGCTTTAGATATTATTATTGAAAGCTTTCGCACTTGGCCCGTTGGCAGCAGTGTTTTTCAGCTCAATTTAGAACATGCTATTAAGCTATATGGCTGGATGTTTGCCGCGGCATTAATGCTTTCCATGCCAGCGATTATTGCCATGTTACTGGTGAACATTACTTTTGGTGTTATGAACCGCAGTGCACCGTCGTTAAACGTTTTCTCGTTAGGTTTTCCCATGGGCATGATGATGGGGCTTATTTGCTTAAGCTTAGTATTCAGTGCTGTGCCAAGTCGTTTTTTAGACTTTACCGTGTATGTATTAGCGCAAATGCGCTTTATCATAGGAAGTTAAATGTCTGACAGCAGTAGCCAAGAAAAAACCGAACAAGCTTCCCAGCAAAAAATAGATAAGTCGCGTAAAGACGGACAATTAGCCCGTTCTAAAGAATTAAATACCGCGGGTTTATTATTAATGGGCGGGCTGGCTTTTTTATGGTTTGCGCCAAAATTCAGCGTAATGTTAACGACATTAACCACACGCCAATTTCAATTAGATCGCTACAGCACCCGTGAACCAGGGGTAATGGCGCAATATTTTACCGCTGCTATTATCGACATGTTAATGGTATTAGTGCCCTTTATTGCCTTTCTTAATTTACTGTTGTTATTTTTAAGTTTAATTCCTGGTGGTTATGTTTTTGCCTTAAAAGCAGTACAGCCCAAGCTGAGCAAACTTAACCCAATTAAGGGCTTAAAAAGAATGTTCTCAAGCGAAGCCTTGGTTGAGTTAGTTAAGTCGATACTGAAAATAGCCCTGATCACCCTAACCTTATTCACCATTTTAAATTATTACTGGCATGAGCTGTTTTTAATGGCGCAAATGCCCTTTACCCAGGCCATTGAACAAGGCCTGAAAATGATATCGCTGGCGTTTATCATTATGGGTAGCTCGTTAATTATCGTCGCTTTAATTGATATTCCTTACCAGCAATTTGCGATGTTAAAAAAGCTTAAAATGACCAAACAAGAAGTAAAAGATGAACACAAAAGTGCAGAAGGTCGGCCTGAGATAAAACAGCGCATTAAGCAAATTCAGCGGCAATTAAGTGAGTCACGTTTAGAAAAACAAGTGCCTAATGCCGACGTAGTTATTGTTAATCCAACCCACTTTTCCGTGGCGATCAAATATCAGTCGAGCCGAGCTAAAGCCCCTTTTGTGGTGGCTAAAGGCGTCGACAATATGGCCGCCCGTATTAAAGAGTTAGCAAAGCAACATGATATTGAAATTGTTTCATCACCGGAATTAACCCGAGCCATATATTATTCAACCCAAGTAGACCAAGAAATACCGGGCACCTTATATACCGCAGTTGCGTATGTATTAACCCATATTATGAAACTTAAAGCTTATCGAAATGGCCGCGGGCAAAAGCCTGATGCAATGCCAACTTTCTCCATCCCCGACTCATTAAAACATTAATTGTAGAGGTATAATGTGAACTGGAACATTTTAAGAAGCAGCTATATTAGTATTCCCATTATGCTATTAGCTATTTTAGCTATGGTTATTTTGCCGTTGCCCGCTTGGCTGCTTGATAGCTTATTTACTTTCAATATTGTGCTGTCAGTTATGGTGTTATTGGTTGCCGTATCAGCAAAACGACCATTAGATTTCTCTGTATTTCCGACAATATTGCTTATTGCCACGTTAATGCGCTTAACCCTAAACATCGCCTCAACCCGTATTGTGCTGCTTAATGGGCACGAAGGTGGTGATGTTGCTGGTAAAGTTATTCAAGCCTTTGGTGAGGTGGTAATTGGCGGTAATTACGTGGTGGGTATGGTGGTATTCATTATTTTAATGATCATCAACTTTGTGGTAATTACTAAAGGTGGCGAACGTATTTCCGAAGTTGCGGCACGCTTTACCTTAGACGCCCTACCCGGTAAACAAATGGCGATTGACGCTGATTTAAATGCCGGTGCTATTGACCAAAATCAAGCGAAAAAACGCCGTGCCGATGTTGCTGGTGAGTCTGACTTTTATGGTGCGATGGACGGTGCGTCAAAATTTGTTCGCGGCGACGCGGTAGCAAGCTTATTAATACTAATGATCAACTTGCTGGGCGGTTTAAGCATAGGTGTTTTTCAACACGACCTTAGTGCTGGCCAAGCCTTTGAGCGCTTTGCTTTATTAACCATAGGTGATGGCTTAGTTGCGCAAATACCGTCGTTATTATTAGCCACAGCCGCTGCCATTATTGTGACCCGAATTAATGACGGCGACGATGGCGATATTTCTAACCAAATCGGCAAACAGCTACTTGCTGCACCAAAAACCATTTATACCGCCGCTATTATCATGCTGATTTTAGGCTTAGTACCGGGCATGCCTACCTTAGCGTTTCTTTCTTTTTCTGCAGTATTAGCTTTTGGCGGCTGGCAACAACAGAAAAGACAAAAACGAGATGTACCGCTTGAGCAAGCCGAAGAAATGGTTGCTGAGCTGGTAAAAAACCCTGCCCCATTAAAGTGGGATGATTTACCGATAGTAGATACTTTGTCGGTAGAATTAGGTTATCAATTAGTTTCTATGGTTGATCATTCACAAGATGCTGAGCTGATTGCCCGTATTAAAGGTGTACGTAAAACCCTATCTGAAAAAATGGGCTTTTTACTACCTGAAGTGCGCATTAAAGATAACTTAACACTAAAAGCCAATGAATATCGCATTAAACTCAGCGGTGCAAAAGTAGCAACAGGCTTTGTGAAAAAAGACCACCTAATGGCGATAAAATCTGGTGAAGTATTTGGCAAGCTTGACGGCGAAATAGTGCGAGACCCTGCCTATAATATGGAGGCGGTATGGATAACTATCGAGCAGAAATCGAAAGCGCTTAACTTAGGTTATTCAGTGGTTGACTGCCCAACCGTTATCGCCACTCACGTTAGTAAAATAATGCTAGAAAACTTGGCTGATATTTACAGTTTTATTGAAAACGAAGCTTTGCTAAAAAGATTAAAAGCTATTTCAGCAAGCTTGGCTGAACACTTCGATAAAGCGCTCAACAATAGCGAACAATTAAAAGTATTTCGCCAACTGCTGCGTGAAAAAATTCCGTTAGTTGATCTCACTAATATCATTACTACACTGGTAGATTCCGCCGAAACAACCAAGGATCCAATTTTATTATGCTCTGATGTACGCTGTACCTTAAAGCGCATTATTGTTGAACAAGCCATTGGCGAGCGCACCACCTTAACCACATTTACTTTAGCCGATGCCTTAGAGCAAACCTTGCTAACCGCTTTGCAGCAATCGCAACAAGAAAGCAAAATATCGTTAGACAGCTTTCCTATTGACCCAAGTTTACTAAGCCAGTTACAGCAACGTATGCCTACTATTAAAGAAAAACTGCAACAGCAAGGTCACCCAGCGGTATTATTAGTAGTTCCTCAGCTACGACCTTTACTGGCAAGGTACGCACGATCATTCGCTAAAGGTTTACATATTCTTTCTTACAATGAAGTACCTGAGCATGTTCAAGTTGATGTAGTTGGCACCTTAGGTTAATCATTAAGTTGGCTAGTTTAAGCACGAGTTTGCTCTAAAGAAGTTAGCTAATTACCTAAACTACCTACAAGGATGTAGGTAAAAGCTATTAGAAAAAGTTACGGGGATTATTGCTGAATAACAAAGAAGGTAATAATAAATATAGTCAGCATGAGGTAGCAAAAAATCACTGGATATAAAATGTAACCGTCATTACCTCTGCGGGTGAATTGCAAAACGATGCGACCAATTAAAGTATTATAAATCACCATAAAAAAACTAAGAATACTGCCACCAGCTAAAGAAATGCTCGCCAACTGCAAGTAACAGAATATAATCAGCACAAAATCCAACAAGATCAAATACAGCATAGCTTTATGTAACTGCTTATGCTGATTCTCTTGTATGGAAGGCGCTCTGACCTTATTTTCTCGGTTAACCTTCAAACGATTATATTCCCTAACAACGCTATGGTAATTAGCTAAATTAGCTAACAGCCACACTGTTATAGCTGTTATTTTGTTATTCGATTAAAAAGAGATTAACGATTTTGGTAAGGCATTACTTTTATACAAGCTTGCTCACTACCTGAAACCTTAATTGATCAATCAGTTGGCAAAAATAGTCCGTTTACAGCACTGAAAGCGTGAAAGGTTGCTCTGCTTTATTCCAAAGCATTAGTCTCAAAAGTTATTCATTAATATCGACCAAAATAAGCAAAATATTTAATGTATCGACAAAATCCATGGTTAATTCAGCTATTTCAAGGAAAAAGCTAAGCTTTAAGGCCATCAACACGACATGCGTATAGGTTGATAAAAGCGACGCTGCTACAAATTTCACGTAAAGAAAAGGCTTAAATAAAAAGGTTTAACCTTTTACTTAAGCCTTCTATTTATATCTAAAACAGTATGCTTAGCGAATATAAAAAATTACTGGCCAGCCATTAAAAATTGCCATTGCTCCGCAAAACCTTCGCTTGGTTTTTTACTAAAACCAGAGCGAACATACTGGCTAATTTTACCTTCCGCATATGAAACTAAAATATTAGCTAACGCTTGTTCATTTAAAGTAAAACTTTTACCTTCACGTAATTTTCGCTCACGTAATACTTGTTTAAATTGCGACTCTAACTTTTCAAAAAACTGATGAATACGGGTACGTAAACGTTCATTTTCCCCCATTAAAGCGTCACCAGATAAAATACGACACATACCTGGGTTACGCTCTGAAAAGACTAATAAAACATGCATAATATGATGTGTACGCGTTAACGCTTCTTTGTGCTCAGCAAGAATTAAATTAATGCGAGAAAAAATAGACTCTTCAATAAACTCTATCAAACCTTCAAACATTCGCGCTTTTGACGGGAAATGACGATATAACGCCGCCTCAGACACACCAACTTCTGCCGCAAGTTTGGCAGTGGTTATACGTTGCCCATGGCTAGTTTCTAACATTAAAGCTAAACATTCTAAAATTTGTTGTTTGCGATTGGGCTTTTGATTGGCCGTCATAAAAGCTGTTCTCTATATTTATTAATTCGTTATACATCTGCCCCAAAAGGCAAAGCGTTTTTATTATTTAACCAAATTCAGTTAACCCAAATTCGGTTATTTATATTATTCTGAAAGTTATTTTTGGTATTGCTTAGCAATTAAGGCTACCAATTGCCTTGCTACTTCAGCTTTACTGGCAAGCGCGATAGCTACTTTTTCTTTACCATTAAATACCGTTAAAGCATTTTCGTTACTATTAAAGCCTTGCCCTACTTTGGCAACGTCGTTCGCTGCGATCATATCAAGGTTTTTACGTTGTAATTTACCTAAGGCGTAATGTTCAACGTCTTGGGTTTCAGCGGCAAATCCAACCGTAAAGGGCTTATCTTTAAGCGCGGCTACATCAGCAACAATATCAGGGTTTTTCACTAAATTAATTTGCATGGCATCGGCATGTTTCTTAATTTTCTGTTCGGCAATTTCAATCACCCGATAATCAGCAACCGCAGCACAAGCAACAAATACCGTAGCAGATTCAGCTAAAGACAAGGCTTGTTGATGCATTTGCTCTGCACTTTCAACCTTAATAAGTTTACAACCACTAGGCGCTGTTAATGACACTGGCCCGCTAATTAAGCTAACTTTTGCTCCGCTGTTTAGCGCCGCTTGCGCAATGGCATAGCCCATTTTACCTGAGCTATGATTTGAAATATAACGCACCGGATCAATCGCTTCACGTGTTGGCCCAGCAGTAATAACCCAATGCTGATCGGTTAAGGTTTTTTCAGCAAAAAACTGACAACTTAATTCCAGCAATTCTTCTACATTTAGCATTCTACCTTTGCCGATATCACCGCAAGCTTGCTCGCCTTCACCGGGTCCCCAAATATGAACGCCACGCGAGGTAATGGTATTAATATTGGTTTGTGTTGCTGGCGCATGCCACATTTGTTGGTTCATTGCCGGAGCAACGACAATGGGCGCAGCTGTCGCTAAACATAAAGTACTGAGTAAATCATTGGCTAAACCAGCTGCTATTTTCGCAATAATGTCAGCAGTAGCTGGTGCTATCAGCAAAACATCAGCCCATTTTGCTAATTCAATATGGCCCATAGCAAGTTCAGCTTGGGTATCAAGTAAACTGTCTGAAACTGGATTAGCAGAAACCGCTTGCAAGGTTAAGGGCGTGATGAATGCCTTTGCCCCGTCGGTCATTACTACGCGCACATTAGCGCCTTGTTCTTTCAAACGACGAACTAATTCAGGTGTTTTATAAGCGGCTATTCCCCCGGTAATACCGAGCACAATATTTTTGCCCTGAAGAATCTGCATAAACTGCTAATCTTAATAATATTTGTCGATAAGATAGCATTATTGCCAAGGGGATTAAATATATGAACATTGAATTCAAGCAATAAGGCGATAGAGATTTTGTTAATAATCCGTAAAATTCAAATAAGAATAAGTGTAAAAATTCAACAGGGCTTTAATTACAAGCTATTATTAATAGGCAGAAGGCACCTAAATGCACGGCTTTAGGTGAAAATAACAACACAAGGATGTGAAAATGTTAAAAGACTGGCCAACTGAAGAGCGCCCGCGAGAAAAGCTACTGAGCTTAGGCGCACAAAGTTTAAGTGATGCCGAATTGCTCGCCATTTTTTTGCGCACTGGGGTAAAAGGCTGCAATGTGGTTGAACTTGCGCGGCAATTACTCAGTAACTTTGGCAGCATTGCTGGTATTTATAGCGCAAACCAGCGGGCATTTTGTCAACAGCATGGCATCGGCTTAGCAAAATATGTGCAACTGCAAGCTTGCTTGGAAATGTCAAAGCGGTATTTATCAGAAGAACTACAACGTTGTTCGCCGCTAACGTCTTCACAAGCAACCAAAGATTATTTAGTTGCTGAACTTCGCCATGAAACCCGTGAAGTATTTGCGGTGCTATTTTTAGATAATCAGCACCAAGTATTGCATTTTGAACGCTTATTTTTTGGCACTTTAGATGCCGCAGCAGTTTATCCAAGAGTGGTGATGGAAAAGGCAATAGAACATCATGCCGCAGCAGTAATTTTAAGCCATAATCATCCATCAGGGGCTGCTGAAGCAAGTTTTGCTGATCAAGAAATTACCCAACGTTTAACTAATGCCTTAAATTTAATTGATATTCGAGTGCTTGATCACATGATAATAGCTGGACATCAATGTTATTCATTTGCTGAACATGGCGAGTTATCAATGGGATAATCCCCATTAGAATAATGAATTGTTCAACTTGGTATTACATAAAAAAAGTTGCAACAATGTGTAACTCCAGTTAATTTTAGGTAAAGCTCAACTGCATAATAACTTTGAGTTGTTTGTAGTCACAATAAGGATTATCTAATGACCGACAGTAGTATAGATGAAACCGAACGCAGAAAATCGTTTCGCCTTGATATGGAAAAGGAGCTGGTTGATATCGTCTGGACTGACAAAAACAACCAACAGCATTGCAAAAAAATTGCTTGTCTTGATTTTTCCCGAGGCGGTTTAAGATTAGACTGCGATCAAGAGATCAGTCCAAACACCGCGGTTACAGTAGTATTCAAACAAGCCGCAGCAAAAAGTCAAACTCTAAACGGAAAAGTACTGCGTTGTCTTAAGCAAGATAATGGTTGGTTTGAAATAGCCTTATTATTAGTAGACGGTGATTAGCCTTTATATTTCAACTATACTGAACAACGTTGACCCTAAATTGAGTAGTAGAAGGAATTAACAGCATGATGATATTGGTTGGTGGCGAGAAAGGTGGTAGCGGCAAAAGCTGTCTCGCACAAAATTTGGCAGTATTTTTTGCCAGTAAAAAAAATGCAATCGTCTTAATGGTAGATTGTGATCCTCAAAGAACAACATCCGACTGGATACAAGCCCGCAATAGCGACCCTTCGCTGCCGGCGATAAACTGTATTCAACTTTATGGCAAAATTCGTAATGACTTACTCAGCCTTAATCAGCACTATGACTATGTTGTAGTTGATTGTGGCGGCCAAGATAACCTTGCCCTACGTGCCGCAATGTCGGTTGCCGATCATGTTGTTATTCCATTACGCCCGAAACGTCGAGATTTAAAAACCGTTCCGCATATGGAAGATATGCTTAGCACTTGTAAAATGGTTAATCCAAAAATGCTGGCGTCGTTTGTTATTACTCAATGTCCGTCATTACCTAATCAAGCAGGGCGTATTCTTGAAGCCAAAGACGTATGTACTTCATTTGGCATTAATGTTTTAAATGCGGTGACCTATAACCGTAATGTTTATGATGATAGCGAAGAGCAGGGTTCATCGGTAATAGAAATCGAGCCAAACGGTAAAGCTGCAAGCGAAATGATCGCCATTGCAGAAGAGTTGTTAGCCATGAAACCGGATAATTCGCATGAGTTTAACTGATCTTAAAAAATCGTCTGATGATAAAGGTAGAAAGAAAAAGTTTACCGTTGACGAATTTATTTCTGATTCTGAAAATTACGCCAAAGGTTCTCCAGAAATTGTTAGTAGCGATATCGCTAAGCAACAAGATTTAGCACGTGCCATTGCTGGCGCGCACGATTTAGTTGCAAGAAAAGCAGAACAAGAACGCCTAGCCGCAGAGAAGCAAGCGAAAACACCAGCAACAACTCAAGTAAAAAAAGTTACTTCGAAAAAAATCACTCAAATCCAAAAATCGACGGTAGCGAGAGATAGCAATGCAAAAAATCGTCAACCATTTCGCCATGCCACCTTCACCTTAAGTGAAGAGGTTATCACCCAATTACAGTTTTTAGCTGATGAAACAGGTTTAGCGAAATCGCACATTGTTCGTATTTTAATTAACGAATTAGACGATCAGGAAAAGGTAGAGCAACTCAAGCAAGCACTCAGCGATAAAATTGATTAAGTGTTAGTTTGAGGATTTTATCGCTATTTTGTCTGAGGATCGCGCAACTTGATCATAAAATTGTCGCTTTATTCAAGAAAACCACCTAATATCGCTGCTCAATAACAGCATAACTAGTTGAAATCTAGATTTTTTGTAAAGTCTTTATCAATATATCTGATAAAGACTAGCATTCGTTTTTCACTTTCACTATAATATGCCACCTTTTTCAGGATCCCGAGGCGACGGTCTTGGGGAATAATAGCTCGAGCTGAAATTAATTTTGGAGTACTCATATGTCTAAAGTTTGCCAAGTAACAGGCAAAAAACCAGTCGTAGGGAACAATCGTTCTCACGCAAGAAACGCAACACGTCGTCGTTTCTTACCTAACCTTCAATCTCACCGTTTTTGGGTTGAGAGTGAAAACCGTTTCGTTAAATTACGTTTAACTCCGAAAGGAATGCGTATTATCGATAAGAAAGGCATCGATGCTGTATTAGCAGACATTCGTGCCAATGGCGAAAAAGTTTAAGGAACCATCATGCGTGATAAAATTCGTTTAGTTTCTAGTGCTGGTACCGGTCATTTTTATACTACTGATAAGAATAAAAAGACTATGCCAGAGAAAATGGAAATCAAAAAGTTTGATCCTAAAGCACGTAAACACGTGATTTATAAAGAAGCTAAAATCAAGTAATTGATAGCTTTTCAAAAAACCCGGTCTTTACCGGGTTTTTTATTGCCTAAAATTCCGTATTATAGCGTTACGATTTAACAACCAACGCGCTGGCAATGAAACTCTCAAGAACCGCATGGAATAATGTCATCATCTTTTCAGTGATGGGACTGATCTTGTTAATCAATTTAACCAACAATGATGAGCAGCAAACAACAAATATTTCAGTTAATAATGAAATGAATATTTTGACTGAACACCAACATATCCTGACCTTAACCATTAACCAAGAACTATTTATTGAACGCATTGGTAAAACTTGGCGAGCCACACCCGCTAAGCTCAGCGGTCAAGCTTTAGAACAAATGATTTATGCTTGGCAGCAAAGCACTGGTAGCACTTTAAGTACAGCCCCTGTGGTTATTCAAGAAAACGCCACTAAAGTTACCATTGACCTTGCTGGTGAAGCTGAGCCATTAATATTGAGCCTTTACTTGGCTAATCAGCAATTACTTATTTTCAATCATCAAAATGAAATGTGGCTACAACTACCACAGGCACTATATTTCCAATTATTACCGACAGAAATTTTCGCCGAATAAGCATTTATTGAATAAACATAACCAAACAAACTTTACCGAATAAATAAGTGCGTTGTGACCACCTGATTACGCACGAGGAAAAAACATGAAAAAATGCGCCATTCTTACCATGGACACCCTAGATGACTTTGAAGCCTATGACGATTTATTAATTGCCCCTTTAGCAACACTTGGCTGGCAAACCACTATGGTGTCGTGGCGTGATAACAGCGTTAATTGGAATGACTACCAGGCAGTAATAATTCGCTCGCCTTGGGATTACCAAGACGACGCGCAGGCTTTTTTACAAGTACTAAGCAATATTGAGCATTCTTCTGCACACCTTGAAAACAACTTAGCCACAGTTACTTGGAATATTGATAAAAGCTATTTAAAAGCACTAGCAGAAAAGGGCGTTACCATAGTGCCAACTCTGTGGGCAGAATCGTTTAACGAGCAACAGCTAGCGCAATATTTTCACAAGCTTAATGCTGAACAATTAGTTTTAAAACCACGTATTAGTGCTAATGCCGATAATACCTTTTGGTTGAAAAAAAGCAGTTATCAACAACAGTTGCCGCAGCTAACAGAAATATTCTCTAAAACTGCCTATATGGCGCAACCTTTTATGGAAAGTGTGCTCAACGAAGGTGAATTTTCCTTATTCTATTTTAACGGTCAGTATAGTCACGCAATTTTAAAAACCCCAAAAGCAGATGACTTTCGTGTACAAGAAGAACATGGTGGCTCACTTAAAACTATCGACCCTGAAGCTGAATTACAACGCTGCGCTGAAAAAGCCTTAATAGCGCTACAACAAATTAATGGTATGCCATTATATGCCCGCGTAGACTTTGTTCGTCATCAAAATAGTTTTGCCTTAATGGAAGCCGAGCTCATTGAACCGTCACTCTATTTTAATATGGACGAACAATCACCACAGCATTTTTCCGAGGCCTTTGTACACCGTATGGAGCAATTATAAATATGCCGGAATTACCAGAGGTTGAAGTGTGTCGCTTAGGTATAACTCCACACGTAGTTGACCAACAAGTCAGTGACGTTATTGTTCGAAATGCGCAGTTACGTTGGCCCATTCCTGAAGCAGTAAAAAGCTTAGTAGGGCAAACAATAGAAAAGGTCGAACGACGCTCAAAGTACTTATTATTGCGCTTGCAATCAGGCACCTTATTACTGCATTTAGGTATGTCAGGTACCATTCGTGTGATCAATAAAAATACTGAAGTGGCCAAACATGATCACTTTGACTTAGTGCTTAAAAATAACAAAGCGCTAAGGCTAAACGACCCACGCCGTTTTGGCGCAGTTTTATATTTTGACCAGCACATTGACGAACAAGGCCTGCTCGCCAAACTGGGGCCTGAGCCTTTAAGTGATGATTTATCAGCGGGTTATCTTTTTACTAAAGCTAAAAACCGTAAAGTGCCAATAAAAACCTTTTTAATGAATAATCATGTAGTCGTTGGGGTAGGGAACATTTATGCCAACGAAGCATTATTTAAAGCAGGAATTTTACCAACTACCGCTGCGGGTACGGTTTCAAAAAAACGCTTTGATGCACTAACAATTATTATCAAACAAGTATTAGCAGAGGCAATTAAACAAGGTGGCACCACCTTAAAAGACTTTACCCAGGCAGATGGGCGCCCGGGATATTTTGCTCAGAAATTACAAGTTTACGGCCGAGCAGGGCAGAAGTGTTTTATCTGCGAAACCATTTTAGAAGAGATTCGCCAAAGTAATCGCAGCTCAGTTTTTTGTCCAAGCTGCCAGAGTGATTAACTGTCGATTTAATCTGCAAGAAAAAGGGTCGGTGACATTTATTAACTATTACTCGATTTTAGCTTCTTTGAATTTAAACAAGCAAGCTATGTCACCGACCCCTTTTGTAAATATTGAGTACCAGTAAAACCTATCTATTCTTAATCGCACTAATTAGCGCACTCTTAACTTGTGGATGCACAAATTGGCTAACATCACCTTGATGTAATGCCACTTCTTTTACCAAGGTTGATGAAATAAAGGAGTTTTCTTCAGCAGGGGTAAGAAACACACTTTCTAAGTCAGGCGATAAACGACGGTTCATATTGGCTAATTGAAATTCATATTCAAAATCTGAAACCGCACGTAAGCCCCGTATTAATACGCTCGCTTGGTTGCTTTTAGCAAAATCAACTAACAAGCCACTAAAACCAACTACCGTGACATTGTCTAAATGTTTGGTCACTTGCTCGATCATTTCTACACGCTGAGCGAGGTCAAATAAAGGTTTTTTACTCGGACTTGCTGCCACGCCAACAATCACTTCAGAAAATAAACGACTCGCGCGTTCTATTAAATCAGTATGGCCGTTTGTTACTGGATCAAAGGTACCAGGATAGATTGCTGTAATGCTCATATTGTTAACTTAAGGTGGCTAGCTATGCCTTCATTGTAAAATGCAGCTTTGCAAAATAACAACAAAGAATAGTGATTTTATTAAAGTATTTACTCAAAAGGCTTTATTTTAAGCGTTTTTTGATAGTATGATGAGATAATTCAATTTTTAGCTGGGAAGAAAAAAAGTATATGAAAACCCGTGATAAAATAATCCATGCAAGTATTTCATTATTTAATGAGCAAGGAGAGCGTAATGTCACTACTAATCATATTGCTGCCCATCTAGGTATAAGTCCAGGTAACTTGTATTATCATTTTCGTAATAAAGAAGACATTATCCTGTCGATTTATGAAGAATATGCCCGTAATTTACTCTTAGATATTTTCCCTGTAGTTTCTCCTGAAGTTAAGCCGCTTGATGCCATTATTTTATACATGGATGCGGTATTTCAGGCGATGATGAAATTCCGCTTTTTCTATAGCAACTTGCCAGTGTTATTAGCCAAAAACCCCTCATTACGCGAAAAATATGTGGAAGTTCAACATTGCATTGCTGAGCGGGTAAGTCAGTTATTATTGTCGTTACGTGAAGCCAATATGGTTGACTTTCAAGACGATGAATTAGCCGATATTGTTAGCATATTACGTTTAGTGAACACTTTCTGGTTAAGTTTTTATCAAACTCAAACCAGTAAAGTTGAAATTAATGACTCGGTATTTTATGAAGGGGTATTAAAGATATTGGTGATCATTCATCCATATGCCACCAAAGAAGCCTTACCGGAATTTTTAAAAGCACGTGATATGTATCGCGAACGTTTTAACGCTGCATTAGAGCAAGTTTAATTAAGCTATTGTTTAACTGCTCAACTATTATAACCTTGCATTAATTGCTGCCAATTTTCAGGCTGCCAATGAAATTTTGGCAGCTTGTTCAGCTCTTTATTAAACGAGCGTAACAACCGAGATAAATTCCCCTGCTGCCAGTCAGTTTTAACTGCACGCTGCTCACCACGATCAAAGTCAATCAACCAAATTTTATTATTTTCATCAATTAAAATATTGTGGGCATTTAAGTCGTGATGATAAATACCTTGTTGATGAAATCGAGCAATTACCGCACCCACTTCTTGCCAAAGCTTAGCGCTTAACGGCTGCTTTGATAAATAGGCGACTAAGTCTTGGCCATTTTCAATACGCGAAGTTAACAAGTCGGCTTGGTAACTAAGCCGATGCTTAATCACCCGACAAGCAACTGGTCGTGGTGCAGGCAAACCTTGTTGATGCATAACCTTTAATAAATTAAATTCGGCAAAGGCACGCGTTGCCGCCATTGAAGTAAACCAATAACTGTCATGAATAAGCTTGCCAATTAAGCCGCCACGATAATAATGCCGTAATACCCATTGCTGCTGGCCTTCATACTCAACAAAGTAGGTAGTGCCACGCCCATGAGCTTGACCAAGTACTTTTTCATTAGCCAGCCAATATGCGCTGGTTAACATTTCAATAGTAAAATCAGCAACCAACTCACTGTCATATAAACAAAAAGTATTGTTTTGCTGATATTGAACAATGCCATTTTCAAGCTGGTTTAAGTTATTTTTCAAAATTTTATTATCACTTTTTATGGTCATACTAACGCGTTAATAAGCTTTGTAGTTTATCGATACTCACATCACTCGCGCCTTGATTAGCTTTAATCACTTTAAACGCTTGAGCGCCAAGTTGATCAGTTAAAACGCTGTTATTAAGTAATACGTTTACTTGCTTAGCCAATTGCTCAGAGAAAGACGAATGATGACTCAGCTCAACTAAACCTTGTACTTGGCGAAGTTGCTGCATAATTTCATTAAAATTAGTCATATCAGGGCCAACAATTATCGCTTTTTTAAATAACGCCGGCTCTAGCGGGTTATGCCCACCAATGGTTGAGAAACTACCGCCCATAACCACTAACGATGCCAATGAATACATTGCCATTAACTCACCTAACGAATCCATTAACCACACCTGAGTATCATCATTTATCGCTTGTTGTTGACTGCGTTTTAGCAAGGAAAATTTTTGATTTATACATAGCTTAGCCACTTGTTCAAAGCGCTCGGGATGGCGCGGAACTAATACTAATAAAGCATCGGGATGTTGTTTAAGTATTTCACGATGGGCATTTAAGGCAATTTTTTCATCATCAGCATGTGTACTTGCCATTACCCATATTTTTCGATCGAAGGGCAGGTATTGGCTCAATTCCATTTGTTTTTCGGCAATATCAGCATTCACCGCTAGGTCATACTTTAAATTACCCGATACTGAGCAACGCGAAGACTTAGCCCCCAACGCAATAAAATTATCTTGGTTTTCTTGGCTTTGGCTAAAAATATGATCAAAGCGCGTTAACGTGGGTGTAATTAACCAAGTAAGTTTTTTATAACTTTTCATTGAATGAGCTGACAAACGACCATTAATCAGTAATAGCCGGCATTGCTGTTTACTCGCTAAGGCAATGGTATTTGGCCATAGCTCTGTTTCCATAAAAATCATCGCCTTTGGAGCCAATGTTTTTAAAAATAAGTGGCTACAAAAATAAATATCGAGTGGGAAGTAACAATGTTGCACCCGATCAGCAAAAACCTTCTGTACTTGCGCAGAGCCAGTTGGCGTAAATGTGGTGAAGGTTATCGGTAAATCTGGGTTTGCTAATAACAACTTTTCAACAAAGGGCTTTAGTGCCAATACTTCGCCAACACTAGCAGCATGCACAACAATACCGCCCTTTTTAAAGTGTGCGGGGATAAAACCAAGGCGTTCGCTTAAGCGTTGTCTATACTCAACATTGTTTTTTGAGCGCAATATTAATAGCAACAAAACCACAGGTAATAACACCAGCAGTAATAAGCGATAAAATAATAAAGAGAGGAAAGTTTTCACAAAAGTACGCTATAAATGAAAGTAGCGGCAGTATATCAAAGGCGAAGACATTAATAAAAATTTCAATGATTTCATCTTAAGGCGTGCTAATCTTTTAATTGTGTCCCTACATAGGTAATAGTCATTAAGGAACAATGCACCATGTCATATATTTCCACTGCCATTATTGCAGCTCTGTGTATTTGCGTGAGCATGTTTACCTATGCTGAGGAAGCTAATAGAGCACAGTTAAGCCATGAAGAAATTGTTATACCAACCAAAGATGACTTTCCATTATCAGCCGACTATTTTTTCGGAGCCGCTGATGGTGCGGGGGTATTATTACTACATAGCTGCAAAAGCTCACGTAAAGTAAATTTTTCACTTGGCGAAACTTTAGCTCAATATAACCATCATGTTTTATCACTCGACTTTCGCGGCTACGGCAATAGCATTAGCGAAAAATTTTCACACAATAGCATTAAACACCAAGCCCAAGATATTGTTAGTTATCAAGCACAAATGCTGAAATTAACCGGCTATTGGCATGGCGATATTATCGCCGCGCATCAATACTTAAGCACACGCATGAATAATAACCAAAGCATTTCAGTAGTCGCTATTGGTTGTGCAACCGAGGCGGCCATCGCCTTAGCGGAGCAAACCCGTTTAACCGCGCTTGTGGTTGTATCGCCAAAAATAAGCGATATAGAACAAGAACGTTACAAAAATCTTCTCGATTTTCCCACCTACTTTATTGCCTCGACTCACGACACTGAAAGCTACAATATCGCGGATGAACTTTTTCAATGGAATGGTGATAAAAACTCAAAATTTCAATCATTTAAGGGTAATCGCTCTGGCTCACTTATTCTAAAAAGAAATACCGAGGTAGCGCAAGATATTGCCTTGTGGTTAAGAAGTAGGTCACGAAAATAACCTAAACTCAACAAACTACGCCAAATTGGAAGTTATATTGTACACTTTCTCTTAGTCTTTCATTTAGCCAAAGTACCAACAAAAAAATTTTTGCGTACAATAGCGAAAATTTTCTGCAACTGTGCAGATACAACTAATGCCAAGCTCTTTTATTTTAACTAAATGATAAAACAACCTGCTTGGCAGCTTTGATTCTTAGGCAAAGAGGTGGTTATGTCAGCAAATTTCTATCAACATTTACAATCGCAAATTACCCAAGTAAAAACCGACGGTTTATATAAAGCCGAACGTATTATCACCACCGCACAGCAAGCAAAAATTGCCGTAAGCTCAGGCGAACAGGTGGTGAACTTTTGCGCCAATAACTATCTTGGCTTGGCTAATCACCCTGAGCTAATTGCTGCCGCCAAACAAGGTTTAGATGAGCACGGCTTTGGCATGGCCTCAGTACGTTTTATTTGTGGAACTCAAGACATTCACAAAACCTTAGAGCAAGGCTTAAGTGAATTTTTAGGTATGGAAGACACCATTTTATACTCATCATGTTTTGATGCAAATGCCGGTTTGTTTGAAACCTTATTAGGCCCTGAAGACGCAATAATTAGTGACGCCTTAAACCATGCGTCAATTATTGACGGCGTGCGTTTATGTAAAGCGAAACGTTTTCGCTACGCCAATAACGATATGGCCGAATTAGAAGCTAACTTGCAAGCTGCTGATGATGCCGGTGCACGCTTTAAATTAATCGCCACCGACGGTGTGTTCTCGATGGACGGCGTTATCGCCAACTTAAAAGCGGTATGCGACTTAGCTGATAAATACAACGCCTTGGTAATGGTTGACGATTCTCACGCTGTAGGTTTTGTTGGAGAACAAGGCCGTGGTTCGCATGAATATTGCGAAGTAATGGGAAGAGTAGACATTATTACCGGTACTTTAGGCAAAGCTATGGGCGGCGCTTCGGGCGGTTATACCTCAGGTAAAAAAGAAGTTATTGAATGGTTACGCCAACGCTCGCGTCCGTATTTATTTTCCAACTCACTAGCGCCCGCTATTGTAAATGCTTCCATCAAAGTATTGGAGTTATTAGCCGATGGCGATGAGTTACGTAAAACCTTAAAAACAAATACCGCCTATTTCCGCGAAAACATTGAGGCGGCAGGTTTTACTTGTGCAGGTGCCAATCACGCCATAGTGCCAGTAATGTTAGGTGACGCTAAAATAGCTAGCGAAATGGCAAACCGTTTATTAGCTGAAGGAATTTATGTGATCGGGTTCTCATTTCCAGTAGTACCTAAAGGCCAGGCTCGTATTCGTACCCAAATTTCAGCCGCGCATACTCGCGAGCAACTTGACCATGCCATTGGTGCCTTTATCCGCATCGGCAAAGAATTAAACGTTATATAGCAAGCGCTTATTTATCAGGACATTGTGATGAAATCATTAGTTAAATTAAAAGCAGAGCCGGGCATTTGGATGAAAACCACCCAAAAGCCAGAACTTGGTCATAACGACTTGCTGATTAAAATTAAGAAAACCGCTATTTGTGGTACCGACATTCATATTTATAACTGGGACGATTGGGCGCAAAAAACCATTCCTGTGCCTATGGTTGTAGGTCATGAGTACGCAGGTGAGGTAGTTGGCATAGGCCAAGAAGTTAAAGGCTTTAATATTGGTGATCGGGTTTCAGGTGAGGGTCATATTACTTGTGGTCATTGTCGAAACTGTCGTGGTGGCCGTACCCATTTATGTCGCAATACCGTTGGTGTTGGTGTTGATCGCGCCGGTAGTTTTGCTGAATATTTAGTGATCCCCGCTTATAATGCCTTTAAATTACCGGATGAAATTTCTGATGATTTAGCTGCTATTTTCGACCCGTTTGGCAATGCTGTTCATACCGCACTGTCATTCGACTTAGTTGGTGAAGATGTTTTGATCACTGGCGCCGGTCCAATTGGTATAATGGCTGCAGCCGTTGCCAAACACGTTGGTGCTCGCCATGTGGTGATCACCGATGTGAACGAATACCGACTCGGCCTAGCTCGAAAAATGGGCGCAACTCGAGCAGTAAATGTTAGCCAAGAAAAACTTAGCGATGTTATGGCTGACTTAGGCATGACCGAAGGTTTTGATATCGGTATGGAAATGTCGGGCGTACCAATGGCCTTTACCGATATGTTAGCCAATATGAATAATGGCGGAAAAATTGCCATGCTCGGTATTCCGGGCAAAGATATGGCCATTGACTGGAGCCAAGTGATTTTTAAAGGCTTAACCATCAAAGGTATATATGGGCGAGAAATGTTCGAAACTTGGTATAAAATGGCTAGTTTGATCCAGTCAGGCTTAGATTTAACGCCAATTATCACCCATCACTATTCAGTTGATGATTTTCAGCAAGGATTTGATATTATGCGCTCTGGCCAATCAGGCAAAGTGATCCTGAGTTGGGAATAAATTTAATGGAATTGGCATTCCTAGGAGTAATGACATGTCAGAACATGAAGTAAATTTTAAACACCTTTCAATTGCCCAGCTACAAGAAAGTGTTACCAGCAATACCTATGTTGTCGTTGATATTCGCGATGAAAATTCATTTCAAGCTGGTCATATTCCTAATGCCATTCATTTAACCAATGAAACCATGGCTGATTTTTTACGTAATGCAGATTTCGACGCGCCAGTAGTGGTTTGTTGCTACCACGGAATTTCTAGTCAACAAGCCGCTCAGTTTTTAATAAGCCAAGACTTTACCGATGTTTATTCGCTTGATGGCGGCTTTACCCAATGGCAAGCTGAATGCCCGGATCACATTGCAGTATAAGCGAGTTAATTAATGAATAATGCTCCTTTGCAAGCCTTGGTAACCATCAATCAGCATAACATTGCCTTAATGTTTTCTGATTACTTACAAAGCTTAGATATTCAAGCTGAAGTAAAAAATACCGCTGATGGTTATATTATTTATTGCGCTAGCGATAAAGTAGAGCATGCCCAAGCAGAATTTGAGCAGTTCATTAAGCAGCCTAATAATAAAAAATATCAACAAGCAGCTTGGCAACATGGCCAAATTAATAATGTGCAGCAACATTCACCTGACTTTCTCAGCACGTTCAAACAACAGTTTTTAGAGCATGCTGGTATTATCACCTTGGTGGTTTTTAGCCTTTGTTGGATAGTGTTTATAGCAAGCATTGCTGGTTGGTCTAATGACATATTTTATGCGCTACAGTTTTATCCTAACTTCTCCCTTGATAGCTTTTTAAGCCAGCCTTTACGCATTCTTGGGCCTGCGCTGTTTCATTTTTCTTGGCTACATATTGTTTTTAATACCATGTGGTGGTGGCAATTAGGTGGCAGCATAGAAAGAACCTTAGGCGGTTCCACCTTACTGATTATTTTTGCAGTCTCTGCGATTGTATCTAATGCGGGGCAATATTTTGTTTCAGGGCCTAATTTTGGTGGTTTATCTGGCGTGGTTTACGCACTAGTAGGTTATGTGTGGTGGCTTGGCTGGTTGGTACCTAGCTTAGGTTTGAGTATGACTAAACCGATTATTGGCTTTCTATTATTTTGGATAGTGCTAGGATTTGCTGATTTATTACCGGTAGATATGGCCAATACCGCACATTTATTAGGTTTAGTGAGTGGTTGCGCTTTAGCGTGGCTAAAAGCCACGCAACTAAAATATGCTAAACGTTAAGCTATTTTATAATAATTAGTTTTCCAGCCATTGGGTAAAAAGTAATTTTTTAATTAATGGCTGGCCAGTTTCTTGAGTCAGTAAACTTTGCACTTTTTCTTCACATAAGCGTTGAATTTCATAACGGCCATTAATTGATTTCACTTTAGCTTCTGGCTGTTGGCCAATAATATTAATAATGGCGTCTCGTAATAACGGCGCATGATGTTCAACCACTTCATAATTAGCGGCATCTTCAATCATCAATTCAACCGTTAAGCGCACATAACCCATTTTCTTTTTTACAGCGACATAATTGGTGATAATTTGCGGCTCAAAGCCAAAATAAGCGTAGTCGGCCGCCATCGTTTTTGTAAACGGCATTGCAGCAAGAACAACGATTAATAATAAGTTTTTGATCATCTGGAAAAATACTCTTGTTTGCTTAGGGGGCAATTTAAAAGTTAAGCCGAAGCTAAATACTATCATAACCTGAAATAGCAATATTTGATAACAAATACCCACTGAATTGATAAAACTAATGGCTTAATGCTATGTCGGCTATTTTAATAAAAACTGTAATATTATTTAAAAGCAAGTCTTTATAACCTTATGTTTATTAGGGTTTAATAATTTATAGCTCTGATATATTCAACTTAATAATTGAAAGTTTTCAACAATACAACCAAAGTAAAATTCTCTAACACCAACTCAGTTAAAGCCTTACTTGCCGCAGACTGGCTGAAGATTGAATTTCTACAAGACTCTCAGATATAAAGCCTGTTATCATAATGCCGATTTTCATAATTAATTGTCGAGCATGAGTAACCAACACCCGCTATTTCCGATCACCATGAACACCCAATGGCACAATGCACAATCACTGCAAGTACAACCGCAGTTGCTTAATTGGTTACTTGATCCAACGTCACTGACTGCACGTTTAAAACAGCATTGTCAGCAATTTCGCGTCGAAGTTTTAGGGCAAACTATTCAAGCCTGTTCAGCTATAGAAGCCAATGATGATATTCGCGCCGGAGAACAAGTTTTAGTACGCGAAGTGCTATTGTTTTGTGATGATATTCCGCAAGTTTTTGCCCGCAGTTTAATGCCATTAACCAGCTTAACCGGCGAACAACAGCAACTTGCTCATTTAGGCACTCAGTCATTAGGGCAAGTATTGTTTAATCACCCTGATTTAAAGCGTAAAGGCATTGAAATTTCCACCTTTGACCAACAAACAAGTGTCGGCAAACTTAGTCAATATCTTAACTTAGCCGTAACATCGCCACTTTGGGCACGACGTTCAGTTTTTTTACTCGACAAAAAACCAGTCATGGTTGCTGAAGTATTTTTACCAAACGCCTTTGCTTATCAAGGGTGTACCGCCTAATGACTTTATTCGCACAAAAATGGCAAGCCGTTAAACAAATCACCCGTATGGATAAACCTATCGGCACCTATCTACTTTTATGGCCAACATATTGGGCATTATGGATAGCCACTGAAGGTTGGCCGAGTTTATTTTTAATCACTGTATTTACCCTCGGCGTGTTTATTATGCGCAGCGCCGGCTGTGTAATAAATGACTTTGCTGATAGAAAAATAGACGGCAAAGTAAAACGTACCAGTAATAGGCCGTTAGTGTCGGGAGCCATATCAGTCACTGAAGCCTTAGTGCTATTTTCCTCCTTAATCGCGATGGCTTTAGTGTTGGTATTAAGCTTAAGCTGGTTCACCATTCAGCTGTCGTTTGTTGCGGTCGCTTTGGCGATGTTATACCCCTTTATGAAGCGTTATACCAATTTGCCACAAGTCGTTTTAGGTATGGCATTTAGCTGGGGCATGATCATGGCTTTTGCTGAGGGCCAAGGGGAAATTCCGCTAGTGGCATGGTTACTTTTTGCTGCCAACTTATTATGGACCGTGGCCTACGATACTATTTATGCGATGGTCGATCGTGATGACGATTTAGAAATTGGCGTAAAATCAACAGCAATTTTATTTGCCGAGAACGACAAACGCATTGTTGGTTTTCTGCAGTTACTAAGCTTAGCTTTATTATTTACGGTAGGGGAAATACAAGCGTTTGGTTGGCCGTATCAATTAAGTTTAGTGATCGCCGCAGGCTTTTTTGCTTACCAGCAAATACTGATAGTTGGCCGAGAACGCGAGCCATGCTTTAAAGCGTTTTTAAATAACCACTGGGTTGGCTTGATTGTATTTATAGGTATTTATATTGAGTACTTATAGGAAGAGCTTAGCCGCATGTAGCTCATTACTTGCGGCTTTCAACTGCTAACTTATGTCTGTCAGCTTGTAACTCGAACCTATCTAGCGATACTTTGTAATACTTCAATATCAACTAAATTAATCACCACACCTTTAACATTGGCTAAGGTTGAATTTTCAACATACAAACCGTTTTCGTCAACGCCAATATAAGCTTGCTCTTTCATGGTATTAATTAAGGTGGCTTGCGCTTTTTTATCAATAAATTCAGGTGCGTCTATATTATTGAGAACCGATAAACGCATAGCTATTGAAACAACTTTTTCTTCCAAAGCACTTTTACTGATCGGCGCAAGGCGCGAGACTAACGAACTGATAATAGCGATACGCTGCATAGTTTCGTCAATACATTCACCCATCGAGCGAATATTCGCTTTAAGCTGCATATCATCATTAAGTGACCAAAAATCGGCTTTAGTTTTGGCTGCGTAACCATGTTCAGCTAAAGCAGACATTACCGCTTGCACTTGCTCACTAATATCATCCGCGTTTTGCCATAAATACAAATCACTTTTCAGTAACACAATAATGCGCTGCACTTGGCTAATTAATTCATTTTCGGCAATTTTTCGATTACGTTCTAATATGCGACAAATCAACGCCGGTAATACATAGGTGTGTAAAATATTATTACGGTAATAACGCATTTCTAGCGCGGCAGAATCACTTAACGAAATAATAGTGCCAAAACTGTCAGTATTTAGGGTGACCTTTTTCAACGATATAACATGCTCAAGCATGACCTTACCTGACTCTTCAGGCACAGTTAGCTGCTTGCTATAAGGCGCTTGGCGCTGCATCATTAAAAAGAAGTCGAGCTGCGCTTCTAATTCCGCTTGCGGCAGGGCCTTATTTTCTGAAGCATGTAAAATCAACGCAACTAAAGCCACTGCATTAATCGCCGCAGCTTCATTAATAGAGGTCATCACCTGATCAGCGAGTTTATTAACATTCGGCGATAACCAGCTTGGCTTTTGTGGGTCAACTGGGTCTATATCTTGTTTCCAATCAGGGACATTAGTATTCAGAAATTGGTTAATATTAATTGGCTCGCCAAAGTTAACGTAACCTTTACCGTAATTTCTTAAACTTTTAATTGCCTTAAATACCCCCAAAATTGACTCGTTTTTCTTTTGGCTGCCACTTAACTCTTTGCGATAAGTGCCAACTTCCATCACATGCTCGTACCCTATATAAACAGGCACTAAGGTTAATGGGCGATCAATTCCGCGTAATAAACTTTGAATGGTCATGGCTAACATGCCAGTTTTTGGTGCTAATAAACGCCCCGTACGGCTACGGCCACCTTCGGTGTAATATTTCACTGAATAACCACGTTCAAACAACAAACCTAAGTATTCTCTAAAAATGGTTGAATATAAGCGGTTTCCACGAAAACTACGACGAATGAAAAAAGCGCCAGCTTTACGGAAAATAGGACCTGCAGGCCAAAAACTTAAATTAATACCTGCGGCAATACGCGGAGTAACTAAGCCTTGATGATAAATAACATAAGTCAGTAATAAATAATCCATGTGGCTGCGGTGGCACGGCACATAAATAATTTCATGGCCATCTTCAGCTACTTTACGCAAAACTGAGGCATTGTTAATTTCTAAGCTGCTGTACAAACGTTTCCACAAGCGATGCAAAATACGTTCGCCAAAACGCACCATAGAGTCACGATAGTCGCCAGCAATTTCGTCCATAATAGCTAACGCTTGTTTTTTGACCTGCTCTTTTGACAAACCTTTACTTTTAGCTTCGTCAGCAAGTACGCGTTTAACCGACGGATTAGCAAATAACGCGGTGAACATTTGTTGACGATGCATTAATCTTGGGCCAGTAGCCGCAACGGTTTGACGATAAAAATGAAAACGCGCAATGCGCATTATTTTCTGCGCGCCAGCCATGTCGCTACCGTGTTTTTCCGCCATATATTTAAATGACATAGGTTCGCTAAAACGCATTAAAGTATTACGACCAAGAAAAAGCACAATAAAAAATTTACGTAACCAACTCGGTGATTCTTGATCGGCCAATATAGTGCCAACATTGGCATTGTTCTTTTCTTTAGTGGGGCTGCGTCCCCAAGTAAGGTTTACCGGAATAAGTTGCGCGTTAATTTCGCTGTTTAACTGATGCTGCTCTAATACGCCAAAACCTTGAGCAATAGCATCGGTTTTTCGTTTTTTGTACCAAGGCAAAAGCAGTGTCGCTTTTTCTAAACAAAAGGTTCTGGGGAAAGTTTGTGCGCCAACTTTTACCTGCCCAAGCGGATCAGGCATTTTCATTTTTTTACATACAGCTTGCAACGCTAATAAGTCACTGGCCGACTGATGACGAAGCACATAAAAAATAGGTTGCTTAGGATCGATAACCACCGACTCTTGTAGCTTATCGGGAATTATTTTACAGCTAACTAAAAGCTTAACCGGGTATTTCAGTAGTAAATAAAATAGGGTTCGTAGCGCTAACATATGGTTTCAATCATGGTTATTTGAAAGCACATTCTAACAGTTATGATTTGGGTTGTCTTGAGTGAAAATGCAGCTAAAGGCAAAGCGAGTTACAGCGCAAGATTCGAAAAAGGGTCGGTGACAGTGTTTATTTATCGACTCTTTAAACGAATATACATAGAATAATTACTATTAGCTGTCACCGACCCTTTTTGTAGTGCGCCGACAAACAAATACTAAATGAAATTCGAGAACATATGACCATATTAAAAATATTAACAGCTCCGAATGAGAAGTTAAAAATTACAGCAAATGAAGTAACCGATGTTAGCCGCGTACAAACACTAATTGATGATATGTTTGATACGCTAAACAATACTGAAGACGGTGTTGGTTTAGCGGCCACTCAAGTAGGTAGTTCTGACGCTGTGGTGATTATTGATATTTCTGAAAATAGAGATAACCCTTTAGTATTAATTAATCCGAAAGTTACCCATGGCGAGTTAAAAGAAAAGGGCACTGAAGGGTGTTTGTCGGTACCGGGTTATCGCGCTGATGTTGAAAGGTTTACTAAGGTTACCGTTGAAGCGCTTGACCGTAATGGTAAAAACATCACCATTAAAAGTGATGATTTCCTAGCGATAGTAATGCAGCATGAAATTGATCATTTAAACGGTACTTTGTTCATCGACTACCTTTCACCTTTAAAGAAGAATGTCGCACTTAAAAAGGTAAAAAAACTGGTTAGCTAATTTATGCTAAACCTATAAGTAGATGATTTAATTTATTACCTAGGTTGAATAGCATGATTCTAAAATACCAAACAGCTAGATTGAATGTTTTTGAAGTTGCCAATGACTTAGCTCAGTTTGACAGTACTGAGCTACTAGCTTGTGTGATCGCACTATTGTCACCTGCAGTAGTTAAAAACCTCCCCCCATATTTTCACAATATAAACTCTGTGATAGATGCGCAGAAGTGGCTTGCTCGAATGGTCACCGAGAGTCGTTTATTTGTTATTGAACACAAGGATGCTAGCTCTAAAATTGGCTTTATCTTTGCCTATTCAGAGCAAGGTGAGCAAAATAAAAGTGGTGATGATGCCCATATTGGTTACCTGTTAGGTGAAGACCATTGGCGGCAAGGTTTAGCCAGTGAATTACTCACGGGTTTTATTGAATTTTCACTGCAAGAGCAACAATGGGGTAAGTTAATAGCAGGGGTCGCTCAAGACAACTCAGCGTCATCAAATTTGCTCGAAAAGTTAGGGTTCACTCCACAACCAGCTAGCGATAATCAAGTCATTTTTTATCAGTATCAGCTAACTTAATTATCATCAAAGTAGTAATACACTGCTTAGTAACACTTTTGATGATCAAAACACTATTTATAGCTGTTATGCTTACCAAGTAATTTACATTATTCACTAAAAGAGCTTAGCGAATATTTACTCACTTAAAGATTAGAAGGTTTCAATGAAAAGGTTCAGAACAAGTTTAATCATGATTGCGGTATTGCTATTAACTTATACCTACCTACTGGTGAGTTCACCTTTGCCGTATAGCGTGATTGACCAAGACAGTTCAGGAATTGTTTCCCCTGCAGAAGCCGTCGCCTCAACAGAAATTGAAACACGCTCATTAATTAAAGCTGGTGAACTTTGCATTGAATATTTCTGGCTAAAAAATGGCAAAACCGCCCACAGTGTTTGCAATGAAATCGACCCGACAGCAAGTGAGTAAGTAATTAAAACTATCTTATTAATATTGGCGTTTTTTTCGTCCGCTATTTTTGCTAATGATCAGCCCACTAAGCTAAAAATACAGCTGCTGGCTGAAAATGTTTATCAGCACATTTCCTATAAAGAAGTAGCCCCTTACGGCATGGTTGCAGCTTCTGGTTTAGTGGTGGTTGACGGTAATAATGCCCATATAATTGATACTCCATGGACACAAGAAGATACTGAGCATTTAATCACTTGGATTCAAGCAAAAGGGCTAACCATTAAAAGCGGCGTTGCTAGCCATTTTCATGAAGATGCCAGTAGCGGAATACCATTGCTTAATAAAGCCCAAATAAAAACTTATGCAACTCCGTTAACAAATCACTTACTTAGCTTAAATGATAGAGAAAAATCCAGCGATGAAATAACCTCTAATCCGTTTGAGTTAGTAAAAAATTCCATTGAAATTTTTTATCCCGGCGCCGGCCATACTCAAGACAACATTGTCGTTTGGTTACCTAAAGCTAAAATTTTATTTGGCGGCTGTTTTGTTAAAAGTAGACACAGTAAACCCTAGGTAATATTGAAGATGCATTAATAAATTCTTGGCCAGATTCAATTAATAAACTTATCAATCAATACCCTAGTATAAAGGTTGTTGTACCGGGACATGGTAGAATAGGTGATATAAATTTACTAAAACACACCGCTAAACTTGCCATGGCTAAACAAATTCAGTCACAATGAGTCGTTAACTTACTAACGACACATTTATCATTATATAAGGACATATTTTGAAAACATCACTTTTACTCTTATCTGCTTTATCCCTTAACTGTTTTGCTGAAGAAGAACAAAACCAGCGATACTCAATTGGGCTTGGCATGGGCGCTATATACAGCGGTGTCGGCGCAAATTTAGCTCTGATTTCAGACAACGACATGAAATATATTTCTACTGGCTGTGTTGGCTATAGTTCTTTACACGGCTCAACTTGTGGTTTTGGCGCAGGCTGGATTAAAACAGACTTGTTTGACTTTGATTCCAACAAACATGGCTTTGGTATTTATGCCACCTTGGTTGATCGAGAGAGATATGCTACTTCAAACAATAACCAATATGACTTTCAAGAAAATGATGTTTATGGCGTGGGGATAAGCTACAACTATTTTTTCCGGGGTATAAGCAGTTCTGGAACCATTATTGGGCTATCTGTTCACGCAACCAATGCAGAATATAAAGATAATTATGGTGCTTATTTTCAGATTGGTTATCAATTCTAAGAAAGTATTAATTCATCGAATAAAGCACTTAGCTGCAACTAAGTGCTCTTGTCTAAATCAAATTAGTCGATTTGATAAACTGCAAAACTCAATGCTGGTACAGTTACGGTTACACTATTTTCATTGACTCGCAATAAAGGGGTCGGTGACATTTGAGCGTAGTTCTCTGCAGTAACAGTCCCTTGATTATTTTTGTCACCGACCCCTTTATTTGTACTTGCTTTATTTAATAAAGAATTTGGTGAATACAAGCTTTTCGTTTGTGAAGATTTTATCTCAAGGTTTACGGTTTGTTCAGTCGTTGCAGTATTTACTACCACCACAATTTTTTGCTGTTCACTAGTGCGGGTAAAAGCAAATATGCCTGGTGTGCTTTGTTGGTAAAGCGTTTCAGTTTTACCGTATCTTAAAGCATGGTTTTTATGCACAACATCAGCATAGTCGGCGAAGGTTTGATAAAAGCTATGCGTTTGATCAAAGTTATCATCAGCAGTCGTTTTGTCCGTCGCCAATAAGGTATTTTCATTATAACTGGCTACCTTTGATGGCATCATGTCTTGGCGGCTAGCTTGGTCGCCACCTTCACCAATGAAACCTTGTTCTGCGCCATAATATATTACCGGAATACCGCGGCTAAAATACATTAACGCATGGGCTAATAGGGTACGCTGTGCTTGTTGTTCAGCGCTGTAATTATGTTCACTTTTTTGCAGCATGTGAGCAAAACGGCCCATGTCGTGGTTACCAACAAACGTCACTAACTGGTCAGCACTGCTGTCGGCGTCTAAATAGTCTTTATCATTAGCAAAAAGCTCAGCTAAAACATCTGTGCCTTTTTGAGCAATCAAGGTTTGGTATGCTGCGCTTTGAAAGCCAAAATCAAGCACCGACTGCATTTTACCGGTAGTGGTAAATTGGCTTAAAAAGGCACTGGTTGGGTCGTAAACCTCACCAAACATGAAAAATTCAGGAATGCCTTCAGTTTTTGCATGATCAACTAGCGCTGGAGCAAATTGTTGCCAAAATTCAATATTGACGTGCTTTACGGTATCAATGCGAAAGCCGTCAGGTTTAAACTCGCTGATCACTTCTTTGAAAATTTCAGTCATACCGGCAACCACAAACGGGTCATTGGTATTTACATCATCTAAACCCGAGAAATCGCCATAAACAGCACTTTCACCTTCCCAATCACTGTCGCCCTGATTGTGATAATACTTAGGGTCATTTAACCATGCCGGACTTTTCACCTGTTCTTGTCCTGCAGGAATAACTGTTTGATAACCGTCACCCGCTTTAAGCTGCGCTAAGGATTTAAATGGACAATCAGTGTCATTTTCCACTAACCATTGCAAACCATCTTCACCATGACATTCGCTATACTTGATCACATCGGCTGTATGATTAGTAATAATGTCGAAAAATACTTTAATGTTTTCTTGATGTGCCGCGTCAATAAAAGCTTTTAACTCTTCATTACTGCCAAGGTGTGGGTCTATTTCATTAAAGTCTAAGATCCAGTAACCGTGATAACCGGCGCTACCGGCTTGCACCGCTTGGTTACGCATTATCGGTGTCATCCAAATAGCGCTAACCCCCAAGTTTTTTAAGTAAGGAAGTTTCTGCTGTAAGCCATTAATATCGCCGCCATGGTAGTAACCTTTATGACTAGGGTCGAAGCCACCAGCTGATAACGGCTCGGTTTTTGAACCTTGGTCATTAGTCACATCACCATTATGAAAACGGTCTGGCATAACAAAGTAGAAAACTTCGTCTTGAATATTACGGGTTAAATAATGTGGTAAATCACTCGCAGTTAAGCGCTTTTTAGCGGAGCTTTCCACAGTTTCAACTGCTACTGCAGGTTCTGAGGCATTGTTATCTGCTTGCCCACAAGCGCTTATTAATGCACAGGAAAAAACACTGGCTAATAAGGTAACAGGCAGCGAGGATAATTTATTCTTTTTAATTATTGTTTTGATCATCATTTTATCTCAGTTCGGCTCTAATATTAGTAATCGCGACTTTATTTACGCGGTCGGGCTTGTTGCATAGTCGTGGCTAAATTGTTCACTGACGGTGTTTGCCAAAGCTCTTCTAAGCTTACCGGTAGCTTTTGGCGCCAATTGGGGTGCTCATCAATAGTGCCCGGAATATTAACCTGTTCAACAATTTCTAAAGCATCTTCCAGTGGAATTAATTGAATATGACTTGGCGCTAAAGCCAAATACTTCTGCACTGCCAACGACAAAGCTGTGTTCATTTTTGCTGGTGCATGCTCAGGCAGTTCATCTTGATTTATCACAGACAAATCTTGCAAGGCTGAAACTAAATATTGGCGGTCGGCAACTCTACTATTACGTTCGTCTTGACCCATATGGTCATTCGGATATAAATTCAGCGCTTGGCGCCACTGTAAATCTCGCCCTTGCCACCAGCCAGCTAAGGTTGGTAAATCGTGAGTTGAAACCGTCACCATAGATTGAGCAGGATATAATTCAGGACGCATAAATAAGCCTGATTCCCAAGTTTCAAAAAACAGCACTTTATATGAAAGCAAACCTGCTTTTGCCATTATTTCGCCAAAACCGGCTGGCACCGTACCTAAGTCTTCACCAATGACCACACATTCACTGCGCTGCGACTCTAAGGCAATAATGCGTAAAATACTTTCTAGTGGAAAGCTTATATATACGCCTTCATCTGCCGCCATACCCGGTGCCACCCAATATTGACGCATCAATCCTAAAATATGGTCAATGCGCAGAGCGCCAGCATATTGCATATTACTACGTAACGCTTTAACTAACGGCTCAAAACCTTGTTCTTGCAATGCCACAGGGTTAATTGGTGTTAAGCCCCAATCTTGACCTAAAGTGTTCATTGCATCAGGTGGAGCACCTACCGCAGCGCCAGCAACATAAACGTCTTGATCAGACCAAACATCAACCCCAGAGCCATCACAACCTACCGCTAAATCTAGATATAACCCCACTGGCATACCAGCAGCTTTTGCTGTATCACTAACTAAGCTTAACTGACGATGTGCTAACCATTGAAGAAAGGCAAAGTAGTCAATGCGTTGAGCATGGCTTTGCTGAAATTGTTTTACTGCTTCACTGTTTGGCTGTTGATACTCTGCTGGCCATGCAGTCCAACCATAAGCATGTTCATCTAGGCTGCGAAAATACTCATAAAGGGCATCAAAAGTGGTGAATTTTAATAAATCATCACCATGTTGTGCTTTAAAGTTTGCAAACTCAGTGGCTAATTCAGCATCGGCCGCCTGACTAAAATCAGCAAACAGTAATTCTAATACTTGATATTTCACATCAGCAACCGCTGGGTAATCAATCAACTCAGTGCTTTTAGCAAAGTTAACCTTCGCTTGAAAAGTATCGCTGGCAACTAGGTTTTGCGCTGGCAGACAAGTTGAATAATTGGGTACGGCTTGCACGTCAATATACAAGGCATTTAAAAAACAACGACTTGTAGGTGAATATGGGCTGCGATGAGCCGGGTTATTTTGATACAAAGGGTGCAGCGGGTTTAAGCCAATAACAGAGGCTTGCTGCTGCGCCGCTTTGGTGACTAAATTTTGTAAGTCACCAAAGTCGCCCATGCCCCAATTTTTTTCACTACGTAGTGAATAAAGCTGAGCAGCATAACCCCACATTTTTTCACTTGATGCCTGCTCAGGACGGTAACACTTTTGCGGCGCATAAATCAGCGGACAACTGGCCGTTTGTGAACCGTAACACACGGTTATTTGATGATAGCCTTGCTCAAGGTTAGGTAAAGGTAATAAGTATTTGTTAAATAATTCACCTTGCAATTGTTGCTCGGCCACAGGCGTTAACTCCGCCAGAGCGAATTCACCCGTTAGTTGCTCACCATGTTCAGTCACTATTTGCCAGCTAAGCATTGGCTCACTTGCTGCGGCGCTAAGTTCTTCACCAAGCTCACTTAAACTAATCGTCAGCTGATGGTTACCCTGTTCAATGTTAGCAATATGCACCGGCGGCAAAATACTACGCCACGACTTTTCTTGTAACTCAGTAATGCTATTTTGCAAAGAGGTTTCACAGCTAATATCGTAGCCCATCGCAGTTAATAACGACTCGCGCGCTTGTGCTTTGGCAAACACTTCACGGCCAAAACAGTCGAGATAACTGTGATGAAAACCTACTAATTCAGCCAACTTTTCAATTAAATTCATGTTAATACTTCTCTTTGCTTATGGTGATGCCTTGCTGCAACACTATTTTTATTTATTTCATTTTTATTTATTTGTAGGTCGTACTTTAGTGCAACAAATCAGCTTCAACAGAATTTTCGGAATAAATTCCGACCTACACTTTTGCCTACGTAATCTATATAGACATGTTAATTTTTAATGTTTTTCTAACTTTTTTATTGGTTATTCAACCACCATTACTTTGGCTATAACTCAGTACTACACAGCTCATCGGGGCAACTATCAACGCTGATTGCATCAGGTTTAGGTTATTAACTTTTTCGCTGGCATGCTTTGGCTCAGCGGTATCAATCAGCTTTTGCCAATACCCCTTCAGCTCAGGTAATAAATAATTAATTGCTGCGTTAGCCGCGTTAAATATCACTAATAAAGCATCGTCATTCTGATGAGACGTTGCTGGTCTATTTTGAGTCGATACTGCTGCGCTGTTAGTTTCCGCAGCGGCTGTTTCGGCGATAAGCATGGCAAAGCATTGCAGGTCAGCATTGTGCCAATCATGTTCTTGCATTGGTAAGCCATGGCAGTTCAACCAGCTAAGATCAGCCAAGCCCGTTTTTTCTGAAACGGTTTCACCATGTTGATAATCAGTACGATTTAATAAAGGGTGAGCTTTGCGTAAGGCGATTAATTGCTTAACAAAGGCAAGTTCTTGCTCGGCGCTATTCTTTTGAGTAACGCTGTCTGTATTAGAGGCTTGACTATATTGCGCCCAATCTATCCAGCTAATGGCATTGTCTTGGCAATAGGCGTTGTTATTACCACGTTGTGAATTTCCTTGTTCATCGCCAGCCAGTAACATTGGCGTACCTTGGGCGATAAATAACGTAGTTAATAAATTGCGTTTTTGTTGCTGCCTAAGTGCGCTAATTTTGGCATCGGCAGTTTCGCCTTCAATACCATAATTGGCACTGAAATTACTTTGGTGACCATCGCTGTTATCTTCACCGTTAGCCTCGTTATGGGGTTCGGCGTAGCTGACTAAATCGTCTAAGGTGAAGCCGTCATGAGCGGTAATTAAATTAACGCTAGAGCTTGGTCGACGGCTTGGTTTTTCAAAGAGATCACTTGAACCATGTAAGCGGCGCGCAAATTCTGGCACTAAGCCCTTATCACCACGCCAAAAACGGCGGCAGGTATCTCTAAAACGGTCATTCCACTCTAACCAACTATTTGGGAAACGCCCTAATTGGTAACCACCTTCGCCAATATCCCAAGGTTCTGCGATCAGCTTCACTCGCGCTAACACAGGGTCTTGACGTAAAGTGGCAAAGAAGTGACTTTGGCTGGAAAAGTGCGGATTCTGTCGAGCTAAAATGGGCGCTAGGTCAAAACGGAAACCGTCAACGCCCATCACTTCAACCCAGTAACGTAGGCTGTCGGTCACTAATTGTAAAACCCTTGGATGATCAAGGTTTAAGGTATTGCCGCAGCCAGAAAAGTTTTCATAAAAACGTTTATCTTGTGGGGTTAGGCGATAATAGCTGGCGTTGTCTATGCCTTTAAAACTAAGAGTAGGGCCAAGCTGATCCCCTTCGGCGGTATGGTTGTAAACCACGTCAAGCAACACCTCAATGCCCGCTTGGTGATAGGTTTCTACCATGGCTTTAAATTCGCCCACTTCGCCGGAATAACAATAAGCAGGATGCGGCACAAAAAAGCCTAAGCTATTGTAGCCCCAATAATTTGTTAAGCCCTTTTCTTCAACAAAGCTTTCGTTAATAAACATTTGCACCGGCATTAATTCAATACTGGTTATGCCTAAGTCTTGAATATATTGGCAAACTTCGTCATTCATTAAGCCCGCAAAAGTACCTTGTAATGCTTGCGGTACATTCGGATGCTGTTTGGTAAAGCCCTTAACGTGTAATTCATAAATTAGCGTATCGCGACGTCTAATTTGCGGATGTGAATAACAACCTAACGCTGGCTCAACTACTTCACACTTGGGCATGAACGCGGCATTATCACTAAGGTCGAAAGTGAGATCTTGCTGGTTACTGGCTAAGTCGTAAGCATAATGCTGTTTCGCGTGAATAAACTCGCCGTGTAATTTTTTGGCATATGGGTCAAGTAAGAGCTTATTAGCATTAAAGCGGTGACCATTGTGTGGTTCAAACGGACCATGCACGCGATAGCCATATAAAGTGCCCGGCGTTAAACCTTCAATATAAATATGCCAAACTTCATCGGTAAACTCCGACAAGGTAATACGGGTAAGTTCTTGCTCGCCGTTACTGTCAAACAAGCACAATTCTACTTTTTCAGCATTAGCGGAAAAAATCGCAAAGTTGGTGCCTTTACCGTCGTAACTTGCCCCTAACGGGTAAGAACGACCAGAACTTGTTTGATAGCTAGTCATATTATTTTTCCGCTCTTTTAAGGGCGAAAATAACAGTACTTAATGGCGGTACGGTTACCGCAATACGCTGGCTTTGGCCTTGCCAAGGTGTTGCTTCACTGGTTAAGGTTTCGGTATTACCTTGGCCACTACCGCCATATTGGCTATGATCTGAATTTAATAACTCTTGATATTGACCAGCAACAGGCACGCCTAAATGAAAATCGTGATGACATTGCTCGGTAAAATTACACACTACAATTACCGGCTCGCTGTCATTTTCACCAAAGCGAATAAAGCTATACAATGACTGCTCTGCATTTTGATGATCAAGCCAGCTAAAACCGTCAGCTTGGCAATCTTTTTGATAAAGTGCAGGGGTGTTTTGGTAAAGCTTATTTAAGTCTTTTACTAACTTTTGCACACCACTGTGCCAGTGAATATCAAGCTGATGCCAGTCAAGTTCTTTATCGTGGTTCCATTCTTTGCCTTGGGCGAATTCACAGCCCATAAACATTAATTTTTTCCCCGGATGCGCCCACATAAAACCATAATAAGCACGTAAGTTTGCAAACTGCTGCCAAGCATCTCCGGGCATACGCGCAATAAGTGAACCTTTGCCATGCACCACTTCGTCATGACTTAACGGTAAGACAAAGTTTTCATTGAAGGCGTAAACCAAGCCAAAACTTAAGTCATTATGATGATGTTTACGGTGTACCGGATCACGCTTCATATATTCTAGGCTGTCGTTCATCCAGCCCATATTCCACTTATAACCAAAACCTAAGCCGCCAGCACTGGTTGGCGCTGATACGCCCGGCCATGAAGTTGACTCTTCTGCCACAGAAAAAGTGCCAGGGTATTGGGCATATAATTCTTCGTTAAAGCGCTGTAAAAAGGCCACAGCTTCTAAATTTTCTCGGCCGCCATGTTTATTAGGGATCCATTCCCCTTCGGCGCGGCTGTAATCGAGATATAACATTGACGCCACTGCATCAACACGAATACCATCAACATGAAAACGGTCTAACCAATGCAAAGCACTCGCTCGTAAAAAATTAGCTACTTCAGTGCGGCCATAGTTATAAATTAAGGTATTCCAGTCAGGATGATAACCTTGGCGCGGATCGGCATGTTCATATAAATGGCTGCCGTCAAATTGTGCCAAACCGTGTTCGTCACTAGGAAAATGCCCCGGCACCCAATCAATTAACAAACCAATATTGGCTTGATGACAAAGGTCAACAAAGTATTGGAAGTCTTCAATATTGCCAAAACGTGAAGTGGGCGCAAATAACCCTACGGGTTGATAACCCCATGAACCGTCAAACGGAAATTCACTTACTGGCATTAATTGAATATGGGTAAAACCCATGTCTAATACATAAGGAATAAGCTGCTCAGCAATAGTGCGATAATTCAAATAATGATTATTCTCGTCGCGACGCCATGAGCCTAAATGCACTTCGTAAATAGAAATAGCCGCATCACGACGGTTGCGTAATGCCCGCTCACTAAGCCACTTTTGATCTTGCCAAGGGAAGTCTTTTTCCTGACATACAATAGAGGCAGTGTCAGGACGATATTGTGATTGCACTGCAAACGGGTCGGCTTTGTCAGCTAATACTTTTCCACTTCGATCCCTGATTTGGTATTTATACAAGCTGCCAGCAACCACATCAGCAATAAACACCGACCAATAGCCGCTGTTATTAATATTAGTCATGGCATGGCGTTCACTTTGCCAACCGCTAAAGTCGCCAATTACCGCAACCGCGCTGGCGTTCGGTGCCCATACTGAAAATAGGCAGCCGCTAACACCTTGTACCGTTTTTAAATGAGCACCTAAACAGTGATAAGGCTTGTGGTGATTGCCTTCACTTAATAAATGAATATCTAACTCGCCTAAAGCTGTTGCTGCGGTGATATTATTTTTTTTATTGGTGCTCATGTTCAACCTACTTACTAGCCGGCTTGGCGGTTGTTTTCTTTAACTTAACAACAGGGCTCAACTGCCAAATATTGCTAACGTAGTCTTCAATAGAGCGATCTGAATTGAACTTGCCCATTAAGGCGGTATTTAATATTGCCATACGCGCCCAACGTTTTTTGTTTTGATAAGCAACATCTAAGGCTTGATGAGCATCAGAGTAAGACTGAAAATCAGCCAAAACTTTATAAGGGTCGCCACCTGCTAATAAGCTGGTTTTAATCGCTGATAATTCACCGGCATTGCCTGGGGTGAAATAGTCGCTGTCTAACCAATCTAAACAGGCTTTAATTTCAGCATTGTTTTGATAATAATCGTGCGGGTTATAACCTTGGGCATCAAGCGCTTTAACTTGCTCTACGGTTAAACCAAAAATGAAAATGTTATCAGCGCCAACTTCTTCAGCAATTTCAATATTGGCGCCATCTAAGGTGCCAATAGTGACTGCGCCATTTAGCGCCAATTTCATATTGCCAGTACCCGAAGCTTCTTTACCAGCGGTAGATATTTGCTCAGAAACATCCGCCGCAGGAATAATTTTCTCGGCAAGGCTAACGCGGTAATTAGGTAAAAATACCACTTTAAGTTTGTCGTTAATGCGGGTGTCGTTATTCACTTTTTCAGCGACTTTGTTAATCGCATAAATAATTTCTTTAGCAAGTTGATATCCCGGCGCCGCTTTAGCGCCAAAAATAAATACTCGCGGTGCCATATCTAGTTCAGGGTTTGCCAATAAACGACGATACAAAGCAAGAATGTGTAACAGATTTAAATGCTGGCGTTTGTATTCATGAAGGCGTTTAATTTGCACATCAAATATCGCGTCAGGGCTCACTTTTACGCCGGTTAAACTTTCAATTTCAGCGGTTAAAGCTTGCTTATTTTTATGCTTAATGGTCATAAATTTCTTTTGAAAAGCAGCATTATTGGCAACATCAGCCAAGCCAGCTAACGAGGTTAACTCTTTCGCCCAATCACCTTCGATAGACTTATCAAGCAAGTTTGCTAATAACGGATTACAAGCTTTTAACCAGCGGCGCGGAGTAATACCGTTGGTAACATTGGTTAATTTTTCAGGGTAAAGTTGGTTAAACTCTGGAAAGAGGTCTTGCTTCACCAAGTCAGAATGAATTTGTGCAACACCATTTACTTTATGCGCAGTAACCACACATAAATGCGCCATGCGTACTTTACGCTCCTGACCTTGCTCACCTTCTTCGATAAGCGATAAACGACGACGCATTTCAACATCATTTGGCCACATTGGTTCAACTTCATCATTTAAAAACGCTTCGTTAATACGATATAAAATGCTCAGGTGACGCGGTAAAACGCGCTCAAATAAATCAACCGGCCATTTTTCTAACGCTTCAGGTAATAAAGTATGGTTGGTATAAGCGAATACTTTGCGACATAGCTGCCATGCGTTATCCCAATCAAAATGATGTTCGTCAGTTAAAATACGCATTAACTCTAAAATGGCGATAGTAGGGTGAGTATCGTTTAATTGAATGGCAACTTTGCTAGCAAACAGTTCGCTATCAAGTTGCGCTAATTTACCGTGGCTAGCTTCAAAGCGGGCGATAATATCTTTAATTGAACAGGCACAGAAAAAGTATTGCTGAATAAAACGCAACTCTTGGCCGGCTTGGTGTTCATCATTCGGGTACAGTAATTTTGATACCGTTTCTGCTTGCACTTGCTGGTCAAGCGCTTGCAAATAATTACCTTGGTTAAACAAATCCCAATCTAGTGCGTGATCAGCACGACATTCCCATAAACGTAAAACATTAACCGTGTCTGAATGATAGCCAACCACAGGAATATCCCACGGCACACCTTTAAGATGCTTGCCTTCGTGCCAAACCATGTCGCTGCTACCGTCGGCTTTGAATACTTGTTCTACATGACCATAAAGTGGCACTAGTTGGCTGGCGTGTTGACGACATACTTCCCACGGACTACCAAATTCGCGCCACATATCAGGTTGTTCTATTTGACGACCTTGTTCAAAAGACTGCTCAAACAAACCATGTTGATAGTGAATACCGTAACCCATGGCGTTGTAGTCTAAGGTGGCAAGTGAATCCAAAAAACAAGCGGCAAGACGGCCCAAGCCACCATTACCTAAGGCAAGGTCAGCACCTTCTTCACATAAGTCGGCAAGGTCAAAACCTAACGACTTAACCGCTTTTTCAGTATTTTTGTATAGGTCAAGGTTATGTAGGTTATTCGAAAGCAAACGACCCATTAAATATTCAAGTGATAAATAGTTAACACTTTTGTCGTCAGCTTTTTGCTGTTGCAACTTAGTCGCTTCAAGTTTTTTAATAATCACTTCGTTTAATGCTAACGAAGTGGCTTGCCATACAGCGTGTTTATTTTCTGTGCGTGCGGTGTCACCTAAAGTGAATTGCAGGTGATGTTCAATGCGTTTTGATAAATCCGCAGCGCTAAGTGTTGTGCTCTTTACTGAAACAAGTTTGTTAATTTTTTTCATTTTAGTAACCATGATACTTCTAACTCTTTTTTTCGGCGCTAATGTCACCGGTAAATTTCTACTTCTTGCGAAGACATGAGTCGCCAATTTATTTTGGCTTTTGCTAATACCTAAAAGTATTAATTGCTACCGCAATTTTTTTTATTGTTTTAACGATATGTCCTTATTAAATTATGCCGATGTCTGTATTAAGGGCAATGTTCTACATACGTATGCATTGCCCCGAAATAGTGAAAAACACCATGCATACGTATGCATTTTGCTCAGCTAAGCGAGAATTTTTTAGCGAACAGAAAAATAGTCATTGGTAATATTCAATATTTATTGATTTGTAATTAGCGCTTAACATTAAAAGTTGTACTTAATAATTGACCTCGGTTACTATCAAAAAAGAAGTCGCTACAAATGAGTTATGTGTGAAATCTAAACAAACATCTTTTGATATTGCCTATCGGGCTGGAGTTTCCCAGTCAACAGTTTCTCGGGCGTTAAGAAATAGCCCGTTAGTTAATGAAGAAACTCGCCTACGCGTGCAAGCCATAGCGAAAGAGCTAAATTACAAAGTAGATAAAAATGCCAGCAGTTTACGTACCCAACAAAGTGGTACTTTGGCACTGTTATTATTTGAAGACCCCACCAACGATGATTCATTGATCAACCCATTTTTCATGTCGATGTTGGCAAGTATTACCCGCGCTTGTGCAACAAAAGGCTATGACTTATTAGTATCGTTTCAAGAAATGAGCGCCGACTGGCATGCTGACTTTGAAGATACCCGCAAAGCCGACGGCATTATTTTATTAGGGTATGGTGATTACAACGAATACGAAGAAAAGCTCATACAACTGATTGAACAAGACACTTGTTTTGTCCGCTGGGGTGCAGAGGTAAAAGAGCTACAAGTGGTTTCTGTAGGTTGTGATAACTTGCATGGCGGTTTTCAATTAACTGAGCATTTAATTAATAACGGCCGGAAAACCTTTGCTTTTGTTGGCGGGGTTTCTTGTGGCCAACCTGAGTTTTTAGACCGCTATTTAGGCCATAGTAAAGCCATTGAAAATCATCAGTTAACGGTTGATAAAGGTTTGCAAGTTGATGCCGTTTCTACTGAAGAGTCGGGGTATCAAGCTGCATTATCTTTAATTCAGCAAGGTAAAAAGTTTGATGCGTTAATGGGCGCAAGCGACCTTATCGCTTTAGGCGCCATGCGAGCTTTACAAGAAAATGGTTATAAAGTACCTGAAGATGTTGCCGTGGTTGGTTTTGACGACATCCCGATTGCCAGCTTCACCTTTCCACCATTAACCACCGCTAAGCAAGACACTATGCTAGCTGGTGAGTTATTGGTAGATAAGCTTTTACAACTGGTGAATGGCGAAGTAGCAGAAACCCAATTGATGACCACTGATTTAGTGATCAGAAAGTCATGCGGTAGCTAGAAGTTAGCTGCAAGGTGATAAGTAAAAAGTGATAGGTAGAAAGCAATAAGTAAAAAGCAGAAAAATAAAAAAACGGTCGCAAATTAGCGACCGTTTTTGTTGGTTAGTACCGGTAAAGTTTAAGCTTGTACCGTATTAACGGCTTTGGTTGCGGGTTTATCTTCTTTAACAAAATAAACCGATAAACCACCTAGCACCATAGAAATACCCGCCAGCAGAATAATATTAATCGCTTGGTTTTCAAATACCGAACTTAAAATCCAGCCAGCAAAAATACCAGAGATTATTTGCGGTGCAGCAATGGTGAAGTTAAATATTCCCATGTACACTCCCGTTTTATTGGCTGGCAAAGTGCCGGCTAATATCGCATAAGGCATAGCTAAAATTGCCGACCAAGCAATACCAACACCAATCATAGGCAACAACAATAATACTGCACCTTGTGGCACTTCAATTTGAGTGATTAATAAATTCACTAAAGTCGGTTCGGTATTTTCAATTAATAGAAAGCTTAAATAGCCGAAACCACCCGCTAATAAAGAACAGCCATAAACAAGTTTTCGGCCAAAAGTATTAGCCAGTTTTGCTAAAAACATTGAAAATATCGCCGCAAATAACGAATAGGCAGCAAATAAAATACCAACCCAATCACCAGCCGCGCCTTTCGCTGCGGCAATGCTAGCAGGAACACCACCAACGCTGGCTAGGTAGTCGGGGTCAAACCATTTAGCTTCAATGCCCCAAACATGCTGAGCAATAGCTGGCATGGTATAAACCCACATAATAAATAAGGCAAACCAAGAGAAAAACTGCACTATGGCTAAACGTTTCATAACTACTGGCATGGTTTTCATCAAACCAACAAAGCCGCTAAGCTTTTCAATTAACGTTTTTTGCTGAGCCTGCTCTTTCGCCACTTCATCTGCATTCATGCCTTTAAATTGATAATACTCTTTCGGTGCATATTCTTTGGTACGAAATACCGTCCATAATACTGAGCCTAATAATACAGTCGCGCCAATATAAAACGCCCACACAACTGAAGGTGCAACACTGCCAGCAGTAGAGGTATTTTCTAAACCAACGACATTGGTTAATACAAAAGGTAAAATTGAACCAACCACAGCGCCAATATTAATTAGCAACGATTGAATGGCATAACCAGAGTTCATTTGATTGTCTGGCACCATATCAGAAACTAAAGCACGAAATGGTTGAAAAGCAATATTAAAGGAGGCGTCCATAACGGCGAGCATCATAGCACCAAAAAGCATAGGGCTAATAAAAGCAACCACCAAGGGCGCGTTAGGCATTAATAACATGCCTGCGGTTGCAGCAACGGCGCCAATTAAAATATAAGGGTTACGACGACCAAAACGGTTCCAAGTGCGATCAGAAGCAGAGCCAACCAATGGTTGAATAAGTAAGCCCATAATAGGGGCAACTAACCAAAACAGTGACAATGAATGTAAGTCGGCACCTAGGTCAGACAAAATACGACTAACATTGGCATTTTGCAGCGCAAAACCAAATTGCACCCCTAAAAAGCCAAAACTTACGTTCCAAATTTGCCAAAAGCTTAATTGCGGTTTCTGGTGCATTATCATTCACTCTTATGATTATAAAAAAAGCACACAAACTAATTTTAGCTGTGTGCTAAGCGTAACTCGCTAAAGAAAAAACAACATAAAAATTATTTATAAGGGAATAACTTTCAACCTCATCATACTCATAAGGTTATTAATTTCACAAGCTGCTGCATACGTATTCACAATAACTTGCACTTTATTTATCGATAGAGATTTAAACGATAATGCATAAAAAAAGCTTTAGCATCAAATACTAAAGCCTTTTCATTTATTAACAACTAACTTAGGTAAACCTAACGTTTTGATTTTCGAGCTGGCCGGTTATGTGGCTTTGGCCTTGTTGGCGGTTTTATACTTGGCTTACCCGGACGGTTCGGTTTTGGCGGCACCACGATAATATTATTATTACGATGCCAGGGATCGTAATAAGTAGGATAACCACCAAAATGAGATGAATAATGTATCGAACCACTTACACTAGTACTCTCACAGCCTGACAGTGAAACAGTTGTTAATACGACCGCGACCGCGCTAATAAATAGTTTAACTGTTTTCATTATTTGTCCTCCGCGGTATCTGTTTGCTCGGCGGTCAATAAACCTAACAATGCTCCGTTAGGGTCAGCAATAATAGCAACTTGATTAACCTCTTTGGGGGCATAAATAACTTTACCGCCATTGGCGAGTGCTTGGCTTACGCTAACATCAACATTTTCTACTTCAATAAAGTTTACCCAATGGTCACGCTGCGGTAATGCCGCCGGTAATGGCACCACGCCAGCACGTAATGTTCCCTTTTGGCTAAGCATATAAGTCGTGGTATTTTTAGCTGAAGTATTATCAGTAACAGTATTTTTGTTAATCTCGTAACTAAAAACATTACAATAAAAGTTTGCCGCTTGCTTAGGTTCCACACTAAAAAGCTGTGCCCAAACCCAAATATTGCCAACTTCATTATTGTTAATCGGGTTCTTGGTGGTGGAGTCAAGCAAGGCAACAATACCGCCATTTGGATCAGCAATTACTGCTCTTTTCCCTGACAAAGGAAAGTCGTGCACTGGGAGTAAAATATTACTGCCTAGTCCTAACGCTTTAGTTACCTTGCCCGAAATATTTGGTGTGATAACGCTGCCTATCCACAAAGCTTTGTCAGTTTTATTACGATCAGCTGAGCGTTCAATTAGGCCTGCGATGGCTTGGCCATTTTTTGTAAACAGGTGATAACTGCTATTATTTTCACTGCGCTTGGTTACTTTCCAGCCAAAGGTTTTACTGTAAAAATCAATCGAACTTGGAATATCAGCACTGTACAAGTCAGCCCAGACGAATTGACCAATATTAGTTTCAGGTGCTGAGCGCTTAATAGGATTAAGATTTTCTTTAGCGTGTAATGCTGGCGCGGCAATTAGCCAAGGCAACAGCACTACTAAACGAAGTGTTTGTTTAAAGATTGTCATCTAACTTCCTGTTTATTTTATAGGAGTATGAAAAGCCTACTCTCTAGTAAGCGACATGTCGTTAGATAAACTTTAATAATGGTAACAAAAAGATACAGCTGAACTTTTAATCAATAGTTGCTGGCGCGGTTTTATTTACCCGCCAAGGTGGATTTAAGCGATTATCGCCCGCCCAATATAGCTTTATTTTATTGCCTGAAGGGTCATATAAAATAGCTTCTCGCCATAAATAAGACTGATCGGTTGGCTGTTGCTCAAACTCAATGCCCTTGTTTTGTAAATGTGTGACCCACGCATCTAAATTTTCACTTTCAAAGTAGATCACCGCACCATGACTAAAATCACTATTATCTAAAGCAAGTGAAAAGGTCGACTCGCCTTGTGGGCAACAAAAGCGAGCATAATGGGGAGTATCAACAATTTGAGTAAAACCAAGTTGCAGATAAAATTCAGTCGCTGCGACCATATTGTTAACCGGTAAGGTAATTTGATTTAGGTTCATTGTGGTTCCAATTTATGCGGTTATTTCAAATGACTGGCGTGAAAACGCAAATGCTCTTCAATAAAACTGGCGATAAAATAATAGCTGTGATCATATCCTTGATGAAGAGCTAAGGTTAATGGGTAACCGCTGGCTTTAGCAGCATGCTCTAAGGTTTCAGGTTTTAACTGTTCACTGAGAAAGTCATCAGCTTCGCCTTGGTCAACTTTGGCAGGAACAAACTGGGTCGCTGTTCGCATCAGCTCACTAGCGTCATGGTTTCGCCAAGCAGCTGTGTTTTGTCCTAAATATGTCGTAAAAGCTTTTTTGCCCCAAGCGCAATTCATTGGGTTGCTGATCGGACTAAACGCCGACATTGAACAATATAATTCTGGATTTCGCATCGCTATGGTTAATGCGCCATGTCCGCCCATTGAATGACCAGAAATAGCACGTTTATTTGATACTGGAAAAATAGCCTCAACTAATTGGGGTAATTCGTTCACCACATAATCGTACATTTGATAATGGCGGTTCCACGGCGGCTGAGTAGCATTAACGTAAAAGCCGGCACCTTGGCCTAAGTCGTAACTTGGATCGTCAGCAACGTCATCACCACGTGGGCTAGTATCAGGCGCAACAATAGCAATACCCAATTCTGCGGCGATTCGCTGAGCACCAGCTTTTTGCATGAAATTTTCATCAGTACAGGTAAGGCCTGAAAGCCAATACAATACCGGCACTTTTTGCTCATTACTGGCTTGTGGTGGTAAATAAATAGCAAAGCGCATATCGCAATTTAGGGTTTTAGAATGATGACTATATTGCTTGTGCCATCCGCCAAAACTTTTATTTACCGTTAAATTTTCAATTGTCATATTCAAACCTTAATAGGCAGCCTTAGCCAAAATACACGGATAAAGCTGCTGATATATTTTATTTGTCAAAATGAATAACGCTGCGAATACTTTCACCTTTATGCATTAACTCAAACGACTCATTAATATCTTCTAAAGCCATAGTATGGGTAATAAAATCACTTAATTTAAACTCACCCTGTAAATAACGTTCAACATAATCAGGTAACTCACTACGACCTTTTACACCACCAAAAGCTGAGCCACGCCATACTCGCCCTGTAACTAATTGAAATGGGCGGGTTGAAATTTCTTGTCCGGCGCCAGCAACACCAATAATTATCGACTCTCCCCAGCCTTTATGACAACACTCTAAAGCCGAGCGCATTAAATTAACGTTACCGATACATTCAAATGAGTAGTCAACACCGCCATCGGTTAATTCAACAATCACATCTTGAATTGGTTTGTCGTAATCTTTCGGGTTAATAAAGTCTGTTGCGCCTAATTTTTTCGCCAGATCAAATTTACTTTCATTAATATCAATAGCAATAATGCGACTCGCTTTTGCCATGGTTGCGCCGATAACCGCCGAAAGACCGATGCCGCCCAAACCAAAAATAGCAACGGTTGCACCTTCTTCAACTTTGGCGGTGTTCATAACCGCGCCCATGCCAGTGGTTACACCACAACCAAGTAAACATACTTCTTCTAATGGTGCGGCTTTATTCACTTTTGCCAGTGAAATTTCAGGTAATACGGTATATTCAGAAAAGGTTGAACAGCCCATATAATGAAAAATTGGCTTACCGTCTTTATAAAATCGGCTAGTACCGTCAGGCATTAGGCCTTTACCTTGGGTTTCGCGAATTTTTTGACAAAGGTTAGTTTTGCCCGACAAACAGAATTTACACTCGCCGCACTCAGGGGTGTATAACGGAATAACATGATCGCCAACTTGCACACTGGTAACACCTTCACCAACCTGTTCAACAATACCGCCGCCTTCATGACCTAAGATCACCGGAAAAATTCCCTCAGGATCTTCACCCGATAAGGTAAAAGCATCAGTATGACAAACCCCAGAAGCAACAACTTTAATTAATACTTCACCTTTACGAGGTAGCATAACATCGACTTCTTCGATTGAGAGCGGTTGCTTAGGACCCCAAGCAATAGCGGCTTTTGACTTAATAAATTGGTCTGACATAGTATTTTCCTATTCGATGAAAGCAAAATTGATAATTCGCTTAAGTATTCAGCCACTAATTAGCTTAATGAACTGTTACTTAAGCGCTGCAATTGTATTTAAGCGTAGAATTGAGTTTAGTCTACTTTGTATAGTTGAGCTGATAACGCCAGCATAAAACGACACACGATATTAATGGCTACTATTATAGTTATTTCTTATTTGATGATAATCTACCTTTATAGAAAATCATTTTTACACACAGGTAATAATAATGCAGTGGGAAGGGATAAGTGAATTTGTTTACGTGGCTGAAAATGAAAGCTTTACCCAAGCTGCGAAAAAAATGGCGATATCTACAGCTCAAGTAAGCCGCCAAATCAGCGCTTTAGAAAAACGCCTTAATATAAAATTATTTTACCGAACCACCCGCAAAGTATCATTAACCGAAGAAGGGCGACTGTTTTACCAACATTGTCGTAGTGTACTTGACGGCCTAGATGCAGCCGAACGCGCCATCACTAATCTTCAGTCGAAACCGCAAGGGAAAATTAAACTCACCGCGCCGGTAACCTACGGCGAACAACAAATATTGCCGTTAGTTAATGACTTTATTAAGCAATATGACAAGGTTGAAGTTTCCGCTTATCTCAGTAACCAACAAGTTGATTTAGTTGAACAAGGTTATGATCTCGCCATTCGCCTCGGCAAACTTAACGATTCAACCATGATGACAAAAAAATTAGCGACAAGAAAAAACTACGTTTGTGCATCACCTGCTTATTTACACAAATATGGCACCCCGCATTCTTTATCAGAGCTAAATAAACACAACTGCTTGTTAGGCACATTAGACTATTGGCGTTTTATCGAAGCAGGCAAAGATAAAAATATTAGAGTAACCGGCACCCTGCGCTATAACAGTGGTTTAGCTTTGGTTGATGCAGCACTTAAAGATTTAGGTATAGTGCAACTACCTGATAATTACGTGCAAAATTATATTCAAAGTGGAGAACTGGTCACCTTATTAGACAGTTTTAGCGAGCCTGATGAGGGGATATGGGCGGTTTATCCACATAATCGTCAGCTTTCACCCAAAATAAGGTTGTTGGTAGATTACTTGGCAGAACATATTTATTAATTTTTTAGTGCTCGCTTTAATTAGAGTAAAACTGCTGATAATTTTGTTATAAGCTACAGTGCCATATTGGCTTAATTATTAACTTACACACCATGATCTCGATAAAAAACTTAACCCATGAACATTTAACCATTAGCCACTGGCAAGTTTTAGCTAACGAACATTGGTGTATTTTAGGAAAAAACGGCTCAGGCAAACAAATTATTGATCAACTGCTATTAGGCGAACTTAGTAATATTAACGCCGAAGAAATAGCCTTGCCAAAACCTGAAAAGGTCAAATTAATTTCTTTTGAAGCCCAGCAAGCAATTTACGAAAATGAACTAAAAAATGACCGTAGCGACCTTATTAACGAAGCCGATATTGGTACACCAGTAAAAGACTTTTTACCCAAAGGTATGCTCAACCATCCGTTAGTTGCCAAGCTACACCTTGAACATAAACTTGAGACTGGCTATCGACAATTAAGTACCGGCGAAAGTAGAAAGCTATTGATACTACAAGCGATTTTGTTTGGCTGTGAATTAATGATTTGCGATAACCCGTTTGACAGTTTAGATATTGAGTCTTGCCAAGCACTTTCACAAACCCTGCAAACTATTTCACAACAAGGCATTAACGTTATTTTACTGCTCAGCAACCGCCAAGATATTCCAGCGTGGTGCGACAACGTTGCTTTTATTGAGCGTAACAAGCTAACCGCACTTGGCGATATATCAGCACCAGATACTCAAAAAGCGATTGATGAACTGCTTGCACCTGCCTTGTTTGATCACAGTAAATGGCCTGATTTACTCAAAGCAGAACAACCAACGAAACCAAAGTCACTTGTTAATATGAACCAGTGCACCGTGACCTATAACAATACTAAAGTGCTCAATAATTTTTCAATGACAATAAAGCCGTTGCAACACACCTTAATTACCGGCGCAAATGGTTCAGGTAAATCTACCCTAATGCATTTAATAACTGGGGATTGCACCCAATGTTATAGCAACGACATTAGCCTTTTTGATATTCAACGCGGCAGTGGCGAAACCATTTGGGAATTAAAGAAACACATGGGCATCGTTAGTTCTGAAATGCACCGCAATTATCGAGTACGTTGCAATGCCTTAACCGTAATCGTTTCAGGTTTTCATGACTCTATTGGTGTATATACCGAATTGGGCGAACAAGAAGTCATTATTGCCAAACAATGGCTTGCCATGATTGGTATGAGTGATGAAGCCAATACCGCTTTTCATCAATTAAGTTATGGTGAACAACGACTTATTTTAATTGCTCGGGCATTAGTTAAATCACCTTGGCTGTTATTGCTTGATGAACCAACCCAAGGGCTTGATGAGTTAAACAGATATAGAGTACTTAATTTTTTAGATAAAATAGCCGCGAGTAAACAAAGTACCATGGTTTTAGTTAGCCACCGAACAGATGAACATCTAGCTTTGTTTGAACAACATATTTCGATGTAACCTCAAGCGTGATAAATAACTATTTAGAGCTGTTTTCCTATTAAATTCACTGGTTATGAACTCGGTTAACAACGTTTAAAACTGAGTTCAAAGTACTTACTGCCAGTTAATTATTAACAACAAAACGATATTACCTCTAGTTTCATAACCTTCACACATAACCTAGATCTACTCCAAGGCGAGAATGATAACGCTAAGCTAGAATGACCGCCAATTAATTGTCTGCTTAGCTGAATCTTGACTTAATAATTCAGTTGAAAAACCACTACAAGTTGTAAAAATTTATCAGTCAAGATGACCAACATACGTTAGTGATCATCATGAACGCTTCTGAAACGATAGGTTCGAGTCAATAAACTTAAACAATTATCACCTTATAAAAAAACGGCCACTCTATGAGTAAGCCGCTTTATTTTTCAGAATAATATTATATAAATAGCTAATATTTCTTATCCACAGAAGACCTTACAAGCGCTTATTCAACGGTAACTGATTTTGCTAAATTACGTGGTTGGTCAACATCTGTACCTTTAATAATGGCAACGTAATAAGAAAGTAGCTGTAAAGGAAGGGTGTATACGATAGGGGCGATAACGTCGTCACAATGCGGTACGTTAATTACTTTCATGGTGTCGTCGCTAGCAAATTTAGCGTCGCCGTCAGCAAATACATACATTAAGCCGCCACGAGCGCGTACTTCTTCAACGTTTGATTTAAGCTTTTCTATTAAGTCATTTTTAGGGGCAACCACGATAACTGGCATGTCAGCATCAATTAACGCTAATGGGCCATGTTTTAATTCACCTGCTGCATAAGCTTCAGCGTGAATGTATGAAATTTCTTTAAGTTTAAGTGCACCTTCCATCGCGATTGGGTACTGATCACCACGGCCTAAAAATAAGGCATGGTGTTTATCAGCAAAGTCTTCGGCAAGGTCTTCAATAGATGGCGCTAAGGCTAATACTTCTTCTAGCTTATTCGGTAAGGTCATTAATGATTGGCTGATGCTAGTTTGCTCAGCATCACTCATACCATTGTGTTTACCTAGCGCTAAGGTCATCATTAATAAGCCCACTAATTGGGTAGTGAAAGCTTTGGTTGATGCTACACCAATTTCAGCGCCGGCTTTGGTCATAAAGGCAAGGTCTGATTCACGCACTAATGATGAACCCGGTACATTACAAATAGCTAAGCTGGCGCTATAACCAATTTCTTTGGCCAAACGTAAGGCGGCTAAAGTATCAGCTGTTTCACCCGATTGAGAAATGGTAACAAGAAGGGCATTTTTTGGTACAAACGATTTACGGTAACGAAATTCACTGGCAATTTCGATATTACAGGATACGCCCGCTAACGATTCTAACCAATAACGTGCAACCATACCTGAGTGATAACTGGTACCACAGGCGATAATTTGCACATGCTCAATACCTTTTAATATTTCATCGGCGCCATTACCGAAGGTGTTTATGTCTAATACATTATTAGTTAAACGACCTTCTAAAGCATTACGAATGGCAGTAGGTTGCTCGTAGGTTTCTTTCAGCATGTAGTGGCGGTATTCGCCTTTGTCGCCAGCGTCGTGGCTTACTTCCGACTCTTTCGCTTCACGCTCTACTTTTAAACCATTTTTATCAACAATGTTCACTTCAAAACGGGTAACTTCAGCAACATCACCTTCTTCAAGATAAGAGAATTTACGTGTTACTGGTAATAATGCCATAAAATCTGAAGCGATAAAGTTCTCACCTAAACCGTAACCGATAACTAATGGGCTACCTGAGCGTGCAACCACTAGGCGGTCTTTATCGCGGGTATCCATTACTACCGTACCGTAGGCACCCTCAAGTTGTTTAACGGTTGTTTGAACAGCTGCTAATAAGCTGGCTGCACTTTTCAATTCATGGTGTACAAGGTGGGCGATGACTTCAGTATCGGTTTCTGAAACAAATTCATAACCTAAACCTTGTAGTTGTGTACGTAACTGCGCATGGTTTTCAATAATACCATTATGAACCACGGCAATGGTTTCGCTTGAAACATGTGGGTGAGCATTTACTTCGCTCGGCGCACCATGTGTTGCCCAACGTGTATGTGCGATACCGGTGCCGCCATCTAATGGCTGTTCGGCTAAAGCATCTGCTAATTCTTTCACTTTACCTAAACGGCGTGAGCGCTTTAAATTATTGTTTTGATCAATAATAGCTACCCCTGCTGAGTCATAGCCACGGTATTCAAGCCGTTTTAGTCCTTCAACTAAAATATCTGCTACGTCACGTTGTGCTACTGCGCCTACAATGCCACACATAAGTTTATCCTTTGTTTATTTGGTTTGGGCGCATATTAAGTTCACGCCTTGTTTAATCAATTGAGTTTTTACCGATGGCGCTAAGTCATCATCAGTAATTAAGGTATTTATTTTTTGCCAAGGTATTTCTACATTGGGAATTTTTCGGCCAATTTTGTCTGACTCTACCATTACGATCACTTCACGAGAAACTTCAGCCATAACCTGACTTAAGCCAATAAGTTCATTAAAGGTAGTTGTGCCGCGCTGCACGTCGATACCGTCTGCGCCAATAAAAAGCTGATCAAAGTCGTACGACTTGATCACTTGCTCTGCAACTTGACCTTTAAATGACTCTGATTGTGGATCCCAAGTGCCTCCGGTCATCAAAAGGGTAGGTTCGCCTTCTAATGCTTGTAATTCATTGGCAATAGCTAAGGAGTTAACCATAACGACTAAGCCTTTTTTACCATCAAGGTAGGGCACTAATGCTGAGGTAGTTCTGCCGCTATCAATAATAATACGGTGATGGTCTTTAATTAGCTTGGCAGCTTGTTTCGCGATTGCTAACTTTCGCTTTGAAAGTTTACTTGGATTTGCTTCGGTGATTTCGGCAGGTAAAGAAACTGCGCCGCCGTATCGTCTAAGTAACAAGCCACTTTGTTCTAGAGAGGCAAGGTCTTTACGAATGGTTACTTCTGAGGTTTCAAACTGCTTGGCTAATTTATCAACGCTAACTTCGCCCACTTTATTGAGCTCTGTAATAATAGTATGTCGACGTTGTTGAGTATTTCTTTTAGACAAGTTCAGCTTCCATTTGAATGTTTCAACATCAAACCGAAACTTATAAGTTTCGGTTTGAAAGATGCGCTATTAAATCAAATTTTTACAAAAGATGCAATTATGCTTTGTTTATAACAAATAAGTAGCATATTTTATTTCTATAAACAGAAACTAAAAAAGCGCTAAGTAGTTACCTACTTAGCGCTTTTACTAATTAAACTGTTGATACTATTTAGCTAGCTTAGTAGGACGTTGCCAACCTTGTATATTGCGCTGCTTAGCTCGTGCAACGGCTAAGTCTTTATCGTCAACATTTTTAGCGACTACTGAGCCAGCACCTACAGTAGCTTGGTTGCCAATATTTACTGGCGCCACTAATGAACTATTTGAGCCAATAAAAGCGTTGTCACCAATAATGGTTTGAAATTTATTTACGCCGTCGTAATTACAGGTAATGGTACCAGCACCGATATTTGAGTAAGTACCTACTGTAGTATCACCTAAATAAGTTAAGTGCCCGGCTTTACTGCCTTCGCCTAAGGTTGATTTTTTCATTTCAACAAAGTTGCCAACGTGAGCGTCTTTTTCAATAACACTGCCTGGGCGAATACGTGCGAATGGGCCGGCAGAGCTGTCTTCTGCTAACGAGGCTTGTTCGATAATTGAATTCGGTTTTATTTCAGCATTTTCACCAATAGTGCAGTCTTTTAAAATACAATTTGCGCCAATTTTTACGCCGTCAGCTAAGGTCACTTTACCTTCGAAAATACAGTTCACATCAATTTGTACTTCTTGACCAACGGTTAATTCGCCGCGAATATCAATACGGGCAGGGTCACGTAAACTTGCACCTGCGATCATTAATTCTTCTGCCTGTCGGGCTTGATAAGCACGCTCTAATGCAGCAAGTTGTACACGATTATTAGCACCTTCCACTTCTATTTCTGTTTCAGGATGCGCAGTAGCGATAACTTTACCTTCATTGTGGCAAGAAGCAATAATGTCAGTTAAGTAATATTCACCTTGGGCATTATCGCTAGAAAGGCTACTTAACCAGCGTTTTAAGTCGCCACCGTTGGCAAGTAAAATACCTGTATTGGCTTCGTTAATTTTCAACTGCTCAGGAGAGGCATCTTTTTGTTCTATAATGCCAACTACGGTATTTTTTTCATCACGAACTATGCGGCCATAGCCTGTAGGGTTAGCTAAATGAACGGTTAATAACCCCATGCCATTTTCAGGTTTTACAGATAATAAACTCTCTAGGGTTGATACTTTTGTTAATGGCACATCACCGTAAAGCACTAATACATTTTCGTCATCTTTTAGAAATGGTGAAGCTTGGTCAACCGCATGGCCAGTACCTAATTGTTCAACTTGTTCAACAAAGGTTAAATCATCACCTGTTACTTGTGCTTTTAATGTGTCACCACCAAAACCATAAACTACATATATATTTTCAGCGCCTAGTTGTCGTGCACTATCAATTACATGGCCAACCATCGGCTTATCAGCAACAGGGTGAAGTACTTTAGGTAGGGAAGAGCGCATACGGGTACCTTTACCCGCGGCAAGAATAACAACTGAGAGAGACATATTTAATCCGTTAGTTTGTTTTTATTTTTAAACTTTTATTGGCGCTATTGTAGCGATTTTTAGGCAAAAAAAATAGCAGCTAAAGAGCTGCTATTTATATTCACTAAAACGTAATTTTTAGTTTAGCTGTTATTTTTTGCTTGTTGCTTGAATAACACGTAATTGAGCTACTGCTCGTGCTAATTCAGCGGCAGCTTCGGCGTAATTAACATCGTCACCATGAGCATTTAATTGCTCTTGTGCGCGTTGTTTCGCTTCTTCTGCTGCTTGTTCATCTAAGTCGTCACCACGTGTTGCTATATCAGCAAGTACGGTTACGTGATTAGGTTGAACTTCAAGCATACCGCCAGAAATGTAGATAACTTCTTCGTCACCACCTTTCTTTACGATTCTAGCCATACCAGGTTTTAGTGAGGTCAGCAAAGGTGCGTGACCAGGCATAATGCCTAATTCACCTTCGCTACCTGTGATCTGTAATGCTTCAATGCTACCAGAGAAGATGCTCTCTTCAGCACTTACCACATTAAGATTTACAGAAAGTATTGCCATGTTGACCTCCAAATGGGCGACTAGTTTGCTCAGGCATTCACTTAAGCAATTAGTCGCCAGCCTTCATTACATGTTTTTAGCTTTTTCAGCTGCTTCTTCAATAGAACCAACCATGTAGAAAGCTTGCTCAGGTAAATCATCATATTCACCTGCAAGTAATCCTTTAAAGCCAGCAATTGTGTCTTTAAGTGATACATACTTACCAGGAGAACCTGTGAATACTTCAGCAACAAAGAACGGTTGAGATAAGAAACGTTGAATCTTACGTGCGCGATTCACTGTTTGCTTATCTTCTTCAGATAACTCATCCATACCTAAGATGGCGATGATATCTTTAAGTTCTTTGTAACGTTGCAATGTAGATTGAACGCTTTGAGCTGTTTCATAATGCTCAGCACCAACTACTAACGGGTCTAATTGACGCGAAGTAGAGTCTAGTGGATCGATTGCAGGGTAAATACCTTGCGATGCGATATCACGAGAAAGTACAACTGTTGCATCTAAGTGAGCAAAGGTTGTTGCTGGAGATGGATCGGTCAAATCATCCGCAGGTACGTATACCGCTTGGATTGAAGTGATTGAACCTTTCTTCGTTGAAGTAATACGTTCTTGAAGTACACCCATTTCTTCAGCAAGTGTTGGTTGATAACCAACCGCTGATGGCATACGACCTAGAAGTGCAGATACTTCAGTACCAGCTAAGGTGTAACGGTAAATATTATCTACGAAGAATAATACGTCACGACCTTCGTCACGGAACTTCTCAGCCATAGTCAAACCAGTCATCGCAACACGAAGACGGTTTCCTGGAGGCTCGTTCATTTGACCGTAAACAAGCGATACTTTATCAAGTACGTTTGAATCGTTCATTTCATGGTAGAAATCGTTACCTTCACGAGTACGCTCACCTACACCAGCAAATACTGAGTAGCCGCTATGCTCAATCGCGATGTTACGAATAAGTTCCATCATGTTAACGGTTTTACCAACACCAGCACCACCGAATAAACCAACTTTACCACCTTTAGCGAATGGACATACTAAGTCGATTACTTTGATACCAGTTTCAAGAAGTTCATTAGACATCGCTTGCTCAGCATATGCTGGTGCTTCGCGGTGAATTGACCATCTTTCTTCTTCGCCGATTGGGCCAGCTTCATCGATAGGCTCACCCAATACGTTCATGATGCGACCCAATGTTTGTGTTCCTACTGGAACTTGGATGTTATCACCTGTGTTTACTACGTTCAGACCACGACGCAAACCATCTGAAGAACCCATAGCGATAGTACGAACTACGCCACCACCTAGCTGCTGTTGTACTTCTAGTACTAAGCCGCTTAGGTCGCCTTCGGTTATATTTAATGCGTCATATACCTGAGGTACAGCATCTTGTGGGAATTCTACATCCACAACTGCGCCAATGATTTGGACGACTTTACCTGTACTCATGTTTAATCCTCTAATCTTGTGCTCTTATTTACTAATAAAATAAACAAAGAACCTTTGCTTATACCGCTGCTGCACCGGCACAAATTTCACCCAATTCTTGAGTAATACTTGCTTGACGAGCTTTGTTATATACCAATTGTAAATCATCAATTAAGTCACCCGCGTTATCAGTTGCAGCTTTCATTGCAACCATACGAGCAGCTTGTTCACATGCGAGGTTTTCAACCACACCTTGATATACTTGAGATTCTGTATAACGAACTAATAACTGTTCAAGCAATGCTTGAGCATCTGGTTCGTATAGGTAATCCCAGCGATGCTTAATTGCGTCATCATCTGACTTAGGCAAAGGTAAAAGTTGATCGATTGTCGGCTTTTGCGTCATGGTATTAACAAACTTGTTATATACAATGAACAACCTGTCTATCTCACCATTGTCATAGGCATTTAACATCACTTTCACACTACCAATTAAATCGGTAAGTGAAGGCGTGTCACCTAATCCTGAAATTTGTGATACGACTTTAGCACCCATATTGTTGAAAAACGCTGTAGCTTTTGAGCCAACAACGGCAAATTCAACTTCGGCGCCTGCTGATTGCTGTTCACCAGCATCAGCAAGTACTTGTTTAAATAAGTTAATATTTAAACCACCACACAAACCACGGTCTGTTGAGACAACGATATAGCCTACACGCTTAGCTTCTCGTTCAACCATATAAGGATGACGATACTCTAAATTACCAAGCGCGATGTGACCGATCACATTTCGCATATTTTCAGCGTATGGACGAGAGGCAGCCATTGCATCTTGCGCTCTGCGCATTTTGCTAGCTGCAACCATTTCCATCGCGCTGGTGATCTTCTGTGTATTTTTTACACTTCCGATCTTTGATTTTATCTCTTTACCACCAGCCATGACTAATTCTCCGCGAAAAGGTTAACTAAATTACCAAGTTTGGGTAGCTTTAAAAGCTTCAATAGCTTTAGCTAATCCAGCCTCGATATCTTTGTTATAGTCACCCTTTTCGTTGATAGTAGCCATCAGCTCAGCGTGATCATTGTTTACGTATGAACGTAATGCTTCTTCAAAATCGACAACTTTGTCGATAGCGATATCATTTAAATAGCCTTTTTCTGCGGCAAATAAAGATACTGCTGTTTCAGCAATTGACAATGGGCTGTATTGCTTTTGTTTCATCAATTCAGTTACACGTTGACCATGCTCTAATTGAGCACGAGTCGCGTCATCTAAATCTGAAGCAAATTGAGCAAAGGCAGCTAGCTCAGCATATTGTGCTAATGCTAAACGAATACCACCACCAAGTTTCTTGATGATTTTCGTTTGAGCAGCACCACCAACACGTGATACAGAGATACCGGCGTTAACAGCAGGACGAATACCTGAGTTAAATAGGTTAGATTCTAAGAAGATCTGACCATCGGTAATTGAAATTACGTTAGTTGGTACGAATGCTGATACATCACCCGCTTGAGTTTCAATAATTGGTAATGCAGTTAAAGAACCTGTTTTGCCTTTAACTTCACCATTAGTGAATTTCTCAACGTATGCTTCGTTTACACGAGCAGCACGTTCTAGTAAGCGTGAGTGAAGATAGAAAACGTCACCTGGGTATGCTTCACGACCTGGCGGACGACGTAAAAGTAATGAAATTTGACGGTAAGCAACAGCTTGCTTAGACAAATCATCATATACGATTAACGCATCTTCACCGCGATCACGGAAGTATTCACCCATAGTACAACCAGAGTAAGCTGATAAGTACTGTAAGGCAGCAGCTTCAGAAGCAGAAGCAACAACAACGATAGTATTATCTAACGCGCCGTGCTCTTCTAATGAACGAACTAAGTTCGCTACTGTAGAAGCTTTCTGACCAATTGCTACGTATACACACTTAATGCCAGTGTTTTTCTGGTTAATAATAGCGTCTAGTGCGATCGCTGATTTACCAATTTGACGGTCACCGATGATAAGTTCACGTTGGCCACGACCAATTGGGATCATTGAATCGATTGATTTGATACCAGTTTGTACTGGCTCATCAACAGATTTACGATCGATAACACCCGGTGCTACCACTTCAACAGGAGAGAAACCATCGTTTTCGATTGGTCCTTTACCGTCAATTGGCTCACCTAGAGTGTTTACAACGCGGCCTAATAAGCCACGTCCTACTGGTACTTCTAAAATACGACCAGTACTTTTAACTTTTACGCCTTCAGCTAGGTCCGCATATGGACCCATAACTACCGCACCTACCGAATCACGGTCTAGGTTTAACGCAATAGCGAAGCGGCTGCCAGGAAGTTCGATCATCTCACCTTGCATAACATCTGCAAGGCCATGGATGCGAATGATACCGTCAGTTACAGAAACGATAGTACCTTCGTTACGAGCTTCACTAACTACGTCAAACTGTTCAATACGATTTTTGATCAGTTCGGCGATTTCAGTGGAATTCAGTTGCATGCTCTGTCCCCGTTAAGATTGCATTGTTGTTGCTAAGCGGTTCAATTTACCTCTAACAGAACCGTCTATTACCATGTCACCAGCTTTAATGATTAAGCCGGAAACTACGTTTGCGTCTACAACACAATTGAGCTTTACTTTTCGAGCCAAACGCTTTTCAAGCGCGGCACTTAATGTAGTTACTTGATCCGCTACTAATTCAACAGCAGATGTTACATCCACAGCAATTTCTTTTTCATATTCAGCTTTTAAAGCGCTAAATTGAACAAGAACCTGTGGTAGTACCAACAAGCGTTCATTTTCTGCCATTACTTTTATTAAGTTCTGGCCATTACTGTCGAGTTGATCGTCACAAACTTTTAAAAATAAGTCAGTTACGTGTTCAACAGACACACCACCTGAAAGGTAGTTTGTCATTGTTTCATTTTCAGAAACTTCTGCAGCAAATACTAACATTGATAACCAGTTATCAACTGTATTTGCTTCAACAGCAAAATCGAACGCTGCTTTAGCGTAGGGACGAGCAACGGTTGTCAATTCAGACATAGCTCTATCCCCTCTTAAAGTTCAGCTACAAGTTTATCTAAAATGTCGCTATGTGCAGCGGCATCAATTGAACGCTCAAGAATTCTCTCGGCACCAGCTACTGCAAGAATTGCCACTTGTTGGCGTAATTCTTCTTTCGCTTGGTTACGTTCAGTCTCAATTTCTGCATGACCAGCAGCTAAGATTTTATCTTTTTCTGCTTGAGCCTTAACAGCAGCTTCTTCAACTAATTGCGTTTCACGCTTTTTAGCAGCTTCGATAATCTCAGCAGCTTGCGCTTTCGCTTCTTTTAGTTGTGCTGTTGCTTTGCCTTGAGCAAGCTCAAGTTCTTTAGCGGCACGGTCTGAAGCAGCAAGGCCGTCAGCAATAGTTGCTTGACGAGCTTCGATGGCACCAATAATTGGTGGCCATACATACTTCATACAAAAAATCACAAATACGATAAATGCAAATAATTGACCAATTAGCGTGGCATTAATATCCATTATACGTACCTCCTAAATAGATTCGTTAAAAGTTCAGAAGCTTTAAAATTAAGCGCCAATAACGAATAATAGGTATAAGCCGATAGCAACACCGATCATCGCGATAGCATCGATAAGACCAGCTACGATGAACATTTTCACTTGAAGTTGAGGTGCTAATTCAGGTTGACGTGCAGCAGACTCTAAGAATTTGCCACCAAGTAAACCAAAACCAATCGCAGTACCAAGAGCACCTAGACCGATTAATAAAGCAACAGCGATATATAACATATTTATCTCCGATATTATTTAATGTTAAAAGTTAGTAAAGTTAAAAATTAAGGTTGAAACTGTATTTATGCCCTTATTAATTTATCACTAAGTAAGGGCAAAAAATTTAGTATTCCAGGCATCCTGCCTTACACCCCGAAGGGCCGAATAAATTCGTTCTAATTTGTTCCCTACAAATTAGTGATCTTCGTGCGCTAAACTCAAATAAACAATAGTTAGCATCATGAAGATAAACGCTTGTAATGGGATAACCAGCAAGTGGAACGCTGCCCATAAAAAGTGTACTGGCAACTGGAATAAACCAATTGTAGCAATCAGTAAGAATATCAACTCACCTGCATATAAGTTACCAAACAAACGTAAGGCAAGTGATAACGGACGAGCTAATAAGGTGACCATTTCAAGAATAAAGTTCACTGGGTATAAAGACCAATGTCCAAAAGGTTGAGTGGTTAATTCTTTGATGAAACCGCCAATGCCTTTTACTTTAATTGAATAGTAAATAACAAGAACAAATACACCTAAAGCTAAAGCAAAAGTGATATTTGGATCAGTTGTAGGTACCGGCTTCATATAAATATGTGAAAGCTCAATTCCTGAGACTAGGCTGATAACGTTAGATAATAAATCTACCGGCACCCAATCCATTGCGTTCATCAATAACACCCAAACAAAAATGGTTAAAGATAATGGTGCAATTAGAGGGTTTTTGCCATGGAAAGTACTTTTCACGCTTTCATCGACAAATTCAACGATCATTTCAACTGCACATTGCAGTTTACCCGGTACGCCGGTTTGCGCTTTTTTTGCAACCGAACGAAATATAGTTAAAAAAACCAAGCCTAAAAATATTGACCAACCTAACGAGTCTACGTGGACAGTCCAAAAGCCTTCGCCCACAGTAAGATTTGTTAAATGGTGCTTAATATATTCTTGGCTGGTTAATTCAGCAGCTGATGACATATTAATGTTCCCAATGATTAAAGTTTAAATAAAAAAGGTGCTAATAACGGCAAAGCCATTATTAAACAAAACATTGCAAAAAACGGTAATGGTAAAATAACTAAAAATTTAAATACCAAGGCAAATAATAATGCCGTTAAAACCATTTTTAATTTTACGCCGCTAAAAAAGGACTCAACCACTAATTTAGACGACTTAGCTCCAGCGTATTTAAACGCTTTTAAAGCAAAAATAATATTAGGCACTATTCCTATTACGCCACCAGCTAATACTGATTTTGCAGAAACAACACCCCAAATAAAATAGGTGACTACAGCACAAATGAAAACAATAACTATGGAAAAACCAATCTGCTGACTGGCAAACTTTCGGCCTTTGCTTGCTAAAGGGTTGCTATCTAAAAATTTCACTAACAACTCCAACGAAAATTTTCGTAAGTATTATGCTTTAAATTAAAGTAAAAACTTCAATACAAAAAAGTCTGCGCAAGTATACTCATTTATCCCGCCATTGCAACAAAATAGGGCGTTAGTGGCACTAATTATGTGCTTATTTTTTCAAATAATGGGCAATTGCTTTTGAAAGGTCGACCAGAGAACAAAAAGCATTCGCTTTTTTGATTAATTAAATTATTGATAAAGCTGGAAATATAGAATGCAAAATATTGTTATATAAGGGTTAACTCTAATATTAACCCTATATTATTAACGGTTATTAGTCTTATCAATAACCGTCATCAAGTAAATCATTAAAACGAATTAAAACGTGAAATGATACCGTCTAATTCATCTAGGTTTGTGTAAGAAATAACCAACTTACCTTTACCCTTTTTGTTATGGTTAATGCTGACTTGAGAACCAAACTTTTCTGACAAGTTTTGTTCAAGTGCTTGAGTATCAGGATCAACTTCTTTTTCTTTTGCTTCTTTTATCGGTTCTTGTACTTTTTTGATCAGTGCTTCGGTTTCTCTAACCGTTAACTCTTTCGCCGCAACTATGCGTGCCGTGGTATTTTGTAAGTCGTCTTCAAGCGCTAAAAGTGCTCGAGCATGACCCATTTCAATATCACCATGTTCAAGTAAAGTTTTTACTTCTTCATTTAAATTATTTAAACGTAATAAATTAGTCACAGTAGTACGCGATTTACCAACCGCTTCAGCGACTTCTTGATGGGTTAATTCAAATTCCGTTAATAAACGCTCTAACGCAATGGCTTCTTCCATCGCGTTTAAGTCTTCACGTTGAATATTTTCAATTAATGCTATAGCAACGGCGGCTTCATCTGGCACATTTTTAATTAAACAAGGAACTGTATCAATTTCTGCAATTTGGGCTGCGCGCCATCGACGTTCACCAGCAATAATTTCATAACGGTCACTGTCAATACTACGAACTACTATCGGCTGAATAATACCTTGTGCACGAATTGAGTTAGATAAATCTTCTAATGCTTCAGCTGACATATCTTTGCGCGGTTGATATTTTCCCGGCTCAAGTAAATCAATTGGCAATACTTGTAATTCACTAGCGTTATCAGAGTTAGTAGCCCCTGTAGAATCTTTATCTTGCTGTTCTTGTTCAGGAGCAGAGGTTAATAAGGCATCGAGACCGCGGCCTAATCCTCTTCGTTTAGATGGACTCATAATATTCCTTGTGATTACTCGGTGACTTTTTGTTTCGGTGATTTTTCTTGTTCACTGCGGCGTAATATTTCACCGGCAAGTGCTAGGTAAGCCTTTGCTCCCGTTGATGATTTATCATAATACATTACCGGTGCGCCAAAGCTAGGTGCTTCTGCCAAACGTACATTTCTAGGAATAACAGTGCGATATACTTTATTACCAAAATGACGTTTAAGCTGTTCAGAAACATCATTGGCTAAACGATTTCGTGGATCGTACATTGTACGCAAAATACCTTCAATATGAAGGTTGTCATTCACCACAGAGGTTAATTTTGAAATAGTGTCCATTAATGCCGTTAAACCTTCTAAGGCATAATATTCACATTGCATCGGTACTAAAACCGAATCTGCTGCGGTCATGGCATTTACTGTTAACATGTTTAACGAAGGCGGGCAGTCAATAATAATATAATCGTAACTGCTTTTTATCGGCGCTAAGGCATTTTTTAAACGTTGTTCACGGGCATAAACTTCCATGAGTTTAATTTCTGCTGCTGTAATGTCAGTATTACCAGCGATTAAGTCGTAAACACCTGCAGTATTTTTAACGACAACGTCATCAAATGGTTTTTCTTCTACTAATAATTCGTAGCAGGTGGCATGCACTTCATATTTATCAACGCCGCTACCCATAGTAGCGTTACCTTGAGGATCTAAATCAACCAGCAATACTTTACGCTTTGTCGCTGCTAGTGACGCTGCTAAATTGACGGAAGTAGTTGTTTTACCAACCCCACCTTTTTGATTTGCAACTGCAATGATTTTTCCCACAATAACCTCTGGTGCTATTATTTTTATTAGATTTTTTTCAATTCAATAACATGGCGTTCGCCGGTTAATTGAGGTACTGAAATCTCAAAACTGCCGACCAGTTTAATATTTTCTGGCAAAAGTTCAATTTCATCTTGAGGATATTGGCCCTTTAATGCAAAAAAACGTCCTTGCTCAGCAGTAATTAAATGGTGGCACCAAGTTACCATGTCGTTAAGTGAAGCAAAAGCTCGGCTTAATACTCCGTCAAACGGTTGTTCTGGCTGATATTTTTCTACACGCGACAATACTGGTGTAACATTTTTCAATTTTAATTGAAAAACTACCTGTCGTAAAAAGGTAATACGTTTACCTAAGCTGTCTAATAAAACAAAATCACGCTCAGGAAAAAGAATTGCTAATGGAATACCCGGTAAGCCCGGACCGGTACCTACATCAATAAAGCTTTGTCCACGAAGTACTTCACCAACCATTAAACTGTCCATGATATGTTTTATCAACATGTCATTAGGATCTCTTACCGAAGTAAGGTTATAGGCTTTATTCCACTTATTCAGTAATTCTACATACTGAATAAGCAGATCGATTTTTTCAGGTGATACCGTTAATGCGGATGCTTGAATAAGTGATTCAAGTTGAGTTCTTAAGGTCATTGATTTTTGTGTTAAAAGTCTTAAGCAGACTTTCTTAACAGGCCATGTTTTTTCAAGTAAACCAATAATAACGAAATTGCTGCCGGAGTAATACCAGAAATACGTGATGCTTTACCAATTGTTTCAGGTTTAGCTTCGCTAAGCTTGGCAACAACTTCATTTGATAAGCCTGAAATTTGGCTGTAATCAAAGGTGTTTGGAATTAACGTGTCTTCATGGCGTTTCTTTTTAGCAATGTCTTCAAGCTGTCGGTCAATGTAGCCGGCATACTTAATTTGAATTTCTATTTGCTCTGCTGCTTGTTTATCAGCATGGGCAGGACCAAAGCCTTCAATATTCATTAAATCGTTATAACGTACTTCAGGACGACGTAATAAATCTTCCAAGCTATTTTCTTTATTTACTGGATTTTTCAATAAAGTATTTAATTGATCAACCGATTGATGATCCTTTTGAATCCATGTTGATTTTAAGCGTTGACGCTCAAGTTCAACATTTTCCATTTTTTCATTAAAACGTTGCCAGCGATTATCATCAACTAAGCCAAGCTTACGACCTTGTTCGGTTAAACGAATATCAGCGTTGTCTTCACGCAGTAATAAACGGTATTCAGCACGAGAAGTAAACATACGGTATGGTTCTTTGGTACCTAAGGTGGCGAGATCATCGATCAATACCCCCATGTAGGCTTGATCACGACCAAGAACAAGTTCTTCTTTATCTTGCACACGAGCTGCAGCATTTGTAGCGGCGATTAGTCCTTGAGCACCAGCTTCTTCATATCCGGTAGTTCCGTTTATTTGTCCAGCAAAATATAAGTTTTTAATATATTTGCTTTCAAGAGTTTGCTTAAGATCACGCGGATCAAAGTAATCATACTCAATAGCATAACCAGGGCGGGTGATATGTGCGTTTTCAAAACCTGTGATAGAACGTACTAAATCAAGTTGTACATCAAATGGTAAGCTGGTTGATATGCCATTTGGATAAACTTCATGAGTGGTAAGTCCTTCAGGTTCTACAAATATTTGATGACTGTCTTTATCTGCAAAACGATTGATCTTATCTTCAATTGACGGACAATAACGAGGACCTATGCCTTCGATAACCCCAGTGTACATAGGCGATCTATCTAAACCTTGTTTAATTATTTCATGGGTTTTGGCATTGGTATGAGTGATATAACATGGAATTTGTTGAGGATGATCATTTAGCGATCCCATGAATGAAAATACTGGACGATCTTTATCACCCGGTTGAGGCTCCATCACTGAAAAATCTATGCTTCTCGCGTCTATACGCGGTGGTGTACCGGTTTTTAAACGATCCATTCTAAAAGGAAGGTCGCGTAAACTTTTTGCTAAAGTTACTGAGGCAGGATCACCTGCTCGGCCACCTTGATAATTATTTAAACCAATATGAATTTGGCCTGCAAGGAAAGTACCTACGGTTAAAACAACGGTTTTCCCTTTAAATTTCAAGCCCATCTGTGTAGACACACCGACAACTTGATCATTTTCTAAAATGAGATCGTCACAAGGTTGTTGAAAAATAGTTAAGTTTTCTTGGTTCTCAAGGAAGCTACGTACGTAAGCCTTGTATAATGCACGATCCGCTTGGGCTCTAGTGGCACGAACTGCAGGGCCTTTACTTGCATTTAAAGTTTTAAATTGAATACCGGCATGATCAATCGCTGTAGCCATTAGGCCGCCAAGAGCATCAATTTCTTTAACCAAATGACCTTTGCCAATACCACCAATGGCTGGGTTACAAGACATTTGGCCTAAGGTGTCAATGTTGTGCGTTAGCAAGAGGGTGTTACAACCCATACGTGCAGCAGCTAGTGCAGCTTCTGTTCCTGCATGGCCGCCACCAACAACGATTACGTCAAAAGACTCTTGATAAAACATATAAATTAAAACCTATGTAAAAAATGATTTATTTTTCATTTCAGTGCTCACCAGATCTTTAGTGAAACATTGAGTGAATTCATAAAGGGCGCATATTTTACCGTTTTTTTTAGAGAAGGGAAACGATCAAATGACGAAAAAGATCTTAGGGTGGATCACTTAATAATATATAAGATCTTTAAATAGATCTTGTTATTATTACTTATTAGTAAACGACTTTTCTGTGGATAAGCCATTTTTCCCTTTAGTTATTAGGTGATTACTTGATCCATTAAGCTGTGATCAAACTTTGATCAACACACTTATAAGCTTTGATCAAAAGGCCATGTTATGCACAGGCTGTTTTCGTATTATTTATATTAACGGAATAATAACCGAAAATTAATAGGTTTTACCCAGAGTTATACACAAAACAGTATTTGTATACTTATAATTGTGTATAACATATGGGTAAGCCTTTATAATTGATCTTTATTTGACTCTATCCACAGGCTTGCTAATTCTTCTGGATCTATATCTTGGCTCATGTCTAAAGTTTTAAGTTCTACAACTCTTTTGCAACCTTTTGAATTTAATAGCTTATCTATATTTTTAGCTGCTAAACAGAATGTATCATAACTACTGTCGCCAATACCGATCACTAGGTATTTTACTGAGGATAGATCTTGATCGTAGTTTTCAAGATCAGCGGCAAATTCTTGCAAGTTATCAGGGTAATCACCGGCGCCATGTGTTGAGGTGCAAATTAGCCAAATTTGATTTTTGCTGTTTATTTGTTCAAATTTAGGCGTTAGATGAAGTTCAACTTGGTGAGCTAAAGCTAATAATTGCTGTTCACAGGCTTCTGCAACGTACTCAGTTCCACCTAACATACTGCCAACAATGATTTGAAATGAAGACATAATGACTCCTAATGTGATGTTTATTTAAGCAGATTTATGCACCTAAATATGATGCATAAATCAATAATAGAGGGTAAATTTCTTGGATAAAACGATCTTAATTGGCTTAAAACAGGCTTATTTACCAATACAAAAAGAAGAAAAGATCTCTCCTAATAGATCGTCATTACTAAATTCGCCGGTAATTTGGTTTAATTCGTTTTGGCATAACCTTAACTCTTCTGCGAGTATTTCACCGGCAACGTAGCATTCTAATTGTTCAAGCCCCGTGGTTAAGTGATGCTCTGCTTGGCTTAATGCGGTTAAATGCCTTCTTCTTGCCATAAAGCCACCTTCGTTACTGCCTTGGTAGCCCATAATGGTTTTAAGGTGCTCTTTTAATACTTCAATGCCTTCACCAGTAGTGGCAGATAGCGTAATAACTGGTTGATCATTTTCTTGGCTATATCCTGTGGTAGCTTGACTGATATCAGCTTTGTTTCTGATCACCGTTAATTGAATATTTTCTGGTAATTGCGCAAAGAACTCAGGCCAAATGGTACGCATATCTTGCTGTTCATTTTTGCTAGAGTCTTGCATTAACAACACTCTATCGGCTTGGTGTATTTCTTGCCATGCTCGTTCAATACCTATTTGTTCAACTTTATCGGCACTTTCTCTAAGCCCTGCGGTATCAATAATATGTAAAGGCATACCATCAATATGTATTTGTTCAGATAAAACATCACGCGTAGTACCTTCAATATCAGTTACTATGGCGCTTTCTTTACCGCTTAATGCGTTTAGTAAGCTTGATTTACCGGCATTAGGACGACCAGCGATAACAACACGCATACCTTCTCTAATAATGCTGCCTTGTTGGGCTTTAGCACGCACGTCAGCCACTTGGGCTATGAGTGCTTTTAAATTAGTAAGAATTTTTTCATCAGCTAAAAAGTCTATTTCTTCTTCAGGAAAGTCAATTGCTGCTTCAACATACATTCTTAAGTGAATGGTATTTTCGACAATTTGATTGACCAACTTTGAAAAATCACCTTGTAGTGAATGTAGTGCACAGCGGGCCGCTTGTTCGGAACTTGAGTTGATCAAGTCAGCAATAGCTTCTGCTTGGGTTAAATCGAGCTTGTCATTTAAAAAGGCTTGTTCACTAAATTCGCCTGGTTTGGCCATTCTAACTTTAGGTAAAGCTAAAATTTCTTTTAGTAGCATGTCTAATATTACTGGGCCGCCATGACCTTGTAATTCAAGTACGTCTTCACCAGTAAATGAGTGCGGCCCTTTAAAATATAAGGCGATCCCCTGGTCGAGCGGTTGTTGATTTTTATCAAGGAAAGGTAGGTATTCAGCTTTTCTTCTTTCAGGAATTTTGCCAAGAATTTTTTTTGCGATATTTTTAACTTCAGGGCCAGATACGCGAATGATGCCAACCCCACCACGACCAGGCGCGGTTGCTTGTGCGGTAATTGTTTCTTTGTTATCTGATAATAAGGGCTGCTGTGTCATGAATTGGCTCATCATATGGGAAATAATTGACTATTGTCGATATTATAAACGTTTAGCTCTTACTGTGGTATTTGTCTGGGGTAAGTTTTTCTAATAAGTTTTGTTATTTATTGAGTGTTACTTTTATTAAATTTCAGATAATAAAAAAGCGGCTAAAAAGCCGCTTTTTTTATCAAATATAGTTATTACTGTTGCTTGGCTTTTTCTATACCTGCAAAAATAATTTTCATTTGAATAATTGAAATCACGTTACTGATGAACCAGTAAAGAACTAAGCCTGATGGGAACCACGCCATAAATACCGAAAATACTACTGGCATATACTGCATGATTTTTTGTTGCATTGGATCTTGTATGGTCATTGGTTGCATTTTTTGCATCACGAACATACTAACACCCATTAGTACCGGTAATACATAGTATGGATCCATGGCTGATAAATCTTGTATCCATAAGAAGAATGGTGCGTGACGTAATTCAACACTTTCTAAAAATACCCAATAAAGCGCTAAGAAAATAGGCATTTGGAATAATAGAGGTAAACAACCACCAGCAGGGTTTACTTTTTCTTTGCGGTACATTTCCATGGTGGCTTGCGACATTTTTTGACGATCGTCACCAAAGCGTTCTTTTAATTGCGCCATTTTAGGAGCTAGTTCACGCATTTTCGCCATTGAGGTGTATTGCGCTTTTGTTAATGGGTACATTGCACCTTTAACAATTAAGGTGATCACAATAATGGCGATACCCCAATTTGAAACTAACGCTTGAATTTGCAGTAGTAACCAAAATAGTGGTTTAGATATCATCCATAAAAAGCCGTAATCGATAGTTAAGCCTAAGTTGTCGGCAATTTCATCAAGTACATATTGATCTTTTGGACCAACATAAAAAATGGCTGATGTTGTCGCTTGGCTGTTCGGGTCAATAATTAATTCAGGTGCTTTATAACCGATTACCGCTTCATTATTACCATAAAGGGTATAAATTTGATTACTATCAGCCTTATTAGGTATCCATGCAGAGACAAAATAATGTTCTAACATTGCCACCCAGCCACCTTGAGTAGTAACGTTTAATTTTTTGTCTTCAATGTCACCAAAGTCATATTTTTCATAACGATCTTCAGTGGTTGAATACGCTGTACCACGGTAGGTAGGCATGAAGGTTGAACCTTCTTCTACTAAGGTAGATTGTTTTAGTTGCGCATACATAACCATAGATACCGGCGCTGCGCTGGTATTGTTAACTATGTATTCAACATTAACGCTGTAGTTTGCTTCATTGAAAGTAAAGCGCTTAGTAACCGCTATACCGTTTGGTGTGGCATATTCTAAGTCAACTACTAGAGGAGAGGAGTCAGTTAATGTATATGATTTTGCTGTGGTTGAATAAATAGGGCGACCAGAAACTGTTCTATCAATACCTTGTGCGCCAGTTAAACCACTTTGAGCTATGTATTTATTATGACCATTTTGCAAAATGGTAAAAGGAATACCATTGCCTTGTTCAGTGTTAAATTCTTTTAATTTAACATCAACAATGTCACCACCACGAGTATTAATTTTAACTAATAAAACATCAGTTTCAATACTAATAAGTTGTGCATGTTCAGCAACTGGCTTAACAACGGGGGCGCCTGTATCAGTATACTCAGGAACGAAATCACCATTTGACTCTGCTGCGGGAACAGTTTGAATTTGTGCTGGTTGCTCTATTACTGGAGCATTATCTTTTTGCCATTGTGAAAATAACAAATAAGTTACGACCATAAGCGCAATAAAAAGAAAACTGCGTTGCGATTCCATAAGGTTTACTTCTCTTTTTTAAGGGGTGGCACGGGATCATTTCCTCCCGCATTCAGTGGGTGGCATTTTAGTATACGTTTGCTTGCTAACCAAGAACCTTTTAAAACACCAAAGCGATTTATTGCTTCAATTGCATAACTAGAACAAGTTGGAGTGAATCGGCAATTATTACCAAGTAGTGGGCTAATAAAGCGTTGATAGCTTTTTATTAGGCCAATAATTAGCGTTTGTGACGTTGAATGACTTTTCGCCATATTTTTTCTAATTGCTGATTAATTTCTTTGTTTTCAAGTTTATCGGTACCAGATTTTACCATCACTACCATATCTATATGGGGGAGGTTATGCTGATTTAAACGAAAACTTTCTCGTATTTGTCTTTTTATACGATTTCTTTGCACGGCTAATTTAACACGCTTTTTAGCAATAGCTAAACCTAAGCGAGTTTTATTGTTGCAATTAGGAGTAATAAGAATGGTGATGTGACTAGAGCCAAAACGAACAGGCTTAGAAAATACTGCTTGGAATTGACCGGGAGTCAGTAAACGTGATTCCCGGTTAAATTCTAATGTAACCATGTTTGGCTACCTTATTTCTTAAAAGATGTCTTAAAAGAAATTATGCGCTTAAACTTGCACGGCCTTTAGCACGACGACGAGCAATAACTGCACGACCGTTTTTAGTTGCCATACGAGCACGAAATCCGTGGTTGCGTTTACGCTTTAATACACTAGGTTGAAATGTTCTTTTCATTACGATTAATCCGTCTGTTGTTGTTGCCCTGGCAAACAGCCGTAATGAGCACACTGGGTATAAAAATTGAGGGCAAATTCTATATAAGCTAAGAACTAATGTCAATGCTTTATATAAAGGTATTTAAATAAGATCGTTTGGGATCGTTGCGATCTATAAATATATCCACAGTTTTATAACATTTAAGATCTTAGTATAAGTATAAATGCAATATTTATCGTCATTCTAAAAAAGTATATGGATTCTATTTTAAAAATAATTAAGTCTAAAAAATTAATTTAAACCTTTTAATTCAGTATATTAATAACTTGAGATTAAAATAATTGATAAATATTAATTGTCAATATTGCACTTGTGGATAACTACAGAGATAATAGCCGCATAAGTAAAAAATAAAATCATTTTATATTGTCGTCTATTTAATATTTTCACTGACTTGTTGATAAATTTAGACACCTTTAGTCTTTAGGAGACTTTGGTTGGATCACTCTCTTTGGCAGCGATGCCTTTCTGTTCTTCAAGAAGAATTACCAGCACAGCAATTTAGTATGTGGATTCGTCCGCTACAATGTGTTGTTGGTGATAATATTATGACTTTATATGCGCCAAATCGATTTGTACTTGATTGGGTGAGAGACAAATATGTTAATCGTATTAACGAACTTGTTTCAATGCACGATAGTAATAATCCTCCTTTATTAAGGTTTGATGTTGGCAGCAAACCAACAGCACCATCTGCGAGTGCTAGTAGTGTAATGGCTGCCCCTTTGGCGCCAAGTAACTCGCAAAAAATTTCTGCTCCAGAAACTAATTTACCTAAAACTACCAATGTACGGGTTAAATATACTTTTGATAACTTTGTTGAAGGTAAATCTAACCAACTAGCTCGGGCTGCTGCTTCACAAGTGGCTGATAATCCTGGTACTGCATATAACCCTTTATTTATTTATGGCGGAACTGGTTTAGGTAAAACGCATTTATTGCACGCTGTTGGTAATGGTATTTTATTAAATAACCCTAAAGCTAAAATTGCTTACATGCATTCAGAGCGTTTTGTACAAGACATGGTGCGCGCCCTGCAAAACAATGCTATTGAAAAATTCAAACAATATTATCGTTCAGTAGATGCTTTACTTATTGATGATATTCAGTTTTTTGCTAAAAAAGAGCGTACACAAGAAGAGTTTTTTCATACCTTTAATGCGCTTTTAGAAGGTAATCAACAAATCATTTTAACCAGTGACCGATACCCGAAAGAAATTGACGGTGTTGAAGACAGGTTGAAATCACGCTTCGGTTGGGGCTTAACAATTGCTATTGAACCACCTGAATTAGAAACGCGTGTGGCAATATTGAAACGTAAAGCACAAGAAAGCCAAATTAATTTAGCAGATGAAGTCGCATTTTTTATCGCTAAACGATTACGATCAAATGTACGTGAATTAGAAGGGGCGTTAAATCGTGTTATTGCCAACGCCAACTTTACTGGCCGTGCTATTACTATAGATTTTGTTAGAGAAGCACTGCGTGATTTACTAGCCCTGCAAGACAAGCTAGTAACCATAGATAATATTCAACGTACCGTTGCCGAATACTACAAAATAAAAGTAGCCGATCTACTTTCTAAACGAAGAAATCGATCTGTTGCTAGACCTAGACAAGTTGCAATGGCATTATCTAAAGAATTAACGAATCATAGTTTGCCTGAAATTGGTGAAGCATTTGGTGGTCGAGACCACACCACTGTTTTACATGCATGTCGTAAGGTAAAAGCGCTTCGTGAAGAAACGCATGATATAAAAGAAGATTACTCAAATTTAATAAGAACATTATCTTCTTAATACTAAACATTATTCAAAGGCTAAATGGGTAAATAAAAATGAAGTTTTCACTGAATAGGGAATCTCTGTTAAAACCTTTATTATTGGTTTCAGGTGCAGTAGAACGTAAAAGCACTTTGCCAATTCTAAGTAATATACTTTTAGAGGTTAGTGGGCAATCACTTACTTTAACAGCCACTGATTTAGAACTTGAAATGGTTTCATATACCCAAGTTGACAACCATGGCGAAGACGGAAAAGTAACCATTCCGGCTAGAAAATTACTCGATATCTGTAAAAGTCTTCCTGATCAATCAGTATTAACTTTTCATAGTGAAAATGACGTTATCAAAATTAGTACTGGCCGTAGTAAATACTCATTATCAACTTTACCAGCTACAGACTTTCCAAATATTGAAGAATGGAAAGGCGATGTTGAATTTAAGTTATTAAAAGCTGAGTTATTACGTTTAATAGAAAGCACTCATTTTTCAATGGCAAACCAAGATGTTCGTTATTACTTAAATGGTATGTCTATTGAAAGTGAAAATAATGAAATTCGCTCTGTTGCTACTGATGGTCATCGTTTAGCTATTTGTAAAATCTCTAACGAATCTTTAACTTTACCAGCACGGCAAGTAATTGTACCGCGCAAAGGAATTTTAGAAATTATTCGTTTGCTTGATCCTGTTGAAGAAGAGGTTCAAGTATTTTTAGGTTCAAACCATATTCGAATTATTGATACTGAATTTTCTTTTACTAGTAAATTAGTAGATGGTCGTTTTCCTGATTACCGTCGTGTTTTACCTCGTAACGGCGATAAAGTTTTACAAACTGATAAAGACCAACTCAAGCAGGTATTATCAAGAGCTTCAATTTTATCAAATGAAAAATTCAAAGGTGTTCGTTTAAACTTTTCTACTAATGAATTAAAAATTACCGCTAATAATCCTGAGCAAGAACAAGCTGAAGAAATTATTGAAATTGATTTCCCTTATGAAGAAGTAGAAATTGGTTTTAATGTAAGCTATGTACTTGACGTTCTAAACGCACTAAAAGATTCAGTGGTTAAATTTACCTTGGCTGATGCTAACAGCAGTGTAGTTATTGAAGGCGCTGACTCTGGTGAAGCAATTTATGTTGTTATGCCAATGCGCTTATAATTTAGTTTATGAGCATAGCAAAATTTTTATCGGTAAATTTTAGAAATTTAAAACAAAACTCAATAGAATTACACCCTGCTTTAAACTTTTTTATTGGTGATAATGGCAGTGGTAAAAGTAGTTTATTAGAAGCAATATTTTACTTAGGACATGGTAAGTCATTCCGTACTAGTAAAATTGATAGTTTAATTACTCATCAAGAAACGAAGTTTGTGGTCAGTGTTAAAGACGACAAAGATAATCGTTTAGGTGTAAGCCGCGATGCTGTAGCTAGTGAAACAGAAATTAAAATTAACAACAAACGTCATACGCGGTTATCAGATTTAGCCAAAGGTATTGCGGTTCAAATAGTTACTCCTGAAAGTTTTAAACTTTTTTTTGGTGGACCTAAAGAGAGAAGACGTTTTGTTGATTTAGGATTGTTTCACGTGAAACATGATTTTTCAGAGCAATGGAAAATATTTTCACGAATACTTAAGCAACGTAATGCATGTTTACGTGCAGGGCTAACTAATGATCAGTTGGCCTATTGGAATGACGCTTTTTGCCAGAGTGCTGAAATAATAGCAGAATTTAGAAAAAGTTATATTTCAGAACTTTCTAAAGAGTTAATACAGTGGTTGAAGGTTTTGTTGCCCAATATTGATGAAAATATTGTCGTGCAATACCAACAAGGTTGGAACCAAAAAAGACACTTAGCTGATGTTTTAAATGAAAATATTGGCCGAGAGTTGTCTTTAGGTTTTAGTGCTTACGGTCCACAAAAGTTTGACATTAAATTTTTAATTGAAGGAGTAGCACTAGAAAATACCCTTTCAAGAGGACAACAGAAGTTGTTTTTACTTGCCTTAACTTTAGCGCAAACCAAGCTAATTGAAAAAGTTAAACAAGTAAAACCAATTTTATTGATAGATGACATTGGTGCAGAATTAGATATTAACTCTCGACGCTTGCTAGCTAAAGCTATTGAAAGTGTTGATTGTCAGGTGTTAATAACTGCAATCGAAAAAAATGTGTTGGAAGTTTTATTACCAACGAATAATGAATTTAATATGTTTCACGTGGAACATGGCAAACTATCAGCAATAAGTGAATAGGCTAAAATCTATGACAATAGAAAATGAATATGACTCGGCGAGTATTAAGGTTTTAAAAGGTCTTGATGCGGTAAGAAAAAGACCAGGTATGTATATTGGTGATACTGATGATGGTACTGGTTTACATCATATGGTCTTTGAGGTGCTCGATAACTCAATCGATGAAGCGTTAGCAGGGCATTGTAGTGATATCGTTGTAAAAATTCATTTAGATGGTTCTGTATCCGTAAGGGATGATGGGCGTGGTATTCCTACAGAAATCCACCCTGAAGAAGGCGTATCGGCAGCTGAAGTTATTATGACAGTATTACATGCTGGTGGTAAGTTTGGCGGTGAAGACTCAGGCTATAAAGTGTCTGGTGGATTGCACGGTGTTGGTATTTCAGTAGTAAATGCTTTAAGTAGCAAATTAAAACTAAATATTCGTCGTGAAGGTAAGCTTTTTGAACAGTTTTATACCATGGGTGAGCCAGAAGCTCCTTTAGCAGTTGTTGGTGAAAGCGATAAAACCGGAACCGAAGTAAGGTTTTGGCCAAGTGAAGAAACCTTCTCTGATACGTTATTTCATTACGACTTATTAGTAAAAAGAATTCGCGAGTTGTCATTCTTGAACTCTGGTGTTTCTATTCGTTTAATTGATGAACGAGAAGAAGGTAAAGAAGATCACTTTAAGTTTGATGGTGGTATTCAAGCTTTTGTTGATTATTTAAATACCAATAAAACTGCTGTCAATGAAGAAATTTTCTATTTTGATTTAGAAAGAGAAGATGGCATTGTTGTTGAAGTTGCTATGCAGTGGAATGATGGCTTCCAAGAAAATATTCATTGTTTTACTAATAATATTCCACAAAGAGATGGTGGCACGCATTTAAGCGGTTTTAGAACAGCTTTAACCAGAACGCTAAATAGTTATATGGTTAAAGAAGGATTAAATAAAACTAAAAAAGGCGGTAGTACAGAAACAAGTGCTTCAGGCGACGACGCTCGTGAAGGTTTAACTGCTGTAATTTCTGTTAAAGTACCTGATCCAAAGTTCTCTTCTCAAACAAAAGATAAACTTGTTTCATCTGAAGTTAAAACGGCTGTTGAACAAGCTATGGGTGAAAAACTTGGTGAGTATTTATTAGAAAAACCAGGTGTTGCTCGTACTATTATCATGAAAATAGTTGATGCTGCACGAGCTCGTGAAGCTGCTCGTAAAGCGCGTGAAATGACCCGCCGTAAAGGTGCTTTAGATATTGCTGGTTTACCAGGTAAATTAGCTGATTGCCAAGAAAAAGATCCGGCGCTATCTGAATTATATATTGTGGAAGGGGACTCTGCTGGCGGCTCAGCCAAGCAGGGGCGTAACCGTAAGAACCAAGCAATTCTTCCATTGAAAGGTAAAATTCTTAACGTTGAAAAAGCGCGTTTTGATAAGATGATTTCATCACAAGAAGTTGGAACGTTAATTACTGCACTAGGTTGTGGTATTGGTCGTGACGAATACGATCCAGAGAAATTACGTTACCATAGCATTATTATCATGACCGATGCTGATGTCGATGGTTCTCACATTCGTACTTTATTACTGACATTTTTCTATCGTCAAATGCCAGAAATTATGGAACGTGGGCACATCTTTATTGCTCAACCGCCGCTATACAAGGTGAAGAAAGGTAAGCAAGAGCGCTATATTAAAGATGACGAAAGTTTAACTGAATACTTAACAACCTTAGCATTAGAAAATGCAGAGATACATGTTAATGAATCAGCACCAGCTATTTCAGGTGTCGCATTAGAGGGTTTGGTAAATCAATTCCGTACCACTAATGACATTATTAAGCGTTTATCTCGTCAAATTCCGGCAGATATTCTTGAGAAAATGATCTACAGCAAAAACATCGCTAAAGCAGACTTTTCTGATAAAGATAAAGTTGAAGCTTGGACCAAAGACTTAATTACTCAATTAGAAAATCAAGACGGTAATGGCTCTATATATACGGTTGAAGTAAATCAAGATCAAGAGCGTAATGTTTACTTCCCAAGTTTTAATGTACGTAAGCATGGTATAGATACTGTTTATAACTGTAGCTATGAATTCATTGAATCAAAAGAGTTTGAACAAATTTTAAAACTTAATGATGCTATCAATGGTTTAATAGAAGAAGGCGGTTATGTTAAACGTGGTGAAAAAATTAAGCCTGTAACTGACTTTGAAGAAGCGCTTAACTGGTTGATGGCTGAATCAAAAAGAGGCCAATATATTCAGCGCTATAAAGGACTAGGTGAGATGAACCCAGATCAACTTTGGGAAACTACCATGGACCCTGAAACGCGTAGAATGTTACAGGTTACTATTGAAGATGCTATTGCAGCTGACCAGCTATTTAATACTCTGATGGGTGACCACGTTGAGCCGCGCAGAAACTTCATTGAAGAGAACGCACTGAAAGTGTCTAACTTAGATATCTAGTTTTAGTAAACACCTTTAAATAAATGCCCGGTCATCATATCGGGCATTTTTGCCTTTAAAAAGGCAAAAAAATTGTAAATATCAGCAAATAATTATCGGGTTCAACCTGCGAGCACTAGGTTAAATAAGCGCCAGCAGCTATAATTGGACAAATTTTTAAATCAGTAATCAATTAACGGAAACTCATGAGTACCTTTAATACTAAAACCTTTCAAGGGTTGATCTTACAGTTGCAAGACTATTGGTCTCGTCAAGGCTGTGTCATTATTCAACCGCTCGACTTAGAAGTTGGCGCCGGCACATTTCATCCAATGACCTTTCTACGTGCTATTGGCCCAGAGCCAATGAGTAGTGCTTATGTACAACCATGTCGTCGTCCTACGGATGGCCGCTATGGTGAAAATCCAAATCGATTACAACATTATTATCAGTTCCAAGTAATGCTGAAGCCATCACCAAAAAATATTCAAGAGTTGTATTTAAACTCATTAAAAGAATTAGGTGTTGACCCATTAGTGCATGATATCCGTTTTGTTGAAGACAACTGGGAATCACCTACGTTGGGTGCATGGGGTCTAGGTTGGGAAATATGGCTAAATGGAATGGAAATCAGCCAGTTTACTTATTTCCAACAAGTTGGTGGATTAGAGTGTGCACCAGTTACTGGTGAAATCACTTATGGTTTAGAACGCTTAGCCATGTACATTCAAAATGTAGATAGTATTTATGATCTAGTATGGGCTGATGGCCCTATGGGCAAAGTGCTATACGGTGATGTATTCCACCAGAACGAAGTAGAGCAGTCGGCTTACAACTTTGAACATGCCGATGTTGATGCGCTGTTTAATCAATTTGATCAGTGTGAAAAAGAAAGTCAAAAATTAATTGAAGCTGGTTTAGCTTTACCCGCTTACGAACAAGTAATGAAAGCCTCGCATGCATTTAACTTATTAGATGCCAGGCATGCTATTTCAGTAACAGAACGTCAGCGTTATATACTAAGAGTGCGAACTTTGTCTAAAGCCTGTGCAGAAGCTTATTACGCGACCCGTGAAGCATTGGGTTTCCCATTATGTAAAAACCAAGCATCAACTCAACAGGGAGAAGCATAATGAGCAACGATACTCTGTTAATTGAACTAGGTACTGAAGAGTTACCACCAAAATCATTAAAAACCTTAGCGGTTACTTTTTATGAGCAAATTAAAGGGCAATTAGATACTGCAGGTTTAACTTATCAAGACATTACTTGGTTTGCTACGCCACGTCGTTTAGCGGTAAAAGTAGAAGCTCTACAAGCGTGCCAAGCCGATAAAGTTGTAGAGAAAAGAGGCCCAGCAGTTAACGTAGCCTTTGATGAAAATGGTCAGCCGAGCCGAGCTGCTCAAGGTTGGGCAAAATCAAATGGTATTACTGTTGAACAGGCACAGCGTTTAACTACCGATAAAGGCGAGTGGTTATTACATAAAGCCACTGTTGCCGGTAAAACTGTCGCTGAACTTATTCCTGAAATGGTTAACGTTGCAATTAATAAATTGCCGATTCCTAAGCCGATGCGTTGGGGCTCAGAACGTATACAGTTTATTCGTCCAGTGCATACGCTTACCATGTTATTTGGTGACCAGCTTATTGCAGGAGAAGTATTAGGTGTTAGTTCTAATATTGCCAGCCAAGGTCATCGCTTTCATCATCATGGTTTAGTCAATTTAACCCATGCTAATAACTATGAAGCACAGTTAAAAGAAGCTTATGTACTTGTTGATTATCAAACTCGCCAAACGATAATCTCTGAACAAATCAGTCAAGCGGCAAAGTCGCTGCAAGGTGAAGCTTTAGTTGACCAAGAGTTATTAGACGAAGTAACAGCTTTAGTTGAATGGCCGGTGGTGCTAGTAGGTAGCTTTGATGAAGAGTTCTTACAAGTACCCGCTGAACCGCTAATTTATTCAATGAAAGACCACCAAAAATACTTCCCAGTAATGGATGGTGACGGTAAGTTATTGAATCAATTCATATTTGTAACGAATATTGAAAGTAAAGACCCACAGCAGGTTATTAAAGGAAATGAAAAAGTTATTCGTCCTCGTTTAGCTGATGCTGAGTTTTTCTTTAAAACAGATAAAAAACAAACACTTGAACAACGTTTAACTAGTTTAGAGTCAGTTTTATTCCAAAAACAGCTGGGTACATTAAAAGAAAAGTCAGTACGAATTGCTAACTTAAGTTCTTTTATTGCGGCTAAGTTAGAAGATAATGTTGAACACGCACATCGCGCGGGTTTGTTATGTAAAACAGATTTAATGTCTGACATGGTTTTAGAGTTCCCACAAGTACAAGGTACTATGGGTAAATATTATGCTCAGCATGACGGTGAACCTGAAGCAGTGGCTCAGGCATTAGAAGACCAATATCGCCCGCGTTTTTCTGGTGACAGTTTGCCACAAGCCAATATAGGTTGTGCGGTTGCTATTGCTGATAAAGTAGATAGCTTAGTAGGTATATTTGGTATTAACCAACCGCCTAAAGGTGATAAAGACCCGTTTGCTCTGCGTCGTGCGGCTATTGGTATTATCCGAATAATCATTGAGAAGGGCCTAGCCTTAGATATTGCTGAAATTGTACAGCAAAGCATTGATTTATATGGTGATAAACTAAGTAATGAAAATACTTTAGCTGACGTTATTGCTTTTGTAATGGGCCGGTTCCGCGCGTATTACCAAGAGCAGAATATCTCAGTAGATATTATTCAAGCGGTATTGGTTAAGTCGCCAACAGCACCACTTGATTTTGAAAAACGCATTAAAGCGGTAAGCCACTTTAGAGCATTAGATGAATCTAGCGCCTTAGCAGCAGCGAATAAACGTGTTGGTAATATTCTAGCTAAGTTTAATGGTGAATTATTCAATGAGTTCGATCTTAGCCTTGCTATTGAAGCTGAAGAGAAAGCACTTGCTGCTGAATTTGCTAAAGTAAACGCTACTGTAGCACCATTAATGGCGGCTAAAGACTATCAACAAGCCTTGTCTGAGCTTGCACAATTAAAAGCACCGATTGATGCTTTCTTTGATAATGTTATGGTTATGGCTGACGATGAGCAGGTTAAAATTAACCGCTTAACATTGCTGAATGAAATTCGAAATAGCTTCTTTGCTATTGCTGATATTTCAGTACTGCAATAAGCTTTAAACAGATATATAAAAAAAGGAAGGTAATGCCTTCCTTTTTTATTGCCTGAAATTTGAGCTTAAGTAAGTATTATGAATAGGGAACTATAAATAAATTACTAAGATTTTTTCTGAATCAAATATTGATATGGCTTAGTTGTAATATCAGAGGCGAGTAGGTCATGATCCATAAAGCGACAAAAACTAGGAATGTCGCGAGTAGTTGCAGGGTCGTCAGCAATAACCAATAAAGTTTCATTCATGGCAAGAGCACGAATTTTTTTTCTAACCATCATCACTGGTTCTGGGCAACGTAGGCCAAGTGTGTCTAACTGGTGATCAGCATGTTCAAAATCAGAGCTATTCATAATAAGTAGTAAACAAGTTTCAATGGGCTTATTGTAAGGTGCTGGTTTGGTTAATCAACGACAATTATGCATATGTTGATGAAAATTACATTTTAGCGAAAATATAAGTAAACCTTCAGGGAAAAGCTAGTATCTAGCAGAGCGAATTGCTAAGTTAATCTATAAGCTTTTACCCGATATTTACTTTGAGTTTGCCATGCTTCAGCGACTTGTTTTTACCTTATCTTTTCTGTTACTCCTTACCTTTACATACCAAACATTTGCGGCTGAACAAAGCCAATTTAGGAAAACTTTTTTAGCAGCCGAAAAACAACTTTGGCAAGCGCAAAATAGTAAGTACCAAAGCTTGTATAAGCAATTACATTATTATCCCTTACAACCTTATCTAGATCAGCAACGCTTAATGCACAATATAAGCTTGGCTAAGGGAGATGAAATTATTAAATTTTTGATCAAATACCAAGGCACGCCATTAGATTGGCCTTTGAGAAAAAAATGGTTAAAGTATTTGGCCAAGAAGAATAAACAAAGCTTATTTATTAATGCGTATCGACCAACCAGCAATGTTGAATTAAGTTGTCAATATCATCAATTTAAAGTGAACAGCGGTGTGAATAAACAAGCTGTGCTACCAAAAGTTACTAAGCTTTGGACCGCTGGAAAATCGCAACCTAAAGTATGTGATCCACTATTTAAAATATGGCAGCAAGCAGGCTACAGAACTGAAAGTGTTATTTGGCAACGCATTAAGCTATCGGCAGATGGGGGCGACCATACCTTATTAAGGTATTTGGGCAGCTTGCTACCACCTGAGCAGAAATACTTAGCTGACTTATGGAAACAAGTTCGCCGTAACCCTGCTTATATCGCCAAGTTAAGTAGGTTTCCTAAAAAGTCAGCGCAAGAAACTGAAATAATGCTCTATGGTTTAAAGCGCTTGATATGGCGTGATCCTGATTTAGCATTAAAAGTATTCCCGCAAGCTGCTAACAGTTTTAATTTTAGTAGTCAGCAACAAAACAAATTAACCGCAACCTTTGCACTAGCACTCGCCAGCAAAAGCCATCAAGCCGCAGAAGTTTGGCTACATAAGGTTGATGATAATTTTATTGATAAAGACATCAGCCAGTGGCGAATTGCTAATGCTTTAAGAGCAAATAATTGGCCAGATATTCAAGCGGAATTATTGCTATTTCCTCTAGCCAATCAAGAAAAAATGCAGTGGAAATATTGGTATGGGCGTAGTTTGGTAGAAACGGGTAAGGTCACAGAAGGGATAGAGCAATTAAAGAAAATTGCCAATAACCGACACTATTATGGTTTTCTTGCTGCTAGCCAAATTCAGCAAAACATGAATTATCAGCATGATCCATTAAAAATAACAGAGCAGGAAAAAATTGAAGTATTAAAATTCCCTGAAGCGAAAAGGGCATTTGAACTATTTCATATTGGTCGTTTCAATCAGGCGCGTAAAGAATGGAACTATTGGTTAACTAAACTCGACGATCGGCAAAAACTGGTTGCATCAAGGATAGCTTATGAACATAAATGGTACGACCGCGCAATTTTTGCATTATCTTCGGTCGGCTATCTAAATGATGTTGAATTGAGGTTTCCGCTCGCCTATAACAAAGATATTAATCATTATGCTAAGTCTTATAAAATAAGCCCCGCATGGGCTTTTGCCATAGCACGTCGAGAAAGTTCATTTATGAGTGATGCTCATTCTCCTGTCGGAGCTAGAGGCTTGATGCAAATAATGCCCAAGACTGCTAAACAATTAAAAGGAGTCCAAGTACCTAAACAATACCTATTGAAAGCGCGCAACAATATTGAACTTGGTACAAAGTACTTAAAAGAGTTACTCGAAAGATATAAGGGTAATAATGTGCTTGCTACCGCTTCTTATAATGCAGGCCCTTATCGAGTGTCTAAATGGCTTGAAAGTACGCCAGCATTACCTGCTGATATGTGGATAGAAACTATTCCTTATCGTGAAACCCGTGAATATGTGAAAAGTGTATTAGCGTACCAGCAAATATATCAGGTGAAAGTAGGGCAAGAAGAAACCATATTTGATCAGCTGATTCAATTGCAGATTCACAACAGTAAAGCTAAGTAGATTGTTAAGTAGTTAAGTGAGCAGAAATAGTTACACTGTCAGATCAAAGCATTAAGCGACTGTACTGCATTAAAAAATGACGCTATGTTATGATAACTAAAAATTTTCAGGGTGATGATCAAATGTCCACATTAACTACGCTATATCCTGCACACATCGATGAATTACAACAACGCGCAACGACTGCGTTAACGCGAGAAAACCTCGATACGATAGTGATTCATTCAGGACAAGACATTAAGGTATTTCTTGATGACCATAATTATCCTTTTAAAACCAATCCACACTTTAAGCATTGGTTACCGGTAGTTGATATTCCTAATTGCTGGTTATTGATTAATGGCCGTGACAAACCGACCTTGATTTATTATCAACCTATTGATTTTTGGCATAAAGTTATAGAGCTTGGTCAAGACTATTGGCAAGAACACTTTGATATTAAAATTCTCACCAAAGCGACTGATGTAGATAAATTGCTGCCTTATGATAAAAAAGGCTGTGCTTACGTTGGCGCACACATTGAAGTGGCGAAAGCCTTGGGTTTCGAACAAATTAACCCAGAAGGGCTGCTTAATTATTTACACTATCATCGTGCTTATAAAACCCCTTATGAGCAAATGTGTATGCGTGAATCAAATAAGTGTGCTGTTACCGGTCATAAAGCCGCGAAAGAAGCCTTTTTAGAAGGTTGTTCTGAATTTGAAATACAACAGCGTTATTTATATACCACGCAGCATGGTGAAAATGATACACCGTATGGCAATATTGTTGCCTTAAATGAAAATGCTTCAATTTTGCACTATACCGCCCTAGAGCGAAGTGTACCGCAAGCGCATCGTTCATTTTTACTTGACGCTGGAGCCAATTTTCATGGCTACGCTTCAGATATCACCCGAACTTATTCTTTTAAACGTGATAAGTTTTCTGAGCTTATTGCGCGTATGGACCAATTAATGTTAACTGCGGTTGACGGCTTAAAGCCCGGCGCCAGCTATGTTGATTTACATATCGCCACTTATCGCGATATTGGTAATGTATTAAATGAGTTTGGTTTTATTAATGTTGATGCTGATACTGCGGTTGAAACGGGTATTATCTCTACCTTCATTCCACATGGCTTAGGCCATCACTTAGGCTTGCAAACTCATGATGTTGGTGGTTTTATGGCTGATGAGCGTGGTACCCACGTAAATACGCCGAAAGAACATCCATTCTTAAGAACGTCGCGTATCATTGAGGCTAACCAAGTCTTTACAATTGAGCCGGGTTTATATTTTATTGACTCGTTATTAACTAAAGCTAAGCAGTCAAAACATAGTGGCATGATCAACTGGAAAAATGTTGAGCAAATGCGACCATTTGGCGGCATTCGCATTGAAGACAATATTATTGTTCATCAATCACATAACGAAAACATGACCCGAGATTTAGACCTTAAATAGTGAATAAACCCTACCTAATTGCGGCTAATGAATTAATCGATGAAACCATCGTTAGCCGCAGTCGATTTATTTGTTATCTTTATCCCTGCGATTCTCCTGAACAAGCAAAACGTTTGCTTAAAGATGTGCAGTTATTGCATCCGCAAGCTTCTCATCACTGTTACGCCTTTGTTTCTGGAAAACCTGATGACAGCCAAAAATATGGTTTTTCTGACGATGGCGAACCATCAGGCACCGCAGGAAAGCCGATGTTATTAGCCTTACAGGGTAGTAAAGTTGGTCAAGTTTGCGCAATCGTGGTTCGTTATTTTGGCGGCACTAAACTTGGCACTGGCGGCTTGCAACGAGCTTATGGTGGTAGTGTTCGTCAAGCACTGACCTTATTGACGACTAAAACTAAAATACCTATGGTGCACAAAAGCTTAGCGTGTCAGTATAGCCAAGTGGATGATGTGTTATACCTTATTGAACAAATTGGCGGAGAAATAGTTGAGCAAAACTACGCCGAACAAGTACATTTAGTGATAGCATTACCAATAAGTGAACAAGCTGCAGTACAGCAGCAAATAACAACTTTATCTTCTGGGCAATTAACCTTGAAGAATATTGATGAAAACCTTTAAGGTAATTTTCGTTGCTGAAAATTCCTACAGAAAATTAAAAGAAAAATAATCGTGCAATATAAAAATATTATTCGAATTTTAGGGCTGTTGGTAGCTTTGCTGAGTGTAACTATGTTGCCGCCAGCTTTTGTTTCCTTGCTTTATCGAGACGGTGGCGGTGTGCCATTTTTAATGGCTTTTATTTTTTGTTTGATTGCTGGATTATTATCTTGGTACCCAAACCGTAATGAAAAAGACGATTTACGCGCCCGTGAAGGTTTCCTTATTGTTGTGCTTTTTTGGGCGGTACTAGCAAGCTTTTCTGCTATTCCTTTATTACTGCTTGATCAACCTAATCTTTCCGTGGCCAATGCTTTTTTTGAATCCTTCTCTGGTTTAACCACCACAGGGGCAACTATATTAACCAATATCGACAGCTTACCCCATGCGGTATTGTTTTATCGTCAACAGTTACAGTGGGTTGGTGGTATGGGGATTATTGTTTTGGCGGTAGCGGTTTTACCTATGCTTGGCATTGGTGGTATGCAGCTTTACCGAGCGGAAACCCCTGGGCCAGTTAAAGACTCGAAAATGACCCCGCGAATTGCCGATACAGCTAAACATTTATGGTATATCTATTTATCGCTAACCGTAGCTTGTGCGGTTGCTTATTGGTTAGCTGGGATGAGTGTTTTTGACGCAATTTGCCATTCATTTTCAACCATTGCGATTGGCGGTTTTTCAACGCATGATGCCAGTATGGGCTACTTTAATAGTCCGCAAATTAATTTAGTCTGTGTGTTTTTCTTAATTATTGCTGGGGTTAATTTTGCTCTGCATTATGCAGTGGTGCAAAGCCGGTCGATAAGAACCTACTTTTTTGATCCCGAGTTTAAAGTTTTTCTGTTAATACAGCTGGTTTTAACCTTGGTTTGTTTTGTGGTGTTAATGAGCACTGGAACGTATCAAAATGCTGACCAAGCGCTAGATCAAGCCTTATTTCAATCAGTTTCTATGAGTACTACCGCGGGCTTTTCGACCACGTCTTTTTCTGAGTGGCCAACCTTGCTACCTATTTTATTAATTTTCGCTAGTTTTATTGGCGGCTGTGCTGGTAGTACTGGTGGTGGTATGAAAGTAGTGCGCGTATTACTACTGTACTTGCAGGGGATTCGTGAGCTTAACAAACTAGTTCACCCTAAAGCGGTATTCACTATTAAGCTTGGTAGTAAACCTTTACCGAACCGTGTGGTTGAGGCCATTTGGGGTTTTTTCTCTGCTTATGCAGCTGTATTTGTAATTTGCATGTTGTTATTACTAGCTGACGGAATGGACGATATTACTGCCTTTACTGCGGTTGCAGCTTGCTTAAATAACTTGGGGCCAGGTTTAGGGGAGGTAGCTGCTAATTTTGCCGGTATTGACGACTTTAGTAAGTGGGTACTTATTAGTGCAATGTTATTCGGCCGTTTAGAAATATTTACCTTGTTGGTATTATTTACACCCGCTTTTTGGCGCTCATAAGAGCGCTTTAGCAGCTTTTAAAAGTAACTTAATGCGCTTACTTGAAAGAGTTTTTCAACTTCTGAAATATAACGCTTATTAACCATAAACAAAATTACGTGGTCTTCTTCCATTATCATAGTATTTGAATGAGCAATTAATACTTGCTCGCCTCGAACAATAGCGCCAATGGAAGTGCCCGGTGGCAACTTGATTGACTGAATAGCGCGACCAACCACTTTCGATGAATTTTTATCACCTTTAGCAACAATCTCAATAGCTTCAGCTGCGCCGCCACGTAAACTATAAACATTATTAATTGCCCCCTTACGAACATGGGTTAATAACGCGGAAATGGTAGCGTGCTGTGGTGATATGGCAATATCAATATTGCTGCCATGTACTAGGTCAATGTAAGCACTACGTTGAATAAGTACCATGGTTTTACGTACGCCTAAACGTTTAGCTAATAATGACGACATAATATTAGCTTCATCGTCATTGGTTACCGCAATAAAAACATCAAACTGATCGATATGTTCATCAATCAATAATTCTTGATCAGAAGAATCACCGGTGAAAACTAAGGTTTTATTAAGCTCTGAAGCCAAATGGTAAGCACGTTTTGCTGAATGCTCAATCAATTTCACTTCATGATTATGCTCAAGTAAGCGCGCTAATCCGGCTCCAATATTACCACCGCCGGCGATCATAATGCGTTTATAAGCAGGCTCTAGTTTTTGTAGTTCATTCATTACCGCGCGAATATGAATACTGGCAGCAATAAAGAATACTTCATCGTCAGCTTCAATAACGGTAGTGCCCAGTGGTCGTATTGGTTTACCGTTACGGTAAATTGCCGCCACTCGGGTATCAATATTAGGAATGTGTTCTTTTAAGGTTGATAGGGCATGGCCAACTAATAAACCACCATAATACGCTTTAACCGCTACTAAGCTGACTTTACCTTCGGCAAATTCTAAAACCTGTAATGCGCCGGGGTAATCTATTAAGCGGGCAATATCACGAGTGACTAGTTGTTCTGGTGCAATAATATGATCAATAGGAATATTTTTATTATTAAATAATTCTTCACGATACTTCAAAATACGGCTAGAACGAATACGGGCAATTTTACTGGTGGTATTAAAAAGCGAATAACAAATTTGACAGGCGATCATATTGGTAGCATCGTCACTGGTTACCGCAATAACCATATCGGCATCTTCTGCGCCAGCTTTTTGTAAAACATCAGGATGAGCACCTTGGCCAGTGACTACCTGCATGTCTAACTTATCTTGCAGTTCACGTAACATCTCGGTATTGGTGTCAATCAGGGTAATTTCATTTCGCTCACCAACAAGGTTTTCAGCTAATGTACCGCCAACTTGACCTGCACCTATAATTATTATTTTCATTTTTAACCAGTGACCTTGGTGTTATTGATTAAATCCGCTTGGTATAGCGTTGACTATATCGCTGTTTTAACTAATTTAGCATAATAGAAACCGTCCATAGAGGCTTCACTAGGTAAAATTTGCCAGCCAATCGAGTCAGTTTTATCATCTATTGCGATTAGGTTTGCATCAGCAATATCAGCGATAAATTGAGTGATTTGTTCGCTATTTTCTTGTGGCAATATACTGCAGGTAGCGTAAATCAAAGTACCACCAGGCTTAAGTAAAGACCATGTTTTTCTTAAAATAAGTTGTTGTAAATCAGCTAGCTTTTCAATGTCGTCAGCTTTGCGTAGCCACTTTATATCTGGGTGGCGACGTATTACGCCTGTAGCCGAGCAGGGCGCATCAAGTAAAATGCGATCATATTGCTGACCATCCCACCATGTTTCAGGGTTAGCAGCATCGCCGGTAATCACTTTTGCGGTTAACTTTAATCGCTCTAAATTCTCATGTACTCGGGTTAAACGTGTTGCTTCAATATCAATGGCGGTCATAGTAATTGACTGTGATAGCTCAAGTAGGTGACAAGTTTTACCGCCGGGCGCTGCGCAGCAATCTAGCACGTGATCATTATCTTGGCAGTCAACTAAGCGGGCGGCTTGTTGAGCTGCGCCATCTTGTATTGAAACCCAGCCTTGGTCAAATCCAGGGAGAGTATTTACATCAACAGCTTGGTTAAGTTCTATTGCCCCTGATGCTTCATCAATATGGCAATATTCAATTTGTGCTTGCTCAAGTAGGGCTAAGTAGTCATTAACACTGTGGTGAATTTGATTCACTCTCAGCCACATGGGGGGCTTTTGCTGATTTGCGCTTAAAATATCTTGCCATTGTTCAGGGTAGGCTGCTTGTAGCTTTTTAATAAACCAACTTGGGTGGTTGTATTTAATTGCATCAGGCAGTTCTTTAGCATCAATATCAGCGTTTGTTTTTTCTGTTTGACGCTGAATATTACGTAATACACCATTAACTACACCCTTTAAATGCTCACAGCGTAATGGCTTGGTTGCCGCAACAGTTTCACTTACTGCGGCGTGATCAGGAATGCGGGTATATTTAATTTGATATAAACCCACCAAAATTAAAAAATGGCCAACCCGTTGTTTGCCAACTAAAGGTTTGCTGATAAATGGACGGGTAGCAAATTCTAGTTCAGGTAAGTAACGTAATACTCCATAACAAAGCTCTTGTAATAAACCTTTGTCTTTACCTTCGAGTTTATCTTGATGTTTTGGTAATTCTTCAGCAAGGCTTCGACCTTTATCAACTACGGAAAAGGTACATTTTGCGGCTAAGGCTCTTAAATTAACGGCCATAATTAGATGCTTCCATTAATTGCTTGTTTGGGCTGAAACCATGCTGCACGAGCATTTAAAATATCACTAGCCGCCATCGCTTTTTTACCAGGCAATTGCATCATTTCAATACGTAAGGCTTGCTCGGCTGTTGCGACAACAATGCCATGTTTGTCGGTTGAAATTATTGTTCCCGGAGCTTGTTGACTATTATTTTCAACAACGCTTGCTTGCCAAACGCGAATACGATGTTCTTTACCGGCATCATTGAAAGTAAATTGTGCAACCGGCCAGGGAATATAGGCGCGAACTTTACGTTGTAAAACTTCAGCATTTTGTTGCCAATCTAATTCTGCTTCGGCTTTATCTAGCTTAGCTGCGTAAGTTGCTTGTGTTTCATCTTGCGCTTGTTGTTGATAATCACCGCTGGCCATTAACGCTAAAGTGTCTATTAGTGCGCTTGGCCCTAGTTCGGCTAATTTTTCGTAAAGGCTGGCGCTGGTATCAGTTAAGGTGATTGGGCAGGTGGCTTTTAAAATCATAGCGCCAGTATCAAGGCCTTTGTCCATTTGCATAATGGTTACGCCAGTTTCGCTATCACCATATTCTAATGAACGTTGAATAGGGGCCGCGCCACGCCATTTAGGTAAAATAGAGCCGTGCACATTAATACAGCCTAATTTAGGTGCTGTTAAAATAACTTCAGGTAATAACAAGCCATATGCTACAACTACCATTACATCAGCTTGGTAGCTGGCGAGTTTTTCTTGGTCAGCTTTATCTTTAAAGTTAACTGGTTGCTCAACGGTAATACCATGTTCAAGCGCTAAGTTTTTGGTAGCGCAAGCGGTAAGTTTTTTACCGCGGCCAGCAGGTTTGTCAGGCGGGCAATATACCGCAACTACATTGTGCTCCGACTCTATTAAAGCCTTAAGGTGTTTGGCGGCAAAGTCGGGCGTACCAGCAAAAATAATATTTAATGATTTAGACAAAAGTTTTTATATCCTGAAATTTCACACCCTATAATAGGGCTATTAAGCATCGTTTTTGGCTAAACGTGCTTCTTTTTCGAGTTTAGTTTTAATGCGTTGACGTTTTAACGGCGAAAGGTAGTCAATAAACAAAACCCCCATTAAATGGTCAAGTTCGTGTTGAATACAAATGGCTAACAATTCTTCAGCTTCTAAGCTAAATTCCTTGCCGTTTTTATCAAGGGCTTGCACGGTTACTGTGGTGTGTCGGTTAACTTTTGCATATTGCCCTGGAACCGATAAACAACCTTCTTCATTGATTACGGTTTCGTCGCTTTTTTCAATAATTTCAGGATTAATTAATATCAGCGGTTGATTGCCTTCTTCTGAAACATCGATAACAACAATGCGTTGGTGAATATCCACTTGCGTGGCAGCTAAGCCAATACCTTGTTCGGCATACATAGTTTCGATCATATCACTGATAATTACTTGAGTTTCCTCAGTAACTTCAGAAACGTTTTTTGCTTTTGTTCTTAATCTTTCATCAGGAAAGCGTAATACAGTTAAAATAGACATAATTTACCAAAAGAATTCGCGAAATCTTACATACAGTGTTATGTTCAATTTTAGCCATTAAATATAATTAATAATAGTGGTTTAGGATAAATGCGTGAATTTAAGGTAGGGTATCATGCTAAAAAAAGTACTGTTCATCATCATTAGCTTAACGTTACCGGCTTTGTTATGGGCCGATGAGCTTAAATTAAATCAAAATGCTCCAAAAACCTACGTCGTTGTAAAAGGCGATACACTTTGGGATATTTCCGGAATTTTTTTAAAACAACCTTGGTTATGGCCAAAATTATGGCGACTAAACCCTGAGGTTAATAACCCACATTTAATTTACCCCGGCGATGTTATTCGTTTAGTTTTTGACGAACAAGGTCGACCTATGTTGGTAAAAGGCAAGCCTGAATTGAAATGGTCACCTCAGGTACGTACTCAGTTAAAAGACCAATCACCTATTAGCACCATACCGCTACACATTGTTGCACCTTATATAAAATACGACAGTATGTTAACTGACGAACAAATGACTGATTTGCCTTATGTTATTGGTGGTGAAGACGGTTATAAGTCAAATTTAGACCATTTTAAAGTATATGTGAATGGCGATTTGGCTGTTGGTAATAGCTATGCTGTATATGAAAAAGGCGATGAAATTATTGACCCTGAAACTGAAGAAGTTTTAGGACGTCATATTATTTTGGTTGGTGCAGGTAAAGCGCTGCGCGCTGGCGACCAAGCCAATTCTGAACCGGCGACGCTTTTTCTTGAAGGGGTTAAAAGAGAAGTACGTGCTAACGCGATTGTATTACCGGTAAACGAAGGGCAGTTATATCCTTCTTATTTCACCATGCAAGCTGTTGATGATAGCGTGCGAGGCTCGATAATTAAATCAACATCCGACGTACGTGAATTTGGCAAACTTGAAGTGGTAATGATAAACCGTGGTTTGGCGCACGCCGTTAAACAGGGTGATGTTATGTCGATAAAAAGAACCAGCCCAAGCATTATAGAAACTGGAAGTGGTCCTGTTTATACCAAAGAAGCTTCCAAGTGGAATCGCTTAGGTGGTTCTGATAATTCAGATTATGTAATGCCAGAAGAGCCTATTGGTAAAATGATGGTTTTTCGAGTGTATGACCAAGTTAGTATGGCGTTAGTTTTGAAAACCCATAAACCATTAAGACTACAGGATATAGTTACCGCACCGTAGAATAATAAAGCCATTAAGTAATACTTGATGGCTTTTTCTTTATTGGCCAGTTCTTAAGGAGAAGACAGTGCCGGATAAATCTGCTCAACAACTGTGGCTGGCACTTAAGTTAGTTCCTCGTTTAGCCATCCATAAAAAAATTGCTTTAGTGAGTCAAATTAGTATCAAGTCGCTATTTTCTGGTACTTGTGCATTATCTGCTTTTGCTTTAACTGAAAAACAACGTTTAGCGATAACTCATCCCGATTGGCCAAAAATAGATAAAATTATTGCTAATGCCGAGCTTAGCAAGAGCCAGATCATTGTTTTTGATGATGAGCATTACCCGAAACTACTCAAAGAAATTCATGATCCACCGCTGGTATTATTTACTAAAGGTGACGTAACTTTGTTGAATCAACCACAGTTGGCTGTTGTTGGTAGCCGCTATGCGAGTTTATCAGGGCGAGAGTGTGCCAATAAGTTTGCTCTGCAGTTAGCGCAAACAGGGCTAATAATAACTAGTGGCTTAGCCTTAGGCATTGATGCTTTTGCCCATCAGGGAGCATTATCTGCTAGTGGAAAAACCATTGCGGTAGTGGCAACAGGCTTAGATATCGTTTATCCCAGTCGTCATAAAAGCTTAGCGAAAAACATATTGCATTGTGGTGGCGTAATTGTCAGTGAATTTTTACCGGGCACCCCACCGAAACCTGGGCATTTTCCTAAGCGAAATCGTATTATCAGTGGCATGAGCTTAGGAGTGCTAGTGGTAGAGGCCGCGATAAAAAGTGGCTCATTAATTACTGCTCGGTGTGCACTTGAGCAAAACCGTGACGTGTTCGCGATACCGGGTGCTATTGCCAATGAACAAGCTAAAGGTTGCCATTGGTTGATTAAACAAGGTGCTAAACTTGTTGAGAGTAGTGCCGATATAATAGAAGAATTAGATGACATAGTATTATCTGGTCTACACTTAAATTATCAGCAAGAAAGCACAGAGGTGTTAACCAATAAAATTGTAAAAAGTGAAAAACAAGACTTGTTAATCGATTCATTGTTGGCTAGTGTGGGATATGAAATCACTCCGGTAGATACTGTGGTTTCGCGGAGTAAGCTACCCACAGATGTAGTGTTAACTCGGCTAATGATGCTGGAACTTAAAGGTTTAGTGTCTGCCGTACCTGGTGGTTATCTTCGATTATAAATAGGGGCTAGTTATGTTTGATATATTAATGTACCTTTTTGAAAACTATATTCATAGTGAAGCCGAAGTCATGGTTGACCATGACATACTTACCGACGAATTAACTCGCGCTGGATTTCATCAAGATGAAATTTATAAAGCGCTGACTTGGTTAGAAAAACTTGCCGCATTACAAGACAGTGATGCTTATCCATATCTTACCCGTGTTGGTCGACAATCGGTACGTGTTTATACCGATGAAGAAACTAAAATACTTGACGTTGAATGCCGAGGCTTTTTAATGTTTCTTGAGCAAGTAAACGTGCTTGATTTTACGACCCGTGAAATGGTTATTGACCGCGTGATGGAACTCGACACTGACTTTTTTAGCATGGAAGATTTAAAATGGGTGGTGCTTATGGTGTTATTCAATGTTCCAGGCAAAGAAAACGCTTATTCGCAAATGGAAGACCTTATTTTTGATGAGCAAGAAGGTCCGTTACATTAGTTGCTTTTAGTTACTATCGGTTGACTAAATTCATTTGCAATAACAACTAAAAATCAAACAACATCAACGTTTGATAACCTTTACCGGCTATTTTAACTATATATAGCCGGTAAGTTTATGCCATAATAGCGTTTAATAATTCATCGAAAGCTATGTATTTACTAAAGTACCTAATTGCTTAAGAGAACGCTGTGTCAAAGTCTGATAAACCCCTTTTTAGTCATCATGAACATGCGCTTGAAAAAGCTTATGAAGTTTGTCCTGAGTGCGGTTCTGAACTCTCAATAAAACGTGGTAAATCAGGGCCCTTTTGGGGCTGTGGAAATTTTCCTACTTGTAGTTATACGCGAGCTACAATTGAACATGAACGGGTTGATGATCAAGAACTACCTGGTAGTGAATGTCCTTTATGTAGCAGTGTGCTTGCGGTTAAACAGGGTAGGTACGGGATGTTTATTGGTTGTAGTAACTATCCTACGTGCCATCATATTGAACATGAAGCGCAACATGAGGCGACTGATATAGCATGCCCATCATGTAAAAAAGGACATATTAAAGAGCGCCAGAGTCGCTTTGGTAAAACCTTCTATGCTTGTGATGCTTATCCAAAATGCAAATTTGCCGTTAACCATGAACCCGTGCAAGGCAATTGCCAGCACTGTGGTTTTACCTTGTTATTAAAAAGAAATATGGCAAGTGGTGAGAAGTTACAATGCGGCAGTAAAAAGTGCAGTGAATTTCAGAAATAAAAAAAGCGCTAAATTTAGCGCTTTTTTCGTTATTGCTGTTTAGCTGATATATAAGGTAATACATCAGGAAAGTCTTCAGCAGGTAGTAGCCTTGCCAGCTCGATAAGTCGTTGATACAACTGCTCGTTACTTGCACCAGAAACATTAATATGTCCCATCTTTCTACCCGGACGCTTACTTTTGCCATACCAGTGCATGCTGACACTTGGTAATGACAATATATCGGTTGGTACAGTATCGGTACCTAATACATTGATCATCGCGCTTGGTCTAATTAGCGCGGTACTGCCAAGTGGCAAATCACAAACGCTGCGTAAATGATTTTCAAATTGACAAACATCGGCACCTTGTTGGGTCCAATGTCCTGAGTTATGTACTCTTGGCGCAATTTCATTAACTAGTAATTGCTCACCCACTTGGAAAAACTCAATCGCAAGTACGCCAACGTAATCTAAACCACCAGCAACTTTGTCAAAAATGTCCGCTGCTTGTGCTTGTAGAGCGTTATCACTAGCAAGCGCTAATGAAACACTTAAAACACCGTTACTATGATGATTTTCAGTTAATGGGTAAGCTAGGGTGGAACCATCAGCCTTTCTCACGCCAACCATTGAAACTTCACGGTCAAATTGCACCATTTGTTCAGCTACAATTGCTTGAGGATTTTCAGGCTTAGCCTGAGCAAGAAATTCTGCCATTTCTTGCCAAACACCATCGGCTTGGCTGGCATCTTTCATACGCCATTGGCCTTTACCATCATAACCTTCTAACGCACTTTTAAAAATAATAGGCAATGAAAGTTTAGTTAGGGCTTGATCAAAATCTTGGCGAGTAGCCACAATATGATGTTTCGCATTGGCAACATTATGGCTTTCCAATAATATTTTTTCTAAACGGCGATCACCACCGGTTTTTATTGCAGTACTACTAGGCTTAAGTTTACCTGAAGCTTGGCAAAGCGCTAAAACGTCGTGGCTAATATGCTCAAATTCAGCCGTGATCACATCAGCTTCGTTAATGCCACTGGCTAAATCACCGTAAGTTACAGCTAAATTTAATGGATCAACCACTTGCTTAGAAGCAACATCATAAGCCTTAATATTAAGGTTAAGCGGTATGCCTGCTAAAGCCATCATGCGAGCAAGTTGGCCAGCACCTAAAACTAATACCTTCATTAAGTATTCCTATTGAGCCGGATCTGGGTTAGCTAAAATGGTTTGGGTTTGCTCGGTTCTGAATTTTTCAATTGCAGCTTGAACTTCACTATCAAAAGTACCAATAATTTGCGCGGCAAGTAAACCTGCATTTGCTGCACCAGCAGTACCAATAGCAAGCGTACCAACAGCAATACCTTTAGGCATTTGCACAATAGAAAGTAGCGAGTCTTGACCACTTAAGGCTTTAGATTGAACAGGAACACCAAGTACCGGTAAGCAAGTATATGCTGCCGTCATACCCGGTAAATGAGCTGCACCGCCAGCACCGCCGATAATCACCTTAATGCCACGATCTTTAGCACTTTCTGCATATTCAGCTAATAAGTGCGGAGTTCTGTGTGCAGAAACAACTTTTGTTTCATAAGGAACATTCAGTAAATCTAGCATCTCTGCTGCATGCTTCATTGTTGGCCAATCTGATTTTGACCCCATGATAATGCCCACTGTCATTGATAAAACGCCTTTTGAGTAAGTTAAAAATTCCCTGAATGTTCAGGAAGTGACAACAAATTAAGCATTATACCTAGGTTTTTACAAATTCGAAATGCTAGCAAAAATTTTTACAGTGGTTGTGCTTAACTATAGGTTATTGGTTAAGCAGCTGATAAAATCGGCCGTATATTAGTAAAAACATTTGTAGGGTGTGTGGTGTCGTATCATTCCGCGAAAGAAGCATTTGAACAAGGTGGTGTTATAGCGTATCCAACAGAGGCTGTTTTTGGCTTAGGTTGTGATCCCGATAACAAGCTTGCCGTAGAAAAGCTACTGGCAATAAAAGTGCGTCCCGCTGATAAAGGACTGATTTTATTAGCGAGTAACTATCAGCAATTATTGCCTTATATTGATGATGCTCAATTTAGCATTAGTCAACGAGAGCAAATTATTTCACGTTGGCCCAATGGCATAACTCAAGTGCTACCAGTAAAGAAAACCACACCAACCTATTTAACTGGAAAGTTTTCAACGCTAGCTGTGCGTATCACCGACCAAGCCGATGTGGTCAAGTTATGCGAGCAAACTAACAAACCAATTGTTTCAACTAGTGCTAATTTATCAGGGAGATCACCAGCTCAAACTTGGCAAGAGGTTGAGCAAGGCTTAGGTGATTGTGTTGATTATATTATAAAAGGTCAAACCTTAGGGTTTGCCAAACCTTCAACCATTATTGATGGTTTATCTGGCCAAGTTTTTCGATAAAACCAAGCCCAATATATAAATTAATAGACGAAGACAAAAACAGAAAGTGCTAACATGGCATTTTTAAGATACATAAAAGATAAATATTTTAGGGCTGCACGCTTGAGCAAAGCATAAAAAATTAGCCGCTAAATCAACAAGGACCAACTCAATGAAAAAAACCTTTTTGGCAGTGGTAGCATTACCAGCATTACTATTTTCAGCTCTTAGCGTAGCAGACCCGCATCAGTCGGGTGATATTATTCTACGAGGTGGTTTATCTTCAGTAGTAGTTGACAGCGGCTCTTCAAGTATAACCATTCCAGCTAATGATCCAGTTATCTCTCCAAATACGTTATCGGTTGATAACGGCACGCAAGTAGCTTTTAACTTTGTTTATTTTTTTAATCGCCATTGGGCATTTGAATTTAATACCGCAACCCCGTCAGCGCATGATATTCAATTACAGAACAGTACAACCAGTGTTAATGTTGCTGAAGTATCACAAATACCTTTAACCTTTAGCGCCTTGTATTATCCAGATAAATCATGGGACTTTAAGCCTTATGTTGGTGTTGGTGTGAACTATTCATATTTTTTAAGCGAAAAATTTAATGGCGCCGCTGCAGACTTTGATTATAAAGATTTAGGTTTTGATAATAGTTTTGACTTGGCTTTTCAAGTTGGTGCTGATTATCAAATTAACAGTGCTTGGTCAGTAAATGTTTCAGCTCGTTATGTTGGTGCAAATACCAAGGCCGCTTTTACTGTTGGTAGCGTTAATGAAACTTCTGGTTTCTCAAAAATTGATATGAACCCTTGGATTTATTCCCTGATGGTTGGCTATCAGTTTTAAATAAAAAATGAATTTCTAAAAAAAAGCAGTACTTAGGTACTGCTTTTTTATGTCTGCTTTAAACTTATCAGTTTGATTTTGATAAAATCATTAAGCTTGCTCAAGTGACATAAATCAAAGATAAGTAACTGACTTGTAACTGTTGGTCTGTATGTTTGACGCTGTTGTGACTTTTTGCAAAAGAATGTTGCATATTGCGATGTTTTTTTGATTTAGCTCAAGTTTTAGTACAAGCAACAGATATAGACTGCCCGCATCGAAATAACCTTACTTTTAATGTGGTGAATATTATGAAGAAAACCTTACTCAGTTCTGCGCTTTTATCTCTTTTAGTTTTATCTCCTTTGGCCTCTGCCAATCAAGCGGGTGACATTCTTGTTCGTGGTGGTTTAACCATGATTACCCCTGACAGTGCTCATTCTGCAGTACTACTAGGTGGTGACGATTCAGGTATGACATTATCTGTTGATGATAATAGTCAATTAGGTTTAAATTTCGTTTACTTTTTTGATAGTAACTGGGCGGTTGAGGTACTAGCAGCAACACCATTTACTCATGATGTTAAATTACAAGCCGGCGATACAGAAACAACTCTGGCAGACGTAACTCATTTACCTCCAACTGTTAGCGCACTTTATTATTTTGATACTAATTCAGCATTTAAACCTTATGTTGGTGCTGGTATCAATTACACCATTTTCTTTGATGAAGAATTTGATTCGGCATACCAAGATGCTGGCTTTAGTAACCTAGATCTTGATGGTTCATTTGGCCTGTCTGTGCAAGTAGGTGTTGATTATGAAATTAATGAAAAATGGCATATTAACGCGTCAGCACGTTATATTGATATAGATACAGATGCTACTTTTTCGGTAGGCGGGGATAATATTGGCGCAGCAAGCATTGATATTGATCCAATGGTTTACTCAATCATGGTTGGTTATAAGTTTTAATTAGTTTAACTGAAAATAACATGGTAGAAGAAAAGCAGTCGTTCATGGCTGCTTTTTTGTATCTACTCATAAATAATGTTGTTGCATATTTTAAGCCCTGTTATACCCTAGCAACAAATAAATCACACATCATAGCCTCATGGAAAAGTACCTAGTTTTTGGTAACCCAATAAAACAATCACGTTCACCATATATTCATACCGCGTTTGCTAAGCAAACTCAGCAAGCTATTTCATACCAAGCTCAGCAGCCGGAACTTGATGGCTTTAAAGCTGCAGTAAAAACTTTGATTGCCGAGCAAGGTAAGGGCGCCAATGTAACAGCACCTTTTAAAGAGCAAGCTATGCAGTTGTGTGACGAGCTTTCAGAACGCGCTAAACACGCTGCAGCTGTTAATACTTTAAGTTTTATCGATGGTAAAATTTATGGTGACAACACTGATGGTTTGGGTCTTGTACAAGACCTGCTTCGTCATAACGTGGTTTTAAAAAATGCCAATATATTGATTCTTGGGGCTGGTGGTGCGGTTAAAGGTGTTATCTTGCCATTACTTGAACAACAACCAGCAACTTTAGTTATTGCCAATAGAACGGTTAGTAAAGCACAAGCCTTATGTGAGCAGTTTGGTAGTGATAAAATGACTGGCTGTGGCTTTGACGATATTAAAAATACTACGTTTGACCTAATTATTAACGCCACCTCAGCAAGCTTAACTGGAGAACAACCACCTATTTCAGAACAGCTGATCACTGAAAAAACGATTTGTTATGATATGGTTTATCGCAAAGAGCTGACTCCATTTTTACACTGGGCACAAGAGTTAAAAGCTAAAGCGGTTATCGACGGTTTAGGCATGCTAGTAGGGCAGGCTGCTGAAAGTTTTAATATTTGGCGTGGTGTTATGCCAGAAGTAGAACAAGTATTAAATGACTTGAGAGTAGAAATTAACAATAGCTAAAGAGGGCGTTATGAACCAAGCCGTATTGTTTAATGATGATTTAATCTTTGATGAAGACCGTCATGCGTGGATATTTACTTGTTTATGCTCAGGTAGCATGATCAAAGTAGTGATAGATGAACGGTTCCACCCCCAAGCAAGCCATGTTGAAGATAGTATTAAGTTTGACTGGGAAAACGCAGTAGAAGATTGGCTCGAACAATACGAGCCGGTTGGTAGTGAAATACTATTAGAATTGCCGATTTAATAAGCTTCAGCTAAATAATCATTTTTTAGTGCGACATAGTTCAGGGCTGACTGTTTCAAAAAAGCCAGCTCACTTTCTTTTAATGGTCTAACTTGTTTAGCTGGGTTACCAACATATAAATAACCACTTTTTAAAGTTTTATTCGGAGGGACCAAGGTTCCACCGCCAATAAATACATCATCCTCAACAATCACACCGTCCATAATAATAGCGCCCATACCCACTAAAATACGGTTACCTAAGCTGCAGCCATGTAACATACAGTGATGACCAACAGTAACATCGTCACCAATTATAAGGGGGTAACCATCAGGTTTGTGTTCACTTTTTCGCGTAACATGTAAAACGGTACCGTCTTGAATATTACTACGCTCTCCAATAATAATATGATTAACATCGCCCCTAGCAGCAACTAAAGGCCAAATACTAGCGTGTGCGGCAATACTCACGTCACCAACTAATACTGAAGAAGAGTCAATATAGACTTGTTCACCGATAGTAGGAGAAATACCTTTATAAGCACGAATATTAATAGTCATCACAGTTACTCATTGTTAATTTTTTAAGAATATTAGCAAAAAACAAGGCAATAACCTTAATTTATAAAGATTATTGGTAAACTTTCTGGTCTGAATCTCTTCACGGCTAATAAGTAACAGCATTAATTCAAACCTACATGTTAGTAAAAGAACGATAACAGCCCAATAAAAACGCGCATTGTATGAAATAAAGGCAAATGAACATTTAAGTGAAATTTAACACGAAAAAGAGTTGACGCTCAGCCAAAAATCTCTAGAATGCGCATCCAGTTCCAAGGGGCAACCCAAAGAGCTGTTTTGATAAGTTAACTACTCCTTATAAGAGCTAAACAGTTAACTTAACGTTTTAAAGTTTGGCTTTGAATTTTCGCTAAAGAAAGTTCAAAAACTTAAAATAAAATGTTGACATCAAAACTGAGACGCGTAGAATGCGCATCTCGCTTCAGGCAAGGCCTGTAGCAGCGAAACAAAACGAATGAGATTTTGTTTCGGTTAGTTCATCGAACTAACGTTCTTTAACAATTAGTTATCATGCAATTTGTGTGGGCACTCACATTAACGTTGATTTTACATAGTCGCTCT
>CANMXU010000004.1 GCA_947501935.1 uncultured Alteromonadaceae bacterium
AAAAAAATCCAGTGACTTGTGATCACTGGATTTTGATCCGATTATTTTAAGAGTCAAGTCTTAACTGATCGGTGTTATCGTTAATACGGGGCTTTTTTATGTTCACGACTGCATGGATGCGTAGGGTAGAGCGAAGCCGGATGCTAGAGCCGGAGGGGAACGGTATTTTGCAGTGCCGCCGATGGCAAAGAGCGATATGCTTCTGTTTACTTAATTAACTAGTTTTAATCTAGTTAGTATTCTCTTTATATTGCATATTTAAACACTTAGCGTTACCTTTGCTGTTATATCGTAATCAATATTTCTTCTTTTAGTGCTTGTATCGAGTAAAGCCATGATGCTTTTTTTCACTAAACTAGCAAAATTAAGTATTATCAATAATAAGTGCTTTATTCAAAGTGCAGTTGCGGCCGGGAGTTTGTAGTGCTTAATCGTTTATTTTACATGTTAGTCGCTTTAAGCTTTTCCACCTCAATACTCGCGGTAGAATGCTCGGCTGTTTTTCCTGACGGAGTGCAAAATAACAGTAACAGTGGTGATATAACTTTCAATAATGGCGCTAAAGTTGTTAATAGCCCTGATAACATTCTTGCCTCAAAAAACTCGATAATAGACTTATCTGGCGGAGTTAGTTGTGACACCACAACCTGCACCAGTTCTGGCAGTATTGCTTCTGCTGTTAATTATAATAACTTCCCAAATAGTAATACTGATGTTTTTGTTGATGAGTTCGATTCGCTAACCATCTCACCCGGTAACTATAAAAATATTACTCTATCAACTTTAGCAACGCTTAATGTTGAGCCTGGAGATTACACTTTTAGCGGTTCTATGAACCTCGTATACCTGAGTAAAATTAATATTGTTGGCTCAGGTGTCGTTCGTTTTTTCATCAAAAATACGGTGTCGGTGAATACGTTAGCGTCGATTAATGATAATGGAGAGGCGAGCAATTTTTTACTTTATGCCAAAAAGGATATTGATATTTATTCTGGGGGCAGTGCTACAGCTTTTATTTACAGTGAAAAAGATATTGAGGTTCAAGCATACTCTTCAATAAATGGGGCGATTAGTGGTAAAAATGTTTTGCTTTATAGCCCCTCAACGGTGACCTTTGATGATAATGTACCTGATTTTGGTGATTATTGTGAAGGGGCTTCCTCTATTGATTTGATTGCTCAGTGGCATTTTGATGAGCTGTCTTGGGGAGGAAGTGAAAATGAAGTACTAGATTCCTCCGGCAATGATTTACACCTAACCGCTGTTTCGGCGCAAATTGGCACAGTTGACCCAGCAATAACAGGAAACCCTGGAACTTGTCATTACGGTCTATTTAACGGTGATGTTAGTTTTATTCAACGCTCTGACAGCACAAACTCATTGCTTGATATTGAAGATAATTTAACCGTAACCGCTTGGATTAAATCTAATATTGCCGGCAGCAGCCAGATTAAAACCATTTTATCAAAAGACACCAATTATGAATTTCATTTGGCAGACAATAATGAAATTTACTGGTGGTGGAATGGCGACGGCGCGCCAAGGTCAATAACAACAACAGATGCTAATATTTCGCCAAATCAATGGCATCATATTGCTATTACCTATACCAGCGAGACTCAAGTACTTTATGTTGATGGTGAAATCAAAGGCACAGCATCTTATGATGGAAGTTTACCGACCAACAATGCGCCGCTGCAGATAGGTAAAGATATAAATTTTAGCAGTAGGAACTTTGATGGCGCCATTGATGAAGTAAGAATTTATGCTAGCTTTTTAAGTCAAAGCCAAGTGGTTGATGTAATGAATGAAACTCACCCGTGTGTTAATTATCTGCCTGATCATTTTGTCATCAGCCATGACGGTTCAGGACTTAACTGCCAGCCAGAATCGATTAATATAAAAGCCTGTAGCGATGCAAATTGCGATAACTTGTTTACTGCCAATGTCGACGTTGAATTATCTGTTAATGGCAGTGTTGAACAAACCGTTACAGTTATCGGCGGCAGTTCCGATAGTAGTTTTTCATATACTGATGTTGGTACTGCTACATTGAGCCTAGATCAAACCTTTGCATGTGAAAATGGCGCTTCATCAAGCTGTGATGTGGAGTTTGCAGCGACAGGTTTTCGTTTTTATTCAGATACAGAAACTAATCCTATTCCCACTCAACTATCAGCCAAACCTTCAAATATCGGCTTTAACGCTAGTACTTTAAAAATTCAAGCAATTAAAACCAATCCTGACTCTGGTGCATGTGAAGCAGTATTAACTGATGCAGTTAATATTGAATTAGCGGCGACCTGTATAAACCCGACCACTTGTCTTGTTGATAACAATGTTCAATTTAATGAACCCATTACCGATACCAGTACTGAAATTAATACTTTAGATGACGACGCTAGTTTGGTTTATACGCCCGTTGCTTTAGATTTTGGTGCTAATACTGATAATGCTGCCGAATTTATTTTTACTTACCCTGAAGCTGGGCAAATGCAATTACATGCTAGGTATAATTTACCTGATGTAAATGGTGACCCGTCGGGTAATTACATTGAAGGCAGTAGTAACAATTTTGTGGTACGCCCGCTGGGGTTTCTTATCGAAGTGCCGGCAAATCCAAATTTTGTTGATGGTACAACTTCAGATGAACGAACACTGTTTGGTGATGTTGATAATATTGGCGTAATAAGGGCAGGAGAAGCATTCACCCTAAATTTACATGCCAAGCAGTGGGCGGCAGGTGATGATGAAGATAATGACGGTATTGCAGATAGTCATGATGCCGATGATGATGGCAGGCCCGACGATGATGCTGATGCTGATGGCGATGGTGATTTTGATCAAAATGTTTTAATTGATAATAATAATACCTTAAATTTTGGCAATGAAATTTCGCCATTAACTGTTGATATTAGTGTACTTAAATACAAACCTAACTTTTCCAATAAAGGTGATTTAAACAATAGTCAATTAACCGGATTTGTTAATGGCACGGCAACACGCGAAGATCTTAGTTATTCCGAAGTCGGCTTAATACATTTGTCGGCGAATATTACGGGTTACAGCTATTTAGGTTCCGACGATATTACAGGTGATTTAATACATGTTGGTCGCTTTAGTCCTGCTCATTTTTATTTAGAAAAGGTTGATGATGGTATTCTTATTGGTACTTGTGAGTCTACTAATGGGGTTTTACCTTTCGCTTATGTAGGACAAAAGCTGTTAGATGATACGGACACCGGAGCTATCCGCTATGGTATTAATCCTTCATTTACCATTACCGCACAAAATGCCACAGGTCAAACAACACAAAATTATCGCGGTAATTTCAACAAATTATCTATTGAAGGGGTATCTAAACTCACTCCATTAACAGACGTTACTGAGACAGGCCTTGACTCAAATAAACTAAAGTTAACCGCTGAACTTAACGATGGTAGCCTTTTAGAAGCTGTAGAGCCTAATGGTGTGCTTACATATCAGTTTTCCGATGACGACCATTTTTTTTATAACCATGAAGGAAATTCTGAAGTAGGCGCCTTTTTATCAGATATTAACCTTGAGATAACTTCAGTCATTGATAGTGACGGTGTTGAAGCAAAAGATGCGAATGATACCGAAGATGAAACTATTTCTGGGGTTTTAACCTTAGACCCTGCTGGTATTGAAATTCGTTTTGGTCGGGCAACTTTAGCCAATAGTTTTGGTCCTGAAACCTCAACCTTACCGCAATTATTATCGCTTGAATATCTCGACACTAATGGTAATTATGTTCTCGCTGCTGATGACAGTTGTACGCCATATAATAGTAGTAATATTAGTTTTGACTTTACCGGGCAAACCTTAACCGCTGACGATATTGATGCAAACAATATTACCGCAGCTACGGGCAACTTTGATGATATTAACGATGCCAGTGATGGCCAAACTCGTGCCATTCAATTACCCACCGCTGCTAATCAAGGTTCTGTGCGAGTAATATATAATATAGCCGATTGGCTAAAGTATGATTGGGCCTATGATGAGGACGGTATAGACGGTGCATTTGACGACAATCCATCAGCAATTGCCTCTTTCGGTATTTATCGTGGTAACGACCGTATTATTTATTATCGTGAAGTGAATTAGTGAGTGTTAAACGCTCACTTTTTTATAAACCGTATAAAAACACAACTTTCCTGCATTTTTTTGCATTTGGTACAACACATCTGTTAAATACTGCGTTATGATGTGCGACATTAAAATACAACTCTTTTCGGATAAAATTAAAGAATGAGTGGTATTGAGCCGTTTTAACCTTGTTGAGTCGCTCTCAACCTGAAATTTTTATAGGACATTTCGACCTTATGTTTAAAAAATTACGTGGCATGTTTTCTAACGATTTATCAATCGATTTAGGTACAGCAAACACACTTATTTATGTAAAAGACCAAGGTATCGTTTTAAACGAGCCTTCAGTGGTTGCTATTCGACAAGACCGCTCTGGTGGTTCTAAAAGTGTTGCTGCAGTAGGTACGGCAGCAAAACAAATGTTAGGTCGTACGCCGGGTAATATTGAAGCGATTCGCCCAATGAAAGACGGCGTTATTGCTAACTTTTTTGTTACTGAAAAAATGCTGCAGTATTTTATCAAGCAAGTACACAGCAATAATTTTTTACGCCCAAGCCCACGTGTTTTAGTATGTGTGCCTTGTGGTTCTACGCAAGTAGAGCGTCGTGCTATTCGTGAATCTGCCTTAGGTGCTGGTGCGCGCGAAGTACATTTAATTGACGAGCCAATGGCGGCGGCTATTGGTGCTGGTATGCCAGTTTCTGAAGCAACAGGCTCTATGGTTGTTGATATTGGTGGCGGTACCACTGAAGTTGGAATTATCTCGTTAAATGGTGTGGTGTACTCTTCATCAGTACGTATTGGTGGTGACAAGTTTGACGAAGCCATTATTAACTACGTGCGTCGTAACTTTGGCAGCTTAATTGGTGAAGCTACAGCTGAGCGCATTAAGCATGAAATTGGCTCTGCTTATCCGGGCGAAGAATTAATTGAAATTGAAGTACGTGGTCGCAACCTTGCTGAAGGTGTTCCGCGTAGTTTTACCCTGAACAGCAATGAAATTTTAGAAGCCTTACAAGAGCCGCTTACCGGTATTGTTAGTGCAATTATGGTTGCTTTAGAGCAGTCGCCACCAGAGCTAGCTTCAGATATTTCTGAGCGCGGCATGGTATTAACTGGCGGTGGTGCTTTATTAAGAGACCTAGACCGTTTATTAATGGAAGAAACTGGCATTCCAGTTGTGGTTGCAGATGAGCCATTAACTTGTGTTGCTCGTGGCGGCGGAAAAGCTCTAGAGATGATTGATATGCATGGTGGCGATCTTTTTTCCTATGAATAAAGCCTTTATTTATTCTTTGCAATTTAGTTCAGTTACTGCGTTAAAAGTACTTATTGGCTAGCGTCAACTCCGTACTTTTTCCTTGTATTTGAACTAAATTTCTGCGAATAAATTAGAGCTTAATAATAAGGGAAATAGATTAACGTAACTCGTAACTAGAAGTTCGCAATTCGTAACTGGTTTATTAATGAATCCAATATTTAAACATGGACCTTCTGCACAGCACCGACTCGTTTTGGTGCTGTTTTGTTCTATATTATTGATTTTTTTTGATCACAAACTTGCCAGCTTCGACACTGTTCGCGGTTATTTACAATCGTTTGTTAGTCCCTTGCAATATTTAGCGACCGCGCCAAAACAAATGGTCACCTGGGCTGCTGAAAACTTCGCTACCCGTGAGCAATTAATTTCTGAAAACCAGCATTACCAACAGCAAGCCTTAAATTATCAAGAACGCCTAATGGCCTTTGAAATTGTCAAAAAAGAAAATGATCGCCTGCGCTCTTTACTTGCATCGCCACTACGCGCTGAAATGAAAAAAATGGTTGCTGAAATTCTATCGGTAAATAGCGACCCTTACGGACATCAAATAGTGATTAACCGCGGTGCTAGCGACGGTGTTTACGAAGGGCAACCGGTACTTGACGACCAAGGTATTGTTGGTCAAATACTGCATGTGGGTACTACCAGTAGCCGTGTAATTTTAATTACTGATGTAAGTCATGCCGTACCAGTACGCATTAGCCGCAATGGTGTGCGTTTAGTGGCGAGCGGCACCGGCCAAATTGATCGTTTAACCTTAAACCATGTTCCGCACAGTACCGATATTCAAACCGGCGATTTATTAGTAACCTCAGGTTTAGGCGGTAAATATCCTGAAGGTTATCCGCTAGCGCGCGTTACTACCGTTACGCAAAATGAAGCCCGGTCTTTTGCCAAAGTATTCAGCGAGCCAGTAGCGGCCATTGACCGAATTCGCTATTTGTTATTATTATGGCCGGAAAAAACTGAGAGTTTGTTCTCGCCAATTTCCCCTAAAAAAACCAAGCAGCCGGAGAGTAAAAATGTTCGCTCATAGTGGCATTATTCTTGTTCTTACCTTATTGCTTGCGCTTATCGCTAATATTATGCCATTGCCGCTAAGCATTGACGCATTTCGCCCAGATTGGGTGTTAGTGGTATTGCTATATTGGGTTATCGCTTTGCCGCTGCGAGTAAATATTATCACCGCGTGGGTAATGGGTTTGCTACTTGATGTACTGTTAGGCTCAATTCTTGGGGTGCATGCTGCTGCTATGGCGATAACTGTGTATATAGCGGTAGTTAATTATCAAAAAATTCGTAACTTTTCTTTATGGCAACAGTCGCTGATTATGGGGATATTAGCTGCGCTTTATCACCTCATTATTTTTTGGTTACAACGCTTTTTATCAGACGTAGTCTTTTTACCAAGTTATTTGTACCCAGTATTAACTAGCATTATTTTATGGCCTTGGGCGTTCTTATTGTTACGTAAAATTCGCCGTCAGTTTAAAATTCAGTAAGATGAATTCAATTGTATGAACTCAATAATATGCCTCATTCTTTAATTCTTGCCTCGAAATCACCTAGAAGGCAGCAGCTTTTAGCGCAACTAGGTTATACTTTTACCTGTCAGTCGGCTGATATTGACGAGTCAGTAAAAGCAGGTGAACAGCCTGAAAATTATGTACGCCGTTTAGCTATTGCCAAGGCGCAAGTTATTGCCACTAGGCAGCCTAATGCGGTGGTTTTAGGCTCAGATACTTCGGTGGTTATTAACAACGAAATACTTGGTAAGCCAGGCTCAGAGCAAGAATGCTTGATTATGCTAAAGAAGCTTTCAGGTACAAAACACCAAGTATTAACCAGTATTGCTTTGGTGCATCAAGATAAAGTTATTAGTGAAGTGGTTACCACAGAAGTTTTTTTTAAAAGCTTAACCGAGCAAGAAATTAAACGTTATTGGCAAACAAAAGAGCCGCAAGATAAAGCCGGTGCTTATGGTATTCAAGGTATTGGTGCTCAGTTTGTTGAAAAAATTCAAGGATGCTATTTTGCGGTTGTTGGTTTGCCGCTGTACCAAACTGCGCAATTGCTTGCCAAGTTTGGTTTACCTACGCCTCTACAGAAAAATGAAAAGGATACGCTATGAGCGGTGAATTACTGATTAATGTAACTCCAAGTGAAACACGGGTTGCCTTAATCGAAAATGGCTCTTTACAAGAAGTACACGTAGAGCGTGAAACTAAACGTGGCTTAGTTAGTAATATTTATTTAGGAAAAGTTATTCGAGTTCTGCCGGGAATGCAGGCAGCGTTTGTTGATATTGGCCTTGAAAAAGCCGCTTTTTTACATGCCTCAGATATTCGTTCAAAATTAATTACCAACCAAGAAGAAACTAGTAAACCTGAACAAACTCCTGATATTCGTACTTTAGTACACGACGGACAAAACTTAATGGTGCAAGTTGTTAAAGATCCATTAGGTACCAAAGGCGCGCGTTTAACAACCGAGATAACTATTGCTTCTCGATATTTGGTATTAATGCCAAATGCTAGCCATGCTGGTATTTCACAACGTATTGAAGATCATAATGAACGTAATCGCTTAAAAGATATTGTTTCGCCTTTTTGTGATGATAGTCATGGCTTTATTGTGCGCACGGCTGCTGAAGGTGCGGGGAAAAAAGCCTTAGAACACGACGCCGAATTTTTACGCCGTGTATGGCATAAAGTGCAAGAGCGGAAACAGCGTAAGCAAGTTGATAGTGCCCTTTATCAAGATTTATCATTAGCGTTTCGTATTATTCGCGACTTTGTTGGTACGTCATTAGAGCGTATTCGCATTGACTCTAAGCTAACCTTTGACCAGTTGGTGGAATTTACCGCTGAGTTTGTGCCTGAATTAACGCCAAAATTAGAATACTACCCAGGTGAGCGTCCTATTTTTGATTTGTTCGATGTTGAGCAAGAAATTCAACGCGCCTTGCATCGCCGAATCGACTTAAAGTCTGGTGGTTATTTAATTATTGATCAAACCGAAGCCATGACTACGGTTGATATTAATACCGGCGCGTTTGTTGGCCATCGAAATTTAGAAGAAACTATCTTCAATACCAACATTGAAGCGACCCAAGCCATTGCTCGACAATTACGCTTACGTAATTTAGGTGGTATTATCATTGTTGACTTTATCGATATGACCAGTGCCGATCACAAAAAGCGGGTTTTACATAGCTTAGATATCGCCATGGATAAAGATAATGTTAAATACAGCTTAAGTAATTTTTCAGCTTTAGGCTTAGTTGAAATGACCCGTAAAAGAACCCGAGAAAGCCTTGAGCACATATTATGTGACGGCTGTCCGGTGTGTACAGGACGTGGTTATTTAAAAACCGTTGAAACCGTGTGTTTTGAAATTATGCGCGAGATTGTGCGGGTAAATCGCGCTTACGACGCAGATAAATTTATTGTTTATACATCGTCTGCGGTCAGCGAGTCGCTAATAAACGACGAATATCACAACTTAGCTGAGCTAGAAGTATTTATCGGCAAACAAATTAAAGTACAAACTGAGCCTATGTATAATCAAGAACAGTTTGACGTAGTAATGATGTAGAACGAGATGATGAGTTTTTCGGCATTTTTAAATCGATGGTTAAATAGACTGTACAAAAGCATGGCAATTGCGCTGGTGCTTTTTGCGGTGCTAATTAGTGCCTTTCGTTTATTATTGCCTTACGCTCATAACTACAAGCTTGGCATTGAAGACTACATTAATAAGCATTACCAAAGTAATGTTCATATCGGCGAAATCAGTTTAGGTTGGCAACGTTTTGGCCCAACCTTAATTGCTAAAGAAATACGGCTCTTACAAACCCAAAATACCCGTGTTGGTATTAACAATATTGATGTTCGCATCGATTTTTGGCAAAGCTTGTCAGAGCGTAATATTGTTGCCCACCATATCAATCTTGATGGTGTTGAAGTTTTTTATGATCAAACCGTTGAACTGCTACCTAGTAGCAACAATGAAGTTGATAGCGAGCAAGTACTACTCGACAATATTATTGACTTATTTCTTAGTCAAATTGATCGCTTCTCTTTAAACAATAGCGAAATAACCGTTAAAAATGAGCACAATCAGCGTACTTTTTTAATTAACCACTTAAATTGGTTAAATCGCGGTGAGCAACATAACGCCAGTGGTGATGTGCGTATTGGTGGACTTAGCTCTGATCACTTGAAATTGTTAGTTGATTTACGTGGTAGCGATAAAAATCAAATGAGTGGTCAAGTTTACCTACAAGCCAATCAACTCAATATTACCCCGTGGTTAGGCAGTATATTTGCCATTGAAAATGATAAGACAGACTCGAATATTAACTTTGATGCTTGGTTATCGTTAGAAAACGGTATTACCAAGTCGCTGCAAGTGCAGCTTGGTGAGAATGAAATCTCATGGCAACATGACAACATTGAACAGCAATTTTTACTCAATCAAGGGCAAGTTTTTGTTAGTCGTCATCCTGATAATAAAGGCTTTGCTTTACATACTTCTCCGCTAAATTTAACTCTCGATAACCACCAATGGCAGCCGCTTAATATTGAAGTTAACCAGAATCATCAAGGATTGTTTGCTTATGTTTCTGAACTTGATTTAGCCAGTGCCGCTACGGTTTTTCCATTATTGGTTGAGCAGCCTGAAACAAGGTTAATGTTGGCTGAATTGGCACCACAAGGGCAAGTAGATGATATTTATTTTCAGCGTCTAGGTGAAAGTATCAGTGTTTCTGCCAACTTTGATAACGTTTCCACCGGTTTTAGCCAAGGTATACCGGGAATGGATAATATTTCCGGTCATGCGTTATTTGCTAAAGATATATTGAAGGTTGATTTTAGCGCAGAAAATGGCGCGTTAGACTTTGATAAACACTTTATGGCGCCGATTGTTTATAACAATATAACTTCTGAAATTTTGCTACGTTTTGAAGAGCAAGGCATAACGTTTGATGCCAATAATCTTGAATTAGTTTCTGATGAATTGGCTTTATCTGCTGATGTTCGAGTAACCATTCCTAAACAAGGTTTAGCGGAAATGGCTTTGTTGGCTTCAGTTAAAGATGGCAATGCGAAAGTTGCTGATCATTACTACCCGCATTTATTAATGGGTGAGCCGCTAGTTAAATATCTTCAAAACGGTATTCTTGACGGAAAATTAGCACAAGCGCAGGTATTATTTAATGGTCCATTTGCGAAATTTCCGTTTACAGAGCCTGAAGGCATTTTTGTCGTAGACGCTGAACTTACTGACGGCGTGTTTTCTTTTGATAGCCAGTGGCCAGCGATTGAAAATTTATCAGCAAATTTAAATTTTACTAACAATGGCATGTTAATCACCGCACGTGCTGGACAGCTTACTGGATTAGATGTTGAAGGCGTTACCACCCAAATAGCCGACTTTACCGAAGGCGTGTTAACGGTTGATGCGATAATTAATCAAGCCGACCCTGCCAATGTTACTAAGCTAATGCTGGCAAGTTCGATGAAAAGTACCGTGGGTAAAACCTTAGAACATGTCGTGGTTACTCAACCTATTTCTGGCACCTTTAACTTAAACTTACCTTTGGCGAATACTGAGCAAGTAGTTGCTAGCGGTTTAATTGACTTCGACAATAACAATGTAGCGGTTCAAGCGCCGCAGTTAAACTTCACTAAAGCCAGCGGACAATTAAGCTTTAATAATGATGTTATTAAAGTTGAAAATATCGAGATAGACTGGCTTGGTTTGCCGCTTAAAGTACAGGTTTCAGCTGAGCAGCAACAAGAATATTATGGCACTAATTTAACCATAGATGCGTTATGGCAAGAAGCGCAGTGGCAGCAACAGGTACCAGACATATTAAAGCCATACAGTGGTGGTGAGCTGCAATGGCAAGGCATATTGGCGTTGCATAATCATATAGATGGCGGCTTTTCATATAACTTTGATATCAACTCAGATCTGAATAATACCGAATTAAAACTTCCTCAGCCGTACTTTAAAGCGTTAGCACAGCAGCAAGCCTTGAATATTAATGTTACTGGCCGCATTGAGCAATCAACTATTAACGCAACCTTAGGTGAGCAGTTAAGCTTTTATGGTGAACTTGACCATCAAGGCGCGCAATTTTCTCGTTCGCATTTAGTTTTAGGTGATGAACAAATGTTACTGCCGATGGACGGCTTTCATATAACCACCAAACTTGCACAGGCAAAATTAAGTGAGTGGCAACCTTTTATTAGCGATATTCTTGATAGCATTTCAGCAGAACGTTCTTCTCAAGTTAGTCAAAACGATATACAAGAAAATGCTCATTTATTGGCGTCATCAGCAGAGCTCGTAACGGAAAAGCCAATGCTTTTTCCTGTACCTGAACGTATTCGTGGCACAATTGCAGAGCTAGACGTTGTTGGTCAACCGTTTACTCAAATTTCGTTTAATTTATTAGATCAAAGTACTTGGTGGTTACTAGAGTTCAACGCCAAAGAAGCACGAAGCCAGATTAAGTTTTATCCTGACTGGTTTGCACAAGGTATTGATGTAAATGCTGACTTTTTCCATTTGCCAGTCATTTCAAATGAAAAACTTACCAATGCACAGCTGACAAGTGAATCAGCTGAAAATGAGCATATTGCCACTACTCAGACAGCAGAGCTTAATGATTTGATTATGGCCAACTTTCCACCACTCAAGTTTCATTGTGACAGCTGTAGTTATGGTCAGCTAGATCTAGGTACTGTAGACTTTACTGTTGCCAGAGCTGAACCAGATAAGTTATTAGTTAATCAATTTAGAGCACAGCGTAATAAATCTGAGTTAACTTTTGATTTAAGTTGGGAGCATAATCAACAAGGCTCTACGACAAAACTAGTTGGCGACCTTGATATTAAAGACTTAGAAGCTGAACTCGATAAATTTGAATATGCTTCAATGATGAAAGAAAGTGGCGGAACATCTAGCTTTGATATTCATTGGCAAGGTGCACCACAAGACTTTGTTGTTGCGAGTCTAAATGGTGATATTAATGTTACTTTTGATGATGGTTATTTAGCTGATGTTGGTGACTCTGCAAGGCTATTTTCGGTATTAAGTTTGCAATCGTTAGTACGTAAATTGACCTTAGATTTTCGTGATATTTTCAGTGATGGTATGTTTTATAGCTCGATTAAAGGCGACTTTAATATTAAAGACGGCATTTTATATACAAATAATATGAAAATGAACGGTGCTGCTGGCGACTTATTAATGATAGGTAATACTGACTTAGACTTAGGTCAATTAGATTATAGTCTTTCTTATAAGCCTAATCTCACTTCAAGCTTACCTGTATTAGCCTGGATAGCGACCTTGCAACCAGCGGTATTTTTAGCGGGAATTGCTATTGATCAGGTGATGACTTCGCAGGTGGTTTCTGAATTTAATTTTGAACTCACCGGCACGTTAGACGAACCTGACTTTAAAGAAGTAGATCGTAAAACCAAAGATATTAGTGTTGGCCGTTCTACGCCGCCACAAATCGTTGAAAGTTCAGAGGCGATTGAAAACTCTGAAGCACTTAAAAAGTTAGAGCAAACACCAAAAGACGGTGAAAAAATCAAATCAAAAAATTTATCACAGGATAATACCAATGGTTAGGCTGTCAGCAATTCAACTTTGCTCTAGCCCTAATGTCAGTGAAAACCTTGCCGCAATCACAACCGAATTAGCCTTATTAACACCAGCAGATGAACATATTGTCGTATTGCCAGAGTGCTGTTTATTTTTTGGTGCAGCCGATCAAGGTCAATTATCGTTAGCTATTCAAACCAATGAAAGCGCTGAGTTGGTGAATGGTTTAGCTGCCTTAGCTGTTAAGTTTCATGTGTATTTAGTGGCGGGAACTATTCCGTTAATAACTGCAGCTGGCGACAAATTTACCAATAGCTGCTGCGTTTTTTCACCATTGGGTCAGCTGATCAGTCAATACGATAAAATTCATTTATTTGATGTTGAAGTAGCAGATAATGAGAAAAACTATCTGGAATCAAAGTATACTCAGGCAGGTAAGGCACTAAAACTAGCGGATACGCCGTCAATACGACTAGGCTTATCGGTTTGTTATGATTTACGTTTTCCTGAGCTTTATCGGCAATTACGCAACCAAGGCGCAGATATTATTTGTGTTCCAAGTGCGTTTACCTGTGTTACCGGAGCCGCACATTGGCAAGCATTATTGCAAGCTCGTGCGATAGAAAACCAAGTTTATATTATTGCCGCAGGGCAGACAGGCAAACATGCCAATGGCCGAAAAACATGGGGCCATAGCATGATTATTAGCCCATGGGGCGAAATTTTGTCTTGCCAACCAAGCGGCCAAGGCAGTGTCAGTGCAAGTTTTGATCGAGCTGAGCTGGAAAGCATTAGAGCCAGCATGCCCGTATCAAAACATAACCAATTCACAACAGAGTTAATTTCATATGAATAATGTTGAGCGTGAGCTCTTAGCTGATAGTCAAATTGACGATGCAGTATTAAGCCAAACTTTAGATAGTATTTATCAGCGTAAAGTTGATTTAGCTGATTTATATTTTCAGTCAAGCCGCCATGAATCATGGATGCTTGAAGACGGCATTGTTAAAGAAGGTTCATATAATATTGAACGTGGCGTCGGTGTTCGTGCGGTTTCAGGTGAAAAAACTGGCTTTGCTTATTCTGACGATATTACTGTTGATGCATTAAAAAAAGCAGCCGATGCAGCCAAAGGCATTGCTAATGCAGGGCAGTCGGGCACAGTTAAAGCGTTTTCACGCACTCAACCTATCGAAATTTACACGTCAGTAGACCCGCTAGCAAGTCTTGCTCAAGAAGCAAAAATTAGCTTGCTACATGAAGTTGAAGCCCATGCTCGCGCACAAGATAAACGGGTAAAACAAGTTATTGTTAGCCTTTCTGGGGTTTACGAAAAAATTCTTGTGGCGGCTAGTGACGGCACTTACGCAACAGATATTCGTCCATTAGTACGTTTAAATTGTTCTGTATTGGTTGAAGATAACGGCAAGCGTGAACGCGGTACTGGCGGCGGCGGTGCACGAACAGATTACAGTTATTTTTTCGAAAGTGAAAATGGCCAGTTCCGTTATAAAAACTACGCCGAAGAAGCGGTTAGGCAAGCGCTAGTAAACTTAGTTGCGATAGATGCACCAGCTGGCATGTTACCAGTAGTGCTAGGTTCAGGTTGGCCTGCAGTATTATTACATGAAGCTGTTGGTCATGGCTTAGAAGGTGACTTTAACCGTAAAGGTTCTTCAGCCTTTTCTGGTAAAGTTGGTCAGCAAGTAACATCAAGTCTTTGTACTATTGTTGATGACGGCACTTTAGCTAATCGCCGTGGCTCGGTCAGTATTGATGATGAAGGTACACCAGGACAATATAATGTCTTAATCGAAAAAGGCATTTTAAAAGGTTACATGCAAGACAAGCAAAATGCTGCCTTAATGGGCGTTAAACCAACGGGTAATGGCCGTCGTGAGTCTTATGCACATTTACCTATGCCACGTATGACCAATACATATATGTTAGCGGGTGAGCATGACCCTAAAGACATTATTAAGTCAGTGAAAAAAGGCATTTATGCGCCGCACTTTGCTGGTGGCCAAGTTGATATTACTTCGGGTAAATTTGTATTTACCAGCTCAGAGGCATATTTAATTGAAGATGGCGAAATTACTGCACCGGTTAAAGGTGCTACTTTAATTGGTAGTGGTCCTGAAGCTATGCAAAAAGTAAGCATGGTTGGTAATGACTTAGCACTTGATGCTGGAGTTGGTGTATGTGGTAAAGACGGACAAAGTGTGCCAGTAGGTGTTGGCCAACCAACATTGAAAATTGATGAAATGACTATCGGTGGTACGCAATAGTGAACAGCTAACATCTAGCACTAACGAGTTAATAGTTAGTAGTTAGTGCTTATTGCCTGAATTTAGGAAAACCTTTTATTTTGTCTGCAGAGTTAACTTTTGCATTCATAGTAGAAGGTTTTTTTATGTCTGACTTTTAGTGCTCGAAAACTTCTTGCTGCTCTGACTTTTCTACTCGAATATCAAAGTCACGTGGCCAGTCAGTATTGTCATAATCAAACTCGGTTGGCTCTAATGCTTTGTCTTTATTTGAAACGATATGTAGATTGTTCATTTAATTGACCTCTATCAGACTAAGTGATTACTGTACGTATTTTATTCTTATGTAGTATTTTTACAACACCAAGCCGTTTAAATCAAGTTTTAAATGATGCACTCATTCATAATGTAGTTTTATTACATCGTAATTTTGGGTTGTATTAAGTTGATTTGTGCGTTTATAGAGGCAATTGCGCAAGGGGATAACAGCCAGTATACGAATGACTTGAATATAGCTCTACTGGCAATAAATATTTGATTATGAGGTAGTTAAGCCAACTGGTTGATGAGTTTTTGCACTAAAAAGCTATCACAGCACAGATTGTTTTTTGTTGAAAACCTTTTTATTTGACCATGCGCAAGTCATAGACCACACTGCCAGCACAATAAAAACGCTATGAATTAAAGTGAAATAACTGATCACATAAACCCAAGTCCATGCTGAATTAAACCCGCCAAGCACTATCATTAATAACGTGACCGCACCTAAGAAAAAAGCGGCAATTAAATTTAATTTAATGGCGAAATGAATATGGTAATGTGCGAGAGATCCGGGTGGGTGTTGAGAACGTTTTACCATTAACCAAATAAAGCTCAGCACAGGTAAAAAAGTAAGGTTGAGCAGTGAAGCCATTGCTGCATGAGCGGCTACTTTATTGTTTTTATTGGCAGATTTATCGAGATCGTTGGTTTCTGTTAATGTCATTTTTCCGCTCCATCAGCGTAATGTCACTTTAAGCTTACATGATATTGACTAAAAAACTAGCGCTGCCAACATTCAGCACTAGTTTTTTTCAAAAAATTTACTGCTTAATATTTTCTTTAAGGTAAGAAAATAAATCACGGTAGTATTTACCTAGCTTTTCTGCGGCTTTTTCTTTACTTGCTTGTCTAACTAGCTGGCGAAGCTTTTGTCGCTCAAGCGTTGGTGTATCACTGAGTAGGCTTTCAATTTTCTCATTGCCTTGGTCAATCAACTCATCTCTTAGTGCTTCTAAATAAACGAACTTAGCGGTTTCTTGTTGATGTTTATTTGCCATAACGTCAAGTGCTTGATTAATTGGCTCAAGATCTGTTTCTGATAGTACTTTAGCAACATAGCGAACATGACGGCGTAAAGCTTCGTGCTTGTTAAGAATTTTGTCTGCTAGCACTAGGTTTTCTTTAAGCTCATCGGTCAGCGGTAAACGGCTACGTTGGTGCTTTGACATTTTTATTAATTTATAAGCGTAGTCTTGTAAGCGCAGCATTTCTCTTTTGACTTCAGATTTACTTTTTAAATCTTCATCGAAGTCGTCGATATCATTGGCAGAGTGGGGCATAATGTTAACTATTAAGTAATAATAGCCACAGTATACAACAAACTCGCTTTCGCTAAAAAGATCGCTAAGCCATTTCTTGTAATTATTTATTGGTTAACGTGTAAATCAGTAAAATAAACAGGCGCTTCACAGAGTGAAGCTAATGAACGTGCCATAAGAGTATTAAAAATATCATGACAGAAACAGACACTATTAAACAACAACTTAGCCAAGTAAAAGAGCGTGTTGCTCAAGCCTTAATTTTAGCTGAAAAACTAGGAGCTGACAGTGCTGAAGTAGCAATGAGCCGCCAACAAGGACTAAGTGTTGGTACCCGAATGGGAGAAGTTGAAACTGTTGAGTTTACCAATGATGGTGCTTTAGGTATTACTGTTTATAAAGAAGGGCGAAAAGGCAGTGCTTCTACCGCCGATCTTTCTCAAGATGCATTAAACCAAGCAGTGCAAGCTGCGGTTAATATTGCTAAATATACCTCAGTGGATGACTGCTCTGGTTTAGCCGATAAAGAGATGCTGGCGATGACGCCGCCAGATCTTGATTTATTTCACCCCAAAGTACTAAGCACCGATAAAGCCATTGAAATTGCCAAACAATGTGAAGAAGCTTCACTGAGTTATGATAAGCGTATTACTAATTCAGACGGTGCTACGCTTGCTTGTTTTGAAGGCTTTAAAGTATATGGTAATAGCCATGGACAATTAGTAGGTTACCCAAGCAGCCGCCACAGTTTAAGTTGTGTTGCTATTGCTACTGAAAACGAAGATATGCAGCGTGATTACGCTTACAGTGTTGATCGTGATTTTAATCAATTAGATAACCCTGAAATAATTGGTAAAAAAGCGGCTAAAGAAGCACTTTCGCGCTTAAATGCACAAAAGCTTGCTACCGCTAAAGTGCCGGTACTGTTTCGTGCTGATATTGCCAATTCACTGTTTGGACATTTTATTGCTGCGATCAGTGGTGGTAATTTATACCGTAAATCATCATTTTTACTTGATGCCTTAGGTCAGCAGATATTCCCAGAATTTTTAACGATTGAAGAGCGTCCACATTTATTAAAAGCACTAGCGAGTAGCCCTTTTGATAGCGAAGGGGTTAGAACAGTTGATCGTAATATCATCACCAATGGCAGTTTAGATACGTATTTATTAACCAGTTACTCTGCGCGTAAATTGGGCTTAGCCACTACTGGACATGCTGGTGGTATTCATAACTGGCAAGTCTCAGCCAATGGTGGTGATTTTAATTCAATGTTAAAGCAGCTTGGCACTGGCTTGTTAGTCACTGAATTAATGGGCCAAGGGGTGAATGTGGTTAATGGCGACTATTCACGAGGTGCTGCTGGCTTTTGGGTTGAAAACGGTGAAATAGCTTACCCTGTTGCTGAAATTACCATTGCTGGGCGCTTACAGGATATGTTTAAAGGTATAGTTGCTGTAGGTAGTGATACTGATTTACATGGCAGCATTCGCACTGGCTCTGTATTGGTTGACTCTATTCAAATTGCAGGTGTATAACTTTGTAACTGTGATTAACATTTAATTAACTTAAGCTGACGTTAGCTTGACAAAGCCTTGACACAAACTTGACGCAAGGCTTTGTTTTCGGTTGTTATCCTTATTTCATTTCGTTTTATTACATTTAGCCGCTTAACTATAACACTCTTGCTTTATGCTATTTTGTAAGATGAGCCACTGATAATGGTTCTAAAAAGAGTAGCGTGTATGTCTTACGTTAAAACAAAGAAAAATTCTGGTTCAATGAGCAAGTTTTTTTTACTTGCCTTCGGTATAAGTACAAGCGGTTTGGCACTAGCTGAAAATACGGTTGATACAGATGCTGGTACTAATAAAACTGAAATAGCTGTTGCTGCTGACCCTAAAGCTGAGCAAGTAAAGCAAAGCAAGGCTAAAAAATCTTCTGCCAAGCAAAATGAAGAGTCACCTTTTCGCTTTGTTCCTCTAGTAACTAGCACTCCGTTAATGGGCGTTGGTGTTGGTGGTGCGGTTTCATACCTATATGATACCGATGAAAGCTCATCAAAATCTCAATTACGCATCGGCGGTCAATATTCGGAAACTGACAGCTACGACGTATTTATTGATAACAATGCCTGGTTTGACGGCAACAGTAAGAACTCAAGAACAACTATCTCGCTTTCAAATGTTAACCATGAATTTAGTGATGCCAGCGGTGATGTTGGCTATAACACCGTAGCGTCTTTTATAAAGCAAACCTTCGTAATGAAAGCGTTTGGTGATTTTTATTTTGGTGTGCCAATTAGTTATTTAGATATTGCATATAACGCTAATAATGAGGCAGGTGAAGAGTTTTTAGATAAAAATGGTATTGTTGACGTAAGCATGGGAGCTGTCGGTCTTTCTATGGTTTACGATACCCGTAAAAATAAATATTACCCTCAAGGTTCGTCATTAGTAAATGTTAGCTTTATGGCTAACCCAGAAGCTTTAGGTGCGGTTGATGACTTTTCTTCACTAACTGTAGATGCACGCCATTATACTAAAGGCTTTAAGAGTCAAGATGTTATAGCTATGCAGTTTTACGGACAATACGCCTCTGAAAAAACGCCAGACACTTCATTACCAACCCTTTCTGGTAAGTCGATGCTACGTGGTTTCCCAGGTGGTCAGTTTAAAGCGCGTTATATGTCAGGTGTTCAGGCTGAATATCGTTACGACGTTACCGGTACTCGTTTTAAATTAACGACCTTTGCTGGCGTTGCTAATTTAGCTGGAGGCTCATATGGTTTTGAAGGCAACTCACGTGATGATGACGGCTGGTACTCAGCTGCAGGTGTTGGTGTGCGTTATGCTATTCAAGAAAAAACCGGCATTGATTTACGTTTAGACTTAGTAAGAACCAGTGAAGATGAAAATTCATTGTACTTAAAGCTAAACCAAGCATTTTAAATGAACTAGATTACGAAAAGCTTTCGCATTTATTGAGTATTAGAAAGCTTTTCGTTATTGCCTAAGTGGTACACACTCCCTTTTGCACCGTTGCTTTTTTCTGCAATGGCCTTATCAAAAATACTCAATAGTTTATCTACGTTAGGGTGACTTTTAGCAATCGCTAAATAAGCTTTCTTATTCTCGACAACTGGCAATACTTTGCTAAATGTATTGCTATATTCTTTATTATTCAAAATAAGATAATCAAGGTAAGCTAGGTCGCCATAAACAACGTCAACTCTTTGTGCATATAGCATTTTCAGGCTTTGTCTAATCGAGTCAACATAATGAACCTGCCAACTTTTATTTTTTAACTTCTCAGGCAAATAGCTACCACGCTCTACAGCCATAATAATATTCTTATCAGCGGGTAATTTTTTCTCCGCATTAACATATAAGCCTAAGTTTTGTGTGAAAATAGGCTTGGCTGAGTAGTTAAATATTTTATCGCGCTGTGAATTACGCCATAAACCTAAAATTAAACACTGACCATTTTTTGCCATTTCAAAGCTGCGTGCCCAAGTAGGTGTATTGAAGGTGGTTAGTTTGACGTTAGCCTTTTTAAATATAGCTATAACTTTCGGTAGGGCTTGGCTTTGAGCTGAAACATAACGCTTTTTACTTTTTTCATTCGTTACCACGCAGAGCTTTTCTTCGGCTTGAACTTGGGAACTAAGGCTAGCAGCGCATAGCAAGAATATAAAAAAGAAGTGCTGTAATAGAGGCTTTATAAGCATAAGATGTTCATTTTATTTGTCGTTATTAGGTAGCAAAAGTATGCTCTACTTAAGGGAAATACTGACTTAGTGAAGTTATATGCCTAAAGACCTTAAATATAAATATAGCATAATGACGAATTTTGATACATCAATCACTGTATTTTGAGGTGTGTGGCAAAGCCGGTAAATTAACCAAGTAATAAAGTCGCAGTACCTAAGAAAGCAAAAATACCAACGACATCGGTTACCGTGGTTAAAATAACACTGCCAGCAAGTGCCGGGTCAATATTCATCCGCTTTAACATTAACGGTACAGCCACACCGGCAAGGCCAGCTGCAGTCATATTCATTAACATAGCAAAAGCAATAATACCGCCGAGTAATAAGTTCTGTTGCCAAATAGCGACTACTGAGGCTATGAGTAATGCCCAAATTAAGCCATTAAGTAAACCAACAAACAATTCTTTATAGAGCAAAGCGCGCGAGTTAGTATCACCTACATGTCCGAGTGCCATACCACGAATTACAAGGGTTAAGGTTTGATTACCGGCAACGCCGCCCATGCTAGGTACTAATGAATTTAATACCGCTAAAATGGCAAGTTGGCTTAATATTCCTTCGAACATGCTTGAAACGGCAACCGCTAAAAGCGCGGTGATCAGGTTCACCCCTAGCCAAATAGAGCGTTGTTGGGTACTTTTCATTACCGGCGCGAAAGTATCGGCTTCGTCGTCTAAACCTGCCATACTCATCATTGAATGTTCTGCGTCTTCACGAATAATATCGATAACATCATCAATGGTAATACGCCCTAGTAGGTGGCCGTCATCATCAATCACTGGTGCAGATAACCAGTCGTGCCGCTCAAATAACTGTGCGACATCGGTTTCATCCATATCAGCAGCTACTGCCACCACTTCTTTATCAATTAAGCTTGAAACAATTATTTCAGTTTTAGCTGTGATTATAGAAGCTAAGGAAACAGAGCCGACGAAATAGTCTTCACGATCAACCACATAAAAGGAGTCAGTGGCATCTGGTAATTCGCCTTTTAGGCGCAGATAACGCAAAACTACATCAACGGTAACGTCAGGGCGAATAGTAATGGTATCGGTATTCATGATACCGCCGGCGGTATCTTCTTCATACGAAAGCGCGGCTTCTACTCGGCCTCGGTCTTGCGAGTCCATGGTATTAAGCACTTCCCGATAAACACTATCGGGCAGAGTTCTTAATACTTCGGCGAGATCATCAACGTCCATGCCTTCGGCAACTGCGGCCAGCTTTTCTGGACGCATGCTTTTTAAAATACCTTTTCGAACTTCTTCATTAAGCTCTTCAAGTACTTCACCGTGATGATCAGGATCGACGAGTTGCCATAAAATATTACGGCTTTTTGAGGGCGATGATTCAAGAATTAAAGCAAGATCATAAGCAGGCATATTCTGTAATAACTTGCGCACGTGCACAAACATGCCGCTGCCAAGAGCGTCATTAACCTGTTGTAATCTTTGTTGGTTATATTCTTGTTCTGAAATTTCCGGCATAAACTGATCCTGTGCCGCTAAGAATCGAAAATCTTACTGCGAATAGGTAATTTTATCTAACGGATATGGCTTAACGTTTATTACTTTTGTGCATGCAAAATGTTGTTACATACACCTACGCGAAGTTTATCGTAACTTAAATGATTTTTCAGCATTTTTATTTTAGTAACTAGAGGTTAAATACAGGTTAAGTTACTAAAGGAAAAACAATTTAATAAAATGAACATGACGAACTTTGAGCTATGTATTAGTGAGCTTATTAAGAAAAGTAGCGCTATTCGTGCTCATCAAACTTATTGGTAAACAACTGACAAATAGCGTCAAGTGCTTGCTGAGCGTCTTCGCCTTCGGTGGTTACCGTAACTTCTTTACCTTGACTACCCGCGAGTAGCATTAGCGCCATGATGCTACTGGCATCGGCTTGTTTGCCCGATAAAGTAACGCTAGCTTTGGCATTATAATTTTGACAAAGCTGAGCGAGCTTAGTAGCAGCCCTAGCATGTAAACCCAGCTTGTTGGTAATGATCAGTGACTTTTCAATTAATGGCATAGGTTTGTTATTGCTTATTAGGTTGACTTTTTCTCGATGTCACGGTGTCTTGATTGCACATCGTCACGTTCTTTACGTAAATTATTGGTTAGCAATTCAGCGATATAAACTGAACGATGTTTACCGCCAGTACAACCAATAGCAATAGTAACATAACTACGATTATTACGTTCTAAATGCGGCAACCAGGTCATCATAAAACTATTAATTTGCCAAATAAATTTGGTGACTATTGGTTGGCTAGCCAGAAAGTCTTGCACGGGTTGGTCAAGTCCGGTGTGGCCTTTTAAGTCCTTTTCCCAAAATGGATTGGGTAAAAACCTAGCGTCAAAAACATAATCAGCATCGGCGGGCACACCATGTTTGAAACCAAAGGATTCAAAAACGATTACCATAGAGCCGGTTTTTTTACCTAAAATTCGTTCACGCACTAAGTCAGCGAGCTGATGTGGAGAAAGTTGACTGGTATTAATATATAAATCAGCGCGACTAGATACCGGTTCAAGTAACTTTTTCTCTAAAGCGATGGCTTGGTCTAGAGCAAGGTTTTGTCTAATTAACGGATGCAAGCGGCGAGTTTCGCTAAAACGGCGAATTAAGTCGGTGTCATCGGCGTCTAAATAAAGAATATTTAAGTCAACCGCGTTCGGCAAGTAGTCAATTATTTCAGAAACATCACTTGGGTTTTCAGGTAAGTTACGAACATCTAAACTAACGGCAACATTTTCATAATCGTTAATCACGGTATGCGTTAATGCTGGCAGTAAATTAACAGGAATATTATCAACGCAATAATAACCTAAATCTTCTAGCACCCTTAAAGCGACAGACTTCCCTGAGCCAGAACGGCCGCTGACAATGATTAACTTCATAGTTTTATTTTTGTTGTTGAATGAGTTCAAACAATTCCTGATCGGTTTGGCAGTTTCTGACGTCTTTACAAATTTGCTTGTCACTGAATAACTGGGCAATGCTTTGTAAAGTGCTTAAGTGTTCTTTGCAACTGTCTTCGGGGACAAATAAGGCGATGAATATATCAACTGGACGGTTATCAATAGCATCAAAATTAATCGCCTTTGCTGAAGTGAGTACTACACAAATAACTTGTGAGGTTTCACTTAAACGGCCATGGGGAATAGCAATGCCACCGCCAATGCCTGTACTGCCCATGCGTTCACGTACCATTAAACTTTCCAATAAATCTTGCTGGGAAATATCGCTAAGTTTTTCGGCGGCAGTTACGCAAAGTTGCTCTAAAATTCGTTTTTTGCTGGTCCCAGATACTGCACAATGAGTGCAGTCTGGGGTTAAAATAGTTTGAAACTTCATAATATTAGGTGACTAAAGTTAGCTAATGTTGGCTGATTTTGCCTTTGTATTTAAGGATTTGACGATCTAATTTATCAATTAAAGAATCAATGGAAGCATACATATCAAGGTTAACGGCAGACGCATGTACTTCTGTGCCATTTAAATGCACGGTCGACTCGGCTTTTTGATTAAGTTTTTCAACGGTGAGTACCACGTAAACATTATTAATATGGTCAAAGTGACGTTCTAACTTTGCAAACTTTTCATTAACATATTCGCGTAATGAAGCGGTAATTTCTACATGATGACCTGTAAGATTAATTTGCATAGACTTAAATCCTTATAGTTAGTGACTAAAGTAAACTTTTTCGCTGATTTGATGGCGGTATAGACAAAGATTCTCGATATTTGGCTATGGTGCGCCTTGCAACATTAATACCTTGTTCAGCCAGTATCTCAGCCATTTTATTATCACTTAATGGCTTTGATGGAATTTCAGCTGAGATGAGTTTCTTGATTAATGCGCGTATTGCTGTAGACGAACATTCTCCCCCGTTTTCGGTGCTGACATGACTTGAAAAAAAGAATTTTAATTCAAAAATCCCTCGTGGTGTATGCATATATTTTTGTGTGGTAACACGCGATATTGTTGACTCGTGCATCTCAACCGCTTCGGCTATATCGTTTAATACCATCGGGCGCATTGCTTCAGGGCCATGCTCAAAAAAACCTTGTTGGCGTTGCACAATACAGTTGGATACTTTTAAGAGCGTATCGTTCCGACTTTCTAAACTTTTAATAAACCACTTTGCTTCTTGCAAGTTAGAACGAATAAATTGGCCATCGGTTGATGACTTCATTGAACGAGACATTGATGCATATTGTTGATTAATTGAAAGCTTTGGCGCGGTGTCAGGGTTTAATTCTACCACCCAGCGGCCATTTTTCTTTTCAACAGAAACATCAGGAATTACGTATTGGTCATCTTCTTTGATAACACTGTCGCCGGGACGAGGATCAAGCGTTTGGATCAAACGAATCACTTCACGAAGTTGTTCTTCTTTTATGCGCACTTTGCGCATTAGTTGGCGATAATCTCGGCTGCCTAATAATTCAATATATTCACCAACGACGATTTTACTTTCTTTTAGCCATGGGGTGTCTGGTGCAAACTGATTAAGCTGTATTAATAAACATTCTGAAATAGAACGAGCGCCAATACCTATAGGGTCAAACATGTTAATGCGTTTAAGTACGGCTTCTACTTCGTCAAGCTCAAGGCCTTCTATACCAACACTTTCTAAAATATCTTCACTGGTTACGGTTAAGTAACCTGCGTCGTCAATGGCGTCAATAATAGCCATGGCAATGGCTTGGTCGGTATCAGAAAAAGGGGTTAACTCCATTTGCCAGCGTAAGTGGTCTTGAATGGAGTCAGAGGTTTCACCTTGATAGGTGTAATCTTCAGACGGTGCGCTACTAACACCTGTGTTTGAGGTGCCAGCGCTAAAGCTTTCATCCCAAGTGGTATCCATATTCAGCTCTTCAGGAATGTCAGTGCTACCCATGGCTTCAGTAGTGCTTATTTCATCAATGGTAGGAGTTGCTTCTTCACTACCGTCATTGGTTTTGATTTCCTTGGCAGGCTCTGCACTTGCTGAAAAAGCGTCTTCTAAATTATTACTACCGTCATCTTTATTGGCAGGAGCTGACTCATCAACTTCTAATAAGGGATTACTTTCTAATGCTTCCTGAATTTCTTGTTGTAAATCCAAGGTCGACAATTGCAACAGCTTGATTGCTTGTTGCAATTGCGGGGTCATGGTTAATTGTTGTCCAATACGGAGTTGTAGTGTAGGGCGCATCTACGTGATCATTTTCCTGTTGGTTTTATTTTAATGTCGTATGGCTACGTTATTACCAAGCGAATTCATTGTTGCAATTAATATAACTATAGCGTGAATTGCTCACCAAGGTATACATCTCGTACATGTTGATTTGCAAGAATTTGATTAGCATCACCTTCAGCAATAAGTTCACCATGACTAACAATATACGCGTGCTCACATACGTCTAACGTTTCTCTGACATTATGGTCGGTAATTAAAATACCAATACCACGATGTTTTAACTGTAATATAATTTTCTTAATATCGCCTACTGAAATAGGGTCAACACCAGCAAAAGGTTCGTCGAGTAATATAAATTTTGGATCTGCTGCTAAGGCACGAGCAATTTCAACACGGCGGCGTTCACCACCAGATAAACTCATACCGGTATTATCTTTAATATGGCTGATGTGGAATTCTTCAAGTAAGCTCTCGAGCTTTTCTTCTTTTTCCACTAATGACAAATCTTTGCGAGTTTGCAAAATGGCCATAATGTTATCGTGCACGGTTAGCTTTCTAAATATTGAGGCTTCTTGTGGCAAATAGCCGATACCTTTACGCGCTCTTTCATGCATAGGCAGCATGGTTAAGTTTTCATCGTTTAAAACAATGCTGCCACTGTCATTGGGAACGAGACCAACAATCATGTAAAACGAGGTGGTTTTACCGGCGCCGTTTGGGCCGAGTAAGCCAACAATTTGTCCTGAACTGACTTGTAAACTGACATTTTTCACCACTTTACGGCCTTTATAGGCTTTGGCGAGTCCTGTTGCGGTTAATGTTGCCGACATATCTTAGTTTCCAGCTTTAGTTTTTGGCTTTAAAATTGTGGTAACTGTGTCATTACTATAGCTTTCTGCTTCTAATCTTTCTGTTAACGTATTGTAGATGATTTTACTGCCGGTCACTTCACTGCCTTCTTGGCTTAAGCGGGCATTACCTGAAATTATTATAGTGTGTTCATTGGCTTGATAAATAATTTCATCAGCTTCTAATTTAATTGGCGTACCATCTTCTAATAATTGCTCGAAGGTTGCAGGTTTGCCTTTGGCAATATAAATATCGTCATCAGTGCCGGCTTTTTTTAGAACTTGTACTAAGTCAGCATGAATAATTAAAGAGCCTTGGGTGATAATAACATCATCAAGGTAACTGATTATTTTGTTTTTCAAATCACCCGATTGGCGGATAGATTTGATCATGATCTCTTGCTCTAAATCATTTTTTTCAGCAATAGCAGTAGGCATAAAAGCTAGTACTGAAGCGGCTAATAATAAATTAGCTAGTGGTTTTTTTATAGATAGTTTGCACATGTTCAGTCAGTGTCATTTGTGTTGTATTTAAGTCAACTATTAGTCCTGAGCCGTACATGGTAAATCCTTTACCTTTAATCAGTATGGTGTGCTCAGAGCTAATAATGTTTGTTTTTAAGTCTAATTCTAAATGTTTGCCATTTATTTCTTGGATCAAGCTATTTTTGTCTGTGGCATACAAACGAACTCGGTTTTCTAAAATTACTCGGTTATTGTCATACAAAGTGGCTTCATTAGCACTCATTTTCCAAGGTAAGGCATTATTCTTTGGGTATAAGGTATATTTAGGTTGCTCAAAATGGGTGACGGCAAGGTCAGCATAATGCTCCATACGGTCAGCATTTATCACATAATTGAGTTGACCATTATCACCAAAAATATCACTTTTTAAATGCTCAGCGATAAACTCAGGGGTTAGCTCATCAAAAAAAACATCCGCTTGTTTGTCTTTATCACCCAGCCATTCAATTACGGCGTAACTACTTACCGCAATTAAAAAAATGAAAAAAGCTAAGCTATTGAGTTTATTCATATGCTAGCGCCAGTGGCCTTGGCTAATGTGCCTTGTGCTTGCATCAGTAGGTCACATACTTCTCTTACCGCGCCAAAACCGCCGCGGGTGAAGCTAATATAATCGGCATTATTGAGCACTTGTGGGTGCGCGTCATTAACCGCGATACCTAAACCAACGTATTCCATACAAACTAAATCTGGCATGTCGTCACCGATATAAGCAACTTGTTCTGGCGTTAAATTTTTACTGGTTAATAGTTTTTTCAACGCGGGAAGTTTGTCTTCTTGGCCTTGTACTATATCTGAAACATTTAGCGCCTTCATGCGATTAGCAACAATGTTTGATGTTCTGCCGGTGATAACCGCTGTTGCTACACCACTGGCAACTAGGGCTTTCATGCCGTAACCGTCTTTGGTGTGAAAGGCTTTGAGTTCTTCGCCGTCGTTACCTAAATAAATACGACCATCTGAAAAGACGCCATCAATATCACAGATAAAGAGTTTTATTTTTTTTGCTTGGGCAAAAATATCTTCAGAAATTTCACCGTATAAGGTTTTCACTGCTTATAGCACTCCAGACTTAAGTAAATCGTGCATGTTCATGGCACCAATAGGCTTATTATGCTCGTCGACAATAATTAAGCCATTTATTTTTTTGTCTTCCATGATCTTTAATGCTTCAGCGGCTAAAATATTTTTATCGGTGACGGTTGCATTTTTGGTCATTACTGAGGCGATGTTATCATGATGAATATTTACTTCATCATCTAAAATTCTGCGTAAATCGCCATCAGTAAACAAGCCAACCATGATGCCTTTGGCATTTACTATCGCGGTCATACCTAAGCCTTTAAGTGACATTTCCACTAAAGCGTCTTTTATTTTGGCTTGCTCGGTTACTACAGGTAAGCGGTCATCTTTATGCATAATGTCTGATAAACGCAGTAATAAACGTTTACCTAAACTGCCACCGGGGTGCGATAAGGCAAAATCGTCGGCAGTAAAACCACGAGCATTTAATAGAGCCACAGCAAGAGCGTCACCCATCACTAAAGTAGCGGTAGTACTTGAAGTTGGTGCCAAGCCTAACGGGCATGCTTCTTGAGATACGGCGATGCAAACATGGGCATCAGAAAGTTTAGCTAAGGTTGAGTCGACATTGCCGGTCATCGATAATAATTTTGCGCCGATACGTTTTATTACCGGAATAATAGCTAATACTTCTGAGGTTTCACCTGAGTTGGAAATGGTCAGTACTACATCGTCAACAGTTATCATACCTAAGTCACCGTGGCTGGCTTCACCAGGGTGAACAAAAAAAGCAGGCGTACCTGTGCTGGCTAAAGTAGCTGCAATTTTTCCACCGACATGACCAGATTTCCCCATGCCAACCACAATTACACGGCCTTTGCATTGAAACATAATTTGGCAAGCAAGTTCGAAGCTGTCGTCAATATAAGCTAATAGGTCGAGTACGGCTTGGTGCTCAATATTGATTACTTGGGTGGCAAGTTGTTTGAAGTTTTTCATAAATTACTAACTTAACGTTAAATTTGGCTAAAGAGTAAAAATTGATAAGCGATAAAAGTGAATAGCAATAATGCACCTTTTAAACGAGTTATACGAAAGTAACCTAATTTTCGGCTAAAGCATATAATAAAAAGTAACAAAGTAATGCCAAGCATATAAGGGGCATCACGGCTGGCGGCGTTTTCGTCGACTTCACCAGGGGCAATTAAACCGGTTAATGACAATACCGCAAGAATATTAAAAATATTTGAGCCAATAATATTACCTAAAGCGAGATCATCTTCCTTTTTAATAATACTCATAATGCTCGCAGCCAGTTCAGGCAAACTAGTGCCAATAGCAATAATGGTTAGACCAATAACTAAATCACTGATGCCAAATACCTTGGCAATGTATACAGACGAGTCGACTAAAAAGTTAGCACTCAGTGGCAGTAATATCATGCCAATAACTAACCAAATAATTGACCACTGCGTACTAACTGCTTCAGGTACTTCAGCTTCAGCTTCTAATATCATCGGATCATCTATTGGGTTAGCTTTGGCACGCTTTAAGGTAATAACAAGTAGTGTGATGATATAAATGAAAAAGCCAGCAATTAAAATAAGCCCTTCAATAAAGCTGAAGTAATTATCGAATAGCATTAAATATGCTAATGCCGTTATAGCTAGAATTAGCGGGATTTCTCTTTTGACTGTAGATGAAGAAACTTTCAATGGTTGCAGTAGCGCAGTGAGACCTAGTACTAAAGCAATGTTGGTGATGTTAGAACCAATTGCATTACCAATACCGGTATCAGCATTGCCTTGTAAAGAAGCAGAAGCCGCTACCATCATCTCTGGGGCAGAAGACCCCATGGCTACAATAGTTAAACCAATGATCATCGGAGAAATTCCGAGATTTCTTGCTAAAGATGAAGCGCCAAAGACAAATTTGTCAGCACTCCATACTAAAACGACTAAAGAGATTAAAAGAATAAATACTTGAAATAACATCTACAGCTCCAATTAATTGAGGAGGTATTACATAAAAAATAAAAACACACTGTCCTCTGGGGTAAATTGTCTCTCGTTGCTCACAAAAAAAAAAGCATTAATGGCTAAAGTGTTTAAAAAAAACAAAAATAGAGAATTTATTGCCACAATGGCGGTCTATATTGCAGATAATTTCAGCAACAGCTTTAGACAGCCGTTGAATAAGACATAATTTATTACGATTATATAATGCAGTATCAAATTGCCTAAGGTAGAATTTCGCCTTATTAAGATTGATGATGCTCATTAATTAAAAATTAACAGTGAAGTTAGAATAATAAACATGCCTGATATTTTAGTAGATATTAAAAATATGACCTTCAAACGTGATGAACGTGTCATATATGACGATATTAGTTTGTCTATACCTAAAGGAAAGGTGACTGCTATTATGGGGCCTAGTGGTATAGGTAAAACGACCTTGCTTCGCCTTATTGGTGGTCAATTACAACCAGAGTCAGGTCAAATTTTATTTGACGGTGAAGATATTCCGAAAATGTCTCGCAAAAGACTTTACCAAGCACGTAAACGCATGAGCATGCTCTTTCAAAGTGGCGCATTATTTAGTGATATGAGTGTTTACGATAATATCGCTTTTCCTATTCGTGAACATACTCAGTTATCTGAAGCGCTAATTGAAAAAATAGTACTGATGAAACTTGAAGCTGTAGGCTTGCGAGGTGCAAGGTCTCTGCATCCTAGTGAATTATCTGGTGGTATGGCGCGTCGTGTTGCCTTAGCTCGCGCAATTGCTTTAGATCCTGAGCTTATCTTATACGATGAACCTTTTGCTGGCCAAGACCCTATTTCAATGGGCGTTATTGTGCGCTTAATTAGCTCGTTAAGTGATGCTTTAGGTTTAACCTCTGTTGTGGTTTCTCATGATGTCAAAGAAGTGATGTCTATCGCCGATTATATATACATAGTTGCGGATAAAAAAATTATTGGCCAAGGCACACCGGCAGAAATTAGTGCGCAAACTTCACCACTGGTTCAACAATTTGTTCAAGGTGAAGCTGACGGTCCAGTAGCTTTTCATTATCCCGCTTCATCTTTTGAAAGCGAGTTGATTTCTCGGGGGCATAGTTAGTGACTAGTATAGTGGATAATATTCAAGAGGTAGGCCGTAATACTCTCTCATTAATTATGGGCTTAGGGCGCGCGGTTTTATTACTTTTATCAGCTCTTTGTCATCTGCCAAATTTTCGTAAAGGTTTTCCGTTATTAGTTAAACAACTTTACATTGTTGGCGTGCAGTCGCTGATTATTATTGTAGTTTCTGGTGGCTTTATTGGTATGGTTTTAGCGCTGCAAGGCTACACCATTTTAGTAGGTTATGGTGCCGAGTCGAGCTTAGGTCCTATGGTCGCATTATCGTTATTGCGAGAATTAGGGCCAGTGGTTGCCGCATTGCTATTTGCTGGCCGCGCGGGCTCAGCGTTAACGGCTGAAATTGGCTTGATGAAAGCGACAGAGCAATTATCGTCACTAGAAATGATGGCTATTGACCCGTTACGCCGGGTTATTGCACCGCGTCTTTGGGCTGGTTTTATCAGTTTACCTTTATTAGCTGGTATTTTTTCAATGGTTGGTATTTGGGGCGCACATTTAGTTGGTGTTGACTGGCTAGGTGTTGACGGCGGAACCTTTTGGTCGATGATGCAAGCACAGGTTGATTTTCAAGGTGATATTTTAAATGGGGTGATCAAAAGTATTGTTTTTGCTTTTGTAGTCACTTGGATAGCCGTTTATAAAGGTTACGATTGTCAGCCAACGTCAGAAGGCATTAGCCAAGCGACCACGGCGACTGTGGTACAATCTTCATTATTAGTGCTGTTTTTAGATTTTATTTTAACGGCGCTGATGTTTGCAAAGTAGTTTTGCTAAATAGCGTTTTGGACAATTTTAATTAATTTTTGGTGGAAGACATGGTGTCGAAAAAAATTGAATTAGCGGTAGGTTTTTTTGTTGCAATAGGTATTGCAGCGCTGCTGATGTTATCTTTAAAAGTCGCGGACAGTGACATTTCTGGTGGCGGTGAAAGTTATCAGTTGTATGCCAAATTTGACAATATTGGTGGCTTAAAAGTACGTTCACCAATTAAAGTTGGCGGCGTAGTTGTTGGCCGAGTTGGCGATATTTCATTAGATGAAGAAGACTACATGCCGGTGGTTACGTTAAATATTTATGCGCAATATAATAATTTTTCAGAAGCTACGTCATTATCTATCTTAACTTCCGGTCTATTAGGTGAGCAGTATATTGGCTTACTGCCTGGTTTTATGGATGACTCTTTAGAAATTTTAGCGCCGGGAGATTATATTGAAGATACTAAACCGGCAATTGTACTTGAAGAATTAATTGGTCAATTTTTGTTTAGCCAAGGTAGTGAGGATTAACATTTTGCAACGTATACTAGCAGGCATTTGTGCTTTAATTATTAGCTGTACAGCTTTTTCAGCACCCCAGAAAGTGAGCAAAGCCAACCCTTATCAAATGATTGAAACTGTAGCTAATGCTACTTTTACTCGTTTTGCTATTGAACAAGCTAACATTCAAGAACAGCCTAATATACTGAAAACTATTGTTAGTGAAGAGCTTATGCCGTATATCGACTATAAATATGCTGCAGGTAAAGTTTTAGGACGAAATTATAAAACATCAACTCGTGAAGAAATTATCGCCTTTATTCCGGTATTTCGTGATTATTTAGTCACCTCTTATGCGCAAGTTTTTACGTTATACGACAAACAAGAAGTAAAGTTTGAGCCAGCTAAAAGTATTGATGGTAAAAAAATAGTATCAATTAAAACCGTGATTATATCGCCAGATAGAGATCCAATTGATATCACTTTTAAAGTGAGGCTAAACAAAAAAACTAAACAGTGGAAAGCCTATGATATGGTTGCCGAAGGTATTAGCCTACTCGATAGTAAACAAGCTGAGTTAAACAGTATTATTCGTCAAAAGGGCTTAACTCACGTTACCGAAATGCTAAAAGAAAAAAGTGCGCGTAACATTATTTTTAAAAAGTAGTGGAAGTTTATTTTGACTGTTGATTTTATTTTTACACCAGAGCAAGTATCAATTACCGGTGATTTAACTCGGCAAACGGTGCCGTTGATTAAAAAAAATCAAACGGCTGAGCTTTTATCAGGGCAGTTAACCACCATTGATTTTAGCCAAATAGGAAAAGTAGACACTGCAGGCCTTGCTTGGTTATTCTGGTTGTTAGAGCAAAGCTATAAAAATAATATGCAATTACGCTTTGTTAATATGTATGAAGACTTACTTAAAATGGCCAAACTAAGCGGTGTTGACGATTTTTTACCTAAAGGGTAATAACGTTTATACGGCATAAATAATGCGCCACTGCATTAGCTAATAGGCTTACGTGGTAGCGTTTAATAATTTGAATGAATTTAGGATATAAATGTGGAAACCACAGACATAGAAAAACTACTTAATGATGCACTTGAGTTAGCCGAATTACACGTTAAATTTGACGGTTCACAATGTACTATTATTGCCGTGGCTGATTTTTTAGGTGAATTAAGCCGTGTTAAAAAACAACAAACGGTTTATGCCCCATTAGCGGAAGTGATCAAGGAAGGTAAAATTCACGCAGTTACCATTAAAACCTTCACTACCGAACAATGGCAACGTGATAAAATGTTTAATTTACCGCTATAATTAATCACTATTATTTAGTCACTATAACTTTTTATTAAAGTTAATTTAAATCCACTAACGTAAGAATAAAATATTGGACGCATTTAAAATAATTGGTGGTAATCCACTACGCGGTGAAGTCACCATTTCTGGCGCAAAAAATGCGGCATTGCCTATTTTAATGGCCGGCTTGTTGTCAAAAACACCGATCACCTTTAGTAATGTTCCTCGATTGAACGACATTGAAACCACAATGAAATTGTTAAATCAGTTAGGCGCAAAAGCTAAGTGGTTATCTGACAATGAACTCGTGATTGATGCCAGTGAAATAGCGCATTGTAAAGCGTCTTATGAGTTAGTAAAAACCATGCGTGCTTCTATTCTAGTATTAGGTCCGTTATTGGCTCGTTTTGGTCATGCAGAAGTGTCACTACCCGGTGGTTGTGCCATAGGTGCTCGCCCTGTGAATTTACACATTCAAGGGTTGAAGCTTATGGGCGCAGATATTGAAGTCGAAAACGGCTATATTCTTGCGCGCAATAATGGCCGCTTAAAAGGCGCAACCATTTTCATGGATACCGTGAGTGTAACCGGCACTGAAAACTTAATGATGGCTGCAGCTTTAGCTGATGGTATTACTGTTATTGAAAATGCTGCTAGAGAGCCTGAAATTGTTGATCTAGCTAACTGCTTAAATGCTATGGGTGCTAAAGTCAGTGGTGCTGGTGGTGACACCTTAACTATTGAAGGTGTTGAAAGTTTATCAGGTGATCGTTATAGCGTAATGCCAGATAGAATTGAAACCGGTACTTTTTTGGTCGCAGCAGCGGTAACCCAAGGCAAAGTAAAGTGCTTAAATACCGATCCTAAAGCATTAGAAGCGGTATTGAGTAAACTTCAAGAATCAGGCGCTACGGTTACTACCGGTGAAGACTGGATCGAGCTAGAAATGAATTGTCGGCCAAAAGCGGTTAATATTAGAACTGCACCGCATCCTGCTTTTCCTACCGATATGCAAGCGCAGTTTGTTACTTTAAATGTTTTGGCTGAAGGTACTTCTACTACAACTGAAACCATTTTTGAAAATCGCTTTATGCACGTGCCTGAATTACAACGTATGGGCGCAGATATCGTTTTAGAAGGCAATACCGCAATTACTAATGGTGTTACTGAGTTAAACGGTGCACAAGTTATGGCAACCGATTTACGCGCTTCTGCAAGCTTGGTGATTGCAGGTTTAGTTGCCACTACAGAAACCCAAGTTGATCGTATCTATCACATTGATAGAGGCTATCAACAAATTGAAGATAAGCTACAAGCGTTAGGTGCAAATATTACTCGCATTAAAGCAGCTTAAAGTTGTAAAAACTGCTTAAAGTTATAAGTTGTAGCCTCATACGAAAACAAAAAAGCCTTCATATATAGAAGGCTTTTTTTTCGCTTATAGCTTATAGCTTATAGCTTGTTGCTTATCGCTTACTGCTTACTGCTTATAGCTTGTTTCTGATGCTGGTCGCTAAAGCTTAAACTCTTGTACTGATTGTTGTAACTCTTCAGCAAGTTTAGCAACTTCACCACTCGATGCTGCGGTTTGTTGTGAGCCAGCGGTAGTTTGCTCGGCAATGGCAACAATTGATTCTAAGTTTTCACTGATTTCATGGGCAACCACACTCTGCTCTTCTGCTGCGGTAGCAATTTGAGAGCTACGGTCAAAGGCTTCATGTACCGCATGAGTAATAGTTTCCAGTGCTTTATCGGCTTCTTCACTTTGCTCAACACAGTTGGCTGCTTGCGTTTTACCGGTGCTCATGACTGATACTGCTTTACCAGCGCCTGATTGTAATACTTCAATCATGTTCTGAATTTCTTGGGTCGATTCTTGAGTACGGCTTGCTAAGGTTCTAACTTCATCAGCAACAACGGCGAAGCCTCGACCTTGCTCGCCAGCTCGGGCCGCTTCAATCGCTGCATTTAGTGCTAATAAGTTCGTTTGTTCTGCAATGCCGCGAATAACATCTAAAATACTGCCTATTGATGCACTGTCTTGTTGAAGTTTATTAATTACCTGAGAAGCTGATTCAACCTCATTGGCAAGTAATTCAATGGTGGAACGATTACGTTCAGATATAATTTTAACGCGCTCTGCTTCGTCATCAGCTTGTTTAATTTCGCCAAGAGCATCGTTAGCACTAGAAAGTACGCTTTGTGATGTACTGCTCATTTCTGTTGTTGCTGAAGCTGCTTGTTCAACTTGATTACGTTGCTCTTCAATTGCAGTAGTACTTTGTGCTGTTACTGCCGAAGTTTGCTCTGCAGCTGCAGCAAGTTGAGTTGAACGACTAACAATGCCTTGAATTAAATTACGCAGACTATCAATTAACAAGTTACAGTTTCTCGACAGTAGAGCAAATTCATCTTTACCGCTTTCATCAAGCTTGTGAGATAAGTCGCCAGAGGCAAGTACTTTCAACATATCATTCACTTTAGATAATGGTACGGTAATACTTTTAACGGTAACCCAGGTTATACCAAATGCGATAGCGATAGAGATTAAGGCAATAATGACTATGTCTCTAGAGCCTGTGGAAACAGACTCTTCAACTAATTCGCTTGCTGCTATAGTGGTTTTATTAGCAAGCTCTACTTGCTTGGCAAGAATATCATTTGCATTACTAATATTATCTTCAGCTGACTTTAATTTTAATGTGGCTTGGGCAAGCGCGGCTAACTGCAGCTCTTTATGAGCGAATAGGTTATCTGATCCTATGATTATGTCGCTTAAATCAGTAAAGGCTGATGTTATTTCTTCAGCGATATCATCAGCGCCTTTATTGATTAGTTCATTGGCGACATCATCAATAGATTTACTTGCTTCATTAAATGAGTTCATCATTTCACTTTCGATTAAACCTACGGTTTGGCTATCGATAGTATCGCGGTATTCAAAAGCTGAACTTACCACAGCATTGAGTAACGTCTCTATTTGTTCACCTAAACCAACAGCACGTTGTAATTTACTGTCGGCTAAGTCATGGTCGGCTAAATCAAGTAATAAGGTGGCAGTGTCGTCTGCTTTTTCTTCTAAATTGTCAACCATGTCGGTTAGGGAAGTGGCTTCAGAAATACTTGTTTTTCTGCTTTCAAAAACACTGGCGACGCTACCTTGAATAGTTTTGTATACGCCATCTACTTTTCTTAAATTAGAAATAAGCGTGCTTTCATCTTTAACTACTGTTTTTAACTGTTTTAATTGTGAACTAAAGCTGTTGTCTAAGGCAGTAAAGCTTTCAAGGTTCTCGTTTAATGGTGATAAGCTAGTTTGATAATAGCCACGTAGGGTTAGGTTACCCATTTTGGTTAGTTCATTGGCAAGTTGATTACTACCCTTTAGCGTAGGTATAGCAAGCTTGCTTTGTTTAAGTGTCGATTCATTAATGGTATTGAGGTTAAGGAACGAGATTATACTAGTAATAATTAATAAAATTGCAATTATGGTGAAGCCACCAATTATTTTCATTGCTACGGTTAGATTCATAGATACCACCAGTTAAGATTTTTAATCCGAATACGAAGAATAGTCGAACTTATTATTGTAATGCGTTTATTATAGATAATATTACATTGTTGTTATCGGTCGCTAAATGTAATTGTTTAATTTCTTTTAACTTAAGGTAACAAATTAAACACATTTTGATCTAGTGCTATTAGTAAATTAATGGTGATTTTGGCAATTTTCTTTAAAAATAGCCTTATCGTGCCAACGTAACATGGTTAATGTGTTGCCCCAAACACAGCCAGTGTCTAAAGCGTATACATTTGGGTGTTCACATTCCCCTTGTAATGATGCCCAATGACCAAATAACCAAGTACAATTATCAAGGGTTTCACTTAACAGATACCAAGGTTTTAATGTTTTTGGTGCCAGTTTAGGCACTTCTTTATTATTGAATTCTAGCGAGAGATCTTGGTGGCAAAACCTCATGCGGGTAAAACTGTTGATGGTAAATCGGAACTTTTCTTCGTCTGAATTTGCTTGTAGCCAATTATTAGGTTTTTGGCCGTACATTTTTTCTAACCAGCTATTGCGCTGTTGTGATGATAATAGTTGCTCGGCAAAGCGTGCTTGCGTAATAGCTTGTTCAATAGTCCATTGCGGTGAAATTCCGGCATGGCTGACATAGGCTTCATCATTAGGGATTTTTCTTAGTAAGGGTTGTTGCGCTAACCAGTTCATCAGCTCATCAATATCAGGAGCGGCTAGCAGCTCATCTAATAAGTCTGATTTTTTTACTTTTTTAATACCAGCATAAACCGCCAATAAATGTAGGTCGTGATTACCTAACACCATTTTTACACAGCTACCTAGAGATTTTAGGTATCTTATGGTGGCAAGTGAGTCAGGCCCTCTAGCGACTATGTCACCAGCAGGCCAAATTTCATCAGTTTCAGGATTGAAATTAACTTGCTTAAGCAGGGCACGAAATTCTTGATAACAGCCTTGAATATCACCAACAATATATATCGCCATAATAAACCTGCGCGCTAATTTAAAATATGGGGGATCGCTAAACGAAAAACAGGAATTTCTACTTTTACCGGCTCACCTGCTTGGTTGATAAGTTGATAATAGCCTTGCATGGTGCCAACAGGGGTTTCCAAAATGCAACCACTGCTATAGGTAAAACTTTGTTGGGGTAATATGGTTGGTTGTTCACCAATAACGCCGTCACCTTCAACACTGCTACACTTGCCATCGGCATTAGTAATTAGCCAACTTCTTGCCATCAACTTTATTGAAGAGTCACTGCTGTTGGCTATGGTAATGGTGTAAGTAAATACATATTGATTTTTGCTGGCATTAGACTCAGTGGCTAAATAATGGCTAACCACTGAAACTTCAATACCTTCAGCGCTGGGTAAATGCTGGAAGCTCATGATTAGCTTTCAGCCCTAGGTGGTAAGTCAGCAATAAAGTTAGCAATGCTAATGTATTGGTCAACGCTGAGATTTTCAGGACGTAAGCTTGGGTCTATGCCTAACTGTTCAAGTTGCTCTACGCTAACCAATTTTTTAAAGCTGTTACGAATGGTTTTTCTGCGTTGGTTAAAGGCTGCTAAACAAACCTGATTAAGATATTTTATATCTTTAACAGGGTTTTTAATTTCTTTATGCGGAATTAAACGCACGATTGCCGAGTCAACTTTTGGCGCTGGAGTAAACGCTTCCGGGCCAATTTCCATGACTGGAATTACCTGACATTGGTATTGAGTCATAATTGATAAGCGACCATAGGATTTGCAATTTTCGCCTGAGGCCATGCGCTGAACCACTTCTTTTTGCAGCATAAAATGCATATCTTTCACTTTATCTTTAAAAGTGAGTAAGTGAAAAATTAACGGCGTAGAAATATTGTAAGGTAAGTTACCAAATATGCGTAACGGCTTTTCTACGCTTGATAATTGGCCAAAGTCGAATTTCAACGCATCTATTTCATGTATGGTTAAATGTGGCGCTAAAAAAGGGTGGTGGCGTAATCTGTGGGCTAAATCACGGTCTAATTCAACCACTGATAATTTACCCGCTCGTTCAATAACGGGCTCAGTTAAAGCGCCTAAGCCTGGGCCTATTTCAACGAGGTTTTCACCGGGTTCAGGGTTGATCGCATCAACAATGTCGCTAATAACAGCGTCATTGTTGAGGAAGTTTTGGCCAAAACGTTTTTTTGCTTGATGACCTAAATGCGAGTTTTTACTCATGATTGATTATTTGCCAAGTTAATTGCATTACGCATTGCTTCTAAAAGACTGCCGGGATCGGCTTCATCGGTTCCTGCTAATTCTAATGCAGTGCCGTGATCGACTGATGTTCTGATAAAGGGTAAACCTAAGGTAATATTTACTGAAGAACCAAAGCCTTTATATTTAAGTACGGGTAAACCTTGGTCGTGGAACATGGTTAAAATTGCATCGGCTTTTGATAAATATTTTTCTTGGAAAATAGTATCGGCCGGTAATGGCCCGTATAAGTTCATGCCCTCTGCGCGAAGTTCATCAAGGGCAGGGTTCATTACTTCAATTTCTTCACGGCCAAGATGGCCGTCTTCACCGGCATGTGGGTTAATGCCACAGACATAAATTTGAGGCTCGGCAATGCCAAACTTATTAATTAAATCGTTATTAAGAATACGAGTGACTTTTTGTAAGCGTTCAGCGGTGATCGCTTTTGACACATAAGCCAGTGGAATATGGGTTGTTACTAAAGCAACACGCAAGCCTTCAGTGGCAAGCATCATCACTACATCACTACAATTTGCTTGGTGGGCAAAATATTCAGTATGACCACTAAAAGGAATGCCGGCTTTGTTGATCAACCCCTTGTGTACAGGGCCTGTAACCACAGCATCAAATTCACCTGATATATTTTTATCACAAGCAACTTTTAACGTTTCAACAACATAAGCGCCATTTTTTTCGTTAAGCTCACCGGGAATTACAGCTTCAGCCAACTCGACTGGTAAAATAGTTAACGTGCCGGCCGTTTGCGGTTTTGGTTCACTATTCTCGTCGTAAGTTTCTAGTGTTAACGGTAAGTTCAACATTTTAGCGCGTTCAAGTAATAATGACGGCGAAGCCACCACAACTATTTGTACAGGCCAATTTTGTTGAGCAATACTTATTACCAGATCTGGACCAACACCGGCCGGTTCACCGGGAGTAATAGCTATGCATTTGGTCATTATTTATCACCTAAATCAAAAACTTCAACAAAAGCTTCATCTCTGGTTTCTTTCATCCAGCGTGAACTTTCCGCGCCAAATTTTCTATTGAATAGCATTTGGTAGGCTTTGTTTTCATTAATTTGTTTGGTTGCATCTAAAGTGCGACGTTCTTGTAATTGGGTAATATGCCAGCCGAAAGAAGAACGGAAAGGCTTAGAGTATTCACCAACTTTTAAGCTGGCTAACATATCTTTAAATGCAGGGTCGTAACTTCTAGGATCAGCCCAACCTAAGTCGCCGCCACGTACTGACGTTGGTCCGTCAGAGTGCTCTTTAGCTAACTCAGCAAAGTCAGCTTCGCCAGCGGAAATATCGGTTAAGAAACCTTGCAACATAGACTCTGCTTTGGCTTCACTTAAAATAATGGAAGGGGTGATCAAAATATGACGTGCTTTTACTTCTTCAATTTCGACTACTTCGCGGCCGCGAATATCGATTATTTTAATAATGCTAAAACCAAGGCCGGTTCTAATAGGACCTAAAACCGCGCCTTTTTCTTGATTAGCAACAAGCTCGGAAAATAGGGTTGGCATTTCATTAATATTTTTCCAACCTAAGTCACCACCTGAAAGCGCGGTAGAGTCACCAGATGAAGCAATCGCTATTTTTGTAAAGTCGCTGCCGCCATTAAGTAACTCGATAACTTTATCGGCACGTACTTGCGCAGCGGTCATGTCTTTTTGAGTAGGCTCTGCAGGAAAGGCAATAAGGATATGACCTAAGTTGTATTCAATATCGTTGCTGGTTTGTTCTTGCATTAAATCAAGTAAATTTTGCACTTCTTGAGGGGAAATATAAATACGACGACGCACACTGGCACGGCGTACTTCACCTGATATTAACTCAGTACGAACACTTTCACGGTAATTCTCATAATTCACTTCATCAGCAACTAACGACTCTCTAAATTGCTCTAAGGTTAATTTATTATCTTTGGCCATGTTGGCTAAAGTTTCGTCAAGCTGGGCGTCACTTACTTGCACCCCCATACGCTCACCAATTTGTAGCACTAAGGCATCATTAATGAGTTTATCCATAACCTGAGTACGTATGGCTTTGTCTGAGGGTAATTCTTGATTATTACGTTCTGATTGTAGCTTTATTGATTTGATCAAAGCTTTAACATCAGACTCTAGTACTACTCCTGAATTGACGATGGCGGCTACGCGGTCAAGTTCTACTTCTTTTGCTTGAAGTGAAACTAGGCTAGCGATGAATAATGTTGTAACAGTAAATAATTTAAATGATTTTTTCATAAAACTTATATTTTTAGTTAATTATTGAGAAAGTATGGGCGCTTGTAGCCAAAGATACTTGAATTTAACATGTCATCGGAGCTTATCCGACTTTGTTGGTTTAACCCTTTAACAATGAACCTTATCACAAAACCACTATCAAATTCATCGCGGTTTTCATTTATGTTATTCGGCTCTTCGAAGTAAGAATTTATATGACGATGATAGGCAAATTGTACTGCCCAACAACAGCTTTCATATTGAAAGCCAGCATATGTTTCTAAACTTCTTTTTTCTTGCAGATCTTGTGTTACTCGGCCAATAAACTGCCAATCTTTATTAATTTCAATATTGGTTAATAGCGATAATTGTTCTAGGCTGTTACCTGAGACATCACGAGTATACCTATGGTTCAATTGCGCGAGGTTATTTTCTGAATACTGGTAGTCAACATTGACCTGACTCTTATTGGTGGCGCTGTTTTCAGTATCATATTGAATGTCACCACTAAATTGCCATTGGCGATTTATCTGTAGGAAAATATCTGCAGCTAATGCTGAGTCTTGAACGTTACTGATATCTTCACTAAGGCTGATGTTGCTGTCATTTAAATAAATAATTTGCCCAAAACTGAAGCGAAATAGCTCTTGGTTGGTGGTATTTAATACCCGATTAGTTACCCCCCAAGATACTTGATTGGCATGAGCAATACGGTCTAAACCACTGTATCTGCGGTCTCTAAATAAACCGTTATAATCATCTTGTAATTGCGCGGTATCGTAAATGCCGATCATTGATTGATCTTCTTGCGGAATATATAAATATTGTAATTGTGGTTCAAAAGTTTGGGTATATGAGGGATTGAATGACATTTGTCGATCAAAGTTTATTCCGCCATGCACACGTACTTTAGGTAAGGTACGGCTAACATTTTCTTCTAATTCAGAACTGTCTGCTTGTACATCTTGTTGGTAATAGGTTTGCATTAAGCGTAATTCTGAATTTAAAAACCAAGAAGGCGTGGCTATTGGCAAAGTTAGACCTGCTTCAACGTGGTAGCGATTGGCACTGGCAAGATCTGGGTTTTCTGACTCAAATCGACTTAGCTCAGAGTAAACATCAAAAATGGCATTAGCAAAGGGTAAGGCTTGCTCTGCACTTATATCTATTTGTGGTACGGTGCGATAACCGGGAGTGTGATCACCTAAAACTTCAAAATCTTGCAGTTTCATCGTGGTTTGCCAGTTATCACTAAAATAGGATAATTCGCCTACTTGGTATAAATAAGCATCATTTGAGTTGTAGTGTTGGCTACCAATATCGGTGAGATAATTATCATCACTGATGGTGGTGTAATCGATATAAAGCCGGAAGTTGTCAGAAAGCGTGCCGGTATGATTAAATCGTGCTAAATATCTAGGATCGTTATTGGCCTGTAATTCGCTGTCTTTATGTAAATATTCTAAGTCAATCGAGCCGCTTTGTAGATTTGACAGATAACGAAACTCGGTGATTAATTGCAAACCACGTTTAGACATATAATGCGGGGTTATGGTTGCGTCCATGTTCTCACTAATATTCCAGTAATACGGGGTTTCAATTTCAAGACCTGAATTGCTAGAAGAGCCAACTTTCGGATATAAAAACCCCGATTTTCTTTCATCGGTTACTGGAAAGGTGAAATAAGGAATATAAAGTACTGGTACATCAAAGAGTCTAAATTGTGCGTTATAAGCTTCGCCGACATTATCTTGAACTGAAATGCGAATTTCACTGGCTTTAAGCTGCCAGTCAGGTATTTCGCCATAACAAGTGGTGAAGGTTGAATCAACTAAGCTGAGCTCGCCTTCGGCATTAATATCAATACGGCCAGCCGCGCCATGCCCAGGGTTGTTGGCTAATTGATAGCTGGTATTGTTTAATGACGTTTGTTTGGCAATTTGGCTGGCACTGAATTGCTCAGCGATAATATCAACCCCTTGGTTTTGAAAATGAATATCGCCACTGGCTTTTATTGTTGCCTGCTGTTGATTTATTTCCAACTCATCGGCGATAAGTTTTTCATTTTGGTTGATTAACGTCACGCCACCAGAAAAAATCGCACGTTGCTCTTTTTCAATGATGGTTGATTTTGAAGTGATCTTTATGTCTTTTCCTGAGTCTAACTGTACATCTTCAGCAATAGGTACGTAGCTGGGAATAGGGCATACAATGGGTTCGGCAAGGGAAACATCATCTGCAAGGGCTGAGGGAATAGTAAAAATACTTGCCATGCAAAGCAGTATTAAACGAGAAGCTGTCATTAAAATCCTGGAAATAAAAAACATTAAAAAATAATCGACAAAAAATGCGCCTGATACTATTTCAGTAAACCGAGTTAGGTTAAGCTTCACTTATATTCATGTAAGTTGCTCAGTATACAATGCATTCGGTTAACAATATTAGGTAAAAATTACCTTTAACTGATGCTATTTGTTAATCAATAAGCTGTTTAGTCGTTATTATTATGCTTATTTATAGGCTAACTCGCCTATGATATAGCAATTTTCTTAATCTCGCTAATTAAAGTCAAAATAGGAACTCGTGTTGTTAAATTCAAGAGCAGAAGCATTGCAGCAGTGGTTATCCACTGAATTTTCTGGTCAAGCGATAGTTTTATCACCGCTAAGTGGTGATGCCGGCTTTAGAAATTACTTTCGCTTTTCTGTGCAAGGTAACCCCTATATCGCTGTTGATGCCCCGCCGCAAAGCTCAAATAACTTAGGATTTGTTGCCATAGCACAAGCTTTGTTACAACAAGGAATTGAAGTGCCTAAGGTTATTTCGCATGATTTAGAGCAAGGCTTTTTGTCTATTAGCGATTTTGGCGAACAACTTTTTGCTGATGTTATTAGCGAAAAAAATATGATTAAGCATTATCAGCAAGCGATTGATTTATTGCCTGTTATTGCCGGTACTAAATTGAACTCAAGTTATAGCTTACCTATTTACGATAAAGCCTTTATTGAATTAGAGTTATCAATATTTAGCGAATGGCTTTTAGCAACACATCTGCAGATAAATTTATCCGCTCAGCAGCAAACACAGCTCGAGCAGTGCTTTAATTATTTAGTGGACAGTGCATTAGCGCAGCCGCAAGTTTTTATGCACCGTGATTATCACAGTCGTAATATTATGTGCTTAGCTGAGTTAAGCCTTAAACCTCAGCCTGAGCAGTCCAGTTCCAGCACACTGGGTATTATTGATTTTCAAGACGCGGTACTTGGTCCGATAACTTATGATGTGGTGTCATTATTACGTGACTGTTATGTACGCTGGCCAGATGAACAAGTAGAACAGTTATTTGATTATTTTTGTCAGCTAATAACTCAAGAGCTGAACTTAGATGAAATACCTAAAGCGCAATGGCGACGTTGGTTTGATTTAATGGGCTTACAGCGTCATATAAAAGCCAGTGGTATTTTTGCTCGCCTTTATCATCGTGACAATAAAAGCGGCTACTTAGCCGATATTCCACTGACCTTAAGCTATATTATTGATATTAGCAGCCAGTATCCTGAACTAGCCTTTTTGCACCAGTTGGTTGGCGAACAAGTCTTGCCAGCCTTGTTAACGATGAACAAAGACGAGGCTTGATAAAATGAAGGCGATAATTTTAGCAGCTGGTCGCGGCGAGCGTATGCGTCCATTAACTGATACTTGCCCTAAACCGTTATTAAAAGTGGCAGGTTTGCCTTTAATTGAGCATCACATTAATAAACTTCGTGCTGCTGGTATCACCGACATTGTGATCAATCATGCTTGGCTTGGTCAGCAAATTGAAGACTATTTTGGTAATGGTGAAAAATGGTCGGTAAATATTGTTTATAGCCCCGAGACACAAGGCGCTTTGGAAACCGCTGGCGGTATCATTAAAGCTTTACCGTTATTACTAGGTAAAGAGCTAGAGGAAAACCAATCCGGGCAATTTCTAGTGGTTAATGGCGATGTTTATTCTGAAATGAGCTTTGCTCAAATACCTGCTTTATCACCGGGAATATTAGCTCACCTTTATCTAATTGAAAATCCTGAGCATAATCTTGCAGGCGATTTTCAGTTATCCGATGGGCGATTAACAAATAAAGACGAGAATGCTCAGCATCAAAGCTTTACCTATAGCGGTATTGGCTTGTACCATAGTGATTTTTTTAGTGGCTTAGCGTTAAATGCTAATCAAAGTGGCGATAAGGCTTTAGCTTTAGGGCCGTTATTACGCCAGTATGCCCAAGCACAAAAAATCAGCGCGTCAGTAGTTCATGATTTTTGGACCGATGTTGGCACGCCAGAGCGCTTAGCGCAGTTAAATCAGGCTTTAGTCAAAAGAACTTAATAGAACTTAATAAGGTTAGCTTAATAAAGTTACCTTATTAGAATTAACAGGAATACTTGGAAAAGATATGCGAATTTGGGGCAAGGTTTTAGGTTTTTTATTTGGCTTTATGCTCAGTAAAACCATATTTGGTGCGTTATTAGGTTTGTGGTTAGGTCATAACTTCGACCGTGGCCGTGGTTTTAATTTTAATCGTTTTGCTGGTCCTAAAAATGATGCCGAGCGTCAAGCGGCATTTTTTTATACCACCTTTTCTGTAATGGGCCATGTTGCCAAAGCAAAAGGTCATGTATCGAGTCATGAAATAGCTTTTGCCAGTGCTTATATGGACAAACTTGGCCTTAATGCGCAATTGCGTCAGCAAGCACAAGATGCGTTTCGTGAAGGTAAAATGGCAGGTTTTCCTATTGATGACTGTTTAGGGAAATTTAAACGTAATTGTAGTGGGCGACCTGATTTATTATTACTGTTTTTAGAAATTCAAATTCAAGTCGCTTTTGCTGATGGCGAATTAGATCAAGAAGAGCGTGAAGTATTAAGGAATATTGCCAAGCATTTAGGTTATTCGGTTAAAGAGCTCGATAACTTATTAGAAATGATTATGGCGGGTGAAAGCTTTCATCAAGGTCGAAGCCATCATGGTGGCCAGCATCTAAACCGAGGTCAGCAGCTTGATAATGCCTATAAAGTATTAGGTGTTAGTAAAGACGCATCTAAAGCTGATATTAAAAAGGCCTATCGTAAGTTAATGTCGCAGCATCATCCTGATAAATTAATAGCCAAAGGTTTACCACCAGAAATGATGGAAGTTGCGAAAGAGAAAACTCAAGATATTCAAGCAGCTTACGACTTTATTTCAAAACAAACTTAGCCGTAGTTTTGTTGTTTACCAGCCAATACTACGTAACCAGCCATTAATTTGTTTTAACAAGTCTTGCTCAGGGTAATAGCCAGCATATCTGTTGGCTAACTGCTTTTGTCGATAAATAACCTTCATTTCTTTGGTTGCTAAATCTTTTCTTAACTTGGCGTTACTATGGGCTAGCGGATGATCTCGTTGTAAAAACAAGTCTAAAGTCGCTATGCCCGAGCCTGACATTTGCTGAGCTAATTGCTGGTTTTCTAATGGCGTTGGCATATAAGCACTTAAGGAAATAAAGGCATTAGGGATTTCACCTTTAGCTCTTTTTTCATCAACCAAATATGTTTGTAATTGTGCAGCATTATTACCTTGGCTGATCATCAAAATTATGCCGGGATAATCTTGTGCTTTCTCCATCACCACCTTCATTAGTGCAGCTAATTCTTGCTGGTATTGCATTAAAGCTGTTTTGTTTTCTTCATCAAACTGAGTTTTATTTTCACTGCTAGAAGGAAAGTTTGCCGGTTTGTTTTTTGGTTGAATGGCTATGGTGGTCCAGCCTTGTTCAGGTAAGGTTTTACGTAAAAAATTGAGTGCTTTAGGGTCGGTAGCCGTGTGCTGCCAATCAGCAAGTAAAATGGCGACGCCTTTTTCATTTTTGCTGGTATTTGGGGTAACGATAGTGAGGAAGTCGTTTGGCCCTGCCAACATTGCTTCAATATTCTCGTTAGCTAAATAATGCTTTAGGTCTTGTTGGTTTTGTTGGTTGGCATCAACGGGGGCATTAATAACCATACTGCTACGTGGAATATTTCTACTTTTACTGCTGTCATTAGCAGTGTTTTCAGGTTTTTCTTGCGATTTAGTGGCAGGTGTTTCTGCTGCGTTTTTTTCGCCTTCTTGAGCGAACACCATGTTATGCATTGGCACTAAGCAAAAGATTGTTATGGATAAAAGAATTGCTTTGAACAAACGCCACCTCATTATAAATGTGAATACTGCTGGGTATTATATCGGCGCGAATAATAAGATCTTAACCCGTCTTTATTACTGAAATGGGCAAGGCGCTGAAAAGTTAAGTTGCTCGCCGGTAGTTGGCTGCTTAAAAGTAATATGTTGAGCATGTAACTGCAAGCGTTTACTTAAACCTAACGCCGATGGATGAGCGTAAAGTCGATCACCTAAAATTGGATGTCCTAAGGCGAGCATATGCACTCTAAGTTGATGAGAACGGCCTGTGACTGGCGATAACTCTACCAAAGTTGTTTGATGACAATCATCAATAACTTGTTGTGCAGACTCTTCTTGCTTATCTCTTACTGCTTGCTGCTTCTCACTTACTGCTTTTTGCTCGTAACTGAGCACCTTATATAAAGTTAGCGCTTTTTTACCACGCTGATGATCAACCATTTGCTTGGGACGATTTGGCCAATCACAAATAAGCGGTAAGTTTACTTCACCGCTTTGCTCAGCTATTTCACCATAAACGCGGGCGAGATAAGTTTTACTGATTTCACGGTGTTCAAATTGACGGCTAATGGCAACATGAGCCGGCTTATTTAAGGCCATGATCAATAAACCTGAAGTGGCCATATCTAGACGATGCACTATGGTGGCGGTAGGTAATACCCGCAGCACTCGGTTTTGCAAACAATCTTGATGTTCAGGTAAACGCCCCGGCACAGTTAATAAACCACTGCTTTTATTTATAATCACTAAATCCTTATCTTGATACAAAATGTCAAGATAAGGGCTCATCGGAGGTTGATAAATAAAGTCGGGATTGGCCGCCATTGTATTTACTACTTATGAATCTATTTGAAGGAATTTAGTTACTAACAACAATTAAACGAATCGCTTCAAATTTTAATTGCGCTTTAGCAATATAGTTACTTAATTCATCTTGCTGATGTTTGATAAAATCAAGCTCTTCTTGGCGAACACTCGGGTTAATTGCCGCAAGTGCCGTTAAGCGTTGAAATTCTTCATCTAAGGTTTTATGCATAGTAGTTAATGCTTTACTTTGAATACTATCTACATCAGCCTTAGCGTGATCTTCAGCTTTGCTTACTAATGGTGAAACCATTGATTTAAGCGCTTTAACTAATTGCAACGCGACTTGTTTCTTCACTGGCGATAATTGCTTGTCGAGCACATTTTCGGTTACTTTTTCAGCTAAGTTATTACCCGCTTTATCGACTAATACCCGAATAGGGGTGGTTGGTAAATAACGGCCTAGTTGTAAATGTGCAGGGGCGGTAGCTTCTACGGTAAATAAGCATTCTAAAAAGAAGGTGCCGGCAGGTAATGCTGGGTTTTTCAATAAACCAATACTGGCACTACCAATGGCATCACTTAATACTAAATCAAGTGAACCACGCACCATAGGGTGATCCCAAGTTAACAATTGATAATCTTCACTCACTAGTGCGGTGTCACGGTCAAAAGTTACTGTGGTGCCGTCTTCTGGTAAGCATGGGAAATTATTGTTTAGCATATGCTCGCTTTGATTTAAAGCAATGGCATTATCGGCTTTATCGTCTTGCTGAATACCAAAAACATCAAATACTTGAAACATAAACTGTGGCAAGTCAATTTGTTGGTCTTGTTTGGCAATATCTGTGACTAATTGCTCAGCTTTGCCTTGGCCTGAAGAATGAATTTCTAATAATTTGTCGCGACCTGATTCTAACTGCTGCTTTATATCTACATGTTTTTGATGACTCGCGGCAATTAATGCTTGGCTTTGTTCTGATTGCCACTGTGCTGAAACCGCTAAATTAAGTAACTGCTCATTAAAGCTGTCGAAAACAAAACGACCGGTAATACAGGTATGCTCAAAAGCTTCCATCCCTTGTTGATACCAATCAAATAATAAACTTTGTGCAGAGTCTTCAAAATAAGGCACATGCAATTTAATCGTTTGGCTTTGCCCAATACGGTCTAAACGGCCAATGCGTTGCTCTAATAAGTCAGGATTACTTGGTAAATCAAACAATACTAAGTGATGAGCAAACTGGAAGTTACGACCTTCACTGCCTATTTCTGAGCATAATAATACTTGGGCACTGTCTTCATCTTGGGCAAAATAAGCCGCCGCGCGATCGCGGTCAAAAATACTTAAGCCTTCGTGGAATACTGCCGCGCGCATGCCTTCTTTAACACGCAAAGCTTCTTCTAGATCAATAGCTGTTTGCGCATGTGCACAAATGACTAATACTTTTTCTTTATTGAGTGATTTGAGTAAGTCAATTAAATAGTCAACTCTTGGGTCAATATCAACCCATTCATCTTGGTTTACATCAAGTGAAAATAACTGCTCAGGCGTGAACAATAATTTAGCTTGTTTGCTATTGGCTAAATTCTCAGGGCTATCACTTAATAACCATTCATCAATTTTATCTTGATATAACTCTGGCATTGCCAGCGGTTGTGGTAATAATTGGCGCTCTGGAAAACCTTTAATGGTATTGCGGCTATTACGAAATAGAATGCGGCCGGTGCCATGGCGATCTAATAACTGGTTCAATAATTGGCCGCGAGTTTCATCGGCTTGTGCATCGGCATTGCTTAACTGGGTTAGTTGCTCGCTAATGTCTGACTCATGCAATAATCGAGTTAAGGTATTTTGCTGGTTGCTATCAAGGTTTTCGCCAGAAACTAACGCATTAGCTGCGTCGGCTACTTCGGTATAATTTTGTTCTTCTTCAATAAACTTTTGATAATCAAAGAAGCGATCAGGGTCAAGTAAACGTAAACGAGCAAAGTGACCTTCATGGCCTAATTGGTCAGGGGTTGCGGTTAATAATAAAACGCCGGGAATGGTGTTGGCTAATTGCTCAATACATAAATATTCAATGCTGGCGTTATCTTGTTGCCAGCTTAAGTGGTGCGCTTCATCAACCACCATTAAGTCCCAGTCTTCAGCAATAAGCGACTCATACCATTTAGCGTTTTTAGTAATAAAACCTAAAGTGACTAAAACCAGCTGTTCTGAGCTAAATGGGTTGTCATCTGCTTCACCATTGGCGGTTTCTACGCAGCGGGCTTCGTCAAAAATACTGAACTTTAAGTTAAAGCGACGCAACATTTCTACCAGCCATTGGTGCATTAACGACTCAGGCACAATAATTAAAATACGTTGGGCGCGGCCACTTACTAATTGTTGATGAATAATTAGGCCAGCTTCAATGGTTTTACCAAGGCCTACTTCGTCGGCAAGTAATACTCGTGGTGCAAATCGACTACCTACTTCTTCAGCTATATATAGCTGGTGTGGAATTAAGCTCACGCGGGCGCCAGTTAAACCCATTAATGGCGATTGCTGTTGCTGATATTGATTCTGCAAACAGCTTTTACGTAATCGAAACCAGTCAAGACGATCAACTTGGCCGTTAAGTAAACGGTCTTGCGGTTTATTGAATTTAATGAAATGGTCAATCATCACTTCTTTTAATGATGTTGGCTCTTGAGTGTCTTGACGAATGCCGTGGTAAGTTAATAAATTATGGCTTTCTTCAATGGTTTCAACCGTTAATAACCAGCCTTCGTGGCTTGGAATTTGGTCACCCTTATTGAAAATAACACGCGTTAATGGCGCATTATCAATAGCATATTGTCTGGCATCGCCTGTTGCAGTGTAAACGACGGTTACAAATCGGTGTTCAACCGCAGTAACAGTACCTAAGCCTTGATCTGATTCGCTGTCGCTGATCCATCGCTGCCCGGGGAAAAATGCCATAAAAAAGAGCTCCAAAATAAGGGTGAAAATTCAATATCACCCTGTGGCGATATTGCTTCAGTTATGCAACTGAAAAAACGGGCGCTATAGTACCTTTAATCATAGATGCGATCATTAAAAAGTTCTGCACAATTTGTATAAATGCTGCTGGCAAGTATTAAGCTTTCATTGAGGTTATATATAGAACTAATTTATAACGCTTATTTAGTTTTATCTATATATAGAAAATGCGTCAATGAGCATTGACGCATTTTACCTTTTTAGTTTATAACGCGGTATGAAGGCTAATTTTTTTGATTAATAAACTGCATGCGGTAGCCTGTAATAGTTGAGCTGTCTTCTTCAATCATCAGAAACATTTCTTGGCTTTGTTCATTGAGAATTAATTCTTGTGAAGCTAAGATCATTTCGCTGCTGTTGTCTTTAGCAATAGCATAAACACGGTAAGTATTATTAAATAAGCTGATGCTTTTCGCTTGGCTATATTGGTTACTTTGCGAGTACATAGCGTTGTCTATAGTTTCGTTGCTACGAACAAAGTAAGTGCTAACTATGCTAAAGTCGTCTACCAAATTAATGACGTTAACTTGATGGTCATAAATACTGTCTCGGCTGCTATTTTCTACTACTAAAGAGCGAATATAGACGTTAGTTTCTTCATCACCGTCATCGTTTTCTTCTAATTCTTCATCTAAATAAAAGAACACGGTTTTGTCATCATACGGGTTTAGTGTTAATAAATGACTGTTGACGATATCTTGCTGATTATCAGGCGAGGTTAAGCTAATACTGTAATCACCAAAGGGTAGTATCAGGGTATTGGTAAAATCACCTAAAGCTAAATTTGTTGCTTGTGCTGTTTCATTTAAGCTGGTTAGGGTTAAGTCAACATTGCCTTGGTAATTTTCTAATAGCGGATGTTCAGTAATGGCGTTATAAATTCGCACCTCTGCTTGTGAGTACTCATCAGGAAAATTAGCTACAGCTACAGAGTTTGATATTTTATCAAGCGTAAACGGTGAGTCACCGGGACCATCGTTTGCTCTGACCACCATCACATATTGAGAGGTATAAGGGAATGGGATGGCTTCTGATTGATAAAGCACTTCAGTACTGCCAGCGGCGGTAATATAAAACACATAATTTTCTAATTCATAACTGACACTGTCTGAAAGTTCGCTGTAAGCGTATTGACCAATTAATTGCGCTTCATTAAAGCTTTCATCTGCTTCAGATATATAAAGGTCAATACCGCCGTCAAAGCTATGTAAGTTTATAAACCTAGCTGTAAATATGTCTTCCTCTGCGCTAGGGTTATTAATCGCAATATCGTAAGAAAGCACTTCAGGCGTAGTAATGTCGCCAGTAATGGCAATAAACTGAATGTTATCGTTGCTTAAAGTGGTTTGTGCTTGATAAACCGAGGATAAATTATCGTCATCATCCTGCCAAGACAAGTCAATATCGTAGCTGTCACCACTATAACTAATATAGCTACTGGCATCGCCAAATTCGACATTACTGTAGGTTTGGCTTTCATCTTCGTCGTCAACATCCGTTACTGTTAAGTAAATTTCAGGGGCGTTTGCTGAAGCGTTATAAAGTTGAAAATAGCCGGTGCTAGAAGCTTCATCGTCATCAGAACCACATGCAGTTAAACCTAATGTTATTGATAATAAAAAAGTTGCCATAGTTAGCGGCTTAAGCGACCAGTTTAGTGATTTTTTTGGCATTGGCTTTGGCGTTATTTTAGTGCTTGGGGAATATTGAATACTCATCTTGTTTCCTTTGTTTGAAAAAGTGCCACCATAAATTTTGCTTACAACTATCCCTTAACAGCCAGTGGTAAAACTTGGCGCTAACTCAATAATTGCAGGGGGAACAGTGACTTTTATATGCACCTTGATAGACATGCATGAATGAATAACGTTCGCTTGGTTACGCCACCTTTACCTATGTTTACACTTAGCTGACGTTTCTTTACGTTGAGTCTTTTCAATAGCAAGCCGTGATGGTATGTATAGATAAATTTGTTTTTAAAAATAAATAGTTAGTAGTTTTTATCATTAAAAGCCGCTTGCCTGTTGTTTGATTAAGTGGCAAAGTGGACAGGTAAAAACGGTATTTTATCTACATGGTTGCAGGCAACTAAAGAGATAAGATTTAGGCGTTATTTCTTAGTTGCTTCAGTGTACTTTAATTGCGCAGGAGTGCTTTATGACAGAAAAAATCACCTATATTCTCGACACCAATATTTTACTACACGAACCCTTCGCTTTTTTATCCTTTCAAGAACACGATGTTGTTGTACCTATGACGGTACTCGAAGAACTCGACTCTATTAAAGACCGACGTAAAGATGTAAGCCGAGACGCCCGCGTCGCGATACGAGCTTTAGAAGACACACTAGTCGATGCCACACCCGAGCAAGTGCTTGCGGGAGTGAAATTACCTCAAAATGATGATGAACATCCAAGTGGCTGCTTGTCTATTTTTAATGATTATACCCTTAAAGATCTAGCTGGCCAGCTATCACAAAATGAAAATGATAATCGTATTATTAACGCCGCGTTACATATTCAAGCCTTAAAAAAAGGTGAGAAAGTGGTATTAGTGACTAAAGATATTAACATGCGCTTAAAAGCTAAGGGTGCAGGTCTTGCTCATGTTGAAGATTATCGAACCGATCAACTAATTGACGACATTCAATTTCTCACTAAAGGCTATCACCATTTTGATGGCGATTTTTGGCAACAAGTTAAAGACTGCGAAAGTGAAACAGAAGGTCGAAATACCACTCATTACCTTGATAGAGCGCTATTACCTAAAAGCTATATTAATGAATACCTGATTGACGATACTGAACATTTTGCCGGAAAAGTGACTGGCTATGACGATGAAAAACTGGCCATTTTAGACTTAAGCCAAGAGCGGTTAATGGCGAAAAATGCATGGGGAGTACACCCAAAAAATATTTACCAAGGTATGGCAATGGACGCCTTGTTAGATCCAGCCATTGATTTGGTGATTTTAACCGGTCCCGCTGGTTGTGGTAAAACCTTATTGGCACTAGCTTCTGCACTTGAGCAAGTAATAGAACGAGGCCTATACGACAAAGTTATTGTTACTCGTAGTACGCCTGAAATTGCTGAGTCGATTGGTTTTTTACCAGGCACAGAAGAAGAAAAAATGGCGCCTTGGTTGGCGGCAATTACCGACTCTTTAGAAGTACTGCATAAACAAGATGAAAATATGAATTCGAGCTTAAACTACATTATGGACAAGGCGAATATTCAGTTTAAGTCGGTGAATTTTATGCGCGGACGTAGTATTCAAAATTCCTTAGTATTACTTGATGAATGCCAAAATTTAACCGCGTCACAGCTTAAAACCATTATCACCCGTTGCGGCGAAGGTACTAAGCTGGTGTGTTCGGGGAACTTAGCACAAATTGATTCCAACTACTTAACAGCAGTCACTTCAGGCTTAACTTATATTGTTGAACGTTTTAAAGACTTTCCCGGCAGTGCGACTGTAAACCTTAATGGTGTGGTTCGAAGCCGACTAGCCTCTTTTGCAGAGGAGAATTTATAGTTGTTGTGGTAAGGCACTGAAAGCGAACTGCGCAACATCACTTGGTTTTATAAGTAAAAATAACTAAATGCCAATGCCAATATTTATTTTGCATTGGCATTTTTTGTTAAAGCTGTTTGCTTTATATTTTAAGAAAAGCCTTGTTGCAAAAAGGTAACAGATTTTTTCTCTATCGCCATGTGTGTTAGCTCACTTGGGTTTATAATTATGACGCAAGTATTAAAGTGAAAGTATATAAGTGGCAGTACTAAGCTAAAATAATCAACAGTAAACCTAAGAGATATATTATGAATTTACCGATAAGTAAGTTGTCAAAACAAACCAGATTTCTGCATGTCATTGTTGCATTAAGTATGATTGCAATGCTCGCGGTAGGTATTTATATGGAAGAAAATGAGGCTTGGGGTTTGTATCCTATTCATAAATCTATCGGCGTAATAGTACTGGTTGTTGCTTTAATTCGTGTATCTATTCGCGTATCAGAAGGCTGGCCAGAAGAAATAGTTAAAGTAAGTAAAGGACAAGCATTTCTTGCTCGACTAATTCACTGGATACTGATTACTTCAACTCTTTTATTCCCTATTTCCGGCATAATGATGTCTGGTGCTGGCGGTAATGGTGTTGCGGTATTTGGTCTTGAGCTAATGGCTTCAAACTATGACCCTGTTACGCAAAAGGCTGTGGTTGTTAATGAGTTTATCGCTGGTTTAGGTCACCAAATTCATGGTGCTATTGTTTGGGTTGTTATCGGTGCTATTGTACTGCATATTGCTGGCGCTCTAAAACATCATTTTGTTGATAAAGATGAAACGTTAACACGTATGTTTTAGTTTTATCAGGGGTTATCTATACTAAAAAGCATCCATTATTTTAATGGATGCTTTAAATTTTTCTTATCGGTTGCACAGAACGGCTAATCTAACCAAGGGAACTATTCGATTAATACCCATTGTTGTTGATCTCGGCTAGCGCAGGGCTGTAACTGTATTAAATCTTTGTTAGCTATACTTTGCGATGAGGTTGAGTCAATATCAATGCAAACGTCAGTATTTGCTTTTGATTGAATATTGAAATAGCCGTAATCTTTTGCCTCAACCTTCCAAAGCTGATTATTGCCTAAGTGGCAATCCCAAATAATAAGTTGGTCATTGCTATTTACGGTTCCATCAGCGCCTCGGTGAACATCAAGGCATTTATTATCATCAGAGGCTAAGCGTAAGGATATATAACCATTACCTTCATCTCTTCGCTGCCAAAGCTGGTAATTATCAGTATTTAAGCAAGAGCGCATCTCACTTTTATCACCGTTAATTAGACTTTCTGACTCGTCTTCTAAGCCTAGACAAAAGCTCATATCTGTTTTTGATCGGATTTGTATTTTGGCATACTCGCGCACAATAGGTGCTCCCCCAACTGTAGTACCAAATAAATCTAATTCAGCCAATGAGGCAAAGCGGTCATTATTGGTTGCAGATTTCGGCGTGAACCTAACATAGCGTGCGGTTTGTTTGGAAAAATTTATGGTACGCGCTTTTCGTTCATTAATTAAGTCGTAAAATTCGCCGTCGGTTACTACGGCAGTCCAGTTAATGCCGTCGCTACTTACTGAAAAATCGTAACTGTCGACTAAACCATTTAAGTCACGTTGATTATTTCTTCGGGTTTGAAAACGCGCGCCGTATAAATCGTAAGTGGCGCCTAAGTCGATATCTAAGTTATAAGGGAAGTTATCGTTATTGCCGTTAGAGTAGTTTGAATGCCAAATGGTGGTACCTAAACCATCAAAGGCATTACTAGCTGCGCCATCTTCATTGTTGGTTTCTTCACTTGAAACGGCATGTATCGACCATAGCTTTTTGTTAATGCTATTTTTTTCACCTGATAAGGTTGCAGGCGTGCCTAAGTTACGTGCACGAGTTAAAAATGATGATAAAGTGGTTGTGTCTTGTACGCCATACCAGTTTCTTTCTGCTGATACCGCACGAGAGTCAAACATCAGGTTTTCAAATTGTTGATCTGGCCAAGTGTAGGCAGTGTCAGTCCATACACTGACTTTTACACCTTTCAAATGTGCTGAGCTGGTATTATTCCATGTATAAATGGTGTTATTACTTGGAAAGGTATTTTTAAAGCCGGGGGTTAAATAAAAGCCACCAGCCCCAGTTTTAATAACATCAAAACCTTTGGCAATGTAGTTATTTTCAGCATTCCCTGCCCAAACATCTACTAAAATATCATTGCTAGGAGCAGCTGAATTTGATGTAGGAGTTCGTTCATACCAGTTCCACATTTGGGTTTTTTTACCTAATGCCTTAATTTGATTATTAGTTTCGTCGATAAACTCTACTAAAACATCGCCATTTACAGATACATTGGTGTTATCAGCAACGTAATTTGTAATATCTGGGCAGTCAGATAAATGTGAACCTTCAGGAACTTCATCAGTGCCAATATGAAAATAAGGGCCGTCAAACCAAGGCACAAATTCATTAATTAATGAGCTAAGAAAATCACGTCCGGTATTTGGACTATTTTCAGAAACTCCAGTGTAATCGACAGTCCAGCGAGGCCCTGATGAACCTTCCCAATCAGCGGCACTGCCCATTGACTCACAACTAAAAGCATCTTCCTTACTGTAATCGCCAAGCAGTTTGGCATGCCCAGGAATATCAACTTCCGGCACAATAATTACATGGTGCTCTTTAGCAAAGGCTTCTAGGTCGTCAATTTCAGTTTGGCTATACGAACCAACAGCAGCAAGCCCTAATAAAGCTGGGTTATCACTAGCTAAGCGAAAGGCATTCCATTCGGTAAAATGAATGTGCAGACGGTTCATTTTTTGCCAGCCTAAAGTGCGTACTAAATCTTTTAGGTAATCTATTTTCCAGTACTTTCTTCCTGCATCAATCATAATGCCGCGCTCTGGCAGACTAGGGTAGTCAACAACTCTACCTTTGTTAACATTTTTATGATCATCATCTGCTTTTAGCACCTGTAATACCGACTGAGCTCCATAATAAAGCCCAGTATTGGTATTGGCTTTTATTTTTATGTTACCGCCAATCTCTAGAATATAGCCTTCATCACCTAAAGCCGTATTTAGGCTAGGTAATAGTTTTAATAAAATATCACCTTTGGTTGCCTGATCTGAAGTGATAACCGTGTAGTTGAGGTTTGTCACCGCCAACATCTCAGCGACTAAGTGGTTGGCGGTATCCGCAACAGCAGTTGTTATACCGGCAAGCTCAGTGCTTTTACCTGCTGAAGAACTGTGAATAATGATGTTGGATCCATCTACAGCGGTAAATTCCCCACTACCTGCTGTCCAATTTTGTATCGTTGGCACTGTACTGATAATAGTGTTATTTGCTAATGCATTGTTGGTATGCAGGGCTAATAAACTGGTTATAAAAATGACTAATAGTTGGCTAATTCTCATATTATTAATGTTCCCTATCTTTAATTGAAAGAAATAAAACGATTCATGTCTTTTTTTTTGTTTTTGTACTGTGTGTTTGTGCTTTTGTTATTTATGTATTTTTCATGTCTTTTATTGGTTTTTATAATTAAAGGTATTTTTAAGAGGTGTGAAATAATTAATATCTTAGACCATAAATTAAGATTTATTAAAGGGATTTACTTAATTTTATTCTTGGCTGTTAAATTTTTAAAATTTCCATTTGATTTTCGTTTGGTTTATTTTTTTCTTTTTTTTTAGGTGTTTAGTTGTTTGTTTTAAGTTGCCTTATAATATTTATAGCCTTTCGAATTAATCTGGTTATGTTTTATTTTAAAGTTGTTAATATTGTCTTTTTCTAGTAAGACTTTCGTATTTTGTTGTTTTTAAGGTGTTTTTTATTTACTTGTTGATGTGTTTTATTAAGGTTGCTTGCTTTCACTTTTTTTACGCTATAGAAAGATCTTGAAACCTTCTTTTGTTTTTAATATAAATGTTCGCGAACTAATATTTAATAACAAAAGTTATCTAGTGGTTTGTCAAGAGAGCGGTTTCTCTTGTCAATGGATATAAAACAATAAAAAAGGACACAACATGGAATTTAAAGCACCAAAATTACTTAAGTTAAGTGCGTGTATCATGCTTGGTTTAGGAACTCTCCCGCTAAGCTCGGCGATTGCTGCTGATAACCAAGCCAAAGATAAAGAAGAGCAAGTCGAAGTTATCCAAGTAACGGGTATTCGTGGCGGTATTATTGCTGGCCTTGACCTAAAGCGTAATGCTAGCAATATCGTAGATGCCGTTTCTGCCGAAGATATGGGTAAATTCCCTGATGCTAACTTGGCTGAAGCGTTACAACGTATTCCTGAAGTTTCTATTGATAGAGATGGCGGTGAAGGTCGTTATATTACTATTCGTGGCTTAGGGCCAGAATTTAACTCGGTATTGTTAAATGGTCGTCATATTGCCAGTAACGAAGCAACCCGTGCATTTAGTTTTGACACTATTGCTGCTGAACTAGTAAGTGAAATGCTCGTTTATAAAACCCAATCTGCCAGCTTAAGTGAAGGTGGTCTTGGTGGTACAGTTGATGTAAAAACAGCGCGTCCATTAAATTATGATGGGCTGACTATTGCAGGCTCTTTAAAAAATGTATATGAAGATAATGCGGATACTTATAACCCGCAAGGGTCGCTTTTAATAAGTAATACTTTCATGGATGGCAAGTTTGGCGCATTATTTGGTGCTAGTTATCAAAGCCGTGAAAATAGAACTTATCAAACTGATACTGGTGGTATTCGTACAGCCGGACAGTTTGGTGGTACTACTACTACTAATGCCTATGGATGGAACAACTATACTAGTGGCGATTATGAAGGACAAAATACTTATCGTCCGATTGAATTAAATCATAACGTGATTGATGAAGATCGTGAACGAGTTGGCTTAAATGCGGTTATTCAGTACAAGCCTTCTGACAAACTCAATATTACTGTTGACTATTTATATTCTAAGTTTGATGTCACTAAAGTTATCACCAAAAGATCAAATTGGCTAGGTGGTGTAATAGAGCCTTCTTCACTAGTGAATTCTGATTTACTTGCTTCTAATACTGGGCCGTTTACAGATGAAGAAAAAGCAGCGCATGCTGCTGCCCACGCTGCTTTAGTGGCGACTTCAAGTACTGCAATTGATTCAAATGGTGTTTTTACTGGGGTTACCAATGGTAATACGGCGACAGCATATAACCGTTTAGATTTTTTCCGTGATACTGAAACCCATATGTTTGGCTTAAATCTTGAGTATCAACTTAGTGAAGGTATCAATTTGGTGGTTGATGGTGCATGGTCTAAAGCGGAGCAAGACAACCCAGGTTTAGACTCGCGCTTAAGCTTTGAAACAAGAGGCGGTACCGACGTAAATGTGAACACCGGTGCTAGTGTACCATATGTTGAAAATCCTGATCCTACCTTATACGCCAGCGATGCTAATGGACCAAGTTTATTAATAAAACGTCATTGGTTTGAAGGTGAAGATATTTCAGCGGAAAATTACGACTTTCATGCGGATTTAACTATCACTTCATTTGAAGATGTAACTATTCGTACCGGTTTTGCCTATGAAACCGCACAAAAAGAGAGTGACGATTACAGAACTCCATTTTTAGCCCAACGTTATATGCATAGATCTGGCGGCGCGTTCACTTTAGAGAATGGCTTGTATGAACAACTTATGAATGGTGTTCTTCATGTTAATGCTAGCGATTTAGGCGCACCAGCTGGCTCTAATCAAGATATGTATAATATTGATAGAAATGCAGTACTTTCGTATATTAATGATTCTGATAACTGGATTGATAACGGTAGTTCTGAATATGCTGCTTTGGTTGACAATGGTGGTTATAACGCGCCACTTACAGGTAACTCATGGGATGTTAAAGAAAAAGTAACAGCTGTTTATATTGAAGGTGAATATGAGTTTATGATGGGTAATGTTGAAGCAACCTTAATTGGTGGCTTGCGTTACAGCCATACCGAATTAAATGCTTCTGGTCTGTCTCAAACACTTATTGATATTAAACCAGGAACTTGTTCAGAAGAAGGGGCTACCGGTTGTTTAGATCCAGTATATGCGCCAACAGATTTAACCGATGAAAATGGCTCTTACTCACTTGATAAAGTGGATACTTCGTATACCAATCTTTTACCTTCAGTTACCCTGAACTTAGGTTTAACAGAGGACTTGATTTTAAGGCTTGCGGCATCAGAGTCTTTAACTCGACCATACCTTGAAGATATGGCGCCTAAATTCAGGCACGGCACATTACACGAAACAAGTAGATCTGCGGATGGCAATAATCCAGAACTAACGCCTTATACTTCGATTAATTTAGATGCTTCTCTGGAGTGGTATTTTGACGAAGGTGCTATGGCATCTGTTGCCGTTTTCCGTAAGAAAATTGATGATTATATTATTCAAGTAAGACATGATAATGAAATTATTGATACGGTTAAAACAGAAGATTATCAAGAGTTTACTGTTTGGCGACCAGGTAATGCTGAAGATATGACCATTACTGGTGTATCAATGAATGTAACCCAAACCTTCGAAACTGGTTTTGGTTATCAATTTAACATGACCTTAGTTGATACTGATACTGAATTTAATGGCCAAACATTTGACCCTAGTAAACCAGCACTTCCTGGTTTAGGTGATTCAATGAACTTGGTTGCTTTTTATGAAAAAGATGGTCTTGCAGCTCGTATTGCCTATAACAAGCGTGATTCATTTTTAAGTGATACCCAGTATCAAAATGGTATGGTTTGGGGGGATGAACGTGGTGAAGCAGTGATCACTGATGATTATTACCAAATTGATGCACGTATTGGTTATGATTTTAATGACAATATAACAGTCTTTGTTGAAGGTATTAACCTAACAGGTGAAACTTTAAATAAGCACGGTCGTTTTGATAATATATTTGTTAGCCATGAAAACTTTGGTAAACGTTATGTGCTTGGTGTTTCTGCTGCTTTTTAATTAGTAGTTAAGCTAAAGCTAATAATTTAGAAATAGGGAGTTGATACTCCCTATTTTTTTGCTTGTTTTTTGGGAAATCAACATCAGCAGACATATCTTGAAATGGTACTTATGTTGAAGTTTATTTGTCGTTCTTTTAATATGCTTGTGTGCTTGATAATTTTCTACAGTGCTACTAGCTAAAAGGCCTTATATTTTTTTATGTTGTTACAACGTCTATTGATTTGTTTTATTGCGTTATTGTTTGCTAGTCAAACGATATCAGCAACGATCGATGAACATAGCGTGCATAAAAATATTGAAACCCATTTAAGTTCTGATACTAGTCATCAACATCAGCAGCATAAAACTCCAAATACAACGACCAGCGTTATGCATGAAGACGTCAATCAAGAGCAGTTTAACTGTCACGATTGTGGTCATTGTCATACTCCAGTTAATGTTTTCTTGGTGAGCATAACGGGTAATCTAAACCTGAATAAAAACGCGCTGCACGATAATTTAATCACGCCAAAATTTACTTCGGCGCTAATCTTTCCTGAGCACCGTCCTCCAATAGCTTAATTTTATTCATTTCCTTTATTGCAAAAATTACTAGCGTTAGGCTGAATATGCCAAGTAACGCTTAATTTATGCATGTTTTATATTTGATAAAATTAAGAGAACATCATGAAAAAAGTAAAAAATTACCGCTCAGTTCGAGCTATTGTCTGCCTGTGCCTTACTTTAAGTATTTTTATCGTTAACTTCGGTGCTAATGCACAAATTACCCAAGCGGCTAAAGAGCACGATCATAATGAACACTTGCAAGCAAAAGACGCTGATTTTAAAGCAGAAAATAATCCTATAGAGCAACCATCACATGGCGATCATGCGCAAGAGTCTGAAAATATCAGCTTAAGCGCTGAAAGTATGGCCTTAGTTAATATTGCCGTGAATACTTTAACGGCAAAAACCTATCAAAAAAGCATTTATGCACCGGGTGAAATTAAAGCGAACGGCTATACCAGTTATGTGGTTTCAGCCCGCACTGAATCAGTGGTATTAAAACGCCATGCCATACTTGGTCAGCATATTAGTAAAGGCCAAGCTTTAGTCACCTTATTTAGCGAGTCAGTTGCCAAAGCGCAGGCCACCTATCGAGTTGCTTATACTGAATGGCAGCGCAATAAGAAATTAGATAAAAATACCATTAGTGACAGTCGCTTATTACGCTCTGAAACTAATTATATTGAAGCTTATAGCAAGCTCGAAGCTTTTGGGTTAACTGAGCAGGCAATTAATAAAATTGTTGAAAATAGCTCATCGTCTCTAGGTGAATATACGCTGATAGCGCAGCGTTCAGGCGCGGTATTAAGTGATAACTTTGCCCAAGGTAAACGGGTATCGGCGGGCGATGAAATTATGTTGCTTGCTGATGAAAGCGAACTTTGGGTTGAAGCACGTATTTCTCCGAATAAACAACTTAGTTTACCTGTCGGTACTGAAGCCTTATTAACTTTAGGTACTGCAGCCTTAGGTAAAGAAACTTTTACCGCCAAGGTGATTCAAGAAGCACATACCATTGACCCTATTACCAGAACCCGCATTATTCGGTTATCGGTTAAAAATGAAAATGACCGTTTGCATCCGGGCATGTTTGTTGATGTGAACTTTCTCTTTAAAACTGAGCAGCCGGTATTAGCCGTGGCTGAAACTGCTTTAATACGCAGTAGTGATGGCGATTGGACGGTATTTGTTGAGCAACATCCAGGCGAGTTTCGAGCGGTTGAAGTAGAGCTTGGACAGTTTTTAGGAATATATAGAGAAATTATTGGCTTAGCAGAAAATACTCGAGTAGTGACCCAAGGTGCATTTTTTGTTGCGTCTGAACTTGCCAAAGGCGGATTTGATCCGCACAACCACTAGAGGTCACTGATTATGAATAATAAGATAGTGATAAATAAAGCCGAATTTAAAAATTCGCTATTTAATAACATTACCGATTGGTCGGTGAATAATCGACTATTAGTATTGCTCGCATTAGTTATCAGCATAGTTGCAGCGGTATTTGTTATCCCAAAGCTTAACTTAGATGCTTTTCCAGATGTTACCAATATACAAGTGGCGGTGAATACTGAAGCTCCGGGATTAGCGGCTGCAGAAGTTGAGCAATTAATTACTTACCCTATTGAAGCGGTAATGTATGCCTTGCCTGACGTAGAACAAGTGCGTTCTATTTCAAAAACTGGCTTATCTGGTGTAACCGTGGTTTTTAAAGAGGGCACTGATATTTACTTTGCCAGGCAACTGGTTTTTGAGCGTTTGCAAGCCGCGCGTGAGTTAATTCCACAAGGTGTCGGTATACCTGAAATGGGACCTAATACCTCAGGCTTAGGGCAAGTATTTCAATATTTACTGATTGCCGAGCCAGATTCTGGTTATGATGCGATGGCACTACGTAGCTTAAATGACTGGCTAGTTAAATTACTGGTGATGCCAGTTGACGGCGTAACTGATGTGCTTTCGTTTGGCGGTGATGTTAGGCAATACCAAGTGAATATTGAACCCAGTAAATTATTAGCTTATCAGCTTACCCAAGCCGATGTAGTTACTGCCCTAGAAAACAATAATACCAACGTTGGTGGTTGGTATATGAATCGTGGTCAAGAGCAGTTAGTTATTCGAGGTACCGGTTGGTTTTCTGGAGGTGAAGGCGGTATCACTGATATTAAACAAGTGCCGGTGAAAACTGTTGACGGCACGGTTATCACCGTTGACGATATTGCTAATGTTGCCTTAGGCAGTGAAATACGCCAAGGGGCAGTCACCATGACTCGTCGTAACCAGCAAGGTCAAGTTGAACACTTAGGTGAAGTAGTTTCCGGCATAGTGCTAAAACGCATGGGCGCCAATACCAAAGCCACTATTGATGGTATTAATGCTCGTATGCCATTAATTAGTCAAGCACTACCACCGGGGGTGAAATTTGAACCGATTTATGATCAGGCTGATTTAATTGTAAAAGCTGTTGATACTGTCGTAACTTCGCTGGTATTGGCATTCATTTTTATCGCTATTGTTTTAGCGCTGTTTTTAATGAACTTAAGCGCAACTTTCTTAGTGCTTATTTCTATTCCTATCGCGATAGCTTTAACGTTAATGATCATGGTATGGCTAAATTTATCAGCTAATTTAATGTCGCTTGGTGGCATTGCCGTGGCTATTGGTATGTTGGTTGATGGCTCGGTGGTAATGGTAGAAAATATTTTTAAACACCTAAACCGAGCAAGTGGTGAAAATAACACAAAAGCTGTAAGTACTACTGAGCTGATAAAGTTGGCGGGTAAAGAAGTATCTCGACCAATATTTTTTGCTGGCGCGATTATCTTAGTAGTATTTATGCCGTTATTTAGCTTTGAAGGTGTTGAAGCTAAACTCTTTCAACCTATGGCGATTAGCATAATTTTAGCGGTAATTTGCGCAATCTTTGTTGCCTTAGTTGTTGTGCCCGCTTTGGCGACTTATTTATTTAAAAAAGGCGTAACACAACGGCAAAGCTTTGTCGTTAAACCGTTAGAACATGGTTATCGAAAAACCTTAGCACTGGCGATAGCTCATAAAGAATTGGTGTTGGCTGTTGCAGTGTTATTGGTGAGCGCAGCTTTGATGATTTTACCTAAAATAGGCACAGAATTTGTACCAGAGCTTGAAGAAGGCACCATCAATTTAAGGGTCACCTTGGCGCCTTCTTCAAGTTTAGCTACCGCGTTGTCGGTGTCGCCAATAATTGAAGAGAAATTGATGAAGTTTCCTGAGGTGGAATATGCCTTAAGCCGAATTGGACGACCTGAATTAGGCGGGGATCCTGAGCCAGTTAATAACATCGAAATCTATATTGGCTTAAAACCAGTCGAGCAATGGCAAAGTGCAACTAACCGCATTGAACTACAAAAGTTGATGGAGCTTGAACTTGAAAGTTTTCCCGGCTTACTATTTAACTTCTCTCAGCCAATTGCGACACGGGTTGATGAATTACTTTCTGGGGTTAAAGCGCAATTAGCGATTAAGTTATTTGGCCCAGATTTAGCGCAATTAGCTGAAAAAGGCCAAGAAATTGAAGCTGTGGTTAAGCAAGTGGCTGGTACGCAAGGGGTCGCCATTGAGCAAATTGTTGGTGAAGCGCAGTTAGTGATCAAACCTAAACGTCAACAGTTATCACGCTTTGGTTTGTCGGTTGGCGATGTTATGTCGGTGGTGCAAAATGGCCTTGGTGGTGTTACTGCTGGGCAAGTAATTAACGGTAATGAACGCTACGATATTTATGTGCGTTTACAAGAAAAGAACCGCAAAAACAGTGAAGCTATTGCAGAATTAAGGTTGCAATCACCCTCTGGCGCTTGGGTACGTTTAGGCGATGTTGCCGATATTAGCTTTGAGTCGGGTCCGCCGCAAGTACGCCGAGACGATGTTCAGCGCCGAGTGGTTATTCAAGCTAACGTGCAAGGGCGTGATATGGGCAGTGTTGTTGCTGATATTCGCCAAGCTATCGCTGATAAAGTAAAACTTGCTCCTGGCTATACCGTGGCTATTGGCGGGCAATTTGAAAATCAGCAACGTGCGCAAGCAAGGCTAATAATTGTATTGCCAATATCTTTGGGCTTAATTGCCTTGCTGCTTTATTTTGCTTTTGGCTCAATATCGCAAGCGATGCTGATCTTGGTGAATGTTCCTTTGGCAGTTATTGGCGGTGTATTTTCACTTTATTGGTCGGGGCAATATTTATCGGTTCCTAGCTCGGTTGGCTTTATCACTTTATTTGGCGTAGCCGTGCTTAATGGTGTTGTTATGGTCGACAGTATTAATCAGCGCATTAAAGCAGGGCAGTATATTGATAACGCAATATTTGAAGGCGCTACTTCTCGATTAAGGCCGGTATTAATGACCGCGATAACCTCAGCGTTAGGTTTAATTCCAATGTTAATGTCTAGTGGTGTTGGTGCAGAAATTCAACGTCCATTAGCTAGTGTAATTGTTGGTGGCTTGTTTACTGCGACACTATTAACCTTGTTTGTTTTACCTGTGCTGTATCGGTTTTTTTCTAAAGATAAGGTCGCTCAGTTACAACATACTGTTATGGCTGAAAATGTTCACTAATCAAGGTACTTTTTAGGCTGGTTAATTATTTTTTGGTCATTACCGCGTGATAATTTTCTACGCTGTAATGACCATTAGCAATGGCTGCGTCTGAAGTGTCAGATATTTCACCTAGGTTCATTAACTCTGGGCCGGTGGGTTCACCTAATACGTAAACCACACCTTCATGTTCGATAATACTTTCATCGCCGGTGGTGCTAACATTAACGCCAATTAGGGCATGTTGGTCAATAAATACCATCACCATTTTTACTCGTGGCATTAAGCTTCTCAACAATGCTGCAGTAAGAGTAACCTTGCTGTCGCAATCACCTTGATTTTCATAAAGTAATTTAAGTGGTGGGTTAAAGCCGGCACCTGATGAAGTTCGTCTTGATTCAAGTGTTGAATAAGGAATACTTTGCACAAAACCTAAGGTGAAGTTACTGGCATTGCGAATATTTTTAACCGATACCTTTTCTAATAAAATAGGCTTAAGTGGCTTTAAATCAACAATTGACTGATTTGCAATTCGAACGTGATCAGGCTTTATGCCAGAGGTTTGGTCATAGGTATTAAAGCTATGATAAAAATTCTCTGTTAAGTACTGCTTAGTGGCTGCTTGCTTTAATTTGGCTAGTTGCTGTTTGGCTTTATTTAGTGCGCTATCGTTGTTACTGCTTAAGGTGACCACGGTTTGATTATCTTGTTGTTCAAAATGTACTTGTACATCTTCAAAGGGTTGTTGTTTTATATTTTTGCGCACCATATGCATAACGTGCTGCTGGGCGATATCGGCTTTGAAGCTTCTGAAGTTTCTAAACTTACCGAAGAGCGCTTTTTTATTGATGGCAAAACTTAATTGCTGGTTTTGTTTTTGAGCGTCTAGCCATTGATAGGAAAACTGATAATTATTGTCAACTTTGCTGCGATTAAAACTAATTTGCTTGGCATATAGCATTATTGGCATCATCAAAATAAATGCCAGCGCAAATCTCATATAATTCATGCAATTATTCTTAGTATTTAGTTAACCCTATTTTTAATCTTAACCTAATATTTTTTAAGCACCATGAAAATATCGATTCTACTTTACATTTTTTAATATTTCTGTATATTCAAACGAGTGTTTGAAATGATTGTTTAAATCATTGCCTAGAATAAATTTCGCTTCGAGGAGAGAGTTGTGGCTGAGTATCAAGTTCCGTTAAAGGATATGAGTTTTTTATTATATGACGTATTTAAATCTGATGAGTTGTGGCAGTCATTACCAAAATTAGCTGAGCGGGTTGACCGTGATACCGCTGATGCAATTTTACAAGAATGCGCCAAAATAGCGGAACAAGAAATAGCACCACTTTCACGCCAAGGCGACGAAATTGGCGTCAGCTTTAAAGACGGCGTTGTAACAACAGCTCCGGGCTATAAAAATGCTTTTAAAACATATGCTGAAGGCGGTTGGTCAGCATTAGGTGGTGAGCCCGAATACGGCGGTATGGGCATGCCGAAAATGATCACGGCATTGCATGAAGAAATGTTATGTTCAGCCGATATCTCTTTTTCACTTTATCCCGGCCTGACCGCGGGCGCTGGTTTATCATTGGCAAAACATGGTAGTGAAGCACTGAAAGAAAAATACTTAACTCGTATGTATGCGGGTGAGTGGGCGGCAAGTATGTGTCTTACTGAATCACATGCTGGTACCGACCTTGGTATGATCCGTACCAAAGCGATTCCGCAAGACGATGGTAGTTATCGAATTACCGGGAATAAAATCTTCATCACCGGTGGTGAGCACGACTTAACAGAAAATATTGTTCATTTGGTTTTAGCCAAATTACCTGATGCACCAGCAGGGCCACGTGGCATATCTTTATTCTTGGTGCCTAAATATAACGTTAATGATGATGAATCATTAGGTGAAGCCAATAATGTTAGCTGTGGATCAATTGAACATAAAATGGGGATTCATGCCTCATCAACTTGTGTAATGAACTTTGATGACTCACAAGGCTATTTAATTGGTGAGTTAAACAAAGGTTTAGCTTGTATGTTCACCATGATGAACTTTGAACGTATTGGCGTTGGCATTCAAGGTTTAGGCGCTGCGGTTCGTTCTTATCAAAATGCTTTAGAATATGCCAAAGACCGTATTCAAGGACGTTCATTAACTGGCGCGAAAAGCCCTGATAAAGCAGCTGACTCTATTATGGTGCATGGCGATGTTCGTCGTATGTTATTAAACATGAAGGCGTTAAATGAAGGTAGCCGAGCACTTTCTACATACATTGCCATGCAGTTAGATCTTGCTACTTATGCGGAAGGTGAACAGCAGCAAAAAGGTGATGCCTTAGTTGCTTTAATGACACCTGTAGCAAAAGCATTTTTTACTGATATGGGCTTTGAATCAGCAGTTGCCGGCCAACAAGTTTTTGGTGGTCATGGTTATATTCGTGAATGGGGCCAAGAGCAATTAGTGCGTGATACTCGTATCGCTCAAATTTATGAAGGTACTAATGGCGTGCAAGCCATGGACTTAATGGCGCGTAAAGTAGCAGGTAGTAAAGGCGCGTTAATGAAGGTTTTTGTTGATGAAGTTAAAGCCTATATTAGCGAAACTGACGCAGAAAATATGCAAGAGTTTATTCAGCCACTAGGTGTTGCTATTACGGATTTAGAAAACTTAACCACAGATGTTTTATCAGCCGCAGCCAATAATACCAACGAATTAGGTGCAGCCGCTAATGACTATTTACATGTGTTTGGTTATACCGCCATGGCTTATATGTGGGCTAAAATGTCAGAAGTGGCATTAGCTAAACAAGACTCAGGTGACGACTTTTATTTAAGTAAAATTAAAACATCACGTTATTATTTTGCGAAATTATTACCTCGTCGTCATAGCTTAATCGCTTCGGCAAAATCGGGCTGCGATACCCTGTTTGATATTGAAGACGAGTTATTTTAATTACTATTTTTAATCGGTAATTTTCTTCGCTGGCAATTTCATTTAAGCCTACCAATTTTTGGTAGGCTTTTTTATTGCTTAACTTTGCTGCCGGTTTTTTTAATGACTTGATAGTTTTTGATGACCTATAAGTTGAATTTTCCTGTGTTAATAACCGCCGTGTTTTGTGGTTTATTTGAGCGGGAAATTACCTGCTATTGTTAACATATCTATAACATGCTTAGTGGTGGTAGCGTATCTAGCGTAAATAGGGGATAAAATACCTTGGGTATTTGTAATATTTCTCATTAAAATAAAACTACGAAAGGATTAAATGATAAAATGAAAGCTTGATTTTTTTACAATAAAATTATCTTGCGTATTAACTTTTAACATTGTTGTTTTTGTCTATGCGCTAATGCTATTGATTCTTATCACTTTATCAACCTATTGTTATTGTTCCTATGTACAAGCTTGTAGTTGATTGAAGTAATTACTCAAGTGAAGTAACAAAACACCTTCTCAAGATTACACTTTAGTTACAGTGCCTTGTTCTCTCTTCCTTTAAACTACGTCTGATGTATGTTTAAGCGCAAATAACGGAGAGAAGAATGTTATCACTTCCTGAGCAAAGTGAATCACAGGTAAAAGCCCCTATCGATGTTCCAAACACATCGTTTTCTATTCTATTAATAGAAAGTGATCGTATGGTATCGGCTTTATTGAAGTCTTCGTTAGAGCGAGTCGGCTATACTGTGCATCAAGTTTTTTGTGGCGAAAGTGCCCACAATGCTGTAATGAATCACCAGCCTGAAATTATCTTACTTGATATTAGCTTACCCGGTGTTGACGGTTTTGGTCTTTGCCAAACAATTCGTGAAGCTTTTAAAGGCCCGTTATTAATTTTAACTGCACGAAATAGTGAAAGTGACCAAATTACCGCGTTAGGTTTAGGGGCAGATGATTATTTAATTAAACCTGTTTCTATTAATATTTTAAAGGCCCGCATTGAAGCACTAACACGCCGACTTTCGCAGCAGGGTGAAGAGCAAGCACCGGAAAAAATTGAAGTTGGCGATATCGCTCTGTTTCCACAATCTCAACAGTGTAAGGTTAAGGGACAAAATATCCGCTTAAGTGGTTTTGAATTCCAATTACTTTTATTGCTGTTAAGCAATGAAGGTAAAGTATTAACCCGTGACCAAATTTATAACTTGCTATTAGGTCGTGAATATAACGGCTTAGAGCGCACTATTGATGTTCGTATTTCTACGTTGCGTGACAAGTTAGCTAAAAAAGGCATGAAAAAAACTAAAATTGAAACAGTGTGGGGTAAAGGTTACATCCTTAACTCTTCTGTAGCATAGGTTAAACATCTAACTTAATTCGTTAATTTAGAAAGAATATGTGGTGCCAATTAAAGCTGAATGATTGGTATCACTTTCTATAAACCCTGACACTTCCTCGGTATTACTTTGGCTGGTCGTTATTGAGCCAACAATCGCCCAGCGTGGTGAAATAGCATAAGAGCCAATAAAGCCTAATGTGGTGTTGGTTAGCGGCTCTTGCTCCTTATTAATACTGCTAAATTCAAGTTCGTTATTTACTTGAATATAACCATCTTCAAAAGCTTCAATTTTTGCTAATACGGCAATATTTAACTTTTCTTGTTGAACAACGACATAAGTACCTTGTAAAAAAAACTGTTTTTGCTCAGCAAGCCCTGTAGTTTGTGCTGTGGTTTTTACGGCAGATTTGTTAATAATACCGGTTTCTGCACTAAAGCGTCCTAATTGATAAGTGGTACTTCCGCCGATAATCTCACTTAAATTTTGTTCTTCAATGAAATTGGTTTGACTGAGTACTTTGTTTTGTCTGAATTCACCACTAGTAATTTGGACAGTGGAATGATTGACCAGTGGTTTAGCTTCTTGATTTACTAATTTCGTTTGCTTATAAATGCCTAAGTCATTGTTGATTATAGTGACCTTTTGAGGAGGAGTTGTGATCGATAGCTTGTCGCCATCATAAGCAAATGCTTGCATTGGCAAGCAAAAACAGAGCAATAAAACTACGCGAGCCATAATATTTCCCTAGCGAATAAAATGAGAGCTAATACAAAGTGCCATTTTTAGGTGTTTTTTATCAGCGGCACTTTTTTAACTATAGCTAGAAATGACCATTTTTCCTTAAAACCAAGCTTTTTTTTCGCTTAACTTTTTACAACGAAAAAATTCTTTCGAGAAATAAATAGCTTAGCCTATTTTATTTTTTATGGCTGCTTCTAAAGCTGGCAACACTATAGCTTATTTATTCTCTAAGCGATTAAAATCGAGCAAGCCAAATTCAAGTGGTTGGTTTTTTTTATACCAAGCGTGTAAATTATCTGCAAATTGCCAAAAATTATTAGAGGTTCTTCGCACGCTATAGTCATCTTTTAAGCGGCGGTAATCATCTGCTGTGTTGATGGCTTGAATACTGCTGATAAAACTTGCAAGTTCACCAGCTTCAATATCAAAAAAGGCATTAGGGTAAGTACCAACAATGCCTTTAGCAACGGTTAAAGTATCGTTTTCAGGAAGGCGACGCTGAGCCTCTAAAAATAAATGGGCAACATTGCTATGATCGCTATTATTAATCAGGGTGTAAAAATGCTGTTTATCACCTTGGTGAACTCGCACATAGCTGGTTTGTGGTAATAAAGAAATGCTTTTCCCTTTAACTTGGCTTAAGCGAAGCAAGTGCTGGCTGTAGTCATCACTGGCTTTAATGGTTATTTTGTCTGTGGTTGATTTTTTAACGTGCTGAGTTAATAAAGTCATTAACTCATTCTTTGGATCTGCCGTTTTATAAGCAATATTACTCTGCGGTAGTGCCGAACCTTGTGCACCATAACTATAACCAGCGATGGCATTATCGGTTTCTTTATACCAGCTTTCAAAGGTTGAGCGGCGCTGCTTTTGGGGTAAAAAAGCGATAAAATTACTTTCGCTTTCCATCCGTAAAAAGTCCATATATAAGCGGGTTTTAAGTTGGTGGCTAACATTGCCATAAACATCAAAACCAGCAACTAATAAATAATGAATACGCTCCATTAAGGGGTAGTCAATAACCCAGGCGGTTTTAGGTTTATTGCCAATCGCGCCCTTACGTACTGAAGCGCTGTCAAAGTGTCTGAAAATAGTTAATGCGGCATTCGGGTTGCCATTTCCAGACCAAACCAAGTTTAAGTCGAGTTTACTTTTTTGTGATGTTAATGACTCAATATAAGCCATTTTTGAATCAAGATAGGCTTGTTGCTGTTTGGCATAATCTTGCCAATTAAAAATAGACAATACTCCTTTACTGGTGGCTGCGGGCAATTTTAAATGCTCGGTTTGAGTTGCAAGAAATTGGTCAATATGGAAAAGATCGATATTGTCGGGATTATTAAAAAACACCCAAAAATGATCATTGATCACATTGAGCGCTATTTGTCCTCGGCACACCGGCCCTTTGATAAAGTTCATAATAGTGAACTGCGCTTCGTCGAGTAAAAACTGATAACGAGACTTAACCGGTAAGTCTTTAAAAGTTTTAAACGGGTTGGAAGCCGACGCTAACTGATAGCTAGGTAGCTGCGTAACTTGGTAATTAGGTAATAAAAATAAGCTTTGGTAACGGGTGAGCTTATCTAGATCAAAGCGATAAGGCATATGACGTTTAGCAATAATGGTATTGGTATTTAACTTAAGGCGATAATAAACCCTGTCAACCTTAGGATCATCAAAGGGTCTGCGAGTGATAATCGGCTTAATGGCTTCGCCAACGGGTGTGCTTGAACGTACCAATTTAAAGAAGCGGTAGTCATCTGATGAGAAATAAAGATTGGCCAGATAGAGGTGTTCATAAAGGTAGCGGGCAATTAATTGTTGTTTTAAGCTGTCACCATTTAAAAACTCTTCCCAGCGAGCCACCATCAATTGCTCGTCTGCGCTGATGCTGTTATCAATATAACTCGTCGCACCTTGTTCAAGCCATTTGCTTAAAATTTGATGTTCTTGCTCGTTTAAACCCGGTAAACCATAAGGCATGCCAGCTAAAGGTGTGGCTTTTTTGTATTGCTCAAATTCTTCTATGGTCGGGCATTGCTGTGTGCGATCTAAACTGAGATCAAAGCTGTCATCAAGCAAAGCATCATTAGGCAGCGGATGTGCTTTTTTAAGCGCCAACATTTGGTAAAAAACACTGGCCTGAGTATTGGCCGCTTGGTTTTGCATTCGCTCATTGAGTACTGGGAAAAAACCTTGTGAGCGCCAATGGGCAACATCGTCAATATCTTCAATAAAGTTGCTGGGAGTTAAGGTCTTGAGTCTATCGCCATCATAAACTTTAATTTTACTAGCACCACGCTCGAGGCCAATAGGTGTTTCTAGCTTTAACTGGCATGGTGCGTCGTAACAGCCGTGACAAACCACGCAGCGGGAGTCGATAATTGGCTTTATTTGTTTAGTAAAGTTTTGCTGCAGGTTTTTATTTTCAGGTTGATTGCTGGTGCGATTATTAACATCGGCTTGGCCAAAACGCTTATCAAACTCATATAAACCAATTGTGGCGCAACCTGAAAAGAAAACAACCAACAAAAGCCAAGTTAATTTATGCATGCGAGAACCTGTACACAGTACTGATAAACCAAAGGCTTAACAGTTTTTATTATTAGTGACTTAATTATATACCGCGTGTTGTTGAAGATGCGAGTTTCAGTAATTTTTAGTGTAACTATTACGCAGCTTTAGTGCTGTTAAAGTTAATTTTTAGCAGCAAGAGTTGGTGAGAAAAGGAGGGGTAAAAGGGCTTAGCTCAGTATTGTTGCTACTAAGCTAAGCTTTATTTTTGTTATTCGCCGCTAGCAAAACGGTAAACAATTGAGGTAGTGAAGCTGGTTTCTAAGGTATTAGCTGAGCTGCTAAAGAATCTTTTACTGTCAGCTTGAATGGCTAAGTTCTTAGTTAGTTGATAATGCAAACCTAAGCCCAAGTGGGTTTGAAAGGTTTTTTTCTCGATATCTTTATCGCGCATCATTTCACCAAAACCGCCAATAACATAAGGGCGTAAATTATGCTCGGTATTAAAATAGTATTGGGCATTGACATTGTAGTTTTCATAAACGACTTTGTCGGCACTGTATTTATTAAAGAAAGTCCCCTTGTCGTAACTTAGCCTTGCAGAGAATGCCTTAGAAAAATACAAGCCTAACGATATGGTATTAAAATGGTCGTTACCTACTTCCCATGTTTGGTCTAAGTTTACGTAACCATAGCCAAGTGATATACCGATAATGCTGGTATCTACCGGATCATTTTTATGTTGTACCGGCTCGTTGTAGTTATAAGGTTTATTCATTTTCTTGCCGCTACCAAATTGATAAGTTACGCCAAGCTGGAATAACGACTCAGTGTCACCATTAACACCAATAGGAATTTCTCTTGCATTAAGGTAACCAGTACCGGCAACAAAAACCTCATGACCAAACCAGTTGTTAACCCCTGAGCTAATACTGTCTATTGGGTCGAGAATTGCTAGTGAAATACTGCCTAAAGTATCAGAGCCCCAAACAGTGCCGCCATCTCTTAAAATGCTTTGTTCAGTTTGAAAAGCCCACTCACCGTATGCCCAACCAATAACTGGCGTAATGACTAAGTCTTGAATCGATGGTACTTCTGCAAATGCTTCAATACCATATTCCCAGTAAAAGGTGGAGCCTAATACTGAATACATGAAGGCGTCCCATTGACGGTAACCAGACTTACGAGCAACTTGATAATAAACGCCGCCAAAATAGCTGTGGCCTACAAGGTTAATGCCTAAACCATCACGATCCCAAACTGGGCCTGCTTTAACATTTTCGCCCCATTTACCAAATATTTCACCACGTTCCCAGTTCGATACATCTTCAGGTAGCAGCGCAATAATACCGATTACACCAAAACCATAGGTAAATATAGCCTTACTTTGCGACCACAGTCTGTCAGAGTCTTCACCATTTTTAGGGTTGAAAATTGATAGCTGGTAAGGAGACTCATAAAAGTCGTCAGCAACGGTTTCATTATTCCAAATTGAATTTGTTGGTAGCGTGCGGTAAATAGGCTCTAACAGGATATCGTCACTGTTGGTCTTTTCATTGCTGTTGACTGTAGCTGTGTTATTGCAGCTTTTTTCAGGGCAAGGTTTTTCACTATCAGCCCACGCATTAAAGCAAGATAGGCTAAGCACTATAAATATGAATTTTAATGACTGATGTTTGAACAAGAGAATAGCTCTATAGATAAGTTTTAGGTGAGTTAGCACTTTAATTTCCTTGTTCATCAACTCATTAGGGTAATAACAATATATTAACTGGGTGTTACGTTTTATGAGTAATAATTTTAAGGATATCACTAGGTAACAATCGGCGCGTATGTTCGCATAAAAGCGTTGAAATTCACAGACCCTAGCATTTAAAAAGCGACTTTAAGGCAATAAAAAAGCAGCCTTTTGGCTGCTTTGGCTTAAATCGTCCAAATTAGGCTTAGTTTTGTTTTAACTGTTCTTCGCTATAGCTCAGTTTATCGTGCTTTTCACCGGCACTATCTGCTAACTCTTTTGGCACGTAATTTTCATCATGCTTGGCTAAAACTTCACTGGCTTCAATGATATTGTTATCGCTGAGAACGCCATTGGCGACAATGCCTTGTGCTTCACGAAATAGATCAGGCAAAATTCCGTCATATTTAACCGTTACCATAGGATCTGAGTCTTTAAACTCTATTGGCATATTCATATCGGTCAGCCTAAAACTTACTTTTAAGCTGTGTTCATCACGAATAACACTGCCCGGCACAACCAAGCCACCAATGCGTAAGCGTTGGCCGTCAATAGGTTTAATGCCGGTGTCTTCTTTACCGTAATGAACTTCTGATGGCTTGTAGAATAAGTCGATATTTTGGCTTAGTGCGTACAAAACTAAACCAGCTACAACGCCTAAGCCGATAAGAATTGCAGCAACTATGGTTAAGCGTTTTTTACGTCTTGGATTCATGATAATACCTCTTTAGCATCACTGTCCTGATGAGTTTTTTCTGATGATTGGTCAATGTTTTTAGTTGTGTCTTGAGCTTGTTGCTTAGCCGCTTGGCGAAGTTTTTGCTCTCTTTTTTGTTTCTGGGCGATATGTTTTTTAATCGTTTTATTTCTTAACTTACTATTAATTACAAGTAAGACTAATAACAACGCACTTACGCCGTATGATAACCATACATAAAAGCCGTAACCGCCCATGGCAAAAAATGCTGAAATACTGTCAAATTGCATTATTTACTCTCCGCTAAAACGAGTGACTTCACCCAAGGACGCATGCTGTTACGCGCTAAAATTTCAGTGCGAAAACGTATGCAAACAATCACTGCCACTAAAAAAGCAAAACCAAAAAAGGTAAACAAAAATGGCCATAACATATCTAACGACATTGACGGTTTGCCAAGTTTACTCACGGTAGAGCCTTGATGAAGGGTATTCCACCATTCCACTGAATACTTAATAATGGGTAAATTAATTACGCCAACTAAGGTTAAAATGCCTGCGGCTTTACCGGCGAGGTTTTTATCTTCAAAGGCGTTGTGCAGGGCAATAACCCCTAAATAAAGAAATAATAAAATAAGCTCTGATGTTAAGCGTGCATCCCATACCCACCAAGTACCCCACATAGGTTTACCCCAAGCAGCACCGGTAAATAAAGCGATGGCGGTAAATACCGCGCCAACTGGCGCCATTGCCGCAGCTGAAGCATCGGCTAATTTCAATTGCCACACTAAGCTTGAAAAAGCAGCAATGGCCATACCGAAATAAATACCCATTGACAGTGAGGCCGCAGGCACATGAATGTAGAAAATTCTAAAACTATCACCTTGTTGGTAATCAGCAGGTGCGAAGGCTAACGCCCATACTAAACCAACCGATAACAGCGCTAAGCTTAAATATTTAAACCAAGGGATAAGTTTGCCTGTGAAGTGGTAAGTCACTTCAGGATTCGCATAAGGGTGTAACCATTTCCACATGTTAGTTTGTACTCACTTTTAATGCTGCGCTAACAGCAAATGGGGCTAAAGTTAATGAACCAAAAAATAGTGCGGCAATTATAGCAAGTTGGCCGCTATAGGGTAAGTTCATTGCCGCGGTATCGATGGCACTAGTCGCAAATATTAATACCGGTATATATAAAGGCAGTACCAGTAAACTTAATAATACACCGCCTTTTTTTATACCGACGGTTAGGGCAACACCAATAGCGCCTAATAAACTTAAAATTGGCGTGCCTAAGGCTAGGGTTAACATTAGGGCGCCGTAGCTGTTTTCATTTAAATGCAGCAACACCGCGAGCAGTGGCGCGATAAAAATAAGCGGTAAACCTGTAACCAACCAATGGGCAATAATTTTGGCAAGTACCAAAATAAATACCGGGTGTGGGCTTAATAACATTTGCTCGAGCGAGCCATCGCCGTGGTCTGATTTAAACAGGCGATCTAACGATAATAAGGTTGAAAGTAGCGCCGCTACCCAAATAATGCCAGGGGCAATGCGCGCTAAAGTGGTAGACTCTGGGCCAATACCTAATGGAAATAAAGTAACCACAATAATAAAAAACAATAGCGGGTTAACTATGTCGTCACTATGGCGAAAAGCTATTTTTAAATCGCGTTTAATAATTAGGTTAAAGGCGGCGCGATAGGACAGGGGATTTTGTTCAGGCATTGTCTATGGCGTCCTAATAAAAACGGTAAGTCAAAGTGATTTTTTTGACGAGTTCAGGATCAAGTGATAAGTCTTGATGGGTGGTTAAAATAACGCAGCCACCTTTTGCGGCATGCTCAACAAAAAGTTGTTCAAGCTTTTTTACCCCTAATTTATCAATGGCGGTAAAAGGTTCATCTAAAATCCAAATAGGCGCTTGGCTTTGCCATAATTTAGCTAGAGCAATGCGGCGATGCTGACCAGCACTTAAGTGTGAAGCTAAGGCATCTTCAAATCCTAATAAATTTACTTTTTCTAGAGTTTGTTCAGCATCATCTTTATTTAAACCGTGCAGCTCCAGATTAAACTCAAGGTTTTCTTGCGCGGTCATTTCACCTTTTACCCCAGGTAAGTGGCCAAGGTATAATAAGTTTTGATGAAAACCTTCTCTATTTGCCGTAATAGATTGATTTTTAAAAAGCACTTTGCCTTCAAAAGGCATTGATAAGCCAGCAAGAATTCTTAATAGACTGGTTTTTCCTGCACCATTTGGCCCTTCAACTTGCACAATATCACCCGCTTGAATCTCTGTATTGAGCTGTTCAAACAATATTCGGTCTTCTCTGATGCAAGTTAAGTTTTCAGCGCTAATAAGCGGCAATGTTGTGCTAGGCAATGGTTTCAACTTTTTGGTTACGGGTAATAAGCGCTAAAATAGTAATTGATTTTTATCACATTTGATTTGATTTAGATCGTACTACAAACAATCTTAATATCATACTATGCCGATACGATATTAATCGTTACAAAATTTTGCTGGCATTATCGATGAATTATTTTCTCATATGATGATAGAATTGCTGCAAATTTTTACTTAAAGGGCGCTTGTTAAACTTTTAAGGCGATAGTGATTTACGTAAACTTGTCTAACGCCTAATTGCCAAGCTTCCTTATGTTGTTTAAAACAATCTTTTTACCTTGTAAAAATCAAGTTAAAGATCGGAGAGTCGAATGATACCTGAGTTAGGGCATTTCGCCCTTATTGTTGCCATGGCGTTTGCCATTTGTTTAAGCATTATTCCTATGATGGGGGTGCTTAGTCGCAATAAAAAATTACTAACCTATGCCAAGCCATTAACGTTTGGCATGTTTGCGTTCACTTCAATTAGTATCATTATTCTCGCCTATAGTTTTGTGGTCGATGACTTTTCGGTTAAATATATTGCCAGTCACTCTAATAGCCTCTTGCCTTATTATTTTAAAATAAGTGCGGTTTGGGGCGGACATGAAGGCTCATTATTATTATGGGTATTCTCGTTAACTGCATGGACCATGGCGGTTGCCAAATTCAGTAAAGATATTGATGAGGGCTTTATTGCTCGTGTTTTAGCTGTTTTAGGCATGGTCGCTGTTGGTTTTATGGCCTTTACCTTATTAACGTCAAACCCATTTGATCGCTTATTACCGAACTTTCCAATGGAAGGGCGCGACTTAAATCCGCTATTACAAGACGTTGGTTTAATTGTTCATCCGCCATTACTGTATTTAGGTTACGTTGGGTTTGCTGTGGCTTTTGCTTTTGCCATTGCTGCGCTAATGTGCGGAAAAATGGATGCGGCATGGGCGCGTTGGTCTCGTCCGTGGACGGTAGGTGCTTGGGTATTCTTAACTTTAGGTATCGCTTTAGGTAGTTGGTGGGCTTATTACGAACTTGGTTGGGGCGGTTGGTGGTTTTGGGATCCTGTAGAAAACGCTTCCTTTATGCCTTGGTTAGTTGGTACTGCGCTTATTCATTCATTAGCGGTTACTGAAAAACGTGGTGCATTTAGAAACTGGACAGTATTACTTTCTATTTTCGCGTTCAGTTTAAGTCTGTTAGGCACTTTCTTAGTACGCTCTGGCGTTATTACTTCGGTACATTCTTTTGCTTCAGATCCAAGTCGTGGTTTCTTTATTCTTGTACTGCTAGGACTTGCTGTTGGCGGCTCGTTAACCTTGTATGCTTTTAGAGCATCGAACGTTAGTAACTTCAGCCGCTTTGCTTTGTATTCGCGTGAGACAGCACTATTACTGTGTAACATTATTTTAGTAGTTGCCTGTGTAACGGTATTACTAGGTACACTTTATCCGCTATTAGTTGATGCCATGGGCATGGGGAAAATTTCAGTAGGACCTCCGTATTTCAACGCGGTGTTTATTCCTATTATGAGTATACTCTTTGTCATTATGGGTATAGGGCCACTGATTCGTTGGAAAAAAGCCAAGCAAGGTGAACTACGTAAACAGTTAAGTTTTGTATCTATTGCCAGTGTTGCTTTTGGTTTGGTTTTCCCGTTTCTTTATGCGGGCGAGTTTAATTTATTAGTAAGCATGGGCATCACGCTAGCTTGTTGGGTGGCGTTAGTGGTGATTAAAGACTTAACCAACCAAATGAAACAAGCCAATGGTTCATTATCAATAGCTAAAGTTAGCCGTAGCCAAATTGGTATGACCCTAGCGCATATGGGCATTGCCGTAACTATTGTTGGCGTTACTATGGTGTCTACTTACGAGCTTGAAGTGAATGTGAAAATGCTGCCTGGCGAACAAGTAAATGTTGCAGGTTACGATATTGGTTTTGACGGGATTAAAAACGTTAAAGGGCCAAACTACAACGCCGAGCAAGGCCAAATTAGTGTTTATGATGACGGTGACTTTGTAACCTTATTAAAACCAGAACGTCGTTCGTATTTAGTGCAAACTATGGGCATGACTGAAGCGGGTATAGATCCCGGGTTATTCCGTGATATCTACGTTGCTTTAGGTGACCCACTTCCTAATAATGCCTGGGCGATTCGTGTTCACTTTAAACCTTTTATTCGTTGGGTTTGGTTGGGGGCTATTTTCATGGGGCTAGGTGGTACAGTTGCCATGTTTGATAAACGCTATCGTCGTCGAAAAAAAGTTAAAGCCGGCGAACAAGCAAGTGTAGCTAGTTCTGCTGTAACTAGTAAACTAGCTGAAAATCATTAGGTTATGAGTGAAATATGAGTAAATTAATTCGATTTCTACCCTTGGTGCTCTTTATTGCTTTAGGCGTAGTATTATACCGGGGCTTATTTTTAAACCCACAGGCAATGCCTTCAGCGATGATAGGTAAAAAGTTGCCGGCGTTTTCACTAACGCCAGTAAAAGATGCCAACGTAACTTTTACTGAAAAAGATCTTAAAGGCGATATTGTTCTGCTAAACGTTTGGGGGACTTGGTGTCCGTCTTGTCGTTTTGAGCACCCGTATTTACTTGATTTAGCTAAAAGTAATCGCTTTAGTCTCTATGGTTTAAATTATGATGACGAACGTGAACTAGCCCAAGAGTGGCTTGATAAACTGGGCGACCCATATGTATTTTCAGCCTTTGACGATACCGGTAAACTCACCGTGAATTTAGGTGTGTTTGCTGCCCCAGAAACCTTTGTAATTGATCATAACGGCATTATTCGCAAACGTTATGCTGGTCCAATTGATGCACGCATTTGGCAGAAAGAGTTTGAGCCATTAATTGCTACGATTGAAGCTGAAAAAAGAAAAGGGACTTAATCTATGCTTTTTATTCGAGTGTGTTTATTAACGCTGGCCAGCTTAACTATGTTTAACGTTAATGCCAGCCCTGTAGAAACCTATGTTTTTAAAGATGATGTTTCGCAAAAACGTTATCAATCATTGGTAAAAGAGCTGCGTTGCCCTAAATGCCAAAACCAAAACTTGGCTGACTCAAACTCACAAATAGCCGTTGATTTACGCCAAGAAGTTTACGAAATGGTGGAGCTAGGTAAAGCCGATTCTGAAATCGTTAACTTTATGGTTGAGCGTTACGGTGAGTTTGTTTTATATCGTCCTAAGGTTTCTAGTCTCACTTACGTTTTATGGTTTGGTCCGGTGGTGTTTTTACTGATCGGCGTTGTCATAGTTATCGTTATGCTTAGGCGCAAACCTAAAGCTCAAGAAAAACAAGAATTATCAACTGAACAGCAAGATAAACTTAATCAAATTTTAAAAGATAAATAATTATTATGATCGAATTAATCATTACCATCGTTTGCTTTTTACTGCTTATTTTAGCTGTTGTATGGTTACCTTTTTTACGTCAAAGCAGCGAAGTATCAAAGAACGCATCGGGTGAAGAGCCTAACTTTAGAGACGAAACCAATGTTGAGCTTTATCATGCTCACAAAGCTGAAATAGAACGTGATTTTCAGCAAGGCAGTATTGATGAAGAAAATCATCAATACTTGCTTGAAGAGCTTAATAAAAGCTTACTTCAAGATATTGAAGGTAATAAAAATGCCGCGCAAGAATTTGATGCCCGCAGAAAGCACTTTTCAATATTTTGGCCCGTAAGCATCAGTATTTTTGTTTTAGTCTTTAGCTTTGCCTTGTATACCAAAATAGGCGCTTATGAAGAGCTTTCTCAGCCACCACAGCAAAGCGCAGCTGATGCTCATGGCCAGTTAGACGAAAGTCAGCAAGCCATTTTACGGGTGCAAAAACTACAAGAGCAAACTCAACAAGACCCAGAAAACTCAGAAACCTGGTATAGCCTAGGTCAAGCATTGGTGGGTTTAGGTGACTTTGACAGCGCGCTTAATGCTTTTGATCAAGTGATTCGAATTGACGGTGAACATGCCGATTTATTTGGCGCTAAAGCGCAGGCTTTATATTATAAAAACGAGCAGCAGATCACACCACAAGTACAAGGGCTTATTGATAAAGCGTTAGCGTTAGACCCAGCAGACCCTTCAACTAATATTTTATTAGGCATGCATAATTTTATTGGACAAAACTATCAGCAAGCCATTGATTCTTGGCAGCGAGTGGTTGATTCTGGCCGTAAAAGTGTCAATATTGGTGCCTTGCAAGAAGCTATTTTAGAAGCGAAAAATCGTTTGTCGCTAACCGATGGCTCGTCTAATAACGCGCAAGCAGCAAGTACAGAGCAAGCGAGTTCAGGTCCGCAATTAACGGTTGAGGTTAACCTCAGTGAAACGATTATGGATAAACTTAGCTCAGGTGATGATAAGGTGGTATTTATTTATGCAACGCCAACTGACGGCTCTCGTATGCCCGTTGCCGCTGTTAAAATTAATGCTAGCGATTTACCAACTACGGTTGTGCTAAATGATGCCCGTGCGATGAGCCCACAAGCCAAGTTAAGCGATGTTGACAATGTGCACCTTTACGCGATTATTTCTCAAAAAGGTGGTGCGGGCATTAAGCCGGGCGACTTTAAAGCAGAGCAGCTAAATGTTGATGTAAATAGCGCAGCTGTGATCTCATTATTGATTGATAGCGTAGTACCTTAACAGCAGTGCACCTGAATATTCAGGATGATAAGATCAGTCGTTTAATTTAAATATAAAAGTGTGATGTTAGCTAAGGGTATTAACCTGTTAAGTTAGCATCACTTTTTTTTAGTAGGATTTATAACAATATGGCGCGTTTTACCGGCAACTTAGCCAACAGTTTAGATAAACCCGCAAAAACGGGCGTATTAATAACTAATTTAGGTACGCCTGAGCAACCAACAACAAGTTCTGTTCGCCGCTATTTGAAAGAGTTTTTATCAGATGCTCGTGTGGTGGAAATTCCACGCTTAGTATGGCTGATCATCTTACATGGTATTATTTTGCGTGTTCGGCCAAGTAAATCGGCCAAACTCTACCAAAGTATTTGGACCGAGCAAGGCTCCCCTTTACTGGCTATCACTAAGCAGCAGCAAGTTAAGCTTAAGGCGAAGTTAGCGCAGCAATATGCTGAAAATGACGTGGTGGTTGATATTGCTATGCGTTACGGTGAACCATCAATAGAAAGCGCGCTAAATAACTTTCAGCAGCAAGGCATTAATAACATCATAGTAACGCCCTTGTATCCGCAATATGCAGGGCCAACTACTGGCTCTACTTTCGACGCTATCGCGAAAGTATTAACTAAGTGGCGTTGGGTACCAAGCTTGCATTTTATTAGCAGTTATCACGATAACCCACTTTATATAAAAGCCTTAGCCAATAGTGTGAATGAATATATTAGCGCCAATGGTAAACCTGATAAGTTAGTGCTTTCTTATCACGGTATGCCAAAGCTATTTCACAAGGCTGGCGACCCTTATTATGACTATTGTCAGCGCACTACAGAGCTTTTAGTGGCAGAATTAGGCTACGGCGAAGAAGATTACATTCAAACCTTCCAATCGCGTTTTGGTAAGGCCGAATGGCTAAAACCTTATACTGATGAAACCTTAGCAAGTTTACCGGCACAAGGTATTAAAAACATTGCGATAATGAGCCCTGCTTTTTCAGCTGACTGTTTGGAAACCTTGGAAGAACTAGAAAGTGAAAACAGGGAAATATTTATTGAAGCTGGCGGCGAACAATATCATTATATTCCCGCGTTAAATGATCGAGATGATCACATCGATGCGATAGTGAGTTTAGTTGCTGCTAATATTGCTTAAGCTAGAACTCGTTAAAACCTGAACTAAAGGATGAAGCGATCTTGAATCGCTCCATTCCTATTATTGTGAGCCACTAGCTACTGCATATTTTGAATGAACTCTCGGTAGTTGCTGCTCAATTCCTGAGTACTACTGTTAATTCTGGTAACTAAATATATTGGCCTTTTGATCATTAACGGCGTGTCGATTACGTATAGCTCTTTCGTCGCCACTAAATTACTCACTAATTCTACCGGTAAATAAGCAAAACCACCTTTTGAAATAATCACCTCAAGTGCCACCATCGCCGTTGAGGTTCTTAATGCGGGTTGAAATTTGTGGTGTAAAACATGCTCTTTTTGAAAAGTTAGCCCCCAATCAACATAAACATAGTTTTCGATAAGATCATGATGATCTTTAGCTGTTGAAACTAAAGCTAATTCAAAATGACCAATTAACTCATTACTAAAATTTTCATCTTTAATAGGATCGGTTAAAAAGCCAATATCTAGGGTGCGCTCAAGTAATTTTCGCTGAATAGTTTCACGTGCCGATATTTCCGCCCCCAAAGAGACTTGTTCAAAAAAGGCAATCGACTCATTAATGCGTGAGCTAAAAAATGCATCCCAAACATTGGGGGTAGCGGCAATATTAAATTTGATTTTTTGTTGCTTAGCTAAAGTAATTGCCTGCTGAGACTGCTCCATTTGTTCAACCATCAAATAAGCATGCGCCATTAAGGTTTCGCCCGCAGGTGTTAACTTCAAACTATTTTTATCTCTAATAAATAACTGTGAATTATAGAATTCTTCCAGTTGTTTTATTCTGGCGCTAACCGCAGCTTGGGTAATATACAAATTCTCAGCAGCTCTACCAAAATGTTTAGTTTCAGCAACTTGAATAAAGGTTTTAAATACTCGAATGTCCATAAATTTACTTTAAAAGTAGCGTTAGCCCTAATGTATGAAAAATTTGTCGATACGACAATTTTTTTTTGTTTTCCTGACGGCACAACTTCGTATAAGTTTCGCATTATTAGAAGATTAACATCCCCTACAGTACAATTATCGGCTATTTGGAGTTAAAAATGGATACAGCAATACGTAAAGGTCAGCGAAAGTTTTTTGGCGATGCGGTGTTTTCACATGGTATAGCGCGAAGTGGTTTTTTTAACAAACGTGAATCTGTTGAATTAGAAGATTATGGTCATAGCTTTACCGGTTTATTGTCAGGTGAACTTTCGCCTATTAATGACGAAGAAGCGAGCTTTATTGAGGCTATTAAATCAGCAAGTGAGAGTGAGTTATATGCAGTGCGACTTTGGCGAAAGTATCTACAAAGTGTTGAGAAAACTAAAGTTCATCATGGTTTTATGCAGAGTGAATCGAAAGCGAAAAAACCAGTAATTATCGTTGAAGAATAATTATTTAGTTTGTATAAGGTAAGTTTTATCGTAACGATAAATATTATTTAAGAGCTATTTTATTTTACTAAGGGTACTCTCGCGAAATCATCAACAATTACTGAAATTTCGCGGCACGATCGCGGATTTTATCTTCAATATCAAGAGTGGAATTATGAAAATTTGTTTCATTATGTATCCTTGGGATCGTATTGACCCTGAAAGCGACTCGACACTACGCTTAATCCATGAATGCGTAAAACGTGGCCATACCGTTGCGTTATCAACGGTTAATAATTTAACTATTCGCGATAGTGTTGCAAGTGCATTTTGTGATGTATTTATCAAAAATGTGAAATTCTCAGATAATATTATGAGTTTTTATAAACGTGCTGAGTTTAAGCGTTCACAGTTACCCTTAGCTGGGTTTGACGCCATAATTATGCGAGCAAATCCTCCTTTAGATACGCTTGCATTAAACTTCCTCGACTCTGTTCGCGGTGATACGTTTATTATGAACGACCTTGACGGTTTACGTATTGCTAATAACAAAGTATATACCGCGTCTTTTCAAGACACTGAAAGTGAGTTTATTCCGGCCACACATGTATCAAAAAATCGTGAGTACTTAGAGCGTATTTTTGAAGAGTCAACCAGTGACCGTATGATCTTAAAACCGCTTGATGGTTACGGTGGCCGTGGTGTTATTGTTTTAGAGAAAAATGCTCGTCAAAGTTTTAGTTCATTATTGGAGTTTTATATTGGCGGTGACGAGTCAGGTAAAGGCAGTAACTACGTAATTTTACAAGACTACTTACATGGCGCAGAAGAAGGCGATATCCGTATTATAATGTTAAACGGCGAGGCTATTGGTGCGATGCGTCGTATTCCTGCAGAAAATGATATCCGCTCAAACGTTCATGCCGGTGGCCGTGTGGTCAAACATAAACTCACCGCACAAGAAAAGAAACTATGTAAGTATATTGGCCCGAAATTAGTACGTGACGGCTTATATTTTACTGGTATTGACGTGATTGGTGGAAAGTTATTAGAAGTAAACGTACTTAGCCCTGGTGGTATTACGAGAATCAACAAACTAAACCGTGTGCGTTTACAAGAAAATGTTATCGACTTTGTCGAAAGTGTTGTCCATGCCAAAGAATTAGTACGCAGCCGTAAAAATGAATTTAGACAGGTAATTGAAGATGCTAACGCTGTCTGAACAAGAGTGCATTGACTTAATTAGACGAGGGGAATGTTTTCAAGCAGAAGTCGCAAACGGTGCCTTTATTATTAAAATTGATGAATACTCGCCAGTAATTTGTGCCGCCATACATAATGGTCACCAGTTAAGAGACGATCTTCAAAAGTCATTTTTATTAAGTAAAGAGGAGCGATATTATGAGGAAGACCCGTATACAGCTGAACTAATATCATCTTTTCCTATAGTTTTAATCGGTAACGACTCTCGGTTTGAGTATGACTTAAACCGGGCGAAAACCTTGTCTACCTACTTTAAAACTGCTTGGGATAAACAAGTTTGGCAAAAACCGTTGTCGGCCAAACAACGTAGTAAAAGTCATGCTAAACACCAGTCATTTTATAACGTATTAGAAATGATCGTTGCTACGATTGAGCAGCAATTTAAGAATGCGATTATTTTTGATGTGCACTCTTATAATTACAAACGTATAGAAAAAAACACTCCCACTTTTAATATTGGCTCTGCGCAAATTGATATTGAGCGCTGGGGAAACATCGCGAAGCACTTTGAAAACCAGTTAAATAAAATTACCTTACCTAACATTGACTGTTATGCGGCAACGGATGAAATATTTCATGGTCGTGGTTATTTGATCACCCATGTGAATGCGCATTTTGACAATACCTTAGTATTACCGGTGGAAGTTAAAAAAGTGTTTATGGATGAAACCACTGGCGCTGTTTATCCTTTGGTTTTAGAAGAGCTTCGTGCCAGTTTTAAAAATGCTGTTAGTGAAACTACCGCATTTTTTATGCGTCGTTATGGCAAGCGTAAAACCATGAAAAAAGCTGATGTTTTATCTTCATCATTAGCCCCTGAAATAATTACGCTCGATAAAAAGCTATATAGTTTATGTAAGAAAATTGAAACGCTAAATTTTATTAATCCGATTAATATCGCGGGTGAGCGTAAGAAGTTCTTCAATAAAAATGGCCGATATACTCCGCAATTTACTTATAAACAGCTAAATATCAACCCTTATCAGTTTAGGGAAAAGCTTTATCAGTTACCGGTAGATGCGGTGATGGATGCTGACATTCAGCAGCTTTATCGTCATGTTATAGACAACTTGGCCGCTAAGATTAACTTGTTAACCACTATAGGCACTGATGATTTCCTCTACAATTCGTTGAAATATTACGGTGAGCCTGACTGCCAAGATGTCGCAAATGCTAAATTTATTTTGCATGCGCCAGATATCGAAAACGATGAAGACAGTGGGTTTTTCAATGCCGATCAAGCCATTAGTTATTTCACTGAAATAGCACAGCAATGGCAACTTAAATGTAAAATTGAGAAGTCGTCACGCATGGTTGCTAAAGCTATGGTGAATAATGAAAAAAGCTTATTGGTGATCAACAAAGACGCCAGCTTCAATAAACATGAATTACACGCTTTTGCCTATCATGAGTTAGGTATTCATATGCTCACTACACTTAATGCCAAGCAACAGCCCTTAAAGGTGTTTTCACTTGGTTTGGTAGGCAATACCCATGCACAAGAGGGCTTAGCTATTTTTAGTGAGTACTGCTCAGGCAGCCTAACCTTGGCACGTCTTAAAATGTTAGCGCTACGCGTTCTTGCGGTAAATTATATGCTTAAGCAGGGAGACTTTAATAAAACTTACCAAACTTTGTTAGTTGAACACAATATCCCTAAAGAACAAGCATTCACTCTAACGACTCGAGTCTATCGAGGCGGTGGCTTCACTAAAGATTACCTTTATCTAAAAGGGTTTAGAGATATCGTCGCGTTAAGTAAAGTAGCTAATATTGATTATTTATTAGTAGGAAAAACGGGGTTGTTAGATTTACCTATTGTCAGTGAAATGATTGAGCGAGACCTACTTAATAAGCCAATGCCACTATTTGATTTATCAATACCAAAAAATGATGAAATGTCTATTTTAGATTATCTGGTGAGTTCAATTAAATAAGCTGGGTTTGGTTTGAGCCGTTTTATATTGTTAAGGAATAGATATTATGTGTTTGTTGTTTTGAAGGTTTAAATAATTAGTAAAGCTGGTAGAAAAGCAGGTGTATGAGGAGGGGAGTTAAGAAATTAAGGTGAAGCGTTGAAGCTTCACCTCAACAAAAATTATAAAGCAGTTACATTTTCAGCTTCAGGGCCTTTTTGACCTTGTTTTACACTGAAAGAAACGGCTTGACCGTCTGTTAGAGTGCGAAAGCCGTCACCTGTGATTGCGCTGAAATGAACAAAAACGTCTGCGCCGTTTTCTTGTTCGATGAAACCGAATCCTTTAGATTCGTTAAAAAATTTTACTTTACCTGTAACTGTATCTGACATACCGACATTTCCTGTAGGGCATAATTAATAGAACTCGCCATTGTGACGACATTAACAAACCAAACGTATTGATTAAAAATCATGCAAGGTTTGCTACGAAGAAGATATTAGCATAAGTCATTAGAATAGCCATTAGAAATCTAACTAAATATTAAGAAATAAAAAAACCAGCAATAAAGTTGAACACTTCGTTACTGGTTTTTCGTTTTTATATGACTTATCAGTCTTTAAGCTAAGGTTAAATCATGCTAGAGAGCAGCAATTTGTGCTTTTTGCTCGGCAAGTTTTGCAAGAGCCGATTCTGCATCAGCGAGCTTAGCTTTTTCTTTATTAATTACCGCATCAGGTGCTTTGCTAACAAAGTTTTCATTATTAAGCTTCCCACGAGTTCGCTCAGCGTCTTTAGTTAGCTTATCTATTGCTTTACTTAAACGGGTAAGCTCAGCTTCTTTATCAATTAAGCCAGCCATTGGTATAAGAATTGATAAATCACCAACTACAGCAGTTGCAGAAGCTGGACCGTTATCATCACTGGCTAGTACTTTAATACTTTCAAGTTTAGCTAGTGCGCTTAAAAATTGCTGGTTGTCATCAAGGCGGCGTTCATCGGTAGCATTAACGTTTTTCAGGAATACTGGTAATGGTTTGCTTGGCGCAATGTCCATTTCTCCGCGAATATTACGAATAGCGATAATAAATTGTTTTACCCATTCTAAATCGTCAATAGCTTGTTTATCACATAAGCTTTCATCAAAGGCAGGGAAGCTTTGTAGCATAATGCTGTCGCCGGCTTTTTTGAATTGGCTTAGCGGTTGTACACGTTGCCAAATGGTTTCAGTAATAAATGGCATTATTGGGTGCATTAAGCGTAATAAGCCTTCTAATACATTAACTAATGTATGACGAGTACCACGCTGCTGTGCTTCATTACCTTTGAATAAAACCGGCTTGGTTAATTCTAAGTACCAGTCACAGAATTGATTCCAAGTGAATTCGTATAAGGCTTGTGAGGCTAAGTCAAAACGGAATGATTCAAATGACTCATGTACGGTTTTTACGGTTTGCTGGAATTGCCCGATGATCCAACGATCAGCAAGTGATAATTCCATTTCGCCGCTAGCTTCACCCGATGAAGTAATGCCGCAATCTTGCTCTTCGGTATTCATTAATACATAACGGCTGGCATTCCATAATTTATTACAGAAGTTGCGGTAACCATCTAAACGCTTCATGTCCCAGCTAATGTCACGGCCGGTAGATGCAACTGAAGTTAAAGTAAAGCGCAGGGCATCAGTACCGTGAGCTTCAATACCTTCAGGGTATTCTTTTTTGGTAAGCTTGGTAATTTTTTTCGCCAGTTGTGGCTGCATCATATTACCGGTACGTTTTTCTAATAAATCTTCCAGAGAAATGCCGTCGATCATATCTAATGGATCAACGACGTTACCTTTCGACTTACTCATTTTATCGCCATTTTCATCGCGAATAAGGCCGGTAACATATACCTTTTTGAACGGTACTTGCGGCTTGCCGTTTTCGTCTTTAATGAAATGCATGGTCATCATGATCATGCGAGCAACCCAGAAGAAAATAATATCAAAACCAGTCACTAGAACATCAGTTGAATGGAATTTCTTTAAATCTTCGATGTTGTTTGGCCAGCCTAAGGTTGAGAATGTCCAAAGGGCAGAAGAGAACCAAGTATCTAAAACGTCATCGTCTTGGCTTAGCTTTATGTCAGCGACAAGGTTATGTTTTTCGCGCACTTCCTTTTCGCTGCGACCAACATATACGCCGCCGTTTTCGTCGTACCATGCTGGAATTCTATGTCCCCACCAAAGTTGGCGTGAAATACACCAGTCTTGAATATCGCGCATCCACGCGTTGTACATGTTCTCGTACTGTTTAGGTACAAATTCAATATCGCCATTTTCAACAGCGTCTACGGCAGGGCCCGCTAAAGGTGCTGCGCGCACATACCATTGGTCAGTTAATAGTGGTTCAATAATAACGCCAGAGCGATCGCCATATGGCGCTACTAAGTCGTGCTCTTTTACTTCAACTAATAAACCTAATTCATCAAAGGCTGCAACAATGGCTTTTCGAGCAACAAAACGGTCAAGACCAGCAAATTCTTTTGGCAGTGCAGTATCGTAGGCATCGCTCGGTTCGCCAGTGGTATTATAAACTTCCGCAACGGCTAAAATAGCAGCGTTTTTGTCTAAAATATTAATCAGGGGTAAGTCGTGACGTTTACCGACTTCATTATCGTTAAAATCATGAGCAGGGGTGATTTTTACACAACCTGTGCCTTTTTCCATATCAGCGTGATCATCGCCAACAATTGGAATTAAGCGGTTCACTAATGGCAATAATATGTGTTTGCCAATTAAGTCTTTATAACGCTCGTCTTTCGGGTTTACCGCAACGCCAGAATCACCAAGCATGGTTTCTGGACGAGTGGTTGCTACCACTAAGTAGTCTTTACCTTCGGCAGTTGTTTCGCCATTGGCAAGTGGATAACGTAAGTGCCACATGTGGCCTTTTTTATCTTTGTTCTCAACTTCTAAATCAGAAATAGCGGTATGGAATTTAGGATCCCAGTTAACTAAGCGCTTGCCACGATAAATAAGGTCGTCTTCAAATAGGCGTACAAAAACTTCTTGTACTGCTTCAGACATACCGTCGTCCATGGTGAAACGTTCACGACTCCAGTCAATTGAGTTACCCAGACGGCGCATTTGCTTACCGATAGTTCCGCCAGACTCTTCTTTCCACTGCCATACTTTGTCGATAAAAGCTTCACGACCATAGTCATGGCGGGTTTTATCTTCTTCAGCGGCAATTTTACGCTCTACTACCATTTGTGTAGCAATGCCCGCATGGTCGGTACCTGTTTGCCACAAGGTGTTTTTACCTTGCATACGTTGGTAACGGGTTAGGGTATCCATAATGGTTTGCTGAAAAGCATGGCCCATATGCAAACTACCAGTAACGTTCGGTGGTGGAATGGCAATACAGTAGCCTTCACCTTCGCCAGTTGGCGTAAAGTAACCTTGCTCTTCCCAATCTTTATAAAGGGCTTGTTCAATGTCAGCGGGATTAAAAGTTTTTTCCATCAGAGTTTCCGTGAGAATTTTAAGATGTGCTTTGTGCTGCGTGCACCGCTTGGGTGTCAACTTGAAAGCCCCATTGACGACAAGTACGAAAACGATCTCGTGCTTGTTGTTTAAGCGCTTCATTAGCAGGAACAAAGTCAATAATTTGTGAAAACTGACCAGCAAAGTCAGGAACTTGGCTAGTCAAATTAATAAGTACTGGGCGACGAGAGGTTGGCTTTTGCCAACTAATTTCAACCGCAGCGCCATTTTTAGGACCTTCACCAATTAGGTTATGAGGAATAAAACTGTCAGGGTCAAACGACCACAGTAATTCGTCAATTTGGTGAGCGTCAGCTTGGTTTTGGGTATAAATAAAAACTCGCTGATTATGTCGAAAATAATGCGCGGCCTGCAGACACGCTTGTACCAAATGTGCGCCTTCATCGGTGGCGTCATCTGGCATTAAGGTAAATATTACATGTGTCTGCATGATTGAGTCTCTACCCTTATTCGCCTTGCTCTTGGCCTGAGCGATTTAATAAAAATTGCGTTAACATGCTCACCGGACGACCGGTTGAACCTTTGTCTTTACCGCCACTACGCCAAGCAGTACCAGCAATATCAAGATGTGCCCAATGATATTTCTTAGCGAATTTTGATAAGAAACATGCCGCAGTAATAGTGCCACCAGCAGGACCACCGAGATTGGTCATATCAGCAAAAGGGCTTTCCAATTGTTCTTGGTAGTCATCCCATAAAGGTAAGCGCCAAGCTCGGTCGCCACTTTGATCGGAAGCATTTAATAATTCATGCGCCAGTGGGTTATGATTACTTAATAAACCTGTTGCGTGTTTACCTAAAGCAACCACACAAGCGCCGGTTAAGGTGGCAACATCAACCACTAATTCAGGCTCAAAACGCTCAACATAAGTAAGCGCGTCGCATAATACTAAACGGCCTTCCGCATCAGTATTTAATACTTCAACCGTTTGGCCCGACATAGTGGTTAATACATCACCAGGTCGATAAGCGTTGCCGCCCGGCATGTTTTCACAGCCTGCTAAAATACCAATAACGTTAATTGGTAATTGCAACTCAACTAAGGCATGCATTGCACCAAGAACACCAGCTGCGCCGCCCATGTCATATTTCATTTCATCCATGGCAGCGCCTGGTTTTAATGAAATACCACCTGAGTCAAACGTTAAACCTTTACCCAAAAGTACAATCGGATTTGAGTCATCGCCAGCACCTTGATAATTCATGATGCTCATAAATGATTCATTAACCGAGCCACGACCTACTGCAAGGTATGAACCCATACCAAGCTCTTCCATTTGCGCTTCATCAACAATACTTGTGGTAATGTTTTTATAGTCGTTTTCTAAAATTCTGGCTTGCTCGGCAAGATAAGCCGGATTACAAATATTTGGCGGCATGTTAGCTACGTTTTTACAGGTAGCAATACCTTCTGAAATAGCTAAACCATGAGCAATTGCGCGTTCACCAATTGGTAATTCACGACGCGTAGGTACATTAAAAACCATTTTACGTAACGGGCGACGTGGCTCTTCCTTACGGGTTTTTAAGCTGTTAAAACTGTATAAACAGTCTTGGGTTGCTTCAACGGCTTGGCGAACTTTCCAATAGGTATCACGACCTTTAACATGTAATTCTGATAAGAAGCATACCGCTTCCATAGAACCGGTTTCATTTAAGGTATTAATGGTTTTACTGATAATTTGACGATACTGACGCTCGTCTAATTCACGCTCTTTACCACAACCTACTAATAAAACACGTTCACTTAAAATGTTAGGTACTTGATGCAATAACAACATCTGTCCTGACTTACCTTCAAGGTCGCCACGACGTAATAAATTACTGATATAGCCTTCGCTAATATCGTCAAGTTGTTCAGCTATGGCTGAAAGGCGACGAGGTTCAAATACACCAACAACAATACAGGCACTACGTTGTTTCTCGGGACTGCCACTTTTTACACTGAACTCCATGAGCTCTCCTATTTGCTATTAAACACCAAGATTATTGAGAAAAAACGCGCGTTAGCTTAGTAAAATCTTGTGTTTTTAGACTAATGTTTTGTTGATTGTATCGAGCTAAAGGCTATAATTATAGCCGGATTCAATAGCTATACCTACTCAGATACACTTATTTTTCTTAGTAAAACGACAATTTTACTTAAAAAACACACCAATGTCAGATAAAAACTAAGTTTTTATCGTTAAAATATGGTTTAAGAGTAGCGATAATTGCACCGCTTGTGAAGAAAATAACAATCATTGTTTGCATTATATTGAAAAGTAGCTAGTTCTACGCCAAAATATCAAGCCTTGGCGTAATAACAATAAAAAATGTTAGGTAGTTTTACCCGCTCTCATTATTTAAGGTCTTAACCATCTTGTGATTATTTTCCGCTATTTATTAAAGGAAGTTGCCAAAACCCAAATGGCAGTTTTCTTTATTTTGATGACCATATTTATAAGTCAGAAGTTTGTTACCGTATTGGGTGATGCCTCAGAAGGCGGCATTCCTGGTCATTTAGTGATGGTGTTTATCGGTTTAAAAATACCTGAATTGGCAGGGATGATGCTACCGCTAAGTTTATTTCTCGGGGTTTTACTCGCCTATGGCCGTATATATGCTGACAGTGAAATGACGGTATTACATGCCTGTGGTGTGAGTGAATGGTATGTGGTGCGAGTAACCTTAATTTTAAGCTTAGTTACTGCAATTGTTACCGGCATATTTACCCTTTACCTTGCGCCAATGTCTGCAGAATACGAAGTGAAAGTTAAAGAACAACTTGCCTCAGACTCAGGCTTAAGCACTATTGTTTCAGGCCGTTTTCAAAATACCGGTAACCAAAAGGCGGTAGTTTTTGTTGAAAGTAAAAACCGTGATGACGACAGCCTTGAAAAAGTTTTTGTAGCGCAATTACCCAGCGGCAAACATTCCCACGAAGCGGTAATTAATGCTAGCCTCGTTTACGCAAAAAAAGGCTTGGTACTGGAAGAAGACAGCGGCTCACAACGGCTTATTTTAGAAGATGGTACACGTTATCAAAGTGATCCTGAAAATGGTGAATTTCGCTCAGTTTCTTTTTCAAAATATTATATAGAAATTCAAGAACAAGAAGTAAAGCACAAGCGTCGTAAGTTAAGCGCAGTGCCAACAGAAGAATTACTTAATAACCCTATCCCTGAAGCCCGTGCAGCCATTCAGTGGCGCTTGTCTTTCCCTATTGCTTGTTTAATTTTAACCTTAATTGCCGTGCCCTTAAGTGTGGTTAACCCACGCCAAGGTAAGTTTGGCAAATTGCTACCAGCGCTGTTGTTATTTTTAGGGTATTTCTTACTGTTAACGGCAATTCGTTCGGGCATTGAAGGACAAAAAATTCCAAGTTTAGTTGGCCTGTGGCCTATTCATATTCTGGCGTTATTTTTAGGCACTACTTTGTTGGTGAAAGGCCGAACCAGTGGTTTAAAAATAAAAGCAAAACTGCCGAAACTGCCATGGCGTAGGAGTTCATAGTCATGCGTATTTTAGACTTTTATATTGGCCGCATTATTACCTCAACTACATTTTTAACCTTAGCGGTATTTGTTAGCGTTAGCGGTATTATTAAATTTGTTGAGCAAATGAGATACATTGATCGTGGTAATTATGATTTATCACATGCTGCGCTTTATGTGCTTTATGCTATTCCGCGTGATGTCGAAGTATTCTTCCCGATGGCGGCATTAATTGGCGGCCTTATTGGCATTGGCATGATGGCCAGTAATAGTGAATTAGTGGTAATGCAAGCGGCGGGTTTATCAAAGCTTAATATTATTAAGTCGGTCATGAAAACCGCAACCTTGTTAATTTTATTTAGCATGGCGGTGGGTGAATGGTTGGCACCTTCAGGAGAAGCTGCAGCAAAAGAAATTAAAGCTCAGGCTATATCAGGGGGCAGTTTAATTAAATCGAAAAATGGTATTTGGGCAAAAGACGGTAAGTTTTTTGTTCATATTGGTGAAGTTAAAGAACGCGGTTTATTAAAAAAAGTTCAAGTATATCGTTTTAATGAATCGTTAAAACTATCCAGCTGGTTATCTGCCGACTCGGCTATTTATCAAAACGATAAATGGCATTTAACCAATGTTGAAGATACCAGTATTACTGAAGATGAAATTATTACCATTAAAGAAGCGAGCCGTGATTGGCCTTCAACCTTAACGCCTGAAAAATTGGGTGTGGTAACGGTAAAACCTGAGTCACTTTCTATTCGTGGTTTGCTTAATTACTTAGATTATTTAGAAGCGAACAGTCAAGATCCTAGTCGGTATGAGCTGGCATTTTGGCGTAAAATTATTCAACCCGTTACGGTTGCAGTAATGTTGTTAGTAGCGTTGTCGTTTATCTTCGGTCCGCTGCGCTCGGTATCAATGGGCGCGCGTATTATGATGGGCGTATTTACTGGCTTATTGTTTCATATTAGTAATCAGGTGATGGGGTCAATGAGTTTGGTTTATCAATTACCGCCGATTTTAGGAGCGGTAATGCCGAGCATCGTTTTTGTGCTCGTCGCGCTGTATTTAATGCAGAAGAAGCCTACTTAGCGAATAAGCGGTAAGCGGATAAGCGGATAAGCGATAAGCGGGGTAAGTTAGGGCTGCAAGTTACAAGCTGAAAGAAGCAAGATCAGCAGCTGGTTGGCTATCACTTACTTGTCGCTTTATGCTTATCACTTACAACTGTTGGCTTAAAGCTATAAACGGCCGCGGTTAGCTTCAAGTGTTAATACCACCACTTCAGTATTAGTCATTCGGTCTTGCAGGCTTAATTTATTTTTACTGTCAATTAATACCGCAAAATTTCCTAAGCCTAATAACGTGGGCAATAAACGCTTTAAGCCGGTTTTTTTACTGATCAATGAACCGTCTTGATTTTGCACCCGTAAACGCCACGCTTTCATACCTAAAGTTTGTCCGCTTTTCGCCCAAAACCAAATAAAAAAGAACGACACCCAGCTTAACTTCCATACTTCATTTGTCCACTTAAGCCATGGCGTATTCGCTATTTTATCAACCACATGCTCATAACCTTGCATATCAAATAAACCAAAATACAAGCCTAGAGTGATTAATAAGAATGACAGTGCTCCTGCAACCATATATACGGCAACCGCGATAAGAAAGTCATAAACCCAAGAGCTTAGTCGGCGGATAAAAGTAGCGCGAGGGAAATCGGTATAATTGAGTGTGGTCATTAAAATACTACGGAAATTGCTAATAATAAGTGGCGCTAGTGTAGCAAAAGCACAGCCAAAGTTGGAAGTGCTACTTTTAAGCGCGAAAAATAAAGCGCTAACTTAATTGATAAATTAGCGCTTTAAAGTTTTTAAACCGCTTACTAAGCGGCGTTGGCTTTTACTTTATGAAAGCTGCAATACAGTACTGGTGTTACCCCTAAGGTTAAAATGGTACCTATGCCTAAGCCAAAAGCAATAACAGTCGCCATGCCATAAAACAGTGGGTCTTCACCAATAATTAACGGTAATAAGCCCATAATGGTGGTTATGGTGGTCATGGCAATGGGTCTTAAGCGGGTTAAACAGGCGTCAACAACTGCTTGATAAGGTAATTTTCCGCTATTAATTTCAATTTCAATGCGGTCAATTAATACAATTGCATTGTTGATAATTATGCCGGCTAAACTGTATAAACCTAACGTTACCATAAAGCCAAATGGCGCTTGCATTACTAATAAACCAATAACGGCGCCAATAAATGATAACGGAATAGTTAGTACTATTACGGCAGTATTACGGAACGAATTAAACTGGCTAAGCAATAAAATTAAGATCAAACCTAGCACCATTGGCATACTCGCGGTTAATGCTTTTTGTGCTTCTTTTGACTCTTTCACCACGCCGTCATATTCAATGGTGTGATTCACTGGCAAGTCTGCTTTTAGCGCTTGAATTTTCTCGTCAATAATCAGCTTTAAATCTTCCGCAGCCATTTGAGTATTTCGCGCCTCAACAGTGATGGTACGAAACATATCTTCATGATGAATTACTGAATATTGATTAGCGGTGGAGAAGTCGGCGACTTGAAATAAAGGCACTGCTTTTCCGGTTTTTTCTGAATAAACATTTAGCGTGCGCAAGCGATCTAAATTATGGCGTTCAGCTTCGTCAGCGCGCAGTACAATAGGAATAATATCGTCGTTGTCACGAAATTCGGTAATTTGTGCGCCAGAGAAATACCCTTGTAGCGCATCTGCTATTTCGGTAGAGGTTAAGCCTGCTCGCTTGGCGCGATGCTGGTCAATTTTAACATCAATTTTAGCAATTAAATTTTCCCAGTTATTGCGCACATTTAAGGTATTAGGTACTTGATGTAATACCGCCATAATTTGTTGAGCTTTGGCGTAAATTACATCTTTGTCTGGGCCTTTTACTTGTATTTCAATTATGTTTGAGTCTGACGGGCCAGCGAACATTTTCTTTACTCGCGCAGAAACATTAGGAAACGTGGTTTCTATTGCGGCATCAAGTTCAATAGTCACCTTGCTAATATCAGTATTGTCTTCAACATTTAAAACAATAAAGCCTTTATTTTTCGCCGGATCTTCAGGGTTTAATGACAATACAAAGCGGTTACCGCTAAAACCAACAAAGCTAAAATAATTTTTGATGTAAGGAAATTGCTCTTTATCATCAAGCCAAGCATAAATATCTTGCATTTGGCGGTTAGTTTCACGCGATGAAGAACCACTGGGTGAGTCGATATTCACTAACACCTGAGTACGGTCGGAATCAGGAAAAAACTGCTTGGCAACTAATTGCATTGCCATTACCGAGACCACAAAAAAAGCCAGCATTGAACCCATAAATAATACTTTGTGCGCTAAAACCCAACCCAATACTTGCTCATATCCGCGGTAAAATTTATCAGCTGAATTTTTAGTTGTTTCGGTATTATTGACCTGTTTAGGGATCTTAATAAAGTAATAACACAGCAGCGGAGTAACGGTTAAAGCTAGAACCCAGCTCGACATTAAGGTGATTAAAATAACCAGCGATACCGAGCGAGTAAATTCGCCGGCAACATGTTCAGCTAACATCAAGGGTAAGAAAAATAAAATAGTGGTAACAGAAGAGCTTAGCAGTGGAATAGCGAGTTCTTTTGAACCTTGTAACATGGCGTCAAAGCGTTTGTGGCCTTGTTCAAGTCGGCGCTTAAAGTCTTCTGCTAATACAATGCCATTATCAACCAGTAAACCTAAGGAAATAATTAACGTTGCCAAGCTCATGCGTTCTAATTTCATATCAAAAAATTGCATAATCGATAAAGAAATTAACATTACAAAAGGAATTATCGCGCCGACAATTAAGCCAGTTCTAACCCCTAAAAATATCAGTACAACTACCAGTACTATCGCTAAGGTTTGCAAGACATTAAGTGATACCCCTTGAATAGTACTTTCTACTTGGTCTGCTTGATAAGTGGCGGTATTGAGTTGGTAACCTATGGGCAGGCTGGCAATTATTTTGTCTAATTTAAGGTTAACGCGCGGTGCGTATTCCAAAATATTGTATTGCGGTAACATGGCAACAGCGATGAAAATTGCTGGTTCACCATTAAAATAAGCCAACTTATCTGGTGGGTCGATAAAGTCACGACGTATGGTTACTATATCTTTTAGCTCAATAAAGTCTTCGGTATTGGGAATGTTAATGTAGCTTTCTGCTATTTCTTCAACACTGTCAAAATTACCTGAAGGTTCAACAATAAAACTTTTCGCGCCAAGGTCAATTTGTCCGCCAGAGCGAATAATATTTTGGTCGCTTAATGCTTTTATCAGCGCGCGTGGTGAAATGCCTAATTGTGACAGCTTGGCATTCGAGGTTTCTAAAAAAATGCGCTCTTCTTGGCGACCTAAAATATCTATCTTTTTAGTGCCTTCTACCGCATACAAGGTATCGCGAATATGTTGCGCCATATTATACATATCGCTGATGTTAAAACCGTCAGCGGTTAGCGCTAAAGTCATTACAGAAACATCACCAAACTCATCATTAACAAATGGGGCACTGGTTCCTGCAGGCATTAACGGGTGAGCGGCGGCAACTTTGTTACGAAGGTTTTGCCAAATATCGTCAAGGTTGAAATATTTGTCGTAAATTTTCACATGGATAATAGAGACGCCAGTGCTAGAGTTTGACTTTATTTCTTTCACTTCCGCAATTTTTCTAATTGACTCTTCGAGCTTACGGGTAATAAGTTGCTCAACCCTATCAGGAGCCATTCCGGGAAAGGTGGTAGTAACTATTGCTTCACGAATGGTAATGCTCGGGTCTTCTTGCGCGGGCAAGGTAAAGTAGGCAAAAAAGCCATTAATAAGTAATAAGCCAACAACAAACAATACCGATTTTTTATAGGTAAAGGCGATTTGAGTTAAGTTCATAAACGCCTCTTAATTAAATTGTTGTATTTGTTTATCTAACAAGGTGACTTTTTGACCGTCGCGTAAAAAGGCGACGCCAGCAATAGCGATAATTTCACCACTTTTTAAGCCTGAAGAAAGGTATATTTGATTTTCCATCACATTTTCAGTTTGCACTTCTCGGCGACGAACTACACTGCTTTCTTCATCATAAACAAAAACATAAGTTTTTTGGTCGGCCCCTGCACTTAATGCTGTAATAGGCACGGTAATGGTATTACCTTGATAACCGGTAATGCCTATGCCTTGAAAACGAAAATCAACCTCGGCAGTCATGCCAGCACGTAATAATGGGCTTCTATCTTTCAATACAACAGTTACTGGAAATGCATTTGCCGACTCTGCTCGTGTGCCAATTTCAGCAATTCTACCCTGCATTGTTACTCCTCTTAGTGCAGGAAAACGTATTGGAATAATGGCATCTTGAGTTAAGTCACGGATCATGGTTTCAGGTACCATTACATGCACTTCCAAACCGTGATTACCTTCTATTTCGAAGCCTGGTTGCCCCGCAGAAATTTGCTGTGATGGTTCTATCAGTCGCTTGGTGATTATGCCGTCGTAAGGTGCTTTTAATATGCTGTCTTGCAAGTTTTTATTGGCGATATCTACTTGAGCTTGAGCCACATCAACCGCACTTTTGGAGGTTTCAAAAGCGGCTTTAGCATTATCAAACCCTGACTGCGATACTAAGCCTTGGTCGATGAGTTTTTTATAACGTTGATAACCACTTTTTGCCTCAGAATAACCAGCTTGTGCTTGTTCTAATTGCGCTTGGGCTGACTGAACGCTTAAATTAAAGCTGCGCTGATTAAGGCTCGCTAGCTTTTCACCTTTACTAACATGGTTACCCAGGCGCACATAAACGTTTTCAACCTTGCCAATAACTTCAAAACTTAACTTTGTATCTTCAACCGGAGAAACTATGCCAGATAAGGTGCGAATTTGCTCAAGAGCCGAGGCTTTTGCTGTGGTCCATGCAATAGGGCGGATCACTTCTTTATTAACTACTTCTGGTTTTGAACAGGCGACTAAAAACAACGCCAGTGTTGTTAAAATTAAAACTCGCATAGGTATTCCTATCTGTAGGGTAAGTGACTTGTTCGCTATATTTATATGGTAATTACCAACAAATTAGCGAGCCAATCACTCAAAAGCTCTTCTTTCAATAAAGCAGTTAACTGAAAAAAAGCGAATTGGTACTGGTTAGTACCGAGTATTTTGGTACTATGTAGTACCAAAGTCAATAACAGTTTATAACAATTAGGTTACAGAATATGACAAGGCTTGCAGCCAAAACCGATAAAACATTAAGTGAGCGTGGTCAGCTAATTCTAGCCGCAGCTAAAAAATTATTTTTAACTCAAGGCTTTGACAGTACTTCGTTAGAGATGATTATTAATGAGTCGGGCGGATCTCGGCGTTCTATTTATAATGAATTTTCTAACAAAGAAGGTTTATTGATGGCGGTTCTTCAAGCTGAAATAAATATTCAAGCCAGTACACTAGCCGCTATTAATTATCAGTTACCTATTGAACAGGCATTAAATGAAGTATGTGTGAAATTTGTTGCCGGCTTATTGTCTGATACCAACATTGCTTTGTTTAGGTTAGTTAACCAAGTTGTAAGTGAACGGCCAGAAGTAGGGCGGATGCTTTATGAAAAAGGCCCGTTAACGGCCACAAAACCACTGGTTGATTATTTACAGCAGCTAAATGACCAAGGTAAATTAGCCATTACCGACAGCACTTTTGCTGCATTAATGTTAATAGATATGGTTAAAGGCCATTTGCATTTGAAAAAACTATTAATACCGGCAACAGCTATTAGCTTAAACGACATTCAACAGCACATATCTCAAACAATTCCTTTATTTTTAAATGCGTATAAAGCTTGTCGTGACTAAACACACACGCTTTAAAAATTTTTAACTTCAATCATTACGCTTCAAAAATATTGACCATTAAAATAGCGGCAACTAATCTTTAATAATTTAGTGCTCAGACAATTGCTATATGAATAAAAAACTAAACTTTGCCATCCACGGTAAATGTAATATCGAGATTGATAATAATATTATCGTATTACATGCCGAAGGCCCGTGGAATATGGAATTCTTTCAGCAATTACATCTTGATCTTATTCAAGCTAGCAAACAAGTAATACATGCACCATACGCTATTTTATTACAGCCAATTGGCGAAGCAATACCGGTGAATGAAGTTATCGACTTTCATATTAATTTTATTAAACAAGGCAAAGCTACAGCGGTTGCGGTTAATTTAGAATACTGCCATAGCAGTTTTATGACTCAACAAATGTGTGAAAGGGTATACAGCACCGCAGGTATAAAACATGCCTTTTTTAATAGCAGAGCCTCAGCACTTAGTTGGCTTAAACAACAATTAGCTTTAACCTAAAGCTAGCTCTTAAGTTATTCAAAAGCTTAATTCTAATTAATTGTGCTGGTTAGCGTATAAATAACCGTCATCTGGCTAAGTTATCAATAAAAACAGTTGCCAATAAAGCGGAATTTCGTATAATGCCTGCCATCTAAATGATGTTTACATTTTTTAGAGGTAAGGGACTCAAAGCCCTTTGCACGGACAGTATAAATTTTGAAGTTATAGAAAGAATAATGCCAGCGTGATGAAATTGGTATACATAGGGGATTCAAAATCCCCCGTCTTTGCGGACGTGTCGGTTCGAGTCCGACCGCTGGTACCACCTTCCCTTTTTAATAAAGGGCTATAACGAAACAAACCGACCACAGAGTCGGTTTTTTTGTGCCTACAACTAGTTCCATGTATTTATTCCTTGTTTTGATATTTCTCTGTCGAAGAATTATTTAAGTTTACTGTTCACAACAAAATCGAAATAAATAAAACTCCGTCATCGAGCTTTTCAAGCCGGTTATAGTGTGCGGTGTTATTGGCACTTGTTAATTATTTTTTCCCGCTCTTTTTCGTATTCTTCAAAAGACTTTTTCTCTGCATTTTGGCAGCGCTCAATTTCTGCTCCTGAGGTTGCATTATTAATGCATTCACCTCTTTCATGTCCTTGGCCTGCTTGATACAACTGTTTACTGGTGCAGGCGGTTAAGGTTAGTGAAAATATGGCTAACATTAGATATTTTTTCATAAGAGCTCTTAAAGGGTAAGGTTTATAAAAGATGAATAGGCGTTAATGCTTTCCTGAATTTAAGTAACAATTATACGCAGCATCGTTTTAACTATACCAGCGTGATCTTTTAAAGCAAACAGCCCAATAATTTGCTATTAGGCTGTTGTTCTCAAATAAAAACTCGGCTAAAAAATAGCTGTTTTAACAATCGAAATTACTGAGCCAGCGGCAACAAGAAAGGCTAGAAAGCGTAGTTTTCCCCAACCGATAACATACAGAAAGGCGTGGCTAACTCTGGCAATAATAAAAATAATACAGGCCAGTGCAATTTGCTCGCTTTCAATATTATTGGCATTGGCGATAAATAAACTCACGGTGAATAAAATGAGTGCTTCCCAAGCATTTTTTTGTGCTGCTACCATTCTTGCGCCGGCCCCTGAAAGTTGCTCGGCTTGTGCTCTTGGCTCATTTAAATTAGGGGCAGAAAACTGCTTAAATCGAAATGGGATAGCGCCTAAGGCTAAGGTAATTGGCAGTAGCATGGCAATCGCCAAACAGTAGTACATGATCATTTTAGAGTCCTTGTGGAGTTAGTTCGTTGTTATTCATTCACGTTTATTTACTTTCTATTTATTTTTAATTTACCTTGCTTTAATTTAGCATTGAAAAAACATCGCCACCGGGTAGATGCGACATAGCTTTTGCATATGACGGCCGAGCTTTTATCGTTGCCATCCAGCGACTTATTTGTGGATAGCCAGATAAATCAAAGCCGCTATAAGGGGCAGTGCTAAAGTAACTAAAGGCAATAATATCGGCGATAGTTAAGTTTTCACCCGCGATAAACTCACCTTGGCTAAGTTGTTGTTCAAGCGGCGGTAATTGCTGAGCAAGAAAGCCCTTTGCTTCTTCCATGGCTTTAGGATTGGTTTCACCCTGAAAAAATTTAGGTTTAATGGTGGTTTCAAAAAACAGTACCGTTAACCAGCGACCAATGTGCATAGATGTCATATCAACCCATTCGTTAATAACGGCTCTTTGCTCGGGAGTATCGGCGTATAAGGTGTTGTTATTTCGCTCTGCGATAAGGCGGCAAATGGCATTACTTTCAAAAAAGTGATTACCGTCAATTTCAACGGCTGGTACTTTGCCTAGCGGGTGACGGGCTAAATGCTCTGGTGATTTATGCTCACCCTTCATTAAATCAAGAAGGTTTAGCTGATAAGGTTCGCCAGCTTCTTCAGCGGTAAGTAGTACTTTGGTTAAGTTGAATGTGGGAAAGCTATATATTTGCATGGTCATTCCTTGTTTAGATTTTAATATTAGTTGCCGACTTTTAACTTTTAACTTTTAACTTTTAACTTTTAGCTTTTAGCTTTTAGCTTTTAGCTTTTAGCTTTTAGCTTTAGATAATTAAAGTGCGCAAAGTTACTTGTGTTTTGCAAGCATAGTTACCATAGCTTAACTTACTTGCTTTTTGCAAGTAAGTTTTTTATCCTGTGTTTATTAATGCTGTAGTAGAAATAATATGACAATGAACCCAAGTCGACATGAAGCACGCTCTGCTTGTGCCTTAGCCAATGGTCTTGAGCTGGTAGGTGATCGTTGGACTTTATTAATTATTAGAGATTTAATGTTTTCAAATAGAAATGAATTTGGCCATTTACTTAAAGCAGGAGAGGGCATTTCTACCAATATACTGACCGAGCGACTTGAGCGCTTACAGCAATATAATGTAATAAAAAAACTGCCGCATCCAACTCATGGTAAAAAGTTCATTTATGAATTAACCGAGCAAGGTTTGGCCTTGGCGCCCGTATTAATTGAAATGGTCTTGTGGTCGCATAATAACCTTGCCGATACTTTTATTCCGCCAAGCATTCATCAAATGATATTAGATGATCGTGAAGCCTTGTATGAAAAAGTACGTAGCCGAGAGCCCTTGTTTATACTCGACTTGTAAACAGGGCTTTAGCGATAAAGAACAATGCTAGCTTTCTTGTTTAAATGAGCGAATAAACGGCGCTAATTGCTCACCGCTCAGTGGTTTTGAATAATAATAACCTTGAATAAAATCACAATCTAACGCCATTAAGCTGGCTAACTGTGCTTGGGTTTCCACTCCTTCTGCAACGACTTTTTTCCCGAGTGCTTTTGCCATCACTATAATAGTGGCAACTAAGGTATGTTGGTCTTTATTGGAGGTCATCTCTTTAACAAAAGCTTGGTCTATTTTTAAAAAGTCGATAGGGAAACGACTCAGGTAGCTTAACGAAGAATAGCCCGTGCCAAAGTCGTCTAGGGCAATAGTGCAGCCAGCATGTTGTAAATAATGTAGTAACTCTTCATTGTTATAATTATTAGTTGCCAATGAGCTTTCGGTAATTTCAAAACATATACTACTGGCTTTAATACCGGTTTCTCTAATGGTATTTAACCACTGTGCATTGTGTTTTTTATTTAGTGGAATTTCAGCAACCGAGCGATTTACATTAATAATCACATCATTAAACCCTTGGCTGTTGAGCGCTTTAATTTGAAAACACGTGGTTCTTAAAACAAACTCGCCTAATGGCTTGATCATGCCAAATTCTTCGGCAATAGGAATAAATACCGCCGGCGATATCCATTGCCCTTTATGCTGCCAGCGTACTAAGGCTTCAAATTTTGTTACTTTATTATTGTTAACTTCAATGATCGGCTGAAATTCAACAGTTAACGCTTGGTTATTAAGGGCTTGTTGTAAATCATTTTTAAGCGCTAAACGTTGCTCTACTTGGCTTTGTAAGTTATCAGTGAAAAATTCAAAACTATTTCGGCCACCTTTTTTTGCATGATGCATAGCGTATTCCGCTTTTTTCATCACTTTTTGTGCGGTTTCAGTTTCATTATTTATTAAGGTTGCGCCAATGCTAAGTGTGCAATAAACGGAGGTTTCTTGAATATAAAAGGGCTTGTTAAAGGCTTTGTGCAATTTTGATATAAACGCGTTGATATCATCATGATGCTTTAAGTTATTTATCAATAAAGCAAAACCGTCGCCACTGGTTCGAGCGGCTAGGTCATTGTTAGCAATGAGTGACTGTAGCCTATTAGCTACCGCTTTTAGCAATTCATCGCCAAAGTCATGTCCATAAAGGTTATTTACTTCGGTAAACAAGTCTAAGTCCATGGTTAATACTAAGGCAGGAACGTCTGTTAAGTGCGCCATAGCAATATTTTTAGCAACTTTGTCCATGTAAAAATAGCGATTGGCAAGGCCGGTTAATAGGTCAAAGTTGGCTTGTTTAAATATTTTTTCTTCTGATTTTTTTCTGGCCGTTATATCAAAGAAAAATGCCGCATAATTAGTTAAGTTTCCTTGGTCATCATGAATGCTATTGATGGATAACAACTCTGGAAATTCTTCACCATTTTTACGTTGGTTTATTACCTCGCCCGACCAACTTCCGTGTTGGCTAAGTTCTTGCCACATTTCTTGATAGATTAAAGCGGAGTTTTTTTCTGAGCCTAAAATGCCCGGATCTTTGCCTAATACCTCGGCTTCGCTATAGCCAGTTATATCTGTAAAAGCTTTATTTACTTGAATAATTTGATTGTGTTTATTGGAAATAACAATCGCTTCTTTGCTTTCATTAATAATGTGATTACTTAATTCTAGCCTTTTAACGAATAGCTGTGCTTCGAGATCTTTTTCTATCAAGCCGCTAAACAGTAAAAATAGCGACTCTACCGCTTTGGGATGCTCAATGGTGTGCTTAAATAAGGCGACTAAAATAGCGGGAGTTTCATTAGCCGAATTTTTTAGTGGAATGCCGATATAACCGGTAATGCCCATATCAACTAAAAGTTGGTCCTTTGGGTACAACTGTTGAATATTATCACTGTGGCTGCATAAACCGCCGTTGACTAAATCTTCACAGGGACTATTGGCTAATTCATAAGTGAAGTTTTCTTGTAGGGCATTATTTTGTGCACAAGCTACGGTGGTAGCGGTGTCTTCTATGTAATTTATGTTAGCAATAAAAACCAAGTTAGCGTCAATAGCATTTGCTAATGCTAAGCAGATGTTTTGTGAGAAATTGGTGTCTTTGAAGTCGGAGAGCTGAGCTACTATCGACTCGATTTTTCTGGCTAACATTAAAAATCCCTTTTCCTTTTGAGAAATGGCGGAATTTAAGCATAATTGCGAGGAAATAAAATTGATCTATGTCAATTTGCTTTTCAGCCTATGCTAAAGTCTAAGTGGTTGCTGATAATTTCTTCTAGTTGTAGTTTTATGTAAAGGTGAGGCGGGTTATAGCGCTGTTAGCTGGGCATAAATTTAATGAATTTTCTATAAAGCGCGACACGTTGCGCGCTTTCTTGTATATGAAATTGTTGCTGCCATTATTGTAGGTTAGATCGTTGATTAGATTGTTAATTTGCTTTCACGTGCTTTTTTAAGACAAAATTGACTGAAATAAAGTGTTAGCAATAAACAGCATGATTAAGCCAATAACTATATCAATATAACGTTGTACTTTCGCCAGACTCAACCACGGTGCTAGTTTTGCCGCGCCGCCTGCTAAGCTATAAAACCATAGAATGGATGCCAACATAGTGCCAAGGGCAAAAGCTATTTTTTCTTGACCGTCGAAAGTGCCACCAATGCTGCCTAAAATCATCACAGTGTCTAAATATACATGCGGGTTTAATAAGGTCACGGCAAATGCTGTGCCGATAACTGCTTTTCGGCTATTCAATAGTTTAACTTTTTCGGGAGATTGATATTGATTTCGCCATGCATTTCTAAAAGACAAACCACTATAAGCTAATAAAAATAACATTCCGCCCCAGCCCATAATTAACATTAGCCATTCATTGCTGGCAATAAGTTTACCACCGCCAAAAATACCTAAGGCAATCAATAAAATATCGCACAACATGCATACAGTTGCCGTTAAAAAGTGGTGGTTTTGTTTTATTCCTTGGCTAAGTACATATGAGTTTTGCACACCTAAAGGAATGATCATGCTAGCCCCTATGGCAACACCTTGAAATAATGCTGAGGTAATCATCTTCTTGCTCGATAGTTTGAAATTAAGCTGAAATGTATAGTGGGCTCTGGTATAAGTAAAATTAAAATTATTTAATATACATAAGTATTACTTATATTAAGAGGGTGGCATGGCGAAATTAGACTACAAATTATTGCAGGCCTTGGCTACAGTCATTAAAAATCAAAGCTTTGAACGAGCCGCTGAAGTATTGTGCATTACTCAATCGGCAGTGTCGCAACGCATTAAATTATTAGAGCAAAATATTGCTCAGCCAGTTTTGATCCGCAGCCAGCCGCTTCAAGCAACAGAGCTAGGTAAAAAACTTATCAATCATTATTACCAAGTTGAGCAATTAGAAGCCGATTTATTACCTGATATTTTAAATGATAATCCGCAAACTCCGCTCACTATTCATCTTGCCACCAATGCTGACAGTTTGGCTACTTGGTTAATACCGGCGATTGCTGAAACGATAAAGTCGAACCTGATCGAATTAAATATGCTGATTTCTGATGAAAGTCGCACTATTGAAAAGCTTAAAAATGGTGAAGCGTTTGGCGCTATTGGCTTGCAACATAAGGCACTTAAAGGCTGCCAAGCAACGCGCTTGGGAAATTTTAATTATGTGGTGGTTGCGTCACCAGAGTTTCGCGATACCTACTTTAAAAAAGGCATTAATGCGCAAACGCTAAAGTATGCTCCAGGGGTCGCTTTTGATCAAAAAGATAATATGCACGTGCAATTTATTGAGCAAGAATATGGCTTAAAGGAAGGTGACTACCCATTACATGCGATTCGCTCTTCAGAGGCTTTTGTAACCTTAGCTAAACATGGTGCGGCTTATTGTTTAGTGTCTGAATTGCAAATTCAAGATGAGCTAAATGCTGGCACGCTAGTGAATTTGTTGCCTGATTACAAACTGGTGGAAACTTTATATTGGCATCGTTGGGTGTTGTTAAAAGGCGTACATAAAAAAATATCAGAGGTGATCATCAAAGTTGGCCAGCAGGTATTAGACTAACCATAAACAGTTTCCTAAGTTTATGTAACTTATCTTAAAGTGTAGATTAGCAGCGTTCTTTTATGTCACACTGATATGTATAAAAATAATAGCCAAGGTTTGATAAACATTATCTAAAAAACCTTGCTGATATCGCTAAGAATATACTTATGAGTACAAGCCAAACGAGCAATACCCAAACCTCTATTAAAGTTGCTGAACGCCCGTTATATCAAAATGTTGGTCTAATTTTAGGACCGGCTTTATTTGTTTTAATGATGATCGTCAGTCAGTTTCAAACCACCATGGAGCCATTAGCTTTTCGAACCGCAGCGGTAGCACTATGGATGGCTGTTTGGTGGGCGACCGAAGCCGTGCCAGTACCGGTTACGGCATTATTGCCAATTGTAACCTTTCAATTATTAGGTATTTCTACCTTAAAAGCGGCGGCGGCTTCTTATTCACACCCCATTATTTATTTATTCCTTGGCGCATTTATCTTAGCGTTGGCGGTTGAACGTTGGAATTTACACAAACGCATCGCCTTATGGATACTCACTCATACCGGCTCTGACGGTAAAAAATTGATTTTAGGCTTTATGAGCGTGGCAGCACTACTGTCGATGTGGATGACCAATACTTCAACCACCATGATGTTAATGCCTATCGCTTTGTCAGTGGTAACGGTAATAACCGATAATGCTAAAGATCTTTCTGACCGAGAAAAAGCTAACTTTCAAACCGCCATGTTACTCGGTTTAGCTTATGCAGCAACCATTGGCGGCATGTCTACCTTGGTTGGTACACCGCCGAATGCTTTATTTGCTGCTTTTGTTAGCGAGCATTACAACATTGAAATATCTTTTGCTAGCTGGATGGCAGTCGGCGTGCCGCTAATGCTATTGATGTTACCTATTGCTTGGTACGCTTTAAGTCATGTTTTATATAAAGTAAATATTGCTGAAAACTCAGCAGTAACTGACCACCTCAAGCATTTGCAAGCCGAATTAGGCGCTATTACCAAACCAGAAAAACGTGTCGCGCTTATTTTTATTGCTGTGGTATTAATGTGGATATTAAGACGACCTCTGGCAGTAATGTTTGATATTAACTTTTTAAGCGATACCGGTATTGTAATTGCCGGCGCAGTACTACTGTTTATGCTACCAAGTGGCGATAAAAGCCAAGCACAATTAATGACCTGGCAAGGCACTTCGCGCCTACCTTGGGGGGTATTAATTTTATTTGGTGGTGGTTTAAGTTTAGCATCGGCTTTTTCATCGACCGGTTTAGCAACTTGGTTAGGAGAAAGCCTATCGCCGTTAAGCAGTTTTGGTATATTTGTTTTGGTGATAGCAGCGACAGCGTTAGTGATATTTTTAACCGAACTTACCAGTAATTTAGCGACCACAGCCGCCTTTTTGCCGGTAATGGGCGCTATTGCCTTACAAAGTGATATTCAGCCATTATTGTTATGTGTACCAATAACATTAGCCGCCAGCTTTGCCTTTATGTTGCCAGTAGCAACTGCCCCCAATGCCATTGTATTTGCTTCAGGAAAACTGTCTATTCCACAAATGATACGAGCGGGTTTATGGTTAAATATTATTGGTTTGTTTTTACTTACTGTAGTTGCTTTATGGTGGGCGCCGATGATTTTAACCGGTAAAGCCTGATAAAATAGTGCTATTATCAAAGATCAAAAAAACTACATTTGATGTAAAGTAGTGTAAGTTTTTTGACGGTTTATTTGTTTTTTATGCCTATATATCAAGTAGCTAACTGTTATTTGATATAGTGTCATTATCCAGTGAAATTGCAACTACTTGTAATCATAAAACTCATTAAGTAGTATAAATACTATAATTTTATTTGGTAATAGGCTTCTGTATGACACTTTTTCATCGCTTGATTTTAATGGTCGGCTTTTGTAGTCATGCCGCTGTTGCTGCTACAAGCACCGACACGCTGAACAGTACAGTTAAGAAAGATGATAGACCTAATATTGTCATGATAGTGGTTGATGATTTAAATGACTATCAAGGTGCTTTTGGTGGTCATCCGCAGGCAATAACCCCGAACATTGATCGCCTTGCTAAAAGTGGCATACGTTTTACCAATGCTCACTCTAACGTGCCTGTTTGCCAACCTTCCAGAAACAGTTTATTTACTGGCGTTTATCCTCATGACTCAGGCGACTTTGGCTGGATACCTCAGCATAAACAAAAAGTACTAAAACATAATAAAACCATTATGGAATTGTTTAATGAAAACGGCTATTACACCTTAGGTAGTGGTAAATTAATGCATGGTGGCCAAACTAAAAATTGGCAAGAATGGGGTATGCCGCATAAACATGACTATGGCCCAGTTTATTTTGATGGGAAAAAAACTGGCGCAGTACCGACAGTGCCAGAGCCTTTTAGTCAAATAGGTGCCATTGACGGCGGTTATGGTCGCTTATCTGAAGGTGGAATTTCTACGGGTAAAAAGAATTCGGTAGGCTGGGTATATGGTTGGGACAAAAAGCCAATGCGCTATATAGATGCGAATAATCGTGATCTATTGCCTGATGAATTACATGCGCAGTGGGCGGCAAAAAAGCTACACCAATTAGCTAAGAAAAAGCAACAGCAGCCATTTTTTATGGGGGTAGGCTTTGTTCGTCCGCATACGCCAATGTACGCGCCTGATCGTTTTTTTGATATGTTTCCAATTGAAACTATAGAATTAACGCCATGGATGAAAAACGATCAAAAAGATACCTTCTATCGTGACAATTTCCGCGATGACATGAAAGGCTTAAGATACTATAAGTCGTTATTAGCTTCGTACGATAACGATCATGAAACCGCACTTAAACACTTTGTGCAAGCCTACCTTGCCTGTGTTGCTTTTATGGATGAGCAAGTCGGTAAAGTATTAGATGCCTTAGACAGTAACCCAGAATTAAGTAAAAATACCATGGTGGTTTTCACCGCTGATCACGGTTGGCAAATGGGTGAAAAAGGCTACATTTTTAAAAACTCACCGTGGGAAGAAAGCACTCGTATTCCTTATATTATTCGCCCTGTAAATGCTAAAAATATCAACCGTAGTGTTGACCATCCAGTATCGTTAATCGATTTATTCCCAACATTTGTTGACTATGCAGGCCTTGCAGGGAGCAATAAAAAGAACAAAAAAGCAGGAGCACTTGGCGGCTATAGTTTACGCAGCTTTATTGATAATGACGGTAGCCAGTGGCAAGGCCCAAATGGCGCGCTAACGGTTGTTGGAAATTATAAAGAAAGTAGCAAGAAGAGCGCAGTGAGTGAGCAAAATTTTGCTTACCGAACCAAAGACTGGCGTTATATTCGTTATAGCGATGGTCAGGAAGAGCTTTATAACCATAAAAACGATCCTTATGAGTGGAACAATATTGCTAGCAATATTGAGTATCGTGAAGTTAAAGCAAAAATGATTGCTGAGGCTAACCAAATTATTGGCCAAGAAATCATTAAGTAAACTTAAGAAATCATTAAGTAAACCTAAGTTAAGATAACTAACTGATGAAATCAGCAAGTGATAAAATTATCCTTGCTGATTTTTTTGAGGCTTTTGTTGCGGTTATTATTGCGGTTTGTATTGCTCTAATAATTGATAAAATGCTTTTACATTAATGGGTTTTGCTAAATATTCATTAAAGCCTGCTGCCAAATATTGTTCAACATCATTGGTCATTACATTGGCGGTTAAGGCAATAATAACGAGTTCAGGATGGGCTTTTTTTATCGCTTTACAGGCTTGCATTCCATCTAATCTTGGCATTTGAATATCCATAAAAATTAGATCAGGAACGTTAGTTTCCATATATTCTAGCGTTTCAACGCCATCATTGGTTATATCTACTTCAGCATTTGTCGGTTTAACCACGGCAGTAAATATTTTTTGATTCACCCGATTATCTTCAGCAAGTAATATTTTTACTCCGGCTAAATTGGGTGTGTTTTCTTGCGCGCTTGGCACTTGCTTTTTTAGTTGCTGCTGGGGTACGGATAAGGCTAATTCAAAGGTGGTGCCTTGAGCTTCAACACTGCTAACCTTAATAGTGCCTTGCATTAATTGCACTAAATTTTGAGTTATTGCCATACCTAAACCGGTACCGCCAAATTTACGCGTGGTCGACTTATCTGCTTGTTCAAAACGTGAAAAAACCTGCTTAATTTGGCTTGCAGACATGCCTATGCCAGAGTCAGCAACTTTGAATAATAAGGTGTCTTTTTTAGTGCCGACATGCAGCGATACCGTACTGTTGTCGCTGAATTTTAAAGAGTTTGATAATAGGTTAACGAGAATTTGTTTTATGCGAATAGCGTCACCATTCCAGCCTTCTTGATAGTTGTCAGCATAGGTTACCGAGATCGTATTATTTTTTTGCTTAGCTAACGGCGTTAACTCTAAAGTAACTAGCTTGATAATATCTTGCAAATTAAAGGGCTGGCGCTCTAAGGTTAATTTACCTGCTTCAATTTTGGAAAAGTCTAAAATGTCATTAATTATGGTCAGTAATGAGTTTGATGAGAAAATGGCGGTTGCAATCATTTCTTGGGCGTCAGCGGGTAAATCGAGTCGATGTAAAACTTGTAAACTGCCGAGTACACCGTTCATTGGTGTGCGTATTTCGTGACTCATATTAGCGACAAAGGCTGATTTTGCTTCGTTGGCAACATCGGCTAATCTTTTGGCACTGGCCAGCTCAATATTTTGCGCTTTTAATAATTCAAGGCTAGCACTTTGCTTACGGTTACTCTCTTCTAACGCTTGGGTTTTTTTGTTCACTAGTGCTTTTAAGCGGCGATTAAATAAAAATTGAATAATAATAAAACTGATAAAAACAACCAATAAGGCCGCTAAACCGTAATAAACTTTGCTATTAACAAGGTGGGTTTTTTCTTGATAGTCTCGGATCAACAAGCCATCAATGTTTCCGTTTTTTGGCGCCATACCAAGTTCTAAATATGTGGCGGCAATACGGTTAAACCGTGCTGGATAGGTAGTGCCAATAGGAACTGTGCCGAATTTAATAATAGAAGCTGTTGCTTGTGCCTCATGCTTTAACCATTCTTTATCAAGGTTTGGCTTATATTTTTCTAAAATTAGCTGGATGGCTTCGTTTTGATTTTCAAGCGCATACTGCCAACCTTGATAAATTGCTTGATTAAAGCGCATCACTTTTTCATAGTTATTGTGAACGTACTTTTCAGAAGTGAAAACTAAGTCGCCATAAAAATCAATACCATAACTGCTTGGGTCGATAATATTTACACTGATATTTTTCATTTTATACAAATGAGGTTGATCTGAAATATAAGCTGACATTACGTCGGCTGTGCTATTGGTTAATGCCCAGTTATCAAAGTTATGTGGAACAAAGGTAAAGTCATTTTCGCCAATATTGAACATCTGCATAATCGCTTGTAAGGGGGCATCATCAATATTTTGCTGAAACATGATGCGTTTACCTTTGAGATCATAAGGGCTTTTTATATCGCTTTCTTTTAGGCTCATATAAACGAGGGGACTCGTTTGAAATATAGTCGTGCTGATAACAACAGGCTTACCCTGTAATCGTTGGAGAACTATGCTGGAGTCGGCAATACCAAAAGTAGCTTTGCCATTTAATACATCATCAATAGGGGAAGTGGCTAAGTTGCGCTCACGAATTTCTACTTCAAATCCCGCTTGCTTAAAAAAGCCTTTTTCCTTGGCCATGTAGTATCCCGCAAATTGAAACTGGTGCATCCATTTCAACTGTAAGCTAACTTTCTCTAACGCTTGAGCTGGTAAAGAAAGCAGCATACTAAGCAGTATTAAAATTGCTTTATTCAATATTAAATTCCCATTTAAGTGCCATTGAAGAGTGTAGCCAATGGAGAGATTATTGCTTAATTTAATCAACTTTTAACTTGGATAAGTTGCTATATTTTCTGGCAGTTATTTATTTTAGGCTAATGCTTACCTCAAGCATCTACGATGCGTTTTTTTTACTTCATTAACAAGGTTAATTTACCAGTTTATCAACGATAGTTTCACTGCTCTAGCGCGTTGTGCGCATGTGGCATTTTGCATTGATTCTTTTTATAACTAACTAATATATTAAATACCTGCGCTTTATCACTAATGTTCTGTTCGCTTTATATTTACAATTATTTAAAAAAAATATCGATAAAAATTAAATTGCTGTTTTTATTGGGGTTGTTGAGGTTGGTGATTTTTCTAGTTAAGTGAAGGTTATTTTTAAAAATCGATCATTTTTATTTTAAGTAATTGATAAGTAGTTTTATCTTTGCTTTTTATATTTATGTAGCTCACTTTGCCTATGTTTGTGTTGGTTATCTTATATGTTTTGTGTGTTTTATTTATAAAGTGCTAAATATTTTGTTGCTGCTATTCTCATTATTCAAGCGGATATTTTAGTGGGTATTAAGTATCGGTTTGCAACAGATCTGGTTGTTCTTAAATCAGAGGTTACTTTTAAAGTATGGGCGAAGTTGAGCAGAATTGGCTCGTATTGCATAGGGCATGGAGTAGGTTATCTCGAGTTAAGGTTAGATATAGAACAACTGCTAGGTCATAAAAATAATATTAAATGACGAGGAATAGCATGATTTATCTAAATAAAATTGGTCGCCGCAATGTGGTGACGCTAAAACATTGGCAAAACATTATAAGCGTATTACTGATGAGTTGCTTGATTGGTAGTCCATTAGCCGCACAAGAACTTATTGAAGAGGTTATATATAGCGATACCTTTGAAAATAATACTTTAGACAGTGGCTGGTTTAATGCTTCAAATACTGGCAAGGTTGAAGCAACAACCAAAGACAGTTATCAAGGAAGTTACAGCGTACGGATAAAAAGAGGAGCGACCTTACAACGCACCATTCCAGTTTCTGGCTACACCAGTATTACTATAGATTACATGCGTAAAACCAAGCACTTGGATGATGACGATGAATTCCTCACAGTGCAATGGTCTACTGACCAATTACTTTGGCATACCTTAGAAGTTAGTCAATATGATGATTGGCAAAATAGAAACTTCACCTTTGAGTTAGCAGAGCTTGATAATATTTACCTGCGCTTTGATGTAACCTCAAAAGTTAATTCTGAAAAAGCCTTTATCGATAATTTGCTGGTTACTGGTCAATACTACACCGCCTCGGATAATCCCAACCTAAATAGCGTGCCTTGGTCGTATGAAAATGGTGGTTCTGATCTTGTTGCCGCCGCACGCTATGCTGGCTTATATGCGTTAGGTGATAGAGCCAGTAACAGCATAGCTATTTATAATATTGAGCAGCAAAAAATAGCCGAGATTAATGAACAGCAAATTAGTGCTTTACTTGCAGAAGGTAGCAATATTCAAGGTGAAAACTATGGTCCTGCAAGTTTAGCTTTTTCAGCATCAGGGCGATTATTATTTATAGCTGTTAATGTTGAAGGCGATGGCAGCTCTGGGAATACTGATGCGGTATTACAATTTAATAGCGGCACAAAAACCTTAACTCGATTTATTGAAAATGTCAGCCTGTCTAGCTCTGCTTCAGCGGGAAATTTAGGCATGCTTCATCACCAAGGTGAGCTATGGCTAGGTACGGGGGGGGGACAAGTTTTACGTTTTCAAGCGCAAGGCAATGATAGTGTTGGTCAATTACTTAATAGTTATAACTTAGCCGCTAACCCAAGTAGTGAGATAGTAGGTTCTATAACTGTTGATAGCATGGCAAATACTGCTTATATCGGCACCGCCACTCAGCTTTATCGACTAAATTTTGTAAATCAAGAAATCACAGCTATTGCTACGGTTGAGCAGCTTAAAAGCGTAACTTACGGGCGAAACTTTGGCGGAGCTGAGCAAGGCGGTTTATATCTATTAAGTGAAAATGCTAATGGGATTGCTCAGCTAAGTTTTGTCGATAATAGCAGTTTAAAACAAAACATTATTGATAACAGCGCCTTGCTACCTAGTTTATATAGTGAATTAACTCAAGGCTCGGCAATTGCTGCCACTGCCGATGGAAAAATATTAGTTGCTGGTGAAACTTCGACTTTATTGAACGATATTACCGATACCCGCATGTCGTATTCACAATGGCTGCGTAATGAATATGATCAGTACATTACTTTTATACGCTCGGCTTGTTGGCCTGAAGGGGTACGAGAAGGCTGGGTTAGTGGCACTGAGCCAAAACCCGATCAAGGCCGGTATCGGGCATATTCAACCGGAGCATCTGGCTGGGCAGCATTAATGTTAATGACTGATGAGGCAATGTTTGGTCAATCGGCAGAAGCTGAAGTGCAAGCGATTATTACCCGCTTTGCTGGTTTACACCCCGACGGTATTGGCCCTGAAGTGACCACCGACGGTTTGTACTACGGTGATTATTATCCTGATACTGGCTTAAAATATGGTTACCCTTCGATTTATTCGACCGCGAAAATGGTTAATGCAGCTATTTATGCGCGAAAATTTTACCCTAACAATGCCATTATGGTGACTGCTGCGAATAAAATTATTGGCATGCAAAAAAACTACGCCGACTATTTACGTGATTATGCAAAAGTAGAATTAACAGGCGGCATGTATGGTCCTGAAGCTGAAAATACTTTACAAAATACACCACCGTATCAAGAGTCTTATTTATTCTCTGAACTTGCGGCGGCTCAAGATCCTATGGCGGTAAATGCTTACGAAGACTGGTGGAAACATCATCAAAACCATGACAGCAAAAATGACTACTTAACCAATGAACCGGTGATAAAGTGGAACATTTCATCGTTTGTTGAGCAATATGGCCATATTGTTTTTAAAGACCGTCGTGAAAATGCTGATTGGCGAGCAAACTTTAATAATCTTTATGCCCATTATGGTGCTTGGACAGATGATAATAACCCTGACTATTTAACCGTTTTCTCTGCTGGAGCTACCGAAACCCAAGGTTATAACGCCGATAAAATTAATCATCATCCCAATACTATAACGCACTTTCCTGGAGTATTAGGTTTTGGCATGTATGGCAATAGCGCTCCTATGGTGGCGGGGTATTTTGCTTATCGCGATGGTGCTCGCCAGAAAATGAAAGGAAAAGACGGCGTATTTGGGCCAAATGTCACAATAGGAGCAGAAATATTAACTCGTTACTCTAATGAAAATCCCAGCTGGGAATTAAACCGTTTAGCGATACCTGATATGGTTTTTGGTTTATATGGTTTAGTTGAGCAACTTACTGATGATGAAGGTAATAAGGGCATTATCGACCGCCTTATTGCCCGCGATGCTAGTCCAGAAGATTTTGCCGTACATGAAAGTTATGGTCATAGTGCCAGTTCATTTGAGACACAAGGGCAATTGATGAATGTAGTTAACGGCCAGTTTTCTTCATACAAAGATGGTTGGACTACCTTAGGCACTGACTTTCTATATTATGCACCTAATGTGGAAACACAAACCATTAGTGGCAGAAGTGGAGAAATTCGCTCTACTACAAGCATGGATAGCTCGGCCGAGTTTGGCCGTTTTCAACAGACTATAGACATGAGTGCTGAGCCAAGTTTAACCCCGTTTATATTGCGCGGGGATGGTAAAATTTATTTCGCTGGTGCTGAAGATCAAAGCTATCTAAAAATTGAATGGGATGAAGACAATGATCCTAATAACACTAGTGCTTTTTCAGCACAATATAGCGATGTATTAGACGCCGATGACTATGCCACTCCAGAGGCTACTACGGCTGAAAAAAGTTTTGATATCACTACTCGCAAACCTGTTGGCGCTAATTTTGTCCATGTAAGTTTTGAGGTGAAACGTAACCTTAATGTTGCGCCAAAATATATTCGTTATTTTTTTGATAATTTAACCATGCGACGCTTACGTATTGACTTAGCTGACGCGCTTGATGGTGCATGGAGTAGTATTGACGGCGTAAGAGCTACAGTAATTGTTGATGGCGATAGTGCTAACTTTTTACTGCGCAACGGTACTAATAAAGATGACGAGTCGCTTATTTATCGTGACTTCTTGCTTGCTACCGATGACCCATTAGGTACGCGCTATGTTGTTACCGGCAATATAGACACTGCTAATATTGAAGATGCAGAGCTACTTGTTTATGTTGAAATTCGCAGTAGTAGCGATCCTACTTACTTCCGCCAAGAAGGCGGTGACGTGGTGAATATTAATACCAGCTCACGGGATATTTATTATTCCGGTCGGCGTCTTGAAGCCCATGAAGATCAACTGCGTGTTTTTATTCGTTTTAAAAAGCGAGTAATACGTGCTTGGCATGATCAAACAGCGACATTACACGCCATTGATGTTGGTAAACAAGCACCTTCTTTTTAGCATTAACAGATAGTTAAACAGATAGTTAAACAGATAGTTAAACCGAAAGTTAGGCAGCAATAGCTTATTGCTGCCGTTTACTTGTTATCGTCTGAGGTTAGTTAGAGTCTGTAGCGCTTGGTAACTGTATTTGAGCCTGCACATGTTAGCGCAGTAGTTATTCCATTTATGCTATCTTTTCTAATGCTTAGTTTACTCGACAATAGAGGCCAATATTCTTAATTAGCTATTAAAACAGGCCCGTAGAATAAATGAGGCATGCTGAAGTTTTATTAACTTTTAAATAGCTATGTTTGAGATAGCTATGTTTGAGATAGCTAAGCTTGAAATAGCCAAATTTGAAATAGCCAAATTTGAAATAGCTAAGCTTTGAATATTCACTAATAAATTAAGCGATAATTATTTTGGCTAGCTCTTCATCAGACGGTAATTTTTCACTAACAAGTTCACCTGTTACACTATGATATGCTAAACCCGTCATCACTTTCTTAAATATGCCTTTCATTACAGCTCGCATGAGCAATTGCCCCATCACCCAACCAAGTGGACCACCTTTAACAACAAAGTCCGCTGACATAAAAATTTCACTGCTGTTTTCATCAATCGCCGTTACTTTCATTTCTGATTGCATGCTTTTTAGTGGCATTGAATGGTTCGAAATATCCATCTTATAACCTTGACCTGCTTGGTATTCAATAATCTCTTCTACAAGGCTTGAGCCGTCATTAAAAGTACAAGATCTTTTTGCACCTAAACCTGAGCTAATATCATTAACGCTAGCAGATGATTTAATCGTCATAGCAAACTTCTCAATACTGCTATAGTCGTCAAGTACCTGCCAAATTTTTTCTGCTGGTACATTTACTTTTAATGTTTTTTCGCAATGATGTGTCATCGTATTCACCTTGTATGTTTTTTCTTTCGTTAATTTCTACTAGTTAATTAATGCTAGCTAGCACAATAATTGTCGCTATTGAGTTTTACCGCTTGGGTTAACTTCTTGTTTTTAAACCTTGAATAATTATTTCAATGGATGTGGTTAAATCTGTTTTAAAGTCTGGTTTCAATGCCTGAAATTCATCAAGTTGATAAAGTTGTTTTAGTGCGTCACTTTGGCTGTTTGCTGTCCAAGCATTTGTGGTCGCTGCATAGCTTAAATTTAATAATTTAAAGGCATTTTCACCTTCAATATCAGGGTAAATTCTGCTGATATCTAAGCTCAGGGGATAAAGCAAATTAATCGACAAACGTTTAAATTCCACCAACTGTTCAAATGAGCTATTTCTTTCTAATGAAGTAAACAAAATAGGCATTAAATCGAGCAACTTGGGTTGTGACAACATTGTATTTAGCCATATATCAGCAAAAGCTTTTGGCTCAACCTCTTGTTTAAGCGTGCTTAATTGTTGGCTAAAATCACCTGCCCACTGCTTAAATAAGTCGGCAAAAACATTCAAAAAAATCTCATCTTTTGAACTAAAGTAGCGATACATGTTCGACTTGGTAAAGCCCGATTCAACAGCAATAGCGTTAAAACTTACCTTGTCGTAGCCGTTGTTTTTAAAAAGCGTAAAAGCTGCTCGATAAATAGCCTTTTTGCGTTCATTTTTATTTTCGTCTGTTCTTGCTCGTTGCCAATTCATATTTGTTAGTTAAGTGTCTACTGGTCTCTTATGTGTAATTTAAGAGACTACTGGTCTTTTGTCAAGCCTGAATATTAACCAGCGTCTTAATATCAGCAGTATTTTTTTAAAATGGTGTAAATATTTAAAAGGGGCGTTAATAACGTGAATAAAAAAATTAACTTTTCATTCTTATTTATGCCTGCATAAAGAGCGGCATGGCAGAGCTATCGAGTTAGAAAGTTAGCATGCTTTGAAGAGAGTTTATGGTCGTTATGTACAGGAATTGCCCACCTTTCTAGTTCATTTTTATTAGGCGTTATTTATGTACTTTATCTTTTAAAGTTCACTTTAACGCTATTTAATTTGCTTTTTGATTCTATTTTATTTGTTTTTTATGTTAAAAGTACAATATGCTTTTGTAACTGCTATTATCTTTTATGCAAGTTGTCATTTTATTGGCTTTAAAATGATGGATTGCTAGTTATCTATTTGTATTTAAAGGAGGAATTACTAAATACAACTTAGTAAGAGTAGAAGTTAGGTCAATAAAAATAATATAAAAAAACACAAGGAATAGTATGAATAACATAACAAAAATCATTAAATACCGCGTTTTTAATAGTAAATATTGGCAAATAAATTTTAGCTTTTTATTTATCATCAGCATATTGTCTGCACCTGTATCAGCTACGACTGAGGCAAATCTGAATGTCGATTTATGGGCTTATGAGGAGACAAGTTCAAATGTTGTTGCTGCAGCTCGATATGCAGGTTTATATGCTGTAGCAAATAGAAGTAGTAATAGCATTGCAATATATAACATTGAGCAGCAAAAACTGGCAGAAATTAGCGCACAGGATTTAGCCTCAACCTTACCTGAAGGTACAAATATTACTGGTAGCAGTTATGGCCCCGCAGGCTTAGCATTTTCGGCCTCAGGTCGGTTGTTATTTGTTGCCATCAATGTTGCTGGCGCTAGTGACGTTATTTTGAAATTTAACACCGGAACAAAAAGCTTATCCACTTTTGTAGCAAGCATTAACTTATCAACAACACCAGTGGAAGGTAATTTAGGCCTTGCTCATCATAAAGGGCAATTATTCGTTGGTACTGCTTCAGGTCGGGTATTTCGCTACCAAGCACAAAAAGAAGACAGTGCAGGAAAATTGGTGGCTATGTACGGTTTAATTTCTGGGCCTTTCAGTGGCGTACGCAGCATAACCATTGATAGTTTAACCGAGCACGCTTATTTAGGTAATTCAAACCGACTTTTCCGTTTAAACCTTATCAATCAAAGATTAATGCCTATCGCTAATGTTGTTAATTTAACAAGCTTAACTTATGGCCGAAACTATGGCGCTGATGGTCGTGGCGGTTTATATCTTTTAACGGAAGTTAACGGTGTTAAGCAGTTAAGCTTTGTTGATAATGCAAGTTTACAACTAAGCATTAGTCAAAATAGTCCTGTAGTTCCTGTGCCATACACTGAGGTTAGTCAAGTTGCTGCTATTGCCGCGACCGCTGACGGTAAAATATTGGCGGCTGGTGAGCAAACATTGCTATTGAGTGATAATTCCGATCAACGGATGAGTTATCAACAGTGGCTGCGCAATGAATATGAGCAATACATGACTTTTATTCGTTCAGCCTGCTGGCCTGAAGGAGTAAGGGAAGGTTGGGTAAGTGGTACTGAGCCAAAACCAGACCAAGGTCGCTATCGTGCTTATTCAACCGGTGCTGCTGGTTGGGCAGCGTTAATGTTAATGACGGATGAAGCTATGTTTGGCAACTCAGCAGAAGCTGAAATTGAAGCGATTATTACCCGTTTTGCGGGCTTACATTCTGATGGTATTGGCCCAGAAGTAACAACCGATGGTTTATATTATGGCGATTACTACCCAGATACCGGATTAAAATATGGTTTACCTTCCATTTATTCAACGGCAAAAATAGTAAATGCCGCTTTGTATGCACGTAAGTTTTATCCGCAAAATTCGAATATTGTTAACGCTGCAAATAAAATTATTGGCATGCAAAAGAACTATGCAGATTATTTACGCGATTATGCGCAAGTTGAACATACTGGTGTTATGTATGGTCCGCAAGCGGAAGACTCTTTACAAAGCTCGCCGCCTTATCAAGAAGCTTATTTATTTTCTGAGCTTGCTGGCGCTCAAGACCCTATGGCAGTAAATGCTTATGAAGATTGGTGGAAACATCATCAAAACTACGAAACTCAAAATGACTATTTAAGCAATGAGCCGGTGATAAAGTGGAATATCTCTTCATTTGTTGAGCAATATGGTCATATTGTTTTTAAAGATCGCCGAGAAAGTACTGATTGGCGAGCAAACTTCGATAATCTTTATGCGCACTATGCAGCTTGGACCGATGATAACAACCCTGACTATTTAACGGTATTTTCTGCCGGACCAACAAAAAGTAGCGGCTATAACGCCGATAAAATACTTAGTCATCCAGATACCATTACGCACTTTCCGGGGGTTTTAGGTTTTGGTATGTATGGTAATAGTGTGCCTATGGTTGGTGGTTACTTCGCCTATCGTGACGGCATTAAGCAAAAAATGAAGGGTAAAGATGGTGTTTTTGGTCCTAATGCTACTATCGGCGCTGAAATACTCACGCGTTATTCTAACGAAGACCCTAGTTGGGAGCCGAATCGATTAGCAATACCTGATATGGTTTTTGGTTTATATGGCTTGGTTGAGCAACTTACTGACAATGAAGGTAATAAAGGCATTATTGATCGCTTAATTGCCCGTGATGCTAGCCCTAAAGACTTTGCTGTGCATGAGAGTTATGGTCATAGTGCCAGTAATTTTGAAGCTCAAGGGCAACTGATGAATGTGGTTAATGGGCAGTTTTCTTCTTATAAAGATGGCTGGACGACCTTGGGGACAGACTTTAAATATTACGCACCTAATATTGGCGGACAAACTATCAGTGGTCGCAGTGGTGAAATTCGTTCAACTACGGGCATGGATGGTTCAGTAGAGTTTGGCCGTTTTCAACAAACCCTCGATATGACAGCAGAACCAAGCTTAACGCCTTTTGTACTTCGCGCGAATGGCAAAATTTTCAAATCAGGCTCTGAAGATCAAAGCTATCTTAAAATCGAATGGGATGAAGACAATGATCCTAATAACAGCAGCGCTTTTACTGCTCAATATAGTGATGTTTTAGATGCTGATGATTATATCATTTCAGGTGGAGATGTAGCTGAAAAAACCTTTGATATAACAACCCGTAAGCCGGTTGGCGCTAATTACGCCCATGTTAGCTTTGAAGTTAAACGCAACCTTAATGTTGCGCCGAAATACATTAAGTACTTTTTTGATAATTTAACCATGCGCCGGTTACGTATTGACTTAATTGATGCGGGTGATGGTATGTGGCACTCAGTTGACGGTGTAAGGGCAACAGCAATTGTTGACGGTGAACAAGCTAACTTTAAGCTTCGCAATGGCACTAATAAGAATGATGAGTCGTTAATTTATCGTGACTATCAGCTTGATGCGAATGACCCTCTCGGTACACGTTATGTGGTGAGCGCGAACATTGATACTGCCAATATTGAAGACTCAGAACTGCTGGTTTATGTTGAAATTCGCAGCAGTACTGATCCTACCTACTTTCGTCAAGAAGGTGGTGATGTGGTGAATGTTAATACTAGCTCACGAGATATTTACTATTCAGGTCGCCGCCTAGAAACTCATGAAGACCAACTACGCGTGATTGTACGTTTTAAGAAACGGGTGATCAGAGCTTGGGTTGACCAACATGCTACTTTGAACAAAATTAACGTAGGTAAACAAGCACCATCGTTTTAAATTTAATAGGCAATAAGCAAAAGGCCTTGTTCTTCACTAGAATAAGGCCTTTATTTTTAGGTTCGAATTAACTGGTTAGCGACTAAATTGCATGTCAAAAAACATTAAAAAGGTGCAGGATAGCTTTTTAAAACATGACTAATATCGGCTAATGCCTGTTGGTTTAACGGCATTGAAAAAGCGCTGATATCGTCTTTTAACTGTGCCATTGAGGTTGCGCCAATAATACTTGAAGTTACTCCGTCAACTTGATCACACCAAGCCAGTGCTAATTGTGCTGGTGTATAGCCATATTGTTTGGCAATGTCGCTGTAAGCAGCAATCGCTTGATGTGAACTTGGCGTATCGCGAAATAAACCATTGCGCTGGCTTATGGTCCAGCGGCTACCTTGTGGGCGAGCACCATTTTGATATTTACCACTTAACATACCGCCTGCAAGTGGCGACCAAGGTAAGTAGGCAATATCTTCATGCACACAGTTTTCAATTAAATACGGCCAATCTTTGCTATGGAGCAAATTAAACTCGTTTTGAATTGACACCATTTTGGGTAAATTATGCTGCTCGCTAAGTTTTAAATAGGTATTAATACCCCACGGCGTATCGTCAGATAAACCACAAAAACGAATTTTACCAGCTTTTACACAGCGGTCTAAACCTTGAAGAATATCGAGCATTTGCGCCGTGTGCTCTTTAGCATTAGTCGTTGATAACGATATTGCATTTGGTGAATGCTGACCAAAATGTGGAGATTGTCTATTCGGCCAATGCAGTTGAAATAAGTCGATATAACTGGTTTGTAAACGTTGTAATGACTTATCAACAGCGGCAACAACCGCATCGCCAGTAATCGGGCCGCCAGCTCTTATCCAAGGAACGCCACCGCCGGTTATTTTTGTGGCTATAATAAGTTTTTCACGTTTACTTTTATTTTCACTAAGCCAATTACCGAGAATAATTTCTGTTTGATGGGCGGTTTCTTTATTCGGCGGCACCGGGTACATTTCGGCAGTATCAATGAAATTAACCCCTTGTGCTAAGGCATATTCAATTTGCTCATTCGCCTCTTGCTGAACATTTTGCAGGCCCCAAGTCATAGTGCCTAAACAAACTCGTGAAACCGATAAACCACTACTACCTAGTTTTGAATATTCCATGCTTGTCTCAATCAGTTATAATGCTATTGCGTTATTCTAGCAGAGCGCTAGTGAAATCAAGTAATAATCACAGTGATTTAATCGAGTTGGTATAAATAATATTTTGAAAAGCAAACCATTAGGCAAAAGCCGCTTAGATCGCTTTATCAGTGAAGCATGTCAAATTAGTCGTCGTGATGTGCGTTTGATGCTCGCGAAAAAGCGTGTTTTGGTTGACCATAAAATAGCCTCTGACATTGATTTGATAGTTGATAAATTTTCACATATCCAAGTAGATAAGCAAGTATTACAGGATAATCAAGCCAGCTATGTAATGTTACATAAACCGACTGGCGTAGTTTCGGCAACCAAAGATGAGCAACACCAAACGGTGATAGATTTACTGACCACAGAGGATAAAAATAGCTTACATATTGTTGGCCGATTAGACCTTAATACCTCAGGTTTAGTATTGCTGACAAATGACAGTCGTTGGTCAGAGCAATTAACCTTACCTGAGAAAAAAGTCGCGAAACGTTATTTAGTCACTTTAGCTGAGCCGCTCACCACTGATTATATTGAAGCATTCGCGCAAGGTATGTATTTTGGTTATGAAGATATTATTACCCGTCCAGCTAAGTTAGAAATTTTAGCTGACAATTTGGCTCGAGTGACACTAGTGGAAGGGCGTTATCACCAAATTAAAAGGATGTTTGGCCGCTTCCAAAACCAAGTAGTTGCTTTGCACCGCGAAGCGATAGGCAGTTTATTTTTAGACGAAAACTTGGCTGTGGGGCAAAGCCGTTCACTTACTGAAAATGAAGTTGAAGATATTTTTAGTTAACTTTTAGCTTCAAGAGTCGTTTTTAAAGCATTGAGTAAGGCGTTATAAATTGGCTCACAAAACTCAGCCACTTGGTTCTCATTTCCACTATCAAAACTCGACCCCCATTCCACTAATGTACCGCTAGTTAACTCGGTTAGTTTTACCACGCCGACATAATTATCTACGGCTGATGCTGCCACCGGACCTGGTCCATCATCAATGCTATAAGAAAAAGTATGCTCTTTCGGGTTAAGCGCGATTAGGGTTTCATGAAAAGCATCATTAAGAATGCGTTGTGCGCCTAATTCATTACCCTTTTTATCACCAACTTTGGTGATTGAAGTTACGACTCCATTTGCCCACGGCATATGATGAAAATCACTTAAGCTTTGCCAAACTGTATCAATAGCGCAAGATATTTCAATCTTCTGATAACAACGACCCATGGTAGTTCTCCTTAGTTGAGGGGATAAAACTAATAAAAATAAGTTTAGAGTAGAATCACTAAAATGCGAGTGGCCTTATTGGTACTTTTGCAATTGCCGGTCATGAAATTTTGCCAGTATAACTAAACAAGTTATTGCACCAATTAATGCCAATGCCATATCTGATTGGGTATCCCAAACATAGCCTTGAGTACCTAAAAAAGCCTCAGCATTTTCGCCAGAAGCAACGGCAACCCACCATTCAATTAATTCATAAAAAGCACTAAAAGCTAAGCTAATTGAAATGATGAAAACATTAAGCCACTGTCGAGTATTAACTACTGCTTTACGTAATAGAATTTCGCGAGCAAGTAATGCTGGTACAAACCCTTGAAAAAAGTGACCAACCTTGTCGTAATTATTACGCTCACTGCCCATTAGCTCTTTGATGGTGTCAAATAAGGGGACTTCTGCGTAGGTGTAATGACCGCCAACCATCAGCACGATACAATGTAGTAAAATAAAAATATACAGCAGCGAAGTTAAGCGAAAGCTGTGATAAGTGAAAAAAAGTACCAGTGCGCCGAGCATGGCGGGTAGTACTTCAAGAAACCAAGTGAACTGATCTTTAGGATTAATGCCAGACCAAATTAGTACTGCTAAAAAGCTCACTACCCAGATGTTTCTATTCATGGTTGTTCCTTATATCACCGTTCAATAAAACGATTACCTGAATACTAGCATAACGAATTTGTTGTTCTATGGGCTTTTTTTCATAGATAATGGTGAATTTTTACTAGCTTTTATCCCAATTAAATTTATGCGGATTAACAGGATAGCAAGAGTTGCTAATAAAAGTTTTGGCAGCTTTTTTTAGCTCAGGCTTTGCTTTTAGGGAGTGAAAGGCATGTTTGCATTGTTTTTTTATACCAGGGAGTGGTCTTAACATCTTGCTGTCTTTACCCGATATCCAGCCTTGATTAATAATAATAGTGCAGCTGTTATCAACTAGAAACTTGACATCGTTAAAGGCTTTATTATCAACTAAACTTTTTAAGGATGAAATGCAAATATCTGATTTAACAATTGTTCTTTCTAAGAACTTACTATGATTTTCTGCTAGGCAAAGTGGCGATAACAGGGGAGTAAGCAGCGTGGCTGCTAGTAATAATTTTTTCATGACTAAATCCGTTTATTAGTTATTGTTATAACTGATTGCTATCAATAGTGGATATTGATAATAAACGGATTTTTATTAAAGGTGAAGTTTAATAATAAAAAACAAACTATTGGTAATTTGAATTAATGCCTAGCTTACTACTTTTACAGCGCTATTTCTTCAACTTCACCGGTGCGTAATAAACGGTCTTGTTCTTCTGCAAAAGCGGCTTTTATTTCTTCTAAAACGGTATCAACATCAGCTTCATCGTCATTAACTTCAAACAAGCCGGTAAGCTCAGTTTCTGGGCTTAATTCACCTTTTTCAAAAAGTGCCCATAGCTCATCACTGTAGTTGGTTTGTGCTAACTCTGGTGCGAACTGTGCGTAATAGGTGGTAATATTGTTTACATCTCGCGCTAACATGCTTTGAGCATTGTTGTTGGCACTAGCGTCAACCGCTTGCGGCAAGTCAATAACTACTGGGCCATATTCATCGACCAAAACATTAAATTCAGACAAGTCACCATGAATAATGCCGGCACATAACATCCGCATAATATAAATCATCATTATTTGATGATCTTCAATCGCTTGTTCGGCGGGCATTATCACGTCGTTTAATCTTGGTGCTACTTCACCATTTTCGTCGGTGATCAGCTCCATTAGTAATACCCCTTCGAAACAGCCATAAGGCTCAGGTACTCTAACGCCTGCAGCAGCTAGGGTATATAAGGCCTCTACTTCAGCATTTTGCCAAGCACTTTCTTGTTGATCTTTGCCATATTTAGAGCCTTTTTCCATCGCTCTAGCACGTCGGCTATTTCGACTTTTACGGCCTTCTTGATATTGAGCTGCTTTTTTAAAGCTACGTTTATTGGCTTCTTTATAAACCTTGGCGCAGCGAATATCTTCGCCTCGGCGCACCATATAAACAGTGGCTTCTTTGCCGCTCATTAATTGGCAAATAACTTCATCAACTAAGCCGTCTTCAACAAGCGGCAAGATTCGTTTTGGTATTTTCATTGCGCCGTTATACCTTAGATAGACACAGGAATATACCTTAACGGGTATTTTTTTGAATTATTGTGACATTTTTGGGCGCGACCAATCACTGCTTTGATAGCCTTTTGGCTTGTTTGGTTTATCAACTTTCACCGCTTGTTCTTTTTTGTCATCAAATAAAAGCCAATTATCAGTTCTAAAAGGAGAGGCTGGTAAGCCTTCAATATTATAGAGTAAATTCTGTTTTGAAGGATTCATTGCCCATGCATATCTCACTGCTATGGGGTTATTAACCTCTGATGAATGCACCTCTACGGTATTACCGATAATTTTTGCGCTCGCCCAGTGCCACTTTTTATCGGCTGCTGCGATAGCAAAACCGCCTAATGGTGCAAGGTTAGCGCTGATTAAGCCACTGCCAACAGAGTCAAAGTGTAAGGTGATTTTATTGTTTTTGATGGTTTGTTTAGTAAATTTTGGACCATGAGCTGTCAGCTTTTTACCATAAACTTGTGCTAATGCTAAATAGGCATGTCGAATACCAATTGGCTTTTTGTTTTTTGGGTGTAGTGCCACGGCATCGCCGGTATCAATACTTACAGCCATTCCTGTATTTGGCACATTAAGCGCGACTTGGCGCATCATTTCTCGATTAATTGCCCATGTTGCCGCTATGCCTTCAACAGGTTGTATTTGGCTGGCTCCCCAGCTAGGGAGTTGGGTAAAGAAAAAAGGAAAGTCATCTGTCACATTGCCGTTAGATAATTGATGCCAGCTGCTGCGGTAATAGCTAATTAACTGAGTCAGTTGCTGCTGATATTGCAGTGCTTGTGGCGCTGTTTTTGAATTTCGCTCACCTTGATACCAAATCGCACCGCGAATGCCATAAGGGCGAACGGGGTTGATCATGGCATTAAAAATGTGTCCCGGATATTGATGTCCTAAATTAGCAGGTTTAGTGATCATGGGTGGCGTTAATTCTTTGACCTTATTTTTCATGGTTTCGCCACGGTTAATTTTTACTCGATAGTCTTGGTAGGCTTGTTGGTAGTTAGTTAATGCTTGTTCGGCGGGAAAGCGTTTTGATACTTTATTCAACCCCGCTATTAAGGCTGTTGTTTGCAGATTGTCTTTTTGTATTTCTTGAGGTAGCCAGCCTTCAATTGGCGTACCAGCATAAGCTTGTACAATAATGCCAACGGGTACATCTAAAGCAAGGTGGAGTTTTTTAGCAAAAAAATAAGAAACCGCTGATGTTCTGGCAACAGTCATTGGTGTTGCTGGCGCCCATTTAGCCAATAAATCACGGGAGTCATCAAGTGGCTGATGCCAATGATCACGAGCTGATTTATAAATGCGTAAATTAGGATAGTTTGCGGTTTTTATTTCCGCGGGGCCAGCAAAGCTATTAGCCACCGACCAGCCCATATTTGACTGCCCAGCACATAACCATACTTCACCAATAGCAACATTGTTGAGGATAATTTCATTGTTAGCGTTAATTTTTATTTGATGATTACTGCCGTAGCTTGGGGTTTTAATAAATAGTTGCCATTTTCCCTCCGCAGAGGCTTTAGTACTACTTTTCGCTCCCCAGCTTGTGGTTAGGGTTATTTTTTCACCAGGCGCTGCTTTTCCCCAAATGGCATTGTTGGTTTGTTGTTGCAAAATCATATTATCGGAAAATAAGCTTGGCAGTGAAACATCAGCTATTACCGTAGATGATAATACGGCTGAAAAAGCAATACTCAGCAGTAACCATTGCTGAATAATTTGGCCTAACCATGAGGGCGTTTTATTTTTCATTAAGTGTCTCGTGTGACTGTTTCTGCGTTAACTGTTTCTGCGTTAAGTAATGCTCAATGAATATATTTATTGAGCATTATTTATTTGTACCTTATATCAAGAGGGAAGTAAGTGCTTTTTACAAAAGTTTTACAGTGCTTTGTAAGGGGCTTTTTGCTGCTAAGTGCATTGCACAGCTAAGTATTTTTGAATGAATTGCTTTAGTGTATTTTTAAAAATGTTTGTTGGTAACAACTTGCTTGCTTGATATTACATCTCATTACAGAGACTCAGCCACAAAGCTATTAACATAACTTTATTGTATTTATTTTAAACAAATAATCTTATTGGAATAAGCTTTGGAGACGGTTATGTGGCAAGCAATTATAGTAGTTACTTTTTTTATTGCAGTGGGTTTATTGTCAGGCGCTATGAAATTGATGGCAGCTGTTGCTGTGATGGCATTATCAGCTTTTATATTAACGCTAAAGTGGCGTGAAATTACCGCAAAAAAAAGAATACGAAATAAATTAAAGCTTGATCACCTTAGAGGCTTTTAATTGTTACCTATTATTTTTAAAGGTTACTTTATAGAAATTGAGCAAAAGTAATATGCATCAGTTGACCTTTTTATAATAATAGCGATAACAAAAATAGCGCTTGAAATAATGGGTGATATTGTAGTGCAGTTTTATCTAATTAAAGCGATTAATCGGGGACTGTTGAACCTTTGTGATTAAATTTTATTCGCCTTTTTTAAAAAGAGTAAAGCGCTTTTAGTCGAATTCTTCGGACAGCGGGTGTTGGGCATTTTTACGATGTTACCTCCTTTTAGGTGGAATAACTATATGACAAAGGCTCTGCCTTGTATAAATACCCAAAAAATCCCTGCAAAAATAATTTCGAAAAATCAACAGGCCCTAAAGATAGAACCTGCTAATAGATAAAAAATTTCATCACTTTTCAAAGATTTATTTGTGATAATTTTGTGATAATTTTGTGAGAGCAATGAGAGTTTTCCTTTGCATACTGAAGTTGATTTTAATTCAGTAACAAGGGAAAACTTATGAAAATTATTCAATTAGCAATGGCTGTTGGCTTAACAAGTATCAGCGCCATCACCTCAGCAGCACAACTCGAAGTTTCAGTCACTAACCTTACTCAAGGTTTAATTTATACCCCACTTATTATTGGCGCCCATACTAGTGATGTTTCACTGTTTAATACCGGCCAAGTAGCCAGTTCACAATTACAAGCTATGGCAGAAGGTGGCGATATCTCAGGTTTGGCAACCATGTTAACTACCGCCAATGCCGATATTGTTGAAAACCCAGCGGCAGGCTTTTTAATGCCGGGTATGTCAACTACAGCGATGCTTGATACAGCAGCAACCAATACTCATCTTTCTTTAACAGCAATGTTATTACCAACCAATGATGGTTTTGTTGGCTTAAACGCTTGGCAAATACCAAGTGAAGCGGGTACTTATACTTTTACAATTAATGCTTACGATGCTGGTACAGAAGCCAATGACGAAATTATTAATGGCGGCGGCGCTCCTGGTGTTCCCGGTATTCCAGGTGCACCAGGCGGTGATGCAGGTACCGGTGGTACTGGCGTAACCACTACCGAAGCAAATAGCACGGTACATATTCACCGTGGTAGTTTAGGTGATGATGATCTAACCGGCGGTAAAAGTGATTTAGACAATAGTGTGCATCGTTGGTTAAACCCTGTCGCGCGTGTAACTGTAACCGTAATGTAGGAGGTTATGATGAATATTCAAAATAAAATCTCTATAAAAATGCTGCTGTCGGTACTGCTGAGCAGCCTACTATTAAGCGCATGTAGCGATAATGATGACGAGCCAGCGCCAACTCCGCCGCCAGAGCCAGTGGTGTATCAATTTGATGTTAGTGTTACTAATTTAACTCATGCACAGCCGATGTCACCGGTCGCAGTATTACTTCATAACGAAGGGCAATTATGGCAAATAGGTAGCAGTGCGAGTGTCGCTTTAGAAACTTTAGCTGAAAGCGGTGATAACAGCGCGGTATTAGCTGAGACTATGGTGCTGGCGCAAACCAGTGGTAGTGAAGTATTAATGCCGGGTACTACACAAATGCTGTCGGTGATGATTGAAGACACTGCGCCGATGATGCTCTCGCTTGCCAGTATGCTGGTAAATACCAACGATGCCTTTACCGGTATTAATGCCATGAGCATTGGTGATTTAGCTGTTGGTGAAAGTATTTCTGTGCAAACCAGTTCATATGATGCAGGCACAGAAAAAAATAGCGAACAAATGGCGACTATTCCTGGGCCTGCAGGTGGTGGGGAAGGCTTTAATGCCGCACGTGATGATGTTGATTTTGTTGCTATGCATGGTGGTGTGGTAAGTGTTGACGATGGCTTAATGTTATCGGCATTAACACAAGCGCATCGTTTTGATAACCCTACCTTAAGTATCACAATTACTCGAACAGAGTAGTTTTTATAATATGGCAGCAATGCCTTAGTTCACAAAAATTGCTGTCATATTATGGTGTTTCAAGGATAAGGGCGATGACAGACTCAGTATTAATTGTTGAAGATGAACAAGATATAGCTGATTTAATTAAAGTAAATTTACAAGAGCTTAAGCTAAATGTTGATCATAGCTTAACTGGCGAACAGGCCTTAGAAATGGCCTTAGCGCATAATTACTCGTTGGTATTGTTAGATGTGATGTTACCCGGAATTTCAGGGCTTGATGTCTGCCGAACCTTGCGTGAGAAAAAGCCTGAACAAGCAATTTTAATGTTAACTTCGCGTACTTCAGAAATTGATCGTGTGGTTGGTTTAGAGTTAGGTGCTGACGATTATATGACTAAACCCTTTAGTGTTCGCGAGTTACAAGCTCGGGTGCGCAGTCAGCTTCGCCGAGCTCACTTGTTATCAGATCTGCAGCAGCACAGTGCACCTAATCAAAACTTATGCATTGGCCAGCTGCAAATCGACAATATCTTGCATCGCATTACTATGTCAGGCAAAGCGTTAGAATTAACCTCAACCGAATATGATCTATTGTTGCATTTAGCTTCGCACCCCGATCAGGTTTTTTCACGTACTCAACTGTTAAGCTCAGTGTGGGGTTATCATCATAGTGGTTATGAGCATACGGTTAACTCCCATATTAACCGCTTGCGTAATAAATTAGAAAAAGATGCAACCCGACCTGAAATTGTGCAAACCGTTTGGGGTGTTGGGTATAAATTTAATCGCCAAGGCGTTGCTGCATAAAGCGCAGGTATAAGCTGTATCGATCAAAGTTGTAGCATAAAACGTTACGGCATGAGGTGCCCGCATGAAATTTTCACTTTATCAGCGACTTTCCATTTCTTTATCACTGGTATTTATTTTACTGGTCGGTTTTTTTTATTTTTGGTCGCAACAGCTTGAGCAGCGTACCCGTTTTGAGTCAGAGCAAAACTTACACTTATCATTAGCAGCCAATTTGGCTCGGGACAATCCGTTATTAGCTCAAGGCATATATGATCATAATGCCTTGGAAAATCTTTTTCATACCTTAATGGTGTTAGGACCAGCGTTTGAATTTTACTTTGTCGATCCCAGTGGTAATTTACTCACTTATTCAGCCAGCCCTTCACAAGTTAAACGTACTAAAATTGACTTAGTGCCGCTGCTGCAACTTACTCGAAATCAAGCGCCATTACCTATTTATGGCGATGACCCTCGGCATTTATCACGGCAGAAAATATTCTCAGCAGCACCGGTATTTAATGGCAGCGACTTGCAAGGCTATTTATATGTAATTGTTACTGGTGAGCAATACGACAATGCCTTTAGTCGTATTCAGTCTGATAACAATACCCAACTGTCGCTGATATTTATTGGCGCAACAGTGCTTTTTCTTTTTGTGATGATGCTAGGGTTATTTCGTTATTTTACCGCGCCACTAAGAAAACTCAGTAAAGATATGAATGCCTTTAAAAGCGTAGGCTTTGATAAAAACTTAGTGCATTTAGAGCAGTGGACCGAAAGAAGTAATAACGAAGTGCACCAATTAGGTTGTATTTTTAGTCAAATGGTTGAACAAATAAATGGTCAATTGGAACGACTAAAACAGTCAGATGCGCATAGAAGGCAACTGCTCGCCGATATTTCTCATGACTTACGTACTCCGTTGGCATCTTTACAAGGTTATATTGAAACTGTGGCGATTAAGGGCAACGAATTACCGGAAGTTTCACGTAATAACTATATTGATACTGCCTTGAAAAGCTCCTGCCAATTGAAAAAGCTGATCGACCAAATTTTTGAACTAGCTCATTTAGAAGACGGTCAAGTATCGCTTAATTTAGAAATATTTAACTTAGCGGAGCTACTTTACGATATTGTCGCCAAATTTAGCCTAGCGGCGGGTAAAAAAAATATTAACTTGGTGATAGAACCGTCATTTCCACAAGTGCAGGTATACAGTGATATTGGTAAAGTAGAACGCATTTTAAGTAACCTTATTGAGAATGCCCTGCGCCATACCCCCGAGCAAGGCGAAATAATACTGCAAGTGCAACCACTTGATGAAAAACACTGCCAAATTGTCGTTAAAGACAATGGCACCGGCATTAAAGATGAAGAGCTCGCGTATATTTTTGACGCCAGATATCGCGCCAGTAACGCCACTCAAAGTAAAGGCCAACATACTGGTTTAGGTTTGGCGATAACGAAAAAGTTATTAGGGTTATTACAAACCGATATTCGGGTGAATAGCCGTTTAGGCGAAGGCACAGCTTTTGCGTTTAACATTCGCATAGCGAGTGAGTCGGCTTGATGGGCATAAACTAGAACGCCATAAAAGCTAGTTTATTATTTCAGGTCAAAAATAGATCTTGGTAAAAGCGTTATGGTAATGCTATGCAATAATAACCGATTAAACCAGAGTAACAGATGACTTCAATTCCACAATATATGACCGAAAAACATCGCGAGTGTGATGATATTTTTACTGAAGCTGAATCAGCTGTTGCAGCTGAAAATTGGCCGTTAGCACAGCAGCAATGGCAAGCTTTTGCTAATGAACTCGCACTGCACTTAGAAGCTGAAGAAAGCATTCTTTTTCCGCAGTTTGAACAAGCAACCGGCATGACCTCTGGCCCTACTTACGTAATGCGCAGTGAGCATGAACAAATGCGCGCTTTGGTGGCTGATTTAGAAAAAGCCTTAGCTGAGCAAGATAAAGGTGAATTTCTGGGCCTGTCAGAAACCTTAATGGTATTAATGCAACAGCATAATATGAAAGAAGAAATGATGCTGTACCCGATGACTCAACAAAATATTCCCGACGCTGATAAAGTTGCTGAGCAATTACAGTCTCATTGTCAGTCATAGGGGGAGCGTTAATTATTTTTATGATAAATTATAAAAAATGCTAACAGGGCAGATACAAGAGGTCTTAATGCAAGAAGTGGTTATTGATGTTAGTGAGCTTGCTCCACCTGAGCCGATGACAGCAATATTAATGGCGCTCGCTAAGCTTAAAGCTCAGCATTACCTGAAAGTTTTGCATCGCCGTGAGCCTTTTCCGCTTTATCCTAAACTTGTTGCTGCGGGCTGGAATTATCATTGCCAGCCAGTTGTGAATGATGACAGTGACAAGAATTCACTTGATAACAGCTCTAAAGGTGAAAGTGAAATAACGCAGTTTCAGCTTTATATATATCGACAAACAGAGCAAGCGTCTTTCGAACTTTTGGCTGAAAAATTAGCTTTAACATGAATTTATCAGGCTTATCTTTTAACGCTTTACCGCCAGTACATTTACCTTTTCGCTTTTTTTTAAGCGCGCCTATTTTTGCTTTTTTCTGTGTGACAATATTACTCACTTATGGAGAAAGCTTGTGGTTAAGTCGTTGGCATCCGGCGATGCTCGCGTTAACCCATGGATTTACCTTAGGTATTATTACCATGGTGATGATGGGCGCTTTATTACAAATATTGCCTGTGGTGGCAGGTATAAGTTTTCCAAAAGTAGAACGCATTGCCACTATTAGCCATGTCTTTATGGTTATTGGCAGCGCCAGTTTACTGCTCAGTTTTTTATTTCCACATTCGCTTATTATTTTATTTAGCATAATAAGCTTAACCTTGGCATTTGGTGTTTTTATCGGTGGTTTATTTTGGGCGCTGGCACCAACCCTTAAGCAAACCTTCAACCAAGGCGATACGCTAGTTGTTATTAGGCTGGCGACCATTGCTTTGTTGGTGGTGATTTTACTAGGGCTTTTATTGCAGCTTAATCGTTTTGGACTTTATGCTGGTTTTAGTTCGCTAACTGCTTGGTTACCTTTTGATAAATTTTATACCAATATTCATGCTTTACTGGGCGGTTTTGGTTGGATGGGGTTGTTAATTATTGCGGTAAGTTTTCAAGTTATCCCGATGTTTCATGTTGCGCCAAGTTTCCCGCAACCAGTGAGGAAATACTTTGCTAAGTTGATTGCGATTAGCTTAATCGCCTTGTTGTGTTCATCATTTTTTGAGTTCGAATTAAAGTGGTTCATTGCTGTATTACTGGTTTTGCAAAGTTTTTATGTATTGGTGGTGATCAACGTCTTGCGCAAACGCAAACGTAAAGTACCAGATATCACCGTACGTTATTGGTTTTTAGCGTCGGTGAGCATGTTATTTCTAACACTTTTATATTTTATTGATGAGTTTTTTAGCCTAAAAGCACTGCAGGGCAAACAAGATTTATTCTTTAGTGGGGCATTTATTTATTTTTACCTGTTATCTATTTTACAGGGCTTATTGATTAAAATATTGCCTTTTTTAAGTTATACCCACTTACAACAACGTTGCCTAATGAATTTTGAGGCGATGCAGTATTTACCGCATATGCACCAATTTATTAGCAAGCAACAAGCTAATGTATTGTGGTTTTTACACCTATTGGCAGCTTGCTCATTACTTATTGTTATTTTACAACCAGGTTTATATTTAGCTTTTTCGGCACTACTGACTATCGAGTTTGCTTATTTATTTTGGATAATGGTACAAACAGTGTCGATCTATAAAAAAACATCAGAGAAAATAACCCAGCTTGACAGTTAATAGAAGCTCTAGAGTAATGAAAGTGGCTATGTTAGGGTAAGCTAGCAAGGGGCAAAGTGTACCCATTATTTATGGCAGGTTATTCAAGCCAAGTGATTAGCGACCAAGGAAGTTCAGCCGTTGAGTAAAACAGTTTTCGCATTATGGATTTTATTTCTGCACTCATTAACCTTTACTGTATGCGCTAACTCTTTGGCTTTGCCGTTACCTTCGGAAGATGATATTAACCTGCAACCTTGGCAAAGTTATCAAACTATATTAGCGCTAAAACCTTCCTTTGAAGACTCGTCTGAGTCTGAGCAATTAACCTTATTAATACGCCTAGCACAAGCTGAAAATTTACTGTATTTTTATGAAGATTTTGACAAAACAGTCGATAAATTTGAGTCATTCATTACCCCGAAAACCTCGGCGAAACTGAGTAGCAAAAGTTATTTGTATGCCGGTATGGTGGCACAACGTAAAGGTGAATATGCTAATGCTATCGTGTTATTTAAAAAATCAATGTCGCAAGCAACAGATGCGAATCTGAATCGAATTTTTGTTTATGCAAAACAAGAATTAGCCTATACCCGCAGTTTAACAGAACTCTATGAAACCTCCTTAACTGGCTTGCAAGAAGCTTATCTAAAAGCGTATGCCATGGATGACCAATACCTTATTGGCTTAATTTATGAAACCTATGGCGCTATATATGGCTTTATGAGTGAATATGAAAAGTCGATTGAATATCATCATAAATCATTAGATGTTTTCAAAAAATTAAACTACCGAGCACATATCGCCGATGCTACCTATGGCTTAGCAACTACCTACCGTTATTGGGGCAAGTATGATCTAGCGATAAGCTACTTTCAAGATTACCAGTCGCTAATTTCTTACAGTCCCAATGCTGATTTAAGCTTTTATAGCGCTTATGGTTTAGGTATGACTTTGGCTGAGAAAAAAGACTGTCAGCAAGCTTTGGTTTATATCAAACAAGCGCTTGATATGAACGGCATACACGACTACAACGCTGAACTTAATAAGCGTAAAGCCAGTTGTTTAATACAGCTTAAGCAGTTACCTCTTGCGGAACAAGCCTTAAAAGAAGCTGAAAGCATTAACGCCAGTTTACCTGAGTTAAAAGGCACTAAATGGGATTTAGAAACGGTAAAAATTCGAGGTGACTTGGCTTTCGCTAAAGGTGAGCCAGAGCTTGCTTATCAGCTCAATAATCAATATTACCGGGATTATATTGATTTGCTGTTAAAAAACTCTAGCGCACGATTGGTCAATGTTCGCGCTGCAATGGAGCTTGAACGGCAAAATGTTGAATATGTACTATTAGAGCAGCGCAATAAAGTGCAGGCGTTATTAGTTGAACAACAACAGCAAAAAAACTTAATACAAGGTTATATAATTGCAATAGCACTATTTATTATTGCAGTTGTTTTTATCGCGTTAATGGTGCAATGGCGTAATAAAAACCGAATACTGGCGTTATCTATTCGAGACTCACTTTCAGGCTTGTACAATCGTCGTTATATCTTTGAATATCTAGATAACTTTTTAGCGAAAGCCACGCCAGAGAAAACTGAACTTACGGTAGTGATGATAGATATTGACGACTTTAAACAACTTAATGATGTTTATGGCCATCCTTTTGGTGATCAGGTTATTAAAGTTGTTGCCGAAATTAGTAAAGAAACCCTGCGCATAGAAGATATTATTGGTCGAATTGGCGGTGAAGAATTTTTATGTGTTTTACCACGCTTATCAGTTGAACAATGCGATATTATCGTCAATAGAATACGTGAGAATATTAATCAGCATGTATTCACTACTGACCAAAATGAGTCAGTAAATATTACTGTTAGTATGGGCGTTGCCAGTATTAACGAACACTGTTTAGATACAGTATCGCTTTATGCTCATGTTGATAAAGCCCTTTACCAAGCTAAAAACTCTGGTAAAAACTGTGTAGTACACTACCAACAGCAGTGGTCAAGTTTTGAGTTATAACCAAGCCGAATGTTGATAGAAATAACCCTTGCGAGTGCTAAACTAAAGTATGGGCAGCTATCAAGCACCAAGCTTAAAAAAGAGTGGCTAAGATGAAAAAATGTAGTGTGATATTTTTGTGTTTATCGCTCAGTAGTTGTGCTGAATTAATTAATAATACTGGCGAACCCCAGTGGGATTTTGATCATAACGTACAATACCGTCAAATCAAATTAAGCGATAATAAATATCACCTAGTGATAGTACCGCAAAAAAGAACCCCGTTTAGTCGCTTAGCCACTTTTTTACTACGTCGTTCGAAAGATATGTGTGGTAATTATGGTTATAAAATTGAAGTATTAGACGGCGTACAAGGTTTTAATGACAAGCAAGGGTCGCCTAATTATATTTGGGGATCGTTAGAGGCTAATATCGAATGCGTAACGCCAGAGGATAGTCAGTAACATTTATCACATCTTATTCGAGCCACTCTTATTTATTAAATTCTTATTTATTCAATTCGTTAAATTTCGATAGAAAAAAACTTGTCAAAGCTTTCGCTTGATCCCTGCCAATAAAAAAGGCTACTTTTTAGTTTATAACAAGTTTTACCTTGTTTAACTAAATAAGTAACCTTTAAATATGTTGCTACTTCAGCACTATTTTATGACTAAAAATAGCGCTGAAGGTAACCGTTTATACTACTTTAACTGGTACTGCTTGTGCAGCGTACTTAGTTGTCATTTCTTGGCTTGGCGGAGCAAAGCGAGTTAGGTCGATGCCTTCTACTGCGCTCTTGTACTCTTCAATTGAAGGGAAGCGACCAAGCATAGTTGAAAGTACAACTAGTGGCGTAGAACCAAGTAAAGACTCACCTTTTTTCTCTGCAGTATCAGCAACAACACGGCCTTGGAATAAGCGTGTTGATGTTGCGATTACTGTATCACCAGGTTCAGCTTTTTCTTGGTTACCCATACATAAGTTACAGCCTGGGCGTTCAAGATACATGATGTTTTCGTATTTAGTACGAGCTGCATTTTTAGGTGAAGCATCGTCAAATTCGAAACCAGAATATTTTTGTAAAATATCCCAGTCACCTTCCGCTTTAAGTTCATCAACAATGTTGTATGTTGGTGGTGCAATAACAAGTGGTGCTTTAAACGATATGCTACCGTTTTGCTTTTCAATGTTACGGAACATTTGCGCGATAATTTGCATATCACCTTTATGAACCATACAAGAGCCAACAAAACCTAAATCTACAGACTTGCCATCGTAGTATGAAACAGGGCGAATAACGTCATGGGTATAACGTTTAGATACGTCTTCGTTGTTTACGTCTGGGTCAGCAATCATTGGCTCAACAATTGTGTCTAGGTCAATAACAACTTCTGCGTAGTACTTGGCGTTATCATCAGGTGCTAGGGCTGGTTGCTCACCAGACTTGATACCCGCGATTCGCTCATCAGCTAACTTAATTAAGCCTGCTAACATGCCTGCTTCATTTTCCATACCCTTGTTGATCATGATTTGGATACGGCTTTTAGCAAGTTCAATTGATTGAATTAACGTTTCATCTTCAGAAATACAGATAGAAGCTTTTGCTTTCATTTCTGCAGACCAGTCAGTGAAAGTAAAGGCTTGGTCAGCTAATAAAGTACCGATATGTACTTCAATAATGCGACCTTGGAATACGTTTTCACCGCCAAATTGCTTAAGCATTTGCGCTTGTGTTGCGTGTACTACGTCACGAAAGTCCATGTGACCTTTCATGTCGCCTTTAAATGTTACTTTTACAGACTCTGGAATTGGCATTGCCGACTCACCCGTAGCAAGTGCGATAGCAACTGTACCTGAGTCAGCACCAAAGGCGACACCTTTAGACATACGAGTATGCGAGTCACCACCGATGATGATAGCGCGATCGTCAATGGTAATGTCATTCAATACTTTATGAATAACGTCAGTCATTGAATGATAAACGCCTTTTGGATCACGAGCTGTGATAACACCAAACGCGTTCATAAATGCCATTAACTTAGGCGTATTTGCTTTTGCTTTGCTGTCCCATACCGATGCAGTATGACAACCAGACTGGAACGCACCGTCAACTGAAGGCGAAATCGTAGAAGCAGCCATGGCTTCTAATTCCTGACATGTCATAGGGCCGGTAGTATCTTGAGAGCCAACAATGTTCACTTTAACACGAACGTCTGAGCCTGCGTGTAAAGGTGCGTCAGATGCAACGCCTACAGCATTACGGTTAAAGATTTTCTCTACTGCTGTTAGGCCTTGACCTTCATGTGAAACTTCTTTTGAAGTAGCGTATACAGCAGGGGCTTCAACACCTAGCGTTTCTGCTGCGAATGTTTGTAATTTCTTACCAAAAGTCACCGCGTAAGAACCACCAGCTTTCATAAATTCAACTTTTTGTGGAGTAAAAGCAGAAGATACGTCAACTAACTCTTTATCGCCGTTGTATAAAGTCTTCGATTTAGTATCGATAGTTAATACAGTACCTGTTGCAACAGAGTAAGCTTCTTCAAGTACTGGGTCGCCGTTTGCATCAGTAACTGTGTTACCGTCAGCGTCTACTTTCTTGACCCAGTTTTTAAGGTCAAGACCAATACCGCCAGTTACATCAACCGTGGTTAAGAAGATAGGTGCGATACCGTTAGTACCTGCAACTACTGGTGCTATGTTGATAAATGGTACATATGGACTTGCTTGCTCACCTGCCCAAAGTGCTACGTTGTTAACACCTGACATACGAGAAGAACCTACACCCATAGTACCTTTTTCAGCGATAAGCATAACTTTCGCGTTAGGGTGTTGTTTTTGTAGTTCAACGATTTCTTGTTGAGCTTCTGGTGTGATCATACACTGGCCGTGTAATTCACGGTCGGCACGAGAATGCGCTTGGTGACCTGGAGAAAGTAAGTCAGTTGAAATATCACCTTCACCGGCAATATATGTAACAACGTCAATTTTTTCTGCGATGTTAGGTAATTTAGTAAAAAATTCAGCTTGTGCGTAGCTTTCTAAAAGGTCTTTGGCAATTGCGCTACCCGCTTTATAAGCGGCTTCTAAACGAGCAGTATCAGCATCGTATAAGAATACTTGAGTTTTTAATACGTCAGCTGCTTGTTTTGCTACTGATGCGTCTTCAGCGAGTGCTAAATCAAGAAGCGCTTCAATTGAAGGGCCACCCTTCATGTGAGATAACAATTCAAAAGCAAATGTTGGAGAAATTTCTGCGACGACAGATTCAGCTAAAATGATTTCTTTTAAAAATGCAGCTTTTACACCGGCAGCACTAGTTGTGCCAGGTAATGTGTTGTAAATAAAGAAGTTAAGAGACGCTTCTCTATGCTCATTTCCAGAATCTTTAATTTGAGCAATAATCTCACTTAATAATTCAGCACTATCAATTGGCAAAGGAGCCAATCCAAGATCATTTTTACGACTTTCAATTTCTGCGATATATTCTAAATACAAACTCATTTGATACTCTCTCGCTATAAGTATGCTAATTAAAGAGGTAATTAGCGGGGAAACATTTTGTGCCTATTTTACCTGATTTTTTAGCGACTATGAATCATTTGATTACATAAATACTATTCATGGCACTTATACCCATTAGAAGTTTTAATTATGATGGTTATATTGCCGTCGCAAAAATACGGTTATTAACCATAATTGTCTTAAATCTAGGAGCTATTCGTTGAAATTTTCTGCTAAAAATTGTGAATGACTCTAGTTCTTTAGTCGTATACCCCGCAGCGGCTATAAATACACGCTATTGATTTAAAAGAATTATAAATAACATTCATAGTAGTCATAACTTTGGTGACTATAGGTGTTGTTCAATTTATGAGCTTGTTGACGTATAGTTTTAATGAATTTTTTTAGCTCAGGTAGTTAACAAACTTAATTCCACCAACCTATTGTTCGATGAACTTAGCCTCTGAACTTAGCCGATATACTTAGCGGACGAAGTTAACCGATGAACTTAGCTTAGGTTGGCTTAATAATGAAATAAGGGTTAACTACCTCTTATCCCAAAGGTGAATGTCGTGCTTCAAGATTATCGTAACCACGTAGCAGAACGTGCAGCTGAAGGTATCGTACCTAAAGCTTTAAACGCTGAGCAAACCGCAGCATTAGTCGAATTAGTTAAAAACCCACCAGCAGGTGAAGACGCCTTCTTAATTGATTTATTAACCAATCGTGTACCTGCCGGGGTTGACGAGGCCGCGTATGTTAAAGCAGGATTTTTAGCCGCAATAGCAAAAGGTGAAACAAACTCGCCTATTTTATCTGCTGAAAAAGCAACCGAGCTTTTAGGCACTATGCTAGGTGGCTATAACATTCAGCCTATGATTGACCTGTTAGATTGCGACAAGCTATCAGCTACTGCTGCGCAGGGCTTGTCACATACATTATTGATGTTTGACGCCTTTTATGACGTACAAGAAAAAGCGGAAGCCGGTAATATTGCCGCTAAGCAAGTTTTACAGTCTTGGGCTGACGCCGATTGGTTTACCAGTAAAGAAAAAGTGGCGGAAAAAATCACCGTTAAAGTCTTTAAAGTTAGCGGTGAAACCAATACTGATGATTTATCACCGGCGCCAGATGCTTGGTCTCGTCCAGATATTCCTCTGCATGCTAAAGCCATGCTAAAAATTGGCCGAGAAGGTATTAATCCAGATGAGGATGGCACTGTTGGCCCTATCGCTCAGCTTGAAGAGTTACAAAAAGACGGCATTCCACTGGCTTATGTTGGTGATGTTGTTGGTACAGGGTCTTCAAGAAAATCTGCGACAAACTCGGTGTTGTGGTTTATGGGGGATGACATTCCTTGTATCCCAAACAAGCGCAGTGGCGGTGTCTGTTTGGGTGGTAAAATTGCGCCAATTTTCTATAACACCATGGAAGACTCCGGCGCTCTGCCGATTGAATTAGACGTGCAAAAAATGAATATGGGGGATGTTATCGACATTTATCCATACGAGGGTATTGTTAAAAATGCCGATGGCGAGGTTATTTCCACCTTTGCATTGGGTCCGGTATTGTTTGATGAAGTGCGTGCCGGTGGTCGCATTCCATTAATCATCGGTCGGGGGTTAACCGGTCGAGCAAGAGAAGCATTAGGCTTACCTGCCACCAATTTATTTGCCACAGCAGTTGCTCCCCTTTCATCGAATAAAGGTTTTACCTTAGCGCAAAAAATGGTGGGTAAAGCCTGCGGTGTTGATGGTGTTCGTGCTGGTCAATATTGTGAACCGAAAATGACTACAGTAGGCTCGCAAGATACCACCGGGCCAATGACTCGTGATGAATTAAAAGATTTAGCCTGTTTAGGTTTTTCAGCCGATTTAACCATGCAGTCTTTTTGTCATACCTCCGCTTATCCTAAGCCTGTTGATGTTATTACCCATCACACCTTGCCTGATTTTATGATGAACCGTGGCGGAATTTCACTTCGCCCTGGTGACGGTGTTATTCATTCATGGTTAAACCGAATGCTATTACCAGATACCGTTGGTACCGGTGGTGATTCACATACCCGTTTTCCATTAGGTATTTCTTTTCCGGCAGGCTCTGGTTTAGTGGCTTTTGCTGCGGCAACTGGGGTTATGCCTCTTGATATGCCTGAATCAGTTTTAGTGCGTTTTAAAGGTGAAATGCAACCGGGGATCACCTTACGTGATTTGGTTCATGCCATTCCATATACTGCAATTAAACAAGGTTTATTAACGGTTGAAAAAGCTGGAAAGGTGAATGAATTTTCTGGTCGAGTATTAGAAATAGAGGGTTTAACGGGTCTAACAGTTGAGCAAGCATTTGAATTGTCTGATGCCTCAGCTGAGCGCTCTGCTGCAGGTTGCACTATTAAACTGGAAGAAGAAGCGGTTAGCGAATATTTAAGCTCAAACATTGTTATGCTTAAATGGATGATCAGCGAAGGCTATGGCGATGTTCGCACCATTACCCGCCGCATTAAAGCAATGCAAGCATGGTTAGACAATCCGTCATTAATGGCTGCTGATAACGATGCCGAATATGCACATATTATTGAAATTGATTTAGCTGATATTACCGAGCCAATTGTTTGCTGCCCGAACGATCCTGATGACGCAAGATTATTATCAGAGGTTGCCGGTGTTGACGTTGATGAAATATTCATTGGCTCGTGTATGACTAACATTGGCCATTTTCGCGCAGCGGGTAAGTTGATTGAAAACTTTCTTGAAGGTAAGGGCGGTTCATTGCCAACTCGTATGTGGGTGACTCCACCAACGAAAATGGACAGTGCTCAACTTAAAGATGAAGGTTATTTTAATATTTATGGTAGAGCTGGCGCGCGCGTGGAAACACCGGGGTGCTCGTTATGTATGGGCAACCAAGCAAGGGTTGGCGATAATACCACGGTATTGTCTACTTCAACCCGAAATTTCCCGAACCGTTTAGGCACTGGTGCTAATGTTTATTTAACCTCAGCAGAACTTGCTGGTGTTGGTGCTATTTTAGGTCGATTACCCTCACCAGCTGAATATATGGAATATGCATCTCAAATTAATGCCACAGCTGCTGATACCTACCGCTACTTAAACTTTGACCAAATGGCAAGTTACACTGCAAAAGCTGAACAAGTTATTTTACAGGTAGAAGCATAAGCTTGCTAACCCGCTTTATTAGAAAGCGCTTATAACGCGTAACAGAGTTTATCTGTTACGCGTTTTTTTTTGCACATTTTTTGTTACATATCGGGTCTAATTGTTATTACTAAGTGAATTACTATTACTTATCAGCGACAACAGATTAAATACTTAACGGTAAAAACATCCTGAGCTAACTTCAGTGCTAAAATTAATTAAGCAAATAACCGTTGTGGTATTTTTATTAAAGGAAAATAACTATGAAAAACCGTGATAACTTTTCCGTGGGCATGGTTGCTCTGTTACTTTCCTTTATTTTTAGCTCTCAGGCTGCTTCTGAGCAAGATATTCCAATACCACAAACTAAAATTGTTGGTGGTGAATTAGCTGATGAAGGGGCTTGGCCATGGATGTCGGCTTTAGTAGTAACCTCAAGTCAGGTTACTACTTCATTGAGGGTTGATAATAGTAATTACGCCACCAGCAGTTTTTCTTATGGCTTAAGTGGTAACGCTAATGGTGATTTGGTTGATTGTGGTATTGGTGATAGTGCATGTGCTAATGCCAATAATAAAATTTGTTTAATTGAACGTGGCCAAATAAATTTCTCAGAAAAAGTACTAAATTGCCAAGCTGGTGGTGGCCTCGCTGCCGTTATCTATAACAATGTTACCGGTTTAATTAGTGGCACCTTAGGTGAAGGTTTTAGCGGCGCTATTCCTGTGGTTGCGATTAGCCAAAGCGATGGTGAATTGTTACTAACAAAACTGGGCACATCGGCGACGGTTAGTGTATCCGAGCCTTTTAATGTGGCGCAAGACTCAACTTGTGGCGCATCATTTATTGGTAATAAATGGCTAATTACCGCTGCACATTGTGTTGATAGCGTGTTAGCTGACCAGCTTAAAGTGAATGTTGGTGAATATGACTTAAGTAACGGCGCAGCTGATGCGCTTGAAATTAAGCGAATCTATATTCATCCTGACTTTAGTGATATTACCTTAGATAATGATATTGCCATATTAGAGCTGCATGAAACGGTTAATATTCAAGGTATTGCATTAGCTAATACACAAACTACGGATACTTTTTTACAGGCTAACCTTACTGCCACCGCATTAGGTTGGGGTGGACGAGTTGGCTACGAGCCTGATAACGGGCCAACATCAGACTTTCCAGATAAGTTACACCAAGTAGAATTAAGCTTATTAACCAATACCCAGTGTAAAATTACCCTAGCGCAGTCATTTACTGATGATAGTGAAACGGGGCAAACCTTCTTGCCATCACAAATGGGGGTTAGCGACGTTAATCTTTGTGCAACTTTTGCTGGGGGCGGTAAAGGTACCTGCCAAGGAGATAGTGGCGGCCCATTAATGGTTAATACAAATCAAGGCTGGCAGCTACTTGGTATTGTTAGTGCGGGTTTTGGCTGCGCCGCTGAAGGGTATCCTGGCATTTATACCCGAGTAGAAAAGTTTAGCCAGTGGGTTGAACAAATTACCGATGGTATTGCTATTGAGCAAAGTTACCGGTTTGGCTTTTTACCCGTAAATTCTAATTTAAGCGTATCCGCAACCGTGGTTAATAACGGCACGCAATTGGCGAGCTTAACCTTCGCTATTGAAGGCAGTGATAACTTTACTGTAAATAGTGATAATTGCTTAACCTTAGCAGCTGGCGCAAGTTGTGAATTAACTCTGCGTTATGCGCCTAATACTGCTTTTGAGCATAATGCGTTATTAACCATTCATCGTGATGCCACTTTAGTTAATCAAAGCGAGCTTAGCGGCCAAGCGTTACCTTCATCAACAAGCATTGCCAATCATCTTGGCACTAACAGTAGCCAAATAAGTTGGTTTACTGGTGGTGATGTGGCATGGGCAACAAATAATAGCGATACCAGTATTGAAAGTGGCAGCATTACCTATCAGCAAGAAAGTGCAGTACTGGCAAGTTTAAGTTCAGGCGGAGAGTTTGCATTTCAATGGGCAGTTTTTTCTGAAGATGAAAACAATGATCGTGATAGCGACAGCTTTGCACCGTTATCTTTATACGTAAATGGTCAATTTGCAGCGCAAATTAAAGGCAATATTGAATTTACAGACTATAACCTTAACCTTGGTGAGGGTCAGCATCGTATCACTTGGGTATTTGAAAAAGATGTTCGTGATACAAACGTTGCTGATAAAGCCATGTTACGTAATATCGTATTTACGCCTACGGTAACAACACCTTCAACTGAACCAAACAATAGTACTAGTGCTAATTCTAACTCAGGTGGTAGCGGTGGATCTTTAATGTGGTTAATTGCTCTTATTTCACTCATTAATATGTATCGTTTTAGCTTAATAAGCTATCGATATAACTAAACTTAAAGTCTGACAATATTGGTTTTAATAAAATGCTACTTTTACGGTAGCGTTTTTATTTTAGCTTCCTGCTAACTTCCTCCATATGTTCACGAAAGCTTTTATCAAAAGCAGACTCGCCACAACTAAAAGATGAATGGGCGGTAATGCCCTCCATACCAACATTGGTTAAGTCTTGCGCTATGCTGCAAGTGCCATCAGCTCTTTTCGTTATACTAATATCATTACTAAGCCTATTAGTATTGCTTTGAGCTTGTTGTTCAGGGCTAATAATTTTGCTTGAATGTGGTACCAGCGCAGGTTGAGCATGCATTATTGAACTTGAACGGTGTTGGCTAAATTCAATACTTTGCTGCTTGGATATATGGCTATTTAGTTTAGCGCGTAGTTGATGCAATAGTGCTTGTGCAGATACTTGTTTAGCTGAACTTATTGCGGGTAAATTATTTGTGATTTTCTTGGGTGTTTCGGTTGTTTGCTCGTTATTGTCAACTTGCTCAGTAATGATGTTTTTTCCTGTTGGTAATGGCGGTTTAGTTGGTTTTTGCTCGGTTATTTCTTTTGTTACTTCTTTTGTTATTTCGTTGGCTATTTCAACTATTTCTTCTGCTTGTTTTTGGGCGACTGGCTGCGGTTTAATATATAGGTAACTTTTAATCGCTTCAGTCTTTGGTTTGGCTCTAGGCAGCACAATTTTATGACTGTAAATTAGCGCCAATAATAGCAGGTGGGCTAAAACGACAATAATGATGGTGGGTAAATATCCTTTTCGCACAGCAGCCATTTTATAATAATGCTAATTAAATGATAGACATAAAGCAGCCAATAAAGTTCATCATTGCAGGGGAATTAAATCAATAAAAATAGCGCTATTAAGCCAACTTTATCTGCCAAGCTTTGCTACAATTAGCACAGGGACGGTTCAGCGATAAAATAACAACAATAGGCCATTTAGACTAATGCATATTAGTAAAGTTTAAACGTAGTAATAAGAGGTAGTGGGCTATGGAATATGATTTTTTGCATGATGCAATTACAGGTAAAGCAACAGCAATTTTTTCTACGGAACATGAAGTTATTGGGCCTTGGTTAGAAGTTGAAATTGGCTACGATAGAGAAAAATTTAAAGCTTTGCTCGTAGCAATTGACGCGGTAGATCAAGGACAAGAAAATGAAGTAGCTATTACCGGCAGTGAATACACGGTTACAATAGATCAGCAAGATGTGACCATTGAAACCAATGTTAGCATGAATGGTGCAGAGCCTTTATCAGAAGAACTGCAAGAACAGCAGCTTGATATTGATTCAACCAGCGTTGCCAGTTGTGGATTAGAAGACTTTCGCGAAGTTATGATGTCTTGGGCAAAGTTCATCAAAGTCTAATGCTAGAAAATCACCTCAGTTACCCATTTTATCTTAAATTTAATTAACAATTCAGCGATAAATACAGCAAGTGCTATGCGCACTTGCTGTTTATCTTATAAAGTCGCTATTTCATTTGTTTAATAATGCTAATCAGCGCGATATTCTTTACTATAATGTATTAAAAATTAAACCTATTTAATCAAACTGGTTTTAGTCACCTTCTGTGGCCATTCAACTGAGCATATTTATGAATTCACCTACTAAAAATTATCGTATGGTACCTTTACGTTACGTGTTAATGCCTATCATTATTTTATTCTCAGCTCTGGCTATATTAGTGGTGGTCAAGCTGGTTGCTCCTAAACCAGCTAAAAAGCCAATTGTAGTAAAAGCGCCTTTAGTGGAAGTGATGACGGTCAATCGACAAAATATTACTTTTCAAGTGAGCAGCCAAGGGAGTGTTTTGCCGCGCACCGAAACTAATATTGTTTCTGAAGTAGCTGGTCAGGTTGTGGAAGTATCGCCAAAATTTAATGTTGGTGGTTACTTTAAAAAAGGCGAACAAATACTGGCAATTGACGATATTACTTATCAAGTGGCGTTAGTACAGGCGCAATCACGTTTAGGTATTGTAAAAGCGGCATTGCTTGAAGAAGATGCGCGTGCCAAGCAAGCTCAAGACGAGTGGTTATTATCGGGCAATGCTCTTGAAGACGCACCATTATTAGCGGTTCGTATTCCGCAAAAACAAAAAGCACAAGCTGAGCTACTAGCCGCCAAAGCCGACTTGAAAGCGGCAGAAATTAAACTTGCCCGCACTAAAATTACTGCTCCGTATGATGCGATGATAAAAATTAAAAATGTTGATATTGGTCAGTACATATCAACGGGTACTCAGCTAGCAACCACCTTTGCCATTGATTACGCTGAAGTACGTTTACCTATAAAGCAGCGTGATGTTGAGTTTCTAAATTTACCTAATCTCATTCATGGTGAATTTTCGCTATCAAATATCAACTTGTTCTATCAGCTTTCCGGTAAAAACCATAGCTGGCAGTCAACCTTAACTCGTTATGAAGGCGTGGTTGATAGTACCAGCAGAGTGCATTATGTGGTTGCGCAGATAAATGACCCTTATGCGGTTGCACAAGATGCGAACCATGAAGCCATTCATATTGGTACTTTTGTTAAAGCCAATATTAGCGGTAAAGTATTAAACGACTTAGTTGCTCTGCCGCGCAGTGCGGTGCAGGGCGCTAATACCCTCTATTTTGTCGATGAAAAATACAAATTAAGAATGCTTGATTTCAAAGTGCTGCGCAGTGATGCAAAAAGTGTTTATACCCTTGAACAATTCCCGCCTAACTACCGCTTAATTTTAACCAAACTAGCTGCGCCAATTGAAGGTATGTCACTGCGGGTTAAAGGGGAAAATGAACCAGCACCAGTAACTGAAGAAATAAAAGCAGGAGCGGCGAAATGACCTCGCCGCAAAACCAACCGCCATTAACCGGTATTATTGCCTGGTTTACCCGTAATAGTGTCGCCGCTAATTTATTAATGGTAATTATTTTATTAGGCGGCTTTATTTCATATCAGGGCATTAACAAAAAAATGTTCCCTGAATTTAGCCCTAACAGTATTCAGGTAGTTGTTCCGCATTTAGGTGCTGCGCCAGAAGAAGTTGAACAGTCAGTTATTCTCAATATTGAAGACTCGCTAGAAGATATTCAAGGCATTAAGCGCATTACTTCAACCGCCAACGAAGGCATGGGCATGGTGAATATCGAGCTACAGTCTGGTTATTCGCTCGAAGAAAAGCTTAACGAAGTGCAAATGCAAGTCGACTCTATCACCACCTTTCCTGAACAAACTGAAAAACCAATTATTACCAAGTTAGAGCTTACCAGCCAAGTGATGTGGTTATCGGTAAGTGGTCCGATGGAGCGCCGTGCTCGTCAAGAAATGACCCAAAACATTCGTGATGAAATTATGGCTCTACCCAATGTGAATAACGCCCGCATTGTTGGCAATCGAGACTATGAAATTAGCATTGAAGTATCAGAGCAAAAGCTACAAGAATATAGCCTTACGTTCGACGCGGTAACTCAAGCTGTGCGCCGTTCTTCTATTGATTTACCCGGCGGGACTATTCGCACTTCTGGCGGCGATATTTTAGTACGCGCCCAAGGCCAAGCTTATACCGGTAAAGAATACGGCAATATAGTGTTAAGAACTGCAGCCGACGGCACACGTTTAGTTTTATCAGATGTTGCCAATGTTATTGATGGTTTTGTTGAAGAACAAGACTTTGCCATGTTTAACGGACAACCGACATCAAGCATTATGGTGCAGTCAACTGGCGAGCAAAACGACTTAGAAATTGCTGCGCAAGTGCGTGCCTTTGTTGAAAAGAGAAGCGCTAACTTACCAGAAGGGGTGAAGCTTGACGTATGGGGAGATGTTTCTTATTACCTTTCTGCCCGTTTAGACATGATGCTCACTAATATGCTGATGGGCGCTATTTTAGTCTTTTTGGTATTAACCTTATTTTTAAGAATTAAAATCGCTTTTTGGGTAATGTTAGGGATTCCGATCAGCTTTTTAGGCGCATTTTTAGTGATGCCATTATTGGGTGATTGGTCGGTATCGGTAAATATGCTGAGCTTATTTGCCTTTATTATGGTGCTTGGTATTGTGGTTGACGACGCCATTGTTATTGGTGAAAGTGCTTATGCTGAAATTCAGCATTATGGTCATTCCACCGACAATATTATTCGTGGCACCATGCGAGTAGCTATGCCGGCAACCTTTGGGGTTTTAACCACCATTGCCGCTTTTGCGCCTTTGCTTTTTATTGATGCCACTTTCGCTGCTTTTTTCCGATCTATTTCCATTGTGGTTGGTGCCTGTTTAGTCTTTTCATTAATTGAGTCGAAGTGGATATTACCGGCGCATTTAGCTCATATGAAATATGTGCCGTTAACCCAAGATAATGCTAATGCCCTTGAGCGTTTTCAAATGCGCTTTAAAGAAAAGCTTGAGCACTTTATTCATCACACTTACAAGCCTAGCTTAGAAAAAGCGCTACGTGCTCGTTACAATACCATGGCGTTATTTGTTGCCGGCTTTATTTTAACCTTAGGATTAATTGTTGGTGGCGCAGTTAAATTAGAAGTTTTCCCTAATATTCCCAGCGATTTTATTCAAGGGAAAGTGGTAATGGTTGACGGCTCATCGCCACAAGCACGTAACAAAGCGGTGAAATTAATTAACCAAGCCGCATTAACTATTGCCGAGCAAAACAAACACCAAGGTAAAAGCTTTATTAAACATACTATGGTGTTTACTGACGGCAACTTACAAGCCACTTTCTTATTAGAATTAGTTAAGCAAGAAGCGCGTGAATTGGACGCTTATCAAATAGAAAAACTATGGCGTGAGCAAATTGGTGAAATTCCAGGTGCACGCGATTTACGCTTTTTTGCCGGCACTAATGCTGGCGGCGGTGCTGCGTTAGAGTTTCAGTTAACCGGGCAGAACGACTTAGAACTAGAACAAGCCGCAGATAGTATTGCCGAGCGATTAGCAACTTACGACGGTGTTTATGATATTCGTCATTCATTTAGCCGTGGTAGCCAAGAAATAAAGCTAAGCATTAAACCTGAAGCTGAAGTATTAGGCTTAACTTTATCTGATTTAGCCAAACAAGTACGCCAAGCTTTTTATGGTGATGAAGCCCAGCGTATTCAACGTGGCCGAGACGAAGTTCGAGTGATGGTACGTTATCCGCTCGAAAGTCGTTTATCAGTAGCTGATCTTGAAGATATGTGGATCCGTACGCCAATGGGCGATCAAGTGCCTTTTTATCAAGTGGCTGACATTAGTATTGGTCAAGGTTTTTCAACCATTACCCGTATTAATAAAAAACGTTCAATTACCATTTCTGCAGATATCGACAGCGAAAAAGTTGAGTCGCGCAAAGTGGTGACTGAAATGAATGATGAATCACTACCTGAAATTTTAGCTGACTACCCCAGCGTAAGTTATGGCATGGAAGGCGCGAGTAAAGACCAAGCCGACTTTATTGCGCAACTAATGGTGGCTGGTGTTATCGCCTTGTTTTTAATTTATGCATTAATTGCTATTCCAACCAAGTCTTATGTGCAGCCGTTGGTGATTATGTCGGTGATCCCTTTTGGTATTATCGGCGCCATTGTTGGTCATTGGCTATTAGGGAAAACCATTAATATGATGTCGATATTTGGCTTTATTGCGCTAACGGGTGTGGTGGTGAACGACTCATTAATTTTGGTCGACTTTATCAATAAAGCTAAAGATTCAGGGCAAAGAATGATAGACGTGGTAATACAAGCAGGTACTCAACGTTTTCGCGCGATTTTATTAACTTCGTTAACCACCTTTTTTGGTATTTTACCGCTGTATTTTGAGCAAAGTTTACAAGCGCAATTTATTATTCCAATGGCGATATCGTTAGGTTTTGGCATTATCTTCGCGACAGTGATCACTTTGTTTTTGATCCCCGCACTGTATTTGATCAAAGAAGATCTGCAAAACTTATTTCGTAAAAAAGCCGCACAAGCGCATTATCAAAGTGTGAATTAAATACTGAAAGTTCTAAAGTAAAAAGCGAACAGCTAAGCTAGCTTAAATCAGCTCAGCTGTTCGTTTAAGTCTTCAATTAAATCTAAAACATCTTCTTCATCAATATTAAGCACTGTTAGCACTGAGTCTTGCACATAGGGCCAGTCTGAGCTTGGGCGAAAGTGTTTATGTAGGTGGGTAATATTTTCAGCGAGCTTTAAAATAGCAAAATGACTTTGTTGCTCACTTCTGTCTAACTTATCTAAAAATTGACGATCGTGGTGGCGTAAAATTAACTCACAAATATCTTTAGGTAAACGCCACGACGAAGCCACGTAATAACCAATAGTCGCGTGATTGACTTTATAAAGACTTTCTTCAATATCTGTCAGGGTTTCACTGGGGGTATTAAGAGCATGATCTAACGTTTCTTGATATTCACCAAAACGCATTGCCATAACGGGAATACCGCAGTCGTGAAACAAGCCTAAGGTAAAAAGTTTTTCAGCGGCACTTTTATGACCTAAAGCTTTACCAATAAACACCGCGCTATTGGCGATATTCGTGGCATTTTGCCAAAACGCTTCTAAAGCAATACTACAATTTTTTTGACCAAAACTTTTACGAATTAAACTGCTGGTAACTAAGGTGGTTATGCCTTGTAAGCCGATATAGCGCACTGACTTTGGAATATCGGCTATTTGCCTAGCCAAGCCGTATAAGGGCGAGTTAATGGTTTTTAAAATAGTGGCACTAACTGAAATATCTTGCGCTATGGTATTAGCTATTAGGTTTAAATCAGGCTCGGGCTCGGCCATTATATTTTGCAGTTTTATTAATAACTCCGGCTGAGCAGGCACTGAAAAGCCTTTGCCAATATCTTGAAGCACAGTGTCGTTAATTTTCAGCATAACCGAGTCGTAAATAAGTAATTAATAATATTGCTAAAATACTACTAAATTTTTAGGTAAATAACGACCATAAATTCGACAACTTAAAATGGCAGCAGCCCTTATATTTTTTGCCGATATCTTGAATGTAAAATACTCACTCGTTTTACATAAGCCTGTGTCTCAGGATAAGGCGGTACGCCTAAATATTTTTTTACCGCGCCTTCGCCAGCGTTATATGCCGCCGAAGCCAAGGTTATATTACCGCGATATTTTTTTAGCAACCGAGCAAGGTGTTTACTGCCCGCCTGAATATTTTGCTGAGCATTAAAAGCGTCGTTTATACCTAAAGACTTTGCAGTTGCTGGCATTAATTGCATTAAACCTTGCGCGCCTTGTTTAGATAATGCGAGATGATCAAAATGTGATTCAGCGTGAATAACGGCTTTGATCAACGCGGGATCGAGCTGATGTTTTTGCGCAGCCATTTTTATAGTGTCATTAAAGTGGCTTAAATAAAGTTTAGTTTTTTGCCAATCAACTAATGAGTCAAGCTGACAGGCATAACAGCCAATACGTACTTGCTGATAATCAACATCGATAGGTGCAACGTCAGAAAACGAAGTAACCCCTTGCGCTGATTTATATTTATATACTTGCACAGCTTGTTCTTGACCATTCAAACACCAAGGTAAAGTGAGAAAAACAATAAAGCTGATGGGTTTTAAATTAAGCATAACGACTACTTTTTATCTGTAATTCAATGAATAAAAGCTCTTCGCTTTTAATTAACATAGAAGTTGTTTGTGGCCATGTCGAGCATTAGTTTACTTGCGTTTATACTTAGCTGCTTAGTTAGCTGCTTAGTTAGCTGCTTAGTTAGGTTCTGTCTGCTGCCATTTTTTCAACATAATTGGTCGTAACATTGCCATATTGTAAACCGCGTAAAGTAACTTTTAGCGTGCAAACTTCTCTTAATATTTATCATCAAGAGTTTGATCATGAAAGTGCATCTTTATTCAGTTGTTGCGGGAAAACTGTTAGCTGGTAATAGCTTAGCCATTGAGCCATCAGTTCATTTAAAAAAAGCTTATAGAAAATCACTATTGATAACTCTGTTATTGATAGGGTTAAGTTGTTTATTTTTCTCGTCAATCAGTTATAGCCAATATGGTGGAGAGCAGCATAACGCGACTCATGCTGAATATTTATCGTCGATCCCTTTTGATGAGGTTAAATCTGGTAGTTTGTTTTATAAAAGTGAGCACGGCTATAAAGCTAGTCTTGCTCAGCAAAGCGATTTTAATATTGACGTTAATGGCTTAGTTGCCCGTATTGACGTTAAACAAAGCTTTATAAATAGCTCAGGCGAGTGGCTTGAAGCGGTTTATGTTTTCCCGCTGCCGGAAAGTGCCGCCGTTGATCGGATGAAAATGCATATTGGCGAACGTGTGGTTATTGGTAAAATTAAAGAAAAGCAGCAGGCAAAAAAATTATATCAAGCGGCTAAAAAGCAAGGAAAAAAAGCTAGCTTGGTGAGCCAACAACGGCCAAATATGTTTACTACTAAGGTCGCTAATATTGCCCCTAATGAAACTGTTACTATCGAAATTAGCTATTTACAGCCGGTGCATTTTCAAGCGCAAGAATTCTCACTGCGTTTACCTTTAACCATTACGCCACGCTTTGTTGCCAAGCAGCAGGCTATGTCAGTGTCTAAAATAGCGCAAAAACCTAACATCTCTGCAAGCACTGAAGTTGTTGAAGGTGCTGAAAATATTATTGAAAGTGGTGTTGAAGTTGATGCTGAAGGTGGTGCTGATACGTTTGTTATCGAAAATGAAATTCACTTAAATACCAGTAATGGCTGGGCCGTTGCTGATGCTGACGAAATTAGTCCACCGCAAAAATATTATCAGCGCAGCAACCAAGAAAATGCGCGCACCGAACAAATAGCCACCATTAGTGCCACTATTGCCATGGGATTACCTATCACTAACCTGACCAGCTTGTACCATAGCGTTAATAAGCAACAAGTGCCGTTAAATAAACAGCAGGAAATAAACCAACAAGTGGCAAGTATTAAGCTGTCGTTAGTTGAGCCAAGCGTAGCGTTAGACCGAGACTTTGTCTTAACCTGGCAAGTAAAACCTAGCCATCAACCACAAGCTGCCTTTTTTAAAACCACTAAAAATAATGCTGATTATGGCTTGTTAATGGTAGTGCCGCCTAAGGCTGAATCCCTAGCTCCAATTAACAAAGATGTGGTTATTGTTATTGATGTTTCAGGTTCGATGGGCGGTGTTTCTATTAAACAGGCTAAGCGAGCGTTAGCTTATGCGTTAACCAAATTATCGAATAAAGATAGCTTTAATATTGTCGCGTTTAATGACCAAGCTAAGCCGCTATTTACCCATAGTCAGCCAGTTAATATTGAAAATATTGCTTGGGCACAGCAATGGTTAAGCGGCTTAAGGGCCGGTGGCGGCACCAATATGTATCCTGCGTTAGCGCTGGCATTGGCGAACTCAGCGCAGAGTCATGCCTATCGACAAGTTATTTTTGTTACCGACGGCGCGGTTGGCGACGAAGCAAATTTATTCACTTTAATTGAAAACCAGCTGGCCGATACCCGTTTACATACAGTGGGTATAGGTTCAGCGCCGAATAGTTATTTTATGTCGCAAGCAGCGAAAATAGGCCGAGGCAGTTATCGCTACATTGGCGATATTAATGAAGTGCACCAGCAAATGAATCGTTTGTTTGATGATATTAGCCAGCCGATGCTAAGTAATATTAGCCTTAGTTGGCAGGGTGAAAAAGATCTTAATCAACAACTTGAATTCTATCCAAGTATTATCCCAGACCTATACGCTAGTCAGCCTTTATTAGTAACGGTGAGATTGCCCAAAAACAGTCTGAAACAGTTATCAGTAAAAGGAGAATTAAATCAACAGCCTTGGGAGAAAAATATTAATATAAGCCAAGCCAAACAGCAGAGCGGCATCGCCTCGTTATGGGCAAGGTCTAAAATTACTCAATTAAGTCAAGACTTACGTCGCAGTAAAAATAGCGTAGATAAAAATCAAACTGAGCAGCTTAAGAAAAACATAACCGAGCTGGCGTTGGCGCATCAATTAGTTTCTAAATATACCAGCTTTGTTGCTATTGAAGAAAAGCCTAGCCGTGCTCAAACCAGCGCATTAAAACGCAGAAAAATAGCTAATGCTATGCCGCACGGCTCACAACAAAAAATAGCCTTAGCAAATACCGCCTTAGGCATAGATAGTTTTATTCTTTATGGCTTTATTTTACTAGCTTGTGCTTTATTTTTACATCTTGCCTCGGCTTGGCTGGTTCGGGGGAATGGTTTAAATCAACATCAGCTAAGTTCTCGGGAGTAAGTTTTAAGCTCTAAGCTCTAAATTAACAAACAAAGCTAAGGTAGTAGTATGAGTTTTTGTAGTAAGAGTAATAAACGGAAATTGATCAGCAAGTTAACCGGTAAATTAACGCTAATATTGCTGTTCGCTGCAGCAGGTAATTTAGCTTATCCCTGTTATATGTTGGCGAAAGAGCAAGTAGGGCAACACTTGTTAAACCGAGCTTGGCAAAAAGCTAAAACACAAGTTACAACAATTGATGCCAAGCACGTTAAACATGTTGAACAGGTAAAGCCCTGGCCGTGGGCTGATATTTTTCCGATAGGGCAATTAAGCTTTGCTAATAACGAGCAGCACATTGTGCTAAATAATGACTCAGGACAAGCGTTAGCCTTTGGTCCTGGTTTACATGGCTTTAGCCTAGGTAACCAACACACCAGTATTATTTCCGCCCATAACGACAGCTCATTTCGGCATTTAAAAGAAGTTAAAATTAATGAGCAAATAAGCTTTGAACGTTTAGGGCAAAAAAAAGTCAATTATCAAGTGCAGCATATTGAAATAATTGACCGAAGCAAGCAGCAGTTATCGCTTGAATCAGATATTTTAAATACACATAAATCATTAATATTAGTGACTTGTTACCCGTTTAATCAAAACTCCGGAAATTCACCATTGCGCTATCTGGTTTATGCACAGCAAATAAAAAGCTAACCTTTAATAAAGATTAACTTGTATAATTTTTCCATACTTTGACCCGATATTCACGAGCAACTAATGAGCAAAGCAGTAGTAAAATTTGAATTTGAAAAAGAAACCAAGAACAGCGTACGTTTTAAAGAAATGCCTGAAGCGGGTAAAGCGCCAATTGTCGGCTCTATTTACGTGCAAAAATGGTTTGCCCAGCAAAATAAAAATATTGAAATGACGATAGAGCTAAAAGAATAAGAGCAATTATAAACTCATCAATAACCAAGGGGGCGATGACATTGAAAGTTATGCTTATTAGTAACAACTTCTTTTTAAATTCTTGTCATCGGCCCTTTTTATCCTGCTTTCGCTTTCGTAAATTTCTTACCTTTCGTCGCGCGCTTTCTTTTCGGTTTAAAAGCAACTTTGGGTAAACCTACTAAAGGCTGCTGTTGAGCTTGGTGAACCATAGCTGTGATGGTGTTTTCAAGTGGTGACATAAATTGCTGGTAACTGCTTTGCTTTTCACTAATGGCATTTAGTGTCGCTTCCCATTGCGCGGTCATATCCGGTTGAGTTGCCATATCTGGCAGAGCATTAATTAATGACTTGCCAATATCTGTGGCTGAAATTGTTTTACCAATGCGTTGCAAAAACTGTCGTTTAAACAGTAATTCAATAATGCCGGCTCGGGTTGCCTCTGTGCCTAAGCCGTCGGTATCTTTAAGGATTTTTTTAATGTTAGGGTCGCTAACATAACGAGATATTCCGGTCATTGCGCTTAATAAAGAGGCATCGGTATAAACCTTTGGTGCTTGGGTTTGCTTTTCGAGTAATTCACCATAATTACACTGTAAAATTTGTCCTTGTTGCAAATTAGGTAAGAGGGTTTGTGGTTCGTCAAAGTCGCCTTTACTTTTTTTAGCTTTATCTGTGTCAGACTGGCTTGAAGAGGGTTTAGCAAACAAGCTTTTCCAACCGAGCTGAGTTTCAGTTTTTGCTGAAGCTTTAAAAAGTCCGCCAGCAATGGTGATAGTCGCTTGGGTTAAATCATAAAGGTAGTCAGGGTAAAATTGTGCAAGGTATTGACGGACAATTAATTGATAAACATTTTTCTCAAATGAGTTTAAATTAATATTTTGTGCTGATTTTTCTGTTGGAATAATTGCATGATGAGCACTGACTTTTTTATCATTCCACGCTTTGCTTTTTATTTTTAAATCAGCTTTTTGTGCGGCCATGCCATAGGGCTGATCTGATTTACTGAGATGGCTGATAATAGCTTTTGCTTGGCTATGTTGCTCTTTTGGTAAATAACGACAATCAGAGCGCGGATAAGTAATGAGTTTATGTTTTTCATATAACGACTGACAAACATCAAGCACTAATTTAGCGTTCATTGAAAAGCGCTTAGCGGCATCAATTTGCAAGCTTGATAAGTTATAAGGTAAAGGCGCCGATTGTTTTTTATGATCTTTACTGAGCTGGTTTACCGTTGCACTTTGATTATTAATACGGGCAACCACATTCTCAGCTAATGACTTTACTAGTACTCGGCCTTCTTCGTCCATGTAAGGTTCACAAGCTGCACTGGGCTGCCATTTTGCAGTGAAATTTTCACCTTGTTCAGTGCTTAAATGTGCCTGTACTTGATAAAATGGTTTGCTAACAAAGTTGGCGATTTCTTCATCACGTTTTACCACCAAACCTAATAATGGCGTTTGCACGCGACCAACGGATAATACGCTGTTATATCCTGATTTTTGCCCTTGTATGGTATAAGCGCGGGTTAAGTTTATGCCATAAAGCCAGTCGGCACGTGAGCGTGCTAAAGCGGAAATAGATAACGGCATAAAGTTTTGATTAGGTTTTAATGACTGTAAGGCGCGTTGCACTGCCGGTAAATTTAAGTCGCTGATTAATAACCTTTGGGTGCGCTGTTTTTTGGCTTTAGTAACTTTTAAATAATCAATAACTTCGTCGACTAATAATTGTCCTTCGCGGTCTGGATCGCCAGCATGAACAAGTTCATCGGCTTTTTTTACTAAAGTTTTTAATACCGTTAGCTGTGAGCGAGTGGCAAATTTAGGTTTTAATTGCCATTTGTCAGGAATAATTGGTAAGTGCTGCATTTGCCATTTTTTAAATTCAATATCGTAAGCTTCAGGGTCTACTTGTTCTAGAATATGGCCAATACACCAGCTGACCACATCACCATTGCCTACTTCAATATAGCCTTTATGGCTTTTGTGAGGCTTGGGTAATGCAGCGGCAATGGCTTTGCCTAAGCTTGGTTTTTCGGCAATGTATAGTTTCAAGCTTGTTCCTTGATTTGCTTAGTGGAAATGTTCACTTAATTCGTTACCAGTAACTGTTAGTTAATTAAACGGTATATAACTTAAAGAGCATAATACAAATAAACTGTATATAAATACAGTTTATTTGTTTGGCCAGTGGTTTTTATAGTGGCTAGGGTATTAATTTAAGATAAAGTTTGTACTGGCAAGGGCTTGGCCATTTACTAAAATTTCTATTTTATGTTCACCGGGGTAATATTTTCGGGTGGAGATAGGTTTAAAGGAGTAGTTTTTACTTAAGGCTATTTGCTCTTGAGTAGCTAAATTGAGGTTTTTTAACTTGAAAACTTTGGGTTTTTGTTGGCCATTGGCTTTAACGAAATACAGTGCATAGTCAACCACCAGCTTTTGTGATTTTTGTATATCTTCAGCTAATGACCTCAGCTCGAAAGTAAAGCCTATGCTTCCATTTCGTGCAATTTCAGTACTCGAAAGTTCAAGTTTAGTTACGCTAACTTTGGGGTTTTCGGTAAAGCCTAATAAAGATAACGCGCCTGAATTTCCAGCTTTTACTAAACTGCGGCTAGCGTGTTTTATCAGCCATTGTAAGTGAGCATTTTTAGGTTGTGCTTGTTGCCAAGCTTTGCAGGTATTAATAACCACCGTGGGGTGATCTTTAGCAATATCGTTTAAATGATTAGCAACAGAGCGGCGCACGTATAAGCTTGAATCAGCTTTTAGTTTGTCTAGCAAGGGTAGGTTGGGTGATGGATCGTCAATAAATTTTTTTAGTTGTAAACCCCAAGGCAGGCGCGGACGAGTACCTTCAGAGACTAAACGACGTACATGTTCACATTCATCCTTTGTCCACGCTAAAAACTGTGCTTGGCAATACTCGGGATATTTAACAATAAAGGGGCGAATAGAAAATTCAGCTGAAAATAGTGACGTTAGTTTTTTTAAAACAGCTAATGATTGTTCAGGGTGCTCTAAGCCGTGTACACCGACATAGTCAATAATTGGCCAAGCAGCGAAAATGCTAAAGTTCTCGTTGGGATTATTACTTTTATAGTCATGATCCCAGTGTTTTTTAACTTGCAATAATACCGTGGCTGTTTGGTTAAAGTCGCTCGGCAAAAAGCGATGTAATACCGAAATAATATGGTTAACCCGCTGCTTAAGTTCGAGCGTATCAATATTTTCTAAAGCAAGGTTAATAAAGCCAGCTTTATCAAACTCACTCCATTTAGCATTATTCTCGATTTTACTGTGTTCAGTTTGGTCATATTCAGAGAATACTTTTTCTAATACATCTGCAATTCGTTTGATAGCAGCATCGGCTAAACTATTTTTCATCAGGGATAATTATCGGACGTTTTAATTATCAGTAACCTAATACAAAAATATGTGTACGGCAAATGGCTAATGTTAGAAATTATGTCGCTTATTTCTATAACGTTAAATAAAGCTAACTGACTTCTTTAAAAGCGACATTTTCAGATGAATTAATAACCGGCCGAGGTTTCTTTCGCACCGAGCCAGTAGGTTCGATCATTTTAAAGCGATTAAAACCCATGTCTTGATATAGGTTTAAATTAAAATCAACTTTAGCGCGTTTTGGTCTCGACTTTAATGGGCGTGAGCAGTCAATTTGGGTATGGCCGTTGTATTTGTTGAATTTTGACATTGACGGGTAGCAAATTTTAGAAGCGCAATTAACGCCGCAACCAGCAAAAGCGAATAAAGTAATGCGGTCTTTACAGGGCACTTTTTCAAGAAAAGCTAAGTTCTCGTTTAGCGAAGTTGGCAGTACTACGGTGTCGTATAATTCGAATGCTGTGTTGATGCGCTTATGGGTTTTAATGTTTTTAATTATGCTTGCTTCAATGCGGTATTTAGGAAAATCTTCGCGTATCCATTTGGCTAAGTCGTCATTAACTAAAATTACCGCATTACCTTCTCGGTGGTATTTTTCTAAAAAGCACATGTTAGTTTCATACTCTTCACGAGTCGCATAATTATTGGTTAACGGGATGCGATATCCAATACCGAGCTTGTACATTTCTTCGATGTTTTCGGGTAACAGCTGCGGCTCTATAAATGGTCGGCCGCCATATAAAGTTGAACGTTCGGTAAAGGCGAAGATACTTTCAACTTGCTCTAAAGGCACTTTGCGATAAACCCGTTTAAGGTAACCAGCGATGCTTTCATCAGGGTTAAAAACTTTTTCTCGACCGGAAATAGTAAACTGCATAACTTCACCTATATTTGTTTTATTTTTGTGGTTAGTTTTAATTGGTGTTTGTTTATCTTATATAAAACGCAGTAGTTAATATTTGATATGTATCAAGCTAAAACTTTATCAGCTAATCGATATATTGAAATTAATTTATATTATTTATATGAATAATATCTTAAGATTTGAGCAAGAATATGGAATAGTAGTGTAATAAATAGCCAGTAGTGCTTATACTATATTTATAGGAATACTGGCAATATAGAGCAATAGCAGATAAAACAGGGTATGGTAATAGGGTTGAAAATTTCATATATAAAATATGCAGTTAGCTTATTTGTTGTTACTTTTTTGGGATGGATACCAACAAGTGCCGCTATTAGTATTTCTATACAACAAGGTTTAGTCGATCGTTATCAAGGTATTTTAACTGAAACCGGTGAAACTGCGGAAAATTTTACTCAATTTGAACATAAAAGAGTCACTAAAGGTGTCGCGAGTTTAATTGTGATTAAAAAAGCCTTAGCCCTAGGTGGCCTGCCTAGTGAATTTGAATTTGTAATTTCACCGAATACCCTAAGGGGGATTGCATTAGTTAAAAGTGGTCGGGCGGTAATGTCGCAACAAACTATGTTTAAAGATATGTTCAGCGATGATTTATTGATGAGTACTGCAGTGCTTGAGAAAGAAGACTTTATTAAAGGCATTTATGGTTTAGCAAGTAATGAATCTTTAATGAATGTGAAAACTTTTGATGATTTAAAGGCATTAACAGCGGTAACTAATACTGCTTGGGAATACGATATTGCTGCTTTAAAGCAAATGGAGCTACAAAAACTGCACGTTAGCCCTAATTACGATGCTTTATTTAAATTGATCCAATATAGGAATGTTGACTTTACCTTATTAGAATTTTCTAAACGCATTGAAGCTCCAAAAATTTATGAAGATATTGAATTAATGCCTGTGCCTAATGTTGCCATTCAGTTAAATAGCGACCGACATTTTATGGTGTCAAAAAGACACCCAGATGGTACTAAAGTTTTGCAAGCCTTAAATAAAGGCTTAGCCATTTTACGAAGCCAAGGTTTACTCAAAGAATATTACCAAAGAGCAAAAGTTATTCGTGCCGATCTTGCCCACTGGAAAGTGCTTAATCGTAGCGAAAATTAATACTATTAAAACTGCTTAGCTTGGTGGCGCTATAGGAGGCTAAAAAGGTTAGTGAAGTTTTCAAATAACTACTTGTTCTTATTATCAAAGAAATACTCCAGTTATTATCTCTTATTATATTTAACCTTAGCTCGATGTTAGTGTGACAGAGGCAAGGTAAACTTGTTGCTATTTATCTTTCCTAAATATGATTTCCTCTTCTATACTGGAGTTAGATATTCGCGTCGCCGTAGTATTAGACAAAGTTACCGGGATTAACCCTAAGAGCGTTTAATCAATGCTCCTTGTTTTAGGACTAACACTAAGTACTTAGTTACTTTACATGTGTGAAAGGCCGTCGAAACAACCCAATAATAGTCGCAATGACGATGCGAATATCTATTTAATTTAACTTAACTACCGACCTATTACTTGTTCTTCCTACCTTGACTTTATCCTTCTTTATAATGCTGTAGTTTATTAATACACTTGTTTTCGTAAGTAAGTGTAAGTTTGTTTGATTTTGTTATTTCTTTCAATTAAGCTGATTTGCTATTTCTTTCGATATAATGGACATCATGTGAAATTTTTAAAGTTATCTATAACGTTTAAGCAAGGCCTTGCTTTTTTATTACTTCCAACAGCTTTTCTGGCAACCGCGAGCGATATTAATGTTGCTGATAAGTTTTTTGAACAGGAAAAATATGCCCAAGCTATTGCTGAATATCGCTTAGTGGCACAAGAAGGTAATGTTCGTGCTTATTATCAATTAGGTGGAATGAATTACTTAGGTTTTGGTACAGAAAAAAATATTAAACAAGCATTGGTTTGGTATTCCCTGGCGGCCAAACACTACCATGGTAATGCTAAAGATATTGTTGATAACTTACGCGGTGAATTAGCCAAAGAACAGCAAGCTGAAATTGACCATTTAGTGACTGACTTCCAGCAAAAATTTTCAATTGAAAATGACAAATCTGCATTCCTACCAGTAATTGATAAGACAGACTTAACCACGAAAGTGAATTTTATTGATAATGATGACCCAAGTGTTTTGCATGAAAATCTGGATAAGCAAGTACTTGATGCAATAGATTTTAGTTTTGAATCTGATGTTATGGAATTCTCAGAAGAAGATGGTGGCTTTGGCGGTGATGCATTTATGGACGAACTTAGCGACCCAACTAAAGATAAGCCTTATTTTTTAGTGGTTGATGCTGAGGTTGCCCCAGATGGTTCATTAAGAGATTTTAGCTCAGTGCAAACCATGGGGGATACTAAAAAAGCCATGGAGTCTTTACCGGGTAATAAATTATTACAGCCGATTTTTAAATCTGAAAATGTCGCTTTTGTTCATCGTTCACACTTAGGTTTGGCTTCGTATGATGTTTTCAAAATGAAAAATGAATACCCGAGCCTAAAAGTGAAAATTAAGCGTATGATCAGCCCGCTTAAAGATAATGACTTACCTAAGGCGCAATATCAGTACGCTATGGTATTAATGAGCTTTACCTGGCTTAAGCGTGAAGAAGGAGAGGTAGAACAGTTATTAAAGAATGCTGCTGATGCAGGCTACGCTTTGGCGCAATACGAGTACGGGTTAAAACTTTATCGTGAACAAAAAGATCCACAACAAGCCTTTTATTGGTTAACTAAAGCAAGTGAGCAAGGTTTAGCGCAAGCGGAATATCGTTTAGGGCGTTTTTTACTAGACAGCCCATGGTTAGAAAATGATGAAGCAAAAGCCTTATATTGGTTAGAAAGTGCCGCTAATAAAAAGCATTTAACAGCAACGCGTAAAGTAGCGGAAATAAAGTTGTTGGCTGAAAATAAGCAACTACGGGATATTGAAGGTGCTATTAGTTATTTAGCAAAACTAGAAGATGAGCAACGTAATAACCCAGAGTATCATTTTTTACGCGCAATAGCCTATAACAGTGCAGAGCCAAGAGATAGAGCTGCGGCAGTATCAACCTTGAGAAAAGCGATTTTCATGGGCAGTGACTACAATTGGGATGTGAGTGACTGGCAAGAGCGTTTAACTAAATGGACCACAGGCTCTGTAACGGTAACTGACTTATAAATTGTTTAATTTGCTTGAACAATAAACTTAAATAAAACAGCACAAAAAAACCGACCTAGCTGAGCAGGTCGGTTTTTACTTTTTAAAACTTAAAACTTAAAACTTAAAACTTAAAACTTAAAACTTAAACTAAGTTCGATACTCAGCGTTAATTTTTACGTAATCGTAACTAAAATCACAAGTCCAAATAGTTGCCTTAGCTTCACCGCGATGCAATTGCACGGTAATATCTATTTCAGCTTCATTCATCACCGCTTGGCCCATATCTTCTTGATAACTCGCCGCACGGCCGCCTTTTTCAGCAACCAAAACATCACCAAAATATAGCTCTAATTGATTAGTATCTAAATCTTCTAAAGAAGCACATTCACGTGAAGCATAACCGATGGCGGCTAATACTCGTCCTAAATTAGGGTCTGAGGCAAACATTGCGGTTTTCACTAATGGACTTTTACCAATGGAAAAGCCGATTGTTTTTGCTTCCTCAACCGTTAACGCTCCGGTTATCGACACCGTAATAAATTTGGTTGCCCCTTCACCATCACGCACTATTGCTTTAGCTAAATACTGCGCGGCGTCAACTAGGGCGGTGAATACTTCTTTAAAGCCCTGATCATTACGATTGTTAATAACAGGTGCCGTACTTTGTCCGGTAGCAACAATAATAAATGAGTCATTTGTTGAGGTATCGCCATCAACAGAAATGCAGTTAAACGACAAATCAGCAATTTCTTTAGTCATTTCATCTAATAGCGGCTGACTAATATTGGCATCTGTGGCTAGGTAACCGAGCATAGTGGCCATGTTCGGATGGATCATGCCCGCGCCTTTTGAAATGCCGGTAATATTTACCGACTGTTCTGCTATTGCTATCGTGCTTGAATAAGCTTTTGGGGCGATGTCAGTAGTCATAATTGCGCTGGCGGCATCAGCCCAATGGTCAATTTTTAGATTTGCTACAGCATGGGGGAGGCCAGCAAGTAGCTTATCCATAGGCAAGTGCTCTAAAATAACGCCAGTTGAAAACGGTAGAATCGACTCAACCGGTATTGCCATAATTTCAGCTAAGCTTTCGCAGGTACTTAACGCATCACTCATGCCTTGTTCGCCAGTTCCTGCATTAGCATTACCAGTATTTACTACTAAGGCTTTAATGCCCGAAATTTGTTGGCTTTGTACCGCGGCTAAATGCTTTTTACATAACGTTACTGGTGCTGCGCAAAAACGGTTTTGAGTAAATACCCCAGATACTGAGCTACCCTCAGCAATTTCAATCACTAACAGATCTTTACGGTTTTCTTGCTTAATATTGGATTCTGCCCAACCAAGGCGAATACCTTTAATTGGCGAAAGTAATTCAGGGTTTATCTCTGGTAAGTTTACAGGCATAACTATTTAGCATATATGAATAAATATGCGGGAATTTTACGCGCTGTGAAGCCGATATGCAAAATGAAATGTGAAAAATAAGGGAATTGGAGAGTGGGAACTAAACCGGACATAAATTTCTAAGGCGCCGTGGGAGACATAACGCCTTAGACATTTTGTCAAAAACATATTCATTTAAAGTAAATATGTTTTTGAAGTGAGTTTAATCTGTATTTTGAATATATGTTCATATAAAACATAAGGAAATATGAGCTAGTGATGCTTATCATCCAATTGAAAAGTTAATTCGCCACCACCAACTAATTGTTGATGATTGATGAAATATGAATTCACCTTTTGGTTGTTAAAGTGAATGTCACTAATAAATTCGGCTTGGCTATTACTCTTTATTGACTTTAATACCAATGCTTTATCCGAGTAATAATCAGGATTTAGGCTAATAGTTATTTCATCAAAAGAAGGAGTTACTAACGCGTAATTCATATCACCGGGTGATACCGGATAAATTCCCATCATGCTAAACACTAACCAAGTCGAAAGCACGCCAGTATCATCGTTACCGGGTATGCCTCCAGGAGTGTTTTTGAAATGTGCTTTAATTAACTCAGTTACTTTTCGCTGACTACGCCATTCTTGCCCTTTAACGTAATTAAAAAGAAATGGGTAAGTGATATCCGGTTCGTTGGCCATATCGAAGTTATCAGAAGTAAAAGTAAGCTCTAGTTGTTCTGCGAATTTATTCTCGCCCCCCAAAAGCCCCATTAAACCGTTAATATCATGAGGTACGTAGAAACGATAGTTCCAAGCATTACCTTCAATATAGCCAGGAGCCGGTTCAAAATTTCTACCTAATTGTGGGTCGTACGGTGTTAACCATTTACCATCACTATGTTTAGGGCGCAGCATTCCTGTATTGGCATCAAATAGCTTTTTATAGCCTAAAGAGCGTTGGGAAAATAGCTGGTAGTCCGCTTGATGGCCCAGCTCTTTAGCAAGCATGGCAAGGTTCCAGTCGGCAATATAATACTCTAAGCTCGTTGAAACGGTGCCGCCCCATGTGTCTTCGCCATCGACTGAGACATAACCAAGCTCACTATATTGCTTATTTTCTGGGCGTAAGAGGTTCTTCTGTGTTGTTAAAGCTGATTTTTTTGCAAAGCGATAAGCGCTATCAATATCAAAATCTCGTATACCTCGTAGGTAAGTATCTGCAATAACAGGGGTTGCAGGGTCGCCAACCATTACCTCGGTTTCCATGCCTAAAAGTTCCCATTTGGGTAACCAACCACTTTCCTTGGCCATATCAACCATGGAATTAACCATTTCAGATTGAATTTCAGGGTACACTAAACTCAAAAGTGGATGTAAATTACGATGAGTGTCCCATAAAGAATAAACGCTGTAGCGGTTTTTGGTTTTATTATTACCAACACCATGTTGCCCCATAAGTGGATAGTCACCGTTACTATCTTGGATAATGTTGGGGTGAATTAGCGCATGATACAAAGCGGTATAAAACAATGTCTTATTATTATCAGTACCCTCTACTTGTATACGCTCTAGCAGTTCTTGCCATTTTTGTTTAGATTTTTCTCTTGTTTGTTCGAAGGCAAAATTTGGTTGCTCAGCGTTAAGGTTCTCACGGGCATTTTCAATACTGACATAAGAGATACCCACTTTGACTACGACTTGCTCTTGCTTTGTAGTATCAAAGCTAAAGTAGGCGCCGATATCATCGCCTGCAATTTCTTGGCGATAATTATCATAAGGTTTATAGTTATCATTGTAGCCAACCCATTCAGCCTCAACATTTTTATATTTTGGCATTTTTTTCCAAGCGCCAGCTGATTTAGCTTCCTTGCTTAACTTAGCAACAAAATAGACCGGACGTACATCTTCACTGTGGTAGCAGAAGGTGCCGATCATTTTAAAGCCTTCAACTTCGTTATTAGAGACAACTTTAAGCATACTGCCAGTTTCATTGGTTAGACCTAACCCAAGGTTGAGTAGGATATGAGATTCACCTTTAGGGAAAGTGTAACGACTGATGCCGGTGCGTAGTGAACTGCTTACCTCTACGTCAATATCATATTTATCGAGCGTATTTCTAAAGTAACCAGGTGAAGCTACTTCATTCTTATAGGTAGAGCCATATTCTCGGGCATCAAACTGTAGTTTTCCTGAAGTTGGCATTAACAAAATACTACCTAGGTCTGGACAGCCAACTCCGCTAAGGTTGACATGGCTAAAACCCGTTAGGTATTTGTTTTCATACACATAACTGCGAGAGTTCCAAGCTTCATCTTTCTCGAATTTATTTTCTTTACCTGCTTTAAAGGCCACATTAAAGGGTACAACCGAGGCCATACCATGTGGGAACTGAGCTCCAGGGTGTGTAGCACCAAAATTAGCGGTACCAATAAATGGGTTAACATAATCAGTAATTGCTTTATCAGCTAATGAACTGGCACTAAAAAATAAGGTAAATATGGTTAAATGCAGTTTCATTTATGGCTCCGAGCTCATGTGAAATACTAATTCGCCGCCAGCAATAATGTCTTGATGGCTAATAGTAAACTTGTGGTAGTCTTGCCCGTTTAAGGTGATCGATTTTACGTAAATATTATCGGTAGATTGATTTAGTGCGACTATTTTAAACTGTTTATTGTCAGCAAGTTGAATAGTTGCCTCTTCTACTACAGGACTGCCGAAAACATATTCGCCAGATACTGGGTTTACAGGATAAAAACCTAAAGCACTGAACATATACCAAGCTGACATTTGCCCCGCATCTTCATTACCGGCAAGGCCGTCTGGTTCAGTGGTATATAAGTCTTGCATTATCTGCCGAACTTTTTGTTCAGTTTTATGTCCTTGGTTTACATACTGATAAAGATAAGGCACATGATGAGCGGGTTCATTGCCATGTACATACTGGCCTATGTAGCCTGAAATCCATTCCGGTAGCTTTTCTGTCGCTTGTTTGGTAGTAAACATTTGATCAAGTTTAGTTTCAAAGGCGTCATCCCCGCCCATTAAATCAATTAGGCCATGAATATCGTGCGGCACGAAAAAATTATACTGCCATGCGTTGGCTTCACAATAGTCTTCTGGGTGATAGGCTAATGGGTCAAAGTCGGCTTTAAATTGTCCTGTCTTACTTTTGGCGCGCATGAAGTTGCTGTCACTGTCAAAATGGTGTTGATAATTTTTCGCTCTTTGGCTGAAATAGTCATAGTCGCCATTATGGCCTAGGGCCTTGGCCAATTGGGCAATGCTCCAGTCGTCAAAAGCATATTCAAGTGTTAATGATACATTCCATATGCCATATTCGTAAGGAACATAACCTAAGTTTTGATAATCACTTATGCCAAAGTTGCTTTGCATGGCACTTTTTCTCATCGCTGTTAACAGTGCCTCACCTTCGATATCATTCGAGTCGATAATACCTTTTAAGTAGGCATCGGCTAATACAGGCACAGCATGGTAACCCATCATCATATCGGTTTCATTACCTTGAAAATTCCATACCGGTAATAAACCATATTCATGATAATGATCAAGTAACGACAGCATCATGTCTTTACTGTGCACAGGATCCGTAATAGTTTTCCACGGGTGTAAAGCTCTAAAGGTGTCCCACAAAGAAAAGAAAGAATAGCGTTGGTGACCTTTTGCTTGGTGAATATTGCCATCAGGGCCTTTATATTCACCATTGATATCAGAAAAAACTCGAGGCGCTAAATAGGAATGATACATTGCCGTGTAAAACTGCACTTTATTGTTGTCATTTGTTTGAATTTCAACCTTAGCTAGTGCTTGTTCCCATAGCTGTTCTGTTTCTTGTTTATATTGGGCAAAGCTTTTATTTAGGCCATCTTGCAATAAATTTTGTTGGGCATTTTCAATACTTACCGAACTGATGGCGGTTTTTACTTCTATGGTATTTTGCTGGCGTAAATCAAAAGCAAGCCAAGCCTCAATATCTTTACCGCGTAAGCTCTTAAGATGAATTTCTTTGCCGTCTACTAATATCTTATTATTAACAAAAGGCTGTGAAAATACCGTATAGAAGAATACTCGTTGGTCTTTTGCCCAGCCGGTAGATTTACGATAACCAGCAATAGTACGCTCATTAATAACGGTTAGCTCTGTCTCTACCGTACTATCCCAATTACGAGAATAGCCTAAATCTAATTTTATTTGACCACTTTGATGTTGCTGGTCAAAAGTATACTTTTGTACGCCCGTTCTTAGCCCGGCGGTTAGTTCAACATTCACTTGATAATCATCAAGATAGACTTGATAGTAACCGGGAGACGCTTGTTCATTTTCATGACTAAAACTAGAAACTATCGTGGCGGTTTTTTTAACGTCATCAAGTTGTTCAAATTTAGCTTTTCCGGTAATCGGCATAAATGAAATATCATATAGATCGCCGGCGCCAGTACCTGAAAGGTGGGTATGACTAAAGCCTGCAATAACAGTGTCAGGGTAGAAATAACCTGAAATCCAGTCCCAGCCATTACGGCCATTATCCGGACTTAGTTGTACCATGCCATAAGGCTGGGTTGCTCCAGGATAGGTTTTTCCTTTACCGTCGGTGCCAATAAAAGGGTCAACAAAATCAATTAAAGCAGCTGGTTTTTGTACTGCTTGGTTTTTTGTGGGAGCTTGGCTACACGCAAGTAAAAATAGAGTGCTTAATAATATCGCAAAGTGTTTCATCTATAGTACTCTGTTATTCTTATGCGCTAGCGTCGTTAGCATTGGTTGAAACTAACACTCGTAATACCTCAAAGCAGGCTCCTAGAGTATGGTAATCACATTTTGCACCTGCGGCACTTTTTTCATTACTGTACTTGCTATTATTTCGTTTTAATACTCTAAACCAAGCACCGTGTTCGTGATCAACCATATGATCCCAACTGTATTGCCACAAGGCATTATATTGTTCTAAATATTTAGGGTCGTTAGTGACTTGATATAGCATCGCGGCGGCAGCAAAGCTTTCCGCTTGAACCCAAAAATATTTGTCATCGTCGCAAGAATTACCTTGTGGGTCAAAGCCATAAATTAAACCACCATATTGCTCATCCCAAGCAGCTTTATACGCGCGATCAAAGAGTGATCTTGCCGAGTCAACTAACCAAGCTTCAGGGGCATGTCGGTTGAGCATCAGTAATAATTTACTCCACTCTGTTTGGTGGCCAGGTTGAAATCCCCAAGGGCGATATAAGTTTTTCGGATCGTCTTTATTATAATCCCAGTCTGGTTGAAATTCTGTAGTGTAGTGCTCCCACACTAAACCGTCGGTTAACTCGGCTTGACGAAGCACAATATTGCCAGCAATGGTTTGTGCACGAGTTAAAAACTGTTTATTTTGTGTCGCTTCAAAAGCGGCAATCATGGCTTCACATAAATGCATATTGGCATTTTGGCCACGATAATCACTTAAGGTACCTTCAGCACTAATTTCATCGGCATATAGGCCAAAGTCAGCTTGCCAAAAGCGTTGTTCTAGCAGGTCATAGGTACGTAATAGGGCTTCATCGCTTTCTATTAGGCCAGCTTTCTTAGCCGCAGCATAGGCAAGTAATACAAAAGCATAACCATAAGCTTGTTGGGTCATATCATCACCTTGGTGATCCACTAAGGTCCAAGCATAAGCTTGTTTTTCTTGCTGCCAGTGCACTTTTTCAACATAGTCTAAGCCATGTTTAGCCATAGCAAGGTAGTCTTCATTATTATAAATAATGGCTGCGCTGGCATAGTTAACCACAATGCGAGTGCTGCTAACGAGTTGACGGAAATTCGCCTGAAATAGCTGACCATCGTCGTAATAGTTTTGAAAATAACCGCCAGTTTTGTCGATAACGCGCGGATTGTAAAAATCAAGGATGCTTTGGCTATGGTCGAGTAAAAACTCTCGGGTAAAAAAATTCATAATGGTTTCCAATATAGTTTTTCTGCTGCTTTAAAGGTTAGCAGGCCAATGTTGTTCAATATCGCTAAAATTAGGCAAGGCAGGGAATGCACCAGGTTTTGCCACCGTATAAGCGCCACAATGAGAAGCAAAAGTTATAAGAGCTTTAAGTTTGTCTATTGAAGAAAAAATCGCTTTAGGATGCTCTAGCTGGCTTAAGGCAAATAACATGGCACCACTAAATGAGTCGCCACCAGCAGTGGTATCAACAACTTTTACTTGTGGAACACTCAAGGTCTCTTGGTTATTTTTGGTCAATATTTCAATGTCTTTCTCGCCATCTGTGACAACAACAAGACTAACGCCTTGTTCGAAGCATTTATCAAGATAGCCAGCAATGTTATTTTCAGCTAGGTAGTCTAATTCATCCCTAGAAAATTTAATTAAATCAGATTGATATGCCAAATTATTCACCAAATTGATATCGGCTTTACCTTGAGTCCACAGGTTGTGACGTAAATTAACATCGAAGCTAATTAAGCATTGTTGTTCTTTGGCCATATTTACAGCGCACTGTGTAGTTTCAGCTATTTGTTCGTCGGTTAAGGTATTGCTACAAAAATGAAATAGCGCCTGATCGGCAAACCAGCTTGATTGAATTTGTTGTTTTGAAAATAAAACATCGGCACTTTGATCGCGATAAAATGAAAAACTTCTATCGCCGTCTTCATCAAGCATTACAAAAGCTAGAGCCGTTTTTGCACTGGTATGTTTACACAAAAACTGAGTGTTCACTTGATATGTAACGAGAGCATGTTCCAGAAAATGTCCAAAAGCATCATTCCCAACTTGGCCCGCAAAAAAAGCTTTGCCTCCTAGTTTAGCTATCGCTACTGCAGCATTTGCAGGTGCTCCACCCGGGTATTGGCGATACTCTTTTAATATAATTGGACCATCAGCTTGTTGATCAAAATTTAAAAAATCGATGAGTGCCTCACCAAAACAAATTACTGGTTTCATACTTTTGCCTCAACTGTATGTTCGTTTTCACTAGGGTTTGAGCCCTTTAATGCGTACCAGGCAATATAAACATAGGCAAATGCCGGTACGATAAAGCTTGCTTGTACTGAAGTCATATCAGCGGCTACGCCTTGCAGCATAGGCAAAATAGCGCCACCAACGATTGCTTGGCATAATAAACCTGAGCCTCGCCCAGTTAACGGACCAAGTCCTTTAATGGCTAAAGTGAAAATAGTTGGGAACATGATGGAGTTAAATAATCCAACAGAAATAATTGCCCACATAGCAATATCGCCCTGACTATTAACCGTTAGTGTGATTAATAAAATGACCATGACAGCATTACTGGCGAGTATGTAGGTTGGCTTGATTACGCGCATCAAGGCAGCGCCGATAAACCTTCCTATCATGGCCGCGCCCCAAAAATAAGAAACCATTTTACTTGCAGCATGTTCTGTCATTCCGCCAATATGGCTCTCAGCAAAAAAGTTAACCAAAAAGCTGCCGATAGACACTTCCGCGCCAACATAAAGGAATATAGCTAAAGTACCGTATAACAAAGGTTTATGCTTAAAAATAGAATCTGTTGTTACTTCTGCTGCATGGGGATCTTCAATATGCTTGATAACCGGTAGCTTAATTCGCCAAAAGACAATGGCAGTAATAATCATGACGCTGGCAAGAATAAGATAAGGTAGTTGCACAGCTGTCGCTGCTATAACGGTTGTGGCAGCACCAAAAATCAAGGCTGCACCAAACATAGGGCCTAGCGTATGGCCTAACGAATTAATAGCTTGCGCTAAGTTAAGTCGACTAGCCGCGGTATTTTCGCTACCTAATATTGCCACATAAGGGTTGGCCGATACCTGTAATATAGTAACGCCACTGGCCAATATAAATAAGCCTAAGAGAAAGACAACATAAACTTCAATTTCAGCTGCGGGGTAAAATAAAAAACAACCGCTAGCGATGGTTAAAAGCCCGATAATAATACCGCGTTGATAGCCCACTTTTTCAATCAACTTGCCAGCTAAAGGAGAAATAATAAAATAAGCACCAAAGAAGCAAAATTGTACCAGCATTGCTTCGGTATAACTCAAGCTAAACGCTGCTTTTAAATGGGGGATCAGAATGTCATTAAGGGCGGTAATAAAGCCCCAAATAAAAAATAGTGTTGTCATAGCGATAAACGCAATCGTAGTATTCATTTCTGTTTTTTCTACTTGAATTGCGTTCCCACTAGGAATATTTCCAGCCATAGGATTACCTTTATTGGTTGTATGTATATGTAGGCGCTAATGCTAGTTAGCGCCATCGTATTTTTAGTTATTTTACTTAGAGGCAGTCGTAGACATAGAATAAGGCCGAGCATCAGTAGAAATTGCTCTGGTCTTGTTCGGGACCGAAGACATTGAAAAATCAAGTTTTCCGCCGGCTTGAATCGTGTGATGTTCAAGCCACGTTTTATCGTATGGTTTTCCGTTAAGAACTGCTGAATCAATATAGTGGTTTTGCTTTTTATTGTTGTCAGCTTGAATAACAAAGCTTTTTCCGTCTTCTAAGGTCATGGTAACTTTGTCAAATAAAGGGCTGCCAATCACATATTGTGTAGTCCCGGGAGTAACCGGATAAAAACCAAGTGAGCTAAATATATACCACGCCGAAGTTTGACCATTATCTTCATCACCAGCATAACCATCAGGTGTTGCTGAATAAAGCTTGTTCATAACTTCTCTGACTCTAGTTTGTGCTTTCCAAGGTTGGCCTGCGTAGTTATACAAATAGATCATGTGTTGAATAGGCTGATTGCCATGAGCATAGTTGCCCATGTTGGCAATTTGCATTTCTCTGATCTCGTGAATAGTGAAACCATAATACGAATCATCAAAAGTAGGCGGCATTGTGAAAACGCTATCGAGTTTTTCAACAAAGGCTTGATCGCCACCTATTAACTGCTTCAAACCATCTATATCCTGAAATACTGACCAAGTATAATGCAGGCTATTACCTTCAGTGAACGCATCGCCCCATTTCAAAGGATTGAAAGGCGACTGGAAACTGCCATCTTCATTTTTACCTCGCATCCATTTAGTTTCAGGATCAAATACATGGGTATAGTTAAACGCTTTAGCTTGGTAAAGCTTTGCATCTTCCTTTTTATCTAATAATTGAGCGAGCAGGGCAATGTTAAAGTCGGCGAAGGCATACTCCAAAGTGCGGGCAGCATTTTCATGAATACCGACATTGTAAGGAATATAGCCTAAATCATTGTAATAACTTAAGCCTTCTCTACCAACTGAGTATACTGGACGGCCTTCTTCTACAGTGGCTCCTTTTGTCATGGCTTCATACAAGGTTTCAATATCATAACCGCGAATACCTTTATTATAAGCATCAACAATGTTCACTGCTGAATTGGAGCCTATCATCACACCGCGATGACCTGGACTGGCCCACTCAGGTAACCAGCCTGACTCATTGTAGGTATTAACTAAGCCTTCCATAATTTGGGCATCCATTGTTGGATACATTAAGGTGAAAAAAGGAAAAACAGCGCGGAAGGTATCCCAAAAACCATTATCGGTAAACATGTAGCCTGGTAATACTTCACCATTGTAAGGGCTATAATGAACGACGTTGTTACTTTCATCGTATTCGTAAAACTTTCTAGGAAACAACAAAACACGGTAGAGGGACGAATAAAAAGTACGTACGTCATCAACATTATCATCTTCAATACGAATTCGACTAAGCTCTTTTTGCCAAGATTGATGCGCTTTATTTTTGGTTGTTAAAAAGTCGTCGCTACCAATTTCTCGATCAAGGTTGAGTTGAGCTTGCTCGGCGCTAATAAAAGACGAAGCTACTTTTACATGAACCTGCTCACCTTTTTTAGTTTTAAAACCTATGATGGCGCCAACGTGCTCTCCTTCACTGCTAACTGAGTTTTTAATGAGCTGCCAATCATCCTGCCAGGTATGGTTTACTTCGAAATCCTTATCAAATTGAGCAACAAAGTAGTTATGAAAGTTCTCTGGCACACCACCATGATTATTACGAGCGTAGCCAATGATTTTCCGCTGTTTCGGTAAGATTTTTACCATCGAGCCTTTATTAAAAGCATCTAATATTATGTATGCATTATCAGCATCAGGGAAAGTAAATTTGAAGTGAGCTGAACGTTCTGTTGGTGTAACTTCAGCAGTAACATCGTAATCAGCTAAATATACCTGATAATGGTGCGGGGCAGATGTTTCAGCTTTGTGGGAAAACCATGATTGACGCTCTTCTTCTTGAAATTTCAGCTCCCCGGTTACTGCCATCAAAGAGAAAGCCGCATAGTCATTAAGCCAAGGGCTTGGCTGATGAGTTTGCTTAATGCCTCTGATTTGATCATCGTTGTAGTTGTAGGTCCAACCATTGCCCATTTCAGCAGTCATTGGCGTCCAAAAATTCATGCCCCAAGGGGTAGCTATTGCAGGATAAGTATTACCATTTGATAAGCTATGCTTAGAGTCAGTGCCCATTAGAGGGTTAACATATTGAACAAGGTCTTCTTTGACTATGTTGATTTTGGCAGGTGCGCTAAGTGGTATGGGCACGTTAGCACTTTGTCCACAGGCGGTTAAAAGCGTTGATAAGCTTAAGGCAAAACAAGTTAAATTTTTCATTTTCATTTTCATTCAATGATTCTTCTGCGTTATTTAAAATTTAGTCAATGTAATACAGTCTATTAATATTTTTGTAAATCGCGACTGTAATCGATTGCAGTTATTTAGGTTATACTATAGAATTTCAATATTCAAGAATAGATTTTGAATATTTATTTAAGACTTTATCAAGACGCCGTATTATTCTCGCCGCTAATGAGCATTTTAATACTTAAATCAACCTTAAATCACTTTAATTTAATTGTCTTTTCTTGTATTGTTATCGGTTGCAGTTATTCTTAGTAACCCATCTTTAGAGCTTTTTAGGTAAGTAATATTTATGTCTACAATTAAGGAAGTTTGCCAATTAGCGGGGGTTTCAACCGCGACAGTATCAAGGACACTTAAAAATCCTGATATGGTAAATGTGAAAACTAGAGAACGGATACTTGCGGCTATTGCTAAATCAGGTTATCGGCCAAACGTTTTAGCTTCAAGTGTTAAAACGGGTAAGTCTAATTCGCTAGTGGTACTGGTCCCTAACTTATCTAACCCATTTTTTTTAAAGATAATTCAGGGGGTTGAAAAAGCAGCGCAAGAGAATGGTTATTCTGTGCTATTAGGTGATACTCAAGGTGAGCCACTTCGTGAACATGAATATGCTGGCATGGTTTTGTCAAATCGTGCTGATGGCTTAATACATTTAGACCATTCATTTCCATTTTCTGATAATGATGCTCTTTTAGCAGAAAAAGTCCCTATGGTTAGTGTTTGTGAGCGCATAGTTTCAGAAAAGCAATATCCTGTAATTGAGATGGACAACTATTCCGCATGTCGTGCCTTGGCTAAACACCTAACCAGTTATGGGCATAAACGTTTCGGTGTTATTGCCGGGCAAAATGAAAGTCAAATTTATCGTGACCGCCTTGGAGGGATTAAAAGTGTTTTACTCGAGGAGAGTATTGATTTTGATGACTCTATGGTTGTTGGTAATGAATATAGTTATGAATCTGGTGAGGCCGGGGCAAGAGCACTATTGGCAAAGAAAGTAAGGCCGACAGCCATTTTTTGTTTTAATGATGACATTGCTATTGGTGCAATGCATGAAATTAAAAAGCATGGTTTAAAAATTCCTGATGATATTTCTGTAGTGGGCTTTGATAACATCAAAGTTTCAGCTTATGTTGATCCTCCATTGACCACAATCGATCAGCCGGCTTATGAAATGGGTCGTAAAGCTGTTGAGGTTGTACTGCAGCAAATTAAAGGTAAACCATTAATAAGAAATCGTGAAATTGTTCAATTTAGCATCATTGAAAGAGCGAGTAGTGGTGCTGCAAATAACTAGGTTTATTTAGTTAAATATTTCAATCCCCTACCAATTCCTTGCTAATCTATTGAAAGTAATGTTTTAAATTACCCATAAATACTTATGGGTGATAACGATAAACTCAATTTTCATCCTCGAAAAAATAAAAACTCCAATAATACGGTTGACAGTAAAAATTTTACATATTAGTATCAATATCAACTGTAATCGATTGCAGTTTGTTTGCGAAAGAATTTAATCGCCAAAGTATTTTGATTTGGCTTTTTTTAATAAGATAACTGCAATCGATTACAGTGTTTAGGGTTGAGATACACAAAAAAATTTATGGTAATAGCTTTATAAGCTAGCAGTTAAGCATATAGTTAGTGCTATCCCAAACAAGTAATAACGATAATAAATAATAAATAATAAATTTGGAAGGAGAATAACATGAAGGTGAGTGCTTCTGCTCGAACAGGCTATTTCCCTTTATCTACAGTGTTTAAGCGGTCAATAATTTGCACAGCGATTATTTGTGCAATGGGCGCAGCAAATGCACAAGAAGTAGATGAAGAACAAACAAACAAAGAAAAACTTGAAGAAATTGAAGTTATAGAAGTGAGTGGTATTTTTGCAAGTACCGCGAAAAACTTAAACATCAAACGTTTTTCCAATGCAATTGTAGATGCAATTACCGCTGAAGACATTGGTAAATTTCCAGATAAAAACGTAGCAGATTCATTGCAGCGTGTACCTGGTATCATTATTCAACGTGATGGTGGTGAAGGCTCTACAGTTAGTATTCGTGGCTTATCATCAGATTTAACGTTCAGCCAATTAAACGGCAATTTTATTTCGTCTTCACCAGGTGAACCTTCACGATCATTTGATTATGGTTTATTACCATCAGCTATGGTTGATAAAGTTGAAGTCTATAAGTCACCCGAAGCTCGTTTAGATGAAGGTGGTGTTGGTGGAACAATTTTAATGTCTTCTCGTAAGCCGCTTAGCATGGAAGCAAACTCAGGTGTTGCCCAAGTAGAAGCAACATATGCTGATGTTACTGATAAAACTGAACCACAATTTACCGGCTTGTATTCATGGAAAAATGACGAGGAAGATTTTGGTTTTCTAGTCGGTTATACCCAACAAACTCGTACGAATCGAACCTTATCGAGCAGTGTTTATAATTGGCGCTGGACAGGAACGGAGAGAAATGACCTATCTACGGACTCAATTAGCTATTACGGTACTGATACAAACGGAAATTCCGTTGCAAATACGCAAACCAATGCCCCTTTAATTGATGCTAATGGAAATACTTTAGCACCAGGTTTTGTCCCACAGGTGGTTACTTCACAAGTATTAGAACAAAAAAGAGAACGTCAAGGCTTTCAGTTCACAACCCAATGGCGACCAACTGAAAACATTGAACTGGGCATGAACTATTTCCGCTTTGAGCTGGGTTTAGACTCAACCACTTCTGCGGTTAAGTATCCTGAGTGGAGTTATACCTCTTCACTTATTACAGATGTAACGCGTGATGCTTCAGGCACTGTATTTACAGGTGTCGATTTTACAGCGGGCGCCGATGGTAATCAAAACTATACAGGTTTTCCGTGGATCACCGGTAAATATACAGAGGAAGAATCGACCTCTGATACTTATGATTTCTTTGGAAGTTATGAAGGTGATGAGTTTGTTTTAACAGTAAAACTTGGTCATACCGAATCTGAGGGTGGTCCGGTTGTTGATTATGATACTGCTTTTTATAATGACGGTGCAGCTCATTATTATGGTTGGGGAATTAACAACAATGCTATGAATGTTTATATGGACCCAGAAATGCTTACTAATTTAAGAAGCGGTACTGGTGGCTCATTTGATCCCGGCTCTTCTAATTCTAGTTTCATTACTAGCACCCTTGAAGAAGATTATATTCAAGCTGATTTAGAGTTTGATGTTGATTGGGGCTTTATTCATAACCTGAGAACAGGGGTTAAATATCGTGATGCGATGTTACATCGTGAAACACGTAATACTTTTTACCTATCACCAGATTTTGACATCGAAGCTGGCGAAGCAAGCCCAGGAGGTATTACACGAAGTGATAGTTATCAATGGAGTGGCGGTGAACCAGAACTTGCTGGAATGTTGCATGAAAATTCAGTAGGAAACTTTCCTAAAGGAGTCAATACCAACCTTTTCCCTGCAATGAATTGGGATAAATATCATAATTATTTAACGTCAAATTTTAAACGCTACGATCGTATAGAGCCTGAATATGTTTATGACATTCAAGAACAAATTACTGCGGCATATATTCAAGCTGACTTTGAAGAGGGGGATTATCGCGGTAACTTTGGTTTGAGATATGTTGAAACTAAAACCACGGGTTCATCAAACGATCGTATCCAATATTTTTATGACTATTACTTTCCTGATACTGAAGACCAAATTCCAGTAGAAGACCGTGAAGTTAATATTGATAAAGTTATTACCCAGGTTAGTACTAATACCCAAGTATTACCGAGTTTTAATATTTCTTATGATATTTCTGAAGAGCTAGTATTAAGAGGGGCGGTAGCCAAAGTGATGGCTCGACCTGATTACAGTGATTTAGGTGGCCAAGAAAGGCTTTATTGGATCTCAAATGAAAGAGCAAGTGATCGCTCAGAAGTAAATGAAGAAGCAGGTTGGGCCGGTGGTGGAGGTAATAAAAACTTAAAACCATTTCTTGCATGGCAGTCTGATATTTCATTGGAATATTATTATGGTGAAGGTTCTGCACTTGGTGTAAATGTTTTCTATAAAGATATCGATAATTTCGTAGTGCCGCTAAATGTCACCGCAACTAGAGATGTTCCTTTAATTGAGTTTCCAACTGTTGGTGAAAGTGCTGGTGGTGAAAATGTTGTTATTGAAAATTATAGTACTTCTGCCAATGGCACCAATGCGGTCTCTCAAGGTGTAGAAGTATTTATTCAGCATCATTTTGAAAATGGTTTCGGTATTACAGGTAACTATACCATTAATGATACTAACAAAGCTGATGTTTCAGTTGATGGCGCAAAAATGGGTGAGTCTAAATTACTTGGTTCTTCTGATTTCCAATTCAACTCATCAGCCTTTTTCGAGAATGCTGACTTCAGCGCTCGTATTTCATATACCTTACGCGGAAAAACATCGTTGGGACTACAAAATGGCATGCAAACATACTTAGATGAATATCAACAAGTTGATGCCAATGCATCATACAACTTGATGGAGAATTTAGTGTTTACGGCGTCAGTGATTAATTTAACCGAAGAAGAGCAATTTAGTTACATCGGCGATGATACCAAAGATCGCTATTTAAGTAACTCATACTCGGGACGTCGTTTTTACGCGGGCATTTCTTATAAATTCTAATTGGACAAGAAGCGCGAGTTGTTCTCAGTAAACAATAAAAAACAACAGCTCGCTTAGCTTATAAAAAGATAGGTAACAAAATGAATAATACAAAATTATCTTTAATTGCGGCTTCAACCGCAATGATACTTGGAACTTTATCGGGATGTGGTGGCAGTAGTGATGATCCCAACCCAGATAATATTCCTAAAGTTATTGAAACTACTCATGCTGAAATTAGTGGTAATGCCCTAAAAGGTACGATGGAAAATGCCAACGTAACATTTGAGCAGCTAAATGGTACTAATTTAAATATCACCTCGGATGCTAAAACAGACACTACCGGTAATGTAATAATTGATGTTACTGGTGATGTTGGTTTTGGTCTTGATAGTATTATCAAAGTTATAGTTAGTGCAGACTCTGAAACTTTAATGGTTTGTGATGCAGCTCTATGTGGTGATGCTTCTTTGGGAGACATCGTTTCAGGTACATCGCTGGCGGGCACAGAATTATATAGTCTGAGCTATTTAAAAGTTCCTTATGCCAATAGCTCAGACGGACAAGCAGACTCAGCATTCATTGCCAATGCACTAACAACACTAGCTACACAGTTAATTGAACGCGACATTGCCACAGGAAAAAATGTTTCTACTCTACAGTTACTTGAATTAGCTCAAGCTGAATATTCAGCATTAGTGCTAAGAGCATTGGGTGTTGACGATAGTAAAACTAATGTTTTTACTGAACAACTACTGAGTGCGGAAAATATTAGCAACTTTGTTATTGGCGAAACTTGTACCGACGAGCCTGTTTATGCAGAAGAGGAGGTACCAGTATTAGATGACAGTGGTGATCCAGTACTTGATGATGAGGGCAACCCTGTTACTGAACCAGTACAAGCTGTTGATGACGAAGGCAACCTTGTAACCGAAGAAATTTGTGAAGATGTTTATGATCAATCATCTAAGGCAACCTTGTCATTACTGAATGCATCATTCGCTTATTTTGAATCTGGTTATAGCCAAAAATCAACCTTAGCAAACGCTTATAGTAATTTAGAAGCCGCACTAAGTGGTAACGAAGACGCATTAACAATGCTTAGACAACCGCTATATGATGCTATTAATACGAGTGCTGTAGCACAAGAGTTAGGCATCATTGCAGACGATGTTATTGATTTAACTTTACCTCTCTTTGAAGTATCCACTTCATCTGGCCCTGTGCAAGAAGTGACCACTACAGAAAATATGGCTACGGCAATAATTACTGCACGTAATCGCATTGGCGATGGTGAAGCTGAAACTATGGCCTTTGATGGTGATGTTAACACTAAATGGCTTGACCATAATGACTGGGCGGGTGCGCCAACAGCAGAAGACCCATCGTGGATTCAACTGCAATTTGCTGAAGTTCAGGCGGTAAACAGTTTATTTATTACTAGTGCTAATGATGGACCAGAACGCGATCCAGAAAACTTTAATGTTCAAGGTTCAAATGACGGAGTCACTTGGGTTAAATTGGCTGACTTTGTTGGTGAATCTTTTGATGAACGTTTCGAACGTAAAGAATTTAGATTCTCCAATGGCATTGAGTACAGCTATTACCGCGTTAATATCACCAAAAATAAAGGTGACAATACCTTAATGCAAATAGCTGAGATTGCAATGGTAGGCCCTATTTATACCAGTGTTGATCATAGCGACCCTGTTGGCAGTGGCACAATTACTGCGCGTAATCGTATTGGTGATGGTGAAGCTGAAACCATGGCCTTTGATAATAACCCTGAAACAAAATGGTTAGATCATAATGACTGGGCAGGTGCTCCTACAGTTGAAGATCCTTCATGGGTGCAATTTGATTTTGCTGAGGCCGTAGCCGTAAATGTACTTGGTATAACGAGTGCAAATGATGGTGAAAACCGTGACCCTGAAAACTTTACAGTAGTAGGTTCGAATGATGGCGGTACAACTTGGGTAACATTAGCAACTTGGCTGGGTGAATCGTTTGATGAACGTTTTGAACGTAAGCTATTCAACTTTGACAATAGCTTAGCTTTTACTTCATATCGTTTAAATATCACTAAAAACAAAGGTGATGACACTTTAATGCAAGTGGGCGAAATTGAGTTTATTGGCCCGAAAATGCCTGATTTAAATCATGCATTAACAGCAGGAACAATCATTACTGCACGTAATCGTATTGGTGATGGCGAAGCTGAAAGCATGGCGTTTGATGGCGATGTTAATACCAAATGGCTTGATCACAATGATTGGGCAGGTGCACCAACAGAAGAAGCCCCTTCATGGGTGCAAGTACAACTCCCAGCAGCTGCAGCGGTGAATAAGCTTGCGTTAACAAGTGCGAATGATGGTGAGAACAGAGATCCAGAAAACTTTGATCTTGAAGGGTCAAGTGATGGTATTACTTGGGTAGCACTATCAAGCTGGTTAGGCGAAAGCTTTGAAGAGCGTTTTGAACGTAAAATATTCACCTTTAGTAACGACTTAGCCTTTAGCTACTATCGTTTGAATATCACTAAAAATAAGGGGGATGATACCTTGATGCAAGTGGCTGAAATCGAACTGATAGGCCCAGAATACTCATCTATTGATCATTCTGGTACTGACGGCGTAGTTTTGACTGCTAGAAATCGTATTGGTGATGGTGAAGCTGAAACTATGGCTTTTGATGGGGACATTAATACCAAGTGGCTAGATCACAATGATTGGGCTGGTGCGCCAACTGAAGAAAATCCATCTTGGGTTCAGGTTGATTTACCTAACGCAAAAATTGTCGGTAGCATAGCAATTACCAGTGCGAATGATGGACCAGAACGTGACCCAGAGAACTTCAATATTCAAGGCTCAAATGATGGCGGAGTAACTTGGACAACCGTAGGGGACTGGGTTGGTGAGTCCTGGGATAACCGTTTCGAGCGTAAATTATTTGAAATGAATAACGGTTTTTCTTTTGAAAGTTATCGAATCAACATCACTAAAAACAAAGGTGATAATACCTTAATGCAAATAGCTGAAATTGAGTTGATAGGACCAGACTTATAAGCTAGCCCCTTCTGTGTAGAGACAGTGTTTATGTGGGTAAACTCCCTTACACACAACCACATAAACATTGTTTCTGCACATTTTTATAATTGAATTATTGGTGTGTGATTTGATTCGTCATACCAGAACATAGACCAATAAAATTAAAGATAAGAATATGAACATACGAATTTCAACAAAACAAATTATCATTCCAGCTGTACTTCTTTGCAGTACCCTGTTTAATGCTAATGCTAATGCTAAAGTCAACCAAGATAAGCCGCCATTTTCTTTAACATTAGCACAAGTAAAAGCTTGGTCGCCAACATCAACTTTTGCCGACCCCAAAAATGTTTCAGCTACCGCTCTCGAAAGTCGATTTGTAAGTCAGCTAGATGAAAAAAAGCCCGCTTTAGATAAGCAAGTTAAATTATTATTAGCCCCAGATGGTATGAATAACTTGGCAAATTACATTGAGCCACAGAATAAATTCAACTTGTATAATTTTACCCACTGGTCATATGTTGATGTACTCAATTGGTTTACTGGCGCAGCAGCAGTAAACATTCCTGCTCGACCTTGGGTTGAAGCCGCCCATAAAAATGGCGTGAAAGTCATTGGTACGGTGTTTTTTGCTCCCGCTGTTTATGGTGGAAAAGCCGATACAGTAGCTACACTACTTGAAATGGATGAGTATGGCCGTTTTCCTTATGCAGATAAGTTAGTGGAAATTGCTAACTATTATGGCTTTGATGGTTGGTTAATGAACCAAGAAACAGATTTAACCTTTGTTAAGAATGCTGATAATGAAATTGTTGAGGGACAATTTGATTATCAGCGCGCAGCTAAGTTAGCGAAGAAAATGCAACGTTTTATGGCTTACTTAACTAAGGCGGCACCAGAGCATATGGAAGTACACTGGTATGACTCTATGTTACTTGATGGTTCAGTGAAGTGGCAGAATCAATTAAATGACCTGAGCAGTCCATTTTTCGAAATTAATAAAAGTGATGGTGTAATTGCGAGTGAAAATATTCAGGGCAGAATTAGCGATAGCATCTTTTTGAATTATTGGTGGGATGCCGACATGGTTGAAAACTCCGTCAAAAAGATAAATCAACTTAATCGTTCAGCCTATGATATGTATTTTGGTGCTGACTTATGGCCCGAAAGAAATGCCCAGCGCTTATTTCAACGCCGTGATTGGTTAGATACTTTGTTTAATGAAGATGGTACCAGTGCTCAAAGCTCTATTGCTTTATTTGCTAATAACGCCAGCTTTATATTTTCTGGCAGCAAGTCATTAGCCGCTTACAGTAACTTTCAAAATGATAGCAAAGACTATTTAAGTTATTACCAAAGCGAAGTGCGCTTATTCTCAGGAGATGACTTAAATGTTTATCATGACGATGAGCAATCAAATTGGCCTGGGCTTGGTCGATATATTCCAGCCAAATCGACTTTATCGCAATTACCTTTTGCTACAAGCTTTAATACCGGCCACGGCAAGCTAACAGCACATAGCGGTAAGCTAACACAGGGTGAATGGCATGATGTTGCTCAGCAAGATATTTTACCTACTTGGCAATTTGCTATTCAAGGAAATGAAACGTTATCGGTATTCTATGATTTTGAACAGGCTTATCATGGCGGCAGCTCACTAGCAATTCGCGGTGACTTGAGAAAAGGTTCTGCTAATATTCCACTTTACCAAACTGCCTTTACTGTTCGCAAAAATAGTAAAGTAGAATTTATAGCTAAACAAGCAGAGCAAGGTGAAAATCTATCCTTTTGGCTTTTAACCGCAGAAGATGAATTTATCAGCTTAGCGTTTAATTTTGTTGATAATAAATGGCGAAAACACGCAATGTCATTAGCCGAGTATGATGGAAAAATAATTAAGAAAATTGGCGTACATCTTAAACAAGGTACACACCCTAAATATTCAGCCAATATCGGCTATCTGAGCGTTCAATAATGGCTGTTCTTGAAGTGTGTATTAGTAGCGATAATCTTGCTCAAATGACAGCTAATATTGAAAGTGTTTATCAAGCGGGGGCTCAGCGTATCGAACTGTGCAGCGTAATGGCACAAGATGGTTTAACACCGGAACTTGATGCCGTAGTACTCGCCCGAAAGGCTTTTAAAGATAGGCGTGGACTTATGGTGATGATTCGTCCTCGTGCAGGAGACTTTCACTATGATGAAAGTGATATTTGCTTGATGTTAAGGCAAATAAAGCAAGTTGCTGATGCGGGTGCTGATGGCGTTGTTCTTGGTGCGCTTAATAAAAGCAACAGTGCAATTGCTATAAGTACCATGAAAAGACTGATGTCACTATGCCAACGTCTTAACTTAGAAGTAGGTTTTCATCGCGCTTTTGATGCGGTAACTGATAGAAAACTTGCTTTAGGGCAACTAATAAAACTTAAGATTGATCGTGTTCTTACTAGCGGTACTAAATGGGGAGACTCAACCTCTGCTCTGTCAGGTATAAGAACCTTAGTGAATATTATCACTTTAGCTCAGCAACATATCGAAGTGGTTATTGCTGGCAGTGTCAACCCGCTTAATGCTCGGACAATTTTTGATAATGTCATTCAACTCAATGCAAAGCTCTCTTTTCATAGTTACTCCAGTGTTTTAACCAATGGTGAAATTAACCAAGATACCGTTAAAGCCCTACTCAAAATTGATTAGAAACGATGAAAAATTTATGTAACCCATGTTTTATGCAATCGATTGCTGTTTGCCTTTTATTTTTTCGATTAACAAATAAGTAAATTACCTATGATAACTACAGAATTATCTTACAACACCAGCGAGGCAAACTTGTGTCTCAACGGGCAATGGCAGTTTCGTCAACGCGGTCATCAGGAGTGGCTAGCGGCACAAGTGCCCGGCTGCAATTTTTCAGATTTACTTAATAACTTTAAAATAAATGACCCGTTTCATCGTAATGAAGAAAGTCAGTTACAATGGATAGAAAAACATGACTGGGAATACCGTAAACTTTTTAGCGTTAATGAAACTATGCTAGCAGCTTCAGCCCTAGAACTAGCATTTGCAGGGCTTGATACCTATTGCGATGTTTATCTTAATGACGAGCTTATTTTACAAAGTCATAATATGTTTGTCGGCCATAAAATTTCATGTAAACAATGGCTGAAAGTGGGGGAGAATAAATTGCATCTTATCTTCCGCTCACCTATTAACGAAGTGATGCCGACCTTTCTTGAAAATGGCTTTACCTATCCTGCTGAGAATGACAAGTCAGAAGAGCGCTTGAGTGTTTTTACTCGGAAAGCACCTTATCATTATGGCTGGGATTGGGGACCAAGATTTGTTACTTCAGGCATTTGGCGAAGTGTATCGCTAGCAGTCATAAATGAAGCATGCATTACTGATGTGTATGTGCAACAAGATCATCTTAGCGAAGAGAATGCCTTATTAAATTTTCAAATATCGTTAACAGGTATTAAAAAGTTTACTGGCATAGTTAACATTGAATGTCTTAATGTTAGTGGCTTAACCAAGCAAATAGAAATTACTGTAAGCAATGAACAAGATGAGTTTAATATTCCTTTAATAATAGATAAACCATCACTGTGGTGGCCAAATGGTCTTGGTGACGCTTTTCTTTATCAATTTAAAATATCCTTACTTGCCAACCAAGCTTGTATTAGTGAAAAAGTGCTTGCTTTTGGTTTACGTACTATTGAAGTCATTAACGAACAAGATGAGTTTGGTGAATCTTTTTATCTGAAGGTCAATGGTGAACCGACCTTTATGAAAGGAGCTAATTACATACCGTCTGACAGCTTTTTAGAGCGTGTATCTAGTACTAAATATGAGAAAATATTTAATGATGCTGTCGCTGCAAACATGAACATGCTTAGAGTTTGGGGCGGTGGTATTTATGAAAATGATGAATTTTATCAACTAGCTGATCAATACGGTATTCTCATTTGGCAAGACTTCATGTTTGCTTGTAGTTTGTACCCTGCAGACGATAACTTTTTGACTACAGTTACTGACGAAGTTGAATATAACGTTAAACGCTTGCGTAACCATGCTTGTATCGCACTTTGGTGTGGTAACAATGAAACTGAAATGGGGATAGAATTTTGGCAATGGCCAACCACATTCAATTATAGCGATGAACTTTACCAGCAGCTAAAACAAGACTATACCAAGCTCTTTAAAGCTGTTTTACCTGACTTGGTAAATCGCTTTGACCCTAATCGCTTTTATTTTTCATCTTCACCTATTGGCTACTGGGAAAACAAAGCCGATGACAATCGTGGTGATAATCATTATTGGGGGGTGTGGCATGGTGAAGAACCATTTAGCGAATTTAAGCAGCGTGTGCCACGGTTTATGAGTGAATATGGCTTTCAATCATTTCCACTAATGGACTCTGTGAAAAAGTACTCGATTGAAGAAGATTGGCATATCGACTCTGCCGTAATGAAGTCGCATCAAAAGCATCCTAGAGGCAATAGTTTGATCCGCCAATATATGAAAGCTGAGTACCAAGATCCAAAAGACTTTGAGAGCTTTTTATATTTGAGTCAGGTGCAGCAAGCCTTAGGGCTTAAAATAGCATTCGAAGCTCATCGCAGTGCAATGCCATTTTGTATGGGCACTCTTTACTGGCAGTTTAATGACTGCTGGCCTGTAGCTTCATGGTCGGGCATTGACTATTACGGCCGATGGAAAGCCTTGCATTATCAAGCGCAGCGTTGTTTTAAAAATATTGCTGTTTTCATTGATGAAAGTGAAGCTAAATTGCAGGTCAATATTGTTTGTGACCAGCGTGAATCAGTAACACTTTTACTCAGTGAAAAATTATTGACATTAGACGGTCAATTATTATGGTCGCAAGAAAATGTTATAGAAACAAAACCAAACGCTAGTAAAGTGCATTCTAGTAAAAATATTAATGAACTTATGGTGAATAAAAATAAAGGTGATGTTGTTTTTGTTGCCTGCTTACATCGTATTGATAGTAATGGCATGCAGATTTCACTTGTCAGTGAAGCGTTACACTACTTTACTGCGACTAAAGATCTTAACCTAGTGAATGCTAACCTGACAGTGTATAAATCTGTTGCCGATAATCAAATAAATCTAACGTTATCAGCTGACAATTTAATGCGACAAGTTTATGTATCAATCGATGAGCTTGATGGCAATTTTTCCGATAATTTCTTTGATTTGTTGCCACATCAATCAAAACAAATCACGATTGAAACTGCTGGTAAAACTGAGCAAGAAGTTGCTTTACTGCTAGAAACAATACGTATAGTGTCCATCGTTGATACTTACCAAAAATCATAAAAATAAAATAAGGTAAATTAATGACGTTGCATTTACTTGATCTAATTATCATCGCTTTCTATTTAATTTGCACAATAGCGATTGGTTTTTATCTTTCTAAACGTGCTTCTAAAAATTTAGATTCCTATTTTTTAGGTGGCAAGAAAATCCCTTGGTGGGCTTTAGGGGTTTCCAATGCCTCGGGTATGTTTGATATCGCCGGTACCATGTGGTTAGTCTCGATGTGCTTTGTTTATGGTATGAAAAGTGCGTGGTTACCTTGGGTCTGGCCGATATTCAATCAAGTTTTTTTGATGATCTATTTGTCAGCTTGGCTGCGTCGCTCTAATGTTATGACTGGCGCTGAGTGGCTTAAAACACGTTTTGGTAGTGGCAGAGGAGCTGAGCTTTGTCATATCGCCGTGGTCATTTTTGCTGTTGTCAGTGCCATTGGTTTTATCTCTTATGCTTTTAAGGGCATTGGCAAGTTTGCGGTAATATTCTTCCCTTGGGATTTATCACCTGATGTTTACGCCATTATTATTTTCGCAATTACCACGCTTTACGTAGTAAAAGGCGGTATGTATAGCGTGGTTTTCACTGAATTACTTCAATTCGTTATTATGACTATAGCGGCAATTGCCGTGGGGATTATTGCGATGAACTTGGTTAGTGTTGACGCACTTAATTCGGTAATCCCCGAGGGCTGGAAAGACTTGTTTTTTGGTTGGCAATTGGAGCTAGACTGGACTGGGGTCATAGATACAGTCAACAGTAAAATACAAGATGACGGTTTTACGCTCTTTGGCTATTTTTTTATGATGATGTTATTTAAAGGGGTGTTATCAAGTTTAGCGGGACCGGTACCAAACTATGATATGCAGCGGATTTTAGCTACAAAAAACCCAAAAGAAGCGGCAAAAATGAGTGGTATCGTTTCCTTAGTAATGTTTTTTCCACGCTATATGATGGTGGCCGGATTAACTATTTTGGCGTTAGTTTTTATGGGGCCCGAGATTCAAGCAAGCAATGAGGTTTTCGACTTTGAACAAATATTACCATACGCGATTAAAAACTTTATTCCGGTAGGATTAACAGGTTTATTGATTGCGGGTTTACTTGCCGCCTTTATGTCGACCTATGCTGCAACGGTAAATGCAGCACCAGCCTATATAGTCAATGATATTTATAAACGCTATTTCAAACCTAATGCCTGTGAAAAACAATACGTCAGAATGAGCTACTTAGTTTCTACTTTACTCGTGATCATTGGTGTTGGTGTTGGTTATATTATCACCAGTATAAATGACATTATGCAATGGATTTTCGGTGCATTATTTGGCGGTTATGCCGCAGCGAATGTGTTGAAATGGCACTGGTGGCGCTTTAATGCCTATGGTTATTTTTGGGGGATGATGTCTGGTTTAATCGCTTCATTAGCCTTACCTTTACTTTTTCCTAGCTTACAACCTTTATACGCTTTTCCGTATTTATTACTGGCCGGAATAGTAGGTTCTGTTATGGGTACCTTATTAACTCCATCAGAAGAAGATGATGTGTTGATGAGCTTTTATCAAAAGGTTCGTCCATGGGGCTTTTGGCAGCCAATAAGAGAAAAAGTTATTGTACAAAACCCTGAATTCAAGCTAGTTAATACTTTACCTCGCGATGCCTTTAATATTGTTGTCGGCATGACTTGGCAAATATCAATGGTGGTAATACCTATATATTTGGTGATCAAAGAATTTCAATCAATGTTATTAGCCTTAGTGGTAATGCTATTAACTTCATGGGTTTTGAAAAAAAATTGGTACGACAAACTTGAAGATTAGTTTGAGTTACATAAAACGCTTTAAGCATTTATCTACATGGTATAACGAAAAAATGAATATAAATAAAATAGTAAAAACTGGCGCAGTTAACCTCTTGTCGTTATTTATTCTCGTCGGCTGCGGTTCTGCAGAAGATACGAATGAGTTATCTGGTGAGTTAATTAAAACTAACACCGAAAAAAGCGCCAATGTGGCTGAAGACGTTTTAGACTTTGTTGACCCTTTTATTGGCACGGGTGGGCATGGCCATACTTTTCCTGGCGCCACTGTTCCTTTTGGTATGGTTCAATTAAGCCCTGATAACCCTTCTAAAGGTTGGGATTGGACTTCTGGTTATCATCATTCTGACGATACCCTGATTGGCTTTAGTCATACACATTTATCAGGTACAGGCGTAGGGGATTTACTTGATATTTTAGTGATGCCATTTGTCTCAAATTATCCAGAAAATAGCGTTAATGATATCAACCGTGTTTATGCAAAATATCAAAAAAGCGATGAGCAAGCATCTGCGGGCTATTATGCTATTGAACTTAATAATGAAAAAATTAAGGCTGAATTAACTGCTACCGCACGTGTTGGTGTTCATAAATATACGTTTGGAGACCAAGGGGTACCACAACTATTAATTGACCTTGGCTATGCGCAAAATTTTGATAAATCGGTTGATACCCACTTTAAAGTAGAGAATGAAACGACTTTGGTTGGCTATCGAAAATCAACCGGTTGGGCTAAATTTCAGCCGGTGTATTTTGTGATGCAATTTAGCAAGCCATTTAAACACCAGTTCTTTGCTGATAAGCAACAGGTTAGCGGTAATGAAATTACCGCAGTTAAAAGTGAAGCCGTGCTAAATTTTAAGCAATTAGCAAACAATTCAGTAACCGTTAAAGTAGGTTTATCTTATGCCAGCATTGAAGGTGCAAGAAAGAACATTGCCGTTGAAACTTCTGGCTTTGACTTTGCTGAAGTCAAAAGAGGCGCAGAAAACACCTGGCGTAAACAGCTAAATAAAATAGCAGTTGAAGATGAAAATGTAGTAGAAAAAACTAAGTTTTATACTGCCCTGTATCATTCTTTTATGGCGCCACACTTATTCAGTGATGCCAATGGTGAATATTATGGTGCTGATGGTAAAACCCATACAGCAGAAGGCTATAACCGCTACACCTTATTCTCTTTATGGGATACTTTTAGGTCCTTGCATCCACTCATCACTATGACAAATCCTGAGATGGTTGATGACCTAGTGAAATCAATGATGGCCTTTTATGATGAAGCCGGATTGTTGCCAAGCTGGGATCTGATGTCAAATGAAACCGACGTTATGATTGGTTATCATGCAGTGCCTGTAATTGTTGATGCATACCTTAAAGGTTTAACTACTGTTGACGGTGAAAAATTGTTTACAGCAGTTAAAAAATCGGCGATGCAAAAACGCTTTGGTATCGATTTATTTGACCAGTATGGTTACGTACCGTCTGATCTTGAGGTTGAAGCTGTTTCAAAAACGCTTGAGTACGCTTACGATGATTGGGCTATCGCACAATTGGCTAAAGCATTGAATAAAAAAGATGAATATCAATATTTTAGTAAGCGCGCGCAATCTTACCAAACGCTATTTGATAAAAGTGTCGGTTTCATGCGCGGAAAAGATAAAAATGGTCAATGGGTAGAAAACTTTAGCCCGACTCATGTTGATCACCGAACCACTGATTATACTGAAGCAAATGCTTGGCAATATACTTGGTTTGTACCTCATGATGTTGAAGGTTTGATTGATTTATTCGGTAGTGAGCAGCAATTTGTTAATAAACTTGATGCTTTGTTTACCGTTAGCTCAAAAATGGAAGGTGATGTATCGCCAGACATTTCTGGCCTCATTGGCCAATATGCCCACGGCAATGAACCTTGTCATCATATCCCTTATTTATATGCCTTTACCAATGATAAATGGAAAGGCGAGCAACGTATAAAAGAAGTGCGTAAAACTATGTACCACGCAGATCCTGATGGTTTGGCTGGTAATGATGATGTTGGGCAAATGTCGTCATGGTATGTATTGAGTGCTTTAGGTTTTTATCCCTTAAACCCGGCTGATGGCCGCTATATATTTGGCACTCCTTTATTTGATCAAGTCACATTAAACCACGGTAACGGTGAAAAGTTTGTTATTACGCAAGCGAATAATGACGGTAAGAATTATGTTGAAACTGTTGAGCTTAATGATAATGAATTAGCTAGAAATTACGTTAGTTACCAAGAGTTAATGACATCAGGTAAACTAGAATTTTCATTTAAGTAATTAACTTATATCGTTTATTTTTTGTCGTTAGAAAGAGGCATGATCGTTAACTGTATAGTTAGTTGTCATGCCTATGAAATGATAAAACAATCAAATTTTACACGGAAGAGATAAATGTTTTATTTATACCTGCAATCGATTACAGTTGGTTTAGTGATAAATTTTGAAAATAAACACTTTTGGAAAAATAATGCTAGCAGATAAAAAACTGTTATTTATGGGAATTGATGGTGGCGGTACAAAGTGTCGCGTAAGAATTGAGTCATGCTCAGGTCAACTGCTAAGTACGGGATTGGGCGGCACTGCTAATCCATCGCAGGGTTTAGCGACCGTTACCCAATCAATTATTACAGCTACTCAACAAGCTCTTGTTGCTGCAAATTTACCGGCAAGCGCTATGCAAAATATAATTGTTGGCGCAGGTTTAGCTGGTTTGCATTTATCTCAATATCAGCAAATTATGACGAGCTGGCAGCACCCGTTTAAAGCATTGTTTTTAACCGATGACCTAGAAACGGCATTGCTTGGTGCTCATCAAGGTGGTGAAGGAGCCGTGGTGATTGTCGGTACAGGTTTTAGTGCGATGTCGTTGGTAAATGGTAAGCGCTCTGCCATTGGTGGTTATGGTTTTCTATTAGCAGATCATTGCAGTGGTTCATGGATAGGGCATCAAGCCGTGCAGGCTGCACTATTAGACATAGATCAATTAGGTGAAAACACCTTATTAACAGCTATGTTAGAAGATAAGTTTAATGGTCGTGGTTGTGATTTGGCCAATGCTTTGGTTAGCGCAACCCCGAAAGATTTTGGTGCGATTGCCCCTTTAGTTTTTCTCGCCGCAGAGATGCAGGATCTAGTTGCCAAGCAAATTATAAATCAGAGCCGGCAATTCATTGTACGGGTCATAGATAAATTAGTTGAAACCAAGCCTGCCAGAATATCGCTGGTTGGCGGTATTGGGCAGAAACTACAAACTAGTTTTAGCCAAGAAACCTTAGGTAAATTGTCAGCGCCATTACAGTCGGCAGAACAAGGTGCGATACATTTCGCCAAAGCTAAGCTTCAGGTAAGAGATAAAGCGCAGTCACAAAAATTTTCTATACAAGGGGCTTGCTAATGAACAGTAAACGCAATTTTCTAAAAATGGCGCTACAAGGTACCTCGCTGCTAACCATAGGTGGATTTTTAACTAACCTCAGAGCACATAGTAGCGTTATGGATAACAGCTCAGCTTCAATAACAAATAGAACTAAACCTATAGTTGTTTCTACCTGGAATCATGGCTTGCCGGCAAACCAAGCAGCTTGGCAAGTTTTATCAAACGGCGGCAAAGCCATTGATGCGGTAGAGCAGGGCGTTCGAGTGCCTGAAGCCGATCCGTCGGTAATGACTGTTGGCTATGGTGGCTATCCTGATAGAGAAGGTAAGGTAACTCTTGATGCCTGCATTATGGATGAAAATCAAAACTGTGGCTCAGTGGCATTTTTACAAAATATCAAACACCCTATTTCAGTAGCGCGTTTAGTTATGGATAAAACCCCGCATGTCATGTTGGTGGGTGAAGGGGCACTTGAATTTGCCAAATATCAAGGCTTTAAGGAAGAAAATCTATTAACAGATAAAGCCAAAGCGGCCTGGCAAGACTGGTTGAAAGAATCAAAGTATCAGCCAGTAATCAATATTGAGAATCACGATACCATAGGCATGTTGGCACTTGACAATAATGGTGATTTGTCAGGTGCCTGTACTACCAGTGGTGCTGCTTTCAAAATGTCTGGCCGTGTTGGCGACTCGCCGTTAATCGGCGCTGGCCTTTATGTTGACAATGAAATTGGCGCCGCAACAGCTACGGGCATGGGGGAACTAATGATCAAAACCGTTGGTTGTCATTTAGTGGTTGAAATGATGCGACAGGGACTAAGCCCTGAGCAAGCCTGTAAAGCCGCGGTTGAGCGTATTGCTAAAAAATTAGGCGATTATAAACAGTTTCAAGTGGGTTTTTTAGCGCTTAATAAAGCAGGCGAATATGGCTCTTATTGCATTCAATCGGGTTTTAATTATGCGGTGACTGATAAATTTGGCAGTGAGCTGCAAGATGCGAAAAGTATTTTGTGAAAGATAAACACAATCGCCTCATTCAGATAGTGAAGCGCAGACCAATGATAAAAAATATAAAAGAGAACAAGACAAAATGAATAAGATATTTCTGCTAACCTTAAGTCTTTTAGTTAGTTTAGTGGCCTTAAATAGCGAGGCAAATAGCGCTGAATCATTAATGATAAAATCGCCAAACAATAACTTAGCTATTGAGTTCTCACTCACTAATGGAGCCCCGCACTATCGTGTTTTTACCGACGAAGATGAAATAATTTCGCCTTCTAAGCTGGGCTTTCGCTTTAAAAACCAACAGCCGTTACTGGCCGATTTCACTGTTACTTCTTCATCTGAGCAACTTGTGCAAAAAAACTGGCAAAAACTTTGGGGTCAATCGAAGAATGTAAGTAATCACTATCGTGAATTAACAGTTAACCTTGAGGAAAGTTCAGCGTTGCAGCGCCAGCTTATTATTGTATTTCGCGTTTACAATGATGGTGTCGCCTTTCGTTATGTACTACCAGAACAAGCTAATTTTGGACAATTCTCAATAACTTCAGAAGAAACTGAGTTTGCCTTTAATAAAAACCACAATGCCTGGTGGATTCCAGCCGATTACGACAGTTATGAAGCTAACTATCAAAAGACATTATTAAGCGATGTTAAAGCGGTCAATACGCCAATAACCATGAAAACCAGCAATGGACTTTACCTTAGTGTGCATGAAGCGGCACTGACTAACTATGCGGGTATGACCTTAATTAAAAAACCACAGCAGCCTCTTACCTTAACAAGTGATCTCGTGCCTTGGCCTGATGGCGTCAAAGTAAAAGGACAAACGCCTTTTAAAACGCCATGGCGAACTATTCAAGTAGGTAATACGGCTGGCGAGCTTATAGAATCAAATTTGATTGAAAATTTAAACGAGCCTAGTGTTATTGCCGACACCTCTTGGATAAAACCGATGAAATATATTGGCATTTGGTGGGGCATGCATATGCGAAAATATACTTGGGAAGCAGGCCCTAAGCACGGCGCGACCACTGAAAATACCAAGCAATATATAGATTTTGCTAAAGAACATAATATTGGTGGTGTACTGGTAGAGGGCTGGAATAAAGGCTGGGAAACCTGGCACACAGGTGTAAGCGTACAAGATTTTACTCAAGCCTATGACGATTTTGACCTTGCTGAAATAGCCGCTTATGGTAAAGAAAACAATGTCGCTCTGATTGGCCACCATGAAACCGGTGGCAATATTCCACTATATGAACAACAACTTGAAAAAGCTATGGCGCTTTATCAACAGGTAGGTGTTAACGCCATTAAAACTGGCTACGCCGGTAACATGATACCAGAGGGTACTTACCATCATGGTCAGTTTATGGTTAATCACTACCGTAAAGTACTTGAATTAGCAGCCAAACATGAAATTATGCTTAATGTGCATGAGCCGATAAAGCCGACGGGTATTCGCCGTACTTACCCCAATATGATGACCCGAGAAGGTGCCAGAGGCATGGAGTGGAATGGCTGGAGCGACGGCAATTCGCCCGAGCATACTGTGACTTTACCTTATACTCGTTTGCTCGCTGGGCCATTAGATTATACGCCGGGAATTTTCAATATTAAGTTTGATCCACAGGAGCAATATCGTGTCCATAGCACCTTAGCCAAACAGCTGGCAATGTATGTGGTGTTATACAGTCCAATGCAAATGGCCGCCGATATGATAGAGAATTATGTCGTTCAGCCAGCCTTTGAGTTTATCGAACAAGTGCCGGTGAGTTGGCATGAAACACAATTTCTACAAGGTGAAATTGGCGACTTTATTAGCATTGCCCGACGTCAAGATGAGCAATGGTTCATTGGTAGCATGACCGATGAGATGCCAAGAGACTTCACCATAGCTTTAGATTTTTTACCTGTAGACACAACCTATGTCGCTAAGGTTTATGCTGATGCTAGCAATACTGAGTTTAACGATAAGCCAACAGCGATTTCCATTGGCGAATATTTAGTGACAAAAGGCGATGAACTGGCGATTGTACTAGCTAGCGGTGGTGGTCAGGCAGTGCATTTATACCCCGCAAAAGCAGAAGAGAAAAAGCATTTGCAAACTATTAAGCACTATAACGCTAAGGCACTGAAAAATATTAAGACCTTTGCCCAAGGCGGTCGATTTGGCGAAATTAAGCAAGTGACTCATTTGGCAGTAAACAAACCTATTAAGTTGCTTAGTGACTATGATAAAGGTTATTCAGGTGGTGCTCGAAATGCACTTGTTGATGGCATTATCGGTAATTCAGATTACAAAAGTTTATGGCAAGGTTACCGTAAGAAAGATCTCGATATTGTTATCGATTTGGGCAAACAAACAGCAGTTAAGTCGATTGAAATAGGTTTCTTGCAAAGCCAGCTACATTCTATTTTATTACCCACTAAGGTCGAGTTTTCATTATCTGTTGATGGCAAAAAATTTAATAGCCTAGGTTCGCAGTTGTATCACACCAGCGAAACAATACCCGACTTTCAGAGAAAGCAATTTAGCCGTCAGTTTGAAAAAACTACTGCACGTTATGTACGTGTGCATGCGAAAAACCTATCTGAATTGCCAAGTTGGCATATTAGGCCGGGACAAGAAACCTTTATTTTTGCTGACGAAATACAGGTGCACTAATGATTTGTTTTAAAGTGTTTGATCTTAAATATATCTTTTATAAAGTTGTGCTATCGCTAGCAATAGTTAGCTTGTTTTCCTGCGCAGATAAGCTTGCCAATAAAAAGGTAATGCAACAAACAAGTGCGCTACCTGCTTTTACTTCAGTTGCTGTAAGTGGCAAACCTGAATTGAATTTTTCCATCAATGAGGGAAAAATTCATAATCATTTCTTTCGTCAACAACAAGTGGCCGCCCACACCTTATTAAAATCTGGCACTTCTGCAAGAGTTGTGGTGGCTTTTCCTGCGGGCAATAGTGGTGTTAGTTTATGGTTTAAAGAAACGACTAAGCCGATAAAATGGCAGGAAATAACAGAAGTTTCCGCAATTACCACAGAAAATGATGATCAGGAGAGGTTATACGGTATTGAAACTTTATTAGAGGTTTCTGCTAAGCAACTGCTGGTTGAGCAAGCTGTATTAAGCAATGTCAGAGTGATTCGTGATTACTTGCATTCAGGCATGGTGCCTGAAGAAATTAAGAATGTAGTAAAGCTTAGTGAAAATCGTGTTAGCTGGTATCGTGACCGTCTTGACGGTAAAGGTGGCTATCAGCTTGATGTTGAAGTTAAGCAGGGAAAAGTTTCTGGTGGCAACGGGCAGCCGGTAAGGTTTACTGCCACTAAAGGCCTGCCACTGATATTTAAGATCAAGGCGCTAAGCGGTGATAAACCGTTAACGCCGATAACAAAAGAGCAGCTATTTAATCTTAATAACCAAGAACTTATTGCTCATGAGAACCAGTCGACAGAAATAACAAAAAACATCTTGGCTTTCTTAAGTTATCAGGAAAAGTTATTGGCCGGCTCTTGGCGTTTTGCTACATATTTTGGTCGTGATACCTTAATGTCAATTAGGTTGCTAATGCCAGTTTTACAACCGGAAGTAATCGAAGCCGGTCTTGGCTCGGTCATTGACCGGTTAAATGATCGCGGCGAAGTTGCCCATGAAGAAGACATTGCTGAGTTTGCCATATTACGCAATATCCGAGAAAACCAAACAATCAATGAACAAGCATTTTATGATTATAAAATGATTGATGATGACTATATGTTAGCACCTATTGTTGCTGAGTATTTGCTTAATCAAGATAAGGCAGCCGCGCAAGCCTTTTTAAAGAGAAAAACCCCTGAAGGAATTTCTTACCAAGCGCGTTTATTAACTAACTTTAACTATGTCATATCAACGGCAAGCACTTATGCTAATAACCCTAAAATAGAAAATTTGATACAACTTGAACAAGGGCATGTGGTAGGCGAATGGCGTGATAGTGGTGAAGGCTTAGGCTTTGGCAGAGTGCCATATAATGTCAACGCGATATTCGTGCCTGCAGCGCTAAAAGCCATTGCTAAATTGCATGCAAGTGGCCTGTTAGTTGCTGGCGACACCAAAACCGCTCAGTTAAGTAAAGCAGGTAATATCGCCAGTATTTGGCAACAAAGCGCTGCGCAGCACTTTAAAGTTACCCTGACTAAAGCTCAGGCTATTGCCGCGATAAATGCTTATGCCAACAAGGTTGGCCTGCCAACGGGTAAAGCACTAGCTGCAATAGATGGGGAGCCACTAACTTTTAATGCTTTGTCGTTAGATAAAAATGGCAAAGCCATTGCGGTAATGAACTCAGATGATGGTTTTGCGCTGTTATTTACTGAGCCAAATGAGCAGGATTTACTAAACTCAATCAAAGTTTTATTGCGACCATATCCCGCAGGTTTATTAACACCAGTTGGCATGTTAGTGGCAAATCCAACTTATGCTGACGCTGCTTTGCAGCCATATTTTAGTAATCAACATTATCACGGCGAAGTTGTTTGGTCTTGGCAGCAAGCACTATTTGCTGCTGGTCTTGAACGGCAATTATTACGTAGTGATCTATCTCAATATGCCAAAGTGCAGCTGCGCCAAGCGCAAAAAAGGCTCTGGCAAACTATTCATAAAGCCAAAGAGATGAACAATGCTGAGTTATGGTCTTGGTCAGTTACCAATGGCCAATATCAGCTGGAATCATTTGGGCAGCGTTCAGGTGATAAAACAGAGTCTAATGCCGCACAATTATGGAGTACGGTCTATTTAGCCATATCGTCACCTAAAAGGATTTTTGCAGAAAAGTAAGGCCTTTATTTGTATCTGGTTATTGCAGTAGCACTAGCCAAGTTACTAGATAATTTATTAGGACTGCAATCGATTACGGTTTGGGTTGGATATAGCAACAACATGTAGAGTAAAAGAGTAACTATCATGAGTAATAAAAAGTTTGGAAACTTAGTTTTTAGTTTAAAGAGAGCGAGCATTATTTTGCTTTCATTAGTTGTAATATTCACTCTTCCATCATGTGGTGGCAGTTCATCGTCAAGTCCAGACCCTATTCCTATACCAGAGCCGAACCCAGAGCCAGGCCCAGAATCGAGCTTTGATTCTGCTATTTATGGTGGTGGTCCATTTTATTTTGGCGGCCAAGTAACTATGGATGAACTAAAGCATTCAGGTTTCACCACCATAAATTTTTGGACTATTCATGTCGAAAATAACGGTGATTTGGTATACAACGATCAGCTTATTGTGCATGACGGTGAATATGTCGGTAAAGCAAGCTGGCCTGATGAAATAGCAAGCTTGAAAGTCATGCCGACCTCAGTAAACAGAATACAGTTTGGTGTTGCTTCCTATGGGGTGCCTGATTTTGAGCGTATTCAAAGTTTGATTGCATCATCTGGCACTGGGCCAAACAGCATTCTTTACAAGAACTTTAAAGCGCTAAAAGCAGCCATCCCTAGTATTGATGCTATCGATTTTGATGATGAAAGCAACTATCACGTTGAATCAGCGGTTAAATTTGGTGTGATGTTGGCTGATCTGGATTATAAAATTACCTTTGCCCCTTACACCGCCAAAAGCTTTTGGGCTGACACATTCGAGCAAATTAATAACCAAAGACCCGGTGCGGTTGACCGTGTTCATGTGCAAGGTTATGCCGGCGGCGCGGGTAATCAACCGTCAACATGGAATGCCTTGTTTGACGGAATAGAGGTGAGCATGGGCTTGTGGAGTAAAAATGGTGATAGCTGCACTCAAGGGCGATCGCCTGACAATGTTGAAGATGCCTTTAGAGCCTGGCAAGGCAAGCTTGCTGGTGGCTTTATCTGGCTCTATGACGATGTGCAAAAATGCAATGGTAGCCAAGGTGCAGCACAATACGCTTTTGCTATTAATAAGGCATTAGAGATAAATGAAAGCTCATCATCTCGTGCTAACTCTCCGATGCCCACACATGAAAGTACCTTTGTTGATGCAGATGTCACTTTAAGCTGGCAGGCGGGTTTTGCTGGCGAAAGTTATAAAGTTTATTTGGCGGATTCTGCCAATTTTACCGACGCTGATTTAATAGCCGAGACCATACAAACAAGTATTGAACCAGCAAGCCTGCTAGAAGATAGTACTTACTACTGGCGTGTTGATCAGCAAGGTGCGAGTGGCTCTATAACCGGAGAGGTCTGGAGCTTTCGCACCAAAATACCAGGTATGACACTTGTTGATAGAACAGATGATGCTGGCTTAAGTATTACCGCTCGAGGTGAGAATTTGCCCAATGAAGGAGTAGCACAGCTGATTGATAATGATGCTCAAACAAAGTGGTTAGATTTTAATGGCGATAGCTGGCTTGAGTTTACTTTCGCTGAGCAGCAACAGTATGTCATTAGTGAATATACGCTGACCTCGGCCAATGATTCCCCCGGCAGAGACCCAAAAGAATGGACACTTTCAGGCTCAAATGATGGTGTTACTTGGCAGGTATTAGACTTTCAAAGCGGGCAAGATTTTATTCAGCGTTTTGAAAAGAAACGTTATAACTTTGACAACTCAACAGCTTATGGCTTTTATCGTTTTGAAATTGCCAATCATGGTGAAGGAGTTACCCAATTAGCTGAGGTTGAACTTATAGAGTACTCATTACAAGAATAAAAAACAGGGTGATACTGAACTAAGTTTATATATGGCCAGCAATGAGCCGACAATCAATTCCACCTAGCTTTGGTTTGTATTGAAAAATTAAAGGCTAATGAACTTAGCGCAAAGCCAAATTGAGTAATTCAATTTGGTTTTACGTGCTCTTTACAATATAAATCCCTTTAAATTCAATGTCTTATTATTGTTTTCTTATTGATTAAATAATCAGCTTGTGTAATGATTTATGTAATCGATTGCAGTTATTGTGTCGATTGGAACGTATTCTATACTTTTAAAACTAATATTCAAAAAAGAGAGTATATAAATGAAAATACAAAGTTTAATTAAGTCGAGTGTATTGGGAGCTTCACTATTGGCAAGCACCGCAGCTTTTGCAGTGTCAGGTGTATATGGTGGGGGCCCAATCTATAATAATACTTCTTACTCTATCAATGAGTTAAAAACATCGGGTTTTACTAATCTTGTTGTTTGGACCATTCATATTGAAAGTGACGGTAGTTTAGGCTTTAACGGTGAATTTCCCTTAGTGGCAAATGGCAGCTATATAGGGGATAGCCATTACCCTAATTTTAAAAGTGATATTGCCTCGTTAAAAGAAGGCGTCACTTCACTTGATAGAGTGGAACTAGGCTTAAGTGGCTATGGCTCTGGCACATATAATAATATAAGAGACTTGTTAGCTTGTGGTGAAAGCCACTGTGGTACAGGCCCTAATAGTATTCTCTATCAAAATTTTGCCGCATTGAAAGCAGCGTTTCCAACAATTGATGCGATAAATAACGATGATGAAGACACCTATCATGTTTCATCTTCTGTGCAGTTTCATATTATGTTAGCCGATCTTGGCTTTAAAACAGCTATTGTTCCTTATATGAATCAATCTTTTTGGCAGTCTTTGGTAACTCAGGTCAATCAAGCTAGACCTGGAGCCATTGATGCGCTCTATTTGCAAGTCTACGCGGGCGGAGGCAATAACAATCCATGTAGCTGGGATTTAGGATTGCCAGTTTATGCAGGTTTGTGGTCGAGAGATTATTCTCCTAGTGGTGTGCAGACTAAAATGCAAGATTGGAAAAATAGCTGTAAGAACACCGTAAAAGGTGGCTTCATGTGGATATATGATGATTTTGACAATAGTGCTCAGGTTGCTGCCTATGCTTCGGCAATAAATACTGTGTTTACAGAGCAAGAGCCTAACCCAAATGACCCTATAATTACCGCTAGAGCAAGCATCCATAGCGGCGAAGATCAGGATAAAGCTTTTGATGGCGATACTGCTACCAAGTGGCTCGATAATGCTGGCGTTCCAAATACAGGTAATCCTTCATGGATACAAGTAGAATACCCAGAGGCAAAACTGATAGACACGCTTACGTTAGTAAGTGCCAATGATGAAGATTCCCGTGATCCTACAGACGTTGAATTGCTAGCGTCGAATGATGGCAGTAATTGGACAACCTTAGGGGCTTGGTCTAATTTGGAATTTTTAGCGCGATTTGAAAGTAAAGACTTAACGTTTGAAAATTCTCAATTGTTCAACCAATTCAAATTAAACATAACCAAGAATAAAGGTAATAACTCATTAACTCAGATTGCTGAAATATCGTTAACCGATAATAGTAACCCTCAACCTAATTCCGTTGACCATACCGGCTTTCAAGGCGTTACTATCGATGCCCGAGCGAGCATTCATTCAGGGGAAGCTGAAACAATGGCTTTTGATGATGACTCAAATACCAAGTGGTTAGACAACGCGGGTGTACCAAATACCACTTCTCCTTCATGGATTCAAGCAACATTACCAGCGGCCCAAGTAGTCAATGAGCTAGCTATCACTAGTGCAAATGATTCCACTGAAAGAGATCCATTAGACTTTAGCCTGAGTGGCTCAAATGATAATGGTGTTACCTGGGTGGAAATAGGCGCGTGGAATAATGTTACTTGGAATACTCGCTTTGAACGTCAGCTGTTCAGTGTGAGTAATAGCGATGCTTATTCAAGTTATCGTTTGAATATTACTCAAAACCTGGGAAATTCTTCTATGACTCAAATTGCTGAAATTGAATTATTAGGACCTGAGTTTTAGTGAGTTAGGAAATTCAGCTATAACGGCGTAAAGCCTCTTACCCTTTTAGTCTTAACCGCTAGTGATTAGTGGTTAAGACTTTTCTATTAACCAAGATAAAATTTAACAGGACAACCATGTTATCCAGAACATCTCTTGCAAGTTGGCAAGCGCTAAATGTACATGCCAAGCAAATGAAATTCAGACATATGAACGAGTTTTTTGCTACCGATAAGCAACGATTTGAGCATTTTTCAGTTAATGCACCGTCATTGTTATTGGATTATTCAAAAAACTTAGTTACCCAAGAAACCATGCTGAAACTGATGGCATTGGCCCAAGAGTCTGATGTGATCACTTGGCGTGAAAAAATGTTCAGTGGTGAGCGTATTAATAGTACCGAGAATCGTGCGGTATTACACACAGCGCTGCGCAGTGGTTCTGAGCAATCAATCAATATTGATGGTGCCAATGTAGCTCAGCAAGTAGCTGCTAGCTTGGATAAAATGAAAACTTTCACCGAGCAAGTGAGAAGTGGCGATTGGCTTGGCTACACAGGTAAACGCATTACTGATATCGTTAATATTGGTGTTGGTGGTTCTAATTTAGGACCACAAATGGTTACCGAAGCGCTAAAACCTTATAGTGATAATCGTGTTAGGGTGCACTATGTTTCCAATGTTGATGGCACACAAATAGCTAATGTGCTGAGGCCACTAAACCCAGAAAATGTTTTGTTTATCGTTTCCAGTAAAACCTTTACCACCACCGAAACCATGACCAACGCCAATACCGCCAGACAGTGGTTGATTGCCTCATCTTTTGATGAAAAATCAGTCGCTAAACACTTTATTGCGGTAAGCGCCAATGTTAACAATGTGTCAAATTTTGGCATTGAAGCTGACAATATTTTCGATATGTGGGATTGGGTTGGTGGTCGATTCTCTTTATGGTCAGCTATTGGTTTACCTATTGCGTTGGATCTTGGCTTTGAAAAGTTCAAAGAACTTTTGGTTGGTGCCAATGAAATGGATCAACATTTTTGCCAAACACCACTAGAACAAAATGCACCGGTAATTTTGGCTCTGTTAAGTGTCTGGAATTGCACCTTTCTCGGTGCTCAATCACAAGCAATATTACCTTATGATCAATCTTTACATATGTTTTCTGCCTATATGCAACAAGCTGAAATGGAAAGCAATGGTAAGTCGGTTTCGTGGCATGGCAACGCGATAGATTATCCTACCGTGCCTTCCATCTGGGGCGCGTTAGGGATCAATGGTCAACACGCTTTTTATCAGTATTTGCATCAAAGCAATAACATAGTGCCAGCAGATTTTATTGGTTCGATTGAAAGTGTTACGCCAGTAAAAGGGCACCATTCAACCTTAATGGCTAACTTTTTTGCCCAATCGCAGGCGCTGATGTCTGGTGTTGATGAACAACAAGTTCGAGCCGATCTTAAAGCCAAAGGTAGAACTCAAGAGTACATTGACAAGGTATCGCCACATAAGGTTCATAAGGGAAATCGACCCACTAATACTATTTTGATGAAACGTATTTCGCCAAAAAGCTTGGGCAGTTTAATTGCCTTATACGAACACAAAATTTTTGTTCAAGGTATTATTTTGCAAATTTGTTCGTTTGATCAGTGGGGTGTGGAGCTTGGTAAAGGGCTCGCGAATGAAATTCAGCAAGAGCTAGAACAAAACATAACTAACGGTAATCATGACAGCTCTACTAATAGCTTGATTAGTTTTTTCAAAAGTTCATTTAGATAACAACAGGCACTTTATTTACTCACTTTCATCTAAAGTATTTTAATGAATTCGAATAACTTGATTTTTATCAGTTAAGTTATTGTTATTAAATGAAGTACTTGGGTTAAGTAATCATCCAATTTGGGAACTAGCTTCATGAACAATCCTTTTAATAATAAGTCTTTGACGTGCGTTGTAATTTTGTCTTTTTTTTTAGTAGCTTGTGGAAGTGATAACGACTCATCGTCCCAACCTCCACCAACAGACGTAGATCAACCATCGGTCAATTTACATAAACTGCCAATAATTGAAATAGATACTTTGGGCAACATCATTGTTGATGAACCTAAAGTAAAAACAAGGATGGCGGTAAAAGAGTTAAATGATGACGGCATTGAAATAGTGACTTATGAAGGTTTTGCAGGCGTAGAGTTTCGCGGGGCTTCATCTCAGTCGTTTGATAAAAAATCGTATGGTGTTGAAACGCGTAATGACGATGATAGTAATTTAAACACCTCAATATTGGGCTTTCCAGAAGAAAATGACTGGGTGTTTTATGGTCCTTATAGTGATAAATCTTTGATGCGTAATCCGTTAATGTTTTCTATTGCTAGTGATCTGAATCGTTATGCATCGCGTTGGCAATATTTTGATTTATACATAAATGAACAACATCAAGGTATTTATGTACTGCTAGAAAAAATGAAACGGGATGACTTTCGTATTAATATCAATAAATTAAAAGAAAGTGAAAATGATGGCGAAGACGTTACGGGCGGTTACATCATTAAAATTGATAAAACTGTCGGTGATGGCATCGGTACCGGAGATTACAATGACACTATTTCGTTTGCTTCTCATCACCTATCTCAGAGTAATAAGAGGCATCATTTTCTTTATGATACACCCGACTCAGATGAAATAACCACAGAACAAAAAATCTATATTCAAAGCTACTTACATGATTTTGAAGATGCTTTGCAATCGGTGAATTTTACCAATGAAGAAGTTGGGTATCGAAACTATATTGATGTTGACTCCTTTGTTGATTATTTCATTTTAAATGAATTAGGTCGTAATGTTGACAGTTACCGCTTAAGTACATATTTAGTGAAAGATAAAAACGCCAGGTTGGCTATGGGCCCAATGTGGGATTTGAACTTGGCCTTTGGTAACGCGAATTATTGTGAAGGTGATAATGTTAATACTTGGGCCTATGAATTTAGTGTGGTATGCCCAAGTGACGCAAACCCAGTCCCTTTTTGGTGGCAGCGATTATTAAGTGACCCTTATTTTTCAGATAAAGTAAAAAGCCGATGGCAAGCCCTAAGGCTTAATGTGCTTAGTGATGAGCACTTAGCCGAAAAAATTAATGATATTTCCTTATTGCTTGAAAAGAGTAAATCGGTACCTGAAAACTTTTCTGTATGGGGGACTTTAGGGGAGTATGTTTGGCCAAATGCGTTTATCGGGGAATCACATCAGCAAGAAGTAGATTATTTGAAAACATGGTTACAGTCACGTATTTCTTGGCTCGATAATAATATCCCTGCTTTATAATAACAAGTGTAAAATTGCTATTGAATCAGGTGTTCTGCTGTTAATGCCATTTATTTTAAAAAATGAATATAAAAAGGTTAAGTTGAATATGAAACAAACAATAATATTGAAGCTATTTTTGGTGATTTTAACACTACAAGGTTGTAGTAGTGCACCTATAGCACCTATTGACAGCAAAAAATGGCTAGCGGGTGATCACCATATCCATAGTCGTTATAGCGTAGGTTGGGATAGAAGTGTCTCTCCGCCTAAGCCAATTATTGCGGGTGATGCACATTACTCTGCGGCAATGAATGCTCAAATGGCTTATCACCACGGACTGAGTTGGATGGTGATCACAGATCATGGTGGTCCCAATCATAGCAAACTCAATTTGGATCAGGCTTACCCCGACTTAAAAGCTTCACGACAGGCAATGCCTAATATCATTCAGTTTTATGGTATGGAACTTGACACACCTGGGGCTGAGCACAGTAGTTTAATTATTCCTCACAGCCATGATGAGGCGCAGCAGCTGTATCACCTTGAAAAAAGCTATGCCAGAAATGACGTTTACCGTAATCAAGATAAAGGCAGAAATACCGAAAAGCGCATGCTGGCAGCGCTTGAAGATATGAAGTCTCAAAACAAACAACCTATTGTGATAGTTAATCATCCAGGACGGACCGCTACGGGGCTTGGGGAGTACACTAAAGTTACTCCTACAGAGCTCCGTAATTGGAATGATACTGCGCCAACGGTGGCTGTTGGTATGTCGGGATCTCCTGGTCACCAAGCTCTAACGATAAGCCCTGATGGCAGCATCAAAAGTAATGAAGTACGTGGTGGATATAGAAATTACCCTACCATGGGTGGATTTGATCAAATGACGGCAAGGTTAGGTGGCTTTTGGGATAGCATGTTAGGAGAAGGACGCCATTGGTGGATAACTTCTTCATCGGACAGTCATATTCATTATACCGAAGGAGGAGCAGACTTTTGGCCGGGTGAGTTTTCTAAAACTTATGTATATTCTGAAAAAAATTATGATGATTTATTACAAAATATTAGAGCCGGTCGTGTTTTTGTTACCACAGGTGATTTAATCACTGAGCTATATGTCTCGGTTAGTGTAGATAACAAGAATCATAGTGCCAGTATAGGTGATACCATTGAAGTTCATGCCGGAGATACGCTTAAAGTTGAAATTAAATTCCTTGACCCTGATCGTCACAATGCTCACTTTGATAATCCAAAAGTGAATAGGGTAGATCTCATTAAAGGGCAGGTTATGGGGCGACTAATTGATAAGAGTGTTGATATTAACACTACTGCGAAGGTTATTAGTCGTTTTAGTGAAAAAAATTGGCGGCAAGAAAACGGCTATCAAGTTATTTCTTATACTATGAAAAATGTTAGTAAAGATTCCTACATACGTATTCGAGGCACTAACACGACACAACTTGAACCGGAAAAAGATTTAAAGGGAGAAGATCCATGGTCAGATCTTTGGTTTTACAGTAACCCCATATTTATAAAAGTAAAATAACAATAAAGGATAGCTGAAAGAGGTCATTATAGCCGTAACATCGGGACTATTATTAATAAAATATTGTGCATAATTAGTGCTCAGGTCAAGCTATATAGCCATTGAGAATAATGATTTTAGAACCTTAACATCATCATTATTTATAAATAATGATGATGTTGCAAAAGGCTTATCACTGCTGTCTGTGTAATTGGCAAATACTATTAATGGATATAATCGATTGCGGTGGCTGCTAGTAATGATATGGGTTCTTTTTGATAAAATAATACTATAAGGTTAAGTAGAATATGAAGCAGGTGGTGATATTAAACATATTTTGGGTGATGTTAATACTACAGGGTTGTAGTAGTGCACCTATAGTCGCTATTGGAAGTAAAACAGTTTCCGTATTTTCTGATGAAGTGGTTAACTGGGGGCATCCTGAAGCTGAGTCACCGATAAAAGCACATAATAATGGCATAATTCGCTTAAGTGGTGGTCGGATATTATTGAAAAAAGTTGATTTGCCACAATTTCAAAAATCCACTCAAGTGAGTGCTAAGTTAACACTGGTTAGTAATGGCGACCCTTGGGATAAATCAGGCTCATTATTTGTCTTACCGAAAGTGTCTGTTATTAATTTACTGAACATTCAACAACAGCAACAAGAGTTTCCCAACTTTGCTGTTGGTGATGAAAATTTTCCTGGCATAGCTTTAAGTAATAACTATTTACCTACGCTGGAATTGCTGCGCTTTATGACACCATTTGGTGTTGGATTTTTCAGTGAGTCAGCTAAGTTGGACCAACGTAAACCTGTCTATATACCCCATTGGGAAAAAAATGTGCTTTGGCAACAAGATATATCCGACCGCTTAAGTGAGTTACAAGGTGAAGTCTGGATTGGTGTTTGGATAGATGTTTGGACCAAAGAAGGTTACAAAATTAACTTAGAGCTTAACTTTGATGAAACTGAGTTCATTGAATATAAAGCCAAAAAAACTTGGACTAAGCCACTGATAAATACAATTAACTACTTTGGACCAATGAATTACCCTGATTTCTTTTCTCGAAATGACTTACTGGTTGATATTGATATTCCTGAAAATGTCACTAATGTCGAATTAAAATACATTGCCACCGGCCATGGTGGTCACGAGGGCGGCGACGAATTCGTCAAGAAAGAGCATATTGTTTCGGTAAATGGAAAAGAATTACAGCGTTTTATCCCTTGGCGTGATGACTGTGCTGCGTTTAGACGTTTTAACCCACATTCCGGAGTTTGGACAGAAAAAACATATTGGAAAAACAAAGAAATAGATGAGCGTATTGCTTCATCTGATTATTCTCGTTCTAACTGGTGTCCTGGAAGTGATGTAAAACCATTATCAATATCTCTGTCAGGTTTGAATTCTGGGAAGCACCAGCTTAAGTTCAGTATTCCACAAGCACAAGCGATAAAAGAAAACGAATTGAATCACTGGTTAATTTCAGCTTATTTAGTGGGTGAAATACAGGAGTAGGCTAAGTGCGTATTAGTATTTTGTGAGCACTTAATTGTAAAACGTGATGGCTAGCTTTATTGAATGTTGAGGATAGGCCGTCTAAGTGGTATTTCCACCATTTATTTAAAACAACTATATGTGAATAATATACAGTCGTCCATCGTTGCTCATCAATAACTCTCTTGAGCTAAAAATGTCTATTTTGTATCAAGCTTCAATATTGCAATTGGCTGATGTATTTCAACATCGAGCTTCGGCTTAATATAGTGAATGGGCATATTATTTAGTTTTGGAAGTATTAGCCTATTCCTTCAGTATTCGTTAAAGAAGCTATCTTTTTTGCCATGATGTACCAATGAAATGTTTAAACTAAGTTGTTGGTACATCTGATGGTAGATTAAAAACTGGATGTTACCAAACCGAGTTGGACTGTAATGGAGCAGTAAACAGGCTACACAGCTTGTTTTTTTAAGATGTTTTGGATTTTTTTGGAATGTACTTGGAAGAGAAAGTGGTGGCCCCTCAGTGACTTGAACACTGGACCTACCGATTATGAGTCGGGCGCTCTAACCAGCTGAGCTAAGGGGCCGTTGTACTGCTGCTTTAAAAGAGTAGACTATCTGTTAAAGCGGCGAGAAGTATAAGCATTTTTTATTTTGTTGTCACTATTAGTCTTTTAAAAAAAGCACCATTTTAAACTGTTAGGTGCTTTTTTAAACGATTAAGACCAAGCGTTGAGCTTTTTGTTTGATGCCAAGGTTAAAAAGTAAAAGTAACGCCGGCATTTACTTCACTTTGAAACCAGAGGTCGCCTTCAACATATATCGCGCAACTGTCTTTTTCACATAACACTTCGCTGGCTGAATCAAAAAAGGTTGCGTATAGGCGAGTACCAAGTCTAAAGCTTAAGTTTTCACTTAGCTGGTATTTTGTAAACAACCCAAGGTTAAGGGAAAAGCGAGTTTCGTCTTTTAGTTGGTTATTGTCAGGTGAAAAATGAGTTAATCCTAAGCCGCCTGATAACCACACTGGGATTTTGTTTGCGCCTTCACGTACAGGCACATTACCACCAACATGTAAGTAGGTAATACTAATGTCGGTATTTAATGGCGCAGTAGTCGGGCTAACGCCGGTATTATCTAGAAACTGAGTGTCATAATGGCTAAGTAATACTTCACCTTGGCGTTGATAGTCAAAAGGCCATGAAAAAATTAAGCCGTAGTTCACTGCATCTTCTAGCTCTAATTTATTTCTAAAGTCGGCTGCACCTGTTTCAAAGTCACCACCAAAGCGATAACCAATTAACGGAGTTATTTCAAACGTTTTTTCTGATTCGGCGAAGCTGGGGAAAGCACATAAAAGTAGTGCGACTAAGGGATAAAAACTGAAGCGCATGATGGTTCCTAGTAGTGGTATTTAATTGGTATTCTTTATTTTCTGATGTTCAAGGTTACCAATAAATGAATTTTTAACAATAAGAATATTGCTTAATTTTTTGTGAAGTAAACTTAATGGTTATTAAAACTGATGCTGGCTTAAATTTTAGCGAAAAAAAAGAGTGAACTAGTCACTCTTTTTTATCTTTGATGGGGAAATTACTGAGTAATTTTATTCGCCATCTAAGAAGCTTTTAAGTTGTTCAGAGCGAGAAGGGTGACGTAGTTTACGTAACGCTTTCGCTTCAATTTGACGAATACGTTCACGTGTTACGTCAAACTGCTTACCAACTTCTTCTAGGGTATGATCAGTATTCATATCAATACCAAAACGCATTCTTAGTACTTTAGCTTCACGAGCAGTTAAGCCTGCAAGTACTTCATGAGTCGCGTCTTTTAAGTTTTCAGAAGTAGCTGAGTCAACCGGTAGTTCACCGCTACCATCTTCAATAAAGTCACCTAAGTGCGAGTCTTCGTCATCGCCAATAGGGGTTTCCATTGAAATTGGCTCTTTAGCTATTTTCAATACTTTGCGAATTTTGTCTTCCGGCATGATCATGCGTTCAGCTAATTCTTCAGGTGTTGGTTCACGGCCCATTTCTTGTAGCATTTGACGAGAAACACGGTTCAATTTATTGATGGTTTCAATCATATGTACTGGAATACGTATGGTACGTGCTTGGTCTGCAATTGAGCGTGTAATTGCTTGACGGATCCACCACGTTGCATAAGTTGAGAATTTATAACCGCGACGATATTCAAATTTATCAACGGCTTTCATCAAACCAATGTTACCTTCTTGGATCAAATCTAAGAATTGTAAACCACGGTTGGTGTATTTTTTCGCAATCGAGATAACTAAACGTAAGTTGGCTTCAACCATTTCTTTTTTCGCACGGCGAGCTTTTGCTTCACCAATTGACATGCGACGGTTAATGTCTTTTATGCCATGTACGTTTAAGTAGGTTTCTTCTTCAAGAAGGTTTAATTTGTAAATACAACGTTCAACGTCTAATTCAATATCGGCTAAGCGAGCTGAATGCGGTAAACCAGCATTTTTCTGATCTTCAAACCAATCTTTTTTGGTTTCGTTACCTGGGAATATTTTGATGAAGGTAGCTTTAGGCATACCTGCGCCAACCACACAGTGTTTCATGATCAAACGTTCTTGAACACGTAAACGGTCCATTACGCTGCGCATGTTTTTCACTAAGCGGTCAAATACTTTTGGTACTAAACGGAATTCTTTGAATACTTCAGCTAAAGTGTCAACTGCTTTTTGTGCGTCTTTATGGCCACGGCCTTTTGCACTGATAACTTTGTTAGCAGCTTCATAAGCTTCGCGTAATAAGCCAAATTTCTCACGGGCTAATTCAGGACAAGGGCCAGTATCTTCTTCTTCCTCGTCTTCATCATCGTCAGATTTACTTTTGTCTTCGTCAGCTAAGTCTTCTTTAGATAATTCTGAACCGATATGTGTAGCGGCGGCTGGAATTTCTTCTTCAATAGCATCAGGGTCTAAAAAGCCAACAATAATGTCGCTTAAACGAACTTCTTCAGCTTCAAAGTTATCCCACTGCTCTAATAAGTAATTAATTGCCGGTGGGTATTCTGATACAGAACGTTGAACTTCTTTGATACCTTCTTCTATACGCTTAGCGATAACAATTTCGCCTTTACGTGTTAGTAGTTCTACGGTACCCATTTCACGCATGTACATACGAACAGGATCAGTTGTACGGCCTATTTCGCTTTCAACAGTGGCAAGTGCTTGTGCTGCGGCTTCGGCAGCATCTTCATCAGTGTTGCCTTCGCTCATCATCAACGTATCGTTATCAGGAGCATTTTCAAATACTTGAATGCCCATGTCGTTGATCATGCGAACAATATCTTCAACCTGATCGGAATCGATTATATCCTGAGGTAGATGATCGTTCACTTGGGCAAAAGTTAAATAACCTTGCTCTTTACCTTTGGTTATTAGCTCTTTAAGTCTAGATTGTGGGGCTTGATCCATTGACGAGTATCCACCTGTAAATTATAAAAAATTGGCTTTCTATACGAGAAACGTAAAGCAGGCGATTTTAACAAATTGGTGATTAAATTACCAGTAGTTAACTCGGCGCTTTTACATTTCATTGCAAAAAATCAGAATTTACCATTAAGGAAAATTTGTGCATTTACACTTTCTGATTTTTTATACTATTTATGTGTTTAGCTATGTATTCATTTATGCATTTAACAAGGCTTGAAGTTCTTGTTTTTCAGAGGGACTTATTTGCCCTGAACGGCCTTTTTGCAAAAGTTCTTCGGTGCGTTGTTCTACAAAAGTATTGAGCAGTTTTTCAATACTGTCGAGAAATACTTCTTCGGCAGCTTCATTTGTAATGCCATGTTGCCAAAACATCAGCTTAGATAAATGATTCCCTTGCGGGGTTTCTCTAAAGTACTCAATAAGTTGAGCGCTATTAATGTCTGGTTTGTTATGACAAAGTGTCAGTAATTGATTTAAAAGTTCAATGCCTGGCATGTGTAATTGCTGCAAAATAGTAATATCTGGCAACGCTTTAACTATATGGGGATGCTCTAATAATAATGCAATAGCAAAGCGCACTGGCGTGGCTTTATTATTTACCTTTACTGATTTTTTTTGCGTTACTTGATTACTACGCTTGGTTAACTCGATTAACTGTTTTTCAACTCCACCAACAAAGCGGTTGGCTAACGAGGTGATAATGCCGTCTTTTATCAAACTATCGGGTAGCTTGTTTAAATAAGGCTGGAACAGGTCGACCAATTTTGACTTGCCTTCAAGGCTATTTAAGTCAACTTGTGCAGATAAGTGTTCGATCAAAAATTCAGATAACGGCTTTGATTGATTAATTATCTTTTCAAAGGCTGCTTGCCCTTGTTTTCTTATTAAGCTGTCTGGGTCTTCACCGTCAGGTAAAAATATGAAACGCAGGGAATAGCCGTCTTGAATTAATGGCAAGGCATTATCCATTGCGCGCCATGCAGCATCACGTCCTGCTCGGTCACCGTCGTAGCAACAAATCACTTCTTTTACGGTACGAAATAACGTTTGTAACTGCTCGCTGGTAGTCGCGGTTCCTAACGAGGCTACTGCGTAATTTACGCCATGTTGGGCTAAGGCAACCACATCCATATAACCTTCTACAACCACTAAACGGTCAAGTTGCTTGTTGGCTTGTTTGGCTTCGTATAAGCCATAAAGTTCATGGCCTTTATGATAAATACGGGTTTCTGGAGAGTTTAAATACTTGGGGGTGCCGTCACTTAATACTCGGCCACCAAAACCAAGTACACGACCACGTTTATCATGAATGGGAAACATAATACGGCCACGAAAGCGATCATATGGGCGTGACTTGTCGCCGGGAATTGCCATGCCTAAATCGATTAACTGTTGGGTGGTGTTAACATGAGCAAATTGATTCATCATGCCGTCCCAGTTATCGCTGATGTAACCAATGCCAAAACGCTTAACCACTTCGCCCGTGAGTCCGCGCCCTTTTAAGTAATTAACCGCGGTGTCTTTATCGTCAGCGGTTTTTAATTGTTGTTGATAAAAGCTGCTAATTTTGCCCATTAGCTCGTAATCATCTTGCTTTTGTCGATAAGCTTTTTGCTGTTTTAACTGTTCACCAGGGCTGAGGTTGTTTTCTTCTTTGGGAACTTCCATGCCATAGTGAGAGGCAAGTTCATCAACGGCATCAGGAAAATCGAGACGGTCAAATTCCATTAAAAATGAAATAGCATTACCGTGCTCGCCACAGCCAAAACAATGATAAAATTGCTTGTCTTGGCTAACGCTAAATGAAGGTGATTTTTCGGTATGAAAAGGGCAGCAAGCTTGATAGTTTCGACCGGCTTTTTTAAGCGGAACTCGGCCGTCAATCAGCTCAACAATATCTGCTCTTGCTAATAAATCATCGATAAATTGTCGGGGGATCAAACCAGCCATAGTGCTCTTTTAATTGCAGGTACCTGATGATGATTTTCACATAGGCACAAGGTTAATAGCAATGAAATCTATCTACCGTTAATAGATTATAGTGCTGCTAATAATACAAAACCGCGAGGCACTAGGCTTTCGCGGTTTTTATGTTCAGGATGAACGGTCAGGATTTTTGTTCCCTACAAATCCTAAGTACCTACTTCCGGTAGGCAATGTCGCGGTCACACGGATGTGAAGGAGCGACGATGTTCAGGATGAACTTTCAAAATGAATTGCTTTCAATTATGCGTTTAACTGAGCTCTAACTTGGCCGCTAACTGCGCCCATATCGGCTTTGCCTTGCATAATAGGTTTAAGTACAGCCATTACCTTGCCCATGTCAGCCATTGAGGCGGCACCGGTATCAGTAATTGCTTGTGAAATTAACAAACTAATTTCATCAGTACTTAAAGGTTGTGGTAAAAATTCTTCTAATACTACAACCTCAGCTGCCTCATTTGCTGCCATATCGTCACGGCCACCGTCGCTAAACATTTTGATAGATTCTTTACGCTGTTTAACCATTTTGGTAAACACCGCAATAACATTATCATCAGTTGCTTCAATTTTTTGGTCGATTTCGGCTTGCTTGATAGCAGATAACGCCATGCGGATAACACCAAGACGAACTTTGTCTTTGGCGCGCATAGCGTTTTTCATTTCATCTTTGAGTTGAACAAGTAGGCTCATTTATTTAGATCCTAAAACTCAAATACTTACTAAGGTAATCTTAGTACATGCGAACGCGACGAGCGTTCTCACGAGAAACTTTTTTAGCGGCACGTTTAACAGCGGCTGCTTTCTTACGCTTACGTTCCCAAGTTGGTTTTTCATATGATTCGCGACGACGAACTTCTGAAAGGATACCTGCTTTTTCACATGAACGTTTAAAACGACGTAGTGCTACGTCAAATGGTTCGTTTTCTCTAACTTTAATTACTGGCATTGTGCCTCTTACCTTAGTATGTATCTATATAAATCGGTGAACAGCCTCAGCATTATTACCTGACCATCACCCGCTCTATTTAAAAATGGGTGACGTATTCTATAGTCAAGCCTATAGCAAAGTAAAGTTTTAATCGGTTTAAGGTGGAGAATTATTACAATGACAGGTAAAATCGCCGCCTTATTCAGTACAAATCTATTTATTAGCGCGAGTTTTAGGATTATTTATGCGAATTTTGGGTATCGAAACCTCTTGTGATGAAACCGGTATTGCTATTTATGATGACGGCCAAGGTGATTTGCCTGCCGGCATTGTAGCTCATCGCTTATATAGTCAAATTGCGGTGCATGCAGATTACGGCGGGGTAGTACCAGAATTAGCGTCACGAGATCATGTTCGTAAAACCATTCCTTTAATAAAAGAAGTCTTAAGCGAGGCAAACCTTACACCGCAAGACCTAGATGGCGTTGCTTATACTGCAGGTCCGGGTTTAGTGGGCGCGTTATTAGTTGGCTGTTCAATTGGGCGCAGTTTAGCTTATGGCTGGAATTTACCTGCCGTGCCTGTACATCATATGGAAGGGCATTTGTTAGCGCCAATGTTAGAAGAGAATGTGCCTGAATTTCCTTTTGTTGCTTTATTAGTTTCTGGTGGCCATACCATGTTAGTACGTGTTGACGGTATTGGTCAGTATGAAATGTTGGGTGAATCAGTGGATGATGCCGCCGGCGAAGCTTTTGATAAAACCGCAAAATTACTAGGTTTAGATTATCCTGGTGGTCCAGTGCTCGCTAAAATGGCTGAAAATGGCCGAGCAGGGCAATATGCCTTTCCACGGCCAATGACTAATCGTCCGGGGTTAAATTTTAGTTTTAGTGGCTTAAAAACCTTTGCTGCCAATACTATTCATAAAGAAAATAAATTGATTGAAAATGATGAGCAGCGGGTGCAAGTTCATGCCGATATTGCTTATGCCTTTCAAGAAGCGGTAGTTGATACCTTAGCAATAAAATGCAAACGAGCTTTAGAGCAATGTAAATTAAAACGCTTGGTTATTGCCGGTGGGGTTAGTGCGAATACGGCATTACGTGAGAAGTTAACCGTGATCACCAAAAAGCTTGGCGGCGAAGTATTTTATCCGCGTCCTGAATTTTGTACCGATAATGGCGCGATGATAGCCTATGCGGGGTTGCAGCGTTTGAAAGCGGGTACTGATACCGATTTAACTTTTAAAGCGACGCCACGCTGGCCACTTGATACTTTAGCGGCGATATAAACGCGGGTCTAAAGTTTAATTCAGTATTCATGGGTGTTTAAAATGCTATTTATTTTTTAAGTAGCTTAAATAGCTTAAGTAGAAATTATGACTGCTTAAGCTACTTCTGAACCATCATTCAGCAAGCTAGTTAGTATGATTGGCATTAATCTTTTTTTGAATAAGACTTAGAAGATATTTTACTCTCGTTGCCTTTAAGTAGCCTAACAATATTGTCTTTATGGCGGAAAATCACCAGCCCTGAAATCATCAGTACTGATAATACATATTCTGGCTTAATTAAAAAGGTATAAAGGGGCGCTAACGATACCGTTACTATTGCAGCTAAACTAGAATAGCGTGTAGTTTTAGCGACTAGCAGCCAAGTAATAATCAACAAAGCGCCTAAATCTAAACCAATCGGTAATAACACCCCAAAAGCTGTCGCTACGGCCTTGCCACCTTGAAAGTGGAAAAAAACTGGATACATATGCCCTAAACATGCGGCAATAGCAATAACACCTAAATACAGTGGTTCAATACCTAAGAAGTAGCCTCCCCAAACGGGAATGGTGCCTTTTAAAACATCAAAGAATAGTACTAAAGCGGCAAGGTATTTATTGCCGAGCCTAAGTACATTGGTTGCGCCGGGGTTTTTTGAACCAACGGTGCGAGGATCTGGTAAATGTAAAACCTTGCACAGCAAAATAGCACTCGATATCGAGCCAAATAAATAGGCTAATACAGTCATCACGAGTGTTGTCATTAACATGAGTGCTTCTTTTTCCTTGAGTCGACACTAAATTGTCAAATTTCAAATATTTTATAATTGTATCGCTTACTTAGCTAGTTTTTCTAGGGCTTGGCAGGTAAACTCGCCATTTATTTTATAAATTGTTGGTCAACTTTACTGATTAACGGTGTATTTATCGCCATAAGATCACGTTTTACCAGCAGGTATTAGTCGTAAAAGGGTAACGAAATGGATAAGGTTTTTATCAAAGGGCTCAATATCCAAACCACCATTGGTTTTTTTCAATGGGAAAAAGAGATCAAGCAAACCTTAGTGATTGACGTTGAAATGGGCTGGAATACGGCACAAGCGGCGGAAAATGACGAGCTTGCTAAAACCCTTGATTATGCCCAAATATCAGAGGGTATTGCCGAGTTTGCTAATGCTAATCCGGTTGACTTAATTGAAACCTTGGCTGAACGTTTAGCTGCACATTTAATGGCAAGGTATCATATTCCATGGTTGAAATTGAGTGTAGGTAAACCTGGTGCTGTGCATAATGCGCAAACAGTTGGTGTTGAAATTGAGCGTGGACAGCGCTAATTATGGCGCAAATTTATATCTCGTTAGGCACTAATATTAATCGCGAACATTATTTGTTGGCGGGCTTAACTGCGCTACAACAAGCCTTTGGTGAATTAACTTTATCGTCACTATTTGAAAGTGAACCGGTCGGTTTTTCAGGTGATGCATTTTACAATATGGTGATTGGCGCTAATACCGCTGCAACTGTTGAGCAAGTCGTTAGCATTATGCGCGACATTGAATATGCCCATGGCCGCGAGCTTAATGCGCAAAAGTTTAGTTCGCGTACGCTTGATTTAGACTTACTGCTTTATAACAGCGCCATCTTAACTACGCCTGCGATTATTCCTCGCGCTGAAATTACTACCAGTGCTTTTGTCTTATGGCCATTGGCCGAACTAGCCGCGAACTTTATTCATCCGCAATTAAATCAAACCATTAGCGAGCTTTGGCAAGGGTTTGACAAAAACAGTCAACAACTAAGGAAAGTACCATTTACTTGGCCGGCAACACACTAGCCAAATAAAGGTAATTATTAAAAAGGTTATAAGAAAAATATGAGCACTATTGAAATTTTCATTTTGGCATTAATTCAAGGGTTAACTGAATTTTTACCTATTTCGAGCTCGGCACATTTAATTTTACCGTCAGCTATTTTAGGTTGGAACGACCAAGGATTAGCTTTTGATGTTGCCGTACATGTTGGCACCTTGTTAGCGGTTGCGCTGTATTTTCGCAAAGAAATTGGCAGCATGTCGGTTGCTTGGTTTGGCACCGTTGGTATTGGCCCTGAAAAAAATAATAACAGTTTTGATGGAAAACTGGCTTGGTGGATTATACTCGCGACCATTCCCGCTGGTTTGTTTGGTTTATTAGGTAAAGACATTATTGAAGCGCATTTACGCTCAGCTTTAGTTATTGCTGCAACCACGTTGTTGTTTGGCGTATTACTGGGCTTTGCCGATATTCTTGCTGGAAAAAGAACAGCGCAAGAAAATAAAACCATTGAAAAAATTGGTTTTAAAGGCGCGATGATTATTGGCCTTGCGCAAGCGGTAGCGCTAATTCCGGGCACTTCGCGTTCGGGTATTACTATGACCGCCGGTTTAATGTTGGGCTTAAGTCGCGACAATGCTGCACGCTTCTCGTTTTTATTATCTATTCCAGCTATTGCGATGGCGGGTAGTTATTTAACTTTAAAACTTATTACCTCGATGGAGCCAGTTGACTGGCAAGCGATTGGTTTAGGTAGCATATTAGCCTTCGTTAGCGCCTATGCCTGTATTCATTACTTTTTAATTTTAGTGAATAAGCTCGGCATGATGCCGTTTGTTATCTACCGTTTAGTTTTAGGTTTTGGTTTGCTTTATTTTCTATACGGATAAACTTTATCAACCGCGACGGGTTAAATTAACGCGTTATGCTTGTAACTTAGCGCTTTTGTCCCAAAATAGTTAAGTAAGTAATAAATTTAAGAAATTGGAAACTGCTTTGAATACACATGTTGTCGAAATCACCTTAGAAAATTTTCAACAAATCGCCATCGAAGAATCAAAAAATAAATTAGTATTAATTGATTTTTGGGCTGAGCAAATTCCTGAAAGTGTTGAGTTAAAAGACAAACTCGCCTTTGCCTTAGCAGGTAAAGAAGATGTGATGTTATTGGCAACGGTTGATTGTCAAACGCAGCAGCAAATTGCGCAGCAGTTTGGCTTACAATCGCTTCCTACCGCCATTATTTTAAAAGATGGCCAACCCATTGATGGTGTTTCAGGCCCATTAACTGATGAAGCAATAAAAACCTTTTTAGAAAAACATTTACCCAAAGCAGAAGATGATTTACTTGCCCAAGCAAGGCAGCTTATTGGTGAGAATAATATCAATGAAGCCTTTGCTGCAATCTCTCAGGCTTATCAGTTAGACAATAGCCGAGCCGATATTAAACTCACTTTAGCTGAAGTTTACATTCAAACCGGAAAGCTCACTGAAGCTGAAGAATTACTGGCTACTATCACCATGGTTGATCAAGACAGCCATTATCAAGCGGTGATGGCAAAATTAGAATTAGCCAACCAAGCGGCCGACTCTCCTGAAATTCAAGCATTAGAAACCCAGTTAGCGAGTGATCCTGACAATGTTACCTTGCAGCAGCAATTGGCTGCACAGTACAACCAAGTAAACCGTAACGAGGAAGCGTTAGCGATACTGTTTCGTTTAATGCAAAAAGACCGCTCCGACGCTGAAAGTAAAACCTTATTGCTTGATATTTTAAAAGCTTTACCTGACGGCGATCCATTAGCCACTAAATATCGTCGTAAGCTTTATACCTTAATGTATTAGGTCTCGTTTAAAATAAAATTCAATAACTTTGCTGAGCTAATTGTCTAAATTGGTTCAGTAATTTTTCATTGTAGGTCGTACGTTAGTGCGACAAAACAGTACAAAAAATATTATCTTTAGCCGCTTTTTCGGAATGAATTCCGACCTACATTTTAACTTGAGTTTCAATATAACCATTTATTATTCTGCTTTTATTATCTGATCATTACGCCTTTGAGCTTTTCCAGACTCTTTATCTTTAATTACTACTAACTCATGATTTTAATTGGATAATGGATATCACTTTATGATCTCAAGAAAACTACGTTTTTACTGTGCGAGTGTCGCGCTAAGTCTTATTACCTATGCTGCCAATAGTATGGAAATTCGTCCCAATGTTATCGTGATTTTAGCGGATGACTTAGGCTATGCAGACGTTGGCTATCATAACAGTAGCCAAGATATACAAACTCCCAATATCGACCGTTTAGCCAAAAGTGGCGTTGCGTTTACTGACGGCTATTCAACCGCGCCAGTTTGTGGGCCGTCACGCATTGGCTTGATCACCGGTCGTTATCAGCAACGTTTTGGTTACCATGACAATATTGGCCCTTTTGTGCGCGATAAAAATATCGTACAAGGTTTGCCAATGGAGATAAAAACTGCGGGCGATGTATTTAAAGCAATGGGCTATAGCACAGGCATGGTGGGTAAATGGCATGACGGCGACGAAATGAAATTTTGGCCTCATCACCGTGGCTTTGATGAATTCTATGGTTTTAATAATGGCGCTGCTGGATATTTTATTGGCAAAGAAAATAATGAAAAAGCTAAAAGTAAACCTTGGGGCTCTATTCATCGTAACGATGTTTTAGTAGCAGACTTTGATGAATACCTTACCGATGCTTTTGGGCGTGAGTCGGTTGAATATATTGAGCGCCATAAAAATGAACCGTTCTTTTTATATGTTTCTTTTAATGCGGTACATGGGCCGTTGCAAGCGCGTCAGCAAGACTTAAAGCGCTTTAAGCATATCGAAAATGAAAAGCGTCGTACCGTGGTCGCAATGAATTACAACATGGATGAAAACATCGGTAAAATTCTCGACACTCTAAAAGCTAACCAGCTTGAGCAAAATACCATTATATTCTTTTTGTCTGATAATGGTGGCAAGCTCAAAGGCAATTACTCGTATAATTTGCCGTTACGCGGTGAGAAAAACTATTTGTGGGACGGCGGTGTTCGAGTACCGTTTGCTGTAACTTGGCCAGGGCATATTCCTGCAGGTCAAACTTTATCAGAGCCAGTGATTTCTATTGATATTTTAGCTACAGCAATTGCGGCTAGCGGTAAAAAGGCTGACGCCAAATTAAAACTTGATGGTGTGAATTTATTGCCTTATTTAACTACTGAGCAAAAAGCTTTAGATAATCGCTATATCTTTTGGGCGAATAATAACAGCTGGTCGATACGTAATCGTGACTGGAAATTAATTAATAACAAAGGTAAAGAAGCACTTTTTCATATCAGCGTTGATATCAGCGAAAAGAAAAACCTTATTCGTACTAAGCCGGAAATTGCCGAGCAGTTACGTAAGCAACACCAAGCTTGGACACAGCAAAATGAGAAGCCTCGCTGGGGTTGGGGTAAGCAAAAAGGCTTGCCGCATAAAATAGGTTATCGCGGCAAACATTAGCGTTAGTTATTGGCCGAAACGATAAGCAATAAAAAAGGCAAACACCTAAGTGTTTGCCTTTTCATATTAATTCCCCCGCTCTAAAAGCTTGCTTATTGCATTAAGCCACTAGAAAGGTAATTGCACGGCAAAACGATAACTTACGCCTTCAGCTATGGTCACGTTAGAGTAATCGCCACCGGCTAAGTAATCTTTATCGAGCAAGTTTTGCACATTAAAACGGAAGTTCACTTCTTGATTATTAATACTCGCTTGGTAGGTTGCGCCAACATCAATACGGGTATAAGCATCTTTTACTATGGTGTTGTTAATATCGGCATATCGATCACCTTCATAAAATACACCGGCGTTAAAGGCGATACTTTCACTAACTTCATAACGTGACCAAAGTGAAGCTGACCACTTAGGTACATCTACTGGCGTATTGCCTGAAAATTCGCCATTGTCTTGACCATATTCAGCGTCTAAGTTCATCACTGAGGCCATAATAAATAATCGGTCGTTTATAGAACCTTGCGCGCCAAGTTCAAAACCTTGGTGGCGTTGCTCGCCGGCTTGTCTGGTAATGGTTTGATAATCACCACTACCTGTATATTCTTCACTGACCAGCATGCCTTCTTTGGTGATATCAAATACCGCTGCAGTTAATAACATGCGCTCATCAAATAATTGCCATTTAACGCCTACTTCGAATTGCTTTGAGGTCATCGCATCTATGTCCATGCCATAGTTAGCATCTTCTTCATCAATGATAATATCTGTGCTTTGTGGTTCAAAGCCTTCGGTATAGCTGGCGTAAATTGTTGAACTGTCATTAGGATGAAACAGCACACCAGCTTTTGGTAAAAACGAAGTATTGTCGGCACCGTCTTTATTTTGTACATCATATCTGCCGCCAAATGATACTTGCCAGTAGTCATTTATAGTCACTAAATCTTGAAAGTACATGCCGTAATAGTTGTATTCAGTAACCGCCAAACTCGTGTCGTCTTGATAGCTAATATTGGGCATGTTTGGTTCCATGTCGCCATTGCTGAAATCAAAAGACTCGCCGGTAACTTTTAATTGCCCGTAATAATAATCAAGGCCATTTGCACCTATAAGTAATTGATGATTCATACCTGCTAATGTTAAGTCGGCACTTAAATCAAGGTAGGCGGTTTTAAATTGCCAGTCATCGAAGCGGTCATAAGGGTTTGAGGTATAGGTACCGTCTTCAGATAATGATTTATAACTTGGTGCCGACTCGAAACGTTGGCGCTCGAAGCTTTGCTGGTTATAGCCAAGTTTAAGATCCCACTGGCCATTTATTGCATATTCAACATCAAAACCGATATTTTGTACGGTAATGTCGGTAAATGCCCACGACATATCGCGAATGGTTTTGTTATCGCCAATAACATCGCCATTAACATCAAGCCAAGCGCCGGTATCAAGGCCGGCTTTATCATTAGTTTGATCGGCATGGAAACGTAGCAAAACATTGTCACTTACATCATAATCAAGCACGAAAGATCCTAATAAACGGTCACGTTGACGCTGCTCGCCATTTTGGTATTCACGCTCATAAATTTCATTTTGTTTTACCAGATTGCCGCGATACCTTAAACTTTCATCGTTGTTAAGTGCACCGCCTGCGTCTAAAGTAAAGCGGGTTGAACCTAAGTGGTCGAGATCAGCACCGACATTTAAAAAGCTGTTGTAGGTAGGTTTTTTAGTGACCATGTTCACTAAACCGCCTGGGGCTGATTGACCATATAAAATACTGGAAGGCCCCTTAATTACTTCAATATTTTCTAATGTTTCAATAGGTTGTTGGTAGTGTGACCAATGTTGATGACCATCACGCAAATAACCATTATCTGAGCTTAAGTCAAAACCACGAATACTAAAGGTTTCTCGGTTACGTTGGCGTGACCCAGCTGATAAGCTGGCATCGTTTTGCAATACTTCACCTAATGTCGTGGCAAGTTGCTCAACGATTATGGTATTGGTGATCACCGTAACCGATTGTGCGGTTTCAATTAACGGCACATCACCACGCATCGCACCACTGGCATCATCTACTTTATAGTTATTAAAATAACTACCTTTAACTTCGATAACTTCAATATTTTGTGCAGGTTTATCATCTGCAAAACTATTCGCAGAGCTGAAAATTAAGCCCATGGCAATAACTAGAGGAGAGTACTTCATAAAAAAATCCGTTAGAGGAAAGCTGTATTGATTAATTGTTGAGTATGTTAATGATAATGATTCTCATTGACTAGTAACGAATTGTAATCAAGCTGGTGATGAAGTACTTTTTCTGTCGATGATGTTTTTTAGGGAAATGAAAGTAGCTGTAGATTAGCTTTAACAAAAGGCGAGAAAGTTCCCGCCCTAAAATTGCTATTAACGTTATTGTAACAAGTGTGAAAATTCACTTAAGAATTTTTGAATCTTCTTAGCGACAACTAACTGACAATACTGATTATCACTATTATTGTTAAAGTAATTCTGATGATAATTTTCAGCACAATAAAATTTCTGGTGGGCAACTAAGCTCGTTACTATCGGATCAGTAAAAGTTCCGGTTTGGTTGAGTTGCTCAATTTTAGCTTTTGCAACTTTTGCCTGCTCGTTATTATGATAAATGATGGTTGAACGATATTGGCTGCCAATGTCGTTACCTTGGCGGTTTAGGGTTGTGGGGTCGTGAATAGCAAAAAATACCGTTAGCATTTCTTCAAGAGAAATAACCTCAGCATCAAACGTTATTTGTACCACTTCAGCATGATTAGTTTTACCTGAGCATACTTGTTCGTAAGTTGGTTGGTCAACGTCGCCATCAGCATAACCGCTAATTGCACTTTCAACGCCTTTTATCCGTGAAAAAATATTCTCAACGCACCAAAAGCAACCAGCGCCTAAGGTAATTAATTGTTTATTCATTATTGTTAGCCTTTGCTAGATTGTTGGCTGAATTGCTTAACTGAAATTTAAAAACTTAATAATTTGATAATACAGGGTGAATCAATTTACTTCATCTGTTGTGCTGTTATTATTCATATTAAATAATCGCTGCAATTGTTTTTGTACCAATGAAAGTTATAAAAATAGCCGTAGGAAACTAAATAATAATGTATTTTCCCTTAAAAGGCCTGAGTAAAAGTTTTAGCCAAATTCAGTTGTTATTACTTTTACGTGCGGCGGCTATTGCCATTCAAGTCGCGTTAATTTTATTTGTAAACTTAGGCTTAAATTATCAATTACCTTGGTTGCCTTTAGTTATGGTAATTATTGCTGAGCTTGTATTTACCTTAGCCAGTTTTTTTTATTACAACTGGCATAAAAGTGCCGAAACCTTCGCGATTTTAATACAAATATGTGCTGATCTGCTCTTTTTGTCGTTACTGCTTTATTTTAGTGGCGGTGCTACCAATGCCTTTGTTTCGTTATTGCTGCTGCCTATTGCTCTTGCTGCGGTAACTTTAACGCCAACATTACTCGCTTTAGTCGCTTGCGCGGCAGTTGCATGTTACAGCTTCTTGATATGGTTAATGCCAATGCATGTTATGCACGGTAATATGGAAGGGCACTTTATTGGCATGTGGCTGAATTTTTTATTTTCTGCCGGCGTAGTTGCTATTGTGGTTGGTAAAATGGCGCGTAGTATTAATCAAAAAGAATTAGCGATAGCAGCCTTTCGTGAAGAGCAGCTTAAACAAGAAAAAGTCATCTCTTTAGGTGTTGCCTCAGCGCAAATTACTCATCAGTTAGCCACGCCAATTGCTACAGTGCAATTATTAGCCGATGAACTAAAAGAAGACTTTCCAGAGCATGTTGCTATTGATGATATGCAAAAAGAGTTAGCCCGCTGTAGTGAAAGTTTGTCGGCTTTTCGACAAATGGTATTTAACATTAAAGAGCAAAAGTCGGTTGTGATCAGTTGTGCTGAAATGCTTGAAAATATTGTTGATAACATTGGGCTTAATTATCCTGATATTAAGGTGAATATTAATCATGAAAGTCAGCCAGCGTTATTATCATCAAGCGCTATTGTTTCAGATGCAGCCTTATTGCCTGCAATTTTAAATTTAGTTAATAATGGCATTCGAGCAACCAAGGCCAATAACAGCGATAAAATAGAATTAAGCAGTAAGGTTTCAAACCAATATTGGCAGTTAGTGATCAGAGATTTTGGTTTAGGTTTTACCCGCTCAAAGCTAGCTGAACTTGGCGTTAAACCTGTGGCTAGCGAACAGGGTTTAGGTATGGCAGTGCTGTTAAGTCATGCTAGCTTAGAAAGGCTAGGTGGTAAGTTGTCGCTTACTAATCATCAAGAAGGTGGCGCAAAAGTTACTTTAACACTATCGCTAACAGCAGACCATAATAAGGAATTCAATAGCTAATGTCTGATGAAAAAAAATTGCTGTTGGTGGAAGACGATGTTGCTTTTGCTAATACTTTAAAACGACGTTTGGAAAAGCACGGCTATAGCTGCTGGCAAGCCGATAACTGTAATGATGCTTTATTGACCTGTCACCGTTACTTACCTGATTATGTCTTGTTAGATATGAAGCTTCATCACGAAAGTGGCTTGAATTTAATTAACCCAATAAGGCAATTACGCCCGCATGCTCGTATTATTTTATTAACCGGTTTTGCCAGTATTGCCACTGCGGTTGATGCGATTAAATTAGGCGCGGATGACTACTTAACCAAACCGGTTGATACGCAAACTTTATTAGCTGCGTTAAGTGATAGTAAAGTGGATGAGCAAAATCACCCGGTAGAACAAGAAGAAACGGTGTTATCAGCAGAGCAGGTTGAATGGGAGCATATTCAACAAGTGCTAAAATTTAATAATGGCAACGTTTCGGCAACCGCGCGGCAGCTTGCGATGCACAGACGCACGCTACAACGTAAATTACAAAAAAGACCTGCTAATGCTAAGTAGCGGTTAGTAATACTAAGTACAACAAAAATTACAGCGATAAAGGAAAGTCAGTGCTAAACGATCAACAAAAACTTATTGATGCCATTAACCAAGTGATGCCATTTGGTAAATACGCTGGGCGAAAATTATTACAGCTACCAGAGCCTTATTTAGTATGGTTTCACTCAAAAGGTTTTCCTGAGGGGAAATTAGGCCAACAACTAGCGCTAATGTACGAAGTAAAACTTAATGGCCTTGAAGAAATGTTACAGCCGCTCATCTCTCGCGAATAATAGTTTGTAAAAAATAGAGCTGAAATACCAAACCAATATTAAGTTTTTCAAGCTAAGAAATTCTAGAATACCGATTGGTAGAATTTGTTTAAAGAATAATTAATTTTTTACAAAAGACGGTATTTTAGCTAAGTCTTTGTTTTATTAATTAAAGCGATTTTTATGGTTTATTTATTAAAATATATTTAAACAATTAATTGCTTATGATTACATTTTTTCACTTGTCAAAAGGACGTAAATATTCTTAAATGAATTGTCGGTTGTTATTAATCACTGATAGTCAGATGTAGAGTTTTTATTTAATTTTCAGTATCTTGCTGAGTATAAAAGATGGAGCGTCATGCATGAAAAGACAGAAAAGAGATCGTTTAGGTAGAGCATTTTCCAATGGTTACCAAGCTGGCATTAGTGGCCGTTCAAAAGAGAACTGCCCTTATCAGAAAATAGAAGCCAAATCTGAATGGCTAGGCGGTTGGCGCGAAGCCGTTAGCGATCGAACGATGGGGCTATTTCGTTAATTTAGTCGCTACCAAGTAGTTCATTAAGTCATAGTAATGAACACGACTTGATAAGATATTAAGCCCTCTTCTGAGGGCTTTTTTAGTGCTCGAATTTAATAAATACACTACAATTATCTCAGTTGCGCGCAAATTAACAGCAACAAATAAGGGATAGGTATGCTAAAGCTACAGTCAGGAAAAATGTTACAACCACAAGGGAAACCGTTAGACCTGCTTAGTAAAGCTAGAAATAATATTATTATGGTATGCATTGCCCGTTGTATTCGTTTATCAACTTTAGTTTTTTGTTTATTTAGTCCTTCTGTTTTTGCCATTTACCAATGCACAGACAATAACGGTAAAGTTACCTTTCAAGACTTACCTTGCCAGCAAAACCAACAAGAACAAACGCTTGAGCTTGAACGAGCACAGCAGCATTCTGCAACTGAAAAAGCATCTGCTTCGTCAGCAAAAAGTTTATCAACGAAAGACTTTGAGTTAGTGAACATTCCTGTTGATGGTGATACCGAATTTGTGCTCGGTTTCCCAAAAAAATGGCAGGCAAGTTCAAGCTTTGATCAGAATTTATCTGTGGCTAAGTTACGGGTGACAACCCCTGAAAATACAGCTCAAGATGAAAAACTAGTTTTGTTGATGACTTTTATACCGTCAAAGAAAGCTGTTGGTATGGATAATTTATTACTTGATGAAATGATGCAAGAACTTCACGACAATCGCGCGGGCAATAACAATGAAAAGAAAGTTGTCTCCAAAAAGCTCAAGCTACCGCTGGTAAAGGGCGTTGGTCATGTCATGACTTATCGAGACTTAAAACTGGCTGCGCAAAAAACGTTGCCAGTAGGGGAATTTTCGCACCTAACCACAGGCGCATTAATTATTGACGGGCGAGCAATTAGCATTACTTTACTCAGTAATACCGTCGACAGTGATAACTATCAAAAAGCACTATTAAGTGTGCAGATGATCGCGCAGTAATATCGCAATAAATACCCACCAACAGCGATTATTTCGAGCATACCTTGCAGCTCTGCTGTTTTTTAATGGTAAATTGCTGCCATTGATTGGCTAAACCATCAAACAAATTTAATTGACTTAAAGTCACTTTATTTTTGGTTAATAGCTTAATGGTTTGCAGTGCTTGCATGCCGCCGATAATGGCGAGAACTGGGCCAACTATGCCAACAGTTTGGCAATTATTCGCTGGCGCTCTTTCACTTTCAGGAAATAAACATTGGTAACAGGCGCTGTTATTATCGCGTGGGTCTATCACCATTTGTTGGCCATCAAAGCCTGTGGCAGCGCCAACAATAAGTGGCGTTTTATGATCGATACAGGCTTGGTTAAGTAAATAACGAGTTTGAATATTGTCGGTACAATCAATTACCACATCAACATTTGGAATGTAATAATTCGCTAACTCTTGGTCGAACATTTCGTCAATCACTTCAATATCAACATCAGGGTTTTGCTTAGTCAGTTTTTCAGCGGCGCTGTCAGCTTTGTTTATGCCAATATCGTCTTCGTTAAATAGCACTTGGCGCTGTAAGTTGGTTAACTCAATATTGTCACCATCGACTAAAAACAACTTGCCAATGCCAGCAGCCGTTAAATACATGCTAACCGGATTACCTAAACCGCCAATGCCAACAATTAAAACTTTTGCTTGTTGCAACAGCATTTGTCCTTGCTCGCCTATTTGGCTAAGCATGGTTTGACGGCTATAACGAAGTTGTTCTTGTTGAGATAACACCGACTATTCTCCGGTTGAATAATTAAAGGTTTTCACTGCGCTGGCTTTAAATTGAATATAAACCGGCGCATTTATTTTAAGTTGTAACTGCTGAAAAGATAAAGCAGTAATTCGGGTATAAAAGTCATGTTCGGCGCAGCTTATGGTTAATAATACGCTATGTTGTTGCTGTTGTATTTCACTGACCTTGCCACTAAGGTGATTAACAATAGAGCTATTGCTTGGCTCGGTAAGGGTAATGCTAATATCGTTTGCCAAGATAAAACAGCGCACTTCACTGCCAAGTTTAGTTTTATTGGTTAGCAGTGGTAAATAAATATGGCTGTTATGGTTAACCGCTAAGCTGGTTAAACCATATTCAGGATGGTGCGCTTTTATCTGAAGCGCTAAGCTGGTTTGCTGTTGCGTTAAGCCTGAAAAAGTAGCAGGTTGTAAATTACTTTGTCCGCTTTCTTGTCCATTTTCTTGCTCGGGTTTTGACAAAGGTGTTGGATAATTAAGACGGTGAATAACTTGATGAATATTACCAAAGTCGACGACCTTGCCTTGCTCCAGTACTAATAGGTGATCTGCTACTTGTTGCAGCTCAGCCATTGAGTGGCTGACATAAAATATAGGAATATTAAGCTGCTGCTGAACTTTTGTCAGCAGGCTAAGTAATAAGGCTTTGTTGTGGTTATCAAGCGCGCTTAGCGGTTCATCAAGTAACAATAATTTAGGCTCGGCTAATATTGCTCGTGCTAGCGCAACGCGCTGTTTTTCTCCGCCAGAAAGTTGATTGATGCCTTTATCGGCAAGGGCTGTTAAGTCGGTAAGTTCAACGATATCTTCAATTTTCAAAGCGCTGTTTTTACAGCGTTTAGCGGCAAAGGCTAAGTTTTCAATAACGCTTAAATGTGGAAATAATCGACTGTCTTGAAATACGATGGCGATATTGCGTTGCTCAGGTTTAATAAATACTTTATTGCGAGTATTTAATAAGCACTGCTCGGCAAAGTTTATTTGCCCTTGTGCGCGCTTTTCAAGCCCGGTGAGAATACGCAGTAGTGTTGATTTACCTGAGCCGGAATGACCAAATATACCGGTAATAGCTTGCGCGGGTAATTGTTGCTGAAGGCTTAAATGAAAGCCGTCAAATGCAATAGCAACGTCTATATCAATGGTGGCTTTAGCTGCGCTATTTATTGAAACGCTACTCATAAGCCTTTCCCTAATGACTTTTTATGGGCATTTTTATTACTTCTCTTGTCTGAATCAGGCTGTTGAAAGTTGAGTAAATAAATCAAAGAAAGTAAGACCACCGAGCCAATAAGTAATCCTAATGCCAACGCATGTGCACGGGCGTAATTAAACGCTTCAACATGATCAAATAGCGCGATAGATAATACCCGTGTTTCCCCTTCAATATTGCCACCGATCATTAATACCACGCCAAATTCACCTATCGTATGGGCAAAGCCTAAACTGGCGGCGGTAATAAAACTGGCTTTGGTCAGCGGCAGTACAATATTAAAAAAGCGATCGAATCGGCCAGCACCTAAAGTTGCTCCAGCTTCAAGGTAGCTAGTACCTAATTGTTCAAAGGCTTTTTGTAACGGCTGAACAACAAAGGGCAGCGAATAAAAAATAGAGCCAATAACAATAGCGCTGAAACTAAAAGCGAGTTGTTGGCCGGTGATGTCTTGCCAAATTTGCCCAGGTAAATGTTGCGGTGAAAAAGCGATTAATAAATAAAAACCTAATACCGTTGGCGGTAAAACTAAGGGTAGGGCAACGAGAGCTTCAAAAAGTACTTTAAAGCGACTTTTCATGTTCGCTAAATACCACGCTAGTGGTGTACCAATAAGCATAAGAATAATAGTGGTTAAAGCCGCCATTTTTAAGGTGGTCAGTAGCGCGATTAGATCCGAGTTTTCACCCATAGTTTACTTCACCCATGGCTAATTCACTGATGATTAATTTGCTCATGTTTAGCTCACTCATGATGTAATTCACTAGTATTTTTTAATACTTCAACTGAAGCATAAACGGGCTGATAACCATAGTGACTAATTTTTTCTTGCACGGTTTTGCTGCGTAAAAATAAACTCAACTGCTGCGCATTTTGCTGTTGCTTAGTGTTTTTTATAATCACTAACTGCTGTTTTATCGGCGTATAGTATTTTGTTGGTATTTTAAAGCCGCTTAACTTATTTAATACCAACTGGCTATGAGCAACAATGCCTGATTCAACTGCTTTACTGCGCACTTGTTGGAAAGTTTGATTTATATTCATGCCACGCACTAACTTATCTTGGTAAGTTTGCCATAAATTTAGTGCAATTAACGCTTCTTTTGCCGCTTTACCATAGGGCGCAATATCAGAATTTGCAATGGCAAAACGGGTAGGTTCTTGCGCTAGTCGCCTTAGCTGTTCAAGTGATAAAATGTTTACTTTTGCTGACCAAAAAGCAATTTCGCCAACCGCATAGGTATAACGGCTATTCGCAATAATTAGTTGGTCTTGCTCTAATTGCTGAGCTCTTTTTTCATCGGCACTTAAGAATATGTCAAAGGGCGCACCATGGTAAATTTGTTGATATAAGCTGCCGCTGGCGCCACTAATTATTTGGACTTTAATTCCGGTTTGCTGACTGAATTCTGGCAGAAGTTGTTCTAGAACTGGTGCGAAATTTGACGCCACGGCAATACGAAGAGGCGTTTGTGCGTGTAACGGAGAAGCGCTCATTAATGCATATAAATAAATGAGCGGAAGGGGGATTAATTTAAGCAGTGTTTTCATCAGCACTTGCTACTCAGAGCTTTGCCACTGTTTTGCTTTGTTGTTGTCACTGGTTTTTGCGTCTAACCATTTTTCGCCTTGCTCAGTTAGCTCTTTTTTCCAAAACGGCGCTTGAACCTTTAAATAATCCATAATAAATTCGGCAGCGGCAAAGGCGTCTTTACGGTGCATAGAGGTTACGCCAACAAAAACAATTTGTTCACCAATTGCTAATTGGCCGATGCGATGAATAACGCGGACTCGGCCTAAACTCCAACGCTGATTGGCAATGGCAATAATTTTTTCTAACGACTTTTCGGTCATACCCGGGTAATGCTCTAGGTATAAACCACTAACTTTTAGCCCTTCATTTTTATTTCGTACTCGACCTGTGAAAGTAACGACTGCGCCATCACAGTCATTGTCTTGCTCAAGCAATGCTACTTCGTCAGCTAAATTATAGTCTTGTTCCTGAATACTGATTACTTTAGCCATGTTAATTAACCACCTGTTACTGGTGGGAAAAAGGCAACTTCATCACCCGCTTTAACCTTGTGTTCACCAGAAACCATGTCGTGATTAACCGCGCTAAGTAGTGACTGATTCTCAAAAGTGCTTTGCCATTGCGGGTTTAAAGCAACGAGTTTCGCTTTTACTTCTGCGACTGTGCTAGCTTCAGTCGCTGATAATTGATAGTCACCACAACCGAGTTGTTCTCTAAGGGCGGCAAAAAAAATAATTTTAATCATTATGAATTCTCACTTGCTTGTGCTTGCCAAGAACCAGATTTTCCACCTTCTTTAGTCAGTACTTTTATACCGAAAATTTCCATGCCCGGATCAGCCGCTTTGCACATATCAAATAAGGTTAAACAAGCAACAGAAACGGCGGTTAATGCTTCCATTTCGACGCCGGTTTGTCCGGTTAAGCGACATAAACTGGTCACTTTAATTTGGTTGTTAGCGGTGTCTACGTCAAAATCAACTTGTACTTTACTGAGCATTAACGGATGACATAGCGGAATTAAGTCGCTGCATTTTTTCGCTGCTTGAATACCGGCGATACGGGCAACGGCAAAAACATCACCTTTTTTGTTGTCACCTTGGCTGATCAACGCCATGGTTTCGCTAGTCATTTTAATAAAGCCTTGCGCAGTTGCTGTGCGTGATGTCATCGACTTTTCGGTAACATCAACCATATTGGCTTCGCCTTTGGCATTTACATGGCTTAGTGCTGCGCTGGTGTTTTCTTTAATATCATTCATAAAGTTACTTTAAATTTTGTATTTAAGCTTAATGTGGCTAATTTTGTTTAGTAAAAATTTACCCACGTGTTGCGCAGGCTTCAACTTTGGCTATTTTTACATGAGGCACAAAGTTACATGGACGATGGCTGGCATCAAGCTGTTCTTTTATTACTTTATCCCAAGCAGTTTTACAGGCGTTGGTTGAACCCGGTACACATAAAATAACGGTGCCGTTGGCAATGCCGCCAAAAGCGCGCGATTGAATAGTTGAGGTACCAATTTCTTGTAATGATACATGGCGAAATATTTCACCAAAGCCTTCTACGGCTTTATCAAATAATGGTGTTAAAGCTTCTGGGGTATTATCGCGTACGGTAAACCCTGTGCCGCCAGTTGAAATTATCGCGTGTACGTTATCACTGGCAATCCATTTTGAAACGATGGCGCGTAGTTGGTAAACATCATCTTTAACTATCGCTTTTTCAGCAAGATTATGACCTGCTGCGGTTAAGCGTTCAACTAGGGCTTGGCCAGAAGTGTCGTTTGACTCATCGCGCGTATCAGATACGGTAAGTACCGCGATATTTAAAGGCATAAATGCATTGCCACCGTGTTTAGACATGAGAACTCCGTTTGTTCAAAAATATGTTTTTAGCCTGCTGCCATTGCTCAGGCGTATTGGTATTTAATAAGCTTTGTTGGTTTTTTATCGTAAGCGCTTGATGTGGGACTTGTTTAAGTAAGGCTTTTATCGATGGACCTTTACCCGAAAATTTTCCAGAAGTTTGGCCAGAAGTTTGGCCAGAAGTTTGAGCCGAACTTTGCTCCGAGAATTGGCTAAAAGCTTGTTGGAAAAATAGCTCAACAAAACTGTTATTAGGTAAATATAAGGGTAAATAATTATCGTGATAAAAACACGCTTGCTGGCTTAATTCGCCAGTTTGTTTTAATTGCTGTAATGCTTGGCTGGTCATTAACGGTAAATCAACCGGCAGTATCAATATAGCTTTCGGTTGATAGTGTTTTAATACACTATAAATACCGCCTAAGGGGCCTGCTTGTTCGATAACGTCTGCAATCGCTGTGCTATTCAAACCGCCATTATTACTGTCTGCGTGCTGACTACCACTAACCACAATATTGTTCAGGCCAGCGTCAGCTAATAACTTTTGGCTGAAGCTAAGCATGCTTTCTTGGTTACGCAGTAGGCTTGATTTGTCTTGCCCCATGCGAGATGACTGTCCGCCAGCTAGCACAACACCAAGGCAATCAACAGGTGTGGTGCTTTTTTTAGCTGTATTAGGCATTAAGGTGATCATAGTTTCTATAACAACTTATTATTTGAGATGTTAATGGTTTTATTACTTAACAACACCAAACTATTAACCACCAAGCATGGCTAAATTTTTGGTGGCACCAGTTAGATTTTCCTGCAAGAAGTGAGTTGCTTGCTTATCTTGCATCATCGCTGTGATCCGCTCTTTCAGTGGCTGCACATCGTCTTGTTGCAAATATTCTTTCAAGTCTAAACCTTGTTCAGTAAATAAACATAAATGCAGTTTACCTAGCGAACTAATGCGTAAGCGATTACAGGTATTACAAAAGTCTTTACTGTAAGGCATGATCAAACCAATCTTGCCCTGATAATCAGGATGATAAAATTCTTGCGCAGGTCCTGCTGCTTTATCTTGAATACAAGGTAGCCAGCCATCGAGTATCAAATTTTGTTTGATACGAGAGCCTTGTACATGCTGGGCATCAAAAAATTCTTGGTTATCGCCAGTTTGCATTAGTTCAATAAAACGTAACGTTACCGGCTTATCTTTCAGCCAGTTTAAATAGCTTTGAATGTCGTAACCGTTGTATTCGCGCATCAAAACCGTATTTACTTTGATTTGCGGACGGCCGTCAGCCAAGGCCATATCAATGCCTTTTAAAATATGATCAAGTTTATTGTGGCCGGTTATAGAATGAAACTGCCGAGGATCTAAGCTGTCGATACTAATATTAATATTATCGATGCCAGCGTCTAACCATGAAGGTAAATGCTCAGGCAGCTTATAGCCATTGCTAGTTATGGCAACTTTTTTAATGCCTGGAGTTTGTTTACACGCGGCAATAATATCGGGTAAATCTTTGCGCAGCGAAGGCTCTCCACCGGTAATACGAATTTTTTCTGTGCCCATTTGCGCAAAGGCTTTCGCCACGCGCTTTATTTCAGGCAAGCTTAAAAACTCACGACTGTTTTCACAGGCGTAGCCGTCGGGTAAGCAGTAGTTGCAACGAAAATTGCAAACGTCAGTAATGGATAGGCGTAAGTAATAAAACTTACGGCCAAAATTGTCAGTTAACATGTCACCTTTCCAAATGTCGGGAGGCTAACTCGTTTCCTCGTTAACCCTGGCGGTTTCACTGTCGGCCATTTGGCTTTCTAGTGGTAACCACGGCTAATAAAACATAACCAAAGCGGTGTGCTTTTGGTTTTAGCTAAATTAGCTCGGCGCATAATCTTTATGTAGTTTTTATGGTTTACTATATAAAATTAAGCGTCAAGTATAGCTTAATTTTGTTAAGATTATAGTAAAATTATTAGATTGAGCTTCGCTTAGCTTGATTTGAATCAAGAGTACCTATGTTACTTTTAGGGTATTTTACGCCGTATTAACTTAATTAAATCTAGGAATTGAAATTATGTCTGATTGTTGCTCTGCGCCCGGACTAATGCCTTTTGAAAAAGCGCTTGCTGAAATGCTAAGTGCTATCTCGCCAGTTACTGAAGCCGAGTCGATCGTTATTGAAAACTCACTCGACCGTGTTTTAGCTGAAGATGTGTACAGTCCGGTTAATGTACCTCCTCATAATAATTCAGCAATGGACGGTTACGCCTTTCGCATTGAAGACAGAACTAATACCGAACGTTTAACTTTGGTTGGTCGCTCTATGGCGGGTCAGCCTTTTACTGGCGTTTGCGGTAAAAATGAATGTGTTCGTATTATGACCGGCGCTAAAATGCCTTCGAGTTGTGACACTGTTGAAATGCAGGAAAACTGTCAGGTAGAAAACGATACCGTGCATTTTTTATCATTTCGAAAAGAAGGTGATAATGTTCGTTACGCAGGTGAAGATATTGCCAAAGGACACTTACTTTTTGCTAAAGGGCGTAAACTTTCTACCATAGATGTAGGCATGTTAGCGTCACTTGGTGTTGCTAGCGTTGCTGTTATTCGTAAATTAAAAGTGGCTTTAATTGCCACTGGTGACGAGTTGAAGCAGCCGGGCATGGCATTGACCGACGGTGATATTTATGAAAGTAATAGTCATACTTTAATGGGCATGATGACCCGTTTAAATGTTGAAGTGCTTAACTTTGGCATTATTGAAGATGATAAAGCGTCAATTCGAGCGGCCTTTGAACAAGCCGATAAAAACGCCGATGCGGTAATTTCATCTGGCGGTGTTTCTGTAGGTGATGCTGATTACACCAAAGAAGTATTAGACGAATTAGGTGAAATTGGCTTTTGGAAAATAGCGATGAAACCGGGCAAGCCTTTTGCTTTTGGTAAATTACCTAACAGTTACTTTTTTGGCTTACCGGGAAATCCTGTTTCAGCGGTAGTAACCGCGCATTTATTAGCAATACCGGCTTTAAGTAAAATGCAAAGCTGCCATGCTTATATGCCCATTAAACTGATGGTAAAAACCGCGACTGCTTTAAGAAAGTCTCCTGGTAGAATGGACTTTCAACGTGGCGTTATAAGTACCAATGCCGCTGGTGAAACCGAAGTGCATTCTACTGGTAGCCAAGGCTCAGGTATTTTATCGAGCATGGCGGTAGCTAATTGTTATATTGTTTTGCCAGCAGATAAAGGCAAGGTCTGCGCTGGCGAGTCGGTGCAAGTGCAACTATTTGACAGTTACTTAGCTTAAGTTTACTAATTCAATTGAGTTTCCCCGTTCTATTGAGCGAGCGGGTGAAACTATAAAACCTACATTTTCCCCTATCAATAAATTCAGCCAGACAAACACTATGCTGTTATACTGTTGCCGAATTACTAATTAATTATTATTCCGCTAAAACAGGATCTTCACTTTGAGTCAACTTGCCTTTTCTACCTTGGCGTTATCGCCAGATTTACTTAAAAATATTGAGTCTTTAGGTTATAAAACCATGACCGATATTCAAGCACAAAGCTTACCTTATGTTTTAGCAGGTAAAGACGTTATTGCTCAGGGCAAAACTGGCTCAGGTAAAACTGCCGCTTTTGGTTTAGGTTTGTTAGAAAAACTTAATGTTAAACGCTTTCGTATTCAAAGCTTAATTTTGTGTCCAACCCGCGAATTAGCTGACCAAGTTAGCAAAGAAATTAGAACATTAGCGCGTACTATTCATAATATTAAAGTATTAACACTTTGTGGTGGTATGCCGTTTGGTCCACAAGTTGGCTCGCTTGAGCATGGCGCACATATTATTGTTGGTACGCCGGGTCGTATTGAAGACCATTTAAGTAAAGGCACTTTACGTCTTGAAAATGTTGAAACCTTAGTACTAGATGAAGCCGATCGCATGTTAGAAATGGGCTTTCAATCGGCGATAGATTTAATTGTTGATAAAACTCCGTTAGGTCGTCAAACCTTATTATTTAGTGCAACTTACCCAAAACAAATCGAGTCAATTGCTCAGCGCATTATGGTTAAACCTGTGATGGTTAAATCGACTGAAAGTCATGATAGCAGCAGTATTGAACAGCATTTCTATAAAATTGAAAATAACGAGCAAGAACGTATTGAAGCGGTACGGTTATTATTATTAGCGTATCAGCCAGAGTCTGCCGTGGTTTTTTGTAATACCAAACGTGAAACTCAAGAGCTTGCCGATAAGCTAGTTAATTATGGTTTTAGCGTAGCAGCATTACATGGCGATTTAGAGCAAAGAGATCGTGACCAAACCTTAATACGCTTTGCCAATAAAAGCGCTTCAGTATTAGTTGCTACCGATGTTGCCGCCCGTGGTTTAGATATAGACGCATTAGATATGGTGATTAATTATCATATTGCTCGCGACAGCGAAGTACATGTGCATCGCATTGGCCGAACGGGTCGTGCGGGCAGTAAAGGTATGGCGTGTTCAATATATTCTGATAAAGAAAGTTATAAAGTAGGGCTACTAGAAGACTACCTAGACAAAACCATAGAACCTGAATTATTACCATCCGTGGAAGTACTTAATAAAGCACCTTATGCGCCTAAAATGACCACCTTGCAAATTGACGGCGGTAAAAAGCAAAAAGTACGTCCGGGGGATATTTTAGGTGCGTTAACCGGTAAAAGCGGTATTGAAGGTAAACAGGTTGGTAAAATTCAAGTTTTTGATAATTGGGCCTATGTTGCTGTTGAGCGAGCCGTGTTAAAAACAGCATTAAAAAAACTAGCTGAAGGAAAAATGAAAGGCCGAACCTTTAGAATTAGGCAAATAACCGGCTAAATTACGTAAATAAAAGTAAATTTTTTTTGCGTAAATATTAACCTTTACAACAACGCTTAAAAACAAGTCAAAGTGACTTGTTTTGTTAATAAAAAAAGCGGCTTCTAGAAAAGTAGCTAGTAAATAGTTATGCATAAAAAGTGCATGAACTTTATTTAGCTACTATTTTTAAAGGCTTAGTCATAAAAAAATTCCCCCTAAGTTTAAATTTTATGGCATGCTTAATCGAAGTAATCGTATGCCTTTATTGGAATAATCAGATTAAAAATCAGCTATAAAATTAATAATAAAACTAAAATAATAAGTAAATGCTCAGTAAAAAATAAGCAAAATACTAAGCAAAAATAAAAAATTAATTAATAATATAAAAATTTTAAAACAAAAAAGTACCTAACAAATACTAGATAAAACAAGGGAAAATTATGAAGCCTCAAACTAGACAGATCTTTAAAAGATCTGCACTGTGTCTTGCATTAAGCTCTGCTTTAACTACACCTAACTATGTCTTTGCAGCAGAAACAGATGAAGAAAAAGTCTCGGGTATAGAGCGCATTCAAGTTACAGCATCACGTCGTGCATCTACCGTTCAAGAAGCTCCTCTTAACATCACCGCCCTTGATGGCGATGTGATGAAAGATCAAAATATTACCCAATTATCAGATGTGGCCCGTTGGGTGCCAGGGTTAACTATTTCTGATCAAGGCGGACGAAATGGTTCGCCAATTATTGTTCGTGGCTTAAATACCAATTCATCTGGTCCTGATAATGACGCAGGTACAGTTGCAACTTACGTTGGTGAAATTCCTTTATTTGTTGATATGAAAATTATTGACGTCGAACGAGTTGAAGTATTAATTGGTCCACAAGGCACCTTATATGGAGCGGGAACTTTAGGTGGCGCAATTCGTTATCTACCCAATAAGCCGATACTTGATGAAATGTCAGGCTCATTCTATGGCGATGTTTCTAGCGTAGCCCATAGTGATGACTTAGGTGGTGAAGCTGGTTTTGTTTTAAACGTACCTTTTATTGACGATACCTTGGGAATGCGAGTTGCCTTAAATTATTTAGATGATCCTGGCTATGTTGATTATGCCTACACGGTGCGAGAAGGTGGAGTGTCATTACCAGATCCTGATTGGGATGATGCTTCAGCAGTAAACAGTAATTTAAAGCGTGTTAATGATGTTAACTTTGAAGAAACCTTAACTGCTAAAGCTATGCTGCGTTGGAAGCCTAATGATGATATAGATGCGACATTATCTTATTTTTATCAAAAGCAAGATGTTGGCGGGCGTTCAATCGTTCATGCAAATAGCTTAAGTACCGATAATCCATTATCAACTATTATTGGTGACTATGAATCTGGTTATCGTTATGTAGAGCCAAGAGAAAAAGAAGACTCGTTAATTAGTTTAGAAATAACCGCCGACTTAGGTTTTGCTGAATTAACCTCTGCCACTGGTTACTCTGAGTTCGATGCTGATGGCCAACGCGACCAAACTGACTTACTTGTTCGTTTAGACTACAGCTATGAAGAGTTTCCTGCTTTTTCTGCACATACCCGTGAAATTGATGAGGCTGAAAACTTCACTCAAGAAATCCGTTTAGTTTCAACTGATGATTCTGCTTTGTCTTGGATTGTGGGTGCTTATTATAATACCTCTGAAACTTTCGTTGACAGTCGTGAGTTTACCCCCGGTTTTTCTGAGTATGCAGTGGATTTTTGGGGCTCATATCAAACACGCCCTGATTCGTTAGAATACATTTCAGTTGATACAACTGATATTACTGAAAAAGCACTTTTTGGTGAGCTAACTTATCAAGTTACTGAGCAATTAACCTTAATGGTTGGTGCTCGTTTTTATGACTATAAAGTGACATCTACTTCGGCAGTTGATTTTCCTTTAGCGAATACCGTTTTTGGTTGGTTGATTAATGAAGGTGAACCTAATGAAGAGAGAGTTTATTATAGTCAAGATGAAATAAATTTAGACTTTGATAAAATTTCAGCTTCAGATGATGGCAGTTTATTGAAAGTAAATGCCAGCTATCAGTTTAGTGAAGATGTGATGGGTTACGCTACTATTAGTGAAGGTTTTAGAATTGGTGGTTCTAACGGTATTGGTTTGTGTGACGAAGGTACTGGTGAACAACAAAGTGTTTGTGCCCAACCTGAAGAAGTGCTTTACGAACCAGATACCACCACTAACTACGAGTTAGGTTTCAAAAGTACGTGGTTCAGTAATCAGCTCCATTTTAATGCTGCGTTATTTTTTGTTGAATGGGATAATGCCCAAGTAGATGGTGCAACCGAAGTGGGTCAACAGCCTATTACTACCAATGCAGCTAATGCTGAATCATCTGGTGTAGAAATATCTACACGGGCAATGTTAACCGATAGTCTTATTGCTTATGCAACTTACGCTTATACAAAAGCTGAATTAACCGCTGATGCACCATTTATGCTGCAAATATTGGAAGATCATGAGGTAGATGCTGGTGTTCCGCAAAGTTATTATGATGGTAGAAATGGCGATCGTCTACCAGGCTCTCCTGAAACGCAAATATCTGTAGGTGCAACCTATTCCACTGAAGTATTTAGCGATATGGGTTTAGATGTTAACTACGGTCTAACTTATCAAAGTGATATCTACTCTACAGTTGGTTTGCAAGGTGACGGTGAAGTTTTACCTGGTTTCGCACTCAATAATATGTCGGCACGTTTATCTGAAGATTTATGGTCAGTAACTTTCTATATCGATAATATGTTTGATAAATATGCCTACAGCTCGGTACGCCGTAATAAAGGCGATATAGGCTTAGCTAAGCATGATTATATGAATTCTAATGGTGCTGATATTCAGCGTAATTATGGTCATTATTTAATTACGCCTCGCACTGTCGGAATGCGTTTCGAATATATGTTTGATATGTAATTTATATATTTAAGCATACGATAAAAGCATTGTATTACTATTAATACAGTGCTTTTTTTATGATTAAAAAGGATGGTAATGATGAATTTTAATATGAGTAAAACTTGGTTAGTTGCCGCAATTTTCATGCTTTCTTGGCAGGTAAATGCGCAGCAAATAATTATTAAGGCTGGCCAGGTCATTGATGTTACTACTGGTCAGATATTAAAAAATCAATTTATTGTTGTTGAAAATGGCGTGATCACTAAGCTATCTAATCGTGCACCTAAAAAACAAAATAACAGTCAAGTTATCGACCTCTCTAATCAATTTGTATTGCCGGGTTTAATGGATATGCATACTCATGTGGTAAGAAATTTATCGAAATCTTTTTATGATAAATACTATCAATCTCCACATCGCGCCACTATTGGTGGTGTGGTTAATTTAGAAAAAACTTTATTGGCAGGCTTTACTACTATTCGTAATGTTGGTGCTTCTGATTATATGGATGTTGCTTTAAGAAATGCAGTTGCTGCGGGTGAAATCCCTGGGCCACGCATGGCCGTTTCTGGCCCATCTTTGGGGATTACAGGTGGACATTGTGACAACAACGTACTCAATCATAGCTTTAAAGAAAAGGGACAAGGGGTAGCAAATGGCCCATGGCAAGTTAGAGAAAAAGTACGTGAGAATGTAAAATATCAAGTTGATGTTATTAAGTTTTGCGCCACCGGCGGTGTCTTTTCAAAAGGAACCAAAGTTGGCCAACGTCAATATACCCAAGAAGAAATGAACGCCATTGTTGATGAAGCACACACCCATGGTAGAACAGTTGCCGCTCATGCCCATGGTACTGAAGGTATTGAATATGCAATTAAAGCCGGAGTTGACTCTATTGAGCATGCTAGCTTTTTAGATGCAAAGACTATTGCTTTAGCTAAAAAGCACGGTACTTATTTATCGATGGATATTTATAATACTGAATATACCTTGAGTGAAGGTTTAAAAAATGGCGTGCCTCAAGAAAATATCGATAAAGAAAAACAAGTAGGTAAACGTCAACGCGAAAGTTTTACCGCTGCGGTAAAAGCAGGGGTGAAAATGGTCTTAGGTACTGATGCGGGCATTTACCCTCACGGTGATAACGCTAAGCAGTTAAGTAGAATGACAAAATTTGGTATGACCCCATTGCAAGCAATTCAAGCTGCCACTATTAACAGCGCTGATTTACTTAATTGGCAAGATAAAGTAGGGCAAATTAAAGCGGGTTTATTTGCTGATATTATTGCTGTTGACGTTAATCCATTAAAAGATATTACTAGCCTTGAACGTGTTCGTTTTGTAATGAAAAATGGCGTTGTATATAAGAACTAAAGTTGAAAATAGTAATGTGTTCAAACTAGCTTGTAAAAGTAAGTTTATAAAATAATTTGTTAATAATTGGATTTGTGTGACCGCGATAATGGCTAATATAACCACCTTACATCAGCAAGCTCAGCAGGCATTAAATAAGGGGGAGTATCAACAAGCTCACCAATGTTTAATTGCTATATTACAGCAAGATAAGTACTTTGCAGATGCTTATTTCTTATTGGCTATTATTGCCAGTGATCATCAAAATGTTGATAAAGCGATTGAACTTATCAAGCAAGCATTAGTACTGACGCCTAAAAAGGCTGAATATTTAGCACAACTTGCTAAGCAATATGCGGCTAAAAATGATCATGTTCAAGTTTTAAAATTTGCGCAGCAAGTAGCGGCTGAAAAACCACAAGACGCGTTAACACTTGATACATTAGGTGTGGCATATAGCCAAATAGGTTTACATCAACAAGCGTTGCCATTTTTTAAGCAAGCTGTGGCAATTAATGATCAAAATCCGAGCTTCTTCTTTAATTTAGGCGCATCACTAAAATTTGTTGGTGACTTTACTGCTGCTAGAGTTGCTTACGAAAATACTATCGCCTTAGCGCCTAACTTTACCAAGGCACATGCGGCCTTAACTAGCCTTGGCTCAATTACAAAGTCTGATAATCATATTGAAGCTTTATCTGAGCTTTATCAAAAGCTCAAGCGCAGTGATGACTTACTTTATATTGGCCATGCCCTTGCTCGTGAGTATGAAGCTTTAGGTGATTACCAAAAAGCCTTTCACTATTTAAACCAAAGTAAACAAAACAAACTAGCTGAACTTGATTATGATTTCTCGCAAGATCAAGCAATGTTCAATGCGCTACATAGTTTGTTTGAACACTCCCAGTCACTTGATGCTCAATTAGGCTCTGAGCAAGGTTGTTCGACTGACGAAGCTATTTTTGTTGTGGGTATGCCAAGAACAGGCACAACCTTAGTTGAACGTATTATTTCAAAACATCAACAAGTGACTAGTGCAGGGGAATTACAGCACTTTGGCTTATTGTTTAAAAAATTAGCTAAAACTAGATCAAATAAAGTGATTGATAAAGTCACTATTGAACATTCAACAGGCATCAATTATGCACAATTAGGTAAAGCCTATATTGACAGCACCCGCGCTATTACCGGAAATACTAAACACTTTGTCGATAAAATGCCGCTTAATATTTTGTATGTAGGCTTTATTCTAAAAGCTTTGCCTAAGGCAAAGATTGTTTGTTTAGACCGAAATCCACTCGATACTATTGTGAGTAATTTTAGGCAATTATTTGCGGTTAACTTTTCTTATTATAACTACGCTTATGATCTAAAAACGACTACTCAGTTTTATCTGGAATTTAAACGCTTAGCCGCTTTATGGTTGCAGCTTTTTCCGGAAAACTTTTATCTAGTGAATTACGAAACTCTAGTGAATAATCCTGAGGAGGAGGCTAAAAAAATAGTTGAGTTTTGTGGTTTAACTTGGCAGGAGTCTTGTTTAGCCATTCATGAAAATGTTGCCCCTGTAGCTACTGCAAGTGCGGTACAGGTTCGTCAGCCGATTAATAATAAGTCGGTGGGCAATTGGCAAAAATATGAAAGCAACTTAGCTGATGTGAAAACGTTATTAAGAAATAATAATATAGAAGTTTAGCAAGTCGACTAAGCAGACCTTGCTAATTCATTGTTCAAATTTAAGAGTAGCTGATGAAGTGTGACTGGCTGTTTTTTTAGCTTGTTTATCAAATTGCGCTACAGGTTTTTTAATATTCCCCTTTATTTACTACTCATTACAGCTAGCTTTTATAACGAAAAGCTATTTATTGTACATGTGTGTAGTATTTCTTGTGTTTTAAAAGTTGTTACACATGACAGTTGAAAGCTTAATTAAATGGAAATCCGAGTAACAAGTATGATTTTTAACTTGGTTATATAAATGGAGTAATTAAAATGAGAAGTTTACCGCTTGCTTCCTCACTACTACAACATCTTTACTATTCATACTGTGAGACAATATTGATAACTATATTTTTATTTAAATTTTTCTTTGCTCTCATTGATAACATCCGTAAGCCGGCAAAAGTTTAGTGTGATTTTTGAATAATGTTATATTAAGCATAGCGCTAAGATCATTGTTCGAAAGGAAGTGCAGCCGTAATTGCGTCGGCTGCATTAAGTATATAGAAGAAGGTAAAAGATTAATAGATTAGTAAGGTACACCCAGCCTTGGAACTATTTATAACGGATAGTTAAAGGTGGTATAACTTTTTTAGAGGCTACATCTATTATACTCATATCTTCCAAGTCACGTGCAATTCGATCGGCAGTTTGCTTGGCACCATGTTTTTTGGCAAAGCTGGCAATATCATAACCATTACAAACAACATTGTGCAAAACATCTTTATTTCTTAAGTGATAAGATCTGATTGTGCTGTTATAACGCAAGACGCTATTACTTAGTGCTGATTTGCAAATATCTATTAAGGCATTTTCTACATATTTATCCATTGCTGAACTGGTAAAGCTTACGCTGGTTAAAAAAATGGCTGTGGTGATAATTGCTAAGGTGGTAGATTTAACTTTATTCATGATATCTCTCCATTAATGATATATTTAAAATACTTTTAAATGTAATAAGCACTGCTTGAATTTACCCAGTGAAAAATTAACTACGTCAGCTGGTATTAGCAATAATGGAAGCTTTCTTTACAGAAAGGTTGTGGTGAGTGTAAGAAAATGTACTTTAAGTGAATAAGTATTCGATTGTATGTGATTGATTCACGGGTATTATGAATATTTATTGAATATTATCTTTGTAATTATGTTTTACATCTGTTGATATTTTGAAACAGAATAGCAGTACATTAGGTTATTGGTCTTAAGATGAAATACAGGGTTGTTCTTGGCATTTGTTGCGATGCTTGTTATGATACTGATGTTTTATACAGTTAATGGTAGTGTGAGTTAGTGAGGAAAACTAATGGCAGTTGAAAGTCGATTTGTAGTAATTAGGCAAGGGGTAGAGGTTCAAACATTCATGGATAAAAAAAGTGCTGATGAATATGACAAAATGCTGGATATGGCTGACAACCTAACCGCAATGTTTGAAAGCTCTCCCATTGAATTAACCGAAACAATGGCAGAAGAACTAAGCATTTACTTGGCGCAAAATCGCGAAGACGTACTCGTGGCTTTACAAGCTAAGAAAGCTAAACCGCCGGAAAAGCCAGTAAAAGCTAAACCTGTGGAAAAAACAGCGGAAAAGCCTGTTGTGAAACCCGTTAAAAAAACAGCAAAAAAAGCAGATAGTGAAGCTGCCTAATAAGTTCTTAACCTTTGAAGCTCAATATTACTTTTGTACGCAGCAACTAAGTGACACATAGTTACCAGCTGATCAGAAGCTCGCGACGAAAAACCATTGGCTTGCAAGTAAAGCAAGGCAATATAGTGGTGCGGGCGCCTTATAAAATTTCCGAAGCTGAAATATCTGCGCTTGTTGCGGGAAAATCAGCATGGTTGCAAAGCAAGTTATTGATGCAACAAAACCTCCCCGCTGAAGTTGAACGCTTTGTGCATGGCGCTACGCTATGGCATTTTGGTGTTAAAAAAAGTTTAGTTATTGAATATGCCACCAAGGCTAAGGTTATTGAGCTTGAAAGTGAGCTGCATGTTTACTTGCCGAGAAAGCATAAAGTTGATAATACTGATAGTGCAAAGAACGCATGCACTATTAATAAAAACAACAATGTAGATACTGTAGATAAAACTAAAGCTGTCATTAAAAAGCATCTTGAGCATTGGTATAAGCTTCAAGCTCAGGCTTATATCTCAAGGCGCTTAGTTGAACTAGGTGCTGATACCGGACTTGATTACAATTCCTATAAAATTCGCCGTTATAAAGCGCGTTGGGGTAGCTGTAATAATAGAAAAGAACTCAGTTTTAACTATTTACTAATGATGACGCCGCCTTGGGTGATTGACTATGTTATTGTTCACGAACTTTGCCATCTTAAACATCTTAATCATTCCACAAGTTTTTGGCAGTTAGTAGAGCATTTCTGCCCTAACTATAAACAGGCTAAAGCTTGGTTGAAAAGCCATCAATCACAACTTTGTTGGTAAAGTTCACCGCTTTTATCATTTAACTCCTTGTTTGTAACAGTGCTAGTTACAAATTCACACGTTTACATAACATCTCCTCTCAACTCACTTTTTAAACAAACGCTATCATTCTCCATAAGCTGATGTTGTTAACGAAAGCCTGATTATGCATTGGCATAATTATTGTTAGTAATATCATTAGGTTAATATTTTGGAGGTAAAACAATGAAAACACGTATGCATTATATGAAATTAACGAGCATATACCTTGGCTCAGCTGTGCTGTCGTATGCCTTCATCAATTTAATCTTTACTCTGTAAAAAGCGTCAATAAATCTACAGTTTAGAAAGGTGGCTATAGGCTACCTTTTTTATTGCTTAAAAATAAGAGAATAAAAACACTGTTACATCTAAAAATAATGAATAAAACTAAATAAAAATTTTTTCCCTCAAATAGGCCTGAATAGTCATTTTCCCCCTTAAAAGTGATTAACTATCTAGTTATTTCAAAAAGATGCCGCATTATTGAGCTTGCTTGAAAAATTCAGCGTGATTATTTATTCATTGATAGCAACATTTATTCATAAACTATAACTTTTTATTCGTAACTTTTCATTGACAGAACTAGCCATTTCAGGCATTTTAGCCACATGAAAATATTTAGCCGTGCGACCCAAATTATTATTACCATTATCACCCGTACCGGGATGGTAGTTGCTGGCTAACGTGTAAAGAAATACTTTTATCAAAGCCCGCTACCAACAAAGGTTTCGGGCTTTTTTGTTTTATGGACTTAAGGGATTTACCGCTTAGCACTTGCTATGGAATCGTTTAGGCAGAAAATTGACGTTGTAAGAGGAATAAACATGCGTGTTCTTAAATTTGGTGGTTCATCATTAGCATCTGCTGAACGTTTTCTTCAGGTTGCCAAAATCATCAAAAACCAAAGTGAGTCATCTGCTGTTGCGGTAGTGGTTTCTGCACCACAAGGTGTAACCAATCACTTAGTTGCTATGGCTGAAAATATTAGTGACGATGAAAAGCTACTAACTGACTTAGGTCACTTTAAAGTTGCCATTGAAAATATTATTGGAGACTTATCAGCAAGTTTAGCTAATTTTAATCGTCAACATGCTGAACAAGCGCTTGCTAATTGGGAACACCAATTAAGCCGTTATATGCATGGTGCTACCATGTTGTCATTTTGCCCTGAGCATATTCGTGCCCGTATTATTAGCACCGGTGAGCGTTTGAGTGTAGCTATTCTTGAGTCTGTTTTACAAGCACAAGGCGAGCAAGTTTCAGTATTAGCTCCTGAAAAATTCTTACGTACAAATGACCAAGCGTTAAATGCGGTTGCTGACTTAGTATTATGTAAAGAAAAATTCCAAGAAAATTACCAACAACTTAATAACGTAGCTTTAATGCCGGGCTTTATTGGTGTTGACAGTAAAGGCCAAGTAACCACTTTAGGTCGTAACGGTTCTGATTATTCAGCGGCTGTATTAGCGGTTTGTGCCGAAGCGGAATGTTGTGAAATTTGGACTGATGTTGACGGTGTATTTAATGCTGATCCGCGTTTGATAAAAGACGCTAAGTTACTTGATTATTTATCATATCAAGAAGCAATGGAGCTTTCTTATTTTGGCGCTAGCGTTCTTCATCCAAAAACGATTGGCCCAATCGCGCAATACCACATTCCATGTTTGATCAAAAATACTGGCAACCCTGCAGCGCCAGGTACATTAATTGCCAATGAAAATGACCAACAAAAGAAAGTTAAAGCCATCTCAAATCTTGACGACTTAACTATGGTTAACGTTTCAGGCCCAGGTATGAAAGGCATGGTTGGCATGGCCAGTCGTGTATTTGCTACCATGAGCCGTGAAAACATCTCATTAGTATTAATCAGCCAATCATCAAGCGAATACTGCATCAGTTTCTGTATTTACTCTGCTGATGCCTTGCGCGCGAAACAAAGCTTGCAACAAGAGTTTGAATTAGAATTACTTAACGGTTTATTAGAGCCGTTAGCGTTAAAAACTAATTTATCTATTGTGTCATTAGTTGGCGATGGCATGCATCATCAACAAGGCGTTGCGGCTAAATTCTTTGGTTCACTTGCCCAAGCTCGAGTAAACATTGTTGCAATTGCACAAGACTCGTCAGAGCGTAGTATTTCGGTAGTGATTGAAGAGCGTAAATGTAAAGATGCAATGAAAGTTAGTCATCAAAACTTCTTCTCTCATAAACCAAGTATTGATGTTTTCTTAGTAGGTTGTGGTGTAGTAGGTAGCGAGCTTATCGAGCAAATTGCTCGTCAACAAACTAGCTTGAATACTCAAAATATTGATTTAAAAGTTTATGGCTTAGCAAACAGCAAAGGCATGGTCTTTAATGAAGACGGTATCGACTTAGCTAACTGGCAAGACACTTTAGGTAAAAACGCTACACCAGTTAACGCTGCCAATGTTAAGTCTTTCGTACGTGAAAATAACTTAATTAATCCCGTACTTGTTGACTTAACCTCAAATGAAGACTTAGCAATGAGCTACGTTGACTTCTTAAAAGAAGGGTTCCACGTAGTTACACCAAACAAAAAAGCCAATACCGATTCTTGGGAATATTACCAAGCACTTCGCGAAGCTGCACAACAAACCAATCGTCGTTTCTTATATGAAACAACTGTTGGTGCTGGTTTACCGGTTATTGATACCTTCCAAAATTTAGTTAAAGCGGGGGATGAATTAAAACGTTTTGAAGGCATATTATCGGGCTCTTTGTCTTACATTTTTGGTAAGTTAGAAGAAGGCATGTCAATTTCAGCAGCAACGGCTATTGCTAAAGAAAACGGCTTTACCGAGCCTGATCCACGTGACGATTTAAGCGGTATGGACGTTGCGCGTAAATTATTAATCATGGCGCGTGAAGCAGGTATGCCATTAGAAATTTCAGATATTAATATTGAACCTGTACTGCCAAGTGATTTTGATGCCAGTGGCGATATCGCTACTTTCATGGACAACTTAACCAGTATCGACCAAGCCTTTGCTGAGCGTGTAAATGCCGCTAAAGCTGAAGGTAAAGTATTGCGTTATATCGGTAATATTGTTGACGGTAAGTGTCAGGTTTCTATTGAAGCGGTGAGTCAAGACCATCCGTTATATAGCATTAAAGACGGTGAAAATGCCCTAGCTATTCATTCACGTTATTATCAGCCGCTACCATTTGTTTTACGTGGTTATGGCGCTGGTGCTGCTGTTACTGCAGCTGGTGTATTTGGCGATATATTAAGAACTCTTGCATGGGAGCAAAGCCACTAATGAGCGTATCAGTATTTGCACCAGCATCTATCGGTAATGTTAGTGTTGGCTTTGACGTACTAGGTTTAGCGGTAAAACCTATCGACGGCACCTTATTAGGCGATGTTGTAACGGTAGAGTCAGCAGGTGAAGCAAAAGACAGCTTGGTTGTTATTGGCGAATTTGCCAATAAATTACCGGGCGCAGCAACTGATAATATTGTTTGGCATTGCTTACAGTTATTTAATAAAGCGTTAGCGGATAAAAATATTAGCCCAGTTAATGTTAAGTTAACCTTAGATAAAAAAATGCCTGTTGGCAGTGGCTTAGGCTCAAGTGCTTGTTCTGTTGTTGCGGCTTTAGAAGCATTAAATGCTTTTTATACAAAATATCATCAGCAAAGTTTTGATGAAAAAACCATGTTATTTATGATGGGCGAAATGGAAGCGCAAATAAGTGGTAGCTTGCATTACGATAATGTAGCGCCATGTTATTTAGGTGGCTTGCAGTTAATGGTGCCAGACGCACAAATTATTAGTCGCACCTTGCCTGATTTTGAAGACTGCTATTACGTTATGGCTTACCCTGGCATTGAAGTATCAACTAAAGCGGCACGTGATGTTTTACCAAGCAGTTATAGCCGAAGTGACGTAATCGCTTTTGGCCAAAACCTAGCAACTTTTGTTGATGCTTGTCACCGCGGTGATAAACAACAAGCGTTTTCGGTAATGACAGATGTTGTTGCTGAACCATATCGCAAAAATTTATTGCCGGGCTTTGAACAAGCGCATGCGCATTTAGTCGCACAAGGTGCTTTAGCTGTTGGTATTTCAGGCTCTGGCCCAACGCTTTTTTGCATTACCGACCAACTTGCCCAAGCACAAGCTGCGGCAACTTGGTTAGAAGAGAATTATTTACAAACAGACTTGGGTTTTGTTCATGTCTGTAAAGCTGATTTAGCGGGCGCCGAAATAGTAGCGGCTCAGTAAAAAGAATTTATAGGAAGTATTAATCGTGAAATTTTATAACTTAAAAGAAAATGATGAACAAGTAAGCTTTGCTGGTGCAGTAAAGCAAGGTTTAGGTAAAAACCAAGGTTTGTTTTTCCCTGAAAATATTCCTAGCTTTGACAATATCGAAGCGTTATTAGCGCTACCTTTGGTTGAGCGAAGTGTTAAAGTTTTGCACCCGTTTGTTAGCGAAGACTTAACTGAAAAGCAGTTAACTAAAATTGTTACTAACGCCTTTAACTTCCCTGCGCAAATGCAGCCGATCAGTGAAAATCGTTCTATTTTGGAATTATTTCACGGTCCAACATTAGCGTTTAAAGACTTTGGTGCGCGTTTTATGGCGCAATGTTTACAAGCTTTTAGCCAAGATAAAAAAATCACTATTTTAACTGCTACCTCAGGTGATACCGGTGCAGCGGTTGCTCATGCCTTTCATGGCATCGAAAATATTCGTGTAGTTATCATGTATCCAAAAGGCAAAATTTCTTTACTACAAGAAAAAATGTTCACTACCTTAGGCGGTAACATTGATACTATTGCTATCGACGGTAGCTTTGACGATTGTCAGGCGTTAGTTAAGCAAGCTTTTGACGATAAAGAACTTGCCAGTGAAATTGGTTTGAACTCGGCAAACTCAATTAACATCAGCCGTTTGTTAGCGCAAATTTGTTATTACTTTGAAGCGGTTGCACAATTATCTCGTCAAAAAGGTCATAGTAAATTACAAGACATCGTGTTCTCTATTCCAAGTGGTAACTTTGGTAACTTAACCGCTGGCTTATTTGCTAAAGCATTAGGTTTACCAATTAAACGCTTTATTGCGGCGACGAATGCCAACGATACTGTGCCACGTTATTTAGAAACGGGTGAATGGACGCCACATGAAACGGTTGCTACCATTTCTAATGCGATGGACGTTAGTAACCCTAACAACTGGCCACGTGTAGAGCATATGCTTAAGTCTGGAATTGTTGACAAAGACTGCGTTTCATCAGTATCTGTTGATGAAGAACAAACTCAATCAACCGTTATTCAATTATCTAAATTAGGTTACATCAGCGAGCCACATGCAGCTGTTGCTTATAAAGCACTACAATACGGCACGAGTGAGGAAGAGTTCGGCGTATTTTTAGGTACAGCACATCCCGCTAAATTTAAAGATGTGGTTGAAAGCATTTTAGGCCAACCTATTGGTATGCCAAAAGAATTAGCTGATTGCGCTTCAGAGACTATTTTGTCTGTAGACATGGAAGCTAACTTTGCTAAATTACGTGAATTCTTATTAGCTAATAACGGCTAATTTATTACAAATAAAGCATCAAGCTTTGTTAAAATAGGCAGTTGATACTGCCTATTTTTTTGTCTGGTATTTAGTTAACTTGATAGTAAATACCGATATTTAAACACCAAAATCAACCTGAGAATTACGATGAAGCTTATAAATAAACACAGTGATTGGTTTAGCGTTTTTGCCCAAGAGCAACAAAAGCCTTATTTTGCTGAATTAGAAAAAGCACTTAAGCAACAGCGCGCCAGTGGTGAAGTTATTTTTCCACCGCAAGATAAAGTATTCACTGCTTTTGAAATGATCGAGTTAAAAAATATTAAAGTGGTTATTCTCGGGCAAGACCCTTATCACGGTTTAGGCCAAGCCCATGGTTTAGCATTCTCGGTTGAGCAGAGTATTAAAGTACCGCCGTCGTTAGCTAACATCTATAAAGAGCTGAAAACGGATATTGCAGGTTTTGATATTCCCAGTCACGGTAATTTATTAACTTGGGCCGAGCAGGGTGTATTACTGTTAAATACGGTATTAACGGTAAAACAAGCACAAGCAAACTCTCATGCTAAACTTGGCTGGGAGACCTTTACTGATGCAATTATTGCAGAAATTAATCAACACAATGACGGCTGTGTTTTTATGCTTTGGGGTAGCCATGCCCAGAAAAAAGGCAAAAATATCAATACAGAAAAACACTATGTTTTAGCTGGACCGCATCCATCGCCGTTATCAGCCTACCGAGGTTTTTTTGGTTGTCAGCACTTTTCTAAAGCTAATACTTGGCTAAAAGCGCAAGGTAAAACTGATATCAGCTGGCAAGTGCCTGAAGAGTTTCAATTAACCTCTTAATATACTAATCAGTACTAAAAAGTGATCATCATTTCAGCAGCGCTGCAATGGCATTCATAACCACATAAGGTGCAGCAATAGCCTTGTTTGCTGTCTGCTAGCCATTTATCAGGATGCACCTTAATTAATTTTCCGCCACATCGGGTAAAATAAGCAACGGCGCTGTTTTTAGGGCTTTGCTGCCATAAGTGGCTTACCCCAGCTAAAGCTCCTTGTTGCTTGGCGGCGCTAATTGATAGCTTTAATAATTTTCCGCCAATACCTAACCCGCGATGCTTTTCTATCACGGTATTGCATTTAAAATAACAAGTATTCTTAATCGTTACTGGCCATAATTCTGTACTACACCATTCATCTTCTTGCCATTGTTGTGCTGAAAAAGTAATACGAAAGCCAACGAGTTGTTCATCAATATAAGCGACATAACTAGCGTTGATATTATTGACAATACCTTGTTGGTGCCAGCGAGTTAAGTTTTCGACAGATAAATAACCGTCACCATGCACCAAGTTACCTAAACGTATAACTTGTTCAAAATCATCAGGTGTTAAATTCTTATAGTTAATATCTGGCTTCATTCTGCCTCGTCAGTTTTAAAACTTTCTCTCTTTGCTATGCTAAATATTATAATGCTGACTATGTTATGGCTATCGATTTGGCAGAATGCTAACGGAGCATAAAAGTTATAATTGGAGATAAAAGTGTACGATCCGCTACTCGATACTTTTCCTGGAATTGCTCAAGCTTATCCGTTAAGTTACTGGGCACAAACTACCGCCGATAGACCAGAAGATGATGGTGCGATAACTGAAGATAAACAAGTAGACGTTGCCATTATTGGCGCAGGTTATACCGGTTTGTCATGTGCGCTGCATCTTGCACGAGAGCATAATATTCACGCTTATGTAATTGAAGCGAATCAAAGTGCCTGGGGTTGTAGTGGCAGAAATGCAGGCTTTGTTTTACCTTCATCTGGGCGCAAGTCTTTTACTGAAATGCAAAAGCAATGGGGCGAGCAAACCATGCGCGGCATTTATGATGAAATGTCAGCAGGCGTTGCCACCGTGAAAGGCTTAATTGCAGAAGGGATTGACTGCGACGTACAACCGGCGGGTTATTTAAAACTAGCCCATAAAAGCGCAATGATGCCCAAGTTACTAGCACAAGCTAAACTGCAACAAGAGTTGTTCGCTGCTGATATAGAAATACTAACTGCCGATGAAATTAAGCAAAATTATATGGACGATCACAACGCCTATGGCGGGATCCGTTACTGTGATGGTTTTGGCCTAAACCCATTAAAGTTAGCTTTTGGTTATCAAAAACTAGCGCGCGCAGCTGGCGTTAAAGTACATACAGGTTCGCCGGTAATTTCATGGCATGAAGACCGCCACTTTAAGCAAAACTATCCACAGGTATTAACTACGCCACAAGGTATTATTCGTGCGAATAAGGTGGTTATCGCTACCAACGGTTATACCCCGAAAGGTTTTCATTCTTTAGTGAATAACAAAACTTTGCCAGTATTATCGCAAATTATTGTCACTGAGCCGTTATCAAACGAGCAACTACAAGCCTGTAATTTTGTGAGCAATAACGTTGTTATGGATACCCGAGCGTTGAAATACTATTATCGAAAATTACCAGATAACCGTATTCTATTTGGCGGCCGAGGGGCTATTACGGGTAAAGGTGCTGAAGATCCTTATTATGCAAAGCGTTTACTGGCAGTATTAAAAACCAGCTTTCCACTACTTATTACTCTTAAAATTGATTATGCGTGGTCGGGTTGGTTGTGCATGTCGTTCGACGATATTCCCCATATTTATCAAAACCAACAGCAAAGTATTTTTTACGCAATGGGCTATTGTGGCAGTGGCGTCGCTTTTTCAGCACAAGCTGGTAAACGTTTAGCGGATAAAGTTGCCGAAAAATCGGTGCTTAATTTACCCATTTATCAACAAGCTTTACCAAAGTTTCCACTCGCACCGTTAAGGCGTGTTGGCCAATGGGGCTATTTTCATTATGGAAAAATTAAGGACAACTGGCTTTAATCAACTCTATTCATTCTCTGGTTTTGCGCAAAGGCTTGAATATTATCGCCAAGAATATTTATCAAACGTTGCTGCGCTTCAATGCTTGCCCAAGCGATATGCGCGGTAATTTTTAAATTACTTAGGTTAGCATTTAATAACGGATGGTCAGCCGGAGGTGGCTCTTGATCAAGCACATCTAATACCGCATAAGCGATGGTTTTGTTTTTTAGTGCGTTAATTAAATCAAGGTTATTAACTAAAGGGCCGCGCGCGGTGTTTATCAGCAAGGCATTAGACTTCATTTTTGCAAATAAAGTTTGGTTGATGATACCTTCAGTTTCTGGTGTTTGTGGGCAATGAAAAGTTAATACATCGGCTTGGGCAATAACATCATCAAAAGCAAAACGTTCAGCTCTAATTGTTTTAGCTTTTGGACGTTCAGCTACCATCACCTTCATATTAAAAGCTTTGGCGATAGTGGCAACCGACTGTCCTAAATTGCCGTAACCGATAATGCCAATGGTTTTATCGGCAAGCTCTGTAATGGTATTGCCTAAATGGCAAAAGGTTGAACTTTTCTGCCATAAGCCTTGTTCGGTATTTTTATTATGGTGACTGGTTTGGTTGAAATATTCTAATAGCTGGGCAAATACATATTGTGCTACCGAGCCTTTGGCATAACCGCTAACGTTTGTTACCGCAATGCCTAAAGCTTTGGCTGCGCTTATGTCGATGTTATTAATGCCCGTAGCGGCAATACATATTAATTTTAGCTGAGGTAACTGAGCTAAAGCCTCTTTAGTTAGCACCACCTTGTTAGTGATAATAACGTCAGCGTCTTTACAGTGTGAAAGTAGCTCAGCTGCGGCTGTGGTTTGATAACACTTTAACGAGCTTAGTTGGGCTTTGATTGATGTCAAATCAATATCATCGTTAAAAGTTTGCTTATCAAGAAACACAGCGCGCATTGGTTTTCCTTTATTTTTTATCGCTTTAAATTAGGGCTTTATATTAGAGCGTTATAATAGCACTCTACATAAAATTCCCTTAACCGGGACGACCATCAATGCGCGCTTTTACGAGCATTGGGCCATAGTGAAAAGCAAATATAACAAAAGCGATAAACCAAAGGAAAGCACTAACGTCATAAAATATGCCGCTAAATTGTGGAAAGCCCCACGGACCAAAGGCGCGAACTAAGGCCGCTAACGATATTGCCACAAAAGCTATGTTCATGGTTTTAGGTGGGGTTAATGTTCGGCCAGTATGCCCTAAAGATACCCGTGAAATCATCGCTAATATTAATCCGCCCATGCCGCCAACGGTTAACAAATGCCAAATATGATTTGAAGGGATTTCTTCAATTAAATAGCTAACGCCTAATAAAATCAAACCAAACCAAATAAACTTCAGCGCGCCATGTAACGACCATAATAACGGAACTGCTAAGGTTATCCATGGGCTCCATCTAAACCAGCGCATGGCTTGGCTAATGCCTGCAACAATTAAAATGCAGCCAAAAAAGGTCGGGTTAAAACCAATTAACGGATGAAATAACAACGAGAACATCGCTAGCGCTAAGGAACCATTAGTCACTTTTTCTAACCATGGCAAAGGTAATACTTTAGTTGTTTGAGTGCCATTGGCGGTAAACATTGGCACTACGCGACCAGCCATTACCGACATTAAAAACGTGACTAATAATACGCCAGCATAACCAGATAAAGTTAAATAGAAAGTTGCCGGATATAAAACTGATAAATGCATTTCTAAGTTAGCAATAGTGAATAGCGCTAACAGTGGCACAAAAAACAAGTTTCTATATTGTTTAATGGCAATAATGGGTTTGCCTAAAACAACGGCCACCGCAGGTAAAAAGCTTAAATCAACTAAAATAGTTAGCGTTGAGCCAAGTAGGTCAGGGAGCAATAATACTATTCTTCCAGCTAACCATAAGACAAAAAGCACTATTAAACTTGTGCCTTGTGCGCCGCGAACGCCTGTCCAATTTTGCACTGCGGTTAATAAAAATCCAGCAATAATAGCTGCACCAAAACCAAAAATCATTTCATGAATATGCCACCAATAACCACCGCCAAATGGAATAATGTCAGTGGCGCCCTTAAGCATAAATAGCCATAAAAACAGGCTGATAAAACTAAATACGGCACCAGATAGGAAGAAGGGTCTGAAACCTAAACGAAATAGAGGCGGTATTTGTTGCTCTTTTTTTAAATCCGTTATTTGCATCATTGTTTGTTCTAGTTAATAAAGATGATGGAGCTATTGTAGAGAAGTTTAACGTTGAAAACTTGGTGTAAATCAAAATAATGCGCATCAGTGTTTAAATGCTATCAAGCTAGTTGTTTTTGTTGCAATAATTCAATGTGCAAACTTTGTTTATTTAAAGTTAGCTTAATTCAGCTAATTCACTAGGCCATTACGCTTTAAGCCGCGCCTAACATTTTTGCAAAGTTTACCCAGTTTATAAATTTCGCCAAAATTAGGTATTACGCCGTTATTTATTTTTGCTTCCCATTCACAAAATTCACTATCAACTAATTCTAAAAGTTTCTTCGGGCAACCAATGCATGATATGCCACAAATATTAGCGTCGGGTACATAAAAAGGAAATTCAGCACGCACCTCGCTAATAATATTTAGTAGTGCTGTGGTTCTGTCAGGTTTCTTGCTCATAAGTTTTCTCCTTAATAATTAAAGGAATATTTACTAAGTTTATTACTTTTCTTTTTAGAGTTAATACTCTATTCGCTGTTTACCTTATACCTTGTTTAATAATTGTTCAATCTTTTGCTCAATAAATTTTTATAAAGACATTTCATTAAAGAAATAAATGGGTGTTATTTCAAAGCATCGACCATTAATTTTTACCTTGTCGCTTAAAACTGTGCTTTCATCATGTTTTAGCGGTATTTTTCAATTTTTTTGCTAAAGTTGATTAGTTTTGTATCGGTCAAATGATCGGTAACTAATAAAAATAACGGCAAGTTTTTTTGGAGCATAATGAATGAAGCAACCTATTTTTCAAGCATTGCTAGTGTCTAGCCTTTTGATTGGCTGTAACGGCAGTGAAGAAAGTAAACCTGAGGCTGTGCAACTTCCAGCACAAGTGAATAACCAAAACGTTGGCGCCAAGCAAGCTGACAATGTTGAACAAGCGAAAGCACAACTTTTAGCAAAATGGACAGGGCCTTACCAAGGCGTACCAGCGTTTGATAAAGTTTCTTTAAGTGGCCTAATTCCTGCGCTTGAACAAGGTATGGCCAATAATTTAGCTGAAGTAGAGCTAATTGCTAATAATCCAGAGCCAGCAACATTTGAAAATACCATTGTTGCTTTAGAGGGCACAGGTAGCGAGCTTGATCGTGTATTTAGTTATTGGGGCATTTGGAGCAGCAATGTTTCTAGCCCAGAGTTTCGTGAAATTCAGGCTGAGATGGCGCCGAAAATTTCAGGGTTCTATTCAAAAATAAACCAAAACAGCAAATTGTTTGAGCGTGTTTCTGCGGTTTATCATTCAGAAGCAGTGAAAAACTTATCTGCAGACAAGCAACGCTTGGTGTTATTAACCTATAACGGTTTTGCTCGTAATGGCGCAACGCTATCTGGCGATCAAAAAACGCGTTACGCTGATATCAACCAAGAACTTGCTAAGCTTCATACGAAGTTTAGTAATAACGTATTAGCCGATGAAGAAAACTACGTACTGTATTTAAATAAAAGCCAACTAGGCGGGTTGCCTGAATCAGTAATTAATGCGGCAGCAGCGGCAGCTAATGATCGTGACCATGCTGGTGAATATGCCATCACCAATACCCGCTCTTCAATGGACCCATTCTTAACCTATTCAACCGAACGTGAATTAAGAAAACAAGTTTGGCATAGCTACTATAACCGTGGTGACAATGGCGATGAGTTTGATAACAACGCTTTAATTGCGCAAATTTTAAAACTTCGTCACGAACGTGTTGTCTTGTTAGGTTATAAAAATTATGCCTCTTGGCGTTTAGAAGATCGCATGGCGAAAAAACCTGCAAATGCGATTAAGTTAATGGAATCTGTTTGGCCTGCAGCTATTGCTCGTGTTGAAGAAGAAGTTGACGACATGCTCGCTATTGGCAAAAAAGCTGATGGCATTGAAAAAGTTGAACCATGGGATTACCGTTTTTACGCAGAGCAAGTACGCAAAGCTAAATACGACCTAGACTCAGATGAAGTAAAACAATACCTACAATTAAATAAATTACGTGAGGCAATGTTCTATGTAGCGGGCCGTTTATTTAATTTTAACTTTGCTGAAATTACCGACGGCTCTGTGCCCGTTTTCCACGAAGATGTACGCGTTTGGGAAGTTACCGATAAAAGCTCGAACGAGCATATTGGTTTATGGTATTTAGACCCATTCGCTCGTCAAGGAAAACGCTCGGGTGCTTGGGCAACAACGTATAGAAGCCATACCACTTTTAATGGTAAAACCAATGTTTTATCGTCAAACAATTCTAACTTCAGTAAAGGTACTGCCGGCGAGCCAACCTTAATTTCTTGGGATGACGCGCAAACTTACTTCCATGAATTTGGTCATGCTTTACATTTCTTAGCGTCAAATGTTGCTTACCCAACTTTAAATGGCGGCGTTCGTGATTACACTGAATTTCAGTCGCAATTATTAGAACGTTGGTTATCAACCGATGAAGTTATTAACAACTACTTAGTACACTATAAAACCGGAAAAGCCATGCCTGCTGATTTAATTAAAAAAATTAAGCAAGCAGCTACCTTTAACCAAGGTTTTAAAACCACTGAATATTTAGCCTCAGCGTTAGTTGATATGAAATTTCACACCGTTGACCCAACAGGGATTGACGCTGACAAGTTTGAGCGTGAAACTTTAGCTGCACTTAATATGCCTGAGCAAATTGTAATGCGTCATCGTAGCCCGCACTTTGGTCATGTTTTTAGTGGCGAAGGTTATTCGTCAAGCTACTACGGTTACATGTGGGCAGAAGTATTAACTTCTGATGCGGCAGAAGCATTTGCTGAAGCTGAAGGTGGTTTTTACGATGAAGAAGTTGCGGCTAAATTAGTTGAGCATTTATTTAGTGTACGTAACGCCGTAGACCCCGCCGATGCATATCGCGCTTTCAGAGGCCGAGACGCAAAAGTGGAAGCGTTAATGCGTGACCGTGGTTTCCCGGTGAAATAACGCGCTGCTGTGCAGTAAAACTTCTAGCGAAATAATACCAATTTGAAATACCGACCGAATAGTTAAACTTTTTTGGTCGGTATTTTTTTTATCGCAAAACTGGGAAAAAAAAGGGGGAGTTATTTTTATTTGGGGGCTAAGCCGATATCGTCTAGCTTGATTAATATTTCAGTTTTTTGAGTTCGAGCAATTTCTTACCAATGCTTTGCTTCTCGGGCGCCAATAATGGCGTAAATAGAATTTAAGCCAGTGCCTTTTACCTTAAGCTTTAGTCGCCGATAAAGTTCAAAAGGGTCAATAGCCATAAAATCTTCAACACTATGAATATCAACTTCAGCTAAAATTTCTTCACTTTTAGGGCCAAAGCCTTTTAAATCTCTTAAACGCATAACAATTATTTAAACCTTTATATCAGCGGCTGAACTAATGGTTAAAATAGGAAATTTACTTACGCCAAATGAAACGGTAATTGATTGCACTTCATCGGCTTCAAAGTTTAGTTTAAAGGTTAATGGCTGTTTACGGTTTCCATCAGCAAATAATGCTAATAAATGCTCACCTTTTAAAACTCGGCTACCCGATGCTGAATTTTTCAAGGTAACAACCGCCCAGCGTTCACCCAACTCATTACTCATTAATACATAATTAAGCAGTTCAAAATCACTTGATTTTGGCTGTTCGTTTTTATCATTTGGAAAAGCAAGGGTGAGTTGGCTTGATACAAAACGATCAACGGTTAAGGTGTTTGTTTCATCACCAAGAACTGAAGATGACATTAACAATAACAACGCTGCTGAAATACGGGTTTTAAACACAAATAATCTCCTTGAAAATTGATCCTGAATTACTGGTTTGACATACAAAATATGACTAATAAGAATAGGCTTAATAAAGTAACTGATTGTATTAGGTTTGAACAGTAAACCCTAAACAAACTTACACATGCCATTTCCTAACGACTCGCTAGGTCTTTCAATGTAATTGAAGCGCTGATAAAAAGGCTCTTTGCCTTTCGCGGCTAATAAGCCGATGGTTGCGCCAGAGGTTGCTTTAACGGATAAATAGGCTTCTATCTTTTCCATAATCGCAGTGCCTAAGCCTAAACCTTGATATTGTGGGTCAACTATCACGTCTTGAATATAAAAATACATCGCGCCGTCACCAACAATACGTCCCATAGCGATTAACTTAGTGTGCTCACGAATAACCACGTGGAATAAGGAATTATCTAAACTTGTTTGCGCTAAGGTTAAATCAATTTCGCCCCAGCCAATTTTTGCCCGTAACTGAGCAAACTCTGCTGGCGTTGGGCTGTGTAACTGAGTGATAAATTTTTCAGCTGGCACGCTGCGCTCCTTTAGCTGATGCAATTAGGTGTGTGTAGCATTAAACTTTGTCGAGCTGATTATTTTGTGCAATAGCATTAAGCACTTTCGTTAACAGCTGCCTAAGCTCGATATCAATAATTGCTGGTGTTGTTTTAGCCGCCTCTAGCGTTGCATCGCTCAGCTTTAATACCGCTTTTACTTTCTTAGTGTTTTTCGCTTGCTTGATCATATAACCGCTTTCATCGTTAACTTGCCATAACTCAAGTTGCGGTTGTATTTGCTGATGCGTTTTAGCAAAACTTTGCTCAGAAAGTAATAAAAATACACAGCTTAACGTGTTCGTCTCATTACCAAACCAGTTAGCTTTTAGGGTTTCAAAGTTAAGCCAAGCTTCTAATTGCTCAACCAGTTTTTTGCCTGCAGGCATATCCGCGGCAAGCTCTGCTTGAACAGATAAAGTTATCGGTAGGGCATCGAACATTATGCGACTCTTTTGGGTTATACTTTTATTATCACTTTATACCGTTATCTGTAATTAATGACACGTTCTTTTATGCAATGGTGGCGTACCGACTGCCAATTTTGTCGAAAAACCCGCATGATTATTTTATGGCTAATTTTAATGCTGCTTGCTGATAGCCTTTGGTTCCATCTGATCTTTTAAAGAACAGGTGACTTTTATCAGCTAGTCACCCCAAACGAATACTGAAACTAGCACCGAAACTAAAACTCAGGAGAAACCTATGGGCTTAAAATGGATAGACTCACTCGATATTGCTTTAGACTTAATTGAACTACACCCCGAAGTTGACCCACTAAAAATACACTTTACCGATTTGCGTGCATGGGTATTAGCCTTAGAAAATTTTGACGACGACCCAGCTCATTGTGGCGAGCGAGTTCTAGAAGCAATACAGCTCGCGTGGATCTCCGAAGTTGATTAGCTGAAGTTGATTAGCTCAACTTATCGCCATGTTTTTTATTTTTTTATCAGCAATACTTTGTCGCGCTCAGATATTGCTCTATACTGTGCTGCTAATTATGTGTTTGATGAATTTTCAATATTCACGACATGTATATATAAAATATAAAAATAATTCTTTGAATCTCCAGACAATGGCAACATTACAACATGACAAATCATTCCAACAAAACACTGGCCAAACGACCACTTTACATTCCGTATGCTGGCCCAGCACTTTTAGAAACGCCGCTATTAAACAAAGGCAGCGCTTTTACCGCCAAAGAACGTGAAAGCTTTAACCTAAATGGTTTATTACCACCGCGCTACGAAACCATTGACGAGCAAGTCGACCGCGCCTATATGCAATATACCAGCTTTAAAACCAGCTTAAACAAACACATATATTTACGTGCAATTCACGATAATAACGAAACCTTATTTTTTAAACTGGTACAGGCGCACTTGGCCGAAATGATGCCAATTATTTACACGCCAACCGTGGGCGACGCCTGTGAAAAATTCTCTGACATTTATCGCAGCTCGCGTGGTTTATTTATTTCACATACTGAAAAAGACAACCTTGACGACATTTTACGTAACGCTACCAAAGGCAAAGTAAAAGTTATCGTGGTTACCGACGGCGAACGCATTCTTGGTTTAGGCGACCAAGGCATTGGCGGCATGGGCATTCCTATTGGTAAGCTTTCTTTATATACCGCCTGTGGTGGTATTAGCCCTGCCTATACCTTGCCAGTAATGTTAGACGTAGGCACCAATAATGAAAAATTGCTGGCTGATCCTATGTATATGGGTAATCGCCACAAACGCATTCCACAAGATGAATACGACGACTTTCTTGATTGTTTCATAAAAGCGGTAAAACGCCGTTGGCCCCATGTAATGTTGCAATTTGAAGACTTTGCTCAACCAAATGCCATGCCGTTATTACACCGTTATAAAGAAGAAATTTGCTGTTTTAATGACGATATTCAAGGTACCGCTTCAGTTACCGTGGGTACTTTATTAGCGGCGTGTCGTAGTAAAAACGTGAAACTGTCAGCGCAAAAAGTTGCTTTTGTTGGCGCTGGCTCTGCTGGTTGTGGTATTGCAGAGCAAATAATTACCCAGATGATCAGCGAAGGCATTTCACCAGAGCAAGCGCGTAGCCAAGTTTATATGGTTGACCGTTTTGGCTTATTAACCCAAGGCATGTCAGGTTTACGAGACTTTCAAGAAAAATTAGTACAACAGCCAACTAACTTGAATGACTGGCAAATAGCAGGTGATTTCGCCTCGTTACTTGAAGTAATGCATGGTGCCAAGCCGGATATTCTAATTGGTGTTTCAGGGCAAGCAGGATTATTTAGTGAAGCAGTGATCAAAGCGATGAAGTCGTATTGTGCTGTGCCAATTATTTTCCCGCTAAGTAATCCGTCAAAACAAGTAGAAGCCACACCAACACAAGTGATTGAGTGGACTCAAGGCGAAGTAATTATTGCTACAGGTAGCCCGTTTGAACCGGTAGAATATCAAGGGAAAATTTATCCAGTAGCACAATGTAACAACAGCTATATATTCCCGGGTATTGGCCTTGGCGTAGTATCTGCCAATATAAACTTTATCACCGACGAAATGTTGATGGTTGCCAGTGAAACCTTAGCCAAAGCTTCACCGCTTGCCAATACCGGTAAAGGCGAGCTACTACCGCCATTAACTGAAATTGCCAACTTAAGTAAAAACATTGCCTTCGCCGTAGCTAAAGTTGCTTACCAACAAGGTTTAGCATTAGAAATTTCAGATGAAATGCTGATGGCTAAAATTGAACGCAACTTCTGGCTGCCACAATACCGTGAATATAAGCGGGTTAGTACTTAACTATAAACACATGCTTTTTGTACTAGTTGTCTCGTCCTGATATACGTTGACAGTTTTTAATGAAAGGCCAGTAGCTTTTGCTCCTGGTCTTTTTTGTGCACTTGCTCTGGTGTTTTCATTCCTAAACTTAAGTGCGGCCTCATTTGATTGTATATCAATATTGATTCCTCAACGAGTTGTTTTAATTCTTCAATATCTCGGCATTTATATAAAAGAAATTCTTGTTTGAGTATACCGTTAATACGCTCTGCTAGTGCGTTTTGATA